>CAWGRK010000006.1:0-518859 GCA_963824995.1 uncultured Actinomycetes bacterium | reverse complement strand
TGGAACCGGACTTTGCGTGACTGGGTGACCGTTCTGGTACCTCAACCACGCAAGAACTGTGGCGGTTGTCGGTCCACCATTTCTTGCGTGGCTGAGTGACCGTTCTGGTACCTCAACCACGCAAGAACCGGGAGACCGAGAATCGTCCGCCGTCCGCCGTCCGCCGTCCGCCGTCCGCCGTCCGCGCTCCTACCCGTTGACCACCAACGGCAAGGCCGGATCCGCCACCTCAACGACCTCCCAGGCCGGGCACATCGAGCGGAACGAGCACCAGTCGCAAAGCCGCCCCGGGCGGGGCGGGAACTGCTCACGGTCAATGGCGCAGATGAAGATGGCCTGCCAGAGCGCCCTGAGCTGCCTTTCCATGGCGTCCAGCTGGCGGTCGTCGATCATCAGCCGGTACATAGTGGGGCCGGATAGGTAGAGCAGGCGAAGCTCGGTGGGCGTCTTGCCCAGGCGCCGCCTGATAAGGACCGCGTAGATCTTCATGGCGAAGAAGGCCGGGAGGGCGAAAGCCTCGGGCGGTGCTTTGCCCGACTTGTAGTCGGTGATGACCAGGCTGCCGTCGGGTAGCTCGTCGATACGGTCGAGGATCCCCCGGATCGTGATTCCGTCGAGATCTTCGAGCATGTCGAGCTCACGATCGAGCGGTTGGAGCGCACTCGGGTCCTCGAGCCCGAAGTAGTTGGCGAGGACGGTCAGGCTGTCGAGTCCCCAGGCACGCTCATCCTCGAGCGATGCGAACAGCCCGGCGAACTCGTCCTCGTTGCGCAACTCGGTCCACGCCGCCCGGAAGAGATCGAACAGTGCCTCGGGACTGCGCTCGTCGGAAGGGAGATCGTAGAGCCGCTGCAGGGCGAGGTGGGCGGTGGTCCCCCGTGCCTGCCACACCGTGGTGGGCTCGGGCAACCGGTCGATGGCGCGGAACTTGAAGAGCTGCGGGCAGACCTTGAAGTCGCTCGCTCGGCTCGGTGAGAGTGTCTCAAGTCCCATGTCGAGCACTCTACGACATGGGAATGACACGCCTGGGATTCTCGGTCCGAACAGGCCATCAAGACGGAACGCGAAAAAAGGTGACAGGTCGCGAAACCAAAGATGGCCTGGAGGTTGACGCCGCCGTTGGGGTGCCCTACATTTCCGCTTGCCGCTGGGGGGCAACCCCCGGAGGAACCGGAGGACCTGAGAGGGTCAGCCGGGAGATCGGTCGGAAGAACGACCTTCGGGTCGGAGTCACGACCGACGGAGAGCCCCGAGAGGGTTGGCAGCTTCGGCTGCGAGCTCCCTCGGGGCTTCTCATTTGTTGCGCCACTGTGCAGCTGGCGCCGTCCCCTCCGGTGCATTCCAGGTGCAAAACTCTGGCATATGGCCATGATCGATTTGGTCAGGCGGGTCGCCAGACCATTCCCCGGCAAGCGGATGGCGGTCGGGTCGCTGCTCCACGACGGCGAAGGCAGGCTGCTGGTCGTCGACCCGACATATCGGCGGGGATGGAGCATCCCAGGAGGGATGATCGGGCGGAATGAGTCGCCGCGACAGCGCCCTCGAACGCGAGGTCGAGGAAGAGGTTGGGCTCCGCCGCTCACCTGGCCGCCTGCTCTGCGTCGACTACCTCTCGGCGGCCGGTACCAGGAGCGAGGCGGTGATGATGATCTTCGATGGTGGCGTGCTGACGCCTGACGAGATCGCCCGGATCCGGTTGCCGCGAATCGAGTTGAAGGGTCACGCCTTCCTCAGCCATTCGGAAGCACTCGAGATGGTCGAACCCGATCTCATGAAGCGGATGAAGGCTGCGCTCGCCGTCGGGATCGGAGACGCCCCGAGCTACCTCGAGGACGGGCTACCGGTCCCGCCGGGGCGCGAAATTCCTGGTTGAGTCGCGAAAAGGCACCCTGGGTTCGGGCTGTAAGGCCACCCCGCTCGGTCTATGTTTCCCCCCGTCGCCAAAGGCTCACCCCGGAGGCGACAGCGGTCGAAAGACCGCACCGCCAGCCAGATGGCCGGGTTCGCCCGGTCGGAGGCGGGCGGGACCGGGAGCCCCGAGAGGGTGGCGGCGTTCGCGCCGAGGCTCACTCGGGGTTCTCCCGCGTTTGGCCGTCGTCCGCGGAATAGCATCGACCAACTCGAGGCGAGGGAGAGACGAGTGCCGCACATGATGGACGACTTCCCGCTGCTGCTCTCGACCCTCTACGACAGAGCCGTACGGCTCTACCCGGAGCAGGAGATCGTCTCGGTCGAGGCTGACAGGAGCATCCGCCGCACAACATACGGCGAGACCGACGACAGGGTGCGCAGGCTGGCGACGGCGTTGGGCGAGCGGTTCGGGGTGGATGTCGGCGATCCGGTCGGGACTTTCGCCTGGAACAACCAGCGTCATCACGAGCTCTACTGGAGCACCGCCAACACGGGCAGGATCTGCCACACGATCAACATCAGGTTGTTCGCCGACCAGATCGTCTACATCATCAACCATGCAGGCGACCGTGTCCTCTTCGTGGATCCCGACCTTGTCGCGCTCGTCGAGTCGCTCGCGCCCCAGTTGGAGACCGTCGAGCACTACGTCGTCATGGGCGACGACGCCTCGGCTCTCCCCAGCGCCATCGCATACGAGGAGTTGATCGAAGACATCGAGCCGCACGGGGCTTGGCCGACGCTCGATGAGCGGAGCCCGATGATGTACTGCTACACGTCGGGCACCACCGGCAACCCCAAGGGTGTCGCCTATACGCAGCGCTCCACCTATCTCCACACGATCTCCGGGCTGGCCAACTTCCACATCGGGACCGAAGACAATGTCTTGCCGGTGGTCCCCATGTTCCACGCCGCCGCCTGGGGATACCCCTTCAGCGCCACCACGACAGGGGCCAAGATCACCTACCCGGGTCCCGATCTGTCCCCCAAGGGGATCGTCGACCTGATCGAAGGGGAGCGGGTCACCTTCTCGGCCGGTGTGCCGACGGTATGGCTGGGGATCGCCCAGTACCTGGCCGAGCACCCCGAGGCCGACGTGTCGAGCATCCAGGGGTTTCTCTGCGGCGGGTCGGCGGTACCCCGGGCGATGATCGACTGGTACTGGAAGAACCGCGGCATCCGGGTGCTCCAGGGTTGGGGGATGACCGAGACCAACCCGGTCGCCTCCGTCGCCCTCCTGACACCGGAGATGGAGGACTGGGACTTCGAGCAGCAACTAGACCGGCTGGAGACTGCCGGGCGGCCGCTGCCTGGCCTCCAGGTGAAGATCGTCGACGAGATGGGCGATGAGCTTCCCCAGGACGGTGAGGCGTTCGGCGAGCTGCTGATCCGCGGTCCTTGGGTCGCCGCCGAATACCTGCGCGACCCTCGCAGCGCCCAGACCTTCGCCGACGGCTGGATGCGGACCGGGGATGTCTGCAAGATCACGCCCGACGGCTACATCAAGATCACCGACAGGGCCAAGGACCTGATCAAGTCCGGCGGAGAGTGGATCTCATCGGTCGAGTTGGAGAACACGCTCATGGGGCATCCCGCTGTGGCCGAAGCGGCGGTCGTGGGGCTCAAGCACCCGCGATGGCAGGAGCGGCCGGTCGCGTTGGCGGTGCTCAAACCGGGGGTTGAGGCCGCAGAGGAAGATCTGCTCGGGTTCCTCGCCGAGCGTGTGGCCAAGTGGTGGCTGCCCGACAAGGTCCTTCTCGTCGAGCAGATCCCTAAGACGAGCACCGGCAAGTTCGACAAGAAGGTGGTGCGCGACCAGTACTCCAGCTTGCTGGAGGACGAGGCCGGCTGACCCCCGTCGCCCTGCCGTGGGTCAGGCCCCGGTCGGGGATACACTCGCCAAGAGAGCCCGATGTATGAAGCGGTCGAGTTCGTCGAGGTGTGGGGCCGTGTGGGGGGCACCCCGGCGGTCGCCAGACCACGCGTCCTCGGCGCCTTCGAGACCCCGGTCGCGGCAGCGGAAGCGGCCCGAAGTGCCCGGGCACAGTTCCGGAGGAGCGGCAGGCGGGACTTCGCCTGGTGGGTGGTTCGCGCCGAGGGGTCGCCCCTGGCGGAGTGGATCGCCGATGCCCACTCCGATAAGGAGTTCGTACTCGACCTGCTGAGCGGCGAGCTGGTCGAGGTCACCTGAGCGGGTTCCATGCCACCTCCGCCTGGGTGGCGGTGGCGGTGACCGGGGTGGTGGGTTTGTGGGGGATCGTCCTGGCTATCGCCAAGCGTTCACCACCGCAGGCTTTCGCCTGGGGAGTCGGGCTTGCCATCGCGGCTGCGCTGATCCAGGTGGCCAGCGGTCTGGTGCTCTATTCACAGGGCGCCCGCCCGGTGGGGCTCCACACCTTCTACGGAGTGGTCATCGCCGCCACCTTCGCAATCGCCTATGCCTACCGCGCCCAGATCCGCACCCGTCCCGCCCTCGGATACGGTGTTCTGCTGCTATTCGTCATGGGTCTCGGTCTCAGGGCGATCCAGACGTTCGCCGGTTAAGGGCACCTGCGAACCCCGGGTTCGGATGGTCGCACAGCAGCGCTTCGAGCCCACAGAACCAGGGACGAAGCCGACCAAACCAAGACCTCATCGGCCTCGTAGCATCGGGCACCGACCGACTGCGAGGAGGGACTGTGCTGCTCGAGGGGAAACGCCTGCTCGTCACGGGGATCCTGACCGACGACTCGATTGCATGGCACGCCGCACGAATCGCCCAGGAGGAGGGCGCCGAGATCGTCGCCACCGGTTTCGGTCGGGGCATGCGGCTCACCGAACGGGCGGTGCAACGTCTGCCCAGGCCCGCTGACGTCCTCCCACTCGACATCAACGACCCGTCGGACATGGACCGTGTCGCCGAAGACCTCAGGTCGCGCTGGGGGGCGGTGGACGGCGCGCTGCACGCCATCGCCTTCGCTCCCGATGATGCGCTCGGGGGCAACTTCCTCACCACCCCGCCCGAGAGTGCCCAGACCGCCTTCGTCACCTCTGCGTTCTCCTACAAGACGCTCGCCGTGGGACTGCTCCCGTTGCTGCGCAAGGCGGGCGGAGGGGCACTGGTGACGCTCGATTTCGACAACCGGCAGGCCTGGCCCGCATACGACTGGATGGGTGTGGCCAAGTCGGCTCTCGTCTCGGTGACCCGCTATCTGGCCCGCGACCTCGGCGCCGATGGGATCCGGGTCAACGCGGTATCAGCAGGCCCGCTGAGCACCGTGGCAGCCAAGTCGATACCCGGCTTCGCCCTCTTCGAGCAGGTCTGGGGAGAGCGGGCGCCGCTCGGCTGGAACCTCGCCGATCCGTCCCCGGTGGCACGCATGGTCTGCGTCCTCCTCTCCGACTGGTCCGCCATGACCACCGGGGAGGTCGTCCACGTGGACGGCGGCTTCCATGCGGTGGCGGCGGCGACACCGACCGAGTAGACGGCAAGCGAACTTCCCAAGACCCATGAGGCGTGCGCGGCGAGAGCCATGCAGCGAGCGAAGCGAGCCTTGCCGGTACCCTCAGGGGTCGCATGGCACTCAAAGCCTTCTGCGACGGCACCTTCTTCGGCGAGCGCTTCGGTGATGGCGTGCCCGGGATCCTGGCCCTCCACGGCTGGGGGAGGAGCCGAGCCGATTTCTCACCTGCCCTCGGCGGTTTGGACGCATTCGCCCTCGATCTACCCGGGTTCGGCGCCTCGCCGCCACCCGTGCAGTCAGGCGGGGCACGGACCTATGCCGCCTCACTTTCGCCGGTTCTCGGCGAATTGAGAACACCGGCGACTCTCGTTGGTCACTCCTTCGGGGGCAGGGTGGCGGTCTGCATGGCGGCTGCCCACGGCGACCGGATCGGGAGTCTCGTTCTCGTCGGGACCCCGCTCCTCAAGACCGGACCGCGGCGGTCGGTCCCATGGGGATATCGCCTGGTGCGGACGCTGCGGCGGGCCGGGCTGGTCTCCGAACAGAGGCTCGAGGAAGCCCGAAACCGATACGGCTCTGCCGACTACCGGGCGGCCGAGGGGATCATGCGCTCGGTTCTGGTCGAGACCGTCGGGGAGAGCTACGAGGCGGAATTGGCCGTGCTGCGGTGTCCCGTGCGGTTGTTGTGGGGCGAGGACGACACCGAGGTGCCGGTGTCGGTCGCCCGGAGCGCCCTCGCCATCCTCGAGGACCGCGGCATCGATGCGACGCTAGAGGTGGTGCCGGGCGCCGGCCACCACCTGCCCACCACACACCCGGATGTGCTGCGCTCGACTTTGGCCGGGGTTCACCTGTGATCGCCTGGCTCCTCGTACCCGCCGCCGCGGCCGCTTCCCTCGCCGGAGTCCGCTGGCTGCGCGTGGCGCAGCGCGAGCACTACCTCGCCGGCTCGGTGACGCGGTTCGCCATTCGCTGGTGGCGGGTGCCGCCCGCCAACCCCGCCCTTCTTGTCATCGGGACGGCGGCAGGGATCGCTGCCTTCTGGTGGCCGGTCGCAGGGGTGGGCGCGATGCTCGCCGGGGCCATCGGTCCCCTGGGTCTCGGCTTGCGCGGCCGGACCTCGCCGTTGAGGTGGACCTCTCGGCTGCGCCGCCTGGCCGCACTGACCGCGCTGCTCGCCGTCGGCATCACCGCGGCGGCGCTGCCGCTCGGGGTCGAAGCATCAGTCGCCGTGGGGTCGGTCGCCGCCCTGTTCTTCCCGCTGCTGACAGACCTGGCGCTCTGGTTGCTGGCGCCGCTGGAGCGCCGACTCGGCGCGCGGTTCGTCGATGATGCGGAGGCCCGGCTGCGGTCGGTCGCGCCGATCGTCATCGCCATCACCGGCTCCTACGGCAAGACGACCACCAAGGAGTACCTCCGCTCGCTCCTGGCCACGCGGTTCAACACCGTCGCCACCCCGGCCAGCTTCAACAACGCAATGGGCCTCGCCAGGGCGATCAACGAGCAGCTTTCCCCGGGCGTCGAGGTGTTCGTGGCCGAGATGGGCACGTACGGCCCGGGCGAGATCGCCGATCTGGTCAGGTGGGTTCGGCCCAGCATTTCGGCGATCACCGCCATCGGACCGGTCCACCTCGAGCGCTTCGGCTCGCTCGAGGCGACGACCAGGGCAAAACAGGAGATCCTCGGCACCGCGGATATCGCCGTTCTCAACATCGACGACCCGCGTCTCGCCGCGGTCGCCGCCGGTTTTGGCGGCCGGGTGATCAGCTGTTCGGCCTTCGACAGGGGAGCCGACGTCGTGGTGCAGCCTGACGGCGCCGTTTGCGTCGATGGCAACCGGGTCGCCACCGTGGACTCCTCTTCACTGTTCCGGGGGAACCTGGCTTGTGCCATCGGGGCGGCGCTGGCCGCCGGGATGGCGCCCGGGGAAGTCGGTGCGGCAGTCTCTCGACTGTCCTCTCCCGAGCACCGCCGTACCGTGGTCGCCACCTCCGGGGGGTTCTCGATAGTGGACGACACCTACAACGCCAATCCCGCGGGCGCCGCCGCGGCGCTCGAGACCTTGGCCGCTCTTGGGGAGAACGGCGGTCGGCGGGTAGTCGTCACTCCGGGGATGGTCGAGTTGGGTCCCCGACAGCACGCCGAGAACGAGGCTTTCGCCCGGGCCGCAGTCGGGATTGCCAGCGACTTACTCGTGGTGGGACACACCAACCGGCACGCGCTGCTGAGGGGCGCAGAGGGTTCAACCGCCAACATCGTCGCCCTGGCCACCCGCGACCAGGCGGTGGACTGGACGCGCTCGCATCTCGGGGAGGGCGACGCCGTTCTCTACGAGAACGACCTCCCCGACCACTACCCATGAGCAGCACTGCGGTCGTCTTTGGGGGGCCCTCGCCCGAGCACGACATCTCGATCCTCACCGGGCTCCAGGCTGCCCGGACGCTCGCCGAGGCGGGGTCGCCGGTCGAGGCGCTCTACTGGGCGAAGTCGGGGTCGTGGCACGGTGTGGACCCCGGACTCGAGGCGTCCGATTTCGTCGAAGGAGTGCCCCGCAAAGCCCGGGAACTGCAGTTGGTGGCAGCGCCGGGAGGCGGGTTCGTGGCCCGCCGTCGTCCGCTCGACATCGATGTGGTGGTCAACTGCTGCCATGGCGGTCCCGGCGAGGACGGCACCCTTCAGGGGGTTTTCGAACTCGTGGGGTTGCGTGCAACGGGGCCGGGAATGGTGGGCGCTTCGCTCGGCATGGACAAGCTCGCCTTCGCCGCCGTCGCATCATCCGCCGGGATGCCGGTGCTACCCCGGCTACACCTCACACCGGGCACCGAGCCCGGCTTCGCACCGCCGTTCATCGTCAAGCCGCGTTTCGGTGGGTCGTCGATCGGGGTGGAGGTTGTCGCCGACCTCGACGCTGCCCGGGCACTTCTGCGGGTCTCGCCACATCTCGTCGGCGGGGCGGTGATCGAGCCGTTCCTCGAAGGCGGAAGCGACCTCGAGATCGGGGTACGCACCTACCCCGATCTGCAACTCTCCGCAATCCGCGCCCCCGAGCGGAGCGGCGACGCCATATACACCTACTCGGAGAAGTACCTCGACTGGGGCGGCCAGGCGAACCCCGGTGGCGGGTCAGGTCTGGCGGCACCGGTGGAGGAGCGGGTGTACGACATCGCCCGTCAGATCACAGCGCTCCTCGGGCTCCGCTCGATCGCCCGGATCGACTTCCTCCATCGCGCCGGCGAGGTCTGGCTCAACGAGGTCAACACGATCCCGGGGAGCCTGGCCCACTACCTGTGGGTGGACCCCCCGATACCACGGGATCGGCTGCTGGCAGACATGGTGGAAGAAGCGCGCCGTGACCCGGTTCGACGTTTCGTCACCGTGGGCGCCGATGGCAGCGCGCTACGCAGCGCATCCAGCATTGCCCAGAAGCTGGGCGGCTGACTCAGCTCAGAGATGGACGATGGGGCAGGTCAGGGTGCGGGTGATCCCTTCGACCGCCTGGATCTTGGCCACCACGAGCTTGCCCAGTTGGTCGACGTCGTCTGCGGTCGCCTTGACGATGACGTCATAGGGACCTGTCACGTCGTCGGCGGCCTCGACACCGGCGATTCGGCGGACCTCATCGGCGACCATGGCGGCCTTGCCGACCTCGGTCTGGATCAAGACGTACGCCTGGACCACGCGCCCTCCTTCACTGCAGCGTGCCGGCGACTCTACCGACGGGGCGCTTCCCGTGCGTCAGCAGCCCATCATGTCAGCACGGCCCCCTCGCTCAACCGCCAAAACTGACCAGATGATCATTGAAGGCGCGCGACGGTGAGCCCACCAATTCCCTCACCTAGCTCAGTAGCCGTCGGAGCCGATGCGGACGCCGGTGACGAAGCGGCGGTCGTCCTCGTCCTCTAGCTCGAAGACGATGCGCTGCCCTTGGCGGAGGGTGCGGAAGATGCTCCCCTTCAGCGAGCCGGGGCGGAGGTATACCTCGGAGCGATCGCTGTCGAGTACCACGATGCCGGCGCCGGTGTTGGGGTCGTAGACCTTGACCACGCCCTGCATCAGCTCAAGCCTTCTCGACCTTGCCCGCCTTGAGGCACGAGGTGCACACCCGGGCACGCCTGGTGTTGGAGCCGTGACGGACGCGGACCCGCTGGATGTTGGGCAGCCAGCGGCGGTTGGCCCGCTTGTGCGAGAAGCTGACAATGTTCCCGTAACCGGGCTGCTTGCCACAGACTTCGCAGCGGTAAGACATGGGTGGACAGACCTCGTGGGGGTGGGACAGGGAGGATAGCACCCGCTGTGGGGGCCGCATCGTACAGTGTCGCCCGATGACAGACCCCCCCTTCGACGGCCCAGGCAGGTCTCTGGCCTACCTCGCCACGGTCACCGTGGACCGCGTACCGACGGTGTCGGACAAGCGCGTCGCGCTTTTGCGCAAGGGAGGTATCGAGACCGTCGCAGAACTGATCCTCCATGTCCCGCGCCGCTACATAGACCGGAGCAGCAGCGTCCGGATTGCCGAGCTTCCCCGCGACACCGAGGTGACCGTCCTCGCCGAGGTCGTCAAGGTGTCGAAGCGGCGTCCCCGCCGCAACCTGGTGATCGTGGACGCGGTAATCACCGACGGCACCGGACGCCTGAAGGCGACCTGGTTCAACCAGGAGTTCCGTGAGCGCCAGCTCCAGCCCGGTGCCGAGGTGGCGCTCTCGGGGAAGATCGAGTGGTTCCAGGGGAGCCCGCAGATGAAGAGCCCGGCCGTGGACCTGCTCGGTGGCAAGGAGAGCCTGATCACCGGGCGGATCGTCCCCATCCACCCGTCGGTCCAGGAGGTGAGCGCCGGCCACCTCCGGCGAGCCATATTCGAAGCCCTGAAAGTGGCGCGGCCAGTCTCGGACCCGGTCCCCGATGTGATACTCGCCGAGCTTGGGCTGATGGATCGGGACGCCGCATTCGGCGGGATCCACTTTCCCGAGTCGCTCGACGAGGTGGCGGCGAGCCGGCGCCGGCTCGCCTTCGACGAGTTGTTCCGGCTCGAAGTGGCGCTGGCGGCGCAGCAGCGCCACCGGCGCGTCACCAGCAAGGGAATCGTCCACGACGCCGGGCGCGGACTCGCAACGCACTTCGTGGAACACCTTCCTTTTCGGCTGACAGAGGCCCAGTTACGGGCGCTGGAGGAGATCGATGCCGACCTCGCCTCGGCCGACCCGATGCATCGCCTGCTTCAGGGCGAGGTGGGATCGGGGAAGACGGTCGTGGCGGTCGCCGCCCTGCTCGCCGGTGTCGAGGGGGGCTACCAGGGTGCGGTGATGGCCCCCACCGAGGTTCTCGCCGGGCAGCACTTCCTCAGCATCACGGGTTTGCTCGACCTTGCCGGGATGACCCCCGAGGTCGAGGGCGAAGGAAGTCGACTGGGCATGGATTCGCTCTTCGCCGGTCCCCCAGGCGAGGGCGCCGCCCGGCCGGTGGTGGTGGCGCTGCTCACCGGTTCGAGCGCCGAGGTGACCAGCCGGCCCCGGGGTGGGGTACGCCGGCAGGAACTGCTCGACATGATCGCGACCGGCGAGGTGGACCTCGTGATCGGGACCCACGCCCTCATCCAGGAGGGCGTCCACTTCCACCGTCTGGGTGTCGCCGTGGTTGACGAGCAGCACCGCTTCGGTGTCCATCAGCGGGTGGACCTCAAGGAGAAGGCCGGGGACGTTGACCCCGACCTGCTCATCATGACCGCAACCCCCATCCCGCGGACGCTGGCGATGACCCTCTACGGCGACCTGGATGTCACGTTGCTCGATGCCATGCCCCCCGGCAGGGCACTGGTGACCACGATTCATCTGGGAAAGGGCCCGACGGATTGGGCTCGGGTAGAGCAACTCATCCGCGAACAGGTCACCGAGGGACGGCAAGCGTTCGTCGTATGCCCTCTGGTCGAGGACAGCGCAAAGGTCGAAGCCGCATCGGCCACCACCGAGCACAAGCGGCTGCAAGAGGTGCTCAGCGGGTTGCGGGTGGGGCTGATCCACGGGCAGATGCCTTCGGTCGAGAAGGAATCGGTGATGGGGGCGATGAGGGACGGCGAGGTAGACGTGCTCGTCGCCACCACCGTTATCGAGGTCGGGATCGACATCCCCAACGCCACCGTGATGGTGATCGAGGATGCCGACCGGTTCGGTCTCAGCCAGCTCCACCAACTCCGCGGCAGAGTCGGCCGGGCGAAGTTCCCTTCCACATGTGTTCTGATGTCCGAGCCGACCACCGAGGAGGGCGAACAACGGGTAGCCGCCATGATCGCCAGTTCCGACGGCTTCGTCCTCGCTGAGGAGGACCTGAGGATCCGCGGACAGGGAACCGTCTTCGGCACCCGCCAGTCCGGACTGCCCGATCTACGCCTGGCCGACATCCTGCGCGACGCCGACCTGTTGGTCACGGCACGGCGCGAGGCCTTCCGCCTGGTCGGCGCCGACCCCACCCTCGACCACAACCCCGAACTCAAAGACGAAGTGACCGCCTTCCTCGGCGAAGACGTCCAATGGCTGTTCAGGTCATGAGCGTCTGCCGTCTGCCGTCCGCCGTCCGCCGTCTGCCGTCCGCCGTCCGCCCGGCGGAAGGTCCGGTAGCCCCCCTACCCGCTGCTGGCGCAGCGGGGCCCTTCCCCCCTCCGGGGACGGAGCGGAGACTTCCGTCTTCCGTCTTCCGTCTTCCGTCTTCCGTCTTACCCATGAGGATCATCGCTGGGTCCGCCAAGGGAAGGCGGCTCGAGGCGCCGCGTACCTCTGACACCAGGCCGATCACCGACCGGGCCAAGGAGTCGATCTTCTCCTCGCTGGGTGATCGGGTGGTGGGCGCCCGTGTCCTCGATCTGTATGCCGGCTCCGGTGCCTTCGGATTGGAAGCGCTCAGCAGGGGAGCGGACTCAGCCACGTTCGTCGAGCGGGGCCGTGAAGCTGTCGGCGTGCTTCGACGGAATATTGCGGCGATCAAACTCGGTGGCGAGGTCGCCGTCGATGATGTGGTTCGATTCCTCGAACGAAACACCAAGGGCTACGACCTGGTCTTCGTTGACCCGCCTTATGCCCTGTCGCTAGCTTCGGTAGAGCAGATCATCGGTCTGGTGGACCGCACGGTGGGCCGAGACAGTGTGGTGATCCTCCACCGCCGGGCGGGAGAGGATCTCCCGGTCGTCCCCCAATCCTTGGAACTGGACGATGATCGGCGCATAGGTGACAGCCGGATCCTCCGATATCTGAAGGAGACGACGTGAGGATCTCAAATGTGGCCACCCGGTCGGGTAGCCGGGAGACCTGCCCTTGACCCGTGCCCTCTGCCCGGGGAGCTTCGACCCGCCCACCCATGGGCACGCTGACGTGATCGAGCGCGCCGCCAGCATCTTCGACCAGGTGGTCGTCGCCGTGGTCCGCAACCCGTCGAAGTCGGCCCTGTTCACCACCGAGGAGAGGGTGCTGCTCCTCGAGGAAGTGCTCGCCGATACCCCCAACGTGGAGGTAGCCTCGTTCGAAGGGCTCCTGGTGCAGTTCGCCCGGGATCGGGGCGCGGACGTGATCGTCAAGGGACTGCGAGCCATGAGCGATTTCGACTATGAGCTGCAGATGGCTCAGATGAACTTCCGCCTCGAGGGGTTCGACACCGTGTTCATCGCCACCAATCCCGAGTACGGATATCTCTCGTCATCGCTGGTACGCGAGATCGCCCGCCTCGGCGGTTCGATCGAGGACCTGGTTCCCGGCGTGGTGGCCAAGGCTCTAGCGGAGAAGCTCGCCGATGGTTGACGACGAACTCATCGAGGAAGGAGTAGAGGAGGAGCGGGTGCCGATCGCCTCGGTCGGGGAGTTGCAGGAGCTCGTCGACGAGATGGTCGTGGCGTTGCAGGAGGCCCGGACGGTCCCGCTGTCGAGCAACGTCCTGGTGGACCGCGAGCAGTTCCTCGCCCACCTCGAGCGCCTCCGCCAGGACCTCCCCGACGAGATGAGGGCCGCCAGGTGGATGGTGCGGGAACGCGAGGCCTTCATCGGCCGCACCAACGAGAAGGCCCGCGACGTCATGGACAAGGCCCGTGCTCGGGCCAACGAGTTGGTCTCTCAGTCGCGCATCATGGCCGAAGCGGTGGAGGAGGCCAACGCACTGATCCGTCAGGCGGAAGCCGAGGGGAGCCGGATCAGGCTCGAGGCCGAGGACGAGATCGACCGCTGGTTCGTCCGCCTCGATGCGGTGTTCACCGGTGTCGTCAACCAGTTGCGCGATGCCCGCGCCGAGCTTTACGAGGCGCGGCAAGTCGACGAGGTACCGGAGTGACCGTGGAGACGATATCCCCACTCCGCTTTTCCGTGGGCGACCTGCTCCACCGCGTCGGCGCCCGGCGCGACATCTCGACAGAAGCGGAGGTCGAGGGCTCCCTGGAATCGGCCCGGGTGAGCAGTGCCGTCACCGTGACCGGCGTCCTCGAGGCGATGGTCGACGGGATCGTTGCGACGGTCGACCTGGATGTCCCCGTCCACCTGACCTGCAACCGTTGCCTCGTCGAGTGGGAGGCGCGGCTGCCGGCTCGGTTCGTCCATGTCTTCGCCGATCGGCTCGATGAGGAGGCCGACCCGATCCAACCGGACGGATCGATCGATCTCTCCGAAGTGGTTCACGACGAGGCCGTGCTGGCGCTGCCCATGACGCCGCTTTGCCGGCCCGATTGCGCGGGACTTTGTCCTGTGTGCGGAACCGACTTGAATGTGGAGCCCTGCTCGGGCCATGACGACGAATCGCCTCCCGATCCGACGTCGCCGTTTTCAGCACTCGGGCAGCTACTGGACCGATGAGTCCTGGTTCACCGACCGACTAGTCGAGGGAGCACGCACCAATGGCGGTGCCCAAGAAGAAGATGTCGCGAATGCGCACCCGGCGACGGAAGGCCGAGTGGAAGCTGCACAAGCCCCGCCTCTCGACCTGCCCCCAGTGCCATGCACCCAAGCAGCCCCACCGCGCTTGCCGGAACTGCGGCATTTACCGCGGCCGTGAGGTCGTCAACACCGGAGCCTGATCCGGTGACGGCAGGCTGATGGCGCGGATCGCTCTCGACGCCATGGGTGGCGACAACGCCCCTGAGGAGATCGTCGCCGGTGCCGTCATGGCAGCCAATGACGGAATCGACGTCGTCCTCGTGGGCGACGAGGTCATCTGCAAGGACCTTCTCGGCGAGCACGGTGCCACCATCCCTGTGGTCCATGCCTCCGAGGTGATCGGCATGGGGGAGGACGCTGGCAAGGGAGTTCGAGAGAAGCCCGACGCATCCGTGGTGCGGTGTGCCCGCCTCGTTCGTCAAGGTGAGGCGGCCGGCTTTGTCTCGGCTGGCTCCACCGGCGCAGCCATGGCGGCGGCATCGGTTGTGATCGGTCGGGCCAAGGGTGTGCAAAGGGCCGCCCTCGCCACGATCTTCCCCACGCCTGGGAACGCCACGGTTGTCCTCGACACGGGCGCCAACACCGAGGTCAAGCCCGACCATCTCGCCCAGTTCGGGGTGATGGGCTCGGTAGTGGCCGAGATCTACGTGGGCCTGGACACGCCCCGGGTCGGGCTGCTCAACATCGGCGAGGAGGAGGCAAAAGGGCGGGACCTGGAGAAGACGGCGTTCAACATGTTGAAAGCCGCTCCCATCAACTTCGTGGGCAACATCGAGGGCCGCGACCTGGCGTCCGGCAAGGCAGATGTGATCGTCACCGACGGGTTCACCGGGAACGTCTTGCTCAAGACCGCCGAGGGGGCCGCTCTCTGGGTGATTGGTCTGGCGATGGAAGCACTGGGGACTTTGGAGCAGACCCACCTGCAAGCGGTGCTCCCCGCACTTCGTCGCGTGCGCCATCTGACGGACTCCGAGTCGACCGGCGGCGCCCATCTGGTCGGGCTGAAAGGGGTCGCGGTGATTGCCCACGGCTCTTCCTCCAGCACCGCCATCGTCAACGCCCTTGCTCTGGCGCGCAACGGCATCGACCAGGATCTCGTGGGGCGGGTGGCGGCCCGGCTCGCCGCCCGGTGAGCAGTCCTTCTCCGGCCGGAGGACACCCACTCGAGTCGCTCCTCGGTCACCGGTTCGCCGACGCTGAACTGCTGCACCGCGCCCTCGTCCACCGCTCCTACACCGCCGAGCATCCCGAAGAGGCGTCCAATGAGAGGCTCGAGTTCCTCGGCGACGCCGTTCTATCGCTAGTGGTCAGCGATCTGCTCCTTTCCCGCTACCGGCACCTGGTGGAGGGTGAGATGGCCAAGGTGCGCGCCGCCACCGTCAACCGCGATGAACTCGCCGAGGTGGCGATGGGGATCGGCCTGGGTGACCACCTGCTTCTGGGGCGGGGCGAGGACGCCTCCGGCGGGCGCAAGAAGGGGTCGATCCTGGCCGACACGATGGAGGCGCTGCTCGCCGCCCTCTACCTCGATGGGGGCATCGAAGCGGCGCGCCGCTTCATCGTGGGCCAATGGGCGGATCGCGTGGCCGAGAGGGCTTCAGAACCCGGGAGGCGCGACTACAAGACCCGGGTGCAGGAGGTGCTGGCGGGCCGCGGGTCTCGTCCGGTCTACCTGGTGGAGGGGGAAGGACCCGATCACCGGCGCAGCTTCCGCGCCCGGCTCCGGGCGGAGGGCCGAGTGATGGGGGTGGGCGAAGGCCATTCCAAGAAAGAGGCCGAGCAGGAGGCCGCCCGCCGCGCCCTGGAGTCACTCCAGGCGGAGGGGTGACCACGGGACGTGCCTGAGCTTCCCGAAGTGGAGACGGTGCGCCGTCACCTCACCGAGGGCATCGAGGGGGCAACCGTCATCTCGGTCGAGGTCGGGCATCCCCGCACCGCAAGACGCCAACCGAACCCGGCCGACCTGGTCGATCGACTGGTGGGGCGGAGGGTCGAGAAGGTGGGACGGCGGGGCAAGTTCCTCATGATCGACGTCGGCGACTTCACCTGGGTCATCCACCTCGGGATGTCGGGCCGGGTCTCGCTCGATCCGCCTGACTCCGAGCGCACCCCGCACACCCATTTGGTGGTGGGTTTCGATACCGGGGTCGAGCTGCGGTTGATCGATCCCCGGACCTTCGGTTTCACCGCGGTCTACACCGACGAGGAGATTGCCGACTCACCGTTGCGGCTCCTCGGGGCCGACGTCTGGGAGCAACCGCTCACCGCCGCCGAGTTGGGTGCACGCCTGAAGGGCCGCACCGCCCCGATCAAACCCCTGCTGCTCGACCAGCGGATCGTCGCCGGCCTGGGCAACATCTATGCCGACGAGGCGCTGTTCCGCGCCGGGATCAAACCCCACCGCCCCGGTGGCTCGCTCGACGAGGAGGACATCGCCCGCCTGGTCGAGGCGATTCCCCCGGTGGTGGCGGCTGCGCTGGCCGACGGAGGGACCAGCTTGGGGGACCTTGCCTACCTGCTCCCCGACGGCCGGGCGGGCGAGCACCTCGACCGGCTCGCCGTGTACGGACGGGCCGGTGAACCGTGCCGGCGCTGCGGCACCCCGATCGAGAGGGCGGTGCTGCGCGACCGGTCCACCCATTGGTGCCCGGTCTGTCAGCGGTGAAGGCGATAAGAGCGATTGTCACCGGTCACGTGCAGGGGGTCGGTTTCCGCGTGGCCACCTGTCGGGCCGCCCGCCGGCTCGGGGTCACCGGATGGGTGTGCAACCGATGGGACGGGGCGGTGGACGTGGTGGCACAGGGTGAACCCGCGGCCGTCGACGAGCTTGCAGAGTGGCTGGCGTCAGGCCCGCCGGGGGCGCTGGTGCGATCGGTGGCGGTGGAACCGACGGCCACCGACCCCGCGCTCTCGTCGTTCGAGATCCGTGGCTAGACCGTGCGGTAGCGGAGGTAGACCGTCCCGGAACTGAAGCGACGCTCGTCTGCCAGTTCGAGTCTCTGTCGGAACCGGTCCGGGAGGGCCTTCTTGCCCCCTCCCACCAGAATGGGTCCCACGAAAAGGTGGATCTCGTCGACAAGCCCGCCTCTGAGCGCGTCGCCGGCCAGCGCAGCGCCACCGATGAAGAGGTCCGAGGACGCTTCTTGTTTGATCTGGCGCACAGCCTCGGGGTCGAACTCCCGCTCGATCCTGGTGTTGGCGGTTGAGGCCGTTTCGAGCGTGCGCGAGTAGACGACCTTCTCCGCGGCCTGCCAGATGCGGGCAAATTCAGCCTCGTAGGGCTGCTGCCCCGGAACCGTGTCCATGGTCTCCCACACCGACATGACTTCGTAGAGACGGCGGCCGTACAGATGGGTTCCCGTGCTGCTCATTAGTTCGTTGATGAAGCGGTGGACCTCTTCGTCGGGCTCAGACCAGTCGAACCCGCCGGACTCGTCCTCGATGTAGCCATCCAGCGTTGTGTTCGTCGTGTACATCAGATTCGCCATTTCGAGTCTCCCTTCCGTCTACGTTGAGAGCCTAAGACTGTGCCCGAGGAGGCGAATCATCGGACAGGGTTGGTGATGGCGACCACCTACATCGCTCTGCTGCGTGGCATCAACCTGGCGGGACGCCGCAAGGTGGCGATGCCCGCACTGCGCGAAACGCTGTCCGAGGCCGGGTTCGAGGATGTGGCCACCTACATCCAGAGCGGCAACCTCGTCCTCGACAGCGGGAAGTCGGCCGCGGCTCTGCGCACCGAACTGGAGAAGCTGATCGAGGACCGCTTCGGGTTCGCGGTCCCGGTGATCGTGCGGACTCGCAAGCAGCTGGACGCGGCGATCTCCGCCAACCCGTTCCCCGAACCTTCCGACCCGCGCCTTCTCCACGTCGTCTTCCTCGAGAAGGCAGCGAGCGCTGCCGCGGTGAAGAAGTTGGCCGCGTCAGCTATCGGCTCCGACGAGGTGAAGGCCGTGGGGAAGGAGCTCTACCTCAACACTCCCGACGGCTTCGGGAGGAGCCCGCTGGCTGCCGCCATGGCCAAGGACCCTGCCGGGGTGACGGGGACCGCCCGCAACTGGCGGACCGTCCTCAAGCTGGCGGAGATGGCTGCAGGTTGATTATCAAGCCTTCTCGTATACGACGACCTGGGTCGTGCTCTCCGAGGTGAACGGTGCGCGGTCCCATCCCGCCCAACGCTCCCGCAGCCGGAGGCCGGCCAGCTTCGCCATCAGGTCGAGCTCGGATGGCCATACGTAGCGGTACGGGGCGGAGTGGCGCACCAGGTGACCTCCCTCCTCGACCCAGTGGTGCGACGACATGATCTGCCCGACCAGGTCGTCATACGTGTCGACCCCGACATGGCCGGGCTCGAGGGCGAAGACGCTCGGGACCTTGCTGGGCTGAGGGACGCCCACTTCGACCACGAAGCACCCGCCCGTCCCTAGGTGGGCGGCTGCATTGGTAAAGACGGCGATCTGCTCTTCCTGCGTGGTCACGTTCATGATCGTGTTCCACACCAAGTAGACGAGCCTGAACGTGCCGGGTACATGGGTGGTCGTCATGTCACCAATGGTCACCGGCACCGCCTCAGCGCCTTCCTTGGTGAGTAGCTGCGCCGCCATGTGCGGGGATAGCTCAATGCCGTGTACCGCGATTCCTCGTTTACTCAGCGGCAATGCCACGCGTCCGGTCCCAACGGCGAACTCCAGAGCAGGACCCACTCCGGCCAGATCGGCGAGGAAGTCAACGATCGGTTCGAGGACCGACGGCGAGAACTCCGCAGCCGAGGTCTCGTCGTAGATCTCGGCGATGTCCTTTCCCCACATGAGCGAACCCATCGCGGTCAGTGTGACGCGGACCGCGGCCGCGGGCCGGCGGATTTGCTACTGGCTGGGTTGGCGCCGTTCGATTGCGTAGTCTCGACGAGGGATTGGTCAGGCATCTAAGGAGGGTCCTATGACTGAGTCCGGAATGGAACCTACGACACCCCCGCCGGAGCCACGGATCTGGAACCGCCCCTGGTTCATCGTTCTGGCGGTGATTGCCCTTGTGCTATTGGTGGTGTGGCTGGTGATGAGGGACGGCGGAGAGCCCGATACGGGTACCGGAACCACAGTGGGACAGGGTTCCGAAACGACGTCACCTGAATCGGCCACCACGGTCGGTCCAACAGGCACGACGGCACCCGAAGACGTGTCTGAGACGACCACTGCAGCAGAAACCACTCCGGAATCCACCGTGCCGCCAGCAACCACCGTGGTGTCAACCACGGCTGCTACCGCTGGCGACACCTTGGCCGTGGGAGACAGGCGACATACGGTGATGTGACCGCCACTCTGGACGAGACCCACGACGTCGAGGGCGATGAGGGCTTCGGTTCCCGTGGCGATAGACAAGAGGTCCCCGTAGGCGACGACTAGTTGGTTTCCCTGTCGGCCGTGGGATTCAAGCGCGGGTACGTTCTGATTCCCGGTCCGTCTGACCTGTTTCACAAACCTGCCGATTGGCTTCGACCGGAATCCCGCCGTCCCGGGGTTTGCGCTCGGGGCGTGCTGTCAGGCGTCAATGCAGGGGCGCGGTCCCTGACCGCGCAACCGGCCTGTTGACCGTGCACCGATGACTTTCGGGTGGCAATGACGTCTAAAGCGTTCACCGAGAGGCACACCACCGGACCTGGGAGAGGCAAAGGTCCCAGCAACACGGTGGCCCCGACCCGAGACGTTGGAGCTCTGATCATGCGGAAGCTGATAGCGACGGTGTTCAACTACTCGCTCGACGGCCTTCTCGCCGACGAGGGCACCGAGTTTTGGAAGTTCTGCTTCGACCTGCCCGAAAACCGTGAGCCCGACGACCCGGCGCACCTCGAATTCATTCAGAGCGCCTACGCGCACATCATGGGCCGCACCGCCTATGAGGGCATTGCCGGGTCCATGACAACGTCCACCGACCACCCGTTTTCCCCCATCTTGAACGCGGCGCGCAAGGTCGTCTTCTCCCAGACCCTGAAGACGGCCGACTGGGCCAACACCACCATCGCCGCCGGTGACACGACAGAAGAGATCGACAAGCTCAGGCGAGGTGGCGACGGCCATATCGTGGTCTGGGGCGGCGTCAGCCTTTGGCGGTCGCTCATGCGCCTCGACTTGATCGACGAGATCCACCTGTCCTTGTTCCCCTACATTGCGGGCGAGGGAACCCGGCTGTTCGACGGCGACCCCAAGTCCTACCGGCTCGACCTGGTCTCCACCACCGCCTCCAGCAACGGGATCGTCGAACTGCGGTACCGCCGGCATCGTTGAACCGGCGGCCGACAACCACGACGAGTTGAAGTCAGTCACCACCGTGACGTTCGGGTTCGGGGCTGCAACCCATCGTGCTTTGGTCGTCAGGTCGATGGCACGAGCAGTTGCTTGAGGCGTTGACTGACCGGCCATGCCCCCCGGGTCTGGTTGCACATCACGGTGGAGGTGAACCGGTCATCGCGGTGGTGGGTGGAGACGAAACCGACGCCGGCGTCGCCGCCGATCATCGACACCGTGTCCGCTGCGTCGTCGAGCCAGAAGCCGAGCCCGTAACTCATCGACATCTCCGGCACTTCGCTGCGTGAGCGCACCATCTCCGCAACGGTGTCCGTGGAGACGATCCGCCCGGCGAACAGGGCGTCCCACAGGGCGTGGACGTCCGCAGCCGTGGTGTAGATCCCGCCGTCGCCGTTGCCGCGCACCGGGAGGTGCAGGACGTTGGTGCGCAACCCCTCGTCGTCGAGGTAGCCGAGCGCGGCGCGGCCGGGCAGCTCGTCGGATCGCAGGAACGACGTGTCGGTCATGCCGGCCGGCCGGCACACGCGCTGGTCGACGAGATCATGGAACGGGACACCTGATGCCCGCTCGGCGAGCAACGCCAGCACCATGTAGCCGCCGTTGCAGTAGTTGAACCGCTCGCCGGGCTCGTACTTCATCGGGTGACCGTCCAACACGGCGAGGAACTGCTCGGTCGTCGCCAGCTCGTGGACCGGCACGGTCAGCACGTAGTCGTTGTTGTCGGCCACCTCGTCCTCGTCGAGGTAGTCACCGATTCCCGATCGGTGGGCGAGGAGCTGCTCGACGGTGACCCGGTCGTCGATCAGCGGCAGGTCGGTGCCGAGCACCGACCGGGCCGTCGTGTCCAAGCCGAGCTCGCCACGCTCGACGAGGCTCATCACCGCCAGCGCGGTGAGACCCTTCGAGCCGCTGGCGATCGCGAACTGCGTGTCGACCGTCGTCGGGACGCCGAGACCACGGTGCGCCAGGCCGTACGCCCGTTGCACGGCGAGGCTGCCATCGAGGTCGACCCGGATCAGACCCGACAGGCCCACGTCGGCGGCGATCCCATCGACCAGCTCGCCGAGCCGGTCTTGGTCGTGACCAGATCCGCTGGACTCGGCCCGGCCACTGGAATGCACCATCTCAACACCCTCCTCTGCGGGCCTCGATGCTCGCACGCCCTCGATGGATGCGAGGTCGACTTTCGCGGCGCCCGGCCACGCCGAGACCGCTGCCCTGAAGCTTTCCCTGGTCAGATGCCCAAACCGCACTGGTAGCGCCGGGGGTCTAACGACCGTTGCTGGAGAAGTGCATGTAGTCCTTGAGGGTGTTCCACTCGCCGCCCCATTCCCATCCCATGGCGGCGAATGCGTCAACGACCTCGTCGCCGGCGAGGATCATCCCCGGCCGGACATCTTCTCTATCGAGGTAGGCGCTGGCGAGCTCCGGCAGCACGAGTTCGCCCTTGACGTATGGGTTGTGGAAAGTGTTGACGTCGATGGCCAGTCCGTAGGCGTGCATCGACCAACCGGTCGACCCTGTTGCGGCCCGGCATTCGAACGAGCTCGTCTCGTTGTTGTCACCGGTGCGGGGTCGGTCCAGGTCGCGGAGACTGGCGATCCGCATTTCCTCGATCGGAAACCTGATCTCGTGGAGCGTTCTGAACACCTCGACCATGCCGTCGGCGGCTGACTCATGGACAATCAACTCACCGGTATGGAATCGCTCGTCGAACCCCCAGAAGGAGATGGTGAGGTAACGCAACCCATCGAGCGGGACCGGGCAGCCCTCCCTCCAGGTCGACCGGCGAGCAACGCCTGAGGGCACCGCCTCGACGGTCCCGATAAACCGATCGTCCTTGGGCGGGTCGAGCCTGTCCTCGGTCGCGATCCGTCGATCGACCAACTCCGGCGGGGTCGGCTGGGGCAGGCCGTAGCCGTTAGGGCCGATCTCCAGGACTCTCGTCCCGAGCCAATCAGGCGCGGCGAACTCCGAGGTCGTCGTTGTCGTTGGTCTTGGGCGTGTTGTCGTTGGGCTGGCGGCGGTAGTCGTGCTCGGCTCGGTGGAGGTGGTGGTTGTGTCCCGTGCCACGGTCGTCGTCTGGAGCGGTCGGGCCGCCTCGGGCGGGAGAGGTGCGTTGCACGCCACAATCAGAGCCGTCAGAGTGATGACTGCCAGCCTGGGCGGGTTCACAATCAGAAGACGTCGCCAAGACGTCGGGAGTTCGGCATCGTCGGGTTCGGGAAATCTCGACGTACGGCTCCGTAGCGGTGAACAACGTCGAGTGATACGGTCGCTCGTAAGGTGAGAAGGTCCTTGCTAGCGGTGTTGGCTCTGACGGTGGTGGCATGTTCTTCGCCCGCTGCCTCGACCACCACCGCCCCACCGCCGACAACCTCTTCCCCACCGACGACCACTGACTCGGTCCCCTCCACCACGGCGACGCAACCATCCACGACAGTCGCCCCACCCACCACCACGGCGGAACCGACGACGACCGTACCGGTGGAGGCCGGCCCTCCCCGAGTGAACATGCGCCCCCGATCGGACACATTCGTCATCGAGGAATGGGAACGGATCTTCCGCCAGTTCAGCCGCTACGAGGATTGGCTGGGCGAGAACCCCACCGACGATCGAGAGACTCTCGAAGCCGTCTATCACCCAGATGGGCCGCGGTTCAGCGACACGCGAGCGCGGAGGCTGCGCGAATCTCGTGCGAGAGGGTGTGACGATTTCGCACTCCGGCCCTGGCGAGCCTTCTGCTTGGGTCGCTGAGCGAACTCGATGAACTCGACGACGGCAGGGTCGTCGTGATTGTGCTACGACGTCCCAGGTGGCGTAGCTCGGAATCAGCGATGGCGAAGTGATTGACGAGTCTGCCTGGCTGGCGATCACGGGACTTCGACATCGATTTCCGACGGTTGCATGACGGCGGTGGCTCGTTTGGGATTTGGAGGTAGCCAGTTTCGAACCATGAGCTCAGTTGGTCTGATCGCTATGCCGGCTGATCTTGGTTGACAACTTCGTCGAAGCGGTGACCATCTGAACTCGGACCGAGGCTCATCGATCCATTTGCACGCTCGCTTCCGAAGTCGAGCTGGATGCAAGACCGAGACGACCAGGACAGGAGATCCGGAGGATCTCGACGAGTATGTCGGACGGACCATGAACTGGGGTCGTGGGATCTTGTGTGCGATTGTCCGGATGTCGAAGGCGTCCGACCCTTGGCAATTCGAGCTTCTCTACTGGGTCGAAGGTGCCTGGGCGGGTCAACGTGTCAACGTTCTGCACTTCCCCGGTTCTCCGGCCCAGGTGCACCAGTTCCCGGTGGGCCTCCAGGTGCCACATTTGGGTTGGATGGTTTCGTCCACGATGACACGTGTGTCTCCGAGACGTGGGCTGCAGACGTGTGGGGTCGGGTCGCCGAGTTGATCCCGCAAACCGAATTGTCGAAGAGCCCGCACGTTCGGGGTCTCACAGGCTTGGAAACGTGGGCTTGGTACGAGGGTGATACCCAGATCGACCCATTCGGGTTCGAGGTCATTGACGAGCTAACCGGTTTGTCCATAGGGGTAGAAGCGTGGGCTTGGATCACCACCTATCAGTGGGACTTCGGCGATGGCGCCGTCGGCGGATCGGTTGCGTATCAATTCGAGGATGCCCCCGTTGCTGCGGGTTCGGAGGGAGACCCGCCCGCCAGGCACACCTATGAGACCAGCCACGACGACGCCGGCCTGGCCGAGGGTTACCCATTCGGTGTCCAAGTGACCTGGGTCGGCGAGTTCCGGTGGTGGGACGGTGCCTTGTGGTCCGGTGTGGAGCCGATGGTGGGGGAGGCGGTGCTGTCGGAAGTTATCGCATATCCGGTGCCCGAGGTCCGATCCGTCCTCCGCAACAGCGCTCCGTAACCGAATGAGTGCAACGATGCCTGGATGCCCGACTCACTGAATGTCAGGTCGTATCCGACCGAGGTGACCACCGACAACAGTGGACGGGTGATGGTTCCCGTGCCGTTCGATCCGGACGAGGTGTGGGGGAAGAAGCCGAGACACCATGTTGCTGGGACGATCGGTGGGATGGGGTATCGGGGAGTGGTCGAACCGCTCGGAGAGGGGCTTGGCGTCGCACTCGGCCCGGCATGGCGGCGGGACTGTGGCATCGGCCCCGGTGACCTAGTCGAGGTGACGCTGTTCCCAGAAGGGCCCCAGCGAGATGGATTGGCCGCCGACATCCAGGCGGCTCTCGACGATTCACCTGAGGCAGGTGCGTTCTTCGATTCGCTGGCGCAGTTCTACCGAAATGCCTATCTGCGTTGGATCGACTCGACAAAGCGACGACCCGAGTTGAGGGCCGATCGAATCGTCGAGGTGGTCAGCCTTCTCGAGCGGGGGATCAAGCAGCGTCCCTGAGCCGCTCGGGCAGAGTCGAACATGTGTTCGCCAGTTTGTCACACCCCGCTGATAGGTTGTGACCTACTTCCCCACCGTGAACCATTGGAGTGATCATGCTGGCAGGGGAAGTGATCTCGGAGCTGTGGCCACCACCGCCACCCTCGCTCCTCCCCGACGGTCTCGAGGAGATGCCCCCCGGTCCCGAGCTTGCCCGGGTACTGGCCGGGATCGACCTGGACTCCCTCCCCGGTTTCGATCTGGTGGTGGTGATGGCCGCCCACGCCCGCCAGGTGTCCCATCAGCAGGCCGAGTTGTTGGGTCTGGTGGCCCGGGTGGCCGACGCCTCTTCTGAGGCGAGCGACCTGGTCTCCGACGACGACGACGAGTTCGCCGCCGACGAGATCCGGGCCGCTCTCTGTCTCACCCGGAGAGCGGCGGTGTCGCTGCTGCAACTGGCCCGGGACCTGGAGAGGCTCCCCGAGCTGGTCGCGGCGCTCCGCTCCGGGTCGATCGACCTCCCCCGGGCCCGGGTGGTGTGCAGCGAGGTGGCCACCCTGGACGACGAGGAGGCCCAAGCGGTGGTCTCTGTGGTCTGGAGCGGGCTTCTTCGCAGACCACCGGCCAGTTGGGAGCGCGGACACGCCGCCTGGTGCTCACCGTCGACCCCGCAGCAGCCCAGGAGCGCTACCAGCGGGGAGTGGAGGGAAGAAGGGTGGAACTGTCGGCCAACCCCGACGGCACCGCCAACCTCATCGCCTGGTCCTTGCCCCCCGAGCGGGCCAACGCCGCCTTCGGCCGCTTGGACTCCCTGGCCGGGGTGGCCAAGGGAGAGGACGACCCCCGCAGCATCGACCAGGTGCGTTGCGACGTCCTCTTGGACCTCCTGGACTGCGGGGACGGTTGCGGACGGCAGAGGTGTCATCGACCTCAGAGTGGACCTGGCCACCCTCACCCGGTTGTCGGAGAACCCGGGGGAGATACCGGGGTACGGGCCGGTGGTGGCCGACATCGCCCGCCGGGTGGCCGCCACCCAGGTGGGCTCGGTGTGGCGGGTGGCGGTCACCCACCCCGACAGTGGTGCCGTCCTCTGGGACGGGACCACCAGGAGGAGACCCACCAGGCGCGCAACGCAGGTATGTCGAGGCGCCGTCACCCCACCTGTGTCTTCCCCGGGTGCCGCATGCCCGCCACCCGCTCGGACATCGACCATGTGGTCGACCACTCCAAGGGGGGACCCACCCTGGTGGAGTACCTCAACCCGGCGTGCCGCCACGACCACCGGCTCAAGGAGGCCGGGTGGAGGATGCGAACCGGACCCAACGGGACCATCATCTGGACCAGTCCACTGGGACACGAATACACCACGGGACCGGACCCACCCTGATGGCCCGGCGATGCGCGGGTACACGCGCCAGATTCTGTTTGTAGGTCGATCGGCTCATTTGGTGTCGACTCGGCTGCCGCCGAGGTCCTTTTGTCACACCCTCCAGAGATGATGCCTGACATCGAAGTCTCGGACGTCGTGGTCCGCATCAATAGGAGGAACTGACACATGATCGAGCCGACGGTTCACAGCCGGCCGAAATCGAAGCTCGCTGCGCTCGCGCTCGGGTTCTTCTTCGGCCCGCTCGGGCTCTTCTACGTGACGACTCCGGGGAAGGTGATCGTCATGGTCATCGGTGCCGCCCTACTCGGTGCGGGCACAGATGGAGTCGCCTGGTTGCTGGCGACGATCGGGGTGGCCATATACGCACCGATCGCGGCGGGGCAGTACAACGAAAAGTTGGCGGCCCTCCAGGCCGATCACGCCGAAGCGATCCTCAGCAGGGAGCTTCTGCGAGTCAGCTGACCCACTCGGCGCAGCGTCACTCTTGTGTGGCGAACCGGAGTGGCGGCGACAAGACGCCGGCGCGTCCTCGCTCGAACAACTCGGCCGGCCTACCGCCCTCGACATCGGGAGTGGCATGGACTCCGGTGGGCTTGATGAACCCTTTGATCGAGAGGACCTTCCGGCGGAAGTTGGCGGGCTCGAGAGGGCGTCCGATCGCCGCCTCGTAAACCGAACGCAATTCCGAGATCGTGAATCGCCGATCCAGGAAAGCCGTTGCGAGGGGAGTGGTCTCGAGGTCACTGATGAGCCGCCGCCGTGCGTCGCCGAGGATGATCTTGTGGTCGAACGCAAGAGGAGTCCCCGCCCCTCGTCCGACGAGATCACTGAGCGGCATGAATGACGCCGAGGCGGCATCGCTGCCCCCGACCGGCTCGACGTCATCGTGGATCACTGCCATGAAGGCCACAGTCACCACCCTCATGCGGGGATCGCGGTCGGGATCGCCATATGCACCGAACTGGGTCAGCGTGGACGGTGCGGTGACCCCGGTCTCCTCGGCGAGTTCCCGCCTGGCGGCTTCCTCCAGAGACTCGTCGGGCTTGATGAATCCCCCGGGTAGAGCCCAAGAGCCGGCGAAGGGGTCGGCGCCTCGTTCGACGAGCAGAACCTCGAAGGTTTCATTGAACGTCAGGATCGCGAGGTCCACTGTCACGGCGACCCGAGGGAAGGCGTCGGGGTCGTAGTCCGGTGGGGGACTGGCGCGGATTCTGTTGAGTATTGACGGTAAAGGTCGCTTTGACAAGAACCGATGTTATAGTCACAACGACTAAAACAAGGAGAAGGAATCGATGGACGGGTCAGCGGGCATGAACTTGGGGCAGTGGTGGGTCAAACTGCCAATCCCGGCACTGCTGCCGAACTCGCTCATGGGGACGCCGGACGACTACCGCGGGTGCCTGCTCGGAGGCGCCATCGGGGATGCACTGGGTCGGCCCATGGAGGGCAAGTCGGTCGAGAGGATCCGGTCGATCTTCCCCGGAGAGGTCCGCGACTTCATCCCTCACCGACATTGGATAGGAGGGCCCGAAGGGACCTTCACCGATGACACCGAGATGACGCTCTGCATCGCGGAGAGCTATCTCGAGAGCGGGAGTCTGGTTCCCGAGGATCTCGCGGCGAGGTTCGAGGCTTGGGAGCTCGTGGGCCGCGGCCGTGGCCATACGTGTATTGCCGGGTGCGAGAACCTCCGACGCGGCCTCCCGTGGTACGAATCCGGCATTGCATCGGCCGGCAACGGCGCCGCCATGAGGGCAGCCCCGGTCGGGCTGGCGAACCCGACCGACACCGCGATGCTGGTCCACGACGCCGCGCTGAGCACAGTGATCACCCACCATGACGCCATGGCGGTCGCCTCCGCGGTCGCACAGGCGTTCCTGGTGGCCCGCCTGGTGAACACCCCCTTTGGAACGCTCGATGTGACCGAGTTGATGAGCGAACTCTCGACCCTGCTCGACCACATCGACGATCCCGGTCATCCCGAGCGCAAGCCCGGCGCATCGGGTCACCCGGTGCGTTTGGTGGATCGGATCCTCTTCGTCGCAAGCAACCTCGACTGGCCGCCCGACCGCCTATTCGCCATGACTCACAACGGGGCATTCGTGCTCGAATCGCTCCCCGCTGCGATCTGGTGCTTCCTCCGGACACCTGAGGATTCTGAGCGTGTGATCGTGACCGCGGCAAACATGGGTTACGACGCCGACACGGTGGCTGCCATGGCCGGCAACCTCGCCGGCGCATATGTCGGAGAGTCGAGGCTGCCGAGCCGGTGGCTCGCTGGACTCGAGTACGCAGACGGGATCCGGGACGTCGCGGATGGGCTTATGGCTCTCGCCGGAGGCACTTCCCCGGAGGTGGGGGTCGAGCCCTCTCCAACACCGTCCCGAGTCGGTCGTTTCGAGGGGGAGTTCGGCCTCCTCTCCAACTTCAGCCGTAGTCCGTTCATCTTCGAGGGGCGCCGGTACCCCACGGCAGAGCACGCCTACCAAGCGGCGAAGGCGCTCGAGCCAGATGATGCCGAGCGGATACGACTGCTACCCACGCCGTGGGGCGCCATGGTCTTGGGCAATCGAGTGGCGCTGAGGCCCGGCTGGGAAGACATGAAGCTGGGGATCATGGAGCGCATCCTTCGCGCCAAGTTCATGCCCGGGACGAGGCTCGCTGACGTGCTGGCTGCGACGGGATCGGCCGAGCTGATCGAGGAGAACTGGTGGGGTGACAACTTCTGGGGCAAGGTCGATGGCATTGGCCAGAACCGGCTAGGCAGGCTCTTGATGGGGATCCGCGCCGAGGTTGCCCCGCTGGCGACCGTCGACGGAGTGGCTCGATGACCTCGCAATCGGCAACCCAATCCGGCGGAGACCAGGACTGCATCCATGGCCTTCCCGGCAGCCAATGCAGCATCTGCTCGAGCCGGCTCCCCCAATCCGTGTGGATCACCGATGGTGGCGCGGCCTATCACGCCAGGGAGACCTGCGAGTGGCTTCGAAAGGGCCAGGACTATGCGAACAGGCTCGGCTTCCGCACCCACACACCGCGGAAGGTGAGTCGAGTGCGGGCCGAGGACGAGGGGTACGTGCCTTGCAGGGCTTGCCTACTTCCCCTACCGAGCTGATACCGCAAACTGCGGAGCTATTGCGCGGGACTTCCCTCATCGTTGTCGACCACATCGGCCGGGTCCCTTTCGCGGCGGGCTAGCCAGAGGAAGGGGAGTTCGGCGGCGGCGATGACGGCGCTCACCAGGTAGGAAGCGGCGTAGCCGGAAACGTCGGCCACCCGGCCGAGGATCGGTTGGAGAACGGCTGACCCACCGGAGCCGAGCAGAGCGTCAAAGGAGAGGACTGTCGCACGCTGCGCCGATGGGATCATCCCGTTGATGAATGTCCGCCGAAGCGGGATGGTCGCCGCGATGACGAGACTCCACAACAGCAGAATCGTCACCGCTACCCAGAAGCTATCGGTCGATCCGACGATGAACAGTGAAGCCACTCCCACCACCGAGGCCGCGATCAACCCGGTGGTGCGGCGGCCGAAGAGCCCACGCACCCACGGCGAGGCGAGACCGCCCACGATCTGGGCAACGGCGAAGACTGCGGCGGCAAGACCGGCGATTCCGTAGGCGCCCTCGTCCCCGTACAACTCGAGCAGATAGGGCTGGAAGGCGTAGAAGGCGTAGAAGCCGACGCCGGCGATGAAGGGTGAGCCCAGCATCAACCAACGGACCGGCGGGTTGCGCAACCCGCTGTCGATCGAGCCCTTGACCACCCGTCGCACCTCGCTGGTCACCCGCTCGCCGCGCTGCGGCGAGAAGCCCAGGTCCCGCATCAGAAAGAACGCCACCGCGAAGGTGACGGCAAGGACCACGGCTCTCAATATGTAAGGCACGCCGAGGTTGGTCTCCTGGGCGATGAAGCCCCCGGCGACCGACCCGATCAGGGTCGCCGCCCCGCTCACCGCCTGGGCCCGGCCGAACACCGATTCCAGACGTCCTTCGAATCCGGTGGCGTTCAAGGCGTCCACCAGCCATGCCTCGACCGCCCCCGAGAAGAAGGTGAACCCGAGACCGAGCAGGATCGAGGCGATGGCCCATCCCCACATGCCCGCCTGCACGTCCCACATGTAGAGGTAGAGCAATGTGGACACGAGCAGGGTGGCGCAGCCCAAAAGGAACGAGGCGCGCCGCCCCCACACGTCGGCTACCACCCCGGTGGGGACCTCGAAGATGAGTTGGCCGACTGCGAAGAAGGCGTTGGCGGCGAACGCTGCGGTGTTGCTCAGCCCGGCATCGAGCAGGAACAGCGTGTTGATGCCCCAGATGAACGAGGCGGCGAGGGTCGAGAGCAGGGTGAGCAACAGATAGGTGAACTGCACCCGCCGCGCCGACGGGAGCGACGTGGTGGTCACGACAGGTCACTCGGTGGCGACAGCACGTCGCTCACGTCGAAGCTCTTCGGTCGGTCGAGTTGGTCGAAGGTGCACGATTCGGGCTCGCGGTCGGGCCGCCAGCGGCGGAACTGACCGGTGTGGCGGAGCCGGTCACCCTCCATCCAGTCATAGGCGATCTCCACCACCAGCACCGGGCGGAGCGGCTCGAAGGAGAGGTCCTTGTCCGAGTTCCAGCGCGATCCGGGCTGCCCGGCGCCCTGTTGCCACTCCGGGTTGGAGGTCCACGGGTGCGACTCGCCGTCCTCCAACCGGTACGGGGCGATCTCGTCGAGCAACTGGCGGCGGCGTAGGGCGCTGAATGCCCCGATCACACCGATCGGGTGCAGGTCTCCGGCGGCGTCGTAGAGGCCGAGGAGCAGCGAGCCCACCACGCGATCGCTTCGGAACCACCTGAAGCCGGCCACCACGCAATCGGCCGTCCTCTCGTGCTTCACCTTCACCCAGAGCCGCTTGTTGGGGACATACCGGAGGTCGTGGGGCTTGGCGACGATCCCGTCGAGTCCAGCCCCCTCGAAGCGCTCGAACCAACCCCGGGCCAGAGAGATGTCGTCGGTGATCGGGGCCACGTACACCGGAGGGGTCACGCCTCGAAACGCCGAATCCAGAGCGCCCCGCCGCTCGGAGAAGGGAGATTCGATGTACGAGACGTCGTCGAGTGCCAGCAGGTCAAATGCGATGAACCACGCAGGGGTCTTGCGCGACAGCATCTGCACCCGGGACGCCGCCGGGTGGATCCGCTGCTGGAGCGACCAGAAGTCGAGTTCGCCATCGATGGCCACCGCGATCTCGCCGTCGACCACGCATCGCTCCGGCAACTGCTCACGGAGTGCCTCGACCAACTCGGGGAAGTAGCGGGTCAGGGGGCGCTCGTTGCGGCTTCCCAACTCGATCTCGTCGCCGTCGCGGAAGACGATGCAACGGAACCCGTCGAATTTCGGCTCGTAGGACATGCCCTCGGGGATCGCCGGATGCGACTTGGCCAGCATCGGCTTGAGGGGAGGCATCACCGGCAGTTGCACGTTGCCTACAACACAACCAACTCCGTCAACTTCCCGCCAAACCAGGCTGGTGAACGCCGCTCTGATAGCCTCACCGGTCGAATCACACCCATGTCATTCCCATGTACCTGAAATCACTCCGCCTGGTCGGGTTCAAATCTTTCGCCGACCGCACCCGGCTCGAATTCCGGCCGGGCGTCACCGTGGTGGTCGGGCCAAATGGCACCGGGAAGTCGAACCTGGTGGACGCCGTCGCATGGGTGATGGGTACCCAGGCTCCGACGGCGCTGCGCACCCAGCGGATGGATGACGTCATCTTCGCCGGGACCGCAACCCGGCCCTCGCTGGGCCGGGCCGAGGTGACTCTGACCTTCGACAACGCCTCGCGCCAACTGCCGCTCGACCTCGACGAGGTCGCCATCACCCGCCGGCTCTACCGCGACGGGACCAGTGACTACGAGATAAACGGCGTCGACTGCAGGCTGCTCGACATCCAGGAACTACTGGCCGACGCCTCGGTGGGACGAACTCAGCACGTCATCATCGGGCAGGGTCAGGTGGACTCGATCCTCAATGCCGGCCCCGAAGAGCACCGATCGATCATCGAGGAGGCCGCCGGGGTCCTCAAGCACAAGCTCCGCAAGGAGCGTTCGTTGCGCCGGTTGGAGCGGACCGAGGCAGACCTCGTGAGGCTCGGCGATCTGGTCGGGGAGATCGAGAGACGGCTTCGCCCTCTCCGCCGGCAGGCCGAAGCCGCCGGGCGCCACGAAGAGGTGGCGGCCGAGATGAAGGCGTTGAGACTGTGGATGGGTGGAGAGGACCTGCGGCGGCTCACCGGCCGACAGGCCGAGTGTGCCGAAGAGCAGCGGCGGGCGGGCGCCCTCGTTGACGAAGCCCAGATAGAGCTCGACGGGTCGGCGGCCGAAATCGAGGCACTCGGTGGGACCGAGGCCGAGTTGCGAGCATCGGTCGAAGGCGACACGGCATCCGCCGCACGTTTGGAGACGGCTGTGGAGAGACTGCGCAGAGTCGCCCAGGTCGCCCAGGAGCGGAAACGGGCGCTCGTCACCAGGCTCGAGACCGCCGGGGAGCGGCGGTCCGATCTCGAGGCTGAAGCGGCCGATCTTTCCCGGTCATTGTTGGAGTCCACCGCCGAACTCGATGCGGCCCGGGTCGAGGAGGCACGGGCCGAGGATCTGCTGCTGGCGATGGAAGCCGAGGAGCGCTCGCTCGCCGATCAGGGCGACCTGCCCGCCGAAGGGGCAGCAGCGGTGGTGCGCGGCGACCTGAGGGCGCTCATCGCCGCCTCCGACCGCGACCGTCGCGAGGCCGAGGACATCCGGCGTCGTCTGGAGGTGATCGCCGCACAGATCACCTCGATCGATCAGGAATTGGCCGAATTGGGAGACGAGGTCCGGTCGGCGGACGTCGAAGCCGGCACGGCCCAAGCGACGTACGAAGCGGCACGTGGACGTAGTCGTCTCGACCAGGACGCGTTGGAAACCGCCGAACAGCGGCTGGCCGAGAACAGGGTGGCCGCCGCCGGAGCGGCGGCCCGAGTCGATGCACTCCAGGCCGTGGTCGAAGGTCTGGCCGATCCGCGAGCCAGGGCAAGGGCGCTGGACCGCCCCGAAGTGAGCGGTCCGCTCCTCGAGCGGCTCGATGTCCCGCCCACGCTGGCGGCGGCGGTAGGTGCAGCGCTGGGGAGATGGTCCGATGCGGTCGCCGTTGGCGGTGCGGCGGACATCGGCCTTGTGGTGGGCGATCTGACCGAAGGCGGGCTCGGTGGCTTGGCGGTCGTGGCCCCTACCGCCGGGCGCCCCACGACGATTCCTACCGGTACCACGCCGCTCACCAGCCGCCTCGGTCCGGTTGCCGACCGGGCGCTGGCCCGCGCCGTCCTGGGCGACGTCGTGCTGGTGGGGACATGGTCGGAAGGTTGGTCCTTGGTGACCGAGAACCCCGGACTGCGCGCCGTTACCCTTTCCGGAGATCTGATCACGGCGGCCGGTGTGGATCTCGTCCTGCCCGAAGGAGCCTCGCCCGCCGTCCTCGCCGTGGCGTCTGCCGCTGCCGAGGAAGCCGATGTGGAACTGGCCCGCGCCGAGAGCCTGCACACCTCGGCGCGGCGCGCTTTCGAGATGGCTCGCCAACACGAGCGTGCCGCCCTCGAGGCGCTGGAGGGGATCGAGGCCCGGCTCGCCGGTGCGGCACAGGCTTCGCAGCATCTGGAGCATGCCCGGGGCAACCGATCCGAGGAGAGACAACGCCTCGAACAGCGGCTCTCTGCGATCGCCACCGAAGAGGAGGAAAGGACACGCCAGCTCGGGACGTTGCGCGACCGTCTTGACGCGCTCGAGGGGGAAGAGGCGGATCGGGTGGCAGCGTGGGAGGGACTTGCCGAGATGAGGCGGCAGGCGGCGGTACGCCGGGCCGATGCGCAGCGCACAAAAGGCGCCGCTGCAGCCGGCCGGGGGGCGGTGGAGGAGCGCCGAAGTCAGACCGAGCGGAGGCTTACTCAGGTTCGGGAGGAGTTGTCGGCGCTGCTCGCTTCCCCCGCCGACCCCACCGAGGTTGGCCGTCTCGAGGCGGTCGAGGACGCGGCGCGGCGCGGGCTCGAATCGGTCCACCTCCATCTGGGACGGCTTCGCGCCAGACAGGCCGAGGGAAGATCGGCGCTTGCCGAAGTGGTGGGCCGCCTCCGTCAGGAGAGGCAGCGACACAACACGGCGCGGGACGTGATCGACGACAACCGCGAGGTCATGGCGCGTCTGGCGGTGGAGACCGCCGAATTGGCTGTCAGGCTGGAGGGTGTTGCCGAGGCCCTCCGGCGCGATTCCGATGCCGGCGAGGAAGAGGCATTGGCGTCGCCGCGACCCTCTCTCCCCGACGACACGGACCCGGGGGAGCGGCTCGCCGCTCTCGAGGCGCTGCGTAGGCGGCTCGGTCCGGTGAACCCTCTGGCGGTCGAGGAGCACGCCGAACTGTCAGAGCGCCACCAGTTCCTCGGTTCGCAGGTCGACGACCTGGAAAGGAGCCGTGGTGAGCTCCGCCGTGTGATCTCGGCCCTGGACGACGAGATCTCGGGGCTGTTCCTCACCGCCTTCGACGAGATTCGGGAGGCCTACGAGGCCCACTTCGACGTGCTCTTCCCGGGAGGCAGGGGCCGGCTGCGTCTCACCGACCCGGACGACCTGTTGGGCAGCGGGGTCGAGATCGAGGCCCAACCACTGGGAAAGAAGGTCGGCCGGCTCTCACTGCTGTCCGGCGGTGAGCGCTCGCTGGCGGCGCTCGCATTCCTCTTCGCCGTGTTCGAAGCCCGTCCCGGGCCCTTCTACGTCCTGGACGAGGTGGAAGCGGCGCTCGACGACGCCAATCTTCGTCGCTTCCTCCGGATGGTCGAACGGTTCCGCGGCAGAGCCCAATTGGTCATAGTCACCCACCAGCAGCAGACGATGGAGGTCGCCGACACCCTCTACGGGGTCACCATGGAACCGGGCGGGTCGTCATCGGTGGTCTCCCGCCGGATGCGTGAGGAAGTCGCCACCCAGCTTTGACTCGTGCTCACTCCACGGGGCGTGAATAGGGCTTGAATTCCCCGCTGCCGTCCACACCCCAGCTCACGATGTGGGTCGGGCGGAGTCGGAGCCACTCGGGGGCGAAGTTGGGGAACCGCGGGTTGATCGAGTCTCCACCCTCTTCATGGAGTTCGGCGGCCCCACGGACCTCGACCGCCCGGGCCCCTTCGGAGTCGGCGTCGTCCACCAGGAAGGTGACAAGAGGATGGTTGACGGCGTCGCGCCACTTCTTCCCCTCGCCGAATGCGATGCCACCGAGGTCGATGGTGTCCTCGTCCTGGTTGAAGCGGTAGGACAGAGGAATGACGTGTGGCTGGCCGTCAGGGCCGACGGTGGCCAGCCTCCCCAGAGTGTTCGACTCGAGGTATTCGATCTCGTCTGCCGTGAAGACACTCATGCTGCTCCTTGTCGCAAGTGGATGCCAATGATGCACCTACCCGCCAGGAACGGGCGCCGGTGTTCCGTAGACTCGGCGCTCGGTGGATCCCATCCTCTACGTCGTGGCAGGCGTCGCCCTGGTGGTGACGGTGGTCATCGTCGGGTACCTGGTCTGGCGACGCCGCCGGCGACCGGCTGCACCCGAGCCGGCGCCCGCAGCAGCACAGCCGCGGGCTGGCCTGGCCGGTGGTCTGGCCAAGGCGAGCCGAGCGCTGGGGGATGCTTTCGGTGACGTCTTCCGTCGCAGTGATCTGGACGACGGCTTCTGGCAACAGGTCGAGGACGCCTTGATTGCCGCCGATGTGGGGGTCGCCCCCAGCCTGGGTGTGGTGGAGCGGGCCCGGGAGAGGGGACCGGAGGACCCGCAGGCGGCGCTCGAGGCGGTGCGGGCCGAGTTGCTCGCCGCGCTCGAAAGTGGCGATCGCGACCTGAGGCTGCTCTCCAAGCCCTCGGTCATCGTCGTGGTCGGGGTGAACGGCGTTGGCAAGACCACGACGATCGCCAAGCTGGCCGCCCTCGTCGAGAACGACGGACGGCGGGCACTCCTCGGCGCCGCCGACACCTTCCGCGCCGCCGCGGACGCCCAATTGCGGACCTGGGCCGACAGGGTGGGGGTCGATGTGGTGGGGGGTCAGCCAGGGTCGGACCCGGCAGCGGTTGCCTTCGATGCCTACAACGCCGCCAAGGGACGCGCAGCCGACGTGCTCGTCGTGGACACTGCGGGGAGGCTCCACTCCAAGCACAACCTCATGCAGGAGTTGGGCAAGGTGGTGAGGGTGCTGCAACGCGAGGCCGGGTCGATCGACGAAGTGCTCCTCGTTCTAGATGCGACGGCAGGTCAGAACGGGCTGACGCAGGCCCGGGTCTTCGCAGAGACGGTTGGGATCACCGGGATCGTGCTCACCAAGATGGACGGGACGGCCCGCGGTGGAATCGCCATCGCGGTCGAGCAGGAACTGGGTGTCCCGGTCAAGCTGGTTGGGGTGGGGGAGCGGGTCGACGACCTGGTCCGGTTCCAGCCGGACACCTACGTGGATGCGCTCTTGGTCGAGGCATGACCGATCCACTGGTGGACGAGGCCCGCCGCGCCGCCGAGCGGGCGTACGCCCCCTACTCCGGGTTCAGGGTCGGGGCGGCACTGCTCGCCGATGACGGAACCGTGTACACCGGCGTCAACGTCGAGAACGCCGCATACCCTTCGTCGTCGTGCGCCGAAGCCACCGCGGTCGGGGCGGCGGTGTCCGCCGGGGCACGCCGATTCCGCGCCGTGGCGGTGGCCTGCATCGATGCACCGAATGTGGACGCCGCCTACCCATGTGGGCGCTGCAGGCAGATCCTGCTCGAGTTCGGCGTGCCCCGTGTATTGGTCAGCGGCGGCGACGGGGAGACGAGGGAGCACTCGTTGGAGGAGTTGCTCCCCCACGGGTTCACCCTCGAGAGGGGCTGATGGGACCGATCTCCGCCCATGCCCCCGGGCGGGTCAACTTGATCGGCGAACACACCGACTACAGCGGCGGTCTCGTGCTCCCGACGGCCATTGACCTCGGAGTGACCGTGGTCGGCGACCCGGGAGGCGACGAGATTGCGTTTCGATCCGAGACCCAAGACGGCGAGGTTCGGCTGCCTGCAACGGGTGAGGGGGAAACGCCACAGGCTGGATGGGGGCGATACGTGGCAGCGGTGGTCGCCGAGTTGGCCGAGTGGGGTCGCTCACCCGTCGGTTTCAACGGCGCCATCGTGTCCGACCTGCCAGAGGGCGCCGGTCTCTCCTCGTCGGCGGCACTGCTGGTCGCGGTCGCCTACGTGCTTTGCGCCGCCGCCGACGCCCATCCGGCCCCGATGGAGCTCGCCCTCCTCTGTCAGCGCGCCGAGCAGCGGGCGGTGGGGGTGCCGGTGGGTGTCATGGACCAAGCGGCGTCGATTCTCGGCCGCGATGGTCAGGCGGTGATGTTGGACTGCGGGTCGCTCGAGTACCGATTGGTCCCCATGCCACCGACGATGGCGATGCTGGTGGTGGATTCGGGCATCGCCAGGCAACTCGAGCAATCGGGCTATGCCCAACGGCGCAGTCAACTCGAGGAAGGTCTCGAGGCCATGGGGATCGACCGGCCATCGGACCTGTCACCGGCAGATCTGCCGGACCGTCCTGCCGGCGTACCCGACCTTCTCTACCGCCGGGTCCGTCACGTGGTCAGCGAGAACGACCGGGTCCGCCGGGCGGTGGGTGCCCTGACCGCCGAATCGGGTCCGGCCCGGGGGGTGCTGGGGAGGCTTTTCGAGGAGAGCCACGCCAGTCTCAGGGACGACTACGAGGTGTCGCTTCCCGAGATCGACCTGCTGGTTGACATCGCCGTTGATGAGGGGGCGGTCGCCGCCCGGCTCACCGGCGGTGGTTTCGGCGGAGCGATCGTGGCGTTGGTGGACGCCGATGCGGCCGACGGGTTGGGGGAGAGGATCGCCTCCCGCTATCGCGACGAAACCGGGATCAGGGCTACGGCCCGCGCCGTCCGGCCATCGGAGGGTGCGAGGGTCGAGATCGGATAGACCGACCCGATCCGGTCAGCGCTGTCCCAGTGCCTCGATCAGCTTGGGGACGACCTTGTGGACGTCACCCACAACCCCGAGATCGGCGATGCCGAATATGGGGGCCTCTGGGTCCTTGTTTATCGCCACGATGAGCTTGGAGTCCTTCATCCCGACGAGATGCTGCATCGCCCCAGAGACGCCGGCTGCTATGTAGACGTCTGGCTTGACCGTCTTGCCGGTCTGCCCCACCTGCTTGGCGTACGGGACCCATCCGGAGTCGACGATTGCCCGGGTGGCGCCGCTGGCGGCGCCAAGCACCTTGGCCAGGTCCTCGATCAACTGGTAGCCCTCTGCCGAGCCGAGCCCCCTCCCGCCGGTCACCACCACGGCCGCATCCTCGAGTTGGGGACCCTCGCGCTCCTCGACATGGCTCTCCGCGATCCGCCCGCCCGAGCGGCCGGCTTCTGGGAGGTCCACGGGAACGACTTCAGGTGCGGCGGCCTCGCCAGCCTGGGCGGGGAACGACTTGGGGCGCACCACCACCAGGTAGGGCGCCTCCCCGGTGAACCTGGTCGTCACCAGTTGGGTGCCGCCGAAGATCTCGTTGGTGACGGTGAGGCCGTCGTCGCCCTGGGTGACATCGACCGCGTTGGAGACGACCGAGCGGCTCAACCGGGCGGAAAGCCGGCCGGCGACGTCCCGGTCGGTGTACGACTGGCCGAAGAGGACCAGGTCCGGGTCGTGTTGCTCGATCAGCCCGGCGATCGCAGCGGCCGCGGGTGCGGCCGGGAGCGAGTCCCCGGTCTCGATGTGGAAGACGCGCTTGGCGCCGTGGGCCCCGAGCACGGCGAACGCCTCATCCGACCCGGCGCCCAGGTATACCGCCGCCGCCTCGTCGCCCAGCTCGGATGCCTTGGTGAGCAACTCGAGCCCCAGCGCGCCGGGCGCGCCTTCGGTCTCCTCGACGAAAGCCCAGACGGCTGACAACGCCATCTCAGATCACCTTCGCCCGTTCCAACAACTCGACGATCCGGAGATGGGCATCGCCGCTGTCGTCGATCTTCTCGCCCGCCTCCCGTTCCGGCGCCGCCGACACCCCGACGACCTCTTGGCCGACGTCGATCTCGGCACCGAGGTCGGCAGCGACGAGCTGGTCGATCGGCTTCTTCTTGGCGTCCATGATCCCCTTGAAGGTCGGGTACCTCGGCTCGACCACCCCGGCAGTCACCGAGACCAGGGCGGGGGTGGAGGCCTCGACGACGTCGTAGCCGCGATCGGTCTGGCGGTGGATCCGGACCGTCTCGCCATCGACCTCGACGTGGTTGGCGTAGGTGAGAGCGGGTACGTCGAGCAACTCGGCCACCTGCTGGGGGACGACACCCGAGTATCCGTCGGTCGACTCGGTGCCTGCGATCAGCACGTCGAATCCCTCACGCTGCGCCGCAGCGGCGAGCACCCTGGCGGTGGTCAGGGCGTCGGCTCCCTTCAACGCCTCATCGTCTATCACCACAGCCTTGTCGGCACCCATCGCCAGCGCCTGGCGGATCCCCTGCAGCGATCCCGCCGGGCCCATGCTCAGCAGGGTGAGGGTGCCCTCGGTGGCGGCCGCCAGTTGCAGACCCATCTCCACCCCGTAGCGGTCGGTGTCATCGAGCACCTGTTCGTTCGGTCTGACCAGGAGATGGGTCTCAGGGTCGAGCCTCGAGGGGCTTGCCGGGTCCGGGATCTGCTTGACGCACACCACCACCTGCATCGATGGATCGCTCCTTGGATCGGGCGGCGATGGTAACTGCCCAGCCGGGGCCCGATTCGGCGTCAGGCAGTCATCTCGACGCTGGGGTGAACTCCCCGCTGCGCGCCACTTCGCTCCAGAACCGCCCACTGTCTCGCACCTTGCGCTCGAGGGTGTCGTAATCGACGTGGACGATGCCGAACCGCTGGTGGAAACCGTGTGACCACTCGAAGTTGTCCAAGAGCGACCAGACGAAGTAGCCGCGGAAAGGGACATCCCGCTCGATCGCATCCAGGGCGGCGCCAAGGTGGCTGCGCAGATAGCTGACCCGCTTCGGGTCCTTGGTGGGCACGGCTTCGTCGGCCGGGTAGGCGGCGCCGTTCTCGGTGATGAAGAGGGGCAGGTCTCCCGTTCGCGAAGCGACGAACTCGAGGACCTCGGTGAGTCCCTCCGGGTAGACCTCCCACCCCATCAAAGTCCGCTCGATCTCATCCTGCTCCACGGCGGGGAGGAGCGGAGACCGTACCCAGTTCCTGGTGTAGTAGTTGACCCCGAGAAAGTCGATCGGGCTGGCGATCAACTCCATGTCGCCGTCGAGGATCTCGCTGCGGTCCCATCCCCAGTCACGGAGCCCGTCCGCCGGGTAATCGCGCCCCGTCAGCGGATCGAGGTACCAGCGGTTCTCCTGGTCGTTGGCCACCGCTGCCGCCTCCTGATCGAGTAGATGGAGGGTGGCAGGGTGCTTGGGTGTGAAGTTGAGCACGATCCCGACCTGAGCTTGCGGGGCCGCCGCCCTGATCGCCTCAACCGCGAGACCGTGCCCGACGAGCAGGTGATGTGCCGCGGCTACCGCTGCGTTCGAATCGGTGCGTCCCGGGGCGTGCTCTCCCGCCCGGTAGCCGTGGTTGGAGACGACGTGTGGCTCGTTGTGGGTGACGATGTGGCGGACGCGGTCTCCCAACCTGCCAGCCACGACCGAGGCGTACTCGACGAAGGCTTCTGCCGTGGCGCGCACCGGCCAGCCCCCGGCGTCCTCGAGCACCTGTGGCAGGTCCCAGTGGTAGAGGGTCATGAACGGTTCGATTCCGTTGGCGAGTAGTTCGTCAACCAGCCGGTCGTAGAAGTCGAGCCCGGCGGCGTTGATCTCTCCTCTGCCGTTGGGGATGACTCTCGGCCAGGCGACCGAGAACCGGTAGGCGTTGAGACCCAACTCGACCATGAGAGCTACGTCCTCGCGATAGAGGTTGTAGTGGTCGCAGGCGACATCGCCGGTGTGCCCGTCGCGTACCCGTCCCGGGGTGTGGGCGAACCGGTCCCAGATGCTCTCACCGCGGCCATCGGCGTCAGCCGCACCTTCGATCTGATAGGAGGCGGTGGCCGCCCCCCAGATGAAGTCGGGGGGGAACTTTCTGCTCACTATGAGCCTCCCTTTGAGAGCGTTTCCAGACAACTGCGCCAACATACCACCCAGTTTTGATTGACAGAGCGGATCTCAACGATATAGTGAGAGCGCTTCCAACCGAAGCACCGTTTCCTTACGGCGGGGGAGGCCTTGGGCAGGACCCTTGATGAAGTGGCGGAGATGAGCGGTGTCTCGCGAGCCACCGTGTCCCGGGTCATCAACGGTGGACCCGTCTCGGCGAGCACGAGACAGCGGGTCCAGGCAGTCCTCGACCGCTCGAACTATCGACCCAATCTGGCTGCCCGGAGTTTGGCCTCGGGCCGCACCGGGGTCGTGGGGGTCGTGATGCACGTGCCCGCCGGTCTGCTGTTCGAGGACCCATATTTCGCCCTCCTTCTCCATGGGATGAGCGATGCCCTCGCCGACCAGGCAGCCGGGATGATGCTGTGGTTGGGGAACCGCTCCAAAGAGGAGACACTCGACGCCATCCTCGGAATCGGGCTGCTCGACGGTGTGATCGTCACCGCCGACAACCTCGACGACTCGCTGGTGGACGGGCTGCTCGGGTCCGATCTGCCGACCGTACTCGTCGGTCATCGGCGCGCCGACCTCGCCGCCAGCTATGTGGACGTCGACAACGTCCAGGCTGCCGACACGATCACCACCCATCTCGTCCAGGTCGGCCGGGAGAGGATCGGGCACATCACCGGCAGGCGCGGAACCGTGGCGGGCGAGGATCGGCTCATGGGCTATTGCCGTGCGATGGAACGGGCCAAGCTCTCCACAGACGGGCTGGTGGTCGAAGGCTCGTTCAACCGGACCTCCGGCCGGGCGATGGCACCGGCGCTGCTCGACGCCGGCGTGGACGCCATCTTCTGCGCAAATGACGCCATGGCCCACGGCGCCCTCGACGTGCTGGGTATCCGAGGTTTGCGAGTACCCGAAGACGTGGCACTCGCCGGCTTCGACGACCTCGAATTCGCCAGCCAGCTCGAGCCCCCGCTGACGACCATCCGCCAGGGGGTCCAACTGCAGGGCGAGCAGGCGGCCAGGGCCCTTCTCGAGCTTCTACGCGATCCGGAGGGTGGGCCGCGCCGTGTGGTCCTGCCAACCGAGTTGGTGATCCGGCAATCGACGGTGGGAGGTGTGAACGCCGGCTGAGGGAATGGGATCCCGCCATGTACGGGTGATTGAACGAAAGAGGGCGAGCAACCGCCCAGGGAGGAGACGCAATGCGCAAGGGATTGAGGCCATGGCTACTGCTGATGGTGCTGGCGCTGGTGGCAGCCGCTTGCACCGGAGGCACGGGAACGGTGACCACCGCAGCCGCCGAACCGGCCACAACGGCAGCGCCGGCCACGACGGCTGCACCTGTCACCGAAACCACTGCGGCGGCTGCTCCGGAAACGACGGTGGCGCCGGTCACCGAGACCACGGTTGCCCCATCGGCTGCGCCTGCCAGCTTCGATCGGGCGACGACGCTGTACACCGGCGGGAAGCAATGGGGGCCCCCCGCCAACTGGAACCCGGTCTGGCCCGACTACGTGACCGGCACGCTGGGTCTGCTCTACGAGACGCTCTTCCTGTTCAACCCGCTCAACGACGAGTACATCCCCTGGCTGGCGGAGAGCGGTGACTGGACGAGCGACACGGAGTACCAGGTCACGTTGCGCGACGGGATCACATGGAGCGATGGAGAGCCCCTCACCTCCGAGGACGTGGTGACCACGTTCGAGTTGCTCGAGTACCCCTCGACCCGCTTCAGCGGCATGTGGGAGTCAAACGGCGGCTCCCTGGTTGGAGTAGAGGCGGTTGACGACCTGACCGTCACCTTCAGCTTCCAGGACCCGTTGTACCAGCAATGGGGCGAGAGGCTCTACGACGTGCCCATCCTCCCGGCACACATCTGGGCCGAGCGAACCGAGGAAGAGGTGTCGACGGGCGCCAACGAGAACCCCGTTGGCTCGGGCGCATACATGTACGAGAGTCATGACCAGACCCGGATGGTCTGGGTCAAGAACCCGGATTGGTGGGGGCAGGAGATCCTCGATCTCGAGGTCGCCCCTGAGCGGGTGGTGGACCTGGTCAACATCAGCAACAACGTCGCCCTGGGTCAGGTACTGCAGGGTGACATCGACCTCAACAACAACTTCCTACCAGGTATCTCGACGCTGGTCGAGGGGGGCTACGGGCTGTCCACCTATTACCCGGAACCTCCGTACATGATCCCGGCGAACACGGCATGGCTCGTGCTCAACACAACCAAGCCGCCGATGGACGACCCCGCCTTCCGCAAGGCGCTGGCCAACTCGATCGACGTCAGTCGCATCGTCAACGGGCCCTACTCGAACATGGTCGAACCAGCCAACCCGACCGGTCTGTTGCCGGTTTGGGACGAGTACATCGACCAACAGGTGGTTGACGAGCTCGGATACAGCTACGACCCGGACCTGGCGCGTGACATGCTCGCCGACGCGGGCTACGCCGATAGCGACGGTGATGGCTTCGTTGAGATGCCCGATGGGTCGCCCATCGAGTTGACGCTGATCGTGCCCAACGGGTGGACCGACTGGATGGAGTCGATCCGGGTGGTTTCCGAGGGTGCTCAGGCAGTGGGGATAAACGTCGTGCCCGAATTCCCCGACTTCACCGCGCTGCTCGATGCCCGCAACAGCGGCAACTTCGACATGGTGATCAACAACGACCGGCAGATGGGTAGCACGCCGTGGGCCTACTACGACTACATCTTCTCGCTGCCGATCGACGAGCAGCAGGTCAGCTCGAACTTCGGTCGGTACGAGAACGAGGAGGCCTGGGCGCTGGTTCAGGAACTCGACCGCACCCCGAAGGACGACGTGGAGGCGGTCCGCAGGATCTCGTCGGAGTTGCAGAGGATCCATCTCACCGAACTGCCGTTGATACCGCTCTGGTACAACGGCGCTTGGTCGCAGGCCAACACCACGGCCTGGACCAACTGGCCGTCGGCGGAGGGTGAGAACAACTACCTCCCCGTGACCTGGAACAACTACTGGAACATGACCGGGATCCTGATGCTCACCGAACTAGAGCCCGTCCCGGCCGGCTGAGCCCGGCAGGTCCCGTCCCTCTCTCAGGAGGGGGGCGGGACCCGCTGCTACGGTCGCCTCCCACTGGAGAACGTGTGCGCCCCTTCTTCACACGGAAACTGTTCACATACGCGCTCACCTTCTTCATCGCAGTCACCATCGACTGGATGATTCCCCGGTTCATGCCCGGGGACCCGATCCGCACCATGCTCGCCAGGGCTTCGCTCCGTCCGGAGGCGTCGGAGCGGATGTACCAGTACTACACAGGTGTCTTCGGCCTCGATGTCCCGGTCTGGGAGCAGTATCTCAATTTCTGGAAGTCGCTTTTCCAAGGCGACCTCGGAACCAGCATCTGGCTCTTCCCGCAACCGGTCTCGCGAGTGCTCCTTGCCGCGGTCCCCTACACGCTGGCTCTCCTGCTCCCGGCGATCATCTTGAGCTGGATCGCCGGCAACAAGTTCGGCGCATACGCGGCAAGGAGGAGGTGGTTCGACAACACGCTTCTCCCCTTCGGTTACATCCTCACCGCGACCCCATACATGTGGCTGGCGTTGCTGCTCGCCTGGTCGCTGGCCTTTCTCGCCGGCTGGTTCCCCATCTCTGGGGCATACGGGCTCACCCTACGACCCGCGTGGTCGTTGGCATTTGCCGGCAGCCTGCTCCAGCACTGGTTCCTGCCATTCCTGACCCTTTTCCTCGTCGGGTTCGGTGGTTGGGCGATAGGAATGAGGAACTTGATCATCTATGAACTAGAGGCCGACTACTGCAACTACCTCGAGGCTCTGGGCGCCCCGCAGAAGTTGATCCGGAAATACGCATACAGGAACGCGCTCCTTCCCCAGCTGACCGGGCTGGCTCTTCAGCTAGGTGTGATCGTGGCGGGTGCTCTCCTCACCGAGATCGTCTTTTCGTATCCGGGAATCGGCTATATGACGCTCCAGGCGATCAACAACCGGGACTTCTTCCTGCTCCAGGGAGCATTCCTGTTCATCATCATCGGGGTGCTTCTCGCCAACTTCATCATCGACCTCGTCTACATCGTTATCGACCCCCGGACGAGGACCGGTATGCAGGGCGGTGTCACCTGACCGCCCCCGATCCCCGCCGCATCGAATCCCCTTCGCCGGTGATGGCTCCCGAGATGGAGGTGGCGGCGGTCGCTCCGGCTGGGGCGGTCCCGATGGTGGTGACACGGCGCGGCGACAACCTCCATTTCGCGCTGCGGAACTGGAAGCTGCGGATCGGGGCGGTGGTGATCCTATTTTTCGTGGCCATCGCCATCGTCGGCCCGCGAATCAGCGACGCACCGCCAAACGATTACGTCGGTCCGTCGGGGGCACCTCCATCAGCCGAGTACTGGTTCGGCACTACGACCTTCGGACAGGACGTGTTCGCCCAGTTCGCCCATGGGCTCGGATCCACGTTCATGGTGGGTCTGCTCGGCGGAGCCATCGCCGGCATCATCGGCATGTCCATCGGTTTCATCTCCGGTTACCGCGGCAAGCTGGTGGACGAGGCGCTGACCATGGTGACCAACGTGGTGCTGGTGATCCCGACGCTGGCGGTCCTGATCATCGTGGCTGCCTATCTCCCGGTGCGGGGGACACTCACCCAGGCGCTGCTCATCGGGCTCACATCCTGGCCGTGGGTCGCTCGGGCGGTCCGGGCGCAGACCTTCTCGTTGAGCTCGCGGGAGTTCGTAGACCTGGCCCGGCTCACCGGGCTGCGGACGTGGCGGATAATCGCCACCGAGATCGCGCCCAACATGGGCTCCTACCTGGTGATGGTCTTCATCCTCCTCTTCGGTGGGTCGATCCTCATCGCCGCCGCACTCGACTTCATCGGCCTCGGTCCCACCGACGGGTCGTCGCTCGGGCTGATGATGAACAACGCCGTCCTCTGGAGCGCTCTCCACCTCGGCATGTGGTGGTGGTTCATTCCGCCCGGGCCTGGCGATCACCGCCATCGTCGGGTCGCTCTACATCATGAACGTTGGGCTCGACGAGGTCTTCAACCCCAAGTTGCGAGAGATGTGAGATGAGCCTCGTCGTCGATCGGCTCGAAGTCCGCTATCGAACATTCAGCGGTGACGTTCAGGCGCTGGACGGTGTCTCCTTCACCGTGGCCGACGGCGAGATCATGGGCCTGGCGGGGAATCCGGTTGTGGCAAGTCCACTCTGGGCAACAGTCTCGTCCGGCTCAGCTCACGCATGATGTACATCGGTGGCCGGGTCGAGTTGGACGGAAAGGAGCTCCCCATCTGGGACGACGACCAGATGGACGACTTCCGTTACAACGAGGTCTCGATCATCCCCCAGTACGCCATGAGCGCACTCGAACCCGACGCGCAAGATCGGGCCGATGATCGCCGAGCTTCTCCAGTCAGCGCGATGTCGCCTACAAGGGCATTGCGGATGAGTTGAAGCGACGCCTCGACCTTGTCAATCTCGGAACCGAGGTCCTCGACCGCTATCCGATCGAATTGTCCGGTGGGATGAAGCAGCGGGTGGTGATGGTGCTTGTCCACGCTGCTCAACCCGTCGCTGCTGGTCGCCGACGAGATCACCTCGGCTCTCGATGTCACCACCCAGAGAGCTGTCGCCGAGATGCTGGTCGAGTTCCGCGAGCGCGACTTCGTCAAGAGCATGATCGTCATCTCGCACGACGTCTCGATCCTCTACCAGGTCGCCGACACGGTCATGATCATGTACGCCGGGAGGCTGGCGGAGAAGGCGGCGGTGGATGTGGTGGTGGATACACCCCTTCACCCCTACACGCAGATGCTCATCTCATCGCTCCCCGAGGTCGGGCGTTCGCTACGAGGATCAGCGGCTCGAGGGCATTCCGGGCAGACCGCCGTCGCTGCTCGACCCGCCGGTGGGCTGCCGCTTCCGAGACCGGTGCCCGTTCGCCTTCGACAAGTGCCTGGAAGAACCGCCCTTTGTGGAAATCGCCCCGGATCACCATGTCGCCTGTTGGAAGGTCGCCTGATGCTCCGGCTCGACGACGTCTTCAAGACCTACAAGGTTGGTGCCTTCGGCGGATCGGAACTGGTGGCGGTGCGCGGAGTCAGCTTCGACGTCCGACCAGGCGAGGTGGTGTCGCTGATAGGCGAGAGCGGGAGTGGCAAGAGCACCATCGGCAAGATGATCCTTCGGCTCTCCTCGATCACGAGCGGATCGATCACGTTCGATGGGGCTGACATCTCGCGCTTTGGCAAGCGCCAATTGCGTTCCTACTACGGCAAGGTCCAGGGGGTTTTCCAGGACCCCTTCAGCTCGTTCAACCCCGTGTTCAAAGTCGAGCACATATTCGGCCTGCTGCGCGAGGGCTACTTCTCGGGGACCAGCGATAGTGAGTGGCGGTCGAGGGTGGCCGCGGCGCTCGAAGGGGTGAATCTCGACCCGGCGCAGTGTCTCCACAAGTACCCCCACCAACTCAGCGGCGGGCAGCTTCAGCGGCTGCTGGTGGCGAGGGCGTTGATACTCGACATCAGGGTGCTCGTCGCCGACGAGATCATCAGCATGCTCGACGCATCGACCCGGATCGACGTCCTCAACCTGCTGGCTGACCTCAGGGAGCGGCAACTGGGGGTCTTGTTCATCACTCACGACCTCTCGCTCGGTCACTACATCAGCGATAGGACCGTCATCCTCCATCGCGGGTGCGCCGTTGAACTGGGCCCCACGGAGGCCGTGTTCGCCCGGCCTGCCCACGAGTACACCAAGCAGCTTCTTGCTTCCGTGCCTCGGGTGCATACAAAGTGGTCGGACGATCGCATCGCGGTGCCCGAGATCCCATCCGATGGGAACGAGCCTCCACCTCGGCTCGTGGAGATCGCGCCCGGTCATCTCGTGGCCGACCGCAGCGCATAGCCGTCACGCCTCGGCGAGTCACCAATTCCGTCGCTCAGCCACGTCAAAACCCTCCTCCCGCTATCGTCGTTGGGAGGGGGTCGCCGCGGTAGGAGGAGGTAGGCGATGTACCCCGCGCCTTTCGAGTACACGGCGCCACGCAGCCTCGACGAGGCACTGGCGCAACTGGCCGAGGTGGGCGAGGAGGGGCGGGTCCTAGCCGGTGGCCAGAGCCTCATCCCCATGATGAAGCTCCGACTGGCCCAGCCGGCACACCTGGTGGATATCAACCGTATCCCCGACCTCGACCGGGTCGGCACCGAGAACGGGCATCTTGTGATCGGAGCCCTGGTCCGCCATGCCCAGGTGGCGGCCTCGGATCTGGTCGCCGAGCACAGTTCGCTCATGGCGAGCGCCGCCCCATGGATCTCCGACCCGCTGGTGCGGAACCGGGGGACGCTGTGCGGGTCGGTGGCGCATTGCGATCCAGAGGGTGACTGGAACTCGGTGCTGCTGGCTCTGGGCGCCAACGTGGTGGCCCGGTCGTCGGGCGGCGAGCGCCGCATCCCGATTTCCGAGTTCGTGGTCGACTTCTTCACCAACTCGCTGCAGCCCGGGGAGATGGTGGTCGGAGTGGAGGTGCCCAAGGACGGGCCACGCTCCGGTGGGGCCTACCTCAAGCTGGAGCGGAAGATCGGCGACTACGCCACCGTGGGAGTGGCAACCCAGATCGCCCTCGACGACGGCGGAAAGGTCGCATCGGCCGGGCTGGCGCTCACCAGCGTCGGGTCGATCAACATCGCCGTAGCCGAGGCCTCCCGGATGATGGAGGGCGAGGAGCCCACCCACGAACTGTTCGCCGAGGTGGGGAATCTCGCCTCGATGATGTGCGGTCCCGAGGACGATGTGCGCGGGCCCGCCGCGTACAAGCGGGCCGTGGTCAAGACCTACACGGAGCGGGGTTTCGCCAAGGCGCTGGCCGCGGCGCAGCAGGAGGTGGCGTGATGCAGGTCTCGGTGACTGTGAACGGGGCCGCCTACGAGCGCGACGTCGAGCCTCGCAAGCTCCTGGTCGACTTCATACGGAGCGACCTGGGTCTGACCGGCACCCATATCGGTTGCGACACCACCAATTGCGGCGCGTGCACCGTGCTGGTGGACGGCGTCCCGATGAAGTCGTGCACCATGCTGGCGGTACAGGCTGACGGGTCCTCGCTTCGCACCGTCGAGGGCCTCAAGCAGAACGGCGTGCTCCATCCGATACAGGCCGCCTTCAAAGAGCACCACGGGCTTCAGTGCGGCTTCTGCACGCCGGGGATGATGCTGGTCGGCACTGCGCTGCTCGAGGAGAATCCCTCACCGACCGATGACGAGGTCCGTTGGGCGATCTCGGGCAACATCTGCCGCTGCACCGGGTACACGACCATCGTCACCGCTATCCAGGCGGCGGGTGGGACGCTGGCCGCCGAGAAGCTGGCCGCCGAGACGATGGCCGCCGAGAGGATCGAGGAGATGGCATGACGACGACCATGGAACCTCGCACCACTGCCGAGATCGGTGGCATCGGCCATTCCGTGCGGCGCAAGGAGGATGACCGCTTCATCCAGGGGGCGGGTCGCTACGTGGACGACATCGTCCTCCCCGGGATGCTCCACATGGCCATCCTGCGGTCCCCACTTGCCCACGCAAGGCTGGTGTCGATCGACTCGAGCGAGGCCGAGGCACTCGACGGAGTGGTCGCCGTGGTCACCGGCGAGTTGATGGCGGCGCACAATCTGGCGTGGATGCCGACCTTGTCGGGGGACACCCAGGCGGTGCTCGCCACCGACAAGGTCCGCTATCAGGGCCAGGAAGTCGCCGCGGTGATCGCCACCGACCCGTACATCGCCCGCGACGCGCTGGCGCTGATCAACGTGGACTACGACGAGTTGCCGGTCATCGTCACCCCGCAGCGTGGGCTCGAGCCCGACGCTCCGCTGATCCGTGACGAGAAGGAGGGCCAGACCGACAACGTCGCCTACACCTGGGAGACCGGGGACAAGGAAGGCACCGACGCCGCCTTCTCGGCAGCGGACAAGGTGGTCTCGCTCGATACCTTCTACCCGCGGTCGCACCCATCGCCGCTGGAGACCTGCGGGGTGATCGCTGACATCAACCCGGCGACAGGGCAGGCGACGATCTACCTCACCAGCCAGGCGCCGCACGCCCACCGGACCCTGTTCGCCCTCGTGGCCGGGTTGCCCGAGCAGAACATCCGGATCATCTCTCCCGACATCGGCGGCGGTTTCGGGAACAAGGTGCCCATCTACCCGGGATACGTGGTGGCCACCGCCGCCTCGCTGCTGCTGGGGAAGCCGGTGAAGTGGGTGGAGTCCCGGTCGGAGAATCTGATATCCACCGGGTTCGCCCGCGACTACTACATGAGGGGCGAACTGGCGCTCGATGCCGATGGCCGGATGCTGGCGATGCGGGCATCGATCCTCTCCGACCAGGGCGCCTTCTACGCCGACGCCCAGCCATCCAAGTTCCGCGCCGGGCTGTTCCACATCTGCACCGGCAGCTACGACATCCCGGTGGCTCATGTTTCCGCCAAGGGCGTGTTCACCAACAAGGCGCCCGGCGGGGTCGCCTACCGGTGCTCGTTCCGGGTCACCGAGGCGTCGTACCTGGTCGAGAGACTGGTGCAGAACGCGGCGTACGAGTTGGGGATGGACCCCGTCGAGTTCCGCAGGCGCAACTTCATCCGATCCGACCAGTTCCCCTACAAGTCGGCGACGGGTTTCGTCTACGACTCGGGTGACTACCACGCCGCCCTCGACCTGGCGCTGGAGATGGCCGACTACGAGGGCTGGCAGCGCAAGAAGGCCGAGCCTCATCCCGAAGGCAAGCTGATCGGCATCGGCATCGCATCGTTCACCGAAGTGGTCGGCGCAGGGCACTCCAAGGATTACGACATCGCCGGGCTCAAGATGTTCGACTCCGCCGAGCTTCGGATCCACCCCACCGGCAAGGCGATCCTCAAGCTGGGGGTGAAGAGCCAGGGCCAGGGGCACGAGACCACCTTCGCCCAGATAGTCGCCGAGGAACTGGGGATCCCGGCGGGCGACATCATGGTGCAGGAGGGGGACACCGACAACACCCCGTACGGGTTGGGAACCTACGCCTCGCGCTCGACCCCGGTCGGCGGCGCCGCCACTGCCGTCATCTCCCGCAAGATCAGGGAGAAGGCGAAGGCGATCGCCGCCCACCTGCTCGAGGCAGCCGAGGAGGACCTGGAGTGGGAGCCGGGGCGGTTCTTCGTCAAGGGATCACCCGACCAGGGAGTGACCATCCAGGACGTGGCGTTCGCCGCCTACACCAACCTCCCCGACGGGATGGAGGCCGGGTTGGAGGGCGTCCATTACTACGACCCGCCCAACATGACCTACCCGTTCGGGACCTACGTGGTGGTGGTCGAGGTGGATCCAGGGGACGGCACCTGGGAGGTCCTCCGGATGGTGGCAGTGGACGACTGCGGTGTCCGGATCAACCCGATGATCGTCGCCGGTCAGATTCGCGGAGGCCTGGCCGAGGGATTCGCCAAGGCCACCAACCAGTGGATCACTTTCGACGAGGAGGGCAACTGCATCGGGACCAACTTCCTCGACTACCTGGTGCCGACCGCGTGGGAGACCCCTCGGTTCGAGCTCGGCGCAACCGTCACACCGTCGCCGCACCACCCCATCGGGGCGAAGGGCGTCGGGGAGTCGGCGACCGTCGGCTCGCCCGCCGCCTACGTCAACGCGGTGATCGACGCCCTCTGGTCAGCCGGTGTGGAGAACATCGACATGCCGGTCCTGCCGCACCGGGTGTGGGGCGCCCTCAACGGTGTCGAGGTGACTCCTTGACCCGGCCGATGGCAGGTCGTTGAGCACCCTGCGGCGAGCCGCCGAGCTGGCTGAGTCGGGTCAGCCATTCGTGCTCGCCACCGTGGTGTGGCGGCGGGCGCCGTCTTCGGGGCGGCAGGGATCGAAGGCGATCATCAGCGCAAACGGGAGCGTCGAGGGGTGGCTGGGTGGGGCCTGCGCCGCCCCCACCGTGGTGAGGCGTGCCCTCGAGTCGCTCGAGGACGGCCGGCCGCGGGTGCTCGTGCTCGGTGAGCACGATTCGCGCGAGGGGGTCGAGGTGGTGCCGATGGCGTGCGAGTCGGAGGGAGCCATGGAGGTCTATCTGGAACCGGTGCTCCCCACCCCCGAACTGGTGGTGGTGGGCGACTCACCGATGGTCGTGGTACTGGTCGAGATGGCAGCGGTCCTGGGGTGGCGGTCGCGCTCGGTGGACAGCCCCGACCTCGGGCAAGTCGGAGAGGGCGGGTTCGTCGTCGTCGCCACCCAGGGCCACTACGACGAGCCGGCGTTGAAAGCTGCCTTGGCGGCCCCGGCAGCGTTCATCGGTTTGGTGGCATCGGAGAAGCGGGCCTCATCGGTGCTCGAGGCACTGCGGGCGGAGGGGATGGACGAGGAGCAGCTTGCCAGGGTGCGCGCCCCCGCCGGTCTCGACCTGGGCCACACCACCCACGAGGAGGTGGCGGTGGCGGTGCTCGCCGAGTTGGTTGCGCTTCGGGCCGCCGCCGGTTCCGCCGCGCCTGCAGTGATGCTCCCAGAGGTGTCGATCGACCCGGTTTGCGGGATGGAGGTCGACCCGGCAACCGCCAGGTTCTCGGCCGAGCACGATGGGGCAACCTATTGGTTCTGCGCCGCCGGGTGCCAGCGGCGGTTCGAGGAGGACCCCCTCGTCTACCTCTGACCTCGACACGCCAGCTCAAATCACATAGGTCTCCGGCTTGGCGGACGCCGCGGCGAATCGATCCACGGATAGGGCGCCGAGGTCGAGTGGCGGTTCCAATCCGAGCGCCAGGCAGGCCAGGTACTCGCCGACCACGGGCGATTGCTGGAAGCCGTGACCGGAGAACCCGGTGCCGTAGAGCAACCCATTGGGCTCGGTCGCGGCGCCGACGACGGCGTTGTGGTCGGGGCTCATCTCGTAGTAGCCCCACCAGCCGGGGCGGATCCCGAGATCCGCCAGCAGCGGCAAACGGTGGGTGGCGAATGGTGCCAACTCCTCCAGCGACTGCTGACGTCCGCCGAAGAGCAAGGACTGGCCCTCGCGCTGAAAGTAGAAGCCGGTATCGAAGTCGATCGTCAGCGGAAGCTCGTGGGGGAGAGGGTCTCCTGGCTCGGTCAACCAGACGTAGCGCGGCTCCGCTGTCACCGGGAGGTGGAGCCCCGCCGCCGCAGCCAGTTCCACCGACCACACCCCGGCGGCGAGGATCACAAGAGGTGACGAGATCGTGCCCATCGTCGTGGCCACTCCGGTGACGCTCCCTTCCTCGATGGTCACCGACGTGACCTCACAGCCCTGGATCACCCGCGCCCCGCGGCGCGCCGCAGCCCCGGCATATCCCTGGCCCACGCTTTCGGGGGTGGCGTAACCGTCTATGGGACAGAAGGTGGCTCCAGCGAGATCATCAGTGGCCAGTTGGGGGACGATCCGGGCGATCTCGGCGGGACCGAGCAGCTCGGACGGGACGCCGAGCCGGTGCTGCAGGTCGAGCGCCTCCTGGAACTGCGGCAGCGAGCCCGGTCCCACCATGATCAGGTAGCCCCACTGCTTGAAGTCGATGTCCACCCCGATCTCGTCACCGAACCGCTCGAAGCGACGGATGTTCTCCAGCGCCATCCTGATGTTGAGCTCGTCGGAGAACTGGGCGCGGATGCCGCCTGCCGCCTTGCTGGTGGAGCCCGAGCAGAGCGTGTCCCGCTCCAACAACACCACGTCCTGGCATCCCGCCACCGTCAGGTGGTAGAGGGCACTGGTACCGGTCACGCCTCCACCGACCACGACGACGGCAGCGGTCTGCGGTAGGTCTGGCACCAGGACGCTCCGGGTCGCGATGACCCCGGATGGTACTGTCGGCCGCCGATGGGGGAGCCTGCCTGATACGCGTCGCGATCTCCGGAGCCGGCGGCCGTCTCGCCGCGGCGGTGGCCGAGGCAGTCGAGGCTGCAGACGACCTCGAGCTAAGCGGCGCCTACAACCCCAAGCGCGTCGGCAGCTCTTTTGCCGGGTTGGAGGTGGTCGCCGACCCCGACGAGATCGAGGCCGACGTGATGGTCGAGTCGACCAACCCGACGGTGGTGATGGATAACCTGCGCGCTTGGCGCTGGCGGGGGTTTGGAGCCGTGGTCGGGACCTCCGGTTTCACCGAAGAGCGGCTCGACGAGCTGCGCCGGCTCTGGGGGGACGAAAGGCCGGGCTGTCTGGTGGTGCCCAACTTCGCGGTGGGAGCGGTGCTGATGGCGCGCTTTTCCGAGCTGGCTGCTCCTCACTTCGAGCAAGCAGAGGTGATCGAGCGCCACCACGCCGACAAGCCCGACGCCCCTTCGGGCACCTCTCTGAACACCGCCTCGCGGATAGCAGCTGCCGGAGGATCCTCCTCGACCGCCTCTTCGGAACTCGTCGGTGGGGCGAGGGGTGCCGACGTGGGCGGTGTGCGAGTCCACTCAGTCCGCCTCGAAGGTGTCATCTCGTCTCAGGAGGTCGCCTTCTCCAACAGCGGTGAGCTGTTCTCGGTGACCCACCAGAGCACCTCTTACTCGTCGTTCGCCCACGGTGCGGTTCTGGCCATCCGGCACGTGGTGGGAGCCGTCGGCGTCGCCGTCGGCCTCGATGAGGTACTCGGTATCTGAGATCAGGGCACGAGGACGGGGAGGGCGGCGTCGAGCAACCGCGTGAACCGCTCCTTGGCGGCGGTGGCGGTTTCCTGCACCTCGTCGTGCGATAGCGGGTTGGCCGACATCCCGGCGGCGAGGTTGGTCACAAGTGAGATGCCGACAACCCGCGCCCCCATGTGCCGGGCGGCGACAGCCTCGGGCACGGTCGACATGCCCACCAGGTCGGCACCGAGACGGCGCGCCATCTCCACCTCGGCGGGCGTCTCGTAGGCGGGACCGAGCAGCCAGGCGTAGACCCCGGTACCGATCGATTCGCCCAGACCCGCCGCCGTCTCCTCGAGGCGCTGGCGGAGACCTGTGGTGTACACCTCGGTCATGTCGGGGAACCTCAGCCCGAGCCTTTCATCGTTGCTGCCCCGGAGCGGGGTGCGCCCAGTGAGGTTGATGTGGTCGCGGATGACGACCAGGTCCCCCGGGAACAGTCCTTCACCGATACCGCCGGCGGCGTTGGTGAGGACGACAGTGCGGCAGCCGGCGAGGATCGCCGAACGCACCCCGAACACCACCTCGGCCAGGTCCCACCCTTCGTAGGCGTGAACCCGTCCGGTGAAGGCGAGCACCGGGTAACCACCGGCCATCGCTGATACGAGGACGCCGCCGTGCCCCTCGACTCCGGGCACCGGCATCCCCGGGATCTCGTGGTACCCGACTTCGATCGGGTCGGACAGGGTGGCGGCATAGCCGCCTAGCCCGCTGCCCAACACGAGTGCCAGGTCGTGCCGGGTTCTCCCGGTGCGCTCGACGATCAGATCTGCTGCAGCCCTTACCGCCTCGAATCTGGCGGCGGGATGTGGCTCGGGTGGCATCAACCGACTCGTTCGATCACGAGAGTCCTCGGGTCTGGGGCTTCGTCATCAATCTGCCACGCCCCGGCCAGGAAGGAGGCCGTGTCCTCCCACCGGTCCTCGGAGCGGTAACGCACCCTGGCCACCGGCTGTCCCTTTTCCACCCAATCGCCCCCCTTGGCGAGGAGCGTGATCCCGACACCGTGGTCCACATCGTCCTCCTTGCGTTCCCTCCCCGCACCAAGCCGCATCGCAGCCACGCCGACGGTGCGGGCATCACACCTCGTCACCCAACCGTCGCGTTCTGCAGGAACCTCTGCCGTTTCGGGGCTCGATGGCAGCCGACTCGGATCATCGACCACCGAGGGGTCGCCACCCTGCGCGGCGACGATACGGCGGAAGGTGTCGAGAGCGGCGCCGGACTCAACAGCACCGGCGACCGAGAGGGCGGCCTCGTCGGGCGACTCGGTCACGCCGGACGTGATGAGCATGCGAGCGGCGAGGCCGGTCACCAATTCGATGAGGTCGTCGGGACCTTCCCCGCGCAGCAATTCGATCGATTCGGCGATCTCGTTGGCATTGCCCACCTCTTGCCCGAGCGGCTCGCTCATGTCGGTCAGGACTGCTTCGACCGCCAGACCGTGTGCCGCGCCCAGCCCGACCATGGTCTCGGCCAGCATTCGGGCGCGGTCGATATCGGCCATGAACGCACCGGACCCCACCTTGACGTCGAGCACCAGCGCGTCGAGGTCCTCGGCGAGCTTCTTCGACATGATCGAGGAGGCGATCAGTGGAATCGACGGCACGGTGCCCGTGGCGTCCCGGAGCGCGTAGAGCCGCCGGTCGGCAGGAACGAGGGTCTGCGACTGTCCTGCGAGGACCATGCCCTCGGAGGCGAGCACCTGCTTGAACCGGTCCGGGTCGAGCGCCGTGGTGAATCCGGGGATCGACTCCAGCTTGTCGAGGGTGCCACCGGTGTGCCCCAGGCCCCGTCCGCTCATCATGGGTACCGCCACCCCGCAGACAGCGACGATGGGGGCGAGCGGGATGCTCACCTTGTCACCGACACCGCCGGTGGAGTGCTTGTCCGCCTTGGGGGCGTCGATCGACGAGAGGTCGAGCACCTCTCCGGAGTGGAGCATGGCGTCGGTCCAGGCCGCCAGCTCTTCTTCGTCCATCCCGTTGATGAACACCGCCATGAGCATCGCCGCCGCCTGGTAGTCGGGAATCTTCCCGTCGGCGACGCCTGTGATGAACCAGCGGATCTGGTCGGCGGTGAGGGCGCCCCGGTCGCGCTTCGCCTCTATCAGCTCGACGGCGTTCATGCCGGCGGAGGCTATCCCGGTCTCAGGCGACGCTGGCGGTGCCCGCAGCCCAGTCGGCGTGGAGACGGGCGTAGACGCCGTTCCTCTCGAGCAGCTCGGCGTGGTTGCCTCTCTCGACGAGACCCCCCTGGTCGAAGACCAGGACCTCGTCCGCTGCCTCGGCGGTGGAGAGGCGGTGGGCGACGGTTATCGAGGTCCGACCGGCGGTGAGCCTCTCGATGGCGCGCCGAAGCTGCACCTCGAGCGCAGGGTCGACCGCCGAGGTCGCCTCGTCGAGGACCAGGAGATCGGGGTTGGTGATCCAGGCGCGCACCAGGGCTACCAACTGGCGCTCTCCGGCGGACAACCGGCCACCGCGCTCTCCGACGAGGGTGTCGAGGCCGTCTGGCAGCGAATCCATCCACTCGTCGAGCCCGAGGTCGTAGAAGGCGGCGCGCACTCCCTGCTCGCTGGAGGCGAGGCGTCCATAGCGCACATTGTCCGCCACGGAGGCGTCGAACAGGAAGCCCTCCTGGGGTACATATGCCACACGGGAGCGGAGCGAGGCGAACCTGACCCGGTTCACTGGGATCCCTCCGACAGCCACCTCACCCTCGGTCGGGTCGAATAGTCGGGTCACGAGCTTGGCGAAAGTCGTCTTGCCCGAACCGGTTTCTCCCACGACCGCAACCCGTCTCCCCGCCTCGATCCGAACCGAGACGTTCTGGAGAACGTCGTCACCGCCGTCGGGGTAGCGGTAGTTGACCCCCTCCATCCATACGTCCAGTCCACCTTCGGGGAGGTCCACCCCATCGGTGGGGTCGGCCACGTCCACGGGGGTGTCGAGAACCCCGAGGATCCTCCTCAGCCCGGCACCGGCTGTCTGCGCCTGGTCTAGCGTCTCTACCAGGATCTGGACCGGCTCCACCAGGAGGTTCAGAAGGAAGAGAAAGGCGATGAGTGTCCCCGCAGAGGTGCCGTCGGCGACCCCGGTGATCACCCCGACCGCAACCACCGCTGCGGTCAGCGTTCCGGCGAAGAGATCGGCCGAAGAGAACAGCCCAGCGCCAAGCCGAGCGGTGCGGAACTCGGCATCGAATTGGGCATCGAGCGCCCCCTCGACCTTGGCGGTCGTCGCCCTCTCCGCTCCGTAGGCGCGTACCACCGGGAGACCTGCAATGGCCTCGCTGAGCGCCGAGAGGCTGTCGGCCACCCGCTCCCTGACGTGGTCGTGTGCCCGCCGGAGGATCCGCTGGAACCAGAGCAGCAGCAGTGCGTAAAGCACGACGCCACCGAGGACGAGCAGCGCCAGATACCAGCGGTATATGGCCATCACGGTGAAGGCGAGGACCACCTGCGCCGATCCCACGAGCATGCCCACACCACCCCAGCCCATGAAGTCCTGGATGGTCTCAGGGTCCGATGTCACCCGCGCCACGAGGGCGCCGCGCCGCTGCGATTGGACGTGGAGCATCGAAAGTTGATGGAGATGGCGGAAGGTGCCGACCCTGAGATCGGCCAGCCCGGTGGCCGACGAGGTGGCGAGCCGTGCCAGTGCCGCTCGCTGCGCAGCTACCCCGGCGGCTATGGCGAGCAAGGCGAGCCCACCGAGGGTGAGTGCGCCGCTGATGTCAACGCCGCCCTCTCCGAGGATCTCGTTGTCGGTCATCTGCTGGATGACGATCGGCACCACCACCTGCGAGGCGCTGCCGACAAAGGCGAGCAAGATGGTGAACCAAAGCCCGCGGCCAAGCGCAGGTGCCAGTCGGAAGGCGCGGGACAGAGCAGAGCTTGTCGTCGCCGCGGGGGTGATCGTGCTCATGTCCGCACCTCGTCGGGTGCCCGATGGAGGGGGTCGAGCGTTCGCTCCCTTGCCTCCTGCCTACGGGCGGCGGCGTCCTCGTCATAGGCGCGCAGCAGCAGGGCGTACCCGGGGGCCCTTTCCAGCAGTTCGCGGTGGCTTCCCTGCGCCACTACTCGGCCGTCCTCGATGTAGATCACCTCGTCGGCCAGCAAGATGCTGGAGCGCCGGTAGGCCACAACGACGACGGTGGATGGCAGCCTGGCGTGGCGCAGACCCCGCAGTATCTCGGCCTCGACCGAGGGGTCCACGGCCGAGGTGGCGTCGTCGAGGATGAGGAGACGAGGACGGCGCACCAGGGCACGCGCCAATGCCAGCCGTTGCCGCTGTCCGCCGGACAGCGACGTGCCACGCTCTCCGATCCTGGTGTCGTAGCCGGCGGGCAACTGGCTGATGAACTCGTCAGCACCTGCGAGGCGGGCGGCTTCGTGCACCTCGTCGTCGGGGATGGTGAGGCCGAGCGTGATGTTGCCCCGCACCGTGTCGTCGAAGAGGAACGTCTCCTGGGACACAAAGGCGACTTCTCTTGCCAGTTCGGAGCGGGCGAACGATCTCAGGTCGCGGCCATCGAGATGGATGATCCCGGTCGAGGGGTCCCAGAGCCGGGCGAGCAGGACGGCGAGGGTGGACTTGCCCGAAGCGGTGCGGCCCACCATCGCAACCACTTTTTCGGGTGGGACGTCCAGCTCGAGCTCGGAGATGACCGTGTCACCTTCGTCGTACCCGAACCCTATGTCCTCCCCGCCGACCCTCGCCCCGGAGTCGTCCTCTAGCGCTCGCAAGGAACCGTGCTCGACCACTTCGTCGGCGTCGAGCACCTCGCGCACCCGTCGCCACCCCGCCAGGCTCTCGGCCAAGTCCCACAACACATAGCCGATCAGCCGCATGGGGACCGAGATGAGCGAGAGCAGGTAGGCAACCGAGACCAACTCTCCGGGCGTGATGGCTCCGGCGGCGATTCGCATCGTCCCGATGGTCAGCACGAGAACCGTGGTCACTGCGGGGAACGACTCGACCACCGACCGGTAGGTCGCCGCCGCCCGCTCGACGGAGATCACCTTGTCCCGCAGTCGGTGTGCCGTCAGGGAGAATCGCTCGGTCTCGAAGTCCTCTCTTCCCAGCGCCTTGATCGTCAGGGCACCGTCGAAGCTCTCGTGCGCCACCGAGCTGGTCTCACCCCGCAGCCGCTGAACTTCCTGGAAGGCCTCGAACAGCTTCCACGAGCCGCGAATGTCCACTGCCGTCGCCACAACGAGCGCAACAAAGGTGAGCAGGGCGAGGATCGGGTCGAGGAAGAAGATCAAAACGATCGTGCCCACGAGGAGCAGAACCGAGCCGGTGCCGAACGGGAGCGGAGCGAGGATGAAGGTCCCCTGGCTGGCATCGGTCTCGCTCACCGCCAGGAGATCGCCCACCGACTGGCGACGGAACCAGCTCAACCCGAGCCGGAGTTGGTGCGCGATCAGCTTCTTGCGGACATCGGCCCTGGTCTGGAACTGGAGCCAGCCTGCACCGGTGCGGCGAAGGACGATCCCGGCCGCCTTCCAGACTGCCACCGCCAGGATGGCGAGGACGACTGGGAGCACCAGGCCAGAGGGTGAAGCCCCCTCGTCGAGTACTGGGATGATGAGCTGGTCGGTTGCCCGGCCGATGACCCACGCCGAGAGAATGACGCCCGAGGCGAAGATGGCCGCGCCGCTCACCGCCACCAGGAAAGAGACCGGGTGGGCGCGCACGAACTCGGCGACCAAGCGGTAGCCGTCGCGCAAGACCTGCAGGGGCGACTCACGAGTCGTCATAGGGGAACCATGGACGATCGTAGGTGGCGCTTCAACGGACCACGGTCGGATTGCCGGGTCGGCCGGCTTTGGCGTCACCAAAGGCGGTCATTGCCCCGCCTTCTGACGCCAAAAGTGCCTTCAATGTCCCCGGCCGGGGATCACCCGCCCTGCGCTGACGATGACGCCCTCCTTGGCCAGCCGCTCGGCCTGTCGGTGCGCCGACGGGGAGCGCAACCGGCCATCGTGGCCCACAACCCGCCACCAGGGGATCGGGCCCTCGACCTCGGCGAGGATGCGCCCCACGGCGCGGCCCGCACCGGGCCTGCCCGCCTGGGCGGCCACCTCGCCATAGGAGACGACCTCTCCGGGGCCCAACCCGGCGACCACACCTATCGCAGCGTCGCGGAACGACGAGGTCACAGGGTGCCGAAGAGCCGATCGCCCATGTCACCGAGGCCGGGACGGATGTAGAAGTGATCGTCCAGGTCGCGGTCGAGCGAGGCGGCGACAACCCTCACGTCGGGATGGTCGCGCTCGATCACGTCTGCACCCTGCGGCGCCACCACCACGCACAGCGCCACGATGTCGCGGGCACCGCCCTCCTTCACCTTCCCGATGGCCCAGGACAACGACCCGCCGGTGGCGAGCATCGGCTCGAGCACCAGGACGCGAGCCTCATCCAGGGTGGGGAGCTTGGTGTAGTACTCGAGGGGGAGAGCAGTCTCCTCGTCGCGCTGGACCCCGGCATAGCCGACCTTGATCCCGGGAAGCAGGTCGAGGACCGCCTGGAGAAGCCCCAGACCTGCTCGCAGCACCGCCACAGCCACCAGGTCCTTTCCCAATCGGTAGCCGGTTGCCGGCTCGAGAGGGGTCTCGATAGGTACCTCTACGACGGACAGGTCCGAGGTCGCCTCCATGACCAGCGTGTATGCGAGGCGCCGGGTGGTCTCCCGGAAGAGCTCCGAGCCTGTGTCGGCGCGACGGAGTATCGACAGATAGTGGCGTGCCAACGGGTGCTCTACGACGGTCAGGGGCACGGCTCGCCTCCTCGGCTGCCGCAGGGTACCGAGATCCAGATGGCGGACGGCAGCCAGATCGCGGGGCCCGGCGCGGTAATTGATGGACTCGCTGGTGCGAAGGCCACGCTCACAGCGCAACTCCTCAACTGAAAGGAGGATGTCCGGGTCGAGTCACACCGTCGTTCTCAGATCCATGCTTGCACGAGAAATTTCGCGCCTGCTCATCGTGCCGACCCGGAGCCCGTCATCCGGTGTTGCGCATCCCGGCGGCGATGCCGTTGACGGTGAGCAGGAGGGCGCGCTCGAGCAGAGGGTCGGTCTCACCTGCCCTGCTCCGCGCCAACAGCGAGACCTGGAGGTAATTGAGCGGGTCGAGATAGACGTCGCGCACCTCGAGGGTGCGGCGGAGCAGGGGATTGGTGGCCAGCAGCCCTGGGCGATCGGTGAGCCTGAGAACCTCGCCCATGGTCCTGTCGTGCTCTTTGAGGATCATGTCGAGCAGCGGCTGGACTGCCGGGTCGACCAGTTCCTCTACGTACCTCCTGGCGATGCCCAGGTCGGCCTTGGTGAGCGTCATCTCGACGTTCGACACGAAGGTCTGGAGGAATGACCACTGCTCGTGCATCTCGTCGAGCACCTCGCCATATCCGCACGTTCCCGCGCCATGGCCAGACCGGTCCCCACCCCGTACCACCCGGGGATGATCATGCGCGACTGCGTCCACCCGAAGACCCAGGGGATGGCTCGCAGGTCATCGAGCCCGGCCCCGCTACCCGGCCTGCGCGAGGGACACGACCCTATGTTCATCGACGCCAACTCCTCGACCGGAGTGGCGGAGAGGAAGAACCGCACCATCCCCGGATCGTCCACCAGGGTGCGGTATGCGGCGTGGGCCGCTTCCGATACCACCTCCATCGCCTCGGTCCAGCGGTCGAGCACCTCCTTGGGCTGGCACGAGGCGCGGTGGAGCAGCGAGGCCTCGAGGACCGAGCCTGCCGCCAGTTCCAGGTTGCGCGCTGCAAGCCCGGGGAGCCCGTACTTGTCGGAGATCACCTCGCCCTGCTCGGTGACCTTGAGCGGCCCGTCGATGGTGCCGAAAGGCTGGGCGAGGATCGCTTGATGGGTCGGTCCGCCACCTCGGCCGATGGTGCCACCGCGACCGTGAAAGAGACGGAGCGTGACGCCGTGGTGGCGTGCCATGTTGCGCAACTGACGCTGCGCCTTGTAGATCTCCCATTGGCTGGTGGTGATCCCACCCTGCTTGTTCGAGTCGGAGTACCCCAACATCACTTCTTGGAGGTCGCCCCGCAGCGAGACCACCCGGCGGTAGGAACGGTCGGAGAGAAGCCGGTCGAGGATCTCGCCGCTGCGTCTCAGCTCGTCGATCGTCTCAAAGAGCGGAACGAACCCGATGCGGGCCAGGCCATCGTGCAGGTCCACGAGCCCGGCCTCCCTGGCAAGCACCGTGGCGGCGAGGATGTCGTCGGCTCCCCGGGTCATCGAGACGATGTACGACTCGATCACCGCCGGCCCGTACCTGTCGAGGGCGGATGCCATCCCGGCGAAGGTCGCCATCGTCTCCTCGGCCCCCTCGCCCAGCCGGGCTGCGGGGGTTGCCGTGGCCTGCCCCCCGCCAGCTCCCCGGAGAGCACGTCGAAGCGCTCCTCGGGGTTGAGGTCTGCATAGGAGGTACCGACGCGCTCGAGCAATTGGCCCACAACATCATGTATCCGGTCGGCGTGCTCGCGGACGTCCAAGGTGGCGAGATGGAATCCGAAGGTGGACACCACCCTGATGAGCCGCATCACCGATCCCTCGGCTATCAGTTCGCCGGCGTTCTCGAAGAGCGAGGACCGCAGCAACTCCAGCTCGGCTGCCAACTCCGATGGCCCCGAATAGTCGACACCGGGCTGATGCCGGGCGCCTTCGCGGATTCTCGTGCGGGTGGCGCCAAGACGGCTGTGGATGTAGGCGAGCTTGAGCCTGTAAGGCTCATGGGCATTGAGTCCGTGGAACCGCTGCCAGGTTGCGGGGAGTAACTCGCGGTCGCCCTCGAGCGAAGCAACCAGATCGGGCGACACATCCCACGTCCTGTCCGATATGGACAGATCCTCGGCGAGCCGCTCGACGGCCTCGATCAAACGCCTGAGACCGTGGTCGTGCTGCAACTCGAGGACCCGTCTGGTGACGTCTGCGGTGACCGATGGGTTGCCGTCACGGTCGCCACCCACCCATGTCCCGAATCGGATGGGTGCCCGGTTGCGATCGCGGTAGGGGTCGAGCCGGTCGAGTTGTAGCGCCAACTCCTCGCCCAGGTCCGGGAGGACGTCGCTCACGAGCCTGTCGAAGTAGAAGATCGCCGACCGGGCCTCGTCCACCGGCTCCGGTTTCTCCATCCGAAGCTCGTCGGTCTCCCAGAGCTGGTCGATCACTTCGGCGACCCGCCGGTCGATCCGCTGCCGGTCCGCGGCAGTGGCGCGTGGGTCGAGCCGGTCATCGAGCAGGTCGGCGACCGTGCGAAGCTTGTTGAGGGTGGTCGGCCGGGCGGCTTCGGTGGGGTGGGCCGTGAACACCGGGCGCAGCTCGAGGCGCGAAACCACCGATGAGATCAGTTCGCTGTCGACTCTGGATTCGATGATCCGATCGACGGTCGCTTCGAACCTGCGGTCTTCCTCGACCATTTCGCCCACCCGATGAGTCTGCTCGGCAACGTTGGCCAGGTAGAAGTAGGCGGTGAAGGCGCGGACGAGTTGGATGACGGTGCCGAGGTCGATCGAGCTAAGAGCTGCATCGAGTTGCGATGTCGCCTCGGGGTCGTGGTCGTGGCGTATCGCCTTGCACAGGGCCCGCACCTTCTCGACCAGGTCGAGCAACCCTGTTCCGTGCTGGCGGGCCAGTGCCTCACCCAACTGGGTGCCGAGCCGGCGGATGTCGGCGCGCAGCGCTTCGTCCCGGTCAGATTCGCCAGTCATACCGGCTCTGGGTGCATTGCGGCGACGATCAATCGGTGCGTTCCGCCACCAGCTTCCTCGCCTGCTCGACCCAGCGGTCACTTCTGATGCGCACCGCGGCGTTCTTCAGCTTGGGTGCGAGTTCGTCGATCGCTTCGTCGCTGAGCGCCGCGATGTGGGCGAAGCTCGTCAGGCCCTCTTGGCGGAGCCGTCGTGCCGTCGCCGGCCCGATACCGGCGATGGCGGTCAGGTCATCCTCGGCCAGCCCGTTTGTCCTGACTCCCCCCGCGGTGCTGCTCGGATCTCCTGACGCAGTTGGAGGGGCGAACTCAGGGGGCAACTCGGCCGGCGGACGGGCACCATCTGCCGTCGGTGCGGCATCGATCTCGGAGTCCGATCTGGCGTCTCCGGTGTCAGGCGACCCATCTCCGCCGGCCTTCGCGATGGCAGGCATCGACGCATCGACGACAGATGCCGGCGCCTCGACGGTGGGGCCAGCCGCCCTGGCAGATTCCTTGAGCAGGAGGATCTCCTGCTCCTTCTCGGTGAGGAGGCGATGAAGTGCATCGACCTCAGGTCTGAGGAGGGCGATCTTGGACTCGGCGTCCAACAGCTTGCCCTGGCTCTCTTCCAGTGCAGCCTGGAGGTCCCGGGTGTCAGCACTCGACTGGGCAGTTTCCAATCGGTGGGTCAACTCGATGACACAGCGCCTGGGCGATCTCGGCCTCACGTTTGTGCCTTGCCACGAATGAGCGCCAGCGCTCCTCGAGGTGCCGGAGCCGGAAGTAGGCCAGCGCATACCCGGCAACGCCCCCGAGGACGAGCGCAACCGCGGCCGCCAAGACGACCACCCAGAGGTTATCCATAGATTTCCACCGATTCCCCCTGGCATCCCACGGCTGAGCCCGCGGCAAAGAGATGTCATTCTTAGCACAGCCTGGGATTTCCACGATGGCCGTAACATCCGGAACGTGTTCGACACACTCACCGAGCGACTCGGCGGGATCTTCGACCGGATGCGAGGCAAGGGCCGGCTCTCAGAGGCCGACGTGGACGCCTCGCTCCGCGAGATCAGGCTCGCCCTGCTCGAAGCGGATGTGAACGTCGCCGTGGCCCGCGATCTGCTCAAGCGGGTGAAAGAGCGCGCCGTGGGCACCGAGGTGACCAAGAGCCTCACCCCGGGCCAACAGGTCGTGAAGATCGTCAACGAGGAGTTGGTGACCACCCTCGGGACCGAGCCGGCACGGCTCTCAATAGCCTCTCAGCCACCGACCGTGATCCTGATGGTCGGTCTGCAGGGGTCAGGAAAGACCACGTCGGCGGCCAAGCTGTCTCGTCATCTCGTCCGCCAGGGAAAGCAGCCGATGCTGGTGGCGGCCGATCTACAGCGCCCCGCCGCCATCGAGCAACTGCAGACACTGGGCGAGCGCATCGGCGTCCCGGTTTTCACCGACCGTACCCAGCGGCCGGCGCGGCTGGTCAAGGCCGCCCTCAAGGAGGCGAACCGATTGGGCCGCGACGTGGTCGTGGTGGACACGGCGGGAAGGCTGCAGATCGACCGCGAGCTGATGGGCGAGTTGGCCGATCTGAACAAGGCCTCCAACCCCACCGAGACATTGCTCGTCGTTGACGCGATGACGGGCAGGACGCGGTCAATGTGGCCAAGGGATTCCTCGAATACGTGAAGCTGACCGGGATCATCCTCTCGAAGCTCGACGGCGACGCCAGGGGCGGTGCCGCCATTTCGGTGCGCGAGGTGACGGGGAGCCCGATCAAGTTCGCCGGGGTGGGGGAGAAGCTCGACGACTTCGAGGTGTTTCATCCCGACCGCATGGCATCTCGGATCCTGGGCATGGGTGATGTCCTGACCCTGATCGAGAAGGCGGAACAGACCTGGGATGCCCAGCAGGCCGAGAAGCTCGCCGACAAGATGCGGACCGCCAGCTTCACCTTCGAAGACTTCCTGGACCAGTTCCAGCAGGTGAGACGGATGGGGTCGCTAGACCAGGTGGTTGCTATGCTGCCGGGCGCCGGGTCCCTCCTCCGCAATGTCGAGGTTTCGGACCGCGACGTGGGACGGGTCGAAGCGATCATCAGATCTATGACGCCCGACGAGCGCCACAACCCCAAGCTGATCAACGGCAGCAGGAAGCGGCGAATCGCGTCGGGGTCGGGCACCACCTCGCAGGAGGTCAACGGACTGCTCAAGCAGTTCGGCGAAACACAACGGCTCATGAAGATGGTGGCGGAGGGCCGGGCCATACCAGGGCTCCCCGGGTTGCTCGGCGGCAAGCGTCGCAAGCGCTGATTTGGACAGGGCGCGGCAAGCGCCGATGGACAGGTGCCCGACTTATATGGGACAGGATGGTGATGCGATGGCGGTGAAGATCCGCCTCATCCGAATGGGTAAGAAGAAGCAGCCGGTTTACCGCGTGGTTGTGGCCGACGGGCGCACCCCGCGGGACGGCCGTTACATCGAGCAGATTGGTCGGTACGACCCCCGCCAGGAGCCGACGCTCATCGAGATCGACAACGAGAAGGCTGTCGACTGGCTCCGCAAGGGAGCGCAACCGACCGAGCCGGTGCGGAGGCTGCTCGAAGTGTCCGGCGCCTGGGCGCGCTTCAAAGTGGCGAAGGGCGAGATTCACACCGTGGCGGGATCGTGAGCAGGAGCGACATCACCGAACGCGTCGTGGGATACGTCGTCTCCCAGATCGTCTCCAAGCCCGAGGCGGTCCGTCTCGATGTGGTCGAGCAGGGACCGGAAGACGTTGTGGTCGAAGTCACCACCGCACGAGGTGACATGGGCAGGGTCATCGGTAGGCGCGGCCGGGTGGCTAGGGCCATCCGCACCCTGGCGCAAGCCGCAGCGGATGAGGAAGGGCTCCAGGCAGGAGTCGAGTTCCTCGACGAATGAGGCGATGGGCGAGCGGGTGACGGTTGGGCGGCTGGGTCGGCCTCACGGTCTGAACGGCGAACTCGTCCTCTTCCCCGACACCGACAACCCGGAGCGCTTTGTCACCGGCGCACGGATGACGGCGGCGATGCGGCCACCGCGCCAGCTCACGGTCTCCGACATCCGCCCCCATAGGGGAGCGCTTCTGGTCAGCTTCGCTGGGGTGGTGACCATAAATGCAGCCGAGGAGCTGGCCAACGCCGAGCTAACCGTCGATCAGGACGATCTCCGGTCGCTCGATGCCGGTGAGTACTGGCCCGAGGACCTCGTCGGGCTCGAGGCTCACACCGGCGATGGCGAGGTGGTGGGCCGGGTCGTGGATGTGATTCTCGGTGGCGCCCAGGACCGGCTGGTGATAGAGCGCGCCGACGGCCGCTTCGAAGTCCCATTCGTCGAAGCGCTGGTCCCCGAGGTGGATCTCGCCGGTGGTTCGGTGCTCATCGCCGAGCTTCGGGGCCTTCTCGAACCGTGAACTCGAAGGCGGTGTCCAGATCGGACCCGTCCCCGACCGTCAATTCGCCTTCACCGGGTGGCCCGTCCTGGATGGTTGCGGCGTATACCCCCCATGTCTCCAGCCAGTCGGCGGCGGGTGTCCCGAGCGTGGCCACCTGCTCTCCGTCCACCGCGAAACGGATCACCACCGTCGCCTCGGGCGTCCTGGCGTAACCGCTCACCTCGATCGGGTAGGACGTCGCCGGTCCATTGGGTGTCAAAAGGACCGCAATCGGTCCGGTGACCGGCGAAGCCGACTCGCTCGAGCCAGCAGGCCGTAGGTCCACCACGACGCGCGCCGGTGCACCGGGTGTCATCGCCCTCACCTCGACCGCGGTCTCGGTATGCAGGTCGATGAAGAGGCCACCCTCGATGTCCCGCACCACGAATGCGCCCGCAACGAGACTGGTGTCCATCACCGCATCCGCCGAGCGCGGTGTGCTCCACCTCGTTGCCGAAGTCGATCCTGACCACCCCCAAATCGGATCGAACGGACACCTCGACCTGACCGCTCCGGGTTGCGGGTGCCTGGTCGGTGGTGGCGAGCGATACGACCACACGCTGACACACCTCGAAGTCCTCCCAGCGGAGGCCGGCGATGGCGGCGGCGTCGCCCTCGGGCCTCCCCACCAGACCCGTCGTCAGTGAGGTGAACGGTTCGTCGCCGGCGAGACAAGGGGGTGCGGCGGCCGCCGTGGTCGGTGGCGGGCCGGGCACCGTGGGGGTTGCTGCCGGACGGGTGGTCGTGGTCCTTGCCGGCTGATTCGTCGTTGGGGTGGCGCCATCGGGAACGCACCCGGCGAGGAGGATCAGCAAGACGAGGAGCCGGATGACCATCGAGCCGAGGGTATAGGGCCGCCGTCTGGCGACGCGTGGTCGGACGGCGCGGACACCGTGACTAGCGTGCCGCCTCTCATGGTCCACCCTGCTCCAGATCCCGGGCTCGCCCTGGAGTATCTCGATGGCACGCGCCCTCCTGGCCCGCTCCTCGCCGAAGCCAGGCGGTTGCCGCGATGAGGGCAGGGGCCGAACGGTCACGTATAGCCGCAAGGTCTTCATCCCCCTGACCACGCTGTGCCGCGACCGCTGTGCATATTGCACTTTTGCCAAGCCCCCCGGTGCAGGTGGCGCCTACCTCGAACCGGAAGAGGTCATGGCCGTGGCGCGGGCGGGCGAAGCTCACCGATGCACGGAGGCGCTGTTCACCCTCGGTGACCGGCCCGAGGAGCGCTGGCCGCGGCGCGCGCCTTCCTCGACCGCCACGGCTACACCACGACGATGGACTACGTGGTCGCCATGTCACAACGCGTTGTCGCCGAGACAAAGCTGTTTCCTCACGCCAACCCGGGTGTGATGACCGAAACCGAGATCCGCTCGCTCCGCCCCTTCAACCCGTCGATGGGGCTCATGCTGGAGAACATCTCCCCTCGGCTGATGAAGCCGGGCATGCCCCACCACGACTGTCCCGACAAGGAACCGGGGTTGCGGGTGGCGACCATCGAAGCTGCCGGAAGGCGAGCGTCCCCTTCACCAGCGGGATCCTGGTCGGGATCGGGGAGCGTTCGCGACGAGGTGATCGACTCGCTCTTCGCCCTGGCCGGGCTGCAGCGGAGCTGGGGGTGCATCCAGGAGGTGATCGTGCAGAACTTCAGGGCCAAGGCCGACACCCGGATGCGGCGGCATGCTGAGCCGGTCCCTGCCTCGGTTCGCCCTGGTGGTCGCCGTGGCCCGGTGGATCCTCGGGCCCGAGATGAACCTCCAGGTGCCCCCCAACCTCACCGAGCGCTTCGAGCAGTACCTCGATGCCGGGATAAGCGATTGGGGTGGTGTCTCGCCGCTCACCATCGACTGGGTGAACCCCGAAGCCCCCTGGCCACACCTCGAGGAGTTGCGGCAGCGCACCGAGGCAGCCGGATTCAGACTGATGCCGCGTTTGCCGGTCTATCCGGAGTACATCGATCCGTCGTGGATCGACCCGTCGCTGCTGGAAAAGGTCCGGGGAGCGATCGACGCCGATGGATACGCCCTTGCCCCACAGTTGGAAGGAGCGGCTTGATGCGCCGCATCATCAGCTATCTGCGTGTTCGACCCGCCGAGCGGATCATCGAACTGTCGGCCTCCACCCGGAGGCGGGAAGGTACGACCACGCTCGAGGTCGCCGGACTACGCGACTCCGATGTTGCTGCCGCAGTATCGGGCGGCGTTCTTCCGGTGGAGACCGGCGACCCAGTCGGGGTGCGGTCCCGGGGGCTTGGGTGGCGGCTCCGGCGACGGCGCTCGAGCTCTCCGACGGCGGGATCGCCTGGTTCCGGCTCACGGTGGCCGACGATGGCCCCCGCGAGGTGGTGCTCGACGCCCTGGCCCGGTCGGGGGCGGCGTTCCTCAGGACCGGGAGAAGCCGTGTGGCGGAGGCGACCGATTTGGCGGGGCTGCCCGGTTTGACCGCGACCGTCTCCGTTTTCGTGGACACCGTCGAGGACGGCGTGACCGCGGTCGCAGGCTGGAGCAGGGGACTTGCTGCTCCGCGACTGGGGCGTGGACCAGTTGGCGGCGCTCAGGGTTGCGCTCGCTCCACACACGTTCGGTGGAGCGGACCGCTCTGCCCGTGGGCATCGACACAGACGAGGTGCGCTCCGCTCTCCCGGCACCGCTTTTCACCGCATGGCTCAGCCAGACCGACGGTTCGGGCGCCGCCCGCCCGCGCTACCGCTGGGCACCGGGCCTCGAGGAGCCGCTCCCGGTGCCGGGCAGAGCGCCTCTCGGCGGAGTGGGGCGATTCGTTGTGGGTGGAGGGCCGGCCGCCCAGAGAGCTCGACGGTGCCGGCGAACTCGCTCCATCCTGGAGCGGTCGCTCGACGGCATCGCACCGACGAAGCCCGAGGTTGAGTCGCTGTTCCGTGCCCGCAGCGATCAGGTCGACGCCATCGCCTGGACGGCCGACCAGTTGCGGAGACGGACCGACGGCGAGACGGTCACCTATGTGATCAACCGCAACATCAACTACACCAACCAGTGCTACTTCCGTTGCGGTTTCTGCGCCTTCTCCAAGGGCCCCCGCGCGCTCAACCTGCGGGGCGAGCCCTACCTGATGCGCGTCGAAGGGATCGTGCGCGGGCTCAGGAGGCCTGGGACCGCGGGGCGACCGAGGTGACCCTCCAGGGAGGGATCCACCCCGACTTCACCGGTGACTTCTACGTCCGACGTGGTGGAGGCGATCAAGGCGCGCTGCCGGCGATGCACATCCACGGCTTCACCCCGCTCGAGATGTGGCAGGGCGCCGCAGACGCTGGGTGTGCCGGTGCGCCAGCTTCCTCACCGGCTCCACGATGCCGGGCTGGGGAGCCTCCCGGGGACCGCCGCCGAGGTGCTCGACGATCGTGTCCGCCACCATCTGTGCCCGGACAAGATCCGGACCGCCGAGTGGGCCGAGGTGATGATCACCGCCCACGAGCTTGGTCTGCGGGCCACAGCCACCCTGATGTTCGGTCACATCGACGGGCCGTCCTCGTGGGCCAAGCACCTACGAAGTGCTGCGAGCCGATCCAGCGTCGCACCGGGGGATTCACCGAGTTCGTGCCCTCTCCCGTTCGTCCACATGGGTGCACCGATCTTCCTCCGCGGCAGGTCCCGGCCCGGCCCGACCTGGGACGAGGTCGTGCTGGTCCATGCGGTCGCCCGAATCGCCTTCGACGGCCTCATTCCGAACATCCAGGCTTCGTGGGTCAAGCTCGGACTCGACGGTGGCGCCCGGCTGCTCGACGCCGGGTGCAACGACCTCGGCGGCACCCTGATGGGCGAGATCATCACCCGCTCGGCCGGCGCCGCCCACGGCCAGGAGGTCACTCCGTCCGACTTCGAGGAGACGATCCTCGCCGCCAACCGCGTCCCCGCTCGGCGTTCGACCACCTACGAGATCCTCGACGAGATTGCGGTCCCGCCGAGTCGATAGGTGCGGGCGTAAGGTTCCCGCCGTGGGGAGGTGATCTGTGGCTGAAGTCCCATATGAGCCGCCGGAGGAGTTGGCGGCGACGATGGATCCGGATGGCGCCGAGCGCTCCGATCCGGATGTCAAGAAATGGCTCGAGGAAGAGCACCGGGCTCCTACATCGACGCTCCGCTCTTGGTGGGCTCCCTGGTACGCAGGCAAGTCCGAGTTCACCGACGTCAAGTTCTTCGGCGGGGGAGTAGGGGGCGTCCCGACGGTGGCCGCTCCGGCGTATGCCGCCCTCGAGGAGGCATTGCGCGCCGGGGGCTATACACCGCAGTCCTCCTGGGCATACAACGTGCGCAATATCGCGGGTAGCAGCCTTCCAAGCCTGCACAGCTATGGGATCGCCATCGACCTCGACCCGGCTTCCAATCCCTATGTGCCCTGGTCCGGGTGGCACCAGACGAGGTTCACTCCCGATCAGATCGCGGCGGTGGACGCCATCGTCACCACGAGGGGGGTCAGGGTGTGGAAGTGGGGAGGACATTGGCGGCCGGACGCCGACCTGATGCACTTTCAGATCGACTGTCACCCCGATGAGCTGAGACACGGTGTCGCCGGTCAGCGTGCTGTCACACCTGACACCACGGTGGTGTCGAAGATCGCGTCGGCCAAACGGGCCGCCGTCCAAGTCGACTTGCCCTATCTCCGCAACGGAGACAAGGGCACGCCGGTCAAGGCCCTGCAGGCGCTTCTCAACACCCGGTCACCGCTTGAAGTGGACGGATCGTTCGGCAAGAACACAGAGACCGCCATCCGCAATCTCCAGGCCGCTGCCTCCATCGATGTCGACGGCGTGGTCGGTCCCGACACCTGGAAAGCTCTCCTCGAGATCTAGGGCGGGCCTCCGAGGGAAGCCCGGTTCTGACTGTGGCTGGCGACATGCAGCGGACAGAGCGCGCCGTCGGCAGCGCCTTTGACTTCCGTCTTCCGTCTTCCGACAAATCTTGCTCTTGACAGCGTGACATCATTGTGACATCATGGTGCTGTCAGTTTGTGTCAACGGGAGGAGTCAGCATGTACCTGGGATTCACCGACCGGTTCCACGCCGAGAAGGTGCGCCAACTCACCGCAGCTAGGAACCAGCGTCCCCATGGGCGTCAGGGGCGGCTCGCCTCGCGCCGGCCCGACTCGACACGTCCAAAGGACCGCCGTCCGCCATCGCCGGGCGCGGTGGAGCGGGGGAACTGAACGATGGACACAGCGGGCGCACTCACCCAGATCGAGGGCGCAGTAGCCGACCACATGGCATTGACCGGCAGCGACCCATCGGTCGAGCAGGCGTCGCAAGCGCTGCTCACCGCTCTCAGGCCGGCATTCCGCCAGGTGGCATACGAGTTGGCGCAACAAGCCGCCCACGAGGTCGCTGCCCAACTTCCCGGCAAGGAAGTGGACGTCGTCCTCGAGGACGGAGAGCCGGTACTGCGTGTCCGGTACGCCGCCACCGGTGAGGTGCTCGACCCGGACGACCTCGACGCCCGGATCACGCTTCGGGTACCCGCCCACCTGAAGCAGGCGGTGGAGTCGGCCGCCCAGCAGCTCGGTGATTCGGTCAACTCGTTCGTCGTGCGGACCCTGGCCGCTTCCCAGCGGGAAGCCGAACAGCAGACCGGTTCGGGACGGGCGATGAAAGGCACCATCCGGCTATGAGGCGCGAGCAGTTCACGGTCGACAAGGCCCCCTTGATCGAGGTCTCGTTCCGCTCGGGCGAGGTCAAGGTGGTCAAGGGACCCGAAGGCTCGGTTGAAGTGACAATAGACGGACCCCACCCCGATCAGTTCGTCATCGCCCAAACCGGGTCGTCCGTCATCGTGCGACAGGAGCCCGGGTCGTGGCAGACGATCGGTCGCGGCGCTCATCGTTTGTCGATCGTGACCCCGGAAGGCTCGGGTTTGGAGGCGTCGCTCGCCTCGGCCGACCTGGTGGCGGAGCTACCGCTCAAATCGCTCCAGGCGGAAACCGCTTCCGGCGATGTCCGGCTCGGTGCCATCAGCGGTGATGGTGATGTGAAGACGGCATCGGGTGACGTGAGGGTCGATGCTGTCGGTGGCGAACTCCGCTCTTCGTCCGCTTCCGGCGAACTCCGAGTCGGCAGCCTGGTGAGCGGCTGGCTGCGCACCGCCTCCGGCGACGTGGTCGTCGAACAAGCCGACGGCACCACCGAGATCAAGACCGCAAGCGGAAACGTCGCGGGTGGCGAAGTTCACCGGCGCCGGGCTTTCGGTCAAGACGGTGAGCGGCGACTTCACCGTTGGGATCCCCTCCGGCACCGAACTGGCCTTCGAAGCGAGGACGATGTCGGGACGGGTGGTCCTCCCCGACCCGGCGCCGGCCGAGCAGCTGGTGGAGCGCTCCGCCCGGCTCAACTTCAAATCGGTGTCCGGCGACCTCAGGGTACGTCGCCGTCTGAGCTGCCACCGACGGAACCGGCTCTAGCCTCCCTTGGGTGGATCCCAGGGATTCCGAGCAGGAGGCCGCCTTCCGCGCCGAAGCGCGAAGCTGGCTCGAGGATCACGCCCGCTGCGATCCGGGCCGGCGATAGCACCTTCGGCGATCGTCTCCGAGTGGTCACCCGATGAAGAGGAGGCCCGGTTCCAGGCAGCGGTCGACTGGCAGCGTCTCAAGGCCAACGACGGGTGGGCCGGGATCTCATGGCCGACGAAGTACGGGGGTCGCGGTGCCGGGCTCGTGGAGTCGGTGATCTTCGACGAGGAGGAGATGCGGTTCGACCTGCCCCGCGATGCGCTTGCGGTCGGGCTGGGATGGTGCGGCCCGGCCGTCCTCGTCCACGGGAGCGATGAGCAGCGGGACCGCTTGCTCCCACCATTGCTGCGCGGAGATGAGGTCTGGTGTCAGCTCTTCTCGGAGCCCGACGCCGGATCCGATCTGGCCGGGCTGAGGACCCGTGCGGTTCGGGACGGCGATGAGTGGGTGCTCTCCGGCCAGAAGGTCTGGACCACGTTCGCCCACCGTTCCCATTGGGGGCTCTGCATCGCCAGAACCGATCCCGGGGTCCCCAAGCATCGCGGGCTCACCGCCTTCGTGGTCGACATGCGCCACCCCGGGGTGCGATGCCGCCCGCTGGTCCAGATGACCGGATCCTCCAACTTCAACGAGGTGTTCCTCGACGAGGTCGTGGTGCCCGATGACCGCGTGGTCGGTGGAGTCGGCCAGGGTTGGGCAGTGGTCATCACCACCTTCATGTTCGAGAGGATGGGGGTCATCTTCGACACCGAGGGGCTGGTGGAGGCGCTCAAGGAACTGATCAGCCAGACCGGCGCCGGCGACCGCCGCGCAGGTCCGGGAGCGATTCGCCCGAGTCGCCATAGGGTCCCGCATCATCCAGTTCCACAAGTTGCGGCTGCTCACCTCGCTCGCCCATGGCCGACGCCCTGGGCCCGAGGGCTCGGTGGTCAAGCTTTTCGCCACGCGGTTCCTCGATGACGCATACCGGTTGGGACTCGACCTTCTCGGCCCTGACGCTCTCGCGGGTCAGCGGGGAGGCCGCCGAGTGGATGTCCGCATTCCTCGGGGCACCGGGTCTGCGTATCGGCGGCGGCACCGACGAGGTGCAGATGAACATCATCGCCGAGCGGGTGCTGGGCCTGCCAGGTGAACCGTGTCCCGACAGGGACCTCCCCTTCGCGTCTGGATGATGCTCATTCGCTGGTCTTGAGCGTGACCGCGGTGCCCTGCGGCCGACACGACCACCCGTCCCGCAACCTCGACCAGGTCGACGGAAACCGCCGATAACGGCATGGGCGCCCCGCGCCAGGGCATCGTCGACCATGCGCTCGACCGCATCCTGTCGGGCGGAACGGAGACCGCCTCGAGGTTGTCGCGGAGATCGCCAATTCACCGGTGACCAGCCCGAGATAGGTGTCGACCTCCCACTCGGACAGCGTGGCCGAGGTGGTGACGATTGGACGCCAGACGGCGCGGCCCGCCGGATCCTCAACCCATCCTTGCGCAGACTGCCGCCATAGCGCGCCCCACCCGGAAGTGCCCGACCTGTCGGCGCCCATGCTCCAAGCCGCCGCCTCGGTCGCTGGCCGCGGGCGTCTCCGCTGCGCTCGGCCAGGGCAGGTCGATGGGCGAGGGTTGCGAGGCACGGCACCTCGTCCTCCCGTCGTTGCCGGGCCGTCGGTCGTCGGGCCGAGCGGTGATGGCCGTCCGGTTCTGCTTGCTCGATAGCCGGGGCGGTGGTCGAGCATCGTCGGGTGGCGCGTCGTCGCGTTCGGCCGCTGCGTCACCTCCGGTTGTCCGGCCGGGTACATCGTCAGGGAAGCCAACGGCAGCGGCACCCTCTGCGACCTCGGGAGGTTCGGCGGCAGCGGTGGATGTGAAGTCTCCCGGGTCTGCCGGGGTGAGTCATCGAACTCGCCGGATGGGGCCGGGACGTCGCTGAGTCCGCTGGACGGTCGGTGGGCTCGGCGTCGGTGTCGTCGGATCGTCAGAGGACGGCTCGGCCCCGCCACGTCGCTCGCCCGTCGGAGGACGTCGTGTCGGCATCGGGGACCTCGGTGGGGGTCACGCCGGGCTGGCGACTCTTCCTCGTCGCCCGCCTGGGTGGTCGGGTCTTGGTCGTCGGGTTCCAACTGGCTACTCCGCGGTCGGGACGGCGAGACTACCGCCGCTACCGTCGGCATGGTGCGGGTCTCGGTGGTCACCATCTTCCCCGGGTGGTTCGAATCGCCGCTCGGGTGAGCGTCGTGGGCCGAGCGATCGCCCATGGTGCTCTCCAAGTCGACTTGATCGATCTGCGCGAGCACGGGTTGGGCAGGCACCGTCAAGTGGACGACGCCCCATTCGGCGGTGGTGCCGGGATGGTGATGATGATCGAGCCGATCGACAACGCCCTGGCGGGTCTGGAGGACGCCCACAAGGTGCTCTTCTCGCCGGCCGGATCGAGGCTCGATCAGGCAACCCTCGATCGCTGGGCCGGGCTCGACCACGTCGCTCTGGTCTGCGGCCGATACGAAGGCATCGACCAGCGCGTCGCCGACAACCTGGTCGACGAGGAGATATCGCTGGGCGACTTCGTCCTCGCAGGAGGCGAGGCCGCGGCGATGGCGGTGATCGAGGGTGTCGCCAGGCTGCTCCCTGGTGTCGTCGGGAACCCGGTCTCCACAATGACCGAGTCGTTCCGCGCCGGCCAGTTGGAGGAACCGCAGTACACCCGGCCCGCCGAGTACCGCGGTTGGGCGGTCCCCGAGGTGCTGCTCAGCGGCGACCACGGGAGAATCGAGAAGTGGCGAGCAGAGCAGCGGATCGATCGCACCGCGGAGCGTCGGCCGGATCTGGTCTTCATGAACTGAGGGCAGCTGGCGGATCCCTCCATTCGGAGAAAGGCGGGTGGCGGTGACCTGGTAATATTGCAAACCGCTGCGGCGCTCCTGTCTGCCGCGTCCCGAAGGAGCTTCCCCCGATGAACGACCTCGAACACGTGCAGAGCGCGCAGTTGCGCGACGACGTCCCCGACTTCAGACCGGGTGACACCGTCAAAGTGCACGTGAGAGTGGTCGAGGGTGGCCGTGAGCGGGTCCAGGTGTTCGAGGGCGTGGTGATCGCCCGTGACGGAAGTCGGCTCAACGCCACCTTCACCGTCCGCAAGATCAGCTTCTCAGTCGGTGTCGAGCGGATCTTCCCGGTCCACGCACCGATCATCCAGAAGATCGAGGTGACTCGTCACGGAGCGGTGCGGCGCGGCAAGCTCTACTATCTGCGCGACCGGGTTGGGAAATCGGCTCGGATCCGTGAGCGACGCACCACCTGAGCCCGCGTCCGGCGTGGTGGTGACACCGGAACAGGGCACCGGACAACCCGGGCCGGCACGTACGGGTGGAGGAGAAGCCACAACGCTCCGGCGCCAAGTCATTCCTCACCGAGCTTCCCATCCTGGTGCTGGTGGCTCTGGCCGTTGCCGTCCTGATCAAGACCTTCCTGGTCCAGGCGTTCTACATACCCTCCGGCTCGATGATCCCAACGCTCGAGATCAACGACCGTGTCCTGGTCAACAAGCTGGCATACCGCTTCGGCGAACCCCAGCGCGGCGATGTCGTCGTCTTCGACAGCAACGGCCCCGAGGTAGACGAGTCGGTGGTCGAGGGAGTGCTGCGGCACATCGCTGAAGCGATCGGCCTGCGCACCGCCGCCACCGACGACTTCATCAAGCGGGTGATCGCAGTGGAGGGCGACACGGTGAGGGTCGCCGGAAACCGGGTGCTGGTGAACGGGGAGCCCATCGATGAGCCATACCTGCCATCGGGGACCGTCATGCCGAACGAGCGGCCGGTCCGGGTCGGCCCCGGCGAGTTGTTCGTCATGGGCGACAACAGAGAGCACTCCCAGGACAGCCGCGTTTTCGGCCCGATCCCGGTAGAAGAGGTGGTGGGCCGCGCCTTTGTTCGCATCTGGCCACCATCGAGGTGGGGAGCTCTCTGAGCCAGGCCGCTCGGCGGCCTCTTCTATCCCGACCCTCAACTGCGCTTGCGCCGGAGAACAGTCAGCAACGACGCCACCAGGCAGATGAGGGTCACGCCCACCCAACCGGGCAGGTAGGAGCCGGTGACGTCCACCACAGCCCCGAAGATCGGGGCACCGAGTGCGAGGCCCATCAGGAAACCGAACTGGACCACACCTGAGGCGTGTCCGGCCGCTTCCTCGGGCACCACCGAGACCACGGCCAGCATCCCCACCGCGTTCCACGCATTGATACCGGCGCCGGTGGCTACAGCCGCAGGCCAGACGAGGAGCGGATCGAGCGTGGCGGCGCCGACCATGAGCATCCCGGCCGCAGCCCCGACGACCCCGAGCAGTCCGAGGATGCCGCTGTGGCGACCGCGCATGTCTGCGACCCCTCCCCACACCACCCTGCCCAGAACGCCCACCAGCCCAGCCACTGCGACGACGGCGCCTGCGGTCGCCGGTGACAGACCGAGCACGTCCTCGGCGAACAGCGCCGTATAGGCGATGGTGGCGCTGGCGGTGAGCCCCAAAAGGAAGCCGTATACGGCGAGGAAACGGACCTCGCTGGGCAGCGGCGGCTGCTCCCCACGGGCAACCGCCTGTCGTGCCGGGGGGTCGTTGGGCACGAAGATGGCCGCCAGCAGCGTTCCGAGTAGCGGGATGGCGGATGCTGCCAGCAATGCCCCGCGCCATCCCAGGGCGAGCGCCGCTGTCGGCAGGACCAGTCCGGCGAGGAATGAGCCGAACTGCACCCCCGACTGCTTGACACCGATGACGACTCCACGGTTGCCCGGCGGGTAATGACGGGAGATGACCTTGTTCGTCGCCGGGTTGGCCCATCCCTGACTAACGCCTGTAAGGAGCGCGGTGCCGACGAGGATCACGAATGTGGGACTGGCGGCGAACAGGGCGAGTGTGACCGCTCCCAGCCCCAACGTGGCCACCATCGAGGACTTGCCGCCGACCCGGTCGGTGACCCTCCCGAGACCCGGGGCCAGAAAGGCGCCGACCAGGGGGGATCCGGTCACCAGGAGACCGACCTGCCACAACTCGAGCCCGAGGTCCTGGCGGATGTTGGAGGCGAGGACACCCGTGGCCGGAATGATGAAGGTCCCCGCCGCCATCGTCAGTGCGAGCAGTGCCACTAGGGCGAAGCGACGTCCAGTGGTCTCGCCGGTCACGACCATGAGCGCCGCACCGTACCGATCATGTCGCACCACGGTGGTAGAGGTTGCCCATGTGGAACCCCCTTCGAGACGGGCGGAACAGCCGCCGCCGGGTAGTATCAACGCCGTCGACCACGATCGTGGTCACCATCCCGGTGTGAGCGCATTGCCGGCATCGGGTGGGATCGACGGGGCGCGGGAGAAGCGCGATGAACGAAGAGGACCTGGAGAGGTACGAGACCGAGGTCGAGCTCCAGATTTACAAGGAGTACCGCGACGTCCTCCCCATGTTCAAGTTCGTGATCGAGACGGAGCGGCGCTTCTACCTGGCAAACAAGGTGGACATCAACACCCGCCACTCCGATGGCTCCACCTATTTCGAGATCGAGTTGGAGGATGCCTGGGTCTGGGACATGTACCGACCGGCCAGGTTCCTCCAGAACGTCCGGGTGATGACCTTCCGCGACGTCAACATCGAACAGCTCGAGCCCGGAGTTCGTCTCTAGGCAGTGTCGCCCGACGTCCTGCGCTCGGTGCCGTCGGCGAGACGTTCGCTGCCGACTTCCTGGCGCGCCGTGGTGCCGCCATCATCGAGCGAAACCAGAGGGTGGGCCGTTCCGAGGTGGATCTGCTCGTCCGGATCGGCGGCGCCACTGTCGTCGTCGAGGTGAAGACCGTCTCTTGGTCGCCGGGAGGGATCACCGCAGCCGCCCATGTCACCCCTGCCAAGCTCGAAACGCTGCGAGCGCTGGCACGTGCCTTGGGGGCGACGCGGATCGACCTGCTGGCGGTGACGATTTGCCCTGAGGGAGTCGAGCTGCGGTGGGTACCCGCGCTGGGCTAACCGGGCGAGGCGCCGTGGCGACGACGGTGTTCCCGGTACCAGCACCCCCGGTGCCAGTGCCGTCGCAGATCGGGCGCGTGCTCCGGAACAACGACCACGTGGTACGTCCCTGCGGGGATGAGGCTCTCGCAACCGGGGCAGACGTAGGACTTGCGGGCAGCATGAGGCTGGACCGGCGTCACGAGTTCGGCTTCGGGCGGGCCTTTCCCGCTCACCCTCCGAGCAGCGCCCACGCCACCACTGCCGCTGTGACCAGCACCGCCAGGACGACGATCGCCACGTCGGCCCGGTTGTGCCGCTGCTGCCGGAAGGGGTTGAAGCCCACGGTGAGAGGTTAGAGGGGTGCGGACCCCTCGATTGGCCGTCCCACGGTCAGCGCCCCCACCAGGTCCTCGTCAAGCTGGCGGTAAGAACCATCCGGGAGGACTCCCAAGCCGTCGAGCATTCTGGTGAAGAAGCTCCGGGCGGCGGCTGCGAGCACGACGTCGAGCACATCCCGCTCGGTCAGCCCGAGGTCAAGCAGCCGATCGATGTCTTCCTTGCCGACCGACGTTGCGTCGGCGGCGACCTTCTCGGCGAGGTCCATCACCGCCACGTCCACCTCGTCCACCCCGGCCCGATCGGTGTAGATGGCGCGTACCTGATCGGGGCCATAGAACCTCTCCGCCAACACCTTGCCGTGGGCGAGCGAGCAGTAGCTGGAGCGCGCACGCTTCGCCGCCGCCAATGTGGCGAGCTCGTAGCGCCGACGGTCCATCCCGTCCCTTATGGCGGTGATCAGCGCCCCCCACCCCGCGTATGCCTCTGGATGCAGCGCCCCCAACCGTGCGTAGTTGGGCACCTCCTGTCCGGCCGGCAGACCCAACCGCGCAGCCGTCTGCTCCTCCGAGAGCAACTCGATGAACGCCAAAGACCCTCCTTATCCGTCGTGTCCGATTCTTACCGCCGTCCGCCGTCCGCCGTCCGCCGTCTTCCGTCTACCGTCTTTTTCCATGCTGACCATCGAGGACCGGGGACCGGTGCGGTGGCTCACGCTCGACCGTCCGGAGCGCCGCAATGCGATTCCGCCCGACGGCTGGGTGCAGCTTGGCGAGGCATTCGACGACTTCGCCGGGGCCGACCAGCGGGTGCTGGTGATCACCGGTGCCGGCGGTGCCTTCTGCGCCGGCGCCGATTTGTCGGCGCCGGATGCAAGCGGCGGGCTCGGTTCGCACCGGGCGCGTTACGAGCGGATGCTGACCGTGGCGGCAGCGGCGCGGGCGCTGCACCGAGTGGCCAAGCCGACGGTGGCGGCGGTAGACGGGGCAGCCGTGGGTGCGGGGATGAACCTGGCCCTGGGGTGCGACCTCGTCTTGGCTTCGTCACGCGCCCGATTCGCCGAGCTCTTCGTGGCACGCGGCCTTGTGGTCGACTTCGGCGGGACATGGCTCTTGCCTCGGCTCGTTGGGCTGCAACGTGCCAAGGAACTGGCACTGACCGGCCGGATGGTCGAGGCAGACGAGGCGCTCCGGATCGGGTTGGTTCTCGATGTCGTCGAGCCAGAGGAGTTGGAGGGCGTGGTGAGCACGCTGGCCGAGCGCCTCGCTGCAGGCGCCCCGCTGGCGCAGGCATTCATCAAACAGGGTATGAATCGCTCGCTCGGCGCCGGCTTCGAGCAGATGCTGGCCCACGAGTCCCAGACCCAGGCGATCAGCCTCGGTACCGATGACCTGGCGGAAGGAGTCGCCGCCTTTCTCGAGCGGCGCGACCCAGTCTTCCGCGGACGGTGAACCGCCTCGGGGCGATCCTCCTGGTGGCGCTCGCTGCCTGTTCCGCGGGTACCCCGAGCGGTTCGGTCGAGCAGTTCGCCGAGGAAGGCAGTGATCATCTCTCCGCCGGGGACCCTGTCCCTGAGTACGCCACCGATCCTCCCACCAGCGGCGCGCACGCACCTGTGTGGTCGCGCTGCGGGGTCCACCAGGAGGCGATACCCGACGTTGTCCAGGTACACGACCTCGAGCACGGGGTCGTACTCGTCCAGCACGACCCGGACCTCCCCGGGGATGACCTCGCCGCCCTGAGCGATCTCGCCGAAGAGCTCGGCAGCCACGTCATCATCGCCCCTCGCCCCGGTTTGCCGGCGCCAGTGGTCGCCACGGCATGGACGGTGATGCTCCGCCTGGACGATGTCGATACCGACGTCATCTCCAGGTTCTGGGATGATCATGCCCAGCGGGGTCCCGAACAGCGAGCCTGCCCGGTCGAAGAGCCGTGAGCTGACCAGGAGTCTTTCTGTTCAGTTGCCCGGTCGTGGTGCCGATATCGACAACGGTCGGACACGTCGCAGAAGCGGGTTCGACCCCCACACCTCGATGGCGTGGGGAAGGGGAGCGATCCGGCATTTCGGCGGGCTCGGGCTGCCCTAAGGGGAACCCGGTGGCCATCCGAACCGAATCCGAGCGTCGGGGAGAACGGCAAGCATGATCATCAAGATGAAGATGGCGGCGACCGGCGCAGACGTCGAGTACGTCGTGGCCCGGGTCCACAGCCTGGGTCTCAAGTCTCATGTGTCCGAGGATGGCGGCCAGGTTCTCATCGGGATCCTGGGGTCCTTCGACGACGCGACACCGTTGGCGTTCACCGGGTTGCGCGGTGTCGAACGCGTCCTCCCCACCAAGCGCGCCTACCGGCTCGCCAGCCGTGAATACCGGCCGGAGCCGACCGAGATCCGGGTCGGCGATGTGGTCATCGGCGGCGAAGAGGTCGTGGTGATGTCGGGGCCGTGCTCGGTCGAGAGCCGCGACCTGCTGCTCGAGGCGGCCATCCACGCCCAGAAGGCGGGCGCCACCATTCTCCGCGGCGGCGCCTTCAAGCCGCGGACCTCGCCATACAGCTTCCAGGGCATGGCCGAAGAGGGGCTCAAGATCCTCGCCGAAGCGCGTGAACTCACCGGGATGCCGGTGATAACGGAGGTCATGTCCTCGGAGACGGTTCCGCTGGTCTCCGAGTACGCCGACATCCTTCAGATCGGGACACGCAACATGCAGAACTTCCACCTGCTGTTCGCCGCCGGCCGTCAGCCCAAGCCGGTGCTGTTGAAGCGGGGCATGATGTCCACGATCGAGGAGCTGCTCCTCTCTGCCGAGTACATCATGTCGCAGGGGAACACCGATGTGATCCTCTGTGAGAGGGGGATCCGCACCTTCGAGACCGCGACCCGCAACACACTCGACCTCAACGCCATCCCTGTCCTCAAGGAGCTGAGCCATCTCCCGATCGTCGTCGACCCGAGCCACGCCACCGGAAGACGTTCGCTGGTGACGGCCATGGCCCGTGGCGCCATCGCCAGCGGTGCCGACGGACTCCTCATCGAGATGCACCAGAACCCCGAGCAGGCCCTGTCCGACGGCGACCAGTCGGTGACGCCCGATCAACTCTCCAATCTGGTCGAGGAGTGCCGCCGGGTGGCGGTGGCTATCGGCCGCACCCTGTGACGAGGTGACCCCCGTGATACGCACAAGCATCCTGCCCGAGACAGTGCCGGCGAGGCTCTTTGAGCGCCTGGAGCGCGCTCCGCAGCAACGCGCCCTCGCCTTCTACCAGAGCGACGGGACGACCACCTGGCGCACCTACTCCGAGGTCCATGCCGCCGCTGCCGGCTCGGCGGGGCGGATGGCCGAGCTTGGTGTTGGTCGCGGTGACGCCGTTGTCATCGTGCTCAGCAGCGCCGAGCCCGCTGCCACGCTGGTGCTCGGCTCCCTCCTCCTCGGCGCTCGCCCTCTGCTGGTGGCGCCTCCATCGCTCCTCGGCGCCAACTCCGACCTGCCGAGGGTTCTCTCGGCCACGGTTCGGCGCACAGAGGCGCGGTTGGTGGTGGCGCCAGGATCCATGGCTCGCGACCGTGATCAGTTGGAGCGGGTCCGCCGCTCCACCCGATGGCTCTTCTCCGAGGACGAGGCGCTGGGCCCACCCGACGTGGACGCCGTCCCCCGTCACCTCCCCGATCCCTCCGATGTGGTTGCGTACCAGCTCACGTCGGGGACCACCGGTCTTCCCAAGGTCTGTGTATGGGAGCACCATGCGCTCACCGCCGCCATCGACGGGATGGTTGCGGCGATGGAGCTCACCGACCGGGACGTCTTCTTCAACTGGACCCCGCTCTATCACGACATGGGCCTGGTCAACAACTTCCTCACCTGCATGGCCACCGGGATTCCATTGGTGTTGATGAGCCCGCACGACTTCGTCAAGTCGCCGGCGGCATGGCTCCAGGGGGTGCACCGCACCGGCGCCACCGTCACCTGGTCGCCCAACTTCGGTTACGCCCTGGCGGCGCAGCGGGTCAAGGACAGCGATCTGGAGGGCGTCGACCTCGATGGGGTGCGCGGCTGGTGGAACGCCGCCGAGCGCATCCACCACGAGACGTTCGTCGAGTTCCACCGCCGGTTCGAGAGCTTTGGTGTGCCCTGGGACCGGCTGCGCACCAACTTCGGCTGCGCCGAGAACATCGGCGGAGCCACCTTCACCCGTCCCGGGGAGCCGTATCGGGTGGAGTTCGTGGACCGCGAGGCCCTGGCGGAGTCGCGGACGGCGCGCATCGTCGACCCGGCGGACGAGAAGGCGGTGAGCGTCGTCGGGTCGGGTCGGCCCCATCCGGGGATCAAGATCCAAATCCTCTCGCCCCGCGGCGAGTCTCTCCCCGAGGGCCACGTGGGTGAGATCGCCCTGGATACGGCCTCGCGGATGAACGGCTACCTGAGGAATGCCGAAGCCACCAAGCGGGCCATCCACGGCGACCTCCTCCGCACCGGCGACCTCGGCTACCTGCGCGATGACGAGCTCTACTGGGCGGGTCGGGTCCGGGAGCGGATCACGGTGCGTGGCAAGAAATTCGACCCCAGCGACTTCGAGCCATTCCTGCTCGAGGTGCAGGGGCTGCGCAAGGGTTGTTTCGCCGCTTTCGGGATGGATGAGACCGGGCAGGGGACGCAGCGGGTGGTCGTCGTCAGCGAGGTGACCGATCCGATGCCCCGTCCCGCCGACGAGATCGCCGGCGAGGTCCGTCGCCAGAGCTTCCTCCGGCTCGGAATCAACGTCGACGTCGTGCTCGTCCCCACCGGCACGCTCACCAAGACCTCGAGCGGCAAGCGCCGCCACCGTCACTTCAAGCGCATGTACGAGTCGGGCGAGCTACAGCAGGTTCAGGTGAGCTGAGATGGAGCAAGATCGCTCCGCCCTCGGTACCGCCCCCGGGTTCGACCCCGCCGGCGAGGTTTTTGTCGCCCAGTTCGCCCGGCCCGAAACGCTTCAGCCGGTCAACTTCAGGGCGTTGAGCCCCTTCTACCGGTCGCTGTTGGTGATCGACGGCACGGTGACCAAGTTCATCGAGGCATTCACCATGGAGCCCGTCGTGGTGGAGCGGCTGTCACAGGAGGAACTGATCCTCCCCGCCGACCACGACTGGCTGGAAGCACCCGCCGGTACGAAGGTGATCGCCCGCGAGGTGCTGCTCAGGGGCACGCTGCGTGGCGTCATCTTCGCCCACGCCTCCTCCCTGCTGGTGGCCGAGCGGCTCCCGACGAGGGTCCAGGAGGAACTGGCCACCCACCCCGGTGGGCTCGGCCGGATCATGAACGACGCAGGCCTCGAGACGAGGCGCGACATCCTCTGGTACGGGCGGGAGCGGAACGCTGTTCCCCCGGAAGGACTGGCGGGCCTCGGTGAGTTCATCGCGCGTACCTATCGGGTGGTGCACGAGGGCCGCCCGTTCATGCTCATAAACGAGAAGTTCCCTGTGGGGGTGGACCCCGCTCCCTCGTTCGACTGAGGGCGCGGATCAAGGAGATATGGAGAGATGACCATGGAGTTCGAGTTCTCGACAGGATTCGCCGAGACGCTTGGCCGCAACGCCTTGCAGGAGATCCAGTTGCGCCGCTTCCAGCTCCTGCTGGACGAGGTGCTCGACAGCAACGCCTTCTATCGGGCCAAACTGGGTCGGGCCGGCATCCGCAGCTCAGACGACGTCCGCACCATGGACGACCTCAAGCAGATCCCGTTCACCACCAAGCAGGAACTGGCCACCGACCAGATCTCCAACCCACCGTACGGCACCAACCTCACCTACGCCCGTACCCGCTACACCCGGATCCACCAGACCTCCGGCACCACGGGTGAGCCGCTGCGCTGCCTCGACACCGAGGACAGCTGGCGGTGGTGGGCACGCTGCTGGTCGCAGGTGTACCGCAGCGCCGGCGTCACGTCGATGGACCGCATCTTCTTCGCCTTCTCCTTCGGGCCGTTCATCGGCTTCTGGAGCGCCTACGAGGGGGCTCGCCTCATCGGGGCCCTCGCCTTTCCGGGAGGAGGCATGTCGTCTCTGCAGCGCCTCAAGGCGATCCTCGTGAACGACATCTCGGTGCTGGTCTGCACCCCGACCTACGCGCTCCACCTCGCCGAGGTGGCTGCGGAGGAAGGGATCGACATCAGGAACTCGGGTGTGCGGGTGGCCATCCACGCCGGTGAGCCCGGGGCCGGAATCCCGGCGACCAGGGCGAGAATCGAGGAGGCGTGGGGGGCACGGGCCTACGACCATGCCGGTGCCACCGAGGTCGGCGCCTGGGGTTTCGAGTCGCAACTGCAGAACGGGCTCTTCGTCAACGAGGCGGAGTTCCTCGCCGAGGTGATCGATCCTGCCACCGGTGAGGAGTCGAACGACGGCGAACTGATCATCACCAACCTGGGCCGCCCCGGGTTCCCGGTGATCCGCTACCGCACCGGCGACCACGTGGTCATCGCATCGGAGCCGAGCGAGGACGGAAGGACCTTCATGCGGTTCGACGGCGGTGTCACCGGGAGGGTGGACGATGTACTCATCGTCCGCGGCGTCAACATCTTCCCCAGCGCAGTCGAGAACCTGGTGCGGCGCTTCCCCGAGATCGGCGAGTTCGCCGTGGACGTCTACCGCAAGGAAGAGCTCGACGTGATGGAGTTGCGGATCGAGGTCACCTCGGGCGACCCCGATGCTCTCGCCGCCGCGGTGGCCCGCGAGATTCACACTGGGATCGGAGTCAGGCCAATGGCCACGCCGGTGGCGATGGGGACGCTGCCCCGCTTCGACCTCAAGGCTCGCCGCTTCACCGACCACCGCAAGGATCTGCGGTAAGGAGATCTCAGCCGGCTGGCGGAAAAGGGCCAGGCGCACGCGTTTCCTTTTGGGTCTGACTAGATTGCCTTATACGCCAGGGTCGTCAATCGTCCCGGTAGGCGACCATTAGGGGTGACGGAGGGAGTGCGAAGTGGGTGGAACCCGAACTAAGAGCAGTCTGGCGCGTCCCGGGCTGCGAAGAGGTTTTGCAGCTATAGCCGTTGTCACGCTGTTGGCTGTCCCTCTGGCACTGCCGGCTCAGGGTCAGATCCTCGACCCCGAATTCACCTTCACCGGGGAGGACTTCTTCGTCCCCCGTGACGCCGATGCGACCGACCAGGAAAACGTGCCCCGCTTGGCGGGCGAGTTTGACCTGGTGGCCAACGGGTTCGAGGAGCTGGTCGGGCAGACCTGCGGGATCATCGTGTTGGCGGCCAATGGCGACAGCGTCCACCCCTACAACTTCGGGCACCTGGTGACTGGGGACAACGAGACCGACGTCCTCGAGACGGAATCGGAGCCCAATGTCCTGAGGACCGTGCTCGACGACCGTACGCTCGTCCTCGGCGAGACGATGGAGATCTACAACATCATGGTCCCCGACGACGAGGGGATCGTCGCCACGTCCGTGGTATACACGGTGTCGGTGTTCTGCGCAGGGCAGGTCACAACGACTACGCCACCGGAGACCACAACCACACCACCGGAGACCACGACCACACCGCCGGAGACCACGACCACACCACCGGAGACCACGACCACACCACCGGAGACCACGACCACACCACCGGAGACCACTACTACCACGATTCCGATAACGACCACCTCGATTTCCGCCACCACCGTGGAGACCCTGCCCTTTACCGGACCTGGCAGCGGCGGTGGTTGGCTGAGCCTGGGTGCGGCGCTGTTGGTGGCGGGCGCAGTGGCGGTCGGGCGCGGCCCGGCGTCGGAGCGAGGACACCGCTCCCGACAAGCCCTTCTCCTCGGGCTGAGATAGCCCTCAGGCTGAGATAGCGATTACGAGCCGGGTCCCCCCTGGACCCGGCTCAGGTGCGGCGCAGCCGGGGGACGGCACCCCCGAGCAGCTGTCGGCCCGCCTCTGCCAGGTCCAAGGCGAGGCTGCGCCGTTTCTGGAACGCCCACCTGAAGGCCTCTCCGTAGCACTCGAACCGCTGACGCCATGACAGGGGCGCACGGGTCGCAGCACCCATGAGGCCGCTCATGTACTCCCATCGCGGCATGTAGGTCCCCGCGGCGCGGCGCGTGTCATACCAGCCGCGGAGGGCATGGACCGAGTCATAGGCGCGCAGCGACCCGGCCGCATGGTTGCGATGGATGAAGTGGATATCCGGCTCGAAGGCGAATGTGCCGCGCAGCGCCAGTTCCGCCAGTTGGACACGGGCGCTGGCGTGGTAGGAGCCTGGCAATGCGGTCTCCCGAAGCGCCGCCGATCTCATCAGACCGAAAATCGGGAGATTGAGCCTCTCGTGGCGCACCACCTCGCGGAACCGCTCCACGGGGTCGGCGGAGACCACCTGCGAGAAGCGGGGGATGTCACCGATGCGGTTGCCGTCGCCGTCCACCTGGCGGGCTGCGGTGTAGGCGAGGACCGCCCGGTCGTCGTCGCCGAGGGCTGCGACGCACGATTCGAGGAAACCGGGGCCGAGCATGTCGTCGTGCGCCGACCATTTGAAGAGGTCAGCCCGCGCCATCCTGAAGACCTGGTGGTAGTTGGGCGCGGCCCCGATGTTCGAGGCGTTGCGGAAATAGCGGATCCGCCCGTCCCGCGACGCCCAGTCCCGGCAGATCTCGCCGGTGGAGTCGGTCGAGGCGTTGTCGGAGATGATCAGTTCGAAATCTGCGAATGACTGTGAAGCGACCGAGGTGATCAACTCACCGATATGCCGCTCACCGTTGTATACCGGGAGTCCGATCGAGACTTTGGGTAGCGCCGTCATTCCCATCCCCCTCCGAAATGGACGGCCAGACGGTCATGTCTCGTACCCCAATGCCTGCACCAGGTCTCCCGAGACCTGGTGCAAGTGGTCGAGCGCGCTCTGATCGAGCGCCGTCCGCCAGTCGCCCGGTGTCCCTTTCCTCATGTGGGCGTGTATGTCCTCTTCCCCTTGGGCGCGTCCGCCGCTCGCTTGTTGGAAGCTCTTGCGCTCCGCCAGGTCATCCAACTCGGCCGGCTTCGCCGGAATCTTGAGGAAATCAAACAGGTCGCCGAGGAAACCGCGGAGATCGAGGGCGATGTCCTCATAGCGGAAGAAACGGAACGAATCCGATGGTTCGACCGTGGTCCACGAGCGGAGCGCATCGAAGTAACCGCGCCCGGCTATGGCGTCGATCATGTAGTGAAGGCCCTCTTCCTGCGACAAGGACTGGAGGTCACTGCGCATCTCCGGAATGCTCCCCATGGGCTTGTGCGAGTAGCGGGCGGCGTAGTACCAGGAAACCACCGCATCCCTCGGATCCCGCTGGACGAAGAAGCTCCGGTGCGATGGCGGTTTCGGGATGGAGAGGTAAGTGGGGTGGGAGATGTACAAATGGGTGACGATCGTCCGCTCTGGGAAAGCCTCGTCAATTTTCGCCGCGGCCAGGCCGATCTCCTTGTATGGGATCGCCCGCAGGCCCGTGTTCCGGTAGAACACCTCGTCGTTGTAGATGTTGCGGAGCCATTGACTGGCGGTCCGCTGGACACAGCAGTGATAGATGTTGTCGAATGGTGAGCGGTGCTTGACACCTAGATGTGCCTTGCGTTTGAGGACTGTGAGCCGCTTCTGCATCTTCGATGGTCTCTGTTGAACGGGCATCGGTGCGGGGAGGGTAGGCGGGGCCCACCTAGATCGGCGATTCGCGTCTAGTGGTAGAATAACCACGCTGAGTGACAAGGGGGATTTTGAGGTGACTTCGTCATGAAGGTGGCGATCCTGGCTGGCGGCTTGGGGAGCCGTCTGGCCGAAGAGACAGAAATCAGACCCAAACCGATGGTTGAGATCGGTGGGCATCCCATGCTCTGGCACATCATGCGCCAATACGACCACTTCGGGTACAACCATTTCGTCATCGCGCTCGGCTACAAGGGTGATCAGATCAAGCAGTTCTTCACCGACTACGTGACCACCACCTCCAGCCTGCGCGTCGATGTCTCCACGGGTGATGTGAGCGTTCACGACGGCGGGTCGGCCGAGAAGTGGGTGGTCGATCTCATCGAGACCGGAAGATGGACCAACACCGGCGGACGGATAAAGAGGCTGGCACCCTGGCTGGGCAATGAGACCTTCATGCTCACCTGGGGGGACGGTGTGTCCGACATCGACCTGTCCCGACTCCTCGCTTTTCACCGCTCGCACGGCAGGCTCGCCACGGTGACCGCGGTCCACCCGCCCTCTCGTTTTGGAAATCTTCACGTCGAGGGCGACCGGGTAGTCGACTTCTCGGAGAAGCCGCTCGACGTGGGATGGATCAGCGGGGCCTTCTTCGTCCTCGAGCCCGGTGTTTTCGACTACATCGAAGGCGACGACACGCTTTGGGAGCGCGAGCCCATGGAGAACCTGGCCGCCGACGGTGAGTTGATGGCCTACTGCCACGAGGGCTTCTGGCAGTGCATGGACACCATGCGGGACAAGGCGCTCTTGCAGCGGCTATGGGACGGTGGCGACCCGCCCTGGAAGATCTGGGACTAGCCGAAATGCGTGTGATGGTCACCGGCCACAACGGCTACATCGGCACGGTGTTGGTCCGCCTTCTCCAGCAGGCCGGCCACGATGTCGTCGGGTTCGACAGCTATCTGTTCGCCGACTGCACGCTCGGCCCCGATTGGCCCGACATTCCCGCGGTCCGCAAGGACCTGCGCGACGTGGAGCAAGAGGACATCACGGGAGTGGAGGCGATCTGTCACCTTGCCGGGATCTCCAACGACCCGGTAGGCGATCTCGACGCCGACACCACGTATGCCATCAACCACCACGCCGCAGCGCGCTTGGCGGAGATAGCCGCCGGTGCGGGCGTGGAGCGATTCGTCTTCTCTTCGTCATGCAGCATCTATGGGGCATCGCCGGGGGCGTTCGTCACCGAGGAGTCGGAGATCAACCCGGTGACGCCATACGGGTACTCCAAGATCTACGCCGAGGCGGACATCCGATCGCTTGCCTCGTCTTCGTTCAGCCCGACCTGCCTGCGGAGCGCTACCGCCTATGGCTACTCCCCGCGGGTCAGGGCCGACCTGGTGGTCAACAATCTCGTCGGCTTCGCCGTGACCGAGGGCAGGGTTCTGATGAAGAGCGATGGCAGCCCGTGGCGACCGTTGGTGCACATCGAGGACATCGCCCGGGCTTTTGTCGCCGCCGTCGAAGCGCCCCGGGACCGAGTCCATGACGAGGTGCTCAACGTGGGGAATTCGGAAGAGAACTACCAGATCCGAGATGTGGCAGGCATCGTCCAGGACGTTGTGCCGGGGAGTGACATCGTCCTCTCCGACGCCGCCGGGCCTGACATCAGAGACTATCGGGTCGACTGCTCGAAGATCGCCCGGGTGCTTCCCGCCTTCGCCACGAAGTGGACGGTGAGGCGCGGCGCGGAGCAGCTATACGAGGCCTTCGTGAACTACGGCATAGGGAGCGACGCCTTCCTGGGGAAGCTCCTCCGCATCCAGCACGTACGTTCGCTGCAGGCGTCGGGCGTGCTCGGTGACGACCTCCGAATGCTGAGCCCCGCCGGTGGTACCCGTGCATGACGGGCCTGTGTATGACGTAATTGGCGGCTGCCGCATCTGCGGGGCGGCCGATCTGGTGCCCGTGCTCGATCTGGGGATTGTCCCCCTCGCCGACGAATTGGTGTCCCCGGACCTCCCCGCCGAAGACGAGCACCGTTACCCGCTCACGGTGGTGTTCTGTCCGCAGTGCTCGCTCGTCCAGATCAAGGAGACCGTTCCGCCGACCGTGCTCTTCGACGAGGACTACCCCTACTTCTCCTCTTTCTCCGACGAACTCCTCGAGCACTCCCGCACCCACGCCGAGGGATTGGTCGAGGAACTTGGCCTTGGCGGGGACAACCTGGTGGTGGAACTGGCGAGTAACGACGGCTATCTGCTCCAGTGGTTCCAGAAGGCGGGGGTGCCCGTTCTCGGGATCGACCCGGCTCCCGGACCGGCCGCTATTGCCGAGGAGAGGGGGATTCCCACCATCCGGGACTTCTTCACGCCCGAGTTGGCACATCGGCTTTTTGCGGACGGTGTGAGGGCGGATGTGGTCCTGGGCAACAACGTCCTCGCCCATGTCCCCGATCAGAACCGGTTCGTCGCCGGCATTGCGACGATCCTCTCACCAGAGGGGCGGGTCGAGATCGAGGTCCCCTATGTGCGCGACATGGTGGACAACTGCGAGTTCGACACGATCTACCACGAGCATCACTGCATTTTCTCGGTCACCGCGCTCGCCACTCTGTTCGCCAGGCACGGGCTCGACCTGATCAGGGTGAGACACCTCCCGATCCACGGCGGGTCGCTGCGGGTCACCTTCTCGGCTTCGGCCGAAGCCGAGCCGTCGGTGAAGGAGTACCTCGAGGAGGAGCAGAGGATCGGGCTCACAGGGGCGGAGTACTACGCCGCCTTCTCCGATCAGGTCGAGGATGTGAGGAAGGGTCTGATCGGCCTGCTCTCCGGGCTGACCTCGAAAGGGGCGAGGATCGCCGCATACGGCGCTGCGGCCAAAGGCGCCACCCTCCTCAACTACACCGGGGCGGCGAAGTATCTCGACTACGTGGTCGACAGGAACGTCCACAAGCACGGCCTGGCGATGCCCGGCGTTCGGCTCCCCATCTTCCCGCCCGAACGGCTCCTCGACGATCAGCCCGACTATCTGCTGATACTGGCGTGGAACTTCGGGGACGAGATCATGCGCCAGCAGGCGGAGTATGCGGCGCGGGGCGGGCGCTTCATCGTCCCGGTGCCGCAACCCACCGTCCTGTGATCGGTCCAGCCGACCTGCGCCCCCTGGTGGGCAATGACTTGATCGACCTCGGCGCCTCCGCCTCCTGCCCGAGTTGCGGTGCCCTCGGCCTGCTGGCGTTCTTCGCCGCTCGGGAGATCCCGACGCAGAGTTGTGTGCTGTTGCCCGACGGGCCAACGGCAACCGCCTATCCCACAGGTGACCTGGTGCTGGCGCTGTGCCCCCGATGCGGGTTCATCACCAACATCTGCTTCGACCCGGCGAAGGTCGATTACGGACAGCCGACAGAGGAGTCGCAGGCCTTCTCGCCGCTGTTCACCGGATTCGCCCGTCAACTCGCCGGCGACCTGGTGGAGCGGTACGGATTGAAGGGGGGGAAGGTGCTCGAGGTGGGGAGCGGCAAGGGCGACTTCCTGATGCTCATGGCCGAGATGGGCATTGGCCGGGGTATCGGGATAGACCCTGGCTTCGGGAGGCCGCCCGTGGGCGGAGCCGGCCACGGCTCGGTAGAGCTCATCCGCGCCTTCTACGGCGAGGAGCACACCGCGCTGACCGGCGACCTGGTGATCACCCGCCACACCATGGAGCACATCGCCCCGGTGGGCGACTTCTTCCGGCTGCTGCGGCGGTCGGTCGAGGGCACCGACGGCGCGGCGATATTCACCGAGGTCCCCGACACCGGCCGGGTCCTGCGCGAGTTGGCTTTCTGGGACGTCTACTACGAGCACTGCTCGTACTACACCCCGGGCTCGCTGGGGCGCGCCCTCCGAGAGGCGGGTTTCACCGTCACCGACATAGGCTTTGGGTTCGGCGACCAGTACCTGCTGGCCCACGCCGTCGTCGTCGGATCGGCCGATCCGCTTCCCATCGAAGAGCCTCCCGACGAGGTGGGCGAAATGGTCCTCGAGTTCGCCACCGGCGCCGCCCGGCATGTTGAGGGATGGCGACAGCGGATTGCGGGCTTGGCCGGGGGCGGCAAGCGCGTGGCGTTATGGGGCGGCGGCTCCAAGGCGGTGGCCTTCCTCACCACCATCGGCCTCGGCGACGAGGTGGCAGCGGTGGTGGACATCAACCCCTACAAGCAGGGGATGTTCCTCCCCGGCACCGGCCACGAGGTGCTGGCCCCCGAGGCCCTCATCGAGATCAAGCCCGACCTGGTGGTGGTGATGAACGAGATCTACCGAGCGGAGATCACCGAGCAGCTTCGGGTGATGGGTCTCGACCCCGAAGTGGTCTCGGTATGACATCGTGGTACTGAGTACTGAGTACTGAGCCCCTCGGAGATGACAGCGCGACGCCGGTGTCCGTCCTTCCGCCTTCCGTCTTTCCGTCGTCCGACTCAGTACCCACTACCCATATACGCACCATTTGACCTCCCGTCCTGAGCTTGTTTGACTCGCGCCCTTGTCGGCGGGGTAGTAGGCGCCGGCGGATCGGGGGTCAGCGGTGACCACATCCGGAAGGGGCCCAGCCAGCCAGCCGCGTCGTTGGGTGCTCTGGTTGACGCTGTCTGCGCTCATGACGATGGCACCGGCACCGGCCCTCGCCCAGCAACCTCAGCCATTCGTCGATATCACAGGATCGGTGCACGCCGACTCCATCGTCGCCCTTGCCCAGTGGGGCATCACCAAGGGGTGCAACGACGCCGGAACGCTGTTCTGTCCAGAGGACCCGGTGACCAGGGCGCAAATGGCCTCGTTCCTCGCCAGGTCGTTCGTGACCCCAGACGCCGAGTTCGACTACTTCGGGGACGACTCGGGAAACACGCACGAGGAGGCGATCAACTCGATCGCATCGGTGGGGATCACCAACGGCTGCGGAAGCGGCTCGTCCTACTGCCCCGACAGTTCGGTGACGCGGGGGCAGATGGCGGCATTTCTCGCCCGGACTCTGGACCTCCCCCCCGGCCCCGACCGTTTCAGCGATGACGGCACCAGCACGTTCCAGGCGGACATCAACGCGCTCGCCGAAGCGGGGATCACCCAGGGGTGCGGCGGTACCAGCTTCTGCCCAAATGAGCCGGTGACCAGGGGACAGATGGCCTCGTTCCTGGTCAGGGCGCTCGAATGGCTCGACTGCACGTGAGCGAAGTAGGGACCGACCGCCGCACCTTCATCAAAGCGCTCGGGGCAACCGCAGTCGCGGGCACCGCGGCCGTCGCCATCGGGACCATGGCCGGCCCGGCGAGAGCCGCCACCAACATCTCGGGCAAGAAATCGGGCACCCACACGTACAGCGACGACATGGTGGTCCCGGCCGGGAAGACGCTCACCTTCGACCCCGACAAGGACACCACGCTCAGGTTCAGCGGTGACCTCACGGTCCGCGGCACGCTGCGGATGAAGCCGTCGGGCCGGGGGATAAAGCACGAGATCAGGTTCACAAACGGCGGCACCCTCTGGGTGCTCGGCGCCGGGAAGCTCGACCTCAAGGGCACGACGCGCACCCCCTGGAACCGGACGGGGAAGAGCGACACCTGGGTATCGAGCGACGACCTCAAGAGGACTCCGATCGCCAAGGGCGACTACACGGTGCACAACTTCACCAAGGGGGGAGCCGTCCCCTCCGCCAACACTTCCCACGGCACATTCAAGGCGGAGGTGTTCAACCTCACCCGGAACGTGATCATCCGCGGGACGGCATCGAATCCGATGGAACAGATACACGTGATGTCCTCCTCGCCCCAGAAGATCAAGTACGCCCTGGTGCGGTATGCGGGGATCACGACCGAGGTCGGGAAGTACCCCATCCACTTCCACCTCTGCGGGGGCGGATCGCGGGGAAGCATTCTCCAGGGCGTCGTGGTGAGGGATTCAAACCACCACGGGTTCGCCATCCACGCCTCCCATGGGGTGAAGCTCAAGTCATGTATCGCCTATGACATCGTCGGCGACGCCTACTGGTGGGACCTCCCGCCCGAGGACGACGCCCAGGACGAGGTGAACGACACCAACGACATCGTGATCGACCGCTGTCTGGCGGTGGAGGTGCGGACCGAAGACGGGCTCGCCACCACCCCTCGGGAGCTATCCGGGTTCCTCCTCGGCGGGGGCAGCGGCAACGTGATCCGCAACTCTGTCGCCTCGGCGGTCAGGTTCGGGGCCAACTCGTCGGGATTCCACTGGCCAAGCCAGGTCAGCGGTGTGCCAAACGTGTGGGTGTTCGAGAACTGCCGAGCCCACAACAACGAGACCAACGGCATATTCGTCTGGCAGAACACGGCCACCACACCCCACTTCGTGGACAATTACCTCGCCTTCCACAACGGGCAGTCGGGAATCGACCACGGGGCCTACAACACCAGGGGGTACCACTACCGCAACTCGAAGTCGGTCGACAACGCGACCGACGGGCTCACCCAGCACGCCCAGTGCACCGTGCCGGAGAACCGGCTCACCGACGAGCGACTCTCATTCGAGAAGTTCGTGTTCGCCGGAAGCCCGGCGATCACCCTCACGACCCACTCGCTGCCGTGCTCGTTGGCCACCCTCTACTACCAGTGCTCCTTCGACGGGGCGATCGAGGTTGACGATGTTGGCTTGGAACGCGGCTGGTACGACTTCGTGGAGAGCGGGGTCGAGCCGTCGGACTTCGACATCATGAGCTTTCACCCCGACTCGCTGATCCGGGTGCAGCGGACCGATGGCAGCGCCTACCAGATCACCTCCGCCGGAGGCGTCGAGGAGATCGGTGCCTTCTGGGACGGTTGGAAGACGCTGGGCTCCGACGATGGCAACGGTGGTGGTGGTGGTGGCGGCGGTGGCGGCGGCGGCGGTGGCGGTGGTGGTGGCGCCCCTCCCCCGGGGAACGAGAACCCCGGCTGGGAGCCTGGTTGCGGCAACCAGTGAGGATCCGCCGGGGCGGTGCCGCCATCTTGGCGGTAGCGGTTTGGTTGATCCCCGCCTCTCCGGCGACAGCAGCGGGGGCCTTCGACGACGACGACGGCAATGTCCACGAGGCCGCCATCGAGGCGATCGCTGCCGAAGGCATCACCTTTGGCTGCAGCGCGAACCTCTATTGCCCCGACCGGGCGGTCACCAGGGGGCAGATGGCAAGCTTCCTGCGGCGAGCCCTCGACCTCCCCATATCCGGGACCGATTCCTTTGGTGACGATGATCGGAGCGTCCACGAGGAGGCGATCAACGCCATCGCCCAGGCGGGCATCACGATCGGCTGCAACGCGGCCGGGACGCGCTTCTGCCCGTCGGAGGCGCTCAGCAGGGCGCAGATGGCGAGCCTCTTGGTGCGAGGCTTTGCATTCCCCGCTTCCAACGCCGACATCTTCGTGGACGACGAGGAGAGCATTCATGAGGAGGCGATCAACGCCATCGCCGCAGCAGCGATCACCGCTGGGTGCGCCGAGTCCGGGACTCGTTTCTGCCCCGAACAGGCGGTGAGGCGCGACCAGATGGCGAGCTTCCTCGCCCGGGCGCTCGGCTTGATGGCAATTGGGCCCTTCTCCTGCACGAGGGTGGTCGGGTTCAGTCAGACCGAGCAGTGGTTCACCGGCGGTGGCTTCGAGCCGGTGGCGGGCGACGCCACGTGGGAGCTCCTCTGGGAGTCTGGAGCAACGATCGAGAAATGGGCCGATCCCGGTTTCGTCGGTTGGAGCAATCAGGTGGTATCGGGGTGCACGGACGGGACCCCGAGTCGGCTGTTGCTCACGGTGACCGGTGCCGAGCGCCCGGTGGCACAGTGGGTCAAGGACATCACGTCAGCGGTAGCTACTGCCAGGGTCAAGTACCCGGGCGCCGCGATCGTGCTCCAACCAATCGTCGGCGGTCCCGACGAGCGGCTATGTCCGGGGGACCGCAGGGAGAGTGTCAGGGCCTCGGTCAACCATCCGATCATCGACCAGGCGATCGAACTCACGGTTCTCAGTGTGGTTGGCGTCGAACAGGGCGCATCGCCCGAGGTGCGTAGCTGCGCTGACTACAGAGACGACCTGGGCCACCTCACCGAGGCGGCGGTTGGACCGATTGGTGAGGAGATCGCCCGGTTCTACACCGGCTGACCGCCCTACCTATCAGATGATCTCCCGATCGCGCAGCACGCGGTGGAACTCGCGGGCGATTGGGATCATCCGGTCCATGGGAAAGTGGGCGAAGTCGATCTGCTCCTTGACACCCTCGAGCTTGAGCACACGGTCGACATCCACCACCGATACGTCGTGTTGGGCGGCGATGTCGGCCAGGGCCAGGTCGAACTCCATACGTCTCAGGTTCTGCGGGATTCTGACGAACTGGTAGGTGTGTGTCAGGTCGCCCGGACTAACGGTCAAGGTGTTGAAGACCACGACATGGGCCCCGGTCCGCTGCTTGACCTCGGTGACGATCCGGCCCATGTTGTCATGGAATTCCTCGACGGGGATCTTGCCAAGGGCGGTGAAGTTTTCCCTCATCCACGCCACCCGGTCGAGATGCTCCATTACCTCTCCCATCGGCGTGGTCAACCACCAACCGCCCGGGTCCACCAGGTAGCCGTGCTCGTTGTTGCGGTAGAGGCTGCGGCTCAGGTCGGCGGCGATGGAGAGCACGACCACGGTCTTGGGGAAGCTGCCGAGCGAAGGCAGCGCAGGGACCTGGAACTCCGGCCTGAACAGGCGCGGCTCGAAGGCGTCTGGCGGCAACTTGAGGTACTGCCCCGCCTCGGCCACCGCGTCCGGATCGACACCGTCGAGCGCCTGGAGCAGGAAGTCGGAGCGAGCGTCAGCCACCTCGCCATCGCGCATGATGGCGCAAACCCCGTCGAGGTCCTGCTCGATGAACGGCTTGGCTGCGAAGACGGTCGGGAGATCGCAGGCGCCCAGCATGTAGATCCCCAACCGATCGTCGCTCTTGCCGCGGCGGAAAACGGTGGCGCTTCGGGTGGTGAGCTCGCCACGTAGGCGGAAGCGGGCGTTGGAGGCGATGCCGCGCATGGCACGCTCGGTCTTCGAGTCGTCTCCTGTCTCGCTGCGGAGTGCCGCCTGTCGGTAGGTGCCGCGCAGCCGGCGCTCGATGGCCGAGTTCTCACCAGCGACCTTGCGGACCAGCCGCTGCACGTTGCGCGCCACGGCGCTCACCTGACACTCCTCACGACTGGACCACCGGCTCGGTGACCACCCGGAACTTCCCGGAAGGCCCCGCTGCTGGGTCCTCGTCGGGAGTTGTCGTGAGCACGGCGAGCGTGTCGCCGACGTGGATGACATCACCCGTCACAGCCACAACACGGCGGACCACGCCACGGTCGGATGAGACCAACCTCCACACCATGCTCACCCGGGTGGTCTTGGTGCCTGTCGCCACCTTGCGACCCGCCAGCTTGGTCAGATACTTGGCCGAGCGGTGCACCTCGAGAGTGGTGAACTCATCGGCGCGGATGTCAACCAAGGGGTCGCCGTAGCCGACCTCGGAGCCCTCGGCGACATGCCATTCGAGCAGCCGGGCCTGTCCGACGCGGCGGTCGAGATGAGGGAGGTTCAGGTCGTAGCGCATCTCAGCCTCACACTGCGCCGATCTGGGCCACCAGGGGACGCGGCTCGAAGAAGCCGATGTCGTCGAGGACTCGGACCGTTTCCTCGGCAAGCGCCTCGGATGCGGCCGGCGAGTAGCGGAGCGGTGCGACGACATGGTCGGCGCCGCCCAGCTCTGCCACGATCCGGTCTGCGTCGACGAGGGCTATTCCCCGGGTCTTCGACAGCCGGACCAGTTCGGCGTCGAGTCGAAGCGCTCGCAGGGCGAAGCGCTCCGGACGGACGCGGTAGGCGTCGCCGCCCTCCGGATCGACGGTCGAGGCGGTGAACCAGACGAGATGCGGTCCGTCACCGGTGCGGACCGCCGAGACGAGGCGGTCGGCGGCGGCGGCGAACTCCGTCAGCTGAAGTGCCGTCCAACTCCGAGGAGAGCGAGAGGACCACGGCGTGGGCTCCGCTCTCGGAGATGGTGGCGGGGTCGAGACGATCGAGGGAGATGTCGGCCAGGGGCACCATTTCGACCTTCGGAGCCGATCCCCTGAGCCGGCGAATCCTCTCGGTGAGACGGTCGGCGGCGTCGGTTGGGAGGAGAGCGGCGGTGGTGTCGGGGGCCTCTGCCACCGCGATCCGGAACGGGTCCATCCCGCCGAGGACCTCACTGTCGGTCATCTCGAGCGCTCCACCAGTTGCGCGACGGCGGTCACGGTCCGGAAGTTGTCGAGGTCCACCTCGGACGCATCGATCTTGACGCCGAAGCGCTGCTCGAGAAATCCGATGAGGGTGAACACGCCGAGCGAGTCGATTATCTCCTCTTGAAGGAGGTCGGTATCGGCGCCGACCGGGAAGGAGCCATCCGACAACTCGGTCTGGACAAACCCGAGGATCTCATCACCAACATCGCTCATGATCTCAAACCACGCTCATGATCAACGGATCACCCCTCACGCAACCGCTCGAGCCCAATGCGAGGGGCCCGGCTGTACCTGGAGCGATAATCGGCGGAAGGACCTAGAACCTTGATAGCGCGACGGACGTTACCTCCTCCCGATACCGCCATCTCGTGCCCCGCCCATAGCGATCTGCGCCTTCCGATGGCGGTACCATGCCCGAACAGCAATTTGGGCCCGAACAGCCATTTGGGAGAGCAGCAACACCCATGACCTCGTCGATGAGCACCGCCGATTCGATCCGCGCCTTCATCGTCGACGACCTCGGCTGGGATGGATCGGCCGAGGAATTGACCGACGATGTCTCCCTTTTCGAAGCCGAGATCCTCGACTCGATGGGGATCCAGCAGATGGTGGCGTTCATCGAAGAGGAGTTCGACATCGAGGTCGCCGACGAGGACCTGGCCGTGACCAACTTCGAGTCGGTGGGAGCCATCGCCCGCCTGGTCGAGACCCGGCGCCAGCCCGGCTGACGTGACCCTCCCCTCGGGGGCTGACGACCACCTCCTCGACCGGCAGAGCGCCGAATGGAAGCCGGTCGCGCCCGACCGCATCGAGGGGCCCGGTGGAACATGGGTTCGGGTCGCCTTCATCGAGACGGGGGAGGCGAGTCTGTTCTCGGCGGTGCACGGACCCGCCGGCGATCCCCATGGAGTGGCACTCATCTGCCCGCCACCGCTTGCCGAAGGGCCGCGGAACTACCGTCGGGAGTACGACCTCGCCGCCGGTCTGGCTAGAGGTGGCGTGGCCGCCATGCGCTTTCACCCCGCGGGAGCGGACAGAGTTCGGATGGTCCGTGCACGCTCACCTCGATGTCGGCCGACGCCTCGGCTGCCATGGACGCGCTTCTCTCCCAGTTCGGCGGCCTCCCGGTCGCCATCGTCGGAACCCGGCTGGCTGCGGTTGTTGCGGCTCGGACGGTGCCTGCCACGGGGGCGCTGGCGCTGTGGGACCCGGTGGTGGACGGAGCGACCTACGAAAAGGAGGTGATGCGGGCGCGCCGGCTGTCCGAACTTGCCTCGGGGGAAGCCGTCAAGGACGAGAACCAGGGGGACGACGGCCCGGTCGACGTGGTCGGCTACCCGGTCTCCAAGGCTCTGCTCGAGGAGGCGAGGCAGCAACCGCTGGCCGGGGTCGCGATGGTGGCGAGGCGCATTCAGGTGGTGGAGATGTCGCGCAGGGGGACGCCGAGGCCTGCCGTGCTCGAGCTGGCCGAAGAGTGGCGCCGCGGCGGAGCGGATGTGCAGGTAGACACGGTCGCAGCCGCCGAGTCGTGGTGGTTCGGATCGGCGGGCAAGGGTGGTCGTCTCGAGGTGGAGGTGACCGCCACCGAGGCGGTGACCCTCACCCTCGGCTTCCTCCTAGAGGGTCCGTGGTGACGGCAACCGCCACCGAGCGTGCCATGTTCGTCGCTGGTCCGGATGGTCCATTGGCGGCTGTGGTCACAACGCCGGCGTTGCCCAGCGGCACCGGGGTGGTGATCTGTCCGGGCGGGTGGTACGGGACCTCCACCAACCGCAATCGTGTCGTGGTCCGGCTGGCAAGGGCGATAGCCGACCTCGGGCATCTCGCCGTCAGGTTCGACTGGCACGGTGTCGGCGACAGCAGCGGTGTGGTGGATCGTTTCGTACTCGACCGGCCCTTCGTCGGCGATGTGGTCGCGGTGTGCGACTCGCTGAAGGGGGCGGCCGACCGGCTGGCAGTGATCGGAGTCTGTTTCGGCGGACGGTCGGCGCTGGCGGCGGCTCCCCGGTTGGAGAACCTGTCCGGGCTGGTGCTCATCTCGTTCCCCTTCCCCGCCGAGCAGACAAAGGCCGACTGGAGAGCCCGCAAGATGGGATGGCGGGGAGTGGCCAACGTCGCCACCAACCCCGAATTGTGGCGGCCGGCGGCGAGGTGGGCCACACGAAGGCTCCGACCGGCCCCCGCTGGCCCAAAAGCTCGCGACATCACCCTCACCCCGGGGTCGTTCCGGGCGGACATGGGCGAGCTTCGCCAGCGCGGGGTCACCGTCGATCTCGTCTTTGGCGCCGACGACCTCGAACTCGTTTCGTTCGAGGCTCTCCGCCAGGGACCGCTCGGCGACTACCTGGAGCGCTCCCGACCCGGCATCGAGGTTGCGGTCACCGAGCGGGGTGACCTGAGCAGCTTCCGCTCGCTCGAGGCTCAGGAGACAGCCATCGACCTCATCACCGGAATCATGCGCAGGAGGCTGTGACCGCCATCCGCATCACCGACGATCAGAGGCGCGCCAGGCTGGCGGGACGGCACCTGCTCGCACAAAGAGGAACAGACCCCGTTGCCGTCGCCGCCGCGCTCGTCGGGCTCCACGCCACCGACCCGGCAACAGTGCTGCTCGGTGCGACCGCCCGGATGGAGCCGGCAGACGTCCCGGCTCTGGAGAGAGCGCTCTATGAGGACCACGCACTTGTGCGGATTCTCGGGATGCGCCGCACCGTGTTCGTGGTCCCAGCGGATCTCGCAGGAGTGGTCCAGTCGGCCGTCACCGCCGATATCGCGCTCAAGCAACGGCGCCGCATCGTCCAACTGGTCGCCCAGGCGGGCGTGGCCGGTGACCCGGGGGCGTGGCTAGCCCGTGTCGAGGCGGCGACGCTCGAGGCGCTCTCCACCCGGGGAGAGGCGACTGCGGCCGAGTTGTCCTCGGATGTACCGGAGTTGAGAGTCCAGGTGGAGGTCAACCAGGGAAAGAATTACGCCGGGAAGATCGGGATGTCCACCCAGGTGCTGTTCCTCCTCGGAGCGGACGGCCGCATCGTGAGGGGACGTCCACGGGGAACCTGGCTGAGCACCCTCTACCGCTGGGCACCGACCGCGACCTGGGTGCCAGGCGGGATACCCGAGATGCCGTCCAACGAGGCCAAGACCGAGTTGGCTCGTCGCTGGCTTGGCGCCTTCGGTCCAGCACCCGTCGGCGACCTCACCTGGTGGACGGGGTGGACGGCCCGCCAGACCGCCGCCGCCCTCGCCGAACTGCACGTTGTCGAGGTGAAACTCGACGCCGGATCCGGTGTGGTGCTCGCCGACGACGCCGACCCGGCGCCTGAGGTCGAGCCATGGGCTGCACTTCTCCCCGCGCTCGACTCCACCACCATGGGCTGGTCGGAGCGCTCGTGGTACCTGGGCGAGCACCGTCCTCAGCTATTCGACCGGAACGGCAACGCCGGCCCGACCATCTGGTGGGCGGGGCGTGTCGTGGGTGGGTGGGCGCAGCGCAAGGATGGCGAGATCGCCGTCCGGTTCCTTGAGGATGTGGCGCCTGAGGCACGCACCGCGGTGGGCCTCGAGGCCGATCGGGTCGCTGCGGTACTCGGCCCGTTGCGCGTGACGACGCGCTTTCGGACGCCCCTGGAGCGGGAACTCAGTTCGTGAGGATCAGTACCCGCTGAGGACGCCGATCGTGCGCCCGTACTCCATCGACCGCCCGAACAGCCATATCGCCACCGGGAGCAGCAGGAGATTGAACGCGGTCAGGGCGATGATGGACTCGGGGATTCCAAACCCGGGGATGATCTCGCCCGCCGGCATCAGCGCCTTTCGCAGGCCCTGGTTGACGTAGGTCTGGGGGATGGCATAAGCCATGATCCGCAGCGGCGTGGGAAGCGCCTCGATGTTGAAGAACTGACCGGAGAGCACCTGCGTGGCGAGCATGTAGAGCGTCAGCACCGGATCGCCCTTCTTCGCCAGCACCTTGACGCTTGCGGAGAGCACCCCGATGGCGAGCCCGGTGCCCAGTCCGAGCACCAGGATGAGCAGGGCCACCCCGAGCCCCGAGGGGTCGTACACGGCTCCGAGCACAGTCGAGAGGGCGACCATGACCATGATGAGGAGGAGACGCAGACCCGTGGGCCAGACCACCATGGTGAAGGGGAGCAGTCGCCAGGGGACCGGCTCCACCAGGAGCATCTCCCAGTGCCCGTGGAGCATCGCCGCTTCGAGTTCGAAGCTGAGCCCGTTGACCCCTGGGGCCATGATCATCATCCCAACGAATCCGAGGACGACGAACGTGTAGTAGTCGCCACCGACCGCCGGTGAGTTCACGTTGAGTTGTGAGATGAAGTAGAAGATCACCACGGGGAGCAACTGGCTCACCTGGCCGAGCCAGAACCCCAACGGGTAGTTGGTGGAGTAGTTCCACCCCATCCGGAAGAACGCACCCGAGATCCCAACAGCGCGGCGCACGGGGACCGCCACGGCCCCGAGGGCGCTCATTCCGTCGCCTCGTCGGCGACGATCTTGCTGAAGAGTCGGATCAACGGCATCTTGGTGTGACGGAGCGAGACGATCCCGTCCACCTCGCCGTCCAGCCTGGCGAGCAGCGCCCCCGTGGGGGCGGCGGTCGCCACGATCAGCTGGGTTCCCTCCAGCTCGATGAGCTCGAGACCGTCCATGGCAGCGAGCCGGTTGCTGGCGTCGGTGGCCATTGCTTCGGTGACGAACTCGATCTCGACTGTCGACTCCTCCCACTTGGTCCGCATCACGTCGAGGTCGCCCCAGTAGATGATCCGACCCTTGTTGAGCATGGCCACGTTGTCATGGAGTTCCTCGACCTCTTCCAGCCGGTGCGAGCTGATGAGAACGGCGACCCTGCCCTCCTCTGCCACCCGCTTGATCAGCTGGACCAACCCGTATGCGGCGACCGGGTCGACCGATGATGTGGGCTCATCGAGGATGAGGACCCTCGGCCTGTGCAATAGGGCACGCGCCAGTTGAAGACGGGCACGCATCCCCGAGGAGAGGGCAAATCCGACACGGTCACGGGCGTAGCTCAGATCCACCATCTCGAGGACCTCGTCGATCCTCCCTTCGACATCGCCCGAGTCCATTCCCTGGAGACGACCGTGGAACCTCAGGTTCTCGACGCAGGTGTTGCGCAGGTAGAGCGAACGGTCGTCGGCTGGCATGAAGCCGACCAGCCGGCGGACCCGCGACGACTGCCGGGTGGCATCGAGGCCGCCCACCATGGCACGACCCCTGCTCGGGGTGGTGAGACCGGTGAGGATCCGGAACAGGGTCGACTTCCCTGCGCCATTTGGCCCGACCACGGCGCATATCTCACCCTCCCGCACCGTCAGGTCGACCCTGTCGAGCGCGGTCACTGAGTCCTTGCTCGAGGAGCGGATAAGGACCCGAAGCCAGGTGGGCGAGGGGACATAGACTTTGGAGACGTCCTCGACGGACACCAGTATGTCGCCGACCGGGACATCGGCCATTGGGGTCTCCCTGCTCACGGTAGTGGCACTCTGCGCGACGTCAGGTCGCTAGCCGGGACGGGGTCACGGCGCTTGGCGCCGAAGATCTATCCAGCCGATGAGTATATCGGCGGGACTCGCGGCCCTCCTGAGCACGGTTTCCCCAGTCAGCCGGCGTCGAAGAACGCCTCGAGCTGTTCACCGAGGATCTCCTGGCCAGCGGTGTCGGCATGACAACCGTCACGGGTCGCATCGGAAGGCAGAGGTCCCTGGGGGGGTCCGGCCATGACTTCGCCGGTTGCGACCACGTCGGCTGCCAACTGGGCCATGGTCTCAGGCCCGCCGTCGCCGGCGATTTCGCACACGTGGCCGTCCGTGTATGTCGGCTGGGGGGACACATAGACGGGAAGACCAGGAGCGGAGACCTTGATCTCGTCGAGCACGGCGAGTGCCCGGTCGAGGTCGTCCTGGGCACCACTTGCGAAGGTGCAGAGCTGCCACCAGATGGCGGCAGTGTCGGGCTGCTCCCTCAGCTGGCCCCGGAATATCGCCCAGAGACGGCTTCCGGCCTCCACGCCAAAGGCCCAGCGCCCCACCGTCCCTCCGCCGTACCTGCCGAACCTGGGCCAGAACTTGTCTCCGCCGAGCGCGATGTAGCCGTCCACGGCGTTCTCGGTCATCGAGCAGCCCACGAAGCCGACCAGCCCGTCCACCTGGGTGGGCTCACCCACCGGGCGCAGTTGGGGTGGGTCCGCCGGCAGTGGTTGGCGACGCGGAGGGCACCGTGGTCCTGGGTGGCCTGGTGGGAACCGTGGTCGACGGCCTGTTGGGCCGGGTGATGCTCGGACGGGTTCGGTCGGTGGGCGTTGTCGTTTCGGTGGGGCTCGTGCCCCCTCCATTGCACGCCACCAGCGCCACGGCAAGCCCGGCTAGCAAGAGGTGACGAGGGAACTTCAACCGCATTGAGGGGCGATGGTAGGACGGAGCGCTGCCTTGCCCACCCCGCCACGACGGTGTGGAAAGCGCCCCGGTTACCCTCGCCGCCCCATGTCTCCACGGCTCGTGCTCCATGTGATCGACTCTCTGGGCACCGTTGGCGGAGCAGAGCAGCAACTCGTGGCCAACCTGCGCCGGTTCACCGACCCGCGCCTCCGTCACGCCCTGGCCGTGGTCTACGAGGACACCGGAGGGACCCGGAGCGGCGAGGTGCCGGAATCGGTGCCGATACACCTGCTCTATCAGGGCGGCGCCCGGCCCTCGGGCCGCTGGGACCTGGTGCGGACTTTCGACCAGGCCGTGGCCGAGATCCGCCCCCACCTGATTCACGGTTCGCTGGCCAACGCCGGGCTGGCCGCCCGGCTGGTCGGAGCGCGCCGCCGTATCCCGGTGGTGGAGAGCCTGGTCAACATAAGCCATGAGCCGGTGCGGGTGACCGACAACCCTGGGGTGACCAGGCTCAAGCTGGAGGGTCACCGGTTGCTGGATCGGGTGACGATGAGAACGGTGACCCGGTTCCAGGCGCTAACCCCGGCGGTAGCCGAGTCATGGCAACGGGTCGTCGGGCTACGTTCCGATCGGATCGAGGTGATCCCACGGGGGATCGACCTGGCCGAACTCGACGCCGGCGGATCCCGCGCCGAGGCGAGGCGATCGGTTCTCTCCGAGCTGGGCCTGACAGAGGGTGACTTCTTGGTGGTCGCCGTGGGCCGGGTCGAGCCCCAGAAGGGCCACCGCTACCTGATCGAGGCGATGCCGGACATCCTGGGACAGGTACCGGATGCCGTACTCCTCGTGGCCGGGCGGCCGGGGGCGAGCAGCACCATGGTCGATGGCCTGATCGACCAACTCGGTCTGGCTGATCGGGTCAAGCTCCTCGGGCGGCGGTCGGATGTGCCCCGGCTGCTCGGCGCCGCCGACGTGTTCGTTTTCCCCTCGCTATTCGAGGGTCTCGGCGTCTCGCTGCTCCAGGCGATGGGGCGGGCGCTACCGGTGGTGACCACCGACCGGCGGCCGATGAGCGATGTCGTGGAAGACGGCATCACCGGGGTGCTCGTCCCCACCGAGAACCCGGCGGCGATCGCCACAGCAGTGGCCCGGCTCTTCAATGACCCAGGCGGAACACGCCCGGCTCGGCGGGGCCGCCCGGGCCGAGGTGGCAGCCCGCTACAACGCCGATGAGGTGGCGGCGAGTGTCGAGCGGTTCTACCTGAAGGCTCTGGCCGGCCACTGAGCCCTCAAGTCCATCGGGCATCCCACCCCAGCATCGCCTCCAACTCGCGGTTGTCGGTGACGAAGGACCGGGCGAGAGCAGCGGACAGATCGGAGTCGATCCGTTCCTTGGCCGGTCCGCCGCCACGCGAGTAGCTCCAGTTGGCGAACTCGGGCGGTCGCCATGGGTCGAGTTGGAGGAAGTCCACGACGCGGTCGAAGGTCGCGGGTGTGTCGGTGTAGAAGTCCTCGCTGCGTAGCACCAAGAGGCGGTCCTCCGGGTAGTGCGTCAGCCACGTCCGCAACTGGGCGGCGTAACGCCCTCGCTCGGTGTACGACAGCATGTTGTGGTTCCACGGGTCGTACGACGGGTCGGCTCTGATCCGCTCCTCCTCACCAGCGAGCCGCTCGGCCTCGGCATCGAGGGCGGCGGCGAAATCGAGCGGCTCGACTCCGAGCCTGCGGTTGTGCTGCCAGTGCGAGAAGGCGCGCTTCACCGGGTCGCGCAGCATCACCACCAACCGCGCCTCGGGAACCAGGGCCGACGCCCGCTCGGCGGCGAGGGGATGGAACAGGTAATACGGGTCGGCCTCGAAGGTGATCGATCCCTTCCTCTGCAGCGGGAAGTGAGCCCGGTACCAGCTCTCACCTTCGGAGTAGCGGCGGGTGAAGTACTCGACCTCCTTGCGGAGCGAGGGCTCCACCTGCGGGTGGGCTCCCAGATAGCGGTACAGCGAACTGGTGCCACCCCGCTGGACGCCGATCACCAACAGCCCGGGGAGCGCCCGCAACCTCGACGTCGGACGTCGCACGGTCACCCGGGCGATGGCGATCCTGCGCCGGGCGGAGAAGGAGAGCCTCTCCCTGAGCGCATCGCGGGCGCGTGATGTCATCGGGGGACGTTCCGGCATGGCGGCAGTCTACGAGCGGGCGGCGGAGCGATGGACGGACAGGGTGCGCCCGAAACCGTCAGATTGAGCTCACGGCGGACGGTCCCCGACGCAAAATGGACGGATGAGACTCTATGCCGACCTCCCATCCGTCCGCAGGCGCCAGATGATCGTGGACCTGATCGTCTTGGGCTGGATCGTCTTCTGGGTCTGGGTAGGCGTGAACATGTACGAGTTGGTCGCTCACCTGGCAACCCCCGGCCAGCTTCTCGAAGACGCTGCCGAGGAGGTCGCAGGCGCCTTTGGAAGTGTTGCCGACACGCTGGGGGATGCGCCGCTCCTGGGAGATGCTCTGGCGACCCCCTTCGAGTCGGCACAGTCCGCCGTGGCGGGGATCGGCGATGCCGGCGAGTCGCAACAGGAGGCGGCGATCCGTCTTGCCCGCTGGGTCGGGGTGGTCGTGGCCGCTCTCCCCATTGCATTCGCTCTGATCCTGTGGCTCCCCGGCCGCCTGCTCTGGATCCGTGCCTCCCAGGCAGCGAGTGCCATGCGCGGCGACACGAGTCTCTTCGCCATCCGTGCGCTGGCAAACCGTCCGGTTCGCCAACTGGCCGCAGTCGATCTCGCTCCCGGCGCCGCCGTGCTGCGCGGCGACAGACGAGTCATCGAGGCGCTGGCGACTCTCGAGCTGGGAGCTCTGGGTATCGGCACTCCATCTCGGGACAGGCAGACCGGCGCCAACCCGCCCCGGGACCGACCGCGAGGGTGAAATACGTCCTCCTCAGGGAGGGCGCACGTGCCGGGGTGTCAGAACTGGTGGGACATCGCCGGCAATCCGGATCAGCCGTCGGTCCAGTCGATACGGTCGATCAACATGGGACGCTTGCGAGCATCGACCGCCGGCTGATCGGGGTTCTCGGGATCGATGGCGTGATTCGAGCCAGTCGTCGCCGGCCGCATCGGTCACCACCGCATTGTGGCCGGGACCCACCCAGCGCTACACCTCGCCGGTCGACTTCTCCTCTGGTTCGTCGAACTCGACGTCGCCTTCGATGTCGATCCGCTCGGTGCGTAGCTCCGCTTCGATGACATGCTGCTCGATGACCTTGTGTTTGCGCAGGATCACCCGCTCTCGCACGAATAGCTGCTTGCTGACAACGAGTCGTTCCTCCAAGAGCGGGATCGAAACGGACCCGTCCTCGAGCGTTTCTATTTTCCCCGAGTCATTCTCGAGGGCAGCGACGCGCTCGACTTCCCCGTGCTCAACGAAGCGCGGCTCGGTCCGCTGCACACTTTCGCTCTCTACCCGCTTCCGGGCCCGCACCGACCCGGCGTCGACCTCTTGGGTCCCCACCACTAGCTGCTCTTCGTGGAGAATCACGCCAGGAGTGTCGGCGTTCTCCTCCGATTTGTTGTCTGTCACTCTTCTCGCCTTCGTGCCTCGTCGTCAGCCTCCGCCGGGCCCGGGATCCTCACGAACCGTCACAACGCGGGCGAGCGGAGGGCTGGACCCTCCGCTCGCAGCACAGTGCTATCGGCTCAACGGGTCTTCGTCGCCCTCAACCTCGACCCGCTCCTTCCTCAGGTCGGCGGTAACCGTCTCCACGTCGGTCTCGACATCCTTTTCGATGCCGATCCGCTCCTTGGCCACGGTCCGCTTCTCGACGACCGCCTCTTCTGCGGTGAGAGACACTTCGATCTCCTCTTCACCGATGCTGCCATCGCTCACCGGTTGATCGACTGCCTCGCGAGTGACCCGGGCGGTTTCCCGCTGCAGCTCCACATCGGCCTGCACCTGCTCGGTGTCCACCCACTTCTGGAGCCGGACACTGCCAGCCGAAACCGTCCGCTTTCCGACCGTCAGCTCTTCCTCGTGCCGAGTCACGGCTCCTTCTTCGACGCCAAGGTCACGGTCGTAGGTGGTGTCCGTTGTGGACAGGTCGGTGTCGTATTCCGCTCCGGAGAACTCGAGCCCGTAGTAGCCGTAGAGGTCCCGCTCGGTCTCTACAGCGATTCCGCTCGAGTAGATGTCGATCTCGGGAGCGTCCTTGACCTGAGCCTTGGAGTAGGGGACGCTGACACCGTCTGCGGAAGTGGTGGCGCCTGCGAGTGGGACAACGGCATGCTTCATCCCGAGGAAGCCGGTCCCGATCCCGATCCACTGCGGTTCGGACGTTGTTTCGTCGTAGTAAATCTCTTCAACTGCGCCGATCTTCTCGCCGCTGTTGTCGTATACAGGCGTTCCCCGCATCGCGGCCACCTGGTCGACAGTCATCGGTGATTCCATCATCAAACTCCGCCTCCTTGGTTGTGTCCACGTTCATACCCTTTTTCGGACGGACTGAAACAAGAGAGACCCCTGTCGGAGAATGTCGCAGCCGGGTCATACGTTTGCCGCCATGTTCGCCGCGGTCACCTCAGCGACCCTTGTCGGCGTCGAGCCCCGTCCCGTTCGGGTCGAAGTGCACGTCGCCGGCCAACTCCCGGCGCTCCGTCTGGTCGGATTGCCCGATACGGCCATCCGCGAGGCTAAGGATCGGGTGCAGGCGGCCCTCCAGTCATCCGGGTTCCGTATGCCGGATCGCAGGGTCACGGTCAACCTGGCACCCGCCGACTTGCCGAAGGCGGGCTCCGCCTATGACCTGCCGATTGCGTTGGGGTTGATAGCCGCTTCGGGTGGGGCCCCTCCGGCGGTCGCCGACGTCGTGGCGCTGGGTGAGTTGGCGCTCGACGGGACGGTCCGGCTGGCGAGAGGTGGCATGGCCGTGGCGGTGGTGGCGGCGCGCCTCGGCCGGCCATGCCTGCTCCCGCCGGCCTCGATGTCCGAGGGCTCGCTGGTTGAGGGAGCAGACACCAGGGCGGTGACCTCGCTGGCCGAAGCGGTGGCGGTGGCATTGGGAGCACCGTCATCAACCTCCACCGCTCGTGTCGACAGCACCGACGAGCCACCCGACCCTCCCGACCTGGCGGTGGTTCGCGGCCAGGCCATGGCGCGTCGCGCCTTGGAGGTGGCGGCGGCTGGCGGGCACCACCTCCTCATGTGGGGACCGCCTGGTTCGGGGAAGACCCTTCTCGCCCGGTGCATGCCGGGGTTGGTCCCCGAGTTGTTACCCGCCGCCGCTGTCGAGGTGGCTCAGGTCTGGTCGGCGGCGGGGAGAAGCGAAGCTCCCCGGCGGTACCCGCCGTTCCGCGCTCCACACCACACCGCGACGGTGGCGGCGCTGATCGGTGGTGGGAGCGGTGTCGTCACTCCGGGCGAGGTGTCGCTCGCCCATCGCGGTGTCTTGTTCCTCGACGAACTTGGCGAATTCCCCACCAACCTGCTCGATGCGCTGCGCCAGCCGGTGGAGGAGGGATGGGTGACCGTGGCCCGATCGGGGAGGTCGGTTCGCTTTCCGGCCGACGTGCAACTCGTCGCCGCCACCAACCCCTGCCCGTGTGGGTTCGAGGGCGATCGGGCAGTGGCATGCCGCTGCCGACCCGGCGGGGTCGATCGCTACCGGAGACGGCTCTCGGGGCCTTTGCTCGATAGATTCGACCTGAGGGTGGCGGTCAACCGGCCCGATTCATCGGCGCTATCCGGGCCGGTGGGGGAGCGCAGCGCCCAAGTCAGGACCCGCGTGTTGGAGGCGCGGCGGCTGCAGGCGGCTAGGGGGTCGCTCAACCGGTCTCTCGATCGGCGACGCCTCGACGAGCTTCCCTGGGAAGCGGGCGGCATCGCCCTGTTGGAGCGTGCTGTGGAAATGACCGCTCTCAGCGGGCGTGGTTTCGACCGGGTGCGTCGGGTGGCACGCACCCTGGCCGACCTGGCTGCGACCGAGGCCGTCACCCGGGCCCACATCGCCGAGGCTCTCTCCTTCCGGGAGTCCTGGTGATCTCCGACGAGCGGCTCGCGCTGGCCTGCATCGGGCTTCATCCGGAGAGGGCGGCGGCGTTGGTGGCGAGTCACGGGTCTGCCGATGCTGTCGTTTCCGCGCTTCGTGCCGGGCGGATCACAACGACACCCCCAGTCCGTGCGGCGACCTCGGTGACGCCGACGGAGTGGCGCCAGAGGATCGCCGCTGCGGAGTGCACAGTTCTCGCCAGGGACGATGCCGCGTACCCGCCCTGGCTCGCCACGCTCCCCGGCGCCCCTGACGTGATCTTCACCAAGGGCCAGCTGCCGGAATTGCCGGGTGTGGCCGTGGTGGGCACTCGCACACCCACCGGCTATGGCTTGCGGCTGGCGGAGCGCTTTGGAATGGCTCTCTCGCATTCGGGCTGGCCGGTGGTCAGCGGACTTGCCCGCGGGGTGGACGGAGCAGCACACCGCGGCGGCCTGGCAGGTCCGACCCCCGGTGTCGCGGTGCTCGGGTCGGGCGTGGATGTCTGGTATCCGGCAATCCACCGCTCGCTCGGGCAGGACCTGCTCGACGCAGGCGGAGCCGTGGTGAGCGAATACCCGCCCGGTACGCGTCCCGAGCCATGGCGGTTCCCCTTGCGCAACCGGATCATCTCCGGGTTGGCGGTCGCGGTGGTGGTCGTTGAGGCGCGGCCCGACGGTGGCGCCCTGATCACCGCCCGCTATGGGCTCGAACAGGGCCGGGAGGTGCTGGCGCTACCCGGTGACATCGACCGCGACACATCGGTGGGATGCAACCTCCTCATCCGCGACGGTGCCCATCCCGTGCTCGGTCCAGACGATCTGATCGAGGCGCTCTCGTTGCTCACGGGCACCCCACCGCGCCCCGGTGGCGAGGCAGACGCCGACCCGGTGGTCCTGCTCGCCGGCCCGGTGGGTCGTTCGCTCGACTGGATGGCGAGCGAGTTGGGGTGGCCCATCTCCGACCTACTCACCCGGGTCACTCAACTGGAATTGGAGGGCCGGGTGCGGCGGCAGGCCGATCTGGTCGTGGCCACTGGCGGAGGATTGCGAGTCGGAGGGGGAGGTGCGCCGTAGGATTCCGATGTGGCTATTCCCGCCATCCCGCTGTGGGCGGCGCCCGCGGTGGAGGCCTATCTCGATCGGGCGCGGCATCACCGGCAGCTTTCGGCGCACACCGTCGCCGCCTATCGGGGCGACTTGGCCCAGTTCCTCGCCTTCTGTGACCGATCCGGTGTGGTATCGCTCGGAGGCATCGACCGGCGCCACGTCCGCCGTTTCCTCGCCCACCTCGACACGCGGCGGTATGCCCGCCGCTCGATCGCCCGCAAGGCCTCGGCGGTGCGCGCCTTCTTCGCCGATGCCACCCGTCGGGGCGATCTGGCGTTCAACCCGGCGGACCAGGTCGCCAGGCCCCGCCGTCCCACCTCTCTGCCCCACGCCCTGCCGCAACGGGCGGTCCGTGAGATCCTCGAGCAGATCGATGGCGATGACCCGCTGACCCTGCGAGATCGGGCGCTGATCGAGGTGCTCTATGCGACCGGTCTCCGCGTCTCGGAGGTATCCGGGATGACCGTCGGCGACGTGAACGGGGCCGACCGCGTGAGGGTGGTCGGGAAGGGGGGGACCGAGAGAGTGGTCCCGCTCGGGATACCCGCCCAGGAAGCGGTCGCTACATACCTGCGCTCGGCCCGAGTCGAGTTGGTGTCAACGGCTTCGGGCGATGCCCTCTGGCTCGGGCAGCGTGGCGGCCCGCTCGGCTCGAGGGGGGTGCGGAGGGTCGTGAGGCAACGGGCGGCGACCTTTCCCCATGCGCTGCGCCATTCCTTCGCAACACATTTGCTCGAGGGTGGCGCCGACCTGCGTGCTGTTCAGGAGATGCTGGGCCATCGTGAACTGGGAACGACACAGCTTTACACTGCTGTCACCCGCCACCACCTCAGATCCACCTATGAGCGCACCCATCCGAGAGCCTGACGTGAACGACCCCGTCATCCGCCTATGGGAGCTGTGGAAGTCGAGGGCAGACGCCGAGGCGCGCGAAGCCCTGATCATCCACTACTCGCCTTTGGTCAAGTTCGTGGCGGGAAGGGTCGGTGCCGGGTTGCCCGCCAACGTCGAAAACTCCGATCTGGTGAGCTACGGGGTGTTCGGGCTCATCGATGCGATCGACAAGTTCGATCTCAGCAGAGGTTTCAAGTTCGAGACCTATGCCATCAACCGGATCAGGGGGGCGATCCTCGATGAGTTGCGAGCTCTCGACTGGGTCCCCCGATCGGTCAGGGCCCGCGCCCGCGAGATCGAGAGGTCGCTGACCGAGTTGGAGCACCGGTTGCAGCGCACCCCGACAGAGGAGGAACTGGCCGACCACATGACGATGCCACTGGACGGTCTCCAGGATGCCCTCGCCGAGATCTCCAACCTGGGGATGGTGGCCCTCGACCAGATGCTCTCCCCGGAGAGAGGCGGGGCATCAGCGGGCGACATGGTTCCCGACCGCCGTGGGATCACCCCTGAGGCGGCCTTCCAGGACGAGGAGACTCGCCAGTTGCTCCACGACGCCATATCGCGCCTCCCCGAACGGGAACGTCTGGTGCTCGGGCTCTACTACTTCGAGGGGCTAACGCTGGCCGAGATCGGGAAGGTCCTCGGTGTCACCGAGAGCCGCGTCTGCCAGATCCACACCAAGTCGGTGATGAGCCTCCGCAGCCGGATGGCAGAGCCAGCAGCCTCCTGAATTCTCCGGGTGGCGGGGACGCGCTTACACTCCGGCCATCACACACGCTCGCCGTCCTCCAGCGGTCGGAGTGGCAACACTTCGGTGGAGGAGCCGGTAGGCCCGGCTGCACCGCAACACGCCCGTCATCGGCGGGCTAGGCGGGACCGGTGGGCGGAGGAACCGAACCGAAAAGAGGAGCCACCTTGGCCCATGTGACCATGAAACAGCTGCTCGAGGCTGGCGTCCATTTCGGGCACCAGACCCGACGCTGGAATCCGAAGATGCGCCCCTACATCTACGGCGAGCGCAACGGGATACACATCATCGACCTGCGTCAGACCCTGGAGCTGACCGAACGCTCCGCCGAGTTCGCCCGCGACCTGGCGACGACCGATGGCGTCATCCTCTTCGTCGGCACCAAGCGCCAGGCTCAGGCGGCGATCGCCGAGGCGGCCGACCGCTCGGGGATGCCGTACGTCAATTTCCGCTGGCTCGGCGGAATGCTGACCAACTTCGCCACCATCCAGAAGCGGATCTTCTACATGAAGGAGCTGGAGCGGATGGAGGCGTCGGGTGAGATGGACTCACTCCCCAAGAAGGAGCGTCTACGCCTGCGGCGCGAGTTGCTCAAGCTCCAACAAAACCTCGGAGGAGTGCGCTCGCTGACCCGTCTACCCGATGCGCTCTTCGTGGTGGATCTGAATGTGGAGCACACCGCGATCCGCGAGGCGGCCCGGCTGGGGCTGCCGATCATCGCCTTGGTAGACAGCAACTGCGACCCCGACCCCGTGACCTACGTCATCCCCGGCAACGATGATGCCATCCGAGCCGTGGATCTCATCGCCGGCGTGATCGCCGACGCATTGCGCGAGGGTGCCGGGCTAGTGACGGACGAGGTGTTCGAAGAGGCGGGCACCGGTTTCGAGCTCGAGGGCGGGGAAGCCGGCGAGGTTCCGGATGAGGCCGGTGCGACCGAGCCTGCCGTCGACGAGGCGGTAGACGTCGGGGCGGCAAGCTGATGACCGAGGGGACCAGCGAAACCGTGTCGGTTTCTGCCAAGGATGTCCAGCGGCTTCGGCAAGCTGCGTCGGTGGGGATGATGGATGCCAAGACTGCCCTCACCGAGGCAGGCGGCGACTTCGACCGAGCCTTCCAGTTGCTCCGCGAGCGAGGGCTTGCCGCCTCGGCCAAGCGCGCCGACCGCACCGCATCCGAGGGTGCGGTTGGCTCATACCTGCACCGCCAGGCGGGACGGGTCACCATTGGCGCCATGGTCGAGCTCGCCGCTGAGACCGACTTCGTCGCCAAGAGCGATGAGTTCATTGCGACGGCAGACGAGATCGCCAAACACGTTTCGTGGGCCAATCCGACCTGGCTCCGCCCCGAAGACGTTCCCGAGGAACGGCTCGAGGAGGAGCGGAGGGTCGCCACCCTCCAAGCAGAGAACGAGGGGAAGCCCGAGAACGTCATACCCCGGATCGTCGAGGGGAAGATCAAGCAGTTCATCCGCCAGAACGTCCTCTACGAGCAGGAATTCGTAAACCCGGGTGTCTTCGAGGGATCGGTCGGGGAGATGGTCACCCAGCTTGGCACCCGGATGGGGGAAAACATATCGGTCACACGCATCGCCCGTCTTGCGGTCGGGGAGGGCTGAGCCTTGACCGAGGCGATCCGGCGCCGGGTTGTCCTCAAGCTCTCGGGTGAGTCGTTCGCCGACCCGGAGCTCGGATACGGAATAGACCCCAAGTCGGTTCACCGGGTGGCGGGCGAGATCGTCGCCGCCCATGGCGAAGGCGCCGAGATCGCCGTCGTGGTGGGCGGCGGGAACATCTTCCGCGGTGTGTCGGCTCAGGCTTCGGGGATGGACCCGGCCAGCGCTGACTACATGGGGATGCTGGCGACGGTGATCAACGGGCTGGCGTTGCGCGACGCCCTCGAGACGACCGGGGTCCCAACCCGCGTGCAGAGCGCCATATCGATGCAACAACTCGCCGAGCCCTACATCAGGTTGCGAGCGATACGCCATCTCGAGAAGGGAAGAGTGCTGGTTCTCGCCGCGGGGACCGGCAATCCGTTCTTCACCACCGACACCACCGCCGCACTGCGAGCGGTGGAGATCAACGCCCAAGTGGTGCTGAAGGCGACCATGGTCGATGGGGTCTACGACGCCGACCCGGTCACCCACCCCGATGCCCTGCTGCTCTCCGAGTTGAGCTACATGGATGTCCTTGCCCAGGAGCTCAGGGTGATGGACTCCACCGCCATTACGATGTGCAAGGACCACAGGCTGCCCATCGTCGTGTTCAACATCAACGTTCCTGGGAACATCGTCCGGGCAGTCAGGGGAGAGCGGATAGGGACCCTGGTTCATTGAGTCGGAGTGCGGATGATCGATGACCTGCTGGCTGAAGCTGAGATCAAGATGGACCAAGCGGTCGGCCACGTCCAAGCCGAGTTCGCAACGGTTCGTACCGGTCGGGCCAACCCCGCCATCCTCCACCGGGTGACGGTCGACTACTACGGCACCACGACACCCCTCCAGCAATTGGCCTCGTTCTCGGTGCCCGAGCCGCGCCTCCTGCTCATCACGCCATACGACAAGAGCTCGGTCACATCCATCGACAAGGCGATCCGCAGCTCCGACCTCGGCCTCAACCCATCATCGGACGGCTCGGTGCTCCGGGTGTCGTTCCCGCCACTCACCGAGGAGCGCAGGCGCGAGCTGATCAGACTGGTGCGGCACATGGCCGAGGAGGGTCGGGTGGCGGTGCGCAACGTACGTCGCCATGTCAAAGAGGACATGGAGGCGTTCACCGGCGAGATCTCGGACGACGAGATCCGGCGCGGCGAGAAGACGCTCCAAGAAGTGACAGACAGCCACACCCATAGGATCGACGACCTGCTCGGCCACAAGGAGTCCGAGTTGCTCGAGGTCTGACATGGCAGATGACCAAGGCGACGAGGGTGGTGAGGTGGTTCGTTTTCCCGGGCGCCGCCATCCCTCGGCGTGGGAGCCACCACCCGATGCCGAGGAACCGGGCTACCAGGACGAGCCGATGCCATGGGAAGAGGAGAGCGAGGAGTTCGACCTCGACTGGTCGGCGGCGCCGGCCAGCCCGGGGGACGAGCCGCCCACCGGCCCCGGAGGGCGGCCGCCGCCCGCCAGTTTCCGCGACGAGCCTCCGCCCCCCCCGGTGCCGACGAGCCCGCCCGTCCCTGGGAGCGTGCCGGGCCCCAGCCGATAGAGGAACCGCCGGTGGAGGAGGAGTCCTTGGCGCCATCGCCGGATGGCCCCTTCGACATCGAGAGCTCACCGGAGCTCGAGGACTACACCCACGAGGACTACGTCCTCGCCACGACCCAGGAGTACCAGGGTCTGGCCGAGGCCATCGCCGCCGCCGAGCAAGAGGAGCACGAGCCCCAGGCCGTAGCCGCCGCCATGCCTGGGCTCGAGACCGGTGTGGTCGGTTTCGAGGATGTCATCGGCGCCGAGGGCAAGGAGATCGACGATACCCCTCCCGCCCGGTCCGACCTGGCGGTGCGGTTGGGGACGGGTATCGCACTGGCCGCGCTTTTCGTCGCCTCTCTCTTCGCGGGTGGATGGTGGTTCTTCGCCCTGGTGGTGTTGCTCTCCGCGGTGGCGCTCATCGAGCTCACCAGAGGTCTGCGTTCCGCCGGGTTCGTTCCCCTCACCCTGTTTGCCCTCGTGGGACTGCTGGGCGCCGAGGCCGCGGCGTGGCTGTCAGGGCCCGCCGCCATGGGCGGCGTGGTGGCGGTGGCCATCCTCGTGGTGCTCCTCTTCTACGCCGTCGTGCCCAGACGCCAGGCACTGGTCAACGCAGGTGCCACCGTCCTCGCCGCCAACTGGATCGGCCTGCTCGCCTTCGCCTTCCCCATAGCCCGTGCCCCCGAACCGGTGGCGCTGGTATTGGGGGCCGTGGTGGTGATCGTCGCCTTCGACACGGCGCAGTATTTTGTCGGCCGTTCGCTGGGCCGCCGCCAACTCGCCCCGGTCGTCTCGCCGAACAAGACGGTCGAGGGCTATGTGGGCGGCGTGCTGGTGGCGATCGTGGTGGGGGTCGGCCTCTCACTGATCGACTTCTTCGAGCCCATAGGGATCGGGGCAGGACTGGCGCTCGGGGTGGCGGTCTCCGTGCTCGGGATCCTCGGGGACCTCAGCGAATCTCTGCTCAAGCGGGCTCTGGCGGTCAAGGATATGGGCGGGATCCTGCCGGGTCACGGGGGGGTGCTCGACCGGATCGACGCCATCCTCTTCGTGGTGCCCGCCGCCTACGTGATCTACCTCTGGGCCGGGTATCTGTGATCCCATGAGCCTGGTCCTGCTCGGCGCGACAGGCTCCATCGGCACCCAGACCCTCGAGGTCGCTTCTCGAATTGGCGTCGAGGTTGCCGGGCTGGCAGCGAGGTCGGCATCCGATCGAATCATCGCCCTTGCGGAAGCCCACCCCGACGCCGCGGTGGTGGTCGTTGGGGGCGCAGGCGAGGAACGCGACCGCCTCGCCGGTCTTCTTTGGCAGCCGGGTCTCGTTCGGAGCGCAGGCGGTGGACGACCTCGCCGCCGAGCCTGGGCATACCGTGATGAACGCCATGGTCGGCGCCGCCGGGTTGTCGGCGACGATGGCGGCCCTCGGCTCGGGGAACCGGGTGGCGCTCGCCAACAAGGAGAGCCTGGTGGCAGGTGGCGAGTTGGTCACAGCCGCTCTCGCCAAAGGAGGCGGAGAGCTCATCCCCGTCGATTCGGAGCACTCCGCCGTGCTCCAATGCCTGGCGGGAGAGGAGAGCCTTGCGGTCAAACGGATCATCTTGACCGCGTCGGGCGGACCCTTCAGGGGACGGACCGCCGAAGAACTTGCCGAGGTCACACCGGCCGAGGCATTACAGCACCCGACCTGGTCGATGGGTCGGCGCATCACCGTCGATTCGGCCACCTTGTTCAACAAGGGCCTCGAGGTGATCGAGGCGCACGTCCTCTTCGGGGTCGACTACGACCGGATCGACGTGGTCGTCCACCCCGAGAGCATCGTCCATGCCATGGTCGAGTTCGTAGACGGGTCGGTGAAGGCCCAAATCGGGGAACCGGACATGAAGGTGCCCATCCAGCATGCCCTGACTCATCCGGAACGGCGCCCGGCTCCGGTCGCCCCGCTCGACCTAGCCGGCAGGAGCCTCACCTTCGAACGGCCCGACCATCACTCCTTCCCCGCGCTCGCATTGGCCTACGAGGCGGGGCGACGGGGTGGCTCGGCGCCGGCCACGCTCAATGCGGCCGACGAGGTGGCGGTAGCAGCCTTCCTCGAGCGGAGGCTCGGGTTTCTCGGGATCCCAGCGGTGGTGGAGCGGACCCTTGAGCGTGTCAACTGGTCGCGACCTGCGAACGTCCACGAGATCCTCGCCATCGACCGGGAGTCGAGGGCGATAGCGGCCGAGTTGGTGGGAGCCTGCTAAAGAAGCGGTCCGTCCCATACCGATCACCATATCTGTGCCCCGCCCTGAGATAGCAACCCCGCCCTGGCATACTCGCCACGTGCGGCGAGGTGAAATGACATGATCGGCGGAATCGCCGCATTCCTGGCGATCGTTTTCTTCGTCATGGCACATGAGGCTGGCCACTTCATCGTGGCCAAAGCGACGGGAATGAAGGCAACCGAGTTCTTCTTCGGTTTCGGACCGAGGCTTCTCTCGTTCCGTCGCGGCGAGACCGAATACGGCATGAAGGCGCTCCCCTTCGGCGGCTACGTCAAGATCCTGGGGATGAACTCGCTCGAGGACGTAGACCCGGCCGACGCCGGCCGAGCCTATCGGGACAAGAAGTTCTGGCAGAAGTCGGTCGCCGTGCTGTCCGGGGTGGCGATGAACTTCCTCATCGCCTACTTGATGTTCTTCGGCCTCATCCTCGCCGACGGGGTCCCCGAGACCACCTCCGACGGCCTCCCCGTCGCCTCAACCACGCTCGACCAGGTGCTCCTCGAATTGGACGACGGGTCTCCCAGCCCGGCGGCGGGGGCGGGCCTGGCGGTCGGTGATCGCATCGTGGAGTTGAACGGCCGCCCCGTCGTCGAGTGGGAAGACGCCGCATCAGCGATCGAGGAGAGCCCAGGGGAGACGGTGGAGATCGTCGTCGAGCGCGATGGCGCCGAGGTGACGCTCACCGCAGAGCTCGCCAGCCGAGTCGAGGAAGAGGGGGGAGCGCCGTCGGCTACCTCGGGGTGTCGCCGGAGCAGGTGTTTCGGTCGGTGGGGATATGGGAGGCGATGGGGCTGGCCGGGGAGGCGCTAGTCAGCACGATCGGTGCCACCTTCGACTTCCTAGGCCGGCTGATCCAGCCCGCCTCGCTGGCCCAGCTCGGCGGTGCACTGGTGGGGAACACCGACATCCCCGACGAGATCCGCCCGGTCAGTCCGATCGGGATGGTGAACATCGGCACACAGGCGGAGTCGCTTGGCATCGGCAACCTGATCTGGCTGCTCGCCTCGGTCAACGTCGTGCTCGGCACGCTCAACGTGCTGCCTCTCTATCCGCTCGACGGCGGGCATTTCGCGGTGGCGTTGTACGAGAAGTTGACCGGCCGCGTGGCGGACGTCCGTAAGCTCGCGCCGGTAGCGGCGGCGGTCATCGCCCTGGTCGTCTTCGTCGGGGTGGTGGGCATAGTGCTCGACATCGTCAATCCGATCCGTATCCCGGGCTGACCAGCCCCCCGCGACCTACGATTCACACATGATCGCTCGCAGGACGAGCCGACCCGTGCGGGTGGGCGACGTCGAAGTAGGGGGCGGAGCCCCGGTCTCGGTTCAGTCGATGACCACCACCAAGACGGCCGACGTCGACGGCACGCTGGCCCAGGTCTACGCCCTCAAGGGTGCCGGTGCCGACATCGTCCGCATCACCTGCAACGACGTCGAGGCGGCGCAGGGTCTCGCCGAGATCGTCCCCCGGTCGCCCGTTCCCATAATCGCCGACATCCACTTCCAGTACCGGTTGGCGCTGGCGGCGCTCGAGGCGGGGGTCCAGGGACTGAGGCTCAATCCGGGGAACATCCGCAACGAGGAGCACATCAAGACGGTGGCCCGGGCGGCGGGTGAGGCGGGAGTCCCCATCCGGGTCGGCGTCAACGCCGGATCGCTCGACAAGGAACTGCTGGAGAGCTTTGGGGCCCCGGTCCCCGAGGCCCTGGTCGAGTCGGCCCTGCGGGAAGTCAGGTACCTGGAGGACGTCGGGTTCTTCGACATCAAGATCTCGGTCAAGCACTCGCACGTTCCCTCGATGGTCGAGGCCTACAGACTGCTCGCCGAGAAGGTCGAATACCCACTCCATCTCGGTGTCACCGAGGCGGGCCCGCCACCGGGCGGGCTGATCAAGTCGGTGGCCGGGATCGGGACGCTGCTCCTCGAGGGGATCGGCGACACCATCCGCTTCTCGCTCACCGCTGACCCGGTCGAAGAGGCAAAAGCAGGGCGCGGGCTCCTCGAGTACCTCGGGCTGCGGGAGAGACGAGGGCTCGACCTGATCGCCTGCCCATCGTGTGGGCGGGCCGAAGTTGACGTCATCGGGGTGGCAGCCGCCGCTCAGAAGGCGCTCGAGGCGGAGCAGATCCCGATCCAGGTGGCGGTGATGGGGTGTGTGGTCAACGGGCCGGGGGAGGCGCGCGAGGCCGATCTCGGGATCGCGGCGGGGCGCGGCAGGGGGCACCTCTTCGTGAAGGGTCAGGTCGTGCGGGTGGTTCCCGAGGCGGAGATGGTCACCGCCCTGGTCGAGGAGGCCCGTCGCCTCGCCGAGGAGGGGGTGGAGGCAAGGCTTGCCGCCGCCGAGCAGGATGCCGCCGCCATCGCCGAGGCCGACCGGGTCCAGCTTCTCGAGATCCGCGGCGACGTCAACCGGACGCGGGAGCGGCGCACCCGGGTCGAGGAGGCAGCCAAGGGTCCCGCAACCTGAGCCCCACCAGGAGCCGATCCAATCACCTGTCTTCGGGATTGACCGGCACCTAATGTTGCGCCTCCATGAGATGGTCACGCGCCTTCATACCCACACTGCGCGACGACCCGGCTGAGGCGGAGGCGGTCAGCCACCGGTTGTTGGTGAGGGCCGGCTTCATCCGCCAACTGGCGGCGGGTCACTATTCGATGCTCCCCCTCGGCCAGCGGGTGCGGTCAAAAGTGGAACGGATCATCCGCGAGGAGATCGACGCCATCGGCGGGCAGCAGTTCCACCTTCCCGCCATGCACCCCGCCGAGATCTGGCGCAAGTCGGGCCGCTGGGATGCGATCGGCGACGAGATGTTCCGGTTGCGCGACCGTAAGGGCGCCGAGTTCGCCTTGGGGTTCACCCACGAGGAGGTGTTCGCCCTGCTCGCCACCGAGTTGTCGTCCTACCGCGAACTGCCTCAGATCTGGTACCAGATCCAGACCAAGTTCCGCGACGAGCCCCGGCCCAAGGCCGGTGTGCTCCGGGTGCGCGAGTTCACCATGAAGGACTCCTACACGCTCGATCTCGACCGGCCCGGGCTGGACACCGGGTTCGACCTCCACCATGTCGCCTATCTGCGCATCTTCCGGCGCATGGGCCTCGACCCGGTGGACGTCCAGGCATCTTCGGGGATCATGGGCGGCGCCGAGTCGGTGGAATTCGTGGTGCCCAGCCCCGCCGGCGAGGATCGGATTGCTACCTGCGCCTCGTGCGGCTATCGGGCGAACGTGGAACGGGCTACCTCGCGCCTCGATCCCGTGGCGGACCCCGACGACGTGCCCGGCATCGAGGAATTCGACACACCTGGGATACGGACGATCGCCCAACTGGCTGCGGACTTTCCGGATGACGCCGACCCCATCCGTCAGATAAAGACCCTGGTCTACATGATCGACGGTGAGCTGACCCTGGTTTTGATGCGAGGCGACCACGACCTTCAAGAGCAGAAGCTGATCGACGCCACCCTGGCGACAGTTGTGCGGCCGGCTCGATCGGAGGAGATCAAAGAGGCGCTCGGCGCCCATCCCGGGAGCCTGGGAGCCGTCGGGGTGAGCGAGATGCCCGTTCTCGCCGATGTCGCCCTCCAGGGGAGGCGCGGGATGGTGACCGGAGCGAACCGTGACGATGTCCATGTCCGCAATGTGGATGTCGACCGGGACATAGAGGTGACTCGGTGGATCGACCTGCGGCAGGTCACCGAGGGTGAGGCTTGCCCCGTGTGCGGCGAGCCCCTCTCGGTGTGGAAGGGCATCGAGGTGGGTCACATCTTCAAGCTGGGGACCAAGTTCTCCGAAGCGTTCGGCGCCGTCGTCCAGGACGAACATGGGGCGAGCCACCCCATCGTGATGGGGTCGTATGGGATCGGGTTGGAGAGGGCCATGGCGGCGGTGGTGGAGTGGTCCCACGATGACCGGGGAATCGTCTGGCCGGTGCCGGTGGCCCCATACGAGGTTGTGGTGACCGTGGTTCGGGTCGGCGACGCCGATTCGCTGGCGGCGGCCGAGCGGCTGGCAGGCGAACTCGAGACCCGGGGCGTAGACGTGCTGCTCGACGATCGCGAAGAAAGGCCAGGCGTCAAATTCGCCGACGCCGAGCTGATCGGGATTCCCTATCGGGTGACCGTCGGTCCCAAAGGTCTCGCCCAGGGGGTCGTCGAGTTGACCCGCCGTCAGGGACTGGTCACCGAGGAGGTAGGTCTGGAGGGGGCGGTCGCCGAGGTCCTCGCCCGGGTGACCGAGGAACGACGGATCGGCCAGGGCTGAGTCGCTAACCGACCTGGCTCGACCCGATGATGCGTTCGGGGTGGCTGTAGATCACGAATCCCCCGTGACGGACGAAGCCGACGATCGTCACGCCCAACTCCTCGCCGAGTTCGGCCGACAACGACGAGGCAGCCGAGATCCCCGCCACCACGGGTATCCCGGCGACCGCCGCCTTCTGGGCGATCTCGTACCCGACGCGGCCCGACACCGCCATGACCAGATCGCCGATCGGCCAGCGGTTGCCAGCTAGCCGCCCCACGAGCTTGTCGACGGCGTTGTGGCGCCCGATGTCCTCGGCGATGCTTAGAAGCTCACCGTTGGGGGTGAAGGCGGCGGCGGCATGGATGCCCCCGGTGCGACGGAATGCATCCTGCGCCTCACCCATCCGCCCGGGAAGGCTCGACAGCACCGCCGCCGCGATCGATGGCCCCTCGGGCAGTGGGCGGGCGGTGATCCGCACTGCATCGATCGAAGCTTTGCCACAGACGCCGCACGAAGACGAGGCATAGAGGTTCCGCCGGAACTGCTCGGGATCGACGACGACACCGTCGGCGAGAACGATCTCCCACCGGTTCGGATCCGCCAAGGCCCGCACCTCGGCCATCTCCCCGGGGTGCAGGAGTATCCCCTCGGTGAGAGCGAATCCCTTGACGAGGTTGGCGTCATCGCCCGGTGTCCGCATCACGACGGCGATCGGCACCTCGCCGAGCCTGATCTCGAGCGGCGCCTCGGTGACGACGGTGTCATCCACCGATTCGAAGCCACGATCCGTGGCGCGGACTACCGAGCGGTTCGTCACCGGGCCCATCCAGTGAGGATACGGGTCGTCGGGCTCACCGGCCGGCCCTCCGGTTAGGGTCGCCCTGTGGCGTTCGGAAGCGACGAACTGGCTCTCCGTGTCCGGGAATGGATCGAGGGGGACCCCGACCCGGAGACCCGAAAGAGCTCGGGACCATGCTGGAGGCGGGCGAGGTCGCCGCCCTCGAGGACCGGATGGCCGGGCCTCTCGAGTTCGGCACCGCCGGGATCCGCGGGCAGGTGGCGGCCGGGCCCAACCGCATGAACCGCGCCGTCGTCATCCGCACCACCCGCGGTTTGGCCGACTTCCTACAGGAGCGCAACGGGGGCGATCGACCGGTGATCGTGGGCCGCGACGCCCGGCTCTCCAGCGAGACGCTCGCCGCCGACACCGTCGGGGTTCTCGCCGCCGCCGGGATCGATGTCCGGGCATTTGGGAGCCACGCTCCCACCCCGCTTGTGGCGCACGTCGCCAAGCGGCTGGGGGCGGAGGCGGCGGTGGTGGTGACCGCCAGCCACAACCCGCCGGCGGACAACGGGTACAAGGTCTACGACAGCAACAGCGCGCAGATCATTCCACCGGTTGACAGCCAGATCGCTGGCGCCATCGCCCGGGTGGGCCCTGCCGCCGCCGTGCCCCGGCTCGAGCCTGCAGAGTTGACGCCACCCCGGGTGGAGCCGATCCCAGAGGACACAGCGGATGCCTACATCGCCGATGTGATGGCGGTGCGCGCCTCGCCGGGGGGGCGACGGCAAACCATCGTCTACACCCCGCTCCATGGAGTGGCAGGCGAGATGATCAGGCGGGTCATGTCCGAAGCGGGCCACACCGACATGGCAATCGTCCCCGAGCAGGCGATGCCCGATGGACGCTTTCCCACGGTGAGGTTCCCCAACCCCGAGGAACCGGGTGCTCTCGACCTCGCCATCGCCTTGGCCGGGGAGAAGGGCGCCGATCTCATCCTCGCCAACGACCCGGATGGCGATCGGCTTGCGGTGGCTGTTCCCGCCGGCGACCGCTGGCGGCAACTCACCGGCAACCAGGTCGGGGTGCTCATGGCCGATCACATCCTCCGCAACGCCGGAAGCGCATCAGGGCTGCCACCAATGGTGCTGTCGAGCTTGGTGTCAACCCCCCTGCTCGGTGAGATCGCCGCCGCCCACGGTGCACACTGGGAGCCAACGCTCACCGGCTTCAAGTGGATCTGGAACGCGGCGTTGGCACTCCAGGAGCAGGGGAAGGGCCGATTCGTCTTCGGATTCGAGGAAGCGCTCGGCTACTCGGTGGGGCCGGTCGTACGAGACAAGGACGGCATGTCGGCCGCGGTCGTCTTCGCCGACATTTCCGCCGAAGCCGTGTCCTCGGGCCTATCGATGTGGGACCTTCTGGCGGGCTTGGCGTCGCGGCACGGGTTGTGGGTGTCGGCACAACACTCCGTCACCCGCCAGGGGCCGGAAGGGAGGTCCGAGATCGGCGGAGCGGTCGATCGAGTGGCTGCCTCCCCCCCCGGAAGCCTCGGCGGCATGACGGTGACCGATGTGGTGGACCTCCGCACTGGCGGCGAGACGCGTCCGAAGTGGCTGCCCGACAACGATCTTGTCGAGTTGCGCTTCGGGACCGAGGGACGGACCCTGGTACGACCATCTGGGACCGAGCCGAAATTGAAGATCTACGTGGACTTGAGGCTCGATCCACCGTCGGGGTCCTTGGTCGAAGCCGACGACGCCGGGAGGGACCGGGCGGCTGCTATCGCGGCGCAATTGGCTGCTGAACTGGGCTTGTGACCTAGCATCCGCCGGTGAGCGCTCCGGAGCAGGTCAAAGAGGCGGAGCGGACGGATCCTCCCTCCTCCGAACCTGCGGAGCCGCCCGGATTCGTCACCCGCCTGAAAGCCCTCATCGACGAGATGGGTGCGCAAGACATGGTGGTTCCGCCGCCCACCTCGGGCCCCCTACGGCGCTTCCCATTCTTCATCAAGGAGGTCATCGACACCTTCGCCCAGAAGAACGCCTCGCGGATGGCCGGCGCCATCGCCTACTTCGGGATCTTCTCCTTCGCCCCGCTTCTGATCGTCGCCGTGCTCATCGCCGGGAGCGTCCTCCGCTCGAGCGACGCCAACGAGATCATCGTCGAGCGTCTCGGTGAGTTCGTCAGCCCGATGGTGGCCGATGCCGTCGGTGAGTTGCTCGAGGCAGTGACTCGACCGAACGCGACGACCATCGCCGGTGTGGTGAGCGGTGTCGCCCTCTTCTTCGGCGCATCATCGGTGTTCATCCATGTGCAGATGTCGCTCGACGACATCTTCGAAGCGGCTCGCAGGCATCGCAACGGGTTCATTGGGATGTTGCTGCGGCGCGCCGTAGCTTTTGCCGCCGCACTCGGTATCGGGTTGCTGGTGACATTCTCGGTGCTGGCCAACCTGGTGGTCCAGACCATCGACGATTTCGTGCTCGCCAGGTGGCTCCCCGACGAGTGGGAGGCGGGAGCCATCGCCGCGCTCAGCGCCAGCCTTGCTCTGGCGCTACTCCTCATCGTTTTCGTCGTCGTGTTCCAGTACATGTCCACCCATCGAGCACCATGGCGGGCGGTGCTGGCCGGGGCGACACTGACCACGGCCCTGGTAGCGGTGGGAACCCAATTGTTCGCTCTGTTCCTCGATCAGCTTTCCTTCGTCAACATCTACGGCGCCGCCAGTTTCTTACTGGTCCTGCTCCTCTTCTTCTATTACCTGTCGATGATCCTCCTCTTCGGGGCTGCTTTCGTGCGTGTGCTGGGAGACCGGGTTCTCGCCTTCGGCTGAATCAGGCCACCAGGAGCAGCGCCGCGGTCACCGCGTCGGGGTGCTCGGCTGTCAGTTGGTGGCCACCGGCGATCTCGATGACCGTGGCGTGTGGGATCGCAGCCGCCAGTTCCCGTCCCCCGGCGATGGGGATCATCCGGTCGTCGATCCCGAGGACCACAACCGTCGGACATGCGACTGCTGCGGCGGCGTCAAGGGCACCCCGGTAGCGGTCCGAAGCCTCGAGGTCGGCGACCAACGGTCCGTCCAGACAGCGTTCATTCAGTCGGAGGGTGAGTCCCGCGGGCCAGTGCCCCGGCACCGGGTTGCCGACGGCGCCACCGCGGAGGTGCGACCAGTCGGCGATCAGCTCCGGGGCGAGGTGACGGCGCTCGGTTGCGGCCGACATCAGCTGGGGGTGGACCTTCATAAGGGATGCCGCAGCCACCAGGCCGAGGCCGGTGACCCTCTCCCCGGCTGTGGCCGCGGTCGCCAAGGCAGCGGCAGCTCCCAGCGAGTGACCGACGAGCGCGACCTCGTGCACCCCGACTGCGTCGAGCACCGTTAGCAGCCATTCGGCAATGGCCTCCACCCGGTCGAGCACGACGCCTCCTGACCGGCCGTGGCCGGGCAGGTCGAGCGCCAGCACCGATCGGCCGTGGGCGGCCAGCGCTCTCGCCTGCAATCCCCAGACGGTGTGGTCGTTCCCCGAGCCGTGAAGCAGGGCGACAGTGGGCCGACGCGCATCGAACTGACCACCACCGGTGGAGGCGAAGACCGGAATCCCGTTTACCTCGACCTCGATGCTCATCCCGTCTGCGATGCGCGCAATGCCCGGTTCAGGTCATCGCAAATGTCGGCGGGATCCTCCAACCCGACGGAGAGCCGCACCATGTCCTCTCCGATGCCGGCGGCTGCCAGTTGCTCGGAGGTCATCTGGCGATGGGTCGTGCTGGCAGGGTGGATGACCAGGGTGCGGACATCGCCGACGTTGGCCAGGTGCGACGCCAACCGGCAGGATTCGATGAAGCGGCGTCCTGCCTCTCTCCCCCCATTGACCCCGAATGCGACCATCGACCCTGCCCCGTTGGGGAGCAACCGAGTGGCAACCTCATGGTCGGGGTGCCCTTCGAGATCGGGATGAGACACCCATCCGACGGCAGGGTGGGCACCGAGGAACTCGACGACACTGGCAGTGACCCGTTGGTGGCGTTCCATGCGGGCGGTGAGGGTCTCGATTCCCTGGAGAACCAACCAGGCAACCAAAGGGTCCATGCAGGCTCCAAAGTCCCGCAGCCCTTCGGCTCGGGCTCGCATGGCGAATGCAGTGGGGCCGAACTCTTCGGCGAATACCACCCCGTACGGCTCGTATCGATCGGTGAGCGTTGGAAACCGGCCAGAGCCTTCCCAGTCGAAAGTCCCTCCGTCAACCAGGAGGCCGGCGATCACGGCACCGTGGCCGGCGAGCCACTTGGTGGCCGAGTGGACGATCAGGTCGGCACCGTGATCGATCGGACGGCACAGCGCCGGCGTGGCGAAGGTGTTGTCGACGAGTAGCGGAACGCCCGCCTCGTGCGCCATCTCGGCCATGGCAGGCAGGTCGGCGACCTCGAGCCCCGGGTTGCCGATGGTCTCGACCATGAGCAACCGGGTCTCGGGTCGGAAGGCGGATCGGAGCGCGTCGAGGTCGCGGGGATGGACGAGCGTTGCCGTGATCCCGAATCGGGGGAGTGTGTGGTTGAGGAGGTTCACCGTCCCGCCGTAGAGCGCCGACGACGCCACAACGTGACCCCCCGCTCCCATGAGAGTGGCGATGGCGAGGTGGATGGCTGCCTGCCCCGATGCCGTAGCAACCGCCGCCACCCCGCCCTCGAGCGCCGCGATCCGGGTCTCGAGCACGGCCACCGTTGGGTTGGACATGCGGGTGTAGATGTGACCGGCTCGCGCCAGGTCGAACAACCCGGCGGCGTGGGCGGTGTCGTCGAAGACGTACGACGTTGTCAAGTGGATGGGAACCGATCTGGCGCCGGTGGCCGGGTCGGGCGATGCGCCGGCATGGATGGCCAGCGTGTCGAAGCGGGCAGACCGGGGCTCGACCACGCGGAGACTCTATTGGCTCGCAGCTGGTGGAAGGTGCTTGGCTGCCGTCTGCCGTCTGCCGTCTGCCGTCTGCCGTCTGCCGTCTTATCCTCCCCACATGGGGCGTCGCGTGACCAACCTCAATCCCGGCCCGGCGGTCATGCCTCTCGAGGTTCTGGAAGAGGCTCAGGCCGGGTTGGTCGACTACGGCGGCACTGGGATGTCGCTGCTCGAGATGAGCCATCGGGGCGACGTCTACGAGAAGGTGCACCACGAGACGATCTCGACGGCACGACGTCTCACCGGGGCACCAGACGACTTCGACATCCTCCTTCTCCAGGGTGGGGCGACCCTCCAGTTCACGATGGTCCCGATGAACCTTTTGGGGAGCGGGGAGCGCGCCGGCTATGTCCTCACTGGGTCGTGGAGCCGAAAAGCGATCGCCGACGCCTGGCGTCATGGGGATGTGACCGCCGTATGGGAGCAGGGTTCCGAGCCGTGGACGCTGCCTGACATGGCTGACCTCGCCGTCGATCCGGGTACCCGCTACATCCACATCACGTCGAACGAGACGATCGACGGGGTCCAATGGTCCACCTTCCCTGAAATTGGTGTGCCGCTGGTAGCGGATATGTCCTCGGACTACATGTCGCGTCCCATTCCATGGGACCTCTTCGATCTCGTCTATGGAGGGGCGCAGAAGAATCTTGGGCCGGCCGGTGTGACCGTGGTCTTCGTGCGCCGACGGGTGCTCGAGGCGATCCCCGACGACCTGGGCTCGGCCCTGCGGTATGACACACATGCGGCGGCGTCATCGCTCGCCAACACTCCACCGGTCGCCGCGGTCTGGCTCACCGGCCTGGTGCTCGCCTGGATCGAGCGTCAGGGTGGTATCGCCGAGATGGAGCAGCGTGCCCACCGACGTGCCGAATTGGTGTACGGGGCAATCGACCGAAGCGACGGCTTCTTTCACGGCCCGGTCTCTGCGGATGCGCGGTCGCTGATGAACGTAGTCTTCCGGCTGCCTACCGTCGAACAGGACAAGAGATTCGTCGCCGGCGCCGCCGAGAGAGGCATCGTCGGCCTTGCCGGTCATCGCAGCGTCGGTGGCGTTCGCGCCAGCCTCTACAACGCTCTCCCGGTGGAGGCCGCCGAGCTCCTGGTCGAATGGATGGAGGAGTTCAGGGCGGGCGCCGACACGGCGTGATCACTCCCTTCGAGGCGCACCTCGCCACGCCCGCTGCAGTGTCGGTCCTTTCCACGGTCGACTGGACCGATGAGGCGGCGGTCTCCCACCTCCCGCCGGGAGCGGCACGCGCCACCCTCGACCGGCTCATCGCCGATGGTCTGCTTGTTCACCGACCGAACCGCGAGCTGTTTGCCGCCGAGATCTCCGCCGGCGGGCATGTGGTCACCGGCCTGCTGGCCGTGGTATCAGCCGGTCACGAGGTAAGGCCCCACGAGCGGGTTTTGGCCGATCGGGTGGCATCGCTGGCTCGTCACCTCGGAGAGATCGGCGCCGAGACCGTGCCCGTCACGCTGGCTCACAGAAGCAGCCAGGCGCTTGTCGACAGTGTGACCGATGTCATCTCGGGCTCACCACTGGTCGAGGCCGAGATCGGTGGGGCAAGCGAGAGGCTCTGGGCGGTGGATCCAGGTGTGGGGGACCTCCTCTCCGGTGCGCTCTACATCGTCGACGGCCACCACCGTGTCGCCGCCGCCTCGGAGCGGGGCACCGGTTTCCTCGCCCTGATAGTCCCCACCGGCCAGTTGCGGCTCTCTTCCTTCAACCGTGTCGTTTTTGGCGATGAGCACCCGGCGGCGCTGATCGAAGCGTTGGGACGGATGGGTTTGCGTCCATCGGAACCGGTAGGCCCCCGATCGGGCGAAGTGACGGTTGTCATCGACGGCTCCTGGTACACGCTTCCGCTGCCTGTGCCAGCCGATGGAGGGAGCCGGGTGATGCGCCTCGATGCCCCCCGTTTGCACCACTTCGTTCTCGGCCCGCTCTTCGGAGTGGGCGAGGACTGTGTCACCGGCCGGGTGGAGCCGGTTCCGGCCACCGCCGGACTCCATGCCCTCGCAAAACAAGGCGTGCTCGCCGGGTTCGCCCTGGCCCCTCCGTCCATCGAAGACGTGCTCTCGGTAGCCGACGGCGGGGAAACGCTCCCCGCCAAGACGACCTATGCGACGCCGAAGCCGCTGGCCGGACTGGTGGTCCGTTTGTTCGACGCTGGCTGAGGGAGCGGGCGCCAACAGGCGGATTGCGGCGTATACTTTTGACCGCAACCGACGGACGCTTGGCCAAAGTGGGCGCCCCGCCCGCTTTTTTCATGTCGGGACCGTCACGAACGCAATGGAAATGGACGAAGTGAAGACCGATCCACGCAGCGACGCCGTCTGGCGGACGGTTGCCGATTACCTCGCCGCCGAGGACCTCGAGTTGGACGATCTCGAGCTTCGCGGCAGTGGCGGCAGCCGGGTGTTGCGCGTCATCGTCGACGCCGAGGGCGGCGTCGACCTCGGTCGGTTGTCGGATGTGTCGAGGGGTTTGTCAAGACTCCTAGACCCGCTCCCCGCGCTGCAGACGCCGTACCGGCTCGAGGTGACTTCACCCGGCGTGGAACGCACCTTGCGCCGACCGCAGCACTACGAAAAGTCATTGGGCCGTGAAGTGGTGGTCAAGACCTCTTCGCCAGTGGACGGCTATACCAGCCATCAGGGCTTGCTGGTGGGCACTGAGGGTGATTGCGCTGTGGTCGAGGTCGACGGCGTCCCCCGGTCCTTGCCATACGAGGCGGTCACTTCCGCCAGGACCGTGTTCCGCTGGGAGCCGACGCCCCAACCCGGGTCGCCCAGGACCAGGAAGGTGACCCCATGAGGATGGACCAGCAGGTCATGGAAGCGCTCGATGTCCTCGCACGGGAGCGCGGCGTCGACGTCGATACCATCCTCGACGCCCTGGCCAACGCGTTGGTTTCCGCGTACAAGCGGAGCCCGGGCGCCGCCGAGGAGGCGAGGGTCACGATCGACCCGGAGAGCGGTGACATCAGGGTCTATGCCCAAGAACTGGACGAGGACGGCAACGTCATCCAGGAATGGGAGGACACACCCGAGGATTTCGGCCGTATCGCGGCCCAGACGGCGAAGCAGGTGATCGCCCAGAGGCTGCGCGAGGTGAAGCGCGAGCAGGTCTTCGATGTCTACGAGGGCAGAGAAGGCGACCTCGTGACCGGGATCGTCCAGCAGGTCGACCACAGGTTCACCATCCTCGATCTGGGGGATGCGGAGGCTCTCATGCCGGGGTCGGAGCGGATCCCTTACGAGAGACTGGAGCGGGGCAATCGGGTGAAGGCGCTGATACTCGAGGTGCGGCGTGACGTGAAGGGCCCGCAGATCGTGGTCAGCCGGAGCCATCCGGACCTCGTCCGCAGGCTGCTCGAACTCGAGGTTCCCGAGCTCCTCGACGGGACGGTCGAGATCAAGGCGATCGCCCGCGAGCCGGGTCATCGCACCAAGATCGCAGTCGCCTCGAACGAGCCGAACGTGGACCCGAAGGGCGCCTGCGTCGGGGCGCGCGGCTCGAGAGTGCGTCAAGTGGTCAACGAGTTGCGCACCGAGAAAGTAGACGTCGTCCAGTGGCGCGAGGACCCGGGCCAACTCATCGCCGAGGCTTTGGGACCGGCAAAGGTCAGAGAGGTTCGGATCGACGAGGAGGCAAGGGCCGCGGTCGTGGTCGTCAGCGACCATCAGCTTTCGCTTGCTATCGGGCGGGAGGGCCAGAACGCCCGACTGGCCGCCCGGCTCACCGGATACCGGGTCGACATCCGCTCCGAGAGCGAGGAGGCAAGCGGTACCGTCGGGAGACCGGACGAGCCAACGGTTGGGGAGAGAGCTGCAGTCGCCACCGGCGAGGGTGAGAACGCTGTCACCGCTGAGCAGGTGGAGCAACCGGCTGCGGAGACCGCCGAGGAGCCGGCCGCGGACACGGTGGAAACGCCCGGCTGCGGAGACCGCCGAGGAGCCGGCCGCGGACACGGTGGAAACGCCGGCTGCGGAGACCGCCGAGGAGCCGGCCGTGGAGACGAGTGCCGAGGTGGGGGACACTGCATCGGAGATCGCCGAAGACGAGCTGGTCGAAGAGGTGGTCGGCGCCAACGCGGTGGCCAACGCTGCCGGCGAAGAGGCGGCGGCAGAGGAGTAGAGGCGGGCGCCGTAAGAAGGGTGCCGTCACGGTTTGTGAGTTTGCGACTAGTCAACGACAGGAGTCGGTGAGAGAGCGTGGCGAAGATCAGGGTCTACGAGTTGGCCAAGGAACTCGGCTTGGAATCGAGGGACGTACTGGAGCGCGCCCACGCCTTGGGCGTGGAGGTGAAGACCGCCTCATCCAGTCTCGAGGACGAGGCAGCGGACCTCATCCGGTTGGCCCACGAAGAGGAGAAGGCTCCCGAAGAAGCGGAGACTGAACCCCAAGCGGAGAGCCCAGAACCGGAGGACGCGGTCGACGAGCCGGCTCCCCTCGCGGACGACTCTGTTGAGGTCCGTGTGGTCGAGGTGCCATCGAACGTCACGCCCACCGGGTTGGCCGAGCGGGTCGGGGTGGAGACGGGCGACGTGGTCAAGGCGTTGCTCCAGATGGGCGAGTTGGTGCCCGCCAACAGCCCCATCCCCACCGAGGCTCTCGACCTGATCGCCGAGCAGTTCGGGGTTCGCCTCGAGAAGGTCGCTGCGGAAGAGCCCACGCCCGAGTTCGCACCCGCCAAACCCGCGTACGAAGACGATGAGGCCTCGCTTCGTCCCCGGCCTCCGGTGGTCACGGTGATGGGTCACGTCGATCACGGTAAGACCACCCTTCTCGACACGATTCGGAAGACCAACGTGGTCGGGGGTGAGCACGGGGGCATCACCCAACACATCGGTGCATACCAGGTCGAGGTCGGTGGGCGGAGAGTCACGTTCCTCGACACCCCGGGCCACGAGGCGTTCACCGCTCTCAGGGCGCGAGGTGCCGAGGCCACCGACATCGTGGTCCTGGTGGTGGCGGCGGACGACGGTGTGATGCCGCAGACCGCTGAGGCCATCAGCCACACCAAGGCGGCGGGCGTCCCGATGATCGTCGCCATCAACAAGTCGGATCTTGCTACCGCCAACCCGACTGCCGTGCGAGCCGCGCTGACCGAGTTCGGTGTGGTCGCCGAGGAACTCGGTGGCGACGTGACCACAGTCGAGGTCTCGGCCCTCACAGGCGATGGTGTTGACGAGCTCATCGAGGTGCTCGATCTCACCGCTCAGCTCGAAGACCTCAAGGCGAACCCAGACGTAGAGGCCTCGGGCGTGGTCATCGAGTCCCAGCTCGATACGGGTATGGGGCCGGTTGCGACGGTGATCGTCCAGCGGGGCACGCTGCATCAATCCGATGCGGTGGTGGCGGGCACGGCGGCGGGCCGGGTGCGGGCGATGCTCGACGACACCGGTGGCCGGTTGAAGGATGCGGCTCCTTCGAGACCTGTGCTCATCATGGGGTGGGACGAGCTACCCGCCGCAGGCGACCGCTTCGAGGTCGTGAGCAACGAGAAGGAGGCACGGGCGGTCGCCCAACAGCGATCCGACCAACTGCGTCAGAGCCATGTCGAGGTTCCCAACGCAAGGGAGCGACTCGAGCAACTGCTCGAACAGCTTCGCACCAGTGACGAGGCCGAGTTGCGGCTCATCGTCAAGGCCGACGCCCACGGGTCACTGGAGGCCATCCGCGACTCCCTCGCACGGATCGAGCGCGAAGGAGGCCGCATCACGTTGATGCACACAGCCGTCGGCGGGATCACCGAACAGGATGTCAAGCTGGCCGAGGTTACCGATGCCATCGTGATCGGGTTCGCCGTCCGGCCAGACGCCAAGGCTCGCAAGCTCGCCGAGCAGACCGGCATCGAGATCCGGACCTACAGGATCATCTACGAGTTGCTCACCGAGGTGGAGCAGATGCTGGTCGGCAGGCTGGCACCGACCGAAGAAGAACTCGTTCGTGGCTCTGCGGAGGTGAGGGCGCTCTTCCGCGTACCCCGGCTCGGAGTCGTCGCCGGGTGTTATGTCACAGAGGGGGAGATCCTGCGCGGTGCGCGCTCCAGGCTGATCCGCGACGGTGTCGTCGTCTACGACGGGTCGGTTGGCTCGTTGCGTCGTTTCAAAGAGGACGTGCGCCAAGTGGCGGCCGGGTTCGAGTGTGGCATCGGACTCGCCGCATTCAACGACATCAAGGAGGGGGACGTGATCGAGGTTTACGAGGTCCGCGAGGTCCCACGCACCTGAGACGGGGAGGCCTCCTCTCGTGCACGCCGCGTTGGTCCGATTCGAGTTGCGGCTCCCAGAGGTGCGTTCGCTCAAGAGCAAGAGAAGCGTCATCAAGCCGTTGATCTCGGCACTCCGGTCCACCTTCGGCGTTGCCGTCGCCGAGGTGGGCCACCAGGACCTCTGGAAGCGGTCGACGCTCGGAGTGGCCTTGGTCTCCAGTCGGGCGGGCCATCTCGACCGGCAGGTGCATTCAGTACGCCGATTCATCGAGCGTGTTCCCGAGGTCGAGGTGCTCGAAGTCGGGGTGAGCCATCTCGAGGACCCGCGTTGATGGGTGCCGCCGAAGCCGGATCGTGGATGCGCCGGGTGAACGCATCCCTCCACAAGGTGATCGCCGCCGAGGTCGGGGTGCTCAAGGACCCCCGCCTCGGGTTCGTCACCATCACTGCGGTGGACACGTCACCCGATCTGAAGAATGCCATCGTCAGCTATACGGTGCTCGGCGACGACCAACAGCGGATCGAGACCGCCAAGGCACTCGCCGCGGCAACCCCCAGGGTGCAGAGGGCGATGGGTCGTGCGGTGCGGCTCAAGTTCACCCCACGGATCGCGTTCAGGTTCGACGAGCGGGCCGACGAAGGGGAGCGGCTGTCAGCGCTCCTGCGCCAGTTGGAGGACGGTGACGATGAAGGATCTTGAAAACGCACTACGCAGGTCCGTGGAGGCGATAGCGGGTGCCTCGAGCCTCGCGGTCACCTGCCACATCAACCCGGACGGCGACGCCCTCGGGTCGGCTCTCGGGTTTGCCGCGGCGGCCCGCAACGCCGGGCGCAACGCCGTGGTCTCCTTTGGCTCGCCATTCGTGTTGGGGAACAGCTACCGGTTCCTCCCGCTCCCGCTACTCGTACCGCCCGCGGAGTTCCCTGCTGAACCGGAGGTGCTGGTCACCTTCGACGTCGCCTCGGCGGATCGTCTCGGAGAGTTGGCGACCGCGGCCGCCAAGGCCGGCGAGGTGATCGTTGTGGACCATCACGCCTCCAACCCCGGGTTCGGGACGATCAACCTCATCGACCCGTTTGCCGCGGCGTCGGCGCAACTTGCATACAGGCTGATCCGCCGGCTCGGGTGGCCGATCGACGAGGTGGTGGCCACCTGCTTGCTGACCGGACTGGTGACCGACACCGGCCGGTTCCAGTACGGCAACACCTCCGCCGAGACGCTGCGGGCGGCGGCAGACATGGTGGAGATGGGCGCCCGTCCCGACCTGATCGGGCGCCACGTCTACGAGGAGTCTCCCTTCGGGTATCTGGGCGTGCAGGCGGCCGTGCTCGGCCGCGCCGTTCTCGAGCCGGGCAAGTCGATGGTCTGGTCGGTGCTCCTTGCCTCGGAACCCGAGAAGCACGGGATAGGCATCGAAGACACCGATCCGTTGATCGACGCCATCCGGGTGGCAGCAGGAGGCCGAGGTGGCCGTCCTGCTCAAAGAAGTGGATGGCTCGGTCAAGGCGAGCCTCCGGTCGCGGGGTCTCATCGACGTGGGGGCGGTGGCGGTGGCCCTTGGTGGCGGCGGACACCACAACGCCAGCGGGCTCACCCATCCCGGCCCGACAGAGGCGACCATCGCTGCCATCCGCGACCTGCTGCCCGCGGCGGAGGGCTGATGGCCGATACGGTCTCAGGGTTCCTCTTCGTAGACAAGCCACAGGGGATGACGTCGCACGACGTCGTTGCGGCTCTCCGCCGCGCTCTCGGGGTGGGAAGGTGGGTCACGCCGGGACGCTCGACCCCATGGCAACCGGTCTGTTGGTGGTCGCTGTCGGGCGGGCGACCCGCCTGCTCCGGTTCGTCCAGGACCTCGCCAAGGATACCGGGCCCGTGTCATGTTCGGTGTGGCGACGGACACCCTCGATGCCGATGGGGCCGTTCTGTGGCGCGAGCCGATGCCGTTCGACGAGGAGGAACTCGAGGCGGTGGTCCCCAGGTTCGTCGGGACGGTGCTCCAGGTTCCCCCCATGGTGTCGGCGGTGCGGATCGGGGGGCGCCGTCTCCACGAGTTGCACCGTGCCGGGGAGACGGTCGAACGAGAGCCGAGGCCGATCGAGATCCACCAGATCTCGATCGAGGAGTTCGCCCCCGGCGACTACCCCGAGGCCGTGCTCTCGGTCAGATGTGGAAAGGGGACCTATGTCCGCGTGCTGGCCGACGACATCGCCGCCGCATTGGGGGGCAGGGCCCACCTCTGCGAGCTTCGACGGACCGGCGTGGGCACGATCGACGTGGACCGCGATGCCGCACCTCTGGATGAACTGGTCAACACCATCGGGTCTGATGCCATCCGTCCCACCGATGCCGGGTTGTGTGATCTTCCCGCGGTGACGGTCGACAACGAGACGAGCGCGGGCAGTTCGTCACGGCGCCAGCTTCGGATTCGGACTGGACGCGCCCTCATCGGGACCGTTTCGGGTCCACGACGCCGAAGGTGACCTGATCGCCGTCTACCGTCTCGAGGGAAAGCTGGCGGTCCCAGAGGTGGTGTTGGATGCGGGTTCTGCGGGGTGACCCGCTGCGGTGGGGGCCGCTCCGGCCGCGTGGGTCCGCCATCACCATCGGCGTGTTCGACGGTGTCCACCGCGGGCATCGCAAGGTGATCGAGGAACTCACTGCCCGAGCCGCGGCAGAACAGCTTGACACCGTGGCCCTCACCTTCGACCGTCACCCACTAGAGGTAGTGGCTCCCGAGAAGGTGCCCCGCCTACTCACGTCGGTGGAGGATCGGCTCGGGGTATTCGAGCGGCTGGGCGTGGACGTGGCCGGTGTGCTTCCCTTCGATGAGGTGAGGAACATGGAGGCTGAGAGCTTTGTCGAGGGTGTCCTGGTCCGGGCGCTTGGCGCCCGGCTGGTGGCAGTTGGGACGGACTTCAGGTTCGGGCACGACCGGAGGGGCGACACCGGGTTGCTCGAGAGGATGGGCGGGCAACTCGGGTTCGAGGTCGACGAGGTGCCGCTGCTCTCCGAGGGCGAGGGCCCGATGTCATCCACCCGGATACGGGCGATGCTCGAGGCGGGTGACGTCGCCACCGCCGGCGAGGCGCTCGGCCGGCGTTTCGCACTGGCCGGAGTGGTGGTCCACGGTGAGGGCCGCGGCAGGTCGATCGGGATTCCAACCGCCAACCTCGAACTCGACGATCGGCTGGCGCTCCCAGCCACCGGGGTCTACGCCGCCTTTGCCGATGTGGGTGTCAACACCCATGAGGCTGTAGTCAATATCGGTTTCCGCCCGACTTTCGGCGGAAAGCGGCTAACGGTCGAGGCACATCTGCTCGATGTGCGGAGCGACCTCGACCTCTACGGCGAACTGCTCACCCTCCACTTTGTTGACCGGATTCGCCCCGAGCATCGCTTCTCAGGACCCGAGGAGCTGGTCGCCCAGATCCACGCGGACATCGAAGCTGCCCACCGGCGTCTCCTGGGCTCCGTCCCGGGCGCGGTTTCCCAAACGACCCCACCGGGTACGCCGGCGCCGTGAGCGAGTCGCTTCCGGTACCGGCACCCGAGGATGCCGTCATCACCACCCAGGGCCTGAGCAAGGTGTTCAAAGACGACACGGGGGTCCACGACCTCGACCTGACGATCCCTTCAGGCACGATCTTCGGCTTTGTCGGCCCCAGCGGATCGGGGAAGACGACCACGGTGCGACTGCTCACCGGGCTGACCCGTCCCACATCGGGTTCCGTTCAGGTCCTCGGATCGGTTCCCACCCGGTTCTCGAGCACCACCAAGTCGCGGATCGGCTATCTCCCACAATTGTCGGCGCTCTATCCCCAGCTGACGGTTCATCAGAACCTCACCTTCGCAGCATCGATCGCCGGGCTGCCCTGGTTTGGACGATCCGCCGCCCTCCGCGAAGTGATCGAGTTCGTCGAGCTCGAGGGATCGGAGTCGAAGACCGTGACCGAGATCTCAGGAGGGATGCAGAGGCGGCTAGGTCTCGCCGCCACTCTGGTGCACAACCCCGATTTGCTCTTCCTCGATGAGCCGACCGCGGGTATAGACCCCGTGCTCCGTCGCAAGTTCTGGGACCACTTCGCCGAGATGCGCAACGACGGCAGGACGGTCTTCGTCACCACCCAGTACGTGGGCGAAGCCGAATACTGCGACCTGGTCGCCCTGATCGTCGGCGGTCGGCTGGTGATGATGGACACCCCCGAGGGCCTCCGCCGCGCCGCGACGGGCGGTGACGTCGTCCACGTGCGGTTTGCGAGCGTCCACGGCCCGGAGACCATCGCCGAGCTATCCCAATTCGACGGTCGGACCAGGGTGCGTCCGCTCGATGAGCGGAGCCTGGAACTGGTCGTATCCGATGCGGCCCGCGCCATCCCCGATCTCGTCTCGTGGGCGCAGGAGCGCGGGCTGGACCTCGAGGAGGCCGAAGAGTACCGGCCGCCTTTCGACGACGTCTTCGTCACGCTGGTCGAGCGGGCAAGAGGCGTTGACACACCGAGAGAGTTGACCGGTGCAAAGTAGGGTCGCACCTCTTGTCCGGGCCGGGGCATTCGTCCGCAAGGAGATCGTCGAGGTGGTCCGTCAGCCTCGCCTCCTGGCATCGCTGGTGCTCGGCCCTTTCCTGATCCTCCTGCTCTTCGGGGCCGGCTACCAGGCGGTGAGGCCGCTCGACATGTACATCGTCGCTCCCGAGGACGACATCCTCGGCCAGGCGGTGATCGACTGGGCCGAGAATTCGGGACAGGCGGTGACCGTCGTCGGGACCGGCAGCGATGAAGCCGAAGGGCTCAACCTGCTGGAGAGCGGCGAGGTGGATGCGGTGATCGTCGTGCCGCCGAACCCGCTCGAAACGATCCAGCAGAACGAGAAGGCGCAGTTCGTCGTCGTCCATGACGAGTTGGACCCATTCGAGCGCACCGCCATCGATTTCTTCGCCCGTTCCTCGGTAGATCAGGCAAACGACCGGCTCCTCAGCGAGTTGGCCGAGCAGGGGATGGAGGTCGGGTTCAGCGAGGGGAGCGAGTACGAGGGGATAGACCCCGAGGTGCTGGTTGCCCCATTCAGTGCCGGCACCGAGCAGGTGCAGGGGATCTCGGTGGACGTCACCTCGTACTACGCCCCTGCGGTCATCGTGCTGCTGCTCCAGCACGCCGCTCTCACATTTGCCGCTCTCTCGCTGGTCAGAGAGCGATACCTGGGGACGGCCGATCTGTTCAGGGTTGCCCCGCTCACCGCGGGCGAGACGCTCTGGGGGAAGTACATCGGCCACTTCGCCATCGGCGGCGTTCTCGCCGCTGTGCTGGTGTCAGCATCCGTCTTCGCCCTTGGAGTGCCCATGGAGGGATCGTGGTGGCAGTTGGGGGTTTCGGTTGCCGGGGTGATCGTGGCATCGCTCGGCTGGGGCATGGTGCTGTCGTCGCTGGTGGAAACCGATGCCCAAGCGGTCCAGGCCTCGATGATCGCCCTGCTCGTCTCCATATTCTTCAGCGGCTTCATGCTCTCGCTCGAGCGCCTGGCGCCCATCGTGCGTCCGGTGGCCTGGCTGATTCCGGCAACCCACGGGATAGCCGCACTGCAGGACGTCATGTTCCGTGGTGTCCAGCCTTCGCTCGTCACCTGGGGATCGCTCGCCGCCCTGGCGGTCGGCTTGGCAGCTATCGCCTACCTGGGGCTCCGCCGCCGGATGCGCGCCACCTGATGGCCCCGAAGGGCGCTGATGGCACAGGTGCTACTATGCCTACCGCTCCCGCTCGGGAGCGATGGGGATCAAGCCGTCAGACCAGGTAGTCAACTCTGCCAAGGAATGCCGAACCCCATAGGCTCATGCCACCCGATCATCGGCTCGCTTAATGAAAACCACTGAAGAGATAATCACCGAATACGGTCACCACGACAGCGACACCGGGTCCCCCGAGGTGCAGGTGGCGCTGCTCACCGAGAAGATCAACCACCTCACCGAGCATCTCAGGACCCACAAACACGACCACCACAGCCGTCGTGGCCTGTTGATGATGGTGGGGAGGCGGCGCCGGTTGCTCAACTATCTGCGACGTCAGGACGTGGAGCGATACCGGCAGTTGATCGGCCGTCTCGGTCTGCGCCGATAGATGTGAGAAGCGCCCTGTGGGGCGCTTCTTCCACGTTCGAGCCCAAGCAGGGCCCGGACGAGACAAATGAGGACGGAGAGCGCGCCAGTTGTCAGTTGCCATCCCTTGGAATTTCGGAGGGATGACCACTGGGAATTGGCCGCTCTCCCCGAAAGAGGAGAGAGAGCGTGCCTGAAATTGTGGTACGCGGGGCTGTCGGTGACCGGGAGATCGTCTTCCGGGCCGGCAAGCTCGCCATGCAAGCCGACGGCGCCGTCACCGTGAGCCTGGGAGATACCCAGGTGCTGGTGACCGCGACCGCCAACAAGACCCTGCGGGAGGGCGTCGACTTCTTCCCGCTCACCGTCGATGTCGAAGAGCGGATGTACGCCGCGGGCAAGATCCCGGGGTCGTTCTTCCGGCGTGAGGGGCGCGCCACCGAAAAGGCGATCCTCACCGCCCGTCTCATCGACCGTCCGCTCCGTCCCGCCTTTGCCGATGGCTTCCGCAGCGAGACGCAGGTCGTGGCGACGATCCTGTCGGTGGACAACGAGAACGCGTATGACATCATCGCCCTCAATGGGGCGTCGGCGGCGCTCATGGTGAGCACCATCCCCTTCCAGGGGCCGATCGGTGCGGTGCGTCTTGCGCTCCGCAACGGCGAGTGGACCGCCATGCCGACCTATGAGGAGCTCGAGGAATCCGTCTTCGAACTCGTTGTTGCCGGACGACGCAACGACGCCGGTGAGATCGACATCCTGATGGTCGAGGCCGGCTCCACCGAGGACGGGCTCCGTCTCATCGCCGGCGGGCAGCCGCCGAGCGACGAGGAGAGCGTCGCCCGCGGGCTGGAAGAGGCCAAGACGTACATCGCCCAGTCGATAGACCTCCAGCTCGAGCTGCGGAAGCTGGTCGAGGTCGAGGAGGGTGACTGGCCGGTGGTGACCGACTACCCCTCCGAACTGCTGGAGCGGGTGTCCGAGCTGAGCACGATGCCGCTGACCGATGTGGTGACCATCTCCAACAAGGTAGACCGCAAGTCGGCCGAGGAGGCGGCTTGGGCCGGCGTCGAGCTCGAGCTCAAGATCGAGGATCCCGTCGAGCTGGGAGCAGCCCGAAGGGCATTCGGCTCCACGCTCAAGCGGATGATGCGCGAGCGCGTCATCAACGAAGGCATCCGCCTCGATGGGCGCGGGCCTACCGACCTGCGGCCGCTCAGCGCCGAGGTCGGGGTTGTCTCCCGCACCCACGGCTCCGGGCTCTTCCAACGGGGGGATACCCAGGTGCTCAACCTGGCGACGCTCGGGATGCTCAAGATGGAGCAGATGCTCGACACCCTCTCGATCGAAGAGTCCAAGCGGTACATGCACCACTACAACTTCCCGCCGTTCTCCACCGGGGAGGCCGGCTTCATGCGCGGGCCGCGCCGGCGTGAGATCGGGCACGGGGCGCTCGCCGAGAAGGCTCTGCTTCCGGTGATCCCCGACGAGGAGGAGTTCCCATACGCACTCAGGCTCGTCTCTGAGGTGCTCTCGTCGAACGGGTCGACGTCCATGGCATCGGTATGCGCTTCGACCCTGTCCTTGATGGACGCCGGTGTGCCGATAAGCGACCCGGTTGGCGGAGTGGCCATGGGGCTCATCGCCCAGGACGGCAAGTTCGTCACCCTGACAGACATCATCGGGGCGGAGGATGCCCTTGGCGACATGGACTTCAAGGTTGCCGGGACCGCCGACGTCATCACCGCCCTCCAGTTGGACACCAAGATCCAGGGTCTGCCCAGCCAGGTCCTCGCCGACGCCCTCGCCCAGGCCAAAGAGGCACGGCTGCGGATCCTCGAGGTGATGCGCGAGGCCATCTCGTCGCCCCGTACCGAGATGAACCAGTGGGCGCCGCGCATCGAGGCGATCAAGATCCCCAAGGACAAGATCGGCGAAGTCATCGGGCCCAAGGGCAAGGTGATCCGCGAACTCGAGGAGCAGACCGGGGCGACGATCGAGATCGAGGAGGAAGGTGCCCACGGCATCGTCCGCATCGGCTCCAACAACGCCGATAGCCTCAATGCCGCCCGCGAGCGGATCAACCTGATCGTCAACCCGCCCGAAGTCGAGGTCGGTGCCGACTACGACGGCGAAGTGGTGAACATCACCAGCTTCGGCGCCTTCGTCAACATCCTGCCGGGGCGTGACGGGCTCCTCCACATCTCGAAGCTCGACACCGAGCGCCGTGTCGAACGGGTGGAGGACTACCTCAGCCTGGGCGACGCGGTCAAGGTCACGGTGCGCGAGGTGGACCGCAACGGCAAGGTCAGCCTTGACCTCGCCGTGCCTATCGAGTTGAGCGAGGAGCAGAAGGCGAAGATCGCCTCCGCACCCCGCGACGGCGGGCGCGACCGAGATCGTGACCGCGGTGACCGCGGTGGGCGTGACCGCGGCGACCGGGGGGGTCGTGACCGTGACCGTCGAAGCGGCGGCGGCGACCGCAGGTCTAACTACAGCGCCCAGCAGCCGGCGCCCGTGCAGCCGGCGCCGGCGTCGGGAGAGCGGCGCCGGGCAGCGGTCTCGCTCGAGGACGTGATGGAGGAGATGGACGGCGAGTAGCCGTTCCGGATCCGAGCAGAGTTGGGGCGGCTCTCCGGGCCGCCCTTCTCGCGCCAGTCCCGTTCCTGCCCGGCTGAGGAACCGAATAGGTACTCCTGTCACGCAAGAAAGGCGGCGGGGCCGTTACGGGCCTTAGCGAACCAACGGCTTGTATCTGATCCGGTGCGGCTGGAGCACTTCCTCGCCGAAGTGACGCCGCATCCAGTCCTCGTACTCGGTGTAGCCCCCCTCGAACCAGCGGATGTTCGAGTCGCCCTCGAAGGCGAGGATGTGGGTGCAAACCCGGTCGAGGAACCAGCGGTCGTGCGAGATCACCAGGGCACAACCGGGGAACGCCTCCAGAGCCTCTTCGAGGGCGCGCAGCGTGTCGACGTCGAGGTCGTTGGATGGCTCGTCGAGCAGGATCACGTTGCCCCCTCGCCGCAGCATGGTCCCGAGGTGGACCCGGTTTCGCTCCCCGCCCGAGAGTGTGCCGACCTTTTTCTGCTGATCGGCCCCCTTGAAATTGAGCGAGGCGACATATGCCCGGGCGTTCACCTCGCGCCGACCGATGCGGAGCGTGTCTGCGCCGCCGGAGATCTCCTGATACACCGTGTTGTCGGGGTCGAGGGTGTCGCGGCTCTGGTCCACGTACGCCAGGTCCACCGATGGGCCAATGTCGACTGTTCCCTCATCGGGCAGCTCCTGGCCTGTGATCAGCCGGAACAGCGTGGTCTTCCCGGCCCCATTGGGACCGATGATCCCGACGATGGCGGCGGGCGGAACATCGAAGTCCAACTCGTCGATGAGAAGACGGTCTCCATAGCCCTTGGAGACCCCGGAGAGGACGATCACCTTGTCGCCGAGTCGCTGGGTGAAGGGTATGACCAGTTCGAGCCGGTCAGGGCGAGCCTCGACGTCCGCCGCCTCGGCGACGAGTCGCTCGTATGCGGTGAGACGCGCCCTGCCCTTCGCCTGCCTCGCCCACGGTGACATCCGAACCCACTCCAACTCCCGCTCGATGGAACGACGGCGCGCCTTCGACTCCCGCTCTTCCTGCGCCAGCCTGGTCTGCTTCTGCTCGAGCCACCCCGAGTAGTTGCCCTCGAAGGGATAGGCCCGCCCCTGGTCCAACTCCAGTATCCAGCCAGCGACCTGATCGAGGAAGTAGCGGTCGTGGGTGACCGCGATGACCGTCCCCGGGTAATCCTTGAGGTGACGCTGCAGCCATGCCACCGACTCGGCGTCGAGATGGTTGGTGGGCTCATCGAGCAGCAGCAGATCGGGTGCGGAGAGCAGTAACCGGCAGAGCGCCACCCGGCGGCGCTCGCCCCCCGACAGGGTGGACACCGAGGAGTCACCTGGTGGGACGCGGAGTGCGTCCATGGCGATCTCGACCTTGCGCTCCAGGTCCCAGGCGCCCGCCGCCTCGATCCGGCGCTCGAGGTCGGCTTGCTCGGTGCCGAGGACGTCGTAGTCGGCGTCCGGATCGGCCCACCCTGCCAGCACCTCCTGGTAGCGGTCGAGAAGCGCCTGGACCGGCGCCACCCCGTCCATCACGTTCCCTATGACGTCCTTTTCGGGGTCGAGCACCGGTTCCTGCGCCAGCAGGCCCACGGTGAAGCCCTCGCCGAGCCTCGCTTCGCCCGAAGTTGGCTCATCCTGTCCGGCCATCACCCGAAGAAGGGTGGACTTCCCCGCCCCGTTTGGGCCGATCACTCCGATCTTGGCGCCGTGATAGAAGCCGAGTGTGATCTCACGAAGCACGTCCCGGTCCGGGGGGACGTGGCGGGTGGCGCGCACCATGGTGTAGATGAAATCGGGCACTGGGCGGCGACGGTAGTGCCCTGCCGGGGCCTCCGTTACCCTCGCCGACGTGCCCGAGCTTCCCGACATCGTGGTCTACATCGAGGCTCTGGAGAAACGGGTGCTCGGTCAGGAGGTGACCGGGATGCGGGTGGCGTCGCCCGCGGTACTACGCACCTATGACCCGCCGTACGACGCCGTGATCGGGAAGAAGGTCATCGGACTGCGCCGCGTCGGAAAGAGGATCGTTCTCGAGTTGGAGGACGACCTCTTCGTCGTATACCACCTCATGATCGCCGGGCGGCTGCGGTGGAAGCCCCCGGGAACCGCGGTGCCCAAGAAGGTGGGGCTCGCCGCGCTCGACTTCGCCGAGGGCACACTGATCCTCACCGAGCAAGGCTCGAAACGGCGGGCTGGAATATGGGTGCTGCGTGGCGCCGAGGCGGTGGCGACCGAGGATCGTGGCGGCATCGAGCCACTCGAAGCGGATCCCACTGAGTTCGCCGCCGCGCTGCGGAAGGAGAACCGCACCTTGAAGCGGGCGCTCACCGACCCCCGCATATTTTCCGGGATCGGGAATTCATACTCCGACGAGATCCTTTGGGAGGCGCGCCTCTCGCCGGCCACCCGCACCGGTCAACTGAGCGACGAGGAGGTGGAGCGGCTCCGTTTGGCGGTCCACGAGCAGTTGAACAAGTGGACCGAGTTGCTTCGCCTGCAGGTGGGGGAGGGGTGGCCCGAGAGGGTCACCGCCTTCCGAAAGGAAATGGCGGTCCACGGCAAGTTCAACGAACCGTGCCCGCGATGCGGTTCGGCGGTGCAGAGGATCGCCTACGCCGACAACGAGACCAACTACTGCGCCACCTGCCAGACGAACGGCCGGCTGCTGGCCGACCGTTCGCTTTCCCGTCTGCTCAAAGACGATTGGCCCCGGACCCTCGATGAACTCGAGGAGCAGCGTCGAGGTTGATCTCCTGGTTTCAGGTCTGCGTCGAGGGCTGGTCCTCTTCGAGCAATTCGGCGTCGAGCAACTCGCCCTCTCGCTGGCCGCGGGCGAAATCGGGTGCGTTGGGGTCCCGCTCATCCTCCCGCTGGCCGCGGGCGTAGTCGGCCTTGTCGGACCCTGGGGTCATCCTCCTCCTGGCCACGGGCGAAGTCGGGGCGAACCTCACTCTCGGGGAGCAGCTCCTGCCCACGGGCGTAGTCGGGACCACCCTCCTCCTCCAGCAGTAGCTCTTGACCCTCGGTCTGGAGCAGCGGCTCTCCGGCCGGAGGCTCCGGCTGCACGTCGATGTCCTCGATGACGATCTCTTCGACTACGAGCTCGTCATCATCCTGGTCCGGGTAGCGATCGTCCGACATGGCCCTCCTCGGTGACAGTGGGGAACTCATACCCGGTGAGGGTGCGGCACAACCCTCGATTCATCGGTTGCCCATCGAACATATGTTCGATAGATTGATGATCGCCTTGAACCAGACCCAGTCCGATCTTCCGATGCACGATCTGCTTCAACTCCGTCCGGGGTGGGTGGTGGGCCTGGTGGGCTCTCCGGGGAGCGGTCTCACCCGTCTGGGTTTGGCCATGCTGGCTCCCCCCGCCCGTCTTGCCCCGGTGGTCGCAATCGATGTGCGCGGCTGGCTGTGCCCGCCGGCGGCATGGGAGGTGGGGATCGAACCGGAACGCCTGGTGGTCGTCCGCTGCCCGCAGAGCCGGGTATGGCCGGCGGTTGTGGCCGCATTGCTCGAGGGGGTCCGGGCGGTCTATGCCGAGGTCCCCCCGGGAGTGGGCGATCACCAACTGCGGAGACTGGGGGCGCTGGCCCGGGCGCGGCGCTCGGGTCTGGTGCTCCGTCCACTCCGCGGCGATCTCCCCGACGGGGTGGCGCACATCCGGGTCAGGGCGGAGGGGGTGGCATGGGATGGGACCGGCCAGGGACACGGACGGTTGCGGGAACGCCTGCTCACTCTGCAGGCATCGGGCAAGGGAGCGGCGGGGATGGACCGTCAGCTGATGGTGGAGGACGATGGCACGGACGCTCTGCGTTTGGTTTCCGGACTGGCCGCTGCGCCGGCCGGACGCGCCGCCGGATAGACCCTGTCTGGTGGTGGAACCCGCCACCGGCGGGCAGCGTGTGGTGGCCTGCAATGCACTCGCTGCCGCCGCCGGTGTGGAGGCGGGGATGCTCCGCCGTCAGGCAGAGGCGCTCTGCCCCACCGGGGTCGTCCTCGACCGACTGCCCGAGGTGGAGGCGATCGGTTTCGAGATGATGGTCTCGGCCGTGGAGGATGTGATCCCCCGTGTAGAGGTGGCTGAGCCCGGATTGGTCTTCGTCCCCCTCCAGGGTGCGGTCCGCTACTACGGGAGCGAAGCCGAGGTCGTGGAGCGGGTGCATGCCGCGATAGGCCCCCACGGCGGGAGGATGGGGGTGGCCGGTGGCCCCTTCGCCGCCCGGTGCGCCGCCGCCGCCGTCGAGGACGGCGATGTCATGGTGGTGAGAGACGACGGCGGATTCCTCGCATCGCTCGAGGTCGGAGCACTGGGTGATTCCGACCTGGTGGCGACGCTCCGCTGGTTGGGTATCACCACCCTCGGCGAGCTCTCCAGCCTGCCGCGGGCGGCTCTCGCCTCCCGGTTCGGGCGGCAGGGGATCGAGGTCCACCGCTTGGCAGCCGGGGAGGATCGCGCCCCGGTTCCCCGGCTGCTCCCCGATGACCCCGCGGTGGAACAGCGATTCGAGGATCCCTTGGAGACACTCGACCAGGCAGGTTTCGCCGCACGACGGCTCACCCACCGGTTGGTGAGCGGATTGGCTCGGCTCGGGGTGGCGGCTCATCTGGTGGTCGTGGAAGCGGAGGCTGGTGACGGGTCGCTGCGTCACCGGGTGTGGCGCAGCGCCGATCCCTTCACCGAGTCGGCGCTCGCCGATCGGGTGTGGTGGCAGTTGCGTGCCTGGATCGAGTCGGGGGGAGTCGCCGGAGGAGTGGTTCGGCTTCGTCTCGCTCCAGACGATCTATCCGGTGAGGGTCGCCAACTCCCGATGTTGGAGCACCTGTGGGGCACAGGCGACAGCGAGGCGTGGGGGCGTTGGCAGGAGGTGATACCGGCGCGAATGGAAGCGGAGCGATCGCTCGCTCGAGCCCAGGCGGTGCTTGGGGCGGAGTCGGTGCTGGTGGCCAGGCCGCAGGGAGGCCGGCTGCCGGGGGACCGGGTCCATTGGCGGCCATGGGGAGAGCCGGTTGGACCTGCAGAGCGAGACCCGGGAGATCCTTGGCCCGGCACCACCCCGGCTCCCACTCCGGCGCTGGCACCTCCCGATCCGCCGATCCTCGAAGTCGAGTGGGAGGAGGGAATGCCGGTTCGTGTCCGGCTCGGGTCACGATGGGAGCCGGTGAGCTCGTGGGCGGGCCCATGGCGGCTCACCGGTCGATGGTGGAAGGGCGAGGTGGCGGCGGATCGGTACCAGATCGTCACCAGCGCTGGCGCCTTCCTCTGCTTGGTACGCGAGGGCCGCACCTACCTGGTGGGTGTCTACGACTGAGAGAGGTTCTCCACCATCCGCGCCAATGTGCGGACGGTGGTCTGGTACTCCTCGGCCTCTATCCCGTCCACGGCCGCTCGGCGCACCCTGGTCACGGTGGCGAGCAGATCGGCGTGGGCAGCCCTTCCTTGCTCGGTCACCTCGACCGGGTCGGTGTCGGTCGCCCACCCCCGCGCCGACAAGCTCCCGATCATGGCGGCGACCGAGTCTTCATCGGCGAAACTGGAGAGGGCGGCGGCCACCTCCTCGCGCCTGACACGACCGTCGGTCGCCACCGTGTTGAGCACCTGCCAGCCGGTCCGGTCGAGGCTCTCTCGCTCGAGCGCGGTGTCGAGTGCCTCGGTCAGCAGCCGGTCGACCTCCTTGACCCACCACCCGATGGGCCGATCCATCCCCGGCGGGATCACGCCACCACGGGCCGGAGCCGCTCGTAGTTTTCGGCGATCGCGGCGCGTGCCGCGTTCCGCAGCCGCTCGGCCTCGCGGGGATCGCCGGGGTGCACCTCGAGCGGGGGAGATATCACGAGATGAACCACGCCGGGGTTGATGACTCTCCTCCCCGGCCGCCATACCTCGAGCGTTCCTTGGATGGTCACTGGTAGGACGGCGAGGTCGTTGTCCACGGCAATCGTGAATGCTCCCTTCTTGAACGAGGCCAGGTCACCGCCCCGCGCCCTCGTGCCCTCTGGGTAGACGATGATCGACCGTCCCATGGCGATGGCGTTGCGGGCGTCGCGGCTCACCTGCTTGTGGATCGATGCACCCGCCTTGCGGTCTACCTCGATCATCCCGACCGCCCTCATGGCCTGGGCGAAGAGCGGGATCCGGAACAACTCGGCCTTGGCGAGGAACCTCACCGGGACCGGCAAGGCGGATACGTGGACGAAGATGTCGTAGGCGGATAGATGGTTCCCGACCACGACATAGGAGCGCGTCGCATCAACCTTCTCTGCTCCCTCGACCACCACCTTCACCCCAGCAGCCCGAATCCACACCATTCCCCAGGTCCGGATTACCCGCTCCAGCAATGGCGAGCCGGGCCGAATCGCCGAGACGACGAGGGCGGCGAGCGAGCAGAGGATGGTGGCGGCGACCCCGGCGACCAGGGTGAAGAACGACCGCACGGCCGCCAGCAGCGTCATGCGTGCCGAGGGTAGCGACCCAGGGTGGTGCTCAACGCCGGGCCGCCCATGCAGTGATGCGCTCGATCCGCAGACCGAGGACCGCGCCGCCGGGCGGATGCGCCCGATACTGCTGGTATTTCCCGACCAGCGCGGCCAGCGCCCGCTCGCGCAGGCCGGGGTCGGTAACCGGGCCGCCTCTCAGGTCGGCGCGCGCCCACCACAGCCGGTCCCAGTCGGGGTCGTCGGCGTGGACGAGAAGACAAGCCGTCGGCGTCATCTCCAGGTTGACGACCCGCTGGAGGCGGGCCGACCGCTTCGGCTTGTGATCCACCGCGGTCACCACCAGGTCGTCGAGAATGGCAAAGGTGATGGGTACGGCGTGGGGCGAGCCTTCCGGCGTGATCGTCGCCAGCACCCCGAACTCGGCGGCCATCAGTCTCCGGTGCGCCTCCGCCCGATCGAGCGTGGGGCTCATCCAGGTGGCGTCCCCCACTGCCTCATGAGGTGGCCGACAGCGGCGGTGCCCAATTGGGCGACGAACAGCGCAATCCCGAGCGCCACCAGTGCCAGCTTTGCGAGGCGGCGGGTCCGGGCCAATTCGGCGACCTCGTCATTCAGGGTCTCACGTGCCTGCGACGTCGATGTTTGGACCTCATCGAGGAGCGTCTGCGCCGAGCCGACCTGATCGGCCAGATCACCCACCGCGGTACCGAGTGCAGCCACCTCGTCGGGGAGACCGGCGGTCTCCTCTGCCAACGAGTCGAGTTGTTCCCCTTCGGTGATGAGTTGTTCGGGTAGCCCTTCGAGGCTGTCCTGCAACTCGGTCAACGCCTCGTCGAGCGGTACTTCGGGGTCGTAGTCGACCCCGACCACGGATAGTGCGGAAAGGGTCCTGTCGAGCACCCCCGCCGTCGAGATGAGCCCGGGGAGGGCATCGAGCACCGCCGATACGCTGTCGGGAAGGGTCGTCGTCATGACATCGGCGGTGTCGGTGGCCATGGACTGCATCCCGGATACCGTCTCCGCAGCGCTTGCCAGCACCGTCTCGGCCGATTCGAGTCCGGGTCCCACATCGCCAAGGGCATCCGAGAGGAGCAGCGCCGACTCGTCCACCGTCTGGAGCGATGTGTCCACCAGGGCCGCGGTGTCCTCGACCGACTTGATCAGCGAGTCGGTCAGCCGCCATCCGAGCACCACCCCTACGATCGTCGCCACCGCCCCCACCCATCCGAGCGTGATGAGCACAGTCGCCAGTCGGCGGCGGCCGATCACCTCGCCGGCGCCCGATCGCCGATGGTGTCGATCACCTCGCGGAAACCACGGGATGGCTGCCTCGGCCCACACTGTGTGCCCGGCGACGTTTGGGTGGTACCTGTCAGGGCTGAAGACGTTCTCCCTACGGAAGGCCGCCGTGGTGAGGCGGCGCATCGGGATCAGCCAGACGTTGTCGTGCCTGGTGGCGGCGCGCTCCTGGATGTTGTTTATGACCGCCGACCAGGTGGTGAGCAGTGAACTGAGCGGGAAGCCGGCCCGCGGCACCGTTCCCAGGTCGCCCATTCCGGGTAGGACCACCACGCCCGAGCATGCCGCCAGTCGCTCGACGATCTCGGAGAGTTGGGCGATGAACAGCCGGGGCGGCGTGCGATGGGTCACGTCGTTGGTTCCCACGGCGAGAAAGGAAATGTCGGGCCGGAGCGCTTCGGCGGCCTCGAGTTGGTGGGCGAGCACATCGCCGGCGCGCGTCCCCCGGTGGCGAGACAGCGCAGTTCGATTCGCCAAGGCCCGATGCTCCGGTCGGTGGCGAGCGCCCGGCAGACCTGGCGGAGCCAGATGTCGTCCGGATCGACGAGACCGGGACCGGTGAGGGCGCTGTCCCCCAGGGCGACGATGCGGATCAAGGGGTCCTCGGGTGAGCCGAAGTCGCCAGAGGGGTCGTATCCCTCGAAGGTGGGCAGGTCGCGTCTGTATCCGGCGCGCAGTGCCTGAACCAGGGTGGCGGCCAGGGCGCCCGCGATGATCACGGGAAGGGCGAGGGTGAGCCGGCGGCCCGGGGACGGGTGCACGGACCGATAATGTAGCCCGCCCCCAGGCCGGGCAGATGCGCTGGGAGACGAGGAGACCCACATGCGGCTCGGGCTCAACATCGGCTACTGGGGCGCCGGCATGGGACCGGGGCTCGACTTGGTCATCGAAGCCGAACGCCTGGGTTACGACTCGGTGTGGGCGGCTGAGGCATACGGTGCGGATGCGGTGACGGTGCTCACCTGGATCGCGGCCCGCACCAACCGAATCCGGGTGGGATCGGCCATCCTCCAGATGCACGCCCGCACACCAGCGATGACGGCGATGACCGCCGTGACGCTCGATGAGCTGAGCGGTGGCCGGATGCTTCTCGGTCTCGGGGTCTCGGGACCGCAGGTGGTCGAGGGCTGGCATGGGGTTCCCTACGGGAAGCCACTGCAACTGACCCGGGAGTATGTGGACGTCGTACGGCGGATACTCCGCCGTGAGGAGCCGCTCGAGCACCACGGCGAGCAGCTCAGCATCCCCTACCGGGGTCCGGGGGCCACCGGTCTCGGCAAGCCGCTCAAGCTGATCGGCCATCCCCGGAACCCCGACATGCCCGTCTATCTCGCCGCCATCGGCCCCCGCAACGTCGAACTGGCTGCAGAGATCGCCGATGGCTGGCTGCCGGTCTTCTGGTCGCCCGAGCCGGGCCGGTGAGGAATTCGGCGCGGCGCTCGACCGTGGGTTTTCCCGGTCCGGCGACAGCTCGAAGACGGCGCGCTTCGAGATCGCACCGACGGTGCAGACGCTGGTGACCGACGACCTCGCCGGCGGCCGTGACACGATGAGACCGATGCTCGCGCTGTATCTAGGCGGGATCGGGGCGCGGGGACGCAACTTCTATGCCGACCTCGCCACCCGCTACGGCTATGGCGATGCGGTGGAGCGGGTCCAGAACGCCTTTCTCGAGGGACGCAAGGGTGAGGCCGATGCTGGCGGTCCCCGACGAGTTGATCGACGAGGTGTCGCTCGTCGGCCCGGCGGAGCGGATCCGCGACCGACTCGACGCCTACGCCGAGTCGGGCGCCACCCAGTTGCTGGTCGCTACCACCGACCTGGCGACTCTTCGCACCATGGCCGAGCTCGCCGGGTAACGGTGACGCTGCCGCTGACCGACCCCGCCTGGGTCTTTCTCGTCCTCGCGGTCGCCATCCTGGTGTCGCCGCTGCTGGCCGAGCGGATCAGGTTGCCGGGGATCGTCGGGCTGGTCCTCGCCGGCCTCGTGCTCGGACCGCACGTCACCGGGCTCCTCGAGCGGAGCGGAACCGTCGAGCAACTGGGCGGCCTCGGCCTCCTCTACCTGATGTTCCTCGCCGGCCTCGAACTCGACATAGACGAGCTCTACCACTACCGGCGCGCCGCAGGGGTATTCGGCGCGCTCACCTTCATCATCCCCTTCGCCACCGGGGCGGGGGTCGGCTGGGCCTTTGGCTTCGCCGCAGCGGAGGCGGTGGTCCTCGGGCTGCTCTTCGCCAGCCAGACCCTCGTCGCCTACCCGGTGGTGCGCCGGTATGGGTTGGTGGGGAACCGGGCGGTGGCGAGCACGGTCGGAGCGACCGTCATCACCGACACGGTGGCACTCGCCTCACTCGGGGTGGTGGTTGGCCTGTCCAGCGCCGGCGGCGGTCTCGATGTCGTGCTCCGGCTTTTCCTGGGGCTGGCTGTGTTGACCGCCTACTGCATCTGGGTGCTGCCGAGGGTGGCAAGGTGGTTCTTCGCCGGCCTGGGTCAGGAGCCGGTGCTCCGGTTCGTCTTCGTCCTCGCCGGGTTCCTCTCCGCCGCCGCGCTGGGAGATCTGCTCGGGGTCGAGCCGATCGTCGGGTCCTTCTTCGCCGGCCTGGCGCTCAACCGCCTGGTGCCGAACCGGGGGACTCTCATGCAGAGCATCGAGTTCGTCGGCGCCGCCCTGCTGGTCCCGCTATTCCTGATCTCGGTAGGGATGCTGGTGGACCCGGCGGTGGTCGCCGACCCGAGCACGGTGCTCCTGGCCGCAGTCGTCTCCATCCTCATCCTGGTGGCCAAGGCCGCTGCAGCATGGTTGACGGGCCGGATCTTCCGGTTCAGCGGAGCCGAGATCGGGGTGATGTTCGGGCTGTCGGGCGCTCACGCCGCGGCAACCCTCGCCGCCACCATCGTCGCATTCGAGATCGGGCTGTTCGACGAGGAGGTGGTCAATGCGGTCCTGCTGGTCATCCTCGTCACCGTGGTGATCTCCTCGTGGGCGGCGCGGCGCTGGGCTCCCCGGGTGGATGGGAGCGCGGGAGCGGCCCCGCAGACTGGGCGAGGTGGTCGTGGTCCCGGTGGCCAACCCGGGCTCGGCACCCCAACTGGCGCGGTTCGCCGCACGGCTCGCCATGGCCGATGGCGGCGTCGTGGTGGCGACACACGTCCTTGTGGACACCGACCAGGAAGCGGTGAGCGACGCCAAGCGACTGCTCGAGGACGCCGCCCGGCCGGCGGCGGCTGAAGGGGGTGAGGTCGAGTTGCAGATGAGGGTCGATGCCTCCCCGACCGCCGGGATCCTCCATACCGTCGCCGAGAGGTCGGCGTCGCTCCTGGTGCTGGGATGGCAGCAGCTCACTCCGATCCAGGACGTCCTCCTCGGCAGCAGGATCGACGAGATCGTCGCCGCCTGCGCCGTGCCGGTGGTGACGATCAGGTTGGGCGGAGAGGCGCCTTCTGGCGTGCTCCTGGCGCTGAACGAGGACGACCTCAGGGAGTCGCACGCCGGCGACCTGGATGCCGCTCTGGCGGTTTGCCGGCTGCTCGCCCGGTCGGGCCTGCCGGTCACCGTGTCGTGCCCCCGACGTTGGCCTGCGCAGCAGTTCCTCCCCGAGGCGACCGTCCACGTGACGCAGGGAGATGGGTCGCGGGCGGCGACCGTGCAGGATCTTGCCGGGACCTCCGAACTGGTGGTGCTCCCGGCGGGGCGTCATCGCACCACGTTTGGCGGTGATGCCGCGTCGCTGGCATCGCGCCGACCCGACCTGACAGTGGCGGTGGCGATCGGAGCCGCTCCCAGGGAACGGTTCGGCCGGGGCGATGAGGCCCCCATCCCCGGCCTCCTCGGCGGCCCGGAATAAGTAGGTAGAAGGTGGTCGTGCGGGAGAAGGTGGTCGTGCGGGTTGAACTAGCCAAGCCTCACTCCATGCTCTGTCTCTTTTCTTCCGCCTTCCGTCTTCCGCCTTCCGTTCCGCCTTCCGTCTCGCCCCGAACATACGTTCGATAGTATCCACTGGGTGCGACACGAGTACGCCGAACTCCATTGCCACTCCAACTTCTCGTTTCTCGACGGTGCCTCGCACCCCGATGACCTGGTGGAGCGTGCCGCCGATCTCGGCTATCGCGCTCTGGCCATCACCGATCACGACGGGTTCTACGGAGCGGTCCGCTTCTCCGAGGCCGCCCGTCGTGTCGGGCTTCCTGCTGTCTACGGGGTGGAGGTAGGGCTACCCGCTCAGACGGAAGACGGAAGACGGAGGACGGAAGACAATCCAATCGCCAAGGCCGAGGCGCGGGATCGTGAGACTTCGGACTTCCGTCTTCCGACTTCCGACTCGGCGCCCGAAGGGCGCCGTCGAGGGCGGACCAAGAGGATGCATGGCGCCAAGCCGACTGCGCCGGATGAGACCGAACATCTGGTGTTGCTCGCCCCGTCCGCCGAGGGGTACGCCGCTCTCTCCAGGCTGGTCACCAGGGCGCAGTTCCGCGGTGAGAAGGACCGCCCGGTATACGGGTGGGAGGACGTGGCAGAAGCCGCTTCGACCGGCCGTCTGGTTGCGCTCACCGGGTGTCACCGTGGGGCGGTGCCTGCCGCGGCGCAGCGGGATGATGTCGATGGAGCGACGGCAGCAGCCGCCCGGCTGCGCGACCTATTCGGTTCCCGGCTCCACATCGAGTTGTGGCACCACGGCATGCCCGAGGATGATCCCCGCAACGATCTGATGGGCGAGGTAGCCAATCGATTGGGCCTCCCGATCGTGGCCACCAACAACGTCCACTACCACGACAGGAGCGACGCCCACCTGTCCGAAGTGCTGGCTGCCGTCGGCGGTCGGCGGAGTCTCGCCGCTCACGACGGTTTCCGCCCCGCCTCCGATGAACGCTTCCTCAAGCCCGCCGGTGAGATTGCGCGCCGCTTCGCCCGCCATCGCGGTGCGGTGCCCCGTGCGGTGGAGTTGGCCGAGACGCTGGCCTTCGACCTGAGGCTCGTTGCACCGCAACTCCCCGATTTCCCGATGCCAGGTCACTTCCAGTCGGAGATGGAGTTCCTTCGTTATCTCACCATGGAGGGTGCCAGAGGTGTCTACCCCGATTCCTCCGGTGGGATCGACCAGGTTGCGGAGTCACGGCTGGAGCACGAGCTGGTCATCATCGAGAATCTGGGGTTCGCCGGTTACTTCCTCGTGGTGTGGGACATCGTCGGGTTCGCCCGCGGGCAGGACATCATGTGCCAGATACGCGGGTCTGGCGCCGACTCGGCGGTGTGCCGCTGTCTCGGGCTCACCCGGGTGGACCCCATCCGGCTCGGCCTCCCCTTCGAAAGGTTCCTCTCCGAGGAGCGAGGGCGCCCACCCGACATCGATCTCGACCTCGAGGCAGACCGGCGCGAGGAGGTGATCCAGTACTGCTATCGCCGCTACGGGCGGGAGCGGGCGGCGATGGTGGCCAACGTAATCACCTACCGGCCAAGATCGGTGCTCCGTGACGTCGGCAAGGCCTTCGGGTTCACCCAAGCCCAGGTAGACGGGTTGTCGAAGTACGTGGACAGCCGTGATGTCTCCCAGTTGAGGCTCCAGGCGCCGCTACCCGAGGGCCTCACCGCCGAGCTCATATACGAGGTGTGCCACCGCCTCGACGGCTTCCCTCGCCATCTCGGGATCCACTCCGGGGGGATGGTCATCGCCGACCGTCCGCTCTGGCAAGTGGTCCCGTTGGAGTGGGGACGGATGGAGGGGCGCACCGTGCTCCAGTGGGACAAGGACGACTGCGCAGCCATCGGCATCGTCAAGTTCGACCTGCTCGGGCTCGGGATGCTCAACGCACTGCACCTCACCGTCGACGCCATCGAAGACGTGCACGGGGTTGCCCTCGACCTGTCAACCATCCCCCAGGAGCCGGCGGTGTACCAGATGATGACCAGGGCCGACACCGTCGGCCTGTTCCAGGTCGAGTCGAGAGCTCAGATGGCAACCCTTCCTCGGATGAAGCCGCGCACCTTCTACGACCTGGCGGTGGAGGTCGCCTTGATCCGGCCGGGGCCAGTTCAGGGTCAATCGGTCCATCCCTACCTGCGCCGTCGCAATGGGGAGGAGCCGGTTCGCTATCCGCATCCGCTCACCGAGAAGATCCTGAAGAAGACCCTCGGGGTCCCGGTGTTCCAGGAGCAATTGATGGAGTTGGCCAGGGTCTGCGCCGGGTTCGACGGAGGCCAGTCCGATCGGCTCCGTCAGGCGATGACCCACAAGCGCTCCGACCGGGAGATGGCGAAGCTCGCCGGCGAGGTCTACTCGGGGATGGCTGCAAACGGGATCGCCGGTGCCGCCGCCGACGAGATCTGGGAGAAGCTGCAGGGGTTCGCCAGCTTCGGCTTCCCCGAGAGTCACTCGGTGAGCTTCGCCTACATCGTCTACATGTCTGCCTGGCTCCGCTACCACTGGCCGGCCGAGTTCCTCATAGGACTGCTCAATGCCCAGCCGATGGGGTTCTACAGCCCCAATTCGCTGGTGCAGGATGCCGGACGTCACGGGGTGGTCGTGCTCCATTCCGACATCAACCGCTCATGGCACGACTGCACCATCGAGCCGTGGGATGCCGACCCCGACGACGTGGTGACCTTCTCCGGCTCGGCGTGGCGGCGGGGGAGGGGGCCGGTGGACGACCCGCTGCGACCGGCGGTGGCTGTGCGGTTGGGGCTGCGCTACGTACGCAACCTGGGAGAGAATGAGATAACCCGGATCGAGGCGGCCCGCCAGATCGGCGGCGAGTTCACCTCTCCCGAAGACCTGGCACAGCGGACCGGGTTGGCGGTGAGTGCCCTCGAGGGCCTGGCCGCTGCCGGTGCGTTGGAATCGATCGGGCTCTCCCCCCGGGAGGGTATGTGGGCGGCAGGTGTGATGGCTGAGATCGGCCCGGGCAGGCTGCCGCTCGGTGCCGGGATCGACCCTCCACGCCTCCCCGCGATGAGCGAGTTGGAGCACCACCAAGCGGACCTCTGGTCCACCGGTGTCTCGGTGTCCCATCCGGTGCAATTCGTAAGGGACTCATTGCGAGAGATGGGCTGTCTCACCGTGGCCGAAGTGCTCGACCTGCGTTCGATGCGGTCGCGGGTTGCGGTGGGCGGGATCGTCACCCACCGCCAGCGCCCCGAGACGTCTGCAGGGGTGATCTTCTTCAACCTGGAGGACGAGACCGGGCTGCTCAACGTGGTGGTTTTGCCCGATGTGTGGACGGTGCACCGCGAGGTTGCCCGGCGCAATCCCGGGCTGGTGATCGAGGGGATGGTGGAGTACCGCGACGGGGTGACCAACCTGGTGGCTCGCTCCTTCCGGCCGATCCCGGTGGAGGGGGTGGCAGCGCGGAACTTCAGGTGAGTCTCTGGCACCAAACTGCTGGAGACGGTTAAGCTTGATCCCGACGACATCCGTCGTCGACGGTCGGCGCTCCGATCACTGCCCCTCGGGGCTGGCGAGGAGCGAGCTCGTCGAACGCCAAAGGAGCTCGCCGCTCCCGGAGAAACCGGGGGCCGCCGTTCCACGAGGAGCACAACAAGCATGAACCTGTACGTGGGCAATCTGCCCTTTTCTTACGACTCGGCCAGCCTGAGTACGTTGTTCGCCCGCTTCGGCGAGGTGGCATCGGCCCAAGTTGTGACCGATCGCGACACCGGGCGCTCACGCGGTTTCGGGTTCGTCGAGATGGCCGACGAGGACGCCCGTAGGGCGATCGAGGAGCTGGACGGGTCCGACATCGATGGACGCCGCCTCACAGTCAACCAGGCACGGCCACGCGGAGAGCCGCGGCCCGCGTCGCGACGACAGATCGAGCGGCCGCTCGCGCTGGTGAGTTCAGAGGATCACTACGTCCGAATGAGGGGGACCGTGGCAGGCGTCGATCGCAATGCCACGTTCCGGGTCCGCATCGAGGGGGGTCTCATCGTCACAGCCAAAGCGGCGGGGCGAATGAGGCGAGGTCGTGGGATTCGGATAATCGAGGGGGACGAAGTCGACGTCGAGGTGTCGGTCTACGACCCGACGAAGGGCCGCATCGTCTGGCGCTACACCTAATCCGTCAACCGACGGAGCAGCGACCGTCCCAATGCCACCAGCCGCCGCCCTGGTACACCAACCAGGCGGCGGCTGCTGTATTTGCCTCGGCATCGAACGGGTCGGCCCCGGCGAAGCCGGCACCAGCCGCCCGCTCCTCCCACCCCCCGGGGAGATGCTGGAACAGGCCCGACGCCCCGCTAGCCGGGTTGTAGGCGGAGGGGTCCCACAACGACTCGCAATACGAGACCTGGAGCGCGTTCTCTACGTCGTCAGCAGAGAAGTAGACCTCGACCAGGGCTCGCATCTGCGTCTCGGTGAGGGGTGCGGACGACGGCGGCTCGGGGGCAGGGGGTGCGGTTGTCGTCGTCGGGGCGCTGGTGGTGGGCGGTTGGGTCGTCGCCGGCGGTTGGGTGGTAGCCGGCGGGTCGGTCGTGGTGGTCGGCGGATCGGTGGTGGGGGGAGGTTCGGATTCGGGAGGTGCTGTGTCGGGCGGTGCGGTCGTCTCGACGGCTGCCGCCTCGGCGGATTCCTGGGTCGGTTGCCACGGTGGTGGTGGTGCGCGGCGGTATGACCACGGGAGAGAAGGCGGACGCGGCGAGACGGCCGGCGACGCGGCCGCGGCCCGGACGGCACCTTCACCGCCACGCTCGTGGTGGTCGACGACGTGGGGGGGTCCGAGCGCGTCGAGAACACGGCGAAGCCGGCGATTGTGAGCAACGAGACTCCAAGCCACGCCGCAAAGGCGACGAGGCGAGTTCTCCGGATCAGCCCTCCGCCTCCTCATGAACCGCGGCCCAGCGAACCGCGACGGACAGGCGACACTACCGGTCTGCAAACGACTGCGCCAGGGAAATGCCCTCCAGGTTCTTCCAGGTGACACCTGGCAATGTGTCCCCTCTGGCCGTCAGGCGGGGCGGAGAAGCAGGGCGGCCAACCGCGAGGCGACGGCGGGCCACGCCTCGCCTCCCGGGTCGGTCAGGTCGAAGTGGCTGCAGTCGTACTCTGCGGTCTCCACCGGATCTCCCGCCGCGGCGGCCGCATCCACGTAGCGGGCGGTGTGGGCCGGGGGGACGACAGGGTCGGTCGTGGCGGTGGCGGCGAGGTGCCTGGCACCGCATGGCAGCCGAAGCAGTGGCTTGGCCACGGTGAGGTCCTCCGGTGAAGTGGATGCCTCCAAGAACCGCCCGACGGCGCCTCCGCCCAGCGCCGCTGCCTCGACGGGATCGCCGAACCCGGCCAGCGTCGCCACCACCGCCGGCATCGTCCTCGGTTCGGCCCAGCCGTTGCCAAGCCCGGCACGGGTCGCCGCCCACACCGCCAGGTACCCCCCCGCCGAGTGGCCGACGTAGGCGACCCGATCGAGGTCGAGCGGTGAGTCCAACTCGAAATCGGTCGCCGCCGCCACGTCCCGCAGCGTGGCCGGGTAGCCACCGTCTCCATCGAGCCGTCGGTACTCGACATTCCATGTCGCGATCCCGCGGCGGGTCAGGTCGACCGCGGCACTATCCATGAGGTCGCGGGTGTACTGCCCCAGGAAGAACCCGCCATGGAGCAGCACCGCCATCGGATGGGGACCGCTGCCCTCGGGCAGCCTCAGATCGCCGACCTGTTCATCGGACTCGCCATACGGGATCGTGCTGAACGACATGGCATCGCGGGCGACGAGGTGCGACAACGCGTTCTTGTAGCCGTAGATCCCCCGTCCATAGATGCGGTGGACGCAAGCGGGGCCTGTCAGGGAGATGCGTCGCCACGTCTCGCGATCCTCGACGTTGGAGATGTGCACCTCGACGGCCGGGATCTCGACTGCCTCGAGCGTGTCATCGAGCGAATAGGAGGTGTGGGTCAGCGCTCCTGGGTTGATCACCAGACCATCGACCACCCCCCTCGCCTCATGGAGTCGGTCGATCAGCGCGCCCTCGTGGTTGGACTGGAAGGTCTCGACCTCGATCCCGAGCCGGGTTCCCCACGCGACGCACAGCCGTTCCAGATCGGCGAGCGTGGCAGACCCGTACACGTCGGGGCGCCTCGACCCGAGCAGGTTGAGGTTGGGACCATTGAGGATCAGGACCCGCCGCATCACAAGCGAGGCTATCGAGCCCGGTACTGTCGTCGCATGGCTCTCCGCACGGCAGCAGCCACGGCGCTCTTCGCCTCGCTCGCCATCGGTCGGGTGCACCGCCCAGCAGACGACGCCATCGTCGGTTGCGGCGGTCACATCGTCGACCTCACCCCCCGCGACCAGCGTCGCACTGGAATGGCGGACGCTGGCCGAAGCTCCGACCCCTCGCACCGAGATCGCCGGCGCCGCTCTCGACGACCGCATCCTCCTGATGGGCGGTTTCGTCGAGGGCGGGGCGACGGTGCCTTTGGTGGAGGTCTATCTGCCCGGCGAGGACCGCTGGGAGGAGGGCCCGCCGCTCCCAATTGCGCTCAACCATGCAATGGGCACCGTCGTCGATGGGCACCGTGATCGTGGCCGGCGGATTCCGCGGGCCGGGACTGACCAACCCGTCCGATCGGGTCTTCGCCTTGTCCGGTGTCGAGGGCGTGGGAAGAGATGGCACCGCTTCCCGAACCGAGAGCGGCAGGGCGGGATGGCGGCGGTCGGCGCAACCTCGTCGTCGGCGGCGGGGTGGGCTCCAACGGATCTGATCGAGACCACGGCGGTCTGGCAGCCCGAGACGGACCGAGTGGGAGGAGGTAGCCGGGTTGATCACTCCCCGCGAGCACCTCGGTTTCACCACCGCCGACGGCTGCTGTCTACGCCGTCGGAGGCCGGACGACCGGGTTGGGGAACCTGGCCGCCTTCGAGGTCTTCGACCCCGGGGAGATGGACTGGGAGCGGCTCTCGGATCTCCCGACACCACGGGGCGGCCTGGCCGCATCAGCGATCGGCGACATGATCATCGCTGTCGGTGGCGAGGAACAGGCCACCTTCGACGAGGTGGAGGCGTATGACATCGGAGACGAGGAATGGGTCAGCCTCCCGTCGCTTCCAACCGCCCGCCACGGGCTTGCTGTCGTCGTCGTTGGAGGACACGCTGTTCGTCCTCTCCGGCGGGACGACTCCCGGCTACTCCTACTCGGCGGTCAACGAGGCGCTGACTCTCGGGATCGGCTGACCGTCGACCACGTGCCGGGGCGCCAGTTGCTCGGCGAGCGCGATCGTCGCCGAGTCCGGTTCGATCTCGACCAGGTCCGCCTCCTCGGCAACCCGGGTCAGGATCGAATCTGCCACGGTCTCCAGGTCGATGCCAGGCAGCGCCGACGCCAAGTCTCCCGTCGTCTCCGGGTCCCATTCGATGCCGAGCTCGCGGTACACCGGGAGGAGCACCCGGCGCACCTCCGCTGCTCCCTCCACGACCACCACACCGCCGACGTGGGCGGCTCGGGCCACGAGCCGCTGACCGACTCCCACGATCTTGCGACGACCCCCGATGTTGATGCTGTGCGATCCCGGGCAGTACTCGCCGGGGACCTCGCCGATCCGGGCGTCGGCCCCGAGACTCCGGAGTGCATCCGATATCACTTCCGCCACCGTGTCGAACCGCCGGCGCACCCGCTCCCTGCGGCGCCTCATCGGGGAAGGCCCAGGCGAACGCGATCGTGCCAGGGTGGAAGACGGCGGCGCGCCCCCGGCAAGCCGCTCGATCGCCTCGAAACCCTCCGCTCTGGCTGCGGCCACGGCAGCACCGAACCGCCGGTCGACCACGTCGCGCCGCCCGAATGCCACAATCGCTCCCGGGCGGTGCAACCGAATCGTCTCACCCATCTCGCCGGCGGACACCCTGAGCAGGATGGCGTGCGACAGCGCGGTGTCCATGCCCGGTATTTCGGGGAACCCGGCGCGGACGACATCGATACGCGGCATGACATCAGCGTAAGCGGAGGAACTTTGGGCGGGGCCGCGTCGTCGGTAGCGTGAAGGCGATCCGTTGAGGAGTGCGTTGAACCGGGGCGCCGTCATCAGGGTCGCCACCGCAGCCGTGGTTGCTGTGGTCCTGCTCACATCTTGTGGTGAGTCGCCGCTGCGTGGGATCGGCGCCCGCAGCCAGAGTTGGGTGGACGCCGGAGCACCGACCACCGTCCAAGGGACTGTTCGTCGTGACCTTCCGATCCACGCAACCTCGCGCGCCGACTGGGCCAACGACCGTTATGGCAGTCCCTCGGCGCAGGCCAACGTCAATGCGGTGCTCCGCAGGGTCTGGAACCGTCGGGAGGCCGGCGAGGAGTACCTCCAGGCGAGCCGGTTCGAGATCGCCAGGGTCTCTGAGGGGACTCGAGTTCCCCACAGCGCTCCCCGAAGACGTGATCTATGTCACCAGCCAGTTGGTGTTCACCGGCGATGGCAAGATGGCCGACCCCTTGCTCGCCGCGTTCGGCCTGTGGACCATTCCTCCCTACAGCCAGAGCCGAACCGTGGGCCAGAGCGGGGTGCTCGAGCGTCATGCGGCGCTTCCCTTCGGGCGCATTGGCCGAGGGCGACGATGGGTGCAGCCGCTTCACCGAGAGAGTGATCGAAAGCTGCGTCCGGATCCGTCTAGAGGACCGCCCTGCCTGGGTGCTGAACGAACCGGTGGGGACGACGATCGTGTGGGAGGAAGCGTTCCTACCGGTACGAGCTGTTCCACCGTGACTCGGTCAAACCGGTGGTGGCACGGGCTATGGCGGTGGGGATGGCACCGATCAACCGCGCCGTCACGACCGAGCCCGACCTCCCCCGGCTGCTGCAGCGAGCCCGCCAGACCCAAACAGGCTGATCGCGCCACCTGAGCCCGCGGGCTCGCGCTCACCTCGCGTTCACGGTGGGTCAGGCCCGGTGGTGTATTGATGTCCGAGAGGACTGGTCCAGGTGATGGTTCCGTATCGGTCCGCGTGTTGACTCTCCATCCGGCTTCTCTGAGCCGGTGGTCGTGGCGGCACGCCGGGGCCAGGTTGGACGACCAGAGTGGGTCCCCCTTCTGCGAAGGCGCGGGTGTGGTCGATGTCGGAGCGGGTGGCGGGCATGCGGCACCCGGGGAAGACACAGGTGGGATTCCAGCGCCTCGACATATCTGCGTTGGGCGGCGGTGGGTCTCCTCCTGGTGGTCCCGTCCCAGAGGACGGCACCGTCATCGGGGTCGGTGACCGCCACCCGCCACACCGACCCCACCTGGGTGGCGGCCACCCGGCGGGCGATGTCGGCCACCACCGGCCCGTAGCCCGAGATCTCCCCCGGGTCCTCCGACAACTGGGTCAGGGTGGCCAGGTCGACCCGGAGGTCGATGACACCCCGCCTGGTGGAGCCGGAGCCGTCGTCCACCAGGTCCAAGAGGACGTCGCACCGTATCTGGTCGATGCTGCGGGGGTCGTCCTCACCCTTGGCCACCCCGGCGAGGGAGTCCAAGCGGCCGAAGGCGGCGTTGGCCCGCTCGGGGGGCAAGCACCAGGCGATGAGGTTGGCGGTGCCGTCGGGGTTGGCGGAGAGCTCCACCCGGCGACCCTCATCCCCTTCTCGTAGCGCTCCTGGCTGCGCCGGGGTCCACCGCGAGCACCAGGCGGCGCGCCCGCGCCGCCAACTGGCCGGTGGTCTGCGAGGAAGCACGCTCCAGCACCACAGAGACCACCGCTTGGGCCTCCTCGTCGTCCAGGGTGGCCACCTCGGTGGACACCACCCGGGCCCGGGGGAGGTCGATCGACCCGCGAGCGGAGAGCCTCGGCCAGACTCGGGGAGCCTCTCCAGGTCCCGGGCCAGTTGCAGCAGCGACACCGCCGCTCTCCGGGTGAGACAGAGAGCGGCCCGGATCTCGTCGGCGGCGAACTCGCCGTCGTCGTCGGAGACCAGGGCGCTCGCCTCAGAACGAGGCGTCGGCCACCCGGGCCACCAGATCCAACAACTCGGCCTGCTGATGGGACACCTGGCGGGCGTGGGCGGTCATCACCACCACCAGGTCGAAACCGGGGAGGGAGTCGAGGTCGATCCCGGCCAATACCCGGGCAAGCTCGGGACCGGGTGCCATCTCCTCGAGGCCTGCAGGGAGGAGCGACGGGTGGCGGTGGTGGCCACAGCTCCGAGATCACTTCCCCTGCCAACACGGTCAACTCCATTGGTTCACGGTGGGGAAGTAGGCACAACCTATCAGCGGGGTGCGACAAACTGGCGAACACCTGTTCGATAGATGCAAGAGCCGGCGCCGCCAATGCGTTCCCTGGGTAGCGGCCCCAGGTCTATAACCTGACCAAGCTTCATGTTCTATCACGGCGGGTGGTTCAGCTACCTGCATGCCGACGAGGACGCCGATCCGCCCAAGCTCGACGGGCTCTCTTGCGGCGCGTCTTCGAGTACGGGCGGCCCTACCGGCTGCTCCTCGATCGGCGTCCTAGCCACCATCTTCGTGATCTCACTGCTCTCGGTGATCCCCCCGCTGTCTGTCGCGTCAATTGGTGGACGTCGCCATCCCCGAGGGCGACATCGCAGCTACTCACCCTGCTCGGTGCGGCCATGATCGTCGTCCCCTTCGCCAACGCCCTCATCGGCGGGATCCAGCGATGGCTCTCGGCGCGAGCCGGTGAAGGGATCATCTTCGACCTGAGGACGCCAGCTGTATGTCCACCTTCAGGGGATGTCGCTGCGGTTCTTCACCAACACCAGGACCGGGGAGCTGATCTCACGGCTCAACAGCGACGTCGTCGGTGCCCAGCAGGCGGTCACCGGAACCTTCGTCTCGATCGTCTCCAACATCGTGCAGGTGATCGATCATCCTGGTTGTAATGCTCCGGGCGGAGTGGCGGCTGACGCTGCTGGCGGTGGCGGCGCTGCCCCTCTTCATCTGGCCGGCGCGACGGGTGGGCCAAGCGCTGCGCAAGGGTCACCGAGCAGCAGATGGAGCACAACGCCACCATGTCGAGCATTCTCCAGGAGACGTTCAACGTCAGCGGCGCGCTGCTGGTGAAGCTCTTCAACCGGGCCGGCCGCGAGGTGGATCGGTTCTCCACCGAGGCCGGCGACGGTGCGCGACCTCGGGGTGAGGCGGGCGGTCATCGGCCGGTGGTTCTTCGCCGCGCTCGGCTTGGTCTCGGCAGTGGGGACCGCCGCCGTGTTCTGGGTGGGCGGCTACATGGTCATCCAGGGCACGATCACCCTCGGGGTGATCGTGATGTTCACCGGACTGCTGGTGCAGCTGTATGGGCCGCTGTCGGCCATCTCCAACAGCAGGGTCGAGTTCGTCACCTCGTTGGTCTCGTTCGAGCGGGTCTTCGAGGTGATCGACCTGCCGAGCGACATCGAGGAGGCCCCGGATGCCGACGGTTCTACGCCGTTGCTCGGCGCCATCGAGTTCGACCACGTTTGGTTCCGCTACCACACCGAAGGCGTGAGCGGGCTTCCCGACGCCAAGAGGCACAGCCGCCCCGCTCCGGTGGCCGTCCCGGTTTCCGCAGCGCATGGGACGCCGATGGGCCCTGCAGGATGTCTCCTTCCGTGTCGAGCCCGGCGACCTCGTTGCCCTCGTCGGGCCGAGCGGCGCCGGGAAGACCACGGTCAGCTATCTCGTGCCCCGGCTCTACGACGTCGAGCAAGGCCGCGTCCTGGTCGACGGTCACGACGTCCGCGCGGTGACCCTCGGCTCGCTGGCCGACGGGATCGGCGTGGTCACCCAGGAGACCTACCTCTTCCACGACACCATCGCCGCCAACCTCCGCTACGCCAGGCCGGACGCCACCCAGCAGGAACTCGAGGAGGCCGCGGCCGCGGCCAACATCGACGAGTTCATCGCCTCGCTCCCCGACGGGTACGAGACGCTGGTGGGAGAACGGGGCTACCGGCTCTCGGGTGGCGAGAAGCAGCGCATCGCCATCGCCAGAGTGATCCTCAAGGACCCGCGTATCCTGGTGCTCGACGAGGCGACGTCCCACCTCGACTCACAGTCTGAGGCGAAGATCCAAGAAGCACTGGAGCGGGTGATGAACGGCCGCACCTCGCTGGTGATCGCCCACCGACTCTCCACGGTGCTCGCCGCCGACCGGATCCTCGTGTTCGATCAAGGGCAATCTGGTCGAGCAGGGCGATCATGTCGAACTGCTCGCCGCTGGTGGGCTCTACAACCGCCTGTTCGAGACCCAATTCCTGGCGCAGCAAGCCGGGTTGATCGACGTCCTCGGTTCGGAATCGGTGCTCGGGGTGGGCGGCGAGTCCTGACTGGCAGCGTCTGACCGATCGGTGTGTCAGCCGCTGACCGGCTCCAACCGCCGTCCCGTACTCATCTCGCGGGTCAGGTTGGCGGCGAGGAGCGGGTCGGATGGGGCCAACAGGAGCATCTCGCCGTCGTGGCACAGCCACAGCTCTTCGTCTACCCGGTACCACGTGCCAGCCTGAAAAGCGGCGAGGTGCGACCGCTGGCGGCGCCCAGGGGGACGGTAGAGGAGCACCCAGTCGGCGGGACCCCGCACCGAGGGAAGACGACCCACAAGGTCGTACTGTCCGAAGGCCCGGTTCATCGCCTCGGCGGGGTCGAGCGGGCCCGATGGTCCGAACCACTGGACGATGCCGCAATCGGCGCACGCCACGACCGACATCCCGGCGATCTCGACCGGCTGGTGGCGACAGTTGAAGTTCCCCCGTTGAAGTTCTCCCGTAAGCCTTTACCCGTCCATGGAGCATCATCCTGTCACGAGGGTGTGACATTCCTCGGCGACAGACCTAGCGGGTTCCGGCCGCGTCCGATCAGGCGGGATCGGCGACGAAGGGCCGCTCGGTCACGTCCTCGGTATCGCGGGAAGCCCCGGGCACGAGGAGCAGGGGTCGGCGGGAGTTGCGCATGACGTCTGCCGAAACGCTCCCCCAGCTGCCGTCGGCGAAGATCGGCCGGGTCGCCCCGATGACGATCAGTCCGGCATCGATCCGGTTGGCGGTCTCGACGATCGCATCCGCCGGGTCGGAGCCCTCCACGTAGAGCGCAGACGTGGTCAGACCGCGGGAGCGGAGCGCCACCACCACGGGCTCGGTGAGGCGTCTGCCCCGCTCGGCCACGTAGCGGGCGACCGCCGCTTCCCGGGCGGCGACACGATCACTGGGATCATCCTCGAACGGTCGCCACTCCTCAGCGCTCAGCGAGTCGAGGAAGCTGCGCGGCACCTCGATCACCGAGAGCACCGAAACCTCACCGTCGTCGCCCCGGAATCGCCCGACCAGATCGACCACCGGGCCAGGGGGCAACACTCCTGCCGTGGCGATGAGGATCCGCACGGCTCAAGAGGTTAGGCCGATGACCCGCCGGTCGGTCATGCCGGTACCCTGTCCCGCCCGTCCCGAGGAGAGCGATGGACGACACGCTGACCGACGAGTTGCTCAACGCGGTCACCTGGCGTATACCGAACGCCCTGGTGCTCGTCGGGTCGCGCCACGGGGACGAGTGGAACGCGATGACCGCCAGTTGGGTCACCCAGGTGTCGATGGAACCGGTCCTCATCGGCATCGGGGTCGACAACAAGGCGGTGACCCACCGGCTCGATCAGCGCCTCCGGGGTGTTCACCGTCAACCTCTGGTCATCCGAGGACACCCGGGTGTTCGTCAAGTTCTCCAAGCCGGCGAAGATACGAGGACGGCAAGCTCAACGAGCGGCCGGTTCGCCCCGGCCAAACCGGAGCACCGATCTTCGACGAGGCGATCGCCTGGATGGAGTGCGAGGTGAGGCAACTCGACCGATCTGGGCACCCACACGTTCTTCGTGGGGGAGGTGGTGGCTGCCGGACTCCCTTCGCCGGAGGTGGAGAAGGCCGCGGCCATCGGCGACACGCGGATGAAGTACGGAGGGGTCAAGCGGGGCGGTCACTGAGTCGGGGATGCGCAGTGGACGCCAGCTTCGCCATGATTACCCGTGCGAGCCGGGCGGTCACTGGGCCGGTCCGCAAGGAGTTGGGCCTGCGAGGGGTTGGTATGGACGCAAGAGTCGACGACAAGGTGGCCATCGTCACCGGGGCGAGCAGGGGGATCGGCGCTGCCACCGCCCTCGAACTGCTCCGCAGCGGCGCACGGGGGGTGGTCATCACCGGCCGGCGTGCCGAGAACCTCGAGGAGGCCGAGGCCATGCTGACCGATGCCGGCGCCGACCCATCGTCGCTCCACGCCCGGGTCGCAAGGGCCGATGAGGAAGAGGACGCGGTTGCGACCGTAGTCGCCGCCATCGAGCGGTTCGGTGGCTGCGACATCCTGGTCAACAACGCCGGGACCAACCCCTCCGGCGGTCCGATCATGGAGGTGGACCAGGGTGCCATCGACAAGACGTGGGCGGTGAACCAGAAGGGCCCGCTGCTCTGGTCCCGCCAGGTCTGGCATCAATGGATGAAGGAACACGGCGGTGTCATCGTCAACGTCGCCTCGGTCGGCGGCATGGCTCCCAGCCACGTGCTCGGCGCCTACAACCTCTCCAAGGCGGCGCTGATCCACATGACGAGGCAACTCGCCTTCGAGTTGGCGCCGACGGTGCGGGTGAACGCGGTTGCGCCGGCCGTGGTGAAGACCAGGCTGTCCAAGCTGCTGTGGGAGGACGAGGCCGCGCAGCGCGCACTCCACCCGCTGGGACGCCTCGGCGTTCCCGAGGACGTGGCGGACGCAATCGTCTTTCTCTGCTCAGACCGGGCGACCTGGATCACCGGGGTGACCCTCCCTGTGGACGGTGGTGTGATCGGAGCCAGCGGGTCGCTGGGTTGAGAGCTCAGACCAGGGGTAGCCGGGTCGACCCATCGCCACCCAGTCGTCAAAGGCGGCATCGGTCCCGACATCGAGCCCCGGTCCTTGGAGATCGCGTAGCGGTGGTAGAGCACGTCGCAGAAAGCCTGGACCGGATCGACCACCCCGGCGGTGTCCGCGCAACCTGATCAGCATCGGCTCGAACTGGTTGACCCGCCACCGCACCGCATCGATCGCCTTCCCGGTCTGCGTCTCGCCGCCCGTTGAGTCCGACTGGAAGTAGTAGAGATCCGACAGGATCTGTCTCGCCTGGAACTCGAGGGCATCGACCCCGGTCAAGCTCGCGCAGCTTGTCGGCGTGGAAGGCCCTGCCGCCCACCCGAGCCCTCACCTGGAATCGGTTGCCATCCTCGGTTGGGACGAGATCAACCTCCTCGACGATGAACCCGAGTTCGTTGAGGCTCTCGATCCTCTCGTTGATCTTGTACCGCTCATCGGGCCCGATGGTCCACACCTCGGTGAGCTCGTGCCACAGCCCCCGATAACGATCGGCGATTGCCTCACCGAGGGCCATGTCGGCTTCCTCGACGTCCACCCCCTGTTGGGCGGCGATATCCGCCATGCCCCAGGCGACGTTCTCGATCATGATCCCGAGGTCCTGTTCGCGCTGCCCGTCGCTGAGCTCGGGTGTGGATCTCGGCGGTCTCGGCGTCGACCAGCATCGTTTCGACCTTGTCGGCATCGAACCGGTAGAGCACGTTCGAGAGCGAGCCGTCGCCCCAGAAGCATCCGGCGACATGGAGCTCGGCGAAGAGACCGGCGAAGGCATCGAGCATCTGGTTGCGGCGTATCCCGAAACCGGGGCCTTGCAGAAGTTCGAGGTACGAGTAGGAGAAGTCCTCGTAACGGGTGATGAGTGCGGCTGCCTGTTCGGCGGTTGGATCGGGATAACGGCCCTCGACCAGACCGACGGCACGGACGGCCGGTGCGTCGCCAACTCGAGCCGTCGGAGGACGTCGTAGTCGCGTCGAGCCGGTCTGGTGGGCAGTTCCTTGATCGCATAGATCGACGGGCCCATGGCGATGAAGCGGACCTCGTGACGGGAGATCCCCTTGGGCAGCTCGATCAACCTCGGGTCGTCCCAGCCGGCGAGCGTGGTGTCCCAAGGTAGATCGAGGAAATCCGGGTGCCCGGCACGGACGGTGACGGTTGCAGCAGGAGCCATGGACCAGGTAGTCGCCGATGAGCCGAACCGTACCCCGGCGCCCCCGGAGGTCAGCCGGTCGGGTCGGTGAGGAACTCGGAGATGGCGAGGATATTGCCCTCGCTGTCGCGGAACCATGCGGCTCTCTCCACACCGCCGAGGTCGGCGATACCGTCGAACGTGCGCAACCCAGGCATGTCGTATTCCTCGAAGACAACGCCGTTCTCGCGGAGTCCGGTCACCGTCGCCTCCAGGTCATCGGTGACCCATCCTCCGAGGGTGTGGCCCGCCGTCCCCGCAGACGACGTCGGGTAGAGCTGGAAGATGGTCGATCCTGAGCGGTATGTGATCCACGCTTCGGTCTCGACCAGAGGTGAGAGACCGAGCTTCTCGGCGTAGAAGCGCTTGGCCCGCTCCATGTCGGCGGCGGGCAAGGTCGGCCAGAAATCCATCGCGTCGAGCACGGCACCTCCTTATGTCCGAGGAGGAAGCTATCGGGATTGGCACGATGGACACCAGGTGGTGTGACGAGGGGGATCGCCAATGTGGGCTTGTTCGATGATCGATCCGCAACGAAGGCACGGCTGCCCGGCGCGCCCGTACACCCAGGCCGGACGCCGCCGATCACCTGTGGTCGTTCGCCCCGGACCACCGAGGTTGGCCCGCAATAGCCGGTGAGACCGGCGTGCCAGCGCCAGAAGCCGCTCCGGGTCGAGCACCGAAACGGGGGCGGCCGGGTGAATCCCTTCAAGGAAGAGCACCTCGCATTTGTAGGCATTGCCCACGCCCGAGAGCACTCTCTGCGACAGCAGGAGATCGCTCACCGGTCGGTCAGCGGGGAACGAAACGGCCCGGCGCAGGTACTCCTCCTCGTCGAAGTCCGCCGCGGTTGCATCGGGTCCGAGGTGAGCGATCCCCATCTCGACCACACGTCGTCGCTCTACCTCGACGGTCGGCGCCGAGAAGCACACCGCAGTGACGCTGTCGGTGGTTAGGACCAGGCGGGCGGCTCCGTATGGCCGGCGCCAGCGCTCGCCCGATCTGTAGACGTGCCAGGCGCCAGGCATCCCGAGGTGGGTCCGGATGCTCAGCCCATTGTCGAGGTGGATCAAAAGGTGTTTGCCGTGGGAAGTCACCTCGCCCACCCGGGAGCCGACCAGACGCCCCGCATTGCGGCGCACGCCTGGGTTGCTCCCCTCGACACGGGCGATCACCTCGCCTCCGAGTGCCTCCTGCAGCCGTGCTGCGGCCCGGGCGATGACGTCTCCCTCGGGCAATCAACCCCCCGAAGGTGTCAACCGCGCCACGCCAACCCGCGGAGCGCCGTGGTGAACCCGGCAGCGATCAAGGCATCACCCAGCGGGGTATCCGCCACCGGCTTGCCATCAACCGTGGTGAGGAGCATCCGGTGCCGGCGCCGGCCAAGATCCGCCAGCGCCGCGGCGACCGACTCCAACTCGTCGCCGTAGGTGACCACCCTTCGCCCACCGCGTTCGACGAAAGCTGCCAATGACCCATCCAGCAGCACCACGGCGGCCCCTGCCGCTCTCGCCGGCTGGGCGCCGGCGCTCGCCGGCCACGGCAGCGCCGCCCCGTATGGGTTGGCCGGATCGGTGGCGGCGAGCACTATGACCCCGTCGCCGTCCGACGACCGCAGCCGATCGACGGCACCTGGCTTGGCGAATTGGGCTCCTCCGAGGCCCTCGACGAAGTAGCCCCGGCGGACCCTCCCCGTCTCCTCCAACCTGGAGAGGACCGGATAGAGCCCGCTGAAGCCGCCAGGTAGGCCCTCGGCGGCGACGGCCGCCCGGGTGAGTACGCCATGGCGGTCGAGGAGTTGGAGCGCCCATGCCGTAACCGACTCGGTCGGTTCGGTTGGCTGCCCCGCAAGTTCGGACACCAGGTACCACCTCCCGGTGACGGAAGGGGGTGATGCCACCACCTGGTTTGGTCGCCGACCGGTGGATCGGCGAGTTGCCCGTCTTCCGCCCACCAGGGCACGCAGCGGAGCGAGCGTGTCGTTGGTGACCTCGCCGGCCCACACCAGATCCCAGATAGCCTCGACCACGGCGTCTGGATCGCCCCCACCCGCGGCCTGGTACAACTCGCGGAAGAAGGAAGCACCTCTGGCGAGGAGGTGGTTGCGGAGCGAGTCGTGAACCCTCCCCTCCACGGGATCGGCGAGGGCTCTACCGAGCAGCGGCAGTTGATCGGCGAAGAAGAGAGCGACCCGGCCATCCCTTGGACCGATCGAGCCTGCTCCCACCCAAACCACGTCTCCGCTGACCATCAAACGGTCGAGGTCTTCGGGGCGGTAGTTGAGCCGTGCGGAAAGTACGTCGGTCTCGAGTGCCGACGCCGGGATGGCGGCACCCTGGAGTTGGCGGACGACGTCGGTCAAACCGGCGCGGTCGGCGGTGGCTGTGCCCACGCCGTGCCAGGCAGGGAGGAACCTCCCCAGCGCATCTGGACCGACAGGTTCGATCTCCTTGCGGAGCACGGCCAGCGAGCGTCGCTTGAGCCGTCGCAACACCTCGACGTCCACCCATTCCACTCCGTCGCCACCCGGGCGGAAGGCGCCCCGCACCACCCTGCCCTGAGCTTCCAGGCGCTCCAGTGCCGTCCTCGCCACCGCCGGCGCCAGCCCCAGAGCGGCGGCGGCGGCCCCCTGGGTGAACGGTCCATGCGTCCTGGCGAAGCGGCCGACCACGTCTCCCATCGGGTCTACCACCGGTTCGAGGAAGGTGAAGGGGACACCCGGTGGGGGCTGGACACCGAGAGCATCGCGCAGGCGCGAGCGCTGTCCTCGACCGCGGCCCAATTGGCGACGCCACCAATCCGCACCGGGATGGCACGCCGTGCCGCGGTCAGTTGGTCGAGCAGGGCGAGCGCGTCGCCGTCGACGATCCGCGAGGCGACGCCGTCGGCGGTGAGTGGTCCCAGACGGAGGAGGAGGTCGTGCACCCCGTCGAGCCCTGTACCCGCCGCTCGTCTGTCAATGCCTGGAGTTCGAGTTCGACCTCTGCCACCACTTCGGGGTCGAGCAACTGGCGGAGCTCTCCCTCACCCAGCAATTCGGCGAGGAGATCGCGGTCGAGGGTCAGTGCCGCGGCGCGGCGTTCGGCCAGGGGAGTGTCGCCCTCGTAGAGGTAGGCGGCGACGAAGTCGAACAGCAGTGACGAGGCAAAGGGACTGGGGCTGGTGGTGACGACCTCGGCGAGGCGGATGCGGCGGGACTGGATGCCGCCGAGCACCTCGCGCAGCGCAGGCAGATCGAAGTCGTCTTGGAGCACCTCCCTATAAGTCTCCAGAATGATGGGGAATGAGCCGAACTCACGGGCCACCGCCAAGAGGTCTGCGGCGCGGCGCCGCTGCTGCCACAAAGGGGTGCGCGACCCGGGACGGCGCCGGGGGAGGAGCAGAGCCCGCGACGCCGCCTCGCGGAAGCGTGCAGCGAACAGGGCGGTGTCCGGCAGTTGCTCCATGAGGTGTCCTTCCGCCTCCTCCGGATCGATGGCGACCTCTTCCGCCGAGGCGACATCGTCGGTGTCGGGGAATCGGAAGACCATCCCGTCGTCCGACCAGATGACGTCTACATCGTGGCCGTATCTCTCCCTGAATCTCCGAACGAGCGCCATCGCCCATGGAGCGTGGACCCTGGCACCGAGAGGTGACAGCACCACGAGGCGCCAGTCGCCGATCTCGTCGCGGAAGCGCTCGACCACGATCGTCCGGTCGGTGGGAAGCACGCCCACCGCCTCCTGCTCCTCGGTCAGATAGGCGACCAGGTTGGAGGCGGCCAGCGGGTCGAGCCGGTAGCGATCGCGGAGAGTCGCCTCGGCCTCGTCAGCGGGCATGGCCGCCATACGGCGGATGAACTCACCGATCGCCCTACCGGTCTCGAGCGGCCGCCCCGGAGCATCGCCGTGCCAGAACGGCATGTTCGCCGCCGGTGCTCCCGGTTCTGGGACCACCTCCACCCGGTCGTGCTGGATATCGACGATCCGCCACGTGCTCGCGCCGAGGAGGAACACGTCGCCCGGCCTGCTCTCGTAGACCATCTCCTCGTCGAGCTCGCCGACACGAGCGCCGTCTGGGAGCGTGACCCGGAACAACCCCCGGTCGGGGATGGTGCCCGCGTTGGCCACGGCTAGCTGGCGAGCTCCGGGCCGGGGGGTGATCGTGCCGTCGATACGATCCCACGTGATACGCGCCCTCAACTCGGCGAAGAGGTCCGACGGGTAGCGGCCTGCCAGCATGTCGAGCGTGGCTTCGAACGGCCCGGCGGTGAGGTCGGCATAGGGGGCACTGCGCCGCACCACCGCAAGTAGATCGGCGGCGTTCCAGGGCTCCACCGAGACCATCGACACCACCTGCTGGGCGAGCACATCGAGTGGGTTGCGCGGGATCCGGGTCGACTCCACCGTCCGGTCCACCATCCTGTCCACCACGACGGTCGCCTCGAGCAGGTCTCCACGGAACTTGGGGAACACCTTCGCCCGGCTCACCGCACCCACCTGGTGGCCTGCCCTTCCCACCCGCTGCAGCCCCGAAGCGACTGAAGTGGGCGACTCGACCTGGATCACGAGGTCCACCGCGCCCATGTCGATGCCGAGTTCTAGCGACGACGTGGCCACCACGGCTGGAAGCACGCCACGCTTCAAACCCTCCTCGATCGACACCCGTTGCTCGCGCGACACCGAGCCGTGGTGAGCCCTGGCGATCTCCTCCCCGGCCAATGCGTTCAGTTCGGAGCAGATCCGCTCGGCGAGCCGCCGGCTGTTGGCGAACACGATCGTCGATCGATGGCTTCGGATGAGATCGAGCACCCTCGGGTAGATCGCCTCCCACACCGAGGGACGGCTCGGGGCCAGCCTGGGGTCTGGCGGGATCGATCGTCCCGTCGGGCCGGGCGCTCACCTCCGGCTCGGGCCGGAGCGGCGCGGTCATGTCCTCGACCGGCACCACCAGTTCGACCTCGAGAGCATGCTCTCCCGGGACATCGACGACGCTGACAGGTCGGGGTACCCAGTCGGCTCCCGCTCCGTTCCAGCGTGCCCCCGCCGAGGAAGCGGGCGATCGTCTCGAGCGGGCGCTGCGTCGCCGAGAGCCCGAGCCGCTGCGGGGCAACCCTGGTCAGTTCCTCGAGGCGCTCCAGCGAGATGGAGAGGTGAGTACCCCTCTTGGTGCCGGCGACGGCGTGGACCTCGTCGACGATCACCCAGCGGACCGTCTCGAGGATGCTTCGGGTCGCCGAAGTGAGGATCAGGAAAAGCGATTCGGGGGTGGTGATGAGGATGTCGGGGGGGTACCGCTGCATCCTTCGCCGCTCGTCGGCCGGGGTATCACCGGTGCGGATTCCGGCGATGATCTGTGCCGGCGCCGGCAGACCCAGTCGGGTCGCGGCGTGGCCGATCCCGGCGAGCGGCGCCCTCAGGTTGCGCTCCACGTCGTAGGCGAGAGCCTTCATCGGCGACACATAGAGCACCCGGCACCGCTCCGCCGGCTCGGGGACCGGCTCGTGGAGCAGACGGTCGAGCGTCCAGAGGAAGGCGGCGAGCGTCTTGCCCGAGCCGGTGGGGGCATGGACGAGGGTGTGCTCGCCCCTGGCGATAACCGGCCAGCCCAACGCCTGCGCCTCGGTTGGCTCGGAAAAGGAGCTCTCGAACCATGCCCTCGTCGCCGGCGAGAACCCGGCCATGGGGTCAGGGGCCATCACCGCCATCGTAGAAGGATGAAGTGACAATAAATCGGGCTGCGCGGTATAGACGGAAGGCGGAAGACGGAAGACGGAACGTTATCCGCTCCGCTCGCTTCGATCGCCCCCTCCTCCTCAGGGAAGGAGGACAGAAGAGCACACAGGCTGTGCTGGCTCTCTGAAGAACAGCTGCCGTACGCCGTCTGGTGTCAGCCGTCCGGGTTTTGACTTCCGTCTTCCGACTTCCGCCTTCCGACTCGCTAGGCGGCCGCCATCTGTGGCTGCGCGGCGGCTAGCACCGGGAGGGCGTCGGCCATGATGAGGTCCTCCATGGCGTCGACCACTGCCGGGTCGAACTGGGTGCCGGCGTGTGCGATCAGCTCGGCGATCACGACCTCAACGAGGGAGCGAAGACCGGTAGCAGCGATCGCTGGTCATTGCGTCATATGTGTCGGCCACACAGAGGATCCGGGCCAGATAGGGGATCTCGGTGCCGGCTCGGCCCAGCGGATAGCCCCGTCCGTCCCACCGTTCGTGATGGCAGAGGACCGTCTGGGCAATCTCTGGGTGGAAAACGCCTGCGGTCATGGCGAACCCGAGTTCGGGGTGGCGACGGATGTGGTGCCACTCGTCGGGGGTCAGCGGGCCCGGCTTTCCGACCACTTGGGGGTCGAGGCGGATCTTGCCGATGTCGTGCAACATCGCCGCCACTTCGAGGTGTTCCAGCTGCGAGGCGGAAAGGTCGAGATGCCGGCCCAGTGACAACGCCAAAGCGGCGACCCGGAAGCCGTGCCCCTCGAGGTCGTCGACACCCTGGCCCAGCATGGTGAGGAACTCGTCCACCTGCCGGTCCGCCGTCAATCCTGGTCCCATCCCTCGCATTCCTTCCTCGTCCCTCTTCTAGATCAGCCGCACCCCGCTGCGATACACAGTGTCCACGATCTCTTCTTCGCGGTCCATGGGGCGGGCGACTCATTCGGCCAGCGACTGACTATTCGGAGCGGGGGGTCGATCCGGTTTGCGGTCAGTTGCCGCTGCAGCGGCCGATGGTCAGGACCGCCATCCCGTCGCCCTCTTCCAGGCCGGCGGGGGGGTCAAGGGGAGGTAGGTTGCCGGGCGGCCGCGACGAGTTCCGCCGCCCTCTTGGGATCGACCGGACTCGTGGTGATCCCATCTCGCTTCAGGGCGGTGCCGGCGATGACGCCATCCGCCATTGAGAGGATCCGGGCCACCGTCTCGGCGGTCACACCCGACCCGACCACCACGGGCGCCTCGGGCACGGCGTCGTGCACTCGGGCGATGTCGTCGGTGGATGTCGGCTGTCCGGTGGCTCGGCCGGAGACGATGAGGACGTCCGCCCCGCCACGGTGAAACGTGTCGCTGGCCGCATCCTCCAAGGAGATTGCGCCGAGTGGGACGGCATGCTTGACATGGATGTCGGCCCAGACGGCGGCATCGCCAAGCGCCACCCGTTCCCTGGCAACCTCGGCGGCGCGGCCCTGTACCAGTCCCTGGTCGGTGACCATGGCGCCGGAGAGGATATTGACCCGGATGAATGAGGCGCCGGTGGCGGCGGCAACGGCCAACGCCGCCATTGCGTCGTTGCGGAGCACATTGACACCCACCGGCAAAGGGACGGCGTCGCGCACCGCGGCCACGGCCCGGGTCATGGCGGCGACGGTGATCTTGGGGACCTCATCGGGGAAGAAGGGCTCATCGCCGAAGTTCTCCACGATCAGTGCGTCAAAGCCGGACTCGGCCAGGATGGATGCATCGGCTAGCGCACGGTCGATCACCGTCTGGAGCGACCCGCCGAAGCGGGGGGCCCCGGGGAGCGGTCCGAGGTGGACCATCCCCACCAGACGGGGGAGGGTCATCGCCGCTTGCCGAGAACGCGCACCGCAGCCTCGGCGAGGTCTCCCTCGACCTTGAGCGACAGCGCGCCCGGTGGGATCCGCCCCACCACCAGCCGGCACCATTCGCCGGCAGGCCCTTTGATGAGGCTCTCGCCACCTTCCGGGCCCCAAACCCACTTCGAGTAGCCGGGCCCCATCACCTCGAGCCTCACCTCGCCGTCGTAGGACTCACCGGCGGAAGCGAAGGCCTCGGGAAGCTCGGCCCATCCGATCCAGGCGACATGTCGCAGCCGCGCCGAGTCCTCGGGCTCGCCGCGGAGCACCCCTTCGATATCGAGGGCATGGGCCCATGTGTCACGGAGGCGATCGGCCGCGATGCGACGCCCCTCCACCGGCCCGTCGAGCCAGGGGACCTGCTCGTCGCCTTCCATGCGCGAGAGCGCCTCAACGACCTTTGCCCTCGCCTCGCGCCACCATTCGATCACGTCCTGGGGACGCATGGCGTTGGCTCTGGTTGCGCGGTCGGCGAGCACGGGGTCCGGACCTTCGGCGATGGCGCGGTCGAGCATCTCGCCCCCGCCGTCGAGCGAGTCGCGCGCCAGTTCCTCATCGGAGGCCAGGTGTGCCACCAGGTCCTTGACCGTGGTGCTGTTCCGGGCCTTCACCGACCAGTCTCGGATCGGGGCGCGCTGCAGGAACTGGTCGAGAGCCTGTTGCTCCGCGACCAAATCAGAAAGAATGTCACGCACGACCCCAAATGGTAGCCGTCATCCTGGGGTCAAAATGACGGCCGGGGGCACTGCCGAGCCTGTCACCAGGGTCGTTCCGCCTGCTCCTCCCCGAATACCGGCGGTGGGTGGATGGGCTCCTCGGGCTGTCCGACCAGGTCGTTGAGGGCGTCTATCAGGTTGCGCAGCCGCCCGTAACTGCGGCGGTCGAAGACGAACGCGATCCGGGCACGGTCCATGGCGTCGTTGTCCGCGATCTCCCGCTCGGTGGGCTCGACGACCTCGATCTTGCCTTCGACCACGATGTCGGCGAACTCTTCGTTGAGTTTCTCCAATTGCTCCTCGTTGGGCGCCGTGGCGATGCGGAGCACCAGCCGTCCGCCGACGTAGCGCTGCGAGTGATAATTGGCGTAGAAGCGGATCACCTCCTCGACGGCCTCATCGGCGTCATGGAGGATCCGATAGAGAGATCAGGTCCTGTTCGGCGATCATCCCCCGCCCGGCGAGGTGGGTGCGGATCAGCCGGTCCCAGGCCTCCCAGAAGCCGGTTCCTTCGGCTTCGAGCATCACGATGGGGTGAAGATCGCTCTTGCCGGTCTGGATCAGGGTGAGCAACTCGAAGGTCTCGTCGAGTGTCCCGAAGCCCCCCGGCATGAGGACGAAAGCGTGGGACTCCTTGACGAACCCGAGCTTGCGGGTGAAGAAGTACTTGAAGTTGATGAGACGCTCCGGAGCGATCGAGCCCGAAGCGGCCGGCTCGAACGGCAGCCTGATGCTCACCCCGAAGGAGTTCTCCATCCCGCCGCCGTGGACCCCGCCTCCATGATCCCGGGACCGGCGCCGGTGATGATGTCCCACCCCTTCTGAGTGATCAATTTGGCGAACCGGTACGCCAGTTGGTAGTTGGGGTCTTCGGCGGGGAGTCGGGCAGACCCGAACAACGTCACCTTCGGCTCGTCCTGGTGCCGGGAGAACACCAGCATCGAGTACCGCATCTCCTTGAGAGCGCTGTTGAGCAGCTTGAGATCGCCCCTCTGGGCGCGATCGCGCGCAAGCTTGAGGGCGGTCACGATCAACTCGTGGATCAACTCGGGGTTGTCCCCGCCCCCGGCGGCATCGACCAATTCCCGGATCTTGGTGTCGAGTTCCGGGTTCCCCATCTCATAGGGGCGCATCCGGGCCACCGTAGTGGTCTCCCGCCCGACGGCAGCCCGGTGACTTTTGACCGACACTCAGTGATCTGACACAATGTCAGGTCATGAGACAAGCCACTGAATACCGTCGAATATCTTGGACTGTGCTGCTGGTGGGCCTCTTGCTAGCCGCCTGCTCGAGGAGACGTCGCCACCGAGACCTGGGTCCCGGTCTCGGCTGCCGGCTTCACCATGGAGATGCCCGCCGAGCCCGAGCAGGACACATTCGAGGCGCCGTCCGCGCTCGGGCCGATCTCGGTTGACACCTGGCTGGTCGAGGAGAACGACAGCGCGGTGGCGTTCGCCGTCAACGACCTGCCCGAGGAGTCCACCGCCGGGGGAGCCGACCCCGTTCTCCAGGGAGCCGTGGACGGAGCCTCGTCCAACCTGGGTGGCACCACCGTGTCCGACGAGGCGGTCGAGGGGCTCGACTACCCGGCGCGCGACGCCGAGATCGCGGCAACGAGCGAGGGGACCGATGTGGTCGTATTCCTCCGGGCCATGCTGATCGACAGCCAACTGGTCCAATTGCAGTCGCTCGGCCCCGCAGAGAACCGTGAGGAGATCAAGGCGACATTCGACCGCCTGGTCGAGAGCTTCTCGGTCGATGGTTAGTCGGACCGGGTCAGCCCTCGAAGGGGGGACCTGCCGGGCCCTTCCTGACCACCGCGTTCCACACCGTGTCGTAATGGTCGCGATCGTATGGGTCGACGTGGGGTAGGACCATCGAGTCCCAGGCTTGCCGGAGTGGGTCGGTCTCGCCGGCGTGGACCATCAGACCCGGCGGGGACCCGGTCGAGCACGGTGCGCAGGCTCATCGGCGTCTCCACCCTCGTTCCCTGGTCGGTCGTCCGGAACGAGGCGTTGACCTCGACCGCCAGACGGGCAGATCGCCTCGACGAACGGAGGCGCGCAGCGCCGGATAGCGGACCTCGAGCATCGATGTGATCTCGTCCGAGGTGGGGAAGTCCTTCTCCCAGATCACCCAGCGGTCGGCGAACGCCTTGTTGAGCGTCTGGGTCCCGGCATAGTCGCGCAGGTCGGTCGGGTTCATCGTCCCGAACAGCCGAACGTCACCCCTGAGTTGCACGGTTTCCCCGTTTGGCAGATCGAGCGCCGCGTATCGGTCGAGCAGCCCGTGGAGGGCGAACAGCGTCTCGGCGCCGGCGGCGTTGAGCTCCGAAAGGTTGACCAGCGCCGGGCCGCGCAGCGCCCTGGTGATATCGCCGTCCTGCCACCGACTCTCGGTGCCCCCCTTCCCGTCACCGTGGAGCTTGGTCGACCCGATGAGGGTGACGTCCCGCACCTCGCCGGTCAGCGGTATCCGGAAATAGGGGAGGCCGAGCATGGCGGCGAACTGCTCGATGTCGTGGTCCTTCCCTGTACCCATGTGACCACGCACCGCCACATGGAGTGGGGCGAACCCGGACTGGTTCCTGACGTCGCACCTCTTCCAACCGGGCGAAGCGGTAGAGCATCCCCAGGTCGACGTAGTGGGGGTCTGCGTCGGGATCTTGCGGTGGCGATGGTCGATGTCCTCGAGGTCGCCTGGCAGCGAGAAATCGTTCCAGCGTGATTGGCTTGCCCGCGCCTGCAGGGTCGTTGAAGGTCACGTTCATTGGGTTCCTCTCATTGATCGATGGTCTGCAGGCCCCGCTCGGGCGTGCGGCTGGCGCGCTGCCACCAGGCCTCCATCCCCCACATCGCCAGGCTGCGGCGCAGCGCCTGTCTGGTGCCGTCCACGATGGCCCTGGTGAGCGCCTCCGGCCGGCCGACCACCTCGCTGCGACGGTAGGCGGCTTCGACGGTGGCGTCGCCGATCCCGATGCCGAGAACCGTGGTGCCACCGTGCTCGACGCCGTTGACCGCAGCGGCGAGCGATTCGACCGAGCCGCGTGTCATGCCGTCGGCGAGCACCACCAGCACCCGGACCGTCGAGCCGGTGCGCGCCATCCGCTCGGCGGCGTGGATCACGTTGAACTCGTCGACGTTGGCCGCCTTCTCGAACATCGAGACAGGAGGGCTCGAGTTGGGGTAGCGCTTCGCCTCCATTTCGGCCTCAGCCGGCTCGGCGGCCGTCCGGAACAACCCGGCGAGGACGTCCTCAGCGTCGCGCCAGCGGCGCCCGAACGGCTTCACCAGGTAGTGGTTCACGGTTGAGATGAGCCGCTCGGCAGCCGCACCCTGGCTCTGGCGAAGCCCGGCGGTGGCTCGGGAGCGGCTCGCCGTGTACCTGGCCTCGGTGTCGGTGCGGCGGGCGGCGAAGGAGCGGTTGAAGAGCGCCACCTCGAACTCGACCTGAAGCTCGTCGCACAGCCTGGCCAGCGTCCATGCGCCGAGGAGCGCCGCGGCCATCCCCCATGGCGACTTGCCGGTGTTGCCCCGATCGAGCGGGGCTGGAGCATCGAGGCGGAGGCGTCGACCAGCAGGCTCACCGCATACGAGCGCCGGTTGGGTAGAGCCCTCCGCTCGTAGATCCGCTGGTAGAGCCCGGCACCGATGAACAGCGCGGCGTGCGGCGAGAGATCGCCGGCGTCGTACCCCGAGCGCAGCCCGCGGCGCTGGTTGGCCACGAACAACGGATACAGCTCGCCCGATACGTGTCTTTGCGCCACCTGCCACCGCCGGGCGAAGCGATCCAGAGCCTCCCTGCCCTGGTCGCCGAAGCTACGGAACTGGTCGGGTATCGGGGTGACGAGGAGCCTGCCCCGCATCCCGTTGGGGAGGTAGATCGTGGGTGCCTGACTCACCCTGAGTAGTCTGGTCGATGCCCTCCTGCCCGGCGACCTCGCTGTCGGCCCGACGGGGGGCGTCGCCCGCCCGCGCCTGGGCCGACCTCCGGGTCTCCTCGTATCCCTCGGCAGTCGCGCAGCACTGGGACTCGTCAGCCTGACCCGGTCCACGGCCGTCGGAGACGGCGCGCCGGTCATTGTCCTGACGGTCCCGCCGCTCGGCAACGGTCTCCGCTGGGCTGCCCTTCGGTTGACGAGGCGGTGGATCCGCTTGCCACTTCGAGCAGCATCAGCGCCGCCACGGCTACCTCCCACGGATCCGCCGCCGCGGCCGCCTGCTCGATGTACGGTCCGGCGTCGGCCAAAGCCACGGCGACCCGCCCGTCGACGCGGCGCTCCAGGCGATCCCGATCCTCGTAGCCCCCGGTCATGAGGAAGCAAGCGAGTGCGAATTGCCCGAGCAGGCGTGACTGTCCGAGGTGCACCTGGGATGCCGCCGAATAGATGTCGGCCAGCACCGAGCGGGCTCCCGGATAGACGGCGAGGTTGACCCGCTCCTGGCGGGCGTCCTCGAGGGCGAAGAAGAGCGCCTCGAGGGCGGACCCACCGGCGGCGCGGAGCACCCCGATCAGGTCGCTCTCCCCGGTCACCCCGTGGGGGGCGAATACGTCGGGAACGGCTCGCCGCTCGTCGAGGTCGGTAGCGACCAGGTGTACGACCTCGTGGAGCGCCGAGGCGATAGCCACCTCGTCGGGTGTCACCGGTGCCGACACCGCGTAGGCCGCCTGGAAGACGCGCGGGTCGCACACGATCTCGTCGGCTCCGGCCGACGACTCTGGGCCGAGCCTGACCACCAGTTGGGGGTTGCCAGAGAGGGTGCGGGCGAACCGGGTCACCGCGGGTGCCACCCGCTGGTAGCGGCCCACCACCTCCTCGATGGCGCGTTCCTCGGGCCGGACCAGCTGGGTGAGTGCTGGAGCGGTGGTCCAGGGGGCGGGTCGCCGACGGCATAGCCGCCCATTGTCTCACTCAGTGCCGCCTCCTGGCATACGGCCCGGCGACTCGTTCCCGGCATCTCCGTATCATCCGGCTCATGCACTACGCACTCACCACCCTTCCCAATGGGCTCCGGGTGATCACCGAGGCGATCCCAGGGCTGCGTTCCGTTGCGGTTGGGTGCTGGGTGGATACCGGGACCCGGGACGAGCTCCCCAACGAGGCGGGCGCCTCGCACTTCCTCGAGCATCTCCTCTTCAAGGGGTCGGAGACGCTCACCGCCCGGCAGATCTCAGAGACCTTCGACGCCATGGGCGCCGAGTCGAATGCCTTCACCACCAAGGAGTACACCTGCTTCTGGGCGCGGCTGCTCGACGAGGACCTCCCCAAGGGTCTCGGCGTCCTCGCCGAGATGCTCCAGCGACCGGCGTTCCGGCCCGAGGAGATCGACTCTGAGCGCCAGGTCGTGATCGAAGAGATCAACATGAACGACGACGACCCATCGGACGTCGCCTTCGAGGAGTTCACCGTCGCCCTGTTCGATGGCCACCCGCTGGAGCGTCCGGTTCTCGGCACGCGGGAGTCGATCCGGGCGATGACCCGTCAGGACCTCAGCGGCTACTGGAAGCGCCGCTACCGGGTCGATTCGGCGGTGCTCGCCCTGACGGGATCGATCGACCACGACCAGGTGGTCGAACTCGCCGGATCGCTGTTCGGCTCCTGGGGCGGTCCCGGTGTCGAACACGATCTTTCGTCGCCGCTGGTCGAGCGCCGTGTGCGGGTGGTGCGCCGGCCAACCGAGCAGACCCACCTCGTGATCGGCGGCGAGGGGCTCACCCGGTCGGACGAGAGGCGGTTCGCCCTCGAGGTGATGAACCATGTCCTGGGTGGTGGTCTCTCATCTCGCCTGTTCACGACGATCCGCGAGGAGCGCGGGCTGGCGTACTCGATCTACAGCTTCCGGCTCCCCTTCGCCGACACCGGCGCCTGGGGGGTGTACATCGGGACCACACCGGACCTGGTGGCCACCGCCATGGAGTTGATCCTGAGCGAACTCGAGCTGATGTCGGCCAAGGGGGTCAGCCAGGACGAACTGGATCGGGCCAAAGGGAACATGAGGGGCGGTCTTGCCATCGCGCTGGAGGACGCCAACAGCAGGATGACCCGCCTGGGCCGCGACGAGTTGATCGGGAACCCGCATCTGTCGGTGGACGAGCGGATCGAGCGGATAGAGAGCGTCACCCTCGACGAGGTGCGCGAGGTTGCGGCCGAGGTCCTGGGCGGCCCGCGGGTGATCGGCGCCGTCGGCCCGTTCGACCCCTCCGACCTGGAGCAGTACGTGGGGTGAGAACCCCGCAACCCAGGGTTCGTAGCGTCGCAGAGCAACGCTTCGGGCCCACAGAACGCCCTCGAACCGTGGGCTGGAACGGTCGCTATGGCACCGTTCGAACCCAGGGTTGGCGGATTTCGGTCAGACGCGCTCCACCAACAGCGAGAGCAGAAGTCCGTAAAGCAGGGCGACCGCAACGAACACTCCGAGCCAGCGCCACCACTGGGCTCGCAGCGCCGGGCCCGCCACCCTGGTGAGCAACCCGCCGAGCAGCAGCCAGACGGTGACGTCGAGCGGGTAGGCAACCGCCGAGCGTCCCGTCAGATGCGGTCATAGCGCCCACCGATGTGAGCAGACCGGAAACAGGAGCACCGGCGAAGGCCAGGGTGAACCCGAGCCGCTCACATCCACCAACGCAGGTGTCGGCCAGAGTCAGGGCCAGCCCGGCGCTGAAGAACACCGCTCCGACAAGTAGGAGTGCCAGCCCCGAGGCGAACGTGGTCCGGCAGCCGGGGAGCGTCGACTCGGGGGTGGTTATGGGTCAGCTCTCCCGGATCTGGACAGATCGGATGGCCGGCTCCTCGACGGGACGCTCACCACGCAGTTCCAGGGCGGCGATGGCGTCCACCGTCTCCATCCCTCCGGTCACCTCGCCGAAGATGGTGTATTGGTGGGGAAGCGACACGTCCTTGAGCGTGATGAAGAACTGGCTTCCATTGGTGTTGGGCCCTGCATTGGCCATCGCCACCGTGCCCCTCGTATAACGACGCGGCTTGTCCAACTCGTCGCGGAACCGGTAACCGGGACCACCGCTGCCAGTGCCGGTCGGATCGCCGCCCTGGATGACGAAACCGGGAACCACACGGTGGAAGACGACCCCGTCGTAGAACCCCTCACCGGCGAGGAATGCGAAGTTGTTCGCCGTGATGGGCGCTTCCTCGGGGAAGAGCCGGATGGTGATCTCGCCGTGGTCGGTGTCGATCACCGCCTCGTAGGTCTTGGCGAGGTCGATCGTCATCTCGGGCGGTGTCGAGTACTGCTTGGCCACGGCGGTCCTTCCGGTGAGGGCCGCCGAGGGTAGGGAGACCTCGAGCCCTCGATCGAATCTCAGATCCGGGTGGCGAAGTCCCCGTAGTCGACCACCAACCCGTCCTCGTCAACGGTGAGGAGATACTCATTCGCGCCAGCCTCCACGAAGGAGAACCGGTATTGCTCGAGCCCCTGGACCGGGGCGAGCCGCTCGTACCGCTGGAGGACTGGAGCGACCGCCAACTCGGGGATACGCACCCAGAGCACCGGGATCTCGGCGGATTCACCCACCGCAAGCCCGAGCCGGACCACGGGCGGGGTGTTGGTCAAAGGGGTGGCGGCGATGTCGACGTCGTCGCACGACCCGGTATCCGGTATCGGTTCACCGTCATGTCGCCACCCACCGTCCTCGGCGCGCACCAGCGAAAGGCGTCTGGCGCCGGCATGATCGAAGACCTCGGCCTCGAGGCTCTCCGATTCCCATTCGGTTCCGACCACCAAAGTGAAAGAAACGGCGTAGCCGGGGTCGACCACCAACTCGCGCCCGGAGAGAACGACGTCGTCGTCGTGTTCGATCACCCGACCGAGACACGACCCGACCACATCCGTTCTCTTCCAGCGGACGAACCGGGGGTAGGCCACGCGGGAAGTCTGCCTCAAAACAAGGGCGACCGTCAGAAGAGTGCGGCGGCCAACCTCTTCCTGAAGTCGGCAGTGAGCGGATGGTCTGGACCGAGCACGTTGAACAGATCGAGCATGCTGTGCCTGGCATCCTCGGCGGCTTCGCTCTTTGCCTCGACGACCGTGAGGAGCAGTTCGAGGGCGTCCGCTGGCCGTCCCTGGGCAGCGAGCCCGCGTCCCGCCTCCAACCGCACCTCGTCGCTTGCATCTGGCTTCCTCGCCTCGTCGAGCAAGGTTTCCAGATCCTCGGCCCCACCCGCTTGCAGCCTGGCGACGGCGGCGAGTTGGGCCACCTCCGGCGTGGGAGAGAGCCTGGCCAGCACCTCCTCGGCTTCTGCCGCCCGCGAGCCGGCGAGGAGAAGTGAGGCGAGGGCGGTGCCGGCTTCGAGGTGGCCCGGTTCGGTCTGCAATGCGGCCTGGAGGACGGTCTCGGCTCCGGCGGTGTCGCCGTCGAGCGCCAGTTGCCGAGCATGGTCCACCGCCCGATCGACGTCGCTCGGGAGGAGTTGCTCGACCCATTGGCGAACGGCCTGCTCGGGGAGCGCTCCGGTGAACCGGGACACCGGCTCGCCGTTACGAAAGGCGACCACCGTGGGAATGCCCTGGACGCCGAACCGCATCGCCAATTGCTGATTGGTGTCGACATCGACCTTGGCCAGTTCGACCGCACCGTCCTGATCCTCGACCGCCCGCTCGAGGGCTGGGCCGAGCACCTTGCAGGGACCGCACCACTCCGCCCAGAAATCGACCACCACCGGAACCTGGCGGGAGCGTTCCTCGACTTCGAGCGAGAACCCGGCCTGGTCCACGTCCTTCACGTGCTGCATTTCAGAACCCCTGTCAGTCATATGCCACTTCCAACGTATCGCGCTGGCTCTCGACTTCCCCGGCATGGTGCCGACGGCGCGGCTCCATGCATCTAACGTTGTCCCGCAGCCACGTGGAGGATGCATGGATCGTCATGGGGAGCCGTTTGGTCGGGTGCTCACCGCCATGATCACCCCGTTTACCGATGAGGGAGCCGTAGACCACGAGAGGGCGTGGAGGCTGGCCCGCTTTCTCGTGGCCAACGGGTCAGACGGGTTGGTGGTCAGCGGCACGACCGGCGAGTCGCCCACGCTCTCGGGCGACGAGAAGGTGGCGCTGTACCGGACGGTGGTCGAGGCAGTGGGGGAGCGCGCCCAAGTCGTCGCCGGCACCGGCACCTACGACACGGCTGAATCGATCCACCTGTCCGAGCGGGCGGCGGCGGCCGGCGTGGACGGGATCATGGCGGTGACGCCGTACTACTCGAAGCCACCGCAGGCGGGCCTGGTAGCGCATTTCCGTGCGATCGCCGATGCCACCGATCTCCCCGTCATCCTCTACAACATCCCGGGGAGGACAGGCCGGCTCATCGAGGTCGGCACGCTGGTCACCTTGGCCGAGCACCCCAGGATCGTGGCGGTGAAGGACGCGGTGGAGGACGCTCAGTTCACAGCGCGCACCGTGGCCGAAGTCGGTGATGACATGGCGGTCTACTCCGGGCAGGACAGCATCACCCTGGCAGTCTCATGGCGGTGGGCGCGGTCGGAGTCGTCTCGGTGGCCTCGCACCTGGCCGGTCCGCAGGTGGCGGCGATGGTCGGAGCCGCCGCCTCGGGAGACATCGTCGAGGCGCGGCGGATCAATACCGGGCTGATGCCGTTGTTCGACGCGCTCTTCGTCGAGCCCAATCCCATCCCCGTGAAGGCGGCCATGGCCGCCCTGTGGGAACCGGTGGGAGAACCACGGCTACCGCTCGTGCCGGCGCGTCCCGAGACGGTCGGACTGGTCAAGGAGGCATTGGGAAAGGCGCAGGTCCTATGACTGTGGGCCCTGTCACCGCAGGTCCTGTCACCTTGGGCCCAAATAGAGCGGACCCTGTCGAGTGAACGGGTCCAGGTCCGACCCCCCGGCCGGGGGTCCGCCGCCGGAGACGGACGGGGTCCGGGTCACCTTTCTCGGCGGTCTGGGCGAGATCGGGCGCAACTGCGCCGCCATCGAAGTCGGCGGGCAGATTGCACTGGTGGACTGCGGGCTGATGTTTCCCGAGGAGGACATGCTCGGGGTGGACCTCGTCTTCCCGGACTGGAGCTGGCTGGCGCATCGTCGTGACGACGTCCGGTGTGTGGTCATCACCCATGCCCACGAGGACCACATTGGAGCGCTCGCCTACTTCCTCAGGGACATCCAGGTCCCGGTCTACGGCACCGAGCTGTCGTTGGAGGTGGCTCGCGGGAGGATCGAAGAGCTCGGGGTGGATGTGGACCTCAGGCCGATGATCGAGCTCGACTGGGTCGAGGAGGGCCCGCTTCGCTTCATGCTGGTGGCGGTGACACACAGTGTCCCCCGGGGGTGCGCCGTCGTCTTCGATACCGATCAGGGTGCGGTGGTCCATTCCGGTGACTTCAAGCTCGACCCGACACCGATCGACGGCAGGGTGACCGACCTACGCACCTTCGCCGAGTTGGGGCGCAAGGGCGTCCGGCTGCTGCTATCCGACAGCACGAACGCCGAGCGTCCGGGGTTCGTCCCATCCGAGAGATCGCTCGCCGAGCCGATCAGGCACATCGTCGGGCAGGCGCCGGGTCGGGTCGTGGCCGCCTGCTTCTCATCGCACGTCCACCGGGTCCAGCAGATCGCCGATGCCGGGCTGGCTGCGGGGCGAGACATCGCCATCTTTGGCCGCTCGATGCGGAGGATCACCGGAGTCGGGGCCGAGTTGGGGGAGCTGAGGATCCCGGCCGACCGGCTGCGGGACATCGCCGACCTCGGCGACCTCCCCGACGACCGACAGATGCTGATAACCACCGGAAGCCAGGGTGAGCCATTCGCGGCTCTCTCGCTCATGGCTTCGGGGAGGCACAAGTGGATCGAGTTGCGGCCGGATGACACCGTCCTGATCAGCGCTACGCCGGTGCCGGGCAACGAGACGGCGGTCTCGCGGGTCATCTCCCGCCTTCTTCGCAGCGGCGCCACCGTCTATCACGGGCGAAACGCCGAGGTGCACGTGTCGGGACATGCCGCCCGCGACGAATTGGCGACCTTCATCAACGTGGTGCGACCGGCGGTGATGGTTCCCATCCACGGTGAGTACCGGCACCTTCGAGCTCACGCCGAGCTTGCCACGACCGCAGGGGTGCCCGAGGTCCACGTTCTCGAGGACGGCGACTCGATCGTCTTACGCGATGGCGAGACCCTGGTGGAGCGGCGAGCGGTTCCCGCCGGCTATGTCTATCTCGACGGGTCGGAGATGGGCGACGTGCGCGATGCGGTGCTGCGGGACCGGAGCCACCTCGCCGACGAGGGCGTGGTGGTGGTGACCGTCGGCGTCCGCCTCGCCACCGGCGAGATCGTGCTCGGTCCTGAACTGGACAGTCACGGGTTCGTGACGGACCCCGAGCAACTGCTCGAAGCTGCCGGGGTCAAGGTGGCCGAGACCGTCGCCGAACTGGTCGCCGCCGGGCCGACCGACCCCTCAGTACTGCAACAAGCCGTCCGCCGCACCGTGTCCCAATTCCTCAAAGCCGAGACCCGCCGCCGCCCCGTCGTACTGCCGGTAGTCCTCGAGGTTTAGGACCCACGCAACCGGCTCTGCCGCTGCATTTTCTTCCGTCCTTCCGTCTTCCGTCTTCCGCCTCGGGTCTAGCCTCCAACCCATGGTGGCCCTGGTGGGATCTACCGGCACCGTTCTCGACGGCATCGGCAACACGCCCCTCGTCGAGTTGGACGGGCTCTGGGTCAAGCTGGAGTTCCTCAACCCATCGGGATCGATCAAGGCACGTATCGCCCGCTACATGGTGGAACGTGCCGAGGAGGCCGGGCTGCTCCATCCGGGTGACACCATCGTCGAGGCGTCGAGCGGCAACACCGGGAATGCCCTGTCGATGGTGGCTGCGGTCAAGGGGTACCGGATGGTCGTGGTCATGCCCCGCGGGCTGAGCTCCGAGCGGGTGGCCATCTCCCGGGCACTCGGCGCCGACATGGAGCTGGTCGGCGACTTCCACGTCAACGAGGCGCTGACCAGGGCGGCGGAACTGGCCGAACAGGGCGGGTGGTGGGGGCCAAAGCAGTTCGACTCGGAGTGGAACGTCGAGGAGAACCGGCTTTGGCTGGGACAGGAGATCATCGAGGGGCTTCCCCATCCCCCCGACGCCCTGGTAATGGGGATCGGCACCGGAGGAACCCTGATCGGAGTCGGACAGGCGATACGCGCAGTGAATCCGGAGGCAGTGCTCGTCGGGGTGGAACCGGACGAATCGTGCACTTTTCTCTGCGGTGAGATCGGCCGTCACGCCATCGAAGGCATCGCCGACGGGTTCGTGCCCGGGATCATGGCTCGACACGGCACCATGGTGAGCGAGTTCGTCCCCGTGGAGAGCGACGAAGCGCTGGAGGCGATGCGCTACCTGGCCCGCCGTCACGGGATGTTCGTCGGACCCTCATCCGGCGCCAACTACGTGGCGGCACAACAACTGCGGCAGCGCCAACCCTCGCTCGGGACCGTCGTCACCCTCTTCTGCGACGAAGGCGAGAAGTACATCTCGGATCATTTCTAACGCCCGGCGGCAGGCCGCCGTGCGATCCACGAACGAGCGGCCTTCGGCCGCGCTCATTTGTGCTGACCGGGCTCGGCAAAGCCGGCCCGATCAGGCCGAAGGGGGGCTGGCAGGAGCCACCCCCCTCGGGCACCCCCCAAAGGACGAAGTCGGGGTCTCGGCGTCTTCAACTTCCGTCTTCCGTCTTCCGCCTTCCGTCTTGTTCTGGCCGTCGTCCGTCGTCCGCCGTCCGTCGCCGCCGTCCGCCGTCCGCCGTCCGCCGTCCGTCGTCCTCTCAGGCCTTCCGTTTTCCGCCTTCCGCCTTCCGTCTGGTTTCCCCCACTAGTCTTTCCCCCAATGCCCAAGCGGACACCCACCCGCCGGGGCGTAGCGGGGCGGAAGCGGGTGTCCACCAAGAGCAAGGCCGGGGCGCGCCCGGTTGCCAAGAAGACGGTGCGACGGACTCCCGCCGCGCTGTTCGTGGCGTTCCGGGAACGGGTCCGCAACCGGTTCGGACGACAGGCCGACGACATCTGGGGCGTGGTTCTCATCGTCGTGGCTGTCCTCATCGGTCTTGCCTTCATCCGTCATGCCGGACCGGTGGGTCGTGGCATCGAGGCGGTCCTGACCGTGCTCGTCGGTGTATGGGCGTATGCCGTGCCGGTGGCCATCGCGGTGCTCGGGGTGCTGCTCATCGCTGGGCGGCGGCGCGACGACTACGGGCGGATCGCCGCCGGTTTGCTGCTCGCCTTCGTCGGCACGCTCGGCATATTCCACCTGCTCACCGGGGCAGTTTCATTGTCGGCGGGGTTGGAAGCCGTCTCGGCAGCGGGGCGGGGCGATCGGTTCTCTGATGGCATTCCCGCTGCGACGGCTGGTCGGGCAGTGGGGAGCGGGGGTCGTGCTCGTGGCGGTGAGCGCCATCGGGATACTCGCCGTCGCCCGTAGCTCGATACGCGAGTTCGCCCTCGGCTTCGTCGAATTGTTGCGCCGCATTCGTCGCTGGGCTCGAGCCACGGCACCGACACCACAGCAGACTCCCCGTGATCAGGCGAAGCACCGCGCCGTGGTGCAGGCGTCAGCGGCCGCCCCGACCCGACCCAAGCGCCAAGCGCCGTCGACCAGGGAAGCAAAGGAGCGTCCGCCGGCCGGCTCTCCCCAGACGCGGCCTCCGCGGCGCGGACGGGTACCAGCTTCCCCCGCTCGAACTGTTGGCGCTCGGCGGAGGTGAGGAGCAGAGCAGACGCTCGCTCGAGGAGACTGCCCGGGTTCTCGAGGACACGCTGGTACAGCACGGCGTCGATGCACGGCTCACCAAGATTGTCCCCGGACCGACCGTGACCCGTTACGAGATCGAGCTCGCTCCAGGGGTGAAGGTGAACCGGGTCACCGGACTCTCCCACGACATCGCATACGCCCTGGCGACACCCGACGTCAGGCTGCTGGCACCCATCCCGGGGCGGAGCGCCATCGGGGTCGAAGTGCCCAATCGGAAGCGCCGGCTGGTGACGCTGGGAGACGTGCTCCGCAGCGCCGAGGCGGGCGGGGTGACCCACCCTCTCGAAGTCGGGTTGGGGATGGACATCAGCGGACGTCCCCGGCTGCTCAACCTCTCCGAGCTGCCCCACATGCTGATCGCCGGTGCCACCGGCGCAGGGAAATCGTCGTGCATCAACTCGATCGTGACCTCGATCCTGGTCCGGACCAGTCCCGAGGACGTCAGGCTCATCATGGTGGACCCAAAGCGGGTCGAGCTCGGCCAGTACAACGGGGTGCCCCACCTCCTCACCAAGGTGATCACAAACCCAAAGAAAGCGGCCGACGCCCTGAAGTGGGCGGTGGCCGAGATGGACAGGCGCTACGACCTGATCGCCGACGCCCGGGCGCGTGACATCATCGGTTATCGGGAGAAGTGGGACGCCGAACAGATCGACCACGACCGCTTCGATCGGTTCCCCTACATCGTGGTCGTCGTGGACGAGCTCAACGACCTGATGATGGTGGCCGGCCGCGAGGTCGAAGAGGCGATCGTACGGATCGCCCAGATGGCCCGAGCGGTCGGGATCCACCTGGTCATCGCCACCCAGCGCCCATCGGTGGACGTGATAACCGGAGTGATCAAGGCGAACATCCCCAGCCGCCTCGCCTTTTCGGTGGCCTCTCAGACCGATAGCCGGGTGATCATCGACGGGATCGGTGCCGAGAAGCTGGTCGGGATGGGCGACATGCTCGTCATCACCGCCAAGGAGCCCCGGCCGGTCCGGATCCAGGGGGCGTGGGTCTCCGAGGAAGAGGTGCACGAGGTCGTCGAGTGGGTCAAGAACCAGCGCGAGGTGCTCTACCAGGACCATGTCATCGAAGAAGCCGCCGCCGAGGCCCGGGCCCAGGCCGCCGCAGACGATGACGACGAGGACACCGAACTGATCCGTCAGGCGACCGAGTTGGTGGTTCGCTCCCAACTCGGGTCCACCTCGATGCTGCAGCGCAAGCTCCGGGTCGGTTTCGCCCGGGCGGGACGGATCATGGACATCCTGGAGCAGCGCGGTGTGGTCGGCCCTTCAGAGGGCTCCAAGGCGCGTGCCGTTCTCATGACGACGGAGGAACTCGAGGACGCCTGGTCCCGCCAGGACGCATGAGAAGACCCGTTTCGGCGTCACTCGAGGGGGGATAGCCGCGTTGGGCGACGCCAAAAGCCAGGGGGGACGATCCCGTGAGACGGGCCTGCCGGTAGCCTCCCCGGACGATGCGCCACATCCTCGATCCAACCGGTCAGCTCGTTGGTGACGCACCGGTGGATCTCGACGAGACCCGCAGGTTGTACGCCGCCATGGTCGAGGCGCGTACCTACGACCGGAAATGCACCGCTCTCCAGAAGCAGGGGCGGCTGGCGACATACGCGCCCTTCGAGGGGCAGGAGGCTGCCCAGATCGGGGCGGCGGCGGCATTGCGCTCCGACGACTGGCTGGTTGCCACCTACCGGGACGCGGCGCTGATGTGGATGCAGGGGTACACCTGGGAGGCGCTGGTGCTGGGGCGCACCGGTGACGAGCGCGGTGGGTCGCCGCCGGAGGGCGTCAACGTGATGCCGCCCTCGATCACCGTCGGCGCCCACATGCTCCACGCAGTCGGACTGGCATGGGCAGAACGGGTGTTGGGGAGCGACCGGATCGCGCTCACTTCCTTCGGAGACGGTGCCACCTCGGAAGGCGACTTCCACGAGGCGATGAACTTCGCCGCGGTGTTCGGCACCGCCACCGTGTTCCTCTGCCAGAACAACCATTACGCCATCTCGCTTGGCCTGGCGAGCCAGACGCGGGCGGAGACGATCGCCGACAAGGCCGTCGCCTACGGAATGCCGGGCGAGCAGGTGGACGGCAACGACCTCTTCGCGGTTCTCACCGCCGCCGGCGAAGCTGTGGCGAGGGCGAGAGACGGTGAAGGCCCAACTCTCATCGAGGCCCTGACCTACCGGATGGGACCGCACACCACCGCCGACGATCCGGGTCGATATCGGCCCGCCGACGAGGTGGAGCAGTGGCGCGAGCGCGACCCTCTGGAGCGGGTTCGCCTTTACCTGGTGTCGCAGGACCAGTGGGACGACGAGTGGCAGGGAAGGATCGAAGGGGAGGCGTCGGAGCGGATCGAGGAGGCCGTCGCCGCCGCCGAAGGTCTCGAGCCGCTGCCCGGCTCAGACCTGTTCGATCGGATGTTCGCGGGCTCCAACCCGCTCCTCGCCGAGCAGCGCGACGCGGCACGCTGATGCCGGTGCTCACGTTGGCCCAGGCCATCACCGATGCCCTCGATTGCGCCCTCAAGGAGGATGAGCGCGTCATCTTGCTGGGTGAGGATGTGGGGCGGACCGGTGGTGTCTTCCGGGTCACCGACGGGCTCATCGAGCGCTATGGCTCGGAAAGGGTGGTGGACACCCCGGTCGCCGAGTCGGGGATCGTGGGGACCGCCTTCGGGATGGCCGTTGCCGGGCTGCGCCCCGTGGCCGAGATCCAATTCATGGGGTTCTCCTACCCGGGTTTCGACCAGGTGATCAGCCACGTCTCGCGGATCCGCAACCGCAGCCGGCATCGTTTCACCGCCCCGCTGGTGATTCGCATCCCCTATGGCGGCGGGATCGGCGCCGCCGAGCACCACTCCGAATCGGCGGAGGCCATCTATGTGCACACTCCCGGGCTCAAGGTGGTGGTCCCGGGGACGCCGCACGACGCCAAGGGGTTGTTGCTGGCAGCCATCGAGGATCCCGATCCGGTGATCTTCCTCGAGCCGATACGGCTCTACCGGGCGGTCAAGGAGGATGTCCCCGACGGCCACTACACGGTGCCCATCGGGCCCGCCCGGATCGAACGGTCCGGGAGCGACCTGACCCTGGTGGGGTGGGGAGCGATGCTGCGCGAGGTGCGACGGGCCGCAGACCACCTAGGCGGCGACGGGGTCTCGGTGGAGGTGATCGACCTCCGCACCCTCTCCCCGCTAGATGCGGGCTCACTCGTCGGATCCGCCGAGAAGACGGGTCGGGTGGTGGTCGTCCACGAGGCCCCCCGCACCGCCGGGATCGGCGCCGAGGTGGCGGCGCTCATCCAGGAGAAGGCCCTCTACTCGCTCCAGGCACCGGTGGAGCGGGTGACCGGTTGGGACACGGTGTTCCCGCTGAAGCGCACCGAGCACGTCTACCTTCCAGGCGTGGAGCGAATCCTCAGCGCGGCGCGACGGACCTTGGAGGGCTGACTTGGCGTACGAGTTCCGGCTGCCCGATATCGGCGAGGGGCTCACCGAGGCCGAGGTGGTGCGGTGGCTGATCGAAGTCGGGTCCGAGGTTGACCTGGATCAGCCACTGGTCGAGGTCGAGACCGACAAGGCGGTGGTGGAGATCCCGTCACCACGGAAGGGGATCGTCCTCCACCACGGTGCCCCGGTCGGCGGGGTTCTGGAGGTCGGTGCTGTGCTGGCGGTGATCGGAGAACCGGGGGAGACCTGGGACGAAGACGCGGCAAGCGAACCGTCGGATACGCCAGGCGAACGAGCCTGCCACTACGCCGATAGCGCCGATCGTGGGCAGCATTTCCGAGGAGGCCGAGGTGCTGGGTCCATCAGGCTCAGCCGAACCGTCGCGTCCCCAGGCGCTGCCCCTTGTCAGAAAACTGGCCCGGGAATTGGGGGTGGATCTGGCCGGCGTCGCCGGCAGCGGGCCAGGGGGGAGAGTGACCCGCGACGATGTGGTGGCTGCCTCTCAGCCGGACGGCGCTGCGAGGCAAGACGGCGACGAGCGGGTCAGGTTGAGCAAGCTGCGCCGCACCATCGCCGAGCGGATGACCCAGTCGTGGCGGGAGATCCCCCACGTCACCACGTTCGACCAGGTGGACGCCGGCAGGCTGCTGGCGGCACGGCGGGCGCTGGCCGAGAGGCACCAGCGGTCCTTGCCGATCGAGGCGCTGGTGGCCAAAGCCGTGATACCCGTCCTGGCTTCGTTTCCCGAGTTCAACGCAACCTTGGAGGACGATGAGTTGATCCTCCACCGTCGCTACGACCTCGGGTTCGCCGTGGACACTCCAGAGGGGCTGGTAGTGGCTCGCTGTCCCGACGCCGACAAGCTGGGGCTGCTCGAGCTTGCGGGTGAAGTCTCCCGGCTCGCCGAGGGGGCCAAGGCGCGCACCCTCCGTCCCGACGAGCTGACCGGGCAGACCTTCAGCATCTCCAACATCGGCGCCGTCGGCGGAGGGTTCGGCACCCCGATCATCCCCTACGGGACCACCGCCATCCTCTCTATCGGGCGGGCCCAGGACCAGCCCGTGGTCCGGGATGGCACGGTGACGGTGGCGCCGATGATCCCGTTGTCTCTGTCCTACGACCACCGGGTGATCGATGGCGGTCTCGGCCGCCGCTTCATGGCCCAATTGACCGAGAACCTGGAGGAGCCGGCTCTGTTCCTGGCTGGGTGATCAAGGCCGCCTACGTTGCATTGGCTGAGCGCCTCGAGGCCCCCTGGTCACTTCCGACACTCGCCTCGCCCGCGCTCCAGGGATTTCGTTGTGCGGTTGAGGTCATCGGTTGATCGACCCTGTGGGAGGGACGTCATGAGCAGCCGACGCCTTCCGTGCCGCACTTGCCCGGGCCGACCGTGCCGCCTACGAGCGACAACCCGAGCGGCTCGACTCGTTCTGGGACGATGCCGAGGAATGGGGCGAGCAGTAAGCGGAGGCGACGTTTGACCCCCGCCGGTGCATACCGCGGTTCAGATCGCCGCCTCCCGGACCGATGCCGGCTCGGTTCTAGACCGGGTCCGCGGTGGGCGGCCAGCCATCTGAGCGAGGATCGGGCCGACGACAGCGAGCAGCATCACGAAAGCGGCGGTGAGGGCGCTCAGGTCGGCGGCCACCGCAGTCCCCGATGCGAGGGCGGCGATGACCAGGGAGAACTCGCCGTGAGCGATGAGCAAAACCCCCGCCCTGTTCTGACCACGCGCCGCCACGCCCGCCCGTCTCGCCGCCGTCCGCCCGCTGAACCACTTGGCCAAACCCACCACGACCGCCAGAGCGAGAGCCGGTAGCAACACGGGTGGTATCGCCGCCGGGTCGGTCTGCAGACCGAAGAAGACGAAGAACACCGCAGCGAAGAGATTCTGCAGAGGGATGAGCATCGGTCGCACCTTGTCAGCTGCAGGGCCGGAGAGGACGATGCCCACCAGGAAGGCTCCGACCGCCGACGACAGGTTGATCAACTGAGCCAGGCCGGCGACAAGCAGGGTGATCCCAAATACGGTGAGCAACAGGGCCTCGTCGTTGTGATGGAAGGCGAGGTCGCTGAGCCGGGCGCTCGCCCGGTAGGCGATGAAGAGCACCGCCGCCACCAATCCGAGCGCCAGGGCTACCGACCCGACGATCCCGAGGGCATCTCCCCCCACGGTGAGCACTGCCACGACCGGGAGGAACACCGCCATCACGAGATCCTCGAACACCAGAACGGACAGCACGGTCGGGGTCTCCCGGTTCCCCAGCCAGCCCAGGTCGGTGAGGAGTTTGGCCACCATCCCCGATGAGGAGATGTACGTGATGCCCCCGAGGAGCACCGCCGGGATGATCCCCCATCCGAGTAACAGCCCGGCGATGAAACCGGGCGGGAAGCAGAGGGCGAGATCGATCAGCCCGGAAGGCGCCACCGAGCGCAGGTTCCCCACGAGCTCCTCGGCCGAGTACTCCAGCCCCAGCATGAAGAGGAGGAGGACCACACCGATCTCGGCACCTATCTCGATGAACTCCTCCGACGTGACCAGCGGGACGATGCCTCCCTCACCGACCGCGAGCCCGGCGATCAGATAGAGAGGGATCGGTGACAGACCAATGCGAGATCCGAGCCGGGCGAGCAGGGCGAGGGCGAGCGTGACCCCGCCGAGCTCTATAAGCAGGCGGGCGAGATGGGGCACCGCTCAGCCGGTGGCGATGATCTCGTTGACCTTTTCGATGCCGGCGACGGTCCCCACCACGAGCATTGTGTCGTCCGCTTCGAGCGTGAAGTCGGGTGCCGGCGCCGGGAACGCCGTTCCATCGCGGATCACCGCCACCACCGATACCCCGGTGCGGGTCCGGATCCGGGCGTCGCCGATCGTCCTCCCGGCGTACGGGGACACCGGTTCGAGATGAAGCCAGTCGATCGCCAGCCCTTCGACGTCTTGGTGGAGACTCTCGAGTTCGCGAACTAGTTGCGACCCGCCGAGGATGTCTGCCAGGGCGTTGCTCTCATCCTCGTCGAGTTGGACCGAGGCGCGGCAGAGGTCGGCGTCTTCGTCATCGGTCACGTAAAGCTCGCGCCGGCCGGTACGGTGCCGGATCACGCCGATCCGATGCCCGGACTCGGTTGCCAGCTCGAACCGCTTCCCCACTCCGGGGAGGGCTGTCTCCTCGACTCGGCTCACCTAAACCTCACCTGGTGGCACCCTACCGCAACCAGTGTGACACCCTCTATCCTCCGAATCCATGGCCGATGCAGCACCGTTGGTACGTCCTCGCCAGGGCCGGGTGATCGCCGGGGTTTGCGCCGGTCTGGCGCAGCGGTTCGGGTGGGATCCGACATTGGTGAGGGTCGCCTTCATACTCTCCATGTTCCTCCCCGGTCCCCAAATCCTCATCTACGTCGTCCTCTGGGTGGCAATGCCGCCGGAGTGAGGCCGCGTGCTCAGGGGTGGCGCTCGACGAACTCGTAGATCTCCGCCATCTCGATCTGGGGGATGGGAGAGGCGGTGAGGGCGGTGACCACATTGCTCTGCGCCCGAGATGATGCCCAGACACGGCCCGCCCATCGCTCGGTCAATTCGGTGGCGAGCGTCATGCAACAGCCCGGCTCGGGGCAGCCCGAGCGGGTGTGTCTATCGGTCTCACGTCCCCTGAAGAAGCGGGCATGGTCGAAGTCGGTGCCCAGGGTGATCCCCTGGTGGGGAGTGCGGTCGGCGGGAATGTGCGTCGAGCACCAGAAGGTGCCCGCCGGGGTGTCGGTGTACTGGAAGTGCCCGCCGAATTTCTCCTCCGAGCCGAAGACCTCCCGCGCTCCCCAATGCCGGCACGCACGCTGTCCCTCCACGCCGCCGTACGCATCGTGGACGAAGGGGAATCCGTCGTTCTCGTACCCCTTCCAGATGAGGCCGTCCTCGTCGGCGTTGATGAAGTGGGTCGGTAAGCCGAGATGGTGGGTGGCGAGGTTGGTGAAACGGCGCGCCGCGGTCTCATATGAAACGTAGAAGACCTCCTTGAGGTCCTCGACGGCGAGGTCTCGGCGACTGCGGGCATCTTCCAGGAAGGGCACAGCGGCGCTCTCTGGGATCAGCGCCGCGGCGGCGAAATAGCTGCACTCCATCCTCTGTCTCAGAAAGGCGGCGAAGTCGGTGGGACTTTCGTGGCCGAGGGCGACGTGTCCCAGCGTCTGCAGCACCACGGAGCGGGCGGCGCGGGTGCGGAGCGCGTCGCGCTGCGGTATGAAGAGACGCCCGTTTGTCATGTCCACCACCGAGCGCACCGACCGCGGGAGGTCGGCGACGAGTTTGACCCCGAACCCGAAAAAGGCTGCAAGCTCCTTGAGGTGACGGGGCGAGATGGCACCACTCCCCGGATAACCGGAAGAGGAGAGGGCATTGGCTGCGACCGCCTCCACCTCGGCCAGATAGCCGTCGCGGACTCTCGCATCGGCCAGCATCGTGGCCGCGGCCACTCTGACCTCCTCCTGAGTCTCGGGGCGCACCCGGATCCGTTCCTGGAGCGCCCGATAGAGAGCCACCAGATGTGTCATCGCATCGTCGGGGACCCTGACCCCCGGTTTGAGATAAGGGAGCCCGAGCGATTGGTAGAGGGGTTCCTGCTGGATCCGCTCCACCTCGATCTCGAGCTCGGCCCGCCGACTCGGAGGTGACTCCTCGAGGAGGACGGCCCGATCGACGTCGAGCGCCTCCGCCAGAGCAGATACCGTCTCCGGCTTCACCCGGCGCTTCCCGTTCTCGACCATCGAGAGAAAGGACGCCGGACGACCCAGCCGTCTACCCAACTGCTCCAACGTCAGGTCGCGGGTGCGTCTCAGATGGCGGATCCTCTGTCCGAAGACCAACCGGTCGGCCGGCAACTCCACCAAGCACCTCCTGTGAAGATCAGCACAACTTCTGCCGAAGACTAGGGATTAGGATAGACGAAAGCGGAACTTTTCACTACCGTCCTCTCATGAGCGTGACAACCGGTTACGCCGTAGATCGAGCAGACGAGGTGCTGACAGCCGAAGCTCTCGACCTGGTCGAACGGCTGCATCGGGCTTTCGAACCGGAGCGGGTCGCCTTGCTCGAGGCGCGGGCGAAGCGCCAGGGCGCCATCGACGGCGGCGAGACTCCCGGGTTCCTTCCCGAGACGAGTGACATCCGGTCGAGTGAATGGCAGGTGGCGCCCTTTCCTGCCGACCTCGCCGATCGGAGGGTGGAGATCACCGGCCCGGTGGAGCGCAAGATGATGATCAACGCGCTCAACTCGGGGGCCAAGGTATTCATGGCCGACTTCGAGGACTCCCTCGCCCCCACCTGGCAGAACGTGATCGAGGGCCAGATCAACCTGGTGGACGCCTGGAACCGCACGTTGGCGCTCGACACCGCCGAGAAGAGCTATCGGCTCGGCGAGGAACTGGCGACCTTGTTGGTCCGACCGCGGGGTTGGCACCTCGTCGAACGGCATGTCGAGATCGACGGCTCACCGGTCTCGGCCGGCCTCTTCGACTTCGGGATCTATATGGCCACCTGCGCCCGGATAGCCGTGGAGCGGGGGAGCGGTCCCTACTTCTACCTGCCCAAGCTGGAGAGCCATCTCGAGGCGAGGTTGTGGAACGAGGTCTTCCTCGCAGCCCAGGAGGCTCTCGGTCTCCCGGTTGGAACGGTCAAGGCGACCGTGCTGATCGAGACCGTCCTCGCCGCCTTCGAGATGGACGAGATCCTCTGGGAGCTGCGGGAGCACTCCTCCGGGCTCAACGCCGGCCGCTGGGACTACATCTTCTCGGTGATCAAGAAGTTTCGGAACCTCCCCGGGTTCGTCCTCCCCGACCGCGCCCAGGTGACAATGACCGTGCCCTTCATGCGCGCCTACACCGAGTTGCTGGTCAAGACCTGTCACCGTCGCCGCGCCCATGCCATCGGGGGAATGGCCGCATTCGTCCCCAACAGGAGGGACCCCGAGGTCACCGAACGGGCGGTCGCCAAGGTGCGTGAGGACAAGCGTCGAGAAGCGGGTGAGGGTTGTGACGGGACCTGGGTCGCCCACCCCGACCTCGTCCCCGTGGCGCAGGAGGTGTTCGACGCCGTTCTCGGTGATAGCCCCAACCAACTCGATCGCCAGCGCCCCGATGTGGAAACCGACCCGACGGCGCTGATCGCATTCCAGGTGCCAGAGGGCACTGTGACCGACGGTGGGCTCCGCACCAACGTCGACGTCGCCATCCGTTACCTCGCCTCGTGGCTGAGCGGCACCGGTGCTGTCGCCATCTTCAACCTCATGGAAGATGCCGCCACCGCCGAGATCAGCCGCTCCCAGGTTTGGCAATGGGTGCGCGCCGGCGTGCCGACCGTGGACGGCGAGCCCATCACCGCCGACCGGGTCAGAGAGGTGATCGCCGACGTGAGCGATGCCCTCCGTCGTGATCTCGGCGACGAGTCATACGAGCTGAACCGCTTCGCTGAGGCGGAGAAACTCTTCGCCCGAGTGGCGCTAGCCGACGAGTTTCCCGAGTTTCTCACCCTCCCCGCCTACGAAATGATCGATTGAAGGAGAAGCGATGACCCAGGAGCAAGATGCGGCTCGGCTCGAAAGCGAGTGGGGCGCCAACCCCCGCTGGGAGGGAGTCACCCGCGACTATTCGGCAGCCGACGTCATCCGGCTGCGCGGGTCGTTCGTCGAGGACCACACCATCAGCCGTCTAATGGCTGAGAAGCTGTGGGAACTGCTCACCACCCGCGACTACGTCCACGCCCTCGGCGCCATGAGCGGAGGCCAGGCGGTGCAGATGGTCAAAGCCGGGCTCGAGGCGATCTACCTCTCCGGTTGGCAGGTGGCGGGCGACGCCAACCTCGCCGACCAGGTCTACCCCGACCAGAGCCTCTACCCGGCCAACTCCGCTCCTGCCCTCGTGCGGCGGATAGTCAATGCACTGCGCCGGGCCGACCAGGTCCACTGGGCCGAGGGTGACCACTCCACCGACTGGATGGTCCCCATCGTTGCCGATGGCGAGGCCGGCTTCGGTGGAGCGCTCAACGTCTTCGAGTTGACCAAGTCGTTCATCGAGGCGGGGGCTGCCGGGGTGCACTTCGAGGATCAGCTCTCCTCGGAGAAGAAGTGCGGGCACATGGGGGGCAAGGTCCTGGTGCCTACCGCCCAGCACGTCAGGGCGCTGACCGCCGCCCGGCTGGCCGCCGATGTCAGCGGGGTGCCGACCCTGATCGTCGCCCGCACCGACGCCAACTCGGCCAACCTGCTGACCAGCGACATCGATCCGGCAGACCGCCCGTTCTGCACCGGCGCTCGAACCGACGAGGGCTTCTTCGAGGTCAGGGCGGGTCTCGACCAGGCCATCGCCCGCGGTCTGGCATACGCCCCCTACGCCGACCTGCTGTGGTGCGAGACTTCACACCCCGATCTCGAGGAGGCGGCGACGTTCGCCGAGGCCGTACACCAGCGCTTCCCCGACAAGATGCTCGCCTACAACTGCTCGCCGTCGTTCAACTGGCGGCGGCATCTGGACGATGACGAGATCGCACGTTTCCAGAAGGAATTGGGCGCGCATGGGGTACAAATTCCAGTTCATCACGCTCGCCGGCTTCCACGCCATCAACGCCTCGATGTTCGACCTGGCCAGTGGGTACAGCCGCGACGGGATGCCGGCGTATGTGCGGCTCCAGGAGTGGGAGTTTGCCCTCGAACCAGCCGGGTACACCGCCACCCGGCACCAGAGGGAGGTCGGGGCCGGCTACTTCGACCAGGTGGCGACCGTGATCGCCACCGGCAAAGCGTCGACCCTCGCCCTGGCCGGGTCCACCGAAGAGGAGCAATTCTGACGATCTGTCTGAGTACTGAGTACTGAGTACTAGGTACCCTCCGAGCGAAGCGAGGAGCCCATGTCCAACATCGTCCACATCGTCGGGACCGGCACCATCGGGGAGCCGCTCATCGGGCTTCTCGCCGACGACCGCGAGGCTTTCGGGATCGACGAGGTGACGTTCCACAAGCGGACGCCGCTGATCACCGAGAGGGGGAAGGTCAACGACCTGGTCCGGCGGGGAGCGGCGCTGGTGGTAGACGACGACAAGCGGGCGACCTTCGAGGAGTTGGGCCACGCACCAAAGTGGGAGTCGCGGGAGGCGATCGAGAGGGCCAAGGTCGTCATCGACTGCACCCCGGTGGGGAACGAGAACAAGACCGAGTTCTACGAGGCTGCGACTGGGCCGATGGGGTTCATGGCCCAGGGCTCGGAATTCGGTTTCGGCAAGATGTACGCCAGGGGGATAAACGACGAGGCACTGGTGCACGGCGAGGACCGCTTCGTCCAGATCGTCTCCTGCAATACCCACAACATCGCCGTGCTGGTCAAGACACTCGGGATGGACGAGGACGGGACCAACCACCTCGTCGACGGCCGCTTCCTCTGCATACGCCGCTCCAACGACATCAGCCAGGACACCGGGTTCGCCCCCAGTCCATCGGTGGAACGCCACAAGGACCAGCGGTTCGGAACCCATCATGCCCGGGACGCACACGAACTGTTCGCCACCATGGGGCACGATCTAGACCTCTATTCGAGTGCTCTGAAGCTCAACACCCAGTACATGCACGCCATCCATTTCAGTCTTGCCCTCGACCGCGAGATGACGCTGGACGAGGCAAAGGAGCGGTTGTTCGCCAACAAACGGGTGGCGGTCACCTACAAGTCCTCGGCCAATGCGGTGTTCTCCTTCGGGCGCGACCACGGCTATTTCGGGCGGATACTCAGCCAGACCGTCGTGGCGCTCGAGACGCTGGCGGTCCGCAACGGCAACGAACTCGTCGGCTTCTGCTTCACCCCCCAGGACGGCAACCCATTGCTTTCCACGGTGGCGGCGATGCTCTGGTATCTCCACCCGGACGAAGTGGACGACCGGATGGACGTCCTTCGCCCCTACCTCTTCCAGGAGGTTTGAAAGGCAAGTCGGAGGACGGAAGACTGAAAACGGAAGACGGAAGGTGTCGGGCGAGGGCTGATCTCACGCACTCCAGCAACAAATAGCGCTTTCCCGGAACCTCTCTGACGTCGGTCGGCGTCCAAGCCATCGTCGACCTACCAGAGAGGACATGATGACCAGACCGAGAATCCCCATGCTTGCCGCGCTGGCGCTGGCGCTTTTCGCCTTGGCTGCCTGCAGCGTCCCCGCCGCTCAGGCGCAGGTCACCGAAGAGGCGAGCGACCAGAGGCAGGGGATCGCCGTCACCGGCACCGGGGCCTCGCGTGGCACCCCCGATGTGATGGTCGTCAACCTTGGAGTATCAGTGGTCGCAGAAGAGGTCGGTCAGGCCACCTCCGAGGCTTCGCAGTTGGCCACCGACGTCATCGCCGCGGTACGCGGCCAGGGCGTAGCCAAAGAAGACATCCAGACCACCGACTACTCGATCTACCCCGAGTACGACTACTCCGGACAGCGCGAGCGCATCGTCGGCTACCGGGTGACCAACATGCTCCAAGTGACGGTACGCGACATCGATCAGAGTGGAGCAGTCATCGATGCCGCCACCGCCGCGGGCGGCGACGCCAGCCAAGTGGGCGGCGTCAGCCTGGTGATCGAGGACGACGCCGGCATGATCCAGCAAGCTCGGGAGAGCGCCTGGGACGATGCCACAGCCAAGGCGGAGCAGCTGGCGGAACTCGCCGGAGTGACGCTTGGCGACCCGGTCTCGATCATGGAGACGACCGCCTCCCCGCCCCCCGCCATCCCGTACGCCGAAGAGGCCGCTCAGGACGCGGCCCGTACTCCTATCGAGCCTGGCCGTCAGGACGTCGAGGTGACGGTGAACGTGGTCTTCTCGATCGAGGGCTGACAGCCGCACCGGGCTTACAATCGGCTCCGCCGCGTGAAGTAATCACCCGGCGGAGCCGATGATGTTTCCTGCCATGCTCACCTTCTTTGCCCGCGCCGCCGAGACTCTCGATGATGGCCTCACCGGTTTCACCGGATTCGCCGCCGACGTGATCGTCTCGATCGGCGAGGTCGGTGTGGGACTGCTCACCTTCGTCGAGACGGTCATACCACCGATCCCGAGTGAGATAGTCCTGTCGCTCGCCGGCTATCTCTCCGAGCGTGGGCGGATGAGCTTTCTCGGTGTCATCTTGGCGGCGACCGTGGGCGGGATTCTCGGGTCCCTGTTGCTCTATGCGCTCGGCGCCTGGTTTGGCGAGACTCGCGCCAAGATGATGCTGGCCAAGCTCCCCTTGGTCGATCTCGCCGACATGGAGAGCGCCTCTGGCTGGTTCGAGCGGCACGGGCCCTCGGTGGTGTTCTTCGGGCGGTTCGTCCCGATCGTGCGCAGCCTGGTCTCGCTCCCCGCCGGGGCGCAGCGGATGCCCCTGCTCCGTTTTGTCGGGTTGACCGCCTTGGGCAGTGTCATCTGGAATTCGCTCCTGGTCGGCGCCGGCTACCTGCTCGGCACCCAGTACGAGGTCATTGGTGGTTACCTCCGCTACCTCGACTACTTGGTGGTAATCGCCCTGGCCGCTGTGGTCGGCTGGCTGTACGTCCGCAAGCAGCGCCAACGGAGGGTGACCACGGGCGGGTGATGCGTGACGGCGACGGGGCCGTATGGCAGACTCGCCGCTGTCCCGTCCGCCAGGAGCGATCCTGTCCGCTTCCGCCATCATTCTGCTCCTCGCCGGCCTCGCGGCGGGTCCCATTGCGCCCGGCGAGGCGCCCCCCGCTACCGACGATCCCCGCTTCGTAGCGATGCTGGTCGGGGCCGACCGTGTCGCCGAGGGCAAAGTGGACCCTGCGGTCGCGCTACGCCCGCCGGCGCTCCAGTCGGGCGACAAAGGGCGATGGGTGAGGCGTCTCCAAGGCGAACTGACCCGACTCAACCTCTACCGCGGCGCCGTCGATGGCGACTACGGCACCGAGACCGCCTACGCGGTGATGGCGTACCACAAGGTGGCGGGTCTCGACCCGACGTTCGACTGGCGAGGCGAGGACTGGGACGTTCTGGCCAGCTGGAAGGTAGAGGGGATCCTCGAGCGGCACTCCGAAGAGCCCGACCGCGTTGAGGTGGACATCGGTCGCCAGGTCCTCCACATCATCCGCGAGGGCCGGATCACCGCGACCATACCGGTGAGCACGGCGAACGGCGCCACCTACTTCTCCGAGGGTGCGGGCGGCCAGTACGTGGCGGCGTACACACCACGCGGCGACTTCAACATCAACCGGCGTATCGATGGCTGGCGGTTCAACTACCTCGGCGGGCTCTACAAGCCTTGGTACTTCACCGAGGCATACGCCATCCACGGCTCCAACAGCGTTCCCGCATACCCTGCTTCGCACGGCTGCGTCCGCGTTCCGAACTGGGAAGCCGACCGCTTGGTGAACTGGCTCTATATCGGGATCCCAGTTCATACCTGGGACGTATAGACCGGACGGCGGACGGCAGACGGAAGCAAGAAATCCGTCCCCGGAGGACCCGCTGCGGAGCGGCGGGTAGAGGGAGCCTCGAACCTCAACGGTTCTCAGACATCGCGCTCCCTGATTCGCCCGCCTCATTGAGCAACGGCGTGCTCAGGTAGGCCCCTGCGGGAGCCGATGACCAGTCATGGGGCGCTTGGGCCTCCATCGCCCACCGAACGGTCACCCATGTCCAATCCCGACTTCGACTCGATCGCCCGCCGACTCGCGGCGAGCCACGCGCTCAAGAGCTTGGGCAACGGCGACATCGGCGGGTCGATGTTCGACCTCCCTGTCCGGGTGAGGCGTGGAAGAGGTGCCGGGTACGTCGTCGAGGTGACGGTCGAGGTCGGGTCGCACCAGGCAGCCGGGATGCGGCGGTCGATGGGGCAGCGGGTTGTCGGGCTTCCCTCTGAGGTTTCGGTGGATATCGGCGGAAACGGTCCATTGGTACGCGCCCGGATCGCCGATCCGGGGTCGATCCTCGACCCACTCGCTGTGGTGGGTGCCATCGAGGCGGTTGTCCACGCCGTGTCGGTCGCCGCCGACGCCCAGCCGGTTGCGGCCGAACGCCGCCAGGTTGGCGTGTCTGCCTCGAACTCGGCGGCCGTCGAGAGTTGAGCTCGATTGGTGCCCGCTGGCGGCACCCATGCACACTGAGCGGATGGGTGATCATCACCTACATCTCCATCCCCATGAACCGGCCGAAGGTGGTCCCACTCCCGGGTGTTACCCCGACGGGCTGATCGAGGCATACATCGAGGCTGCTGCGACGCGCGGTGTCGATGAGATCGGATTCACCGAGCATCTCTACAGGTGCACCCGAGTCCGAGACGGCGCTGGGCCGGTGGTGGGAGTACGAGCCGGACCAAAGACTCGCCGAGCACACCAAGAGGTTCGTGGGAAGAGACCGCAACCTCAGCCTCGACAGCTATGTGGAGGCGGTGCAGGCCGCCAAGGACCGCGGTCTGCCCGTCGCTCTCGGGCTCGAGGTGGACTTCTTCCCGGAGACGATCGGGGCCGTTCTCGACCTGATCGCCCCGTACCCTTGGGACTTCCTCATCGGGTCGGTGCACTGGATCGGTGGGTGGGCGGTGGACACCGCAGAGGTGTCCGACGAGTTCGCCAGGCGGGGGGTTCGACGCGCCTGGGAGCAGTACTTCGAGTTGGAGACCCAACTTGCCGCCTCCGGTGCTGTGGATGTTCTGGCCCACGTGGACGTGTGCAAGAAGCACGGACAGCGACCGGAGCGCGAGCCTGTGGATCTGTACCTGGCCGTGGTCGAGGCGGCATCGGGGTCGGGGACGGCGGTCGAGGTGTCGAGCCAGGGGCTGCGGAAGCCGGTCGGTGAGGTGTACCCCGCCCCGACCTTTCTCGAGATGTTCAACTGGGCGGGAGTGCCCATCACATTGGCCAGCGACGGCCACGTGCCAAACGAGGCGGCCTGGGGGCACGAGGAAGTGGTTGCGGCGGCGCGTCTCGCTGGTTACGCGAGCAGCTTGCGGTTCAAGGGCCGCCGCCGCTGGGAGGTCCCACTCAGGTGAGCCCAGGCGGTGAGCCGAGAGTGGAGAGCCTCGACGACTCGTTCGGCATACCATCCGGTCGGTGAGCGGTAGGCCAACGACGACGGTGTTGTGGGGCGCATCGGCGCAGCAGGCCGGGACGTGATCCACGCCGAGCACCCATTCCGGCCGACCGAGGGCGGTGATCCGGCGAGGCGTCTTCGGGGGAGGATCGCGGCAGGTGTGACCGTGGTCACCGCTGGAGCACCGGAGGAGCGATCCGGTTCCACCGTCGCGTCCATTCTCGTGGTGGAGGGGGCGCCTGCCCGCCTGGTCCTCTCGCTGGCCGAGGGAAGCGACGTACTCGAGGTGATCCGACGGACCGCCAGGTTCGTCGTCCACGTGCTCTCGGCAGATGACGGGGCGCTGTCTGACCGGTTCGCTCTCGTCGCACCCAGCCCGGGCGGGCTGTTCAGCGATGTCGCCTTCGATGACGGGGAGTGGGGTCCGGAGTTGACCTCGGCCGGTACCAGGGCCAGGGCATCCTTGGAGAGAATCGAGCGGGTCGGCTACCAGCAGTTGGTGGTGGCGACGCTCGATGAGGTGGTCCTGGCCAACCTGGAGCGCCCACTCATATGGTTTCGAGGCCGCTACCAGAGGGTTCCATGAGGGACTGTCGATGATCGTCGAAGTGATCGCAGTCGGGACCGAGCTGCTGCTTGGTCAGATCGTCAACAGCAACGCTGCATACATCGGCGGGGCGCTGGCCGAAGCCGGGCTCGACGCCCACCTTCAGGTGACGGTTGGGGACAACATCGAACGGGTCGCCTCCACGATCCGCCAAGCGCTGGGGCGGGCCGACGCGGTGATCATCACCGGAGGAATCGGGCCCACCCAGGACGACCTCACCCGGGAAGCGATATGCGCCGCGACCGGACGCAAGATGCTCTTCTCCGAGGAGTACGCCGCTGACCTGCAGCGCCGCTTCGCCGCCAGTGGGCGGGTGATGCCGGAGAACAACCTCCGCCAGGCGGAGTACCCCGACGGCGCCGGCTTCCTCCCCAATCCCAAGGGCAGCGCCCCCGGCATCAGGCTCGACCACGGTGGACGGCTCATCTACGCCGTCCCCGGAGTGCCCGCCGAGATGGAACTGCTTGTCACGTCGGAGGTCATACCCGACCTGCGACGGGCCGCGGGCATCGAGGAGGTGTTGGAGAGCAGGGTGCTTCGCACCTGGGGCATGTCGGAGTCCCAGGTCGCCGAGGTACTCGATGACCTCTACCGCGCCACGAGCAACCCGTCGGTCGCTTTCCTGGCATCGGCGGGCGAGATCAAGGTGCGGGTCAGCGCCAAAGCAGGGTCCCGCCAAGAGGCATCGGTGCTGATTGCACCGGTCGAGGAGGAGATCCGGTCACGTCTCGGGAGCGTCGTATTCGGAGCGGACGCTGACACCATCGAGGAAGTGCTGCTCCGCTCGCTCTTGGCTACCGGTTGGTCGATAGCAACGGCGGAGTCGGTGACGGGAGGAATGGTGGCGGCGCGGCTCACCGGCATCCCCGGGGCCTCCGCGGTGTTCCGCGGATCGGTGGTTGCCTACACACCTGAGATCAAGGAACGGCTCCTCGGCGTGTCTTCCGAGCAGATATCAGAGCACGGTGTGGTGAGTGAGCCGGTGGCCGAGGCGATGGCTGTCGGAGTGGCACGTCTGCTCGAGGCCGACGTGGCGGTGGGTCTCACCGGTTCCGCTGGGCCGGAGCGACTGGAGCACGACGTGGGAACAGTCGTGATCGGTGTCAGCACACCCGAAGGGTCGGCGGCCCGCACCATGCGGCTGCCGGGTGACCGGGAGCGGGTTCGGGCCTACGCCTCCACCGCCGCCCTGCATCTGGTGCGCCGGGCGGTGGCGGGGGAGTGGTGGACCCGGTAGGCCGGCTGTTCGTCGCCGTTCCTCTCGAAGACGAGACCCGTCACGCTCTTGCCGCCAGATTCGGCGAAGGCCCGCCGCTTCCCGGGAGCCCGGTGCCACCAGCCAACTGGCATATCACGCTCCGCTTTCTCGGGTCAATCGAACAAGTGACATACGACCGCCTGCTGGAGGCGCTCGACCGGGCCCACGTCGGCGCCCCTTTCCGGATCGCCTTCGGAGGGCTGGGAGCATTCCCCCGCGCTTCCCGCGCCACCGTGCTCTGGGTGGCCGTCGACGACGGAGCGGAGCGGCTATCGGTGTTGGCGGCATCCGTGGAGGGCGCGCTGGAAGAGGCCGGGATACCACCCGACGACAGACCGTTCGCTTCCCATCTCACCTTGAGCAGGCTCCGACCGCCCCAGGACGTGCGGCCGTTGGTGGAAGCGACGTCTTCGGTCGGAGTGCGGCAGATGGTGACCAGGGTGGTGGTGTACCGCAGCCATCTCGGGGGCCGCCGGCCTGCCCGCTATGAGGAACTGGAGGGCTTTCCGCTCCGATGAGAGCAGCCGCCCTTCCGTCTTCCGCCTTCCGTCTTCCGCCTTGATCACAAGGCTTCCACCCGAACACTCGTTCGACTATCGTTCTGTCCGAATCACATCACTGTCGTTTGTCGCATGGACCCGGTACCTTGACGCACTGGACGGAGATCTCAGGGCGGGACCGGCCAACGAAGGGAGCGGACCGTGGACCGTGACAAGAGCCTGGAAATGGCGAGATCGCAGATCGAGCGGCAGTTCGGCAAGGGCGCCATCATGAAGCTCGGCGAGACCGCCAACCAGCGGATGGAGACCATCCCCACCGGTGCTCTGGCACTCGACCTCGCCCTCGGCGTGGGTGGTGTCCCGCGGGGCCGCGTAGTGGAGATCTTCGGCCCGGAGAGCTCAGGGAAGACCAGCCTGGCGCTCCATGTGGTGGCCGAAGCGCAGCGCAACGGCGGGCTGGCCGCCTTCATCGATGCCGAGCACGCCCTCGACCCCGTCTACGTCAAAGCCATCGGGGTGGACATCGACGAACTGCTCATCTCTCAGCCCGACACGGGGGAGCAGGCGCTGGAGATAGCCGACATGCTGATCCGCTCCGGCGCTCTCGACGTCGTCGTGATCGACTCGGTTGCCGCCTTGGTCCCGCGAGCCGAGATCGAGGGTGAGATGGGAGACACCCATGTCGGTCTCCAAGCCCGGCTGATGTCTCAGGCTCTGCGCAAGCTCACCGCCAACCTGAGTCGCTCGCGCACCACCGCGATCTTCATCAACCAGCTCCGGGAGAAGATAGGTGTGATGTTCGGTTCACCTGAAGTCACCCCGGGAGGGCGGGCACTCAAGTTCTACGCCAGCGTGCGGATCGACATCAGGCGGATCGAGTCGATAAAGGACGGCCAGGAGGCGGTTGGCAACCGGGTCAGGGCCAAGGTGGTGAAGAACAAGTGCGCCGCTCCCTTCCGTCAGGCCGAGTTCGACATCATGTTCGGTGAGGGAATCTCACGCGAAGGAAGTCTGATCGACGTCGCAGTTGACCTCGGGGTGGTTCGCAAGAGCGGCGCCTGGTTCACCTTCGACGACGACCAACTCGGCCAGGGGCGGGAGAACGCCAAGCGGTTCCTCCGCGAAAACCCCGAGGTATCGGTTCAGCTTCAACAGAAGGTGTTGGAGATGGTGGGGCTGGACCGGTCACAGGACGAGCCGATCGATGAGGTCGAAGAGGTGGAGGCTCCCCCCGAGATCTGACCAGGCTGCCATCCCATGACCGCCCTGGACATGTGGGGTACGATGAGGACAACAGGCACATCCACACTGACCGGGCGAATGGGAAAATACCGAAACAACCAGATCCTGAGCAACGGACGGAGGTTCCCGCCAAGGCGCTGAGCGGGCCTGCGATCGTGGGAGTGAGGACGTGCCGAACCGTCATGGTTCGGCTCGTCGCGTTCCAAGGGATCGTGAAGGGCAGCCGAGATGGAATGGATCATTGGAGGCATCGCCGCAGTCGTCTTGGGGATCATCGGATTCGTAGTCGGGTCAATCGTCGGTCGTGAAAGGGCGCGGCGTAACAGGGAGGGCGCAGCGGCTACCGCCGAGGAAGTGCTCGGGTCGGCACGCCTCGAGGCTCAGCGGGTTCTCGCCAAAGCCGATGAAGAGGGTCATGCCCGAGCCGAGACCTACCGGGAACGCGAAGAGGCATCGCTCGAGATGCGTCGGGTCGAGACGCAGGCCGGCGAAGAGCGCCTCGCATCCCGGGAGCGGACCCTCGAGCAGAGAGCCAGCAACCTGGCGCAGCGCGAGCAGTTCCTCATCCACCGCGAGCAGGAAGTCGCCGAGCTTCGAGTAGAGGTTGAGGCCCAGGGTGAGGAGGCGCGTGAATCGCTGGCCCGGGTCGCCAACCTCGACGTCGCTGCGGCCAAACGCGAACTGCTCGAGCAGGTGGAGGCCGATGCCAAGCGCGACGCCATGGTATTGGTGCGCGACACCGAGATCAGGGCGCGCGAGGAAGCCGACCGACGGGCCCGACGCATACTCGCAACCGCCGTCCAGAGGCTCGCCTCCGAGGTGGTCACCGAGACGACGGTCGCCGTGGTCGAACTGCCCTCGGACGACATGAAGGGCCGGATAATCGGCCGCGAGGGTCGGAACATCCGCGCCTTCGAGGCGGTGACCGGCGTGAACCTGATCGTGGACGACACCCCCGAAGCTGTCTCGGTCGCTTCCTTCGACCCCGTCCGGCGCGAGGTGGCTCGCATCGCCTTGGAGAAGCTCGTGGCCGACGGGCGGATCCACCCCGCTTCGATCGAGGAGGCCTTCGAAAAGGCGAATGCCGAGGTCGAGGCGAGCGTGCGCGACTCCGGCGAGTGGGCGCTGCTCGAGGTGGGGATCTCCAAGATGCACCCCGAGTTGGTGACTCTGCTCGGAAGACTCCGCTACCGGACTTCCTATGGTCAGAACGTGCTCAACCACCTCGTCGAGTCGGCCCACATCGGTGGGATGCTTGCTGCTGAGTTGGGTCTTGAAGCTGCGCCGATCAAGCGCGCCTCGCTGCTCCACGACATCGGCAAGGCCGTCACCCACGAGGTCGAGGGGTCTCACGCCCTGATCGGGGCCGAGATCGCCCGCAGGTTCGGGGAAGACCCTGCCATCGTCCATGGGATCGAGGCTCACCACAACGAGGTCGAGCCGCGCACGCTGTTGGCGGTTTTGGTCCAGGCGGCGGACGCGGTGTCGGCGGCCCGCCCGGGTGCGCGCCGCGAGGCCCTCGAGTCCTACGTGCGCCGGCTGGAGAGGCTGGAGAACCTGGTGTGGGACTTCGAGGGGGTCGAGAAGGTCTTCGCCCTCCAGGCGGGGCGCGAGGTTCGGGTGGTGGTGGACCCCGGCCGGGTGGACGACCTCGGGGCGGCGGACCTCGCCCGGCGGATCGCCAAGCGGCTCGAAGAAGACCTCCAGTACCCCGGCCAGATCCTGGTGACGGTGATCCGCGAACTGCGTGTCACCGACTACGCCCGTTGAATCCGTGACCATGTCATCCATCATGATGTCGCCTCCGGCACGGCGGGAGCGTCGAGTGCCCCAACGGACCGGGCGCCGGTACTTCCTCCGCACCTTCGGTTGCCAGATGAACGAGCACGACAGCGAGCGGGTGGCCGGTCTCTTCGCCGCCGATGGGATGATCCCAGCAGATCAGCTCGACCAGGCCGACGTTGTCTTCATCAATACCTGCACGATCAGGGAGAACGCCGACAACCGGCTCTACGGCCACCTCGGCCACCTGAAGACGCTGAAGCAGGAGCACCCCGATGTTCTCCTGGTCGTCGCCGGGTGCGCCGCCCAGAAGGATCGGGAGTTGGTGCGAGCCAGGGCACCCTGGGTCGATGTCGTCTTGGGAACCCACAACCTCGACCGGGTGCTCGACCTCCTCGACCATGCAGAGGAGTGGGGGCCTGTGGTCGAGGTGGTCGACGAGCTCCAGGCGATGCCGTCATCTCTCCCCGCCCGTCGGGAAGTCGCCCACTCCGCCTGGGTGACCATCCAGGTCGGTTGCAACAACTCCTGCACCTTCTGCATCGTCCCTTCGGTTCGGGGCCGCGAGATCAGCCGCCGTCCGGGAGACGTGATACGCGAAGTCGAGCAGCTGGGTGACGACGGTGTCGTCGAGGTGACGCTCCTCGGTCAGAACGTCAACACCTACGGCCGCGACCTCGCCATCGACGGACGACGACGCCCGATATTCGCCGACCTGTTGCGCAGAGTTGGGGCGGTGGACGGGATCCGCCGCGTTCGGTTCACCAGCCCTCATCCTGCAGACTTCCGAGAGGACGTTGCCGAGGCCATGGCAGAGACCCCAGCGGTTTGCGAGCAGCTCCACCTGCCGCTGCAGAGCGGTAGCGACCGCGTCCTGGCGAGGATGCACAGGGGCTACACGGCCAGGCGCTATCTCGACAAGCTCGAGTTGGCGAGGCGCACCATCCCAGGGCTGGCCGTCTCCAGCGACATCATCGTCGGCTTCCCCGGTGAGACCGAGGGGGACTTCTCCCGCACCCTGGAAGTCGTTGACGAGGCGCGATACGACCAGGCGTTCATGTTCCTCTTCTCGGCGCGCCCAGGGACGGCGGCCGCAGCCATGACCGAGGAGGCGGTTCCACATCGAGTGGCCCAGGAGCGGTTCGAGCGGCTGGCCGAACTGCAGAACCAGATCTCGCTCGAGCGAAATCAAGAACAGGTCGGTCGCGTGCTCGAGGTGCTGACCGAGGGACCGTCTCGCAAGGACCCCGACACGGCGACGACGCGTTCCCGTGGCGGCAAATTGGTGCACGTCGAGGGCCGGGTAGATGCCGGGATGTTCTTCGATGTCGAGGTGGTGTCGGCGGCGCCGCACCATCTGGTCGGGCGGAGAGTCGCCTGACCCGGCTCCTGGCCGTTCTAGGTCCCACCGCCTCTGGCAAGAGTGACCTGGCCATCCGTCTCTCCACAGACCTCGGCGGGTCGGTGCTCTCGGTCGACTCGATGCAGGTGTACCGCGGGATGGACATCGGCACCGCTAAGCCCTCGGCGGCCGACAGGGCAAGGGTGCCCCACCACATGGTCGATGTGGCCGAACCGGAGGAGCGCTACTCGGTGGCGCGCTTCCAGCAGGAGGCCAGGGCGGCCCTGATCGCGGCTTCAGGCCCTGTCGTGATCAGCGGTGGCTCCGGTCTCCACTTCCGAGCGGTGGTCGATCCGCTCCACTTCCCCGGTGAGGATCAGCAGATTCGAGAGAAGATCTCGGCGCTTTCCGCGTCCGAGGTCGAGGGGCGGCTGCTCGAGATCGACCCGGACGCAGGACATCACGTGGATCTGGCCAACCCGCGCCGGGTGGCTCGGGCGCTCGAGGTGGCGTTGATCGAGCACCGGAGTCCCACGGAGCGTGCCGCATCGCCCCAACGGGCTGCGGTCGCCAGCTACCGGCCCGCGGTTCCTTTTGTCGCCGTCGGCGTCGACCCCGGTGAGGGACTCAGCGATAGGGTCGGAGTGCGTCTGCGGCGCATGGTCGCCACCGGCCTGATCGACGAGGTCGCGGCTCTGGCGCCTCGGCTCGGACCAACCGCAGCGGCAGCAGTCGGCTATCGACAACTCCTCCCCGTGGTGGCAGGGGAGCGGTCGGTGCAGGAGGGCATAGAGCTGGCGGAGCAGGCCACCAGGAAGCTCGCCAAGCGCCAACGGACGTTCTTCAGGCGAGACCCGAGGATCAGATGGGTCGCCTGGTCGGACGACCCCGATGAGCTCTACCAATCCGTCAGGCAAGCGCTGACCGAGGAGCCGGCATGGAGTTCGTGAAGATGGAGGGGCTGGGCAACGACTTCATCGTGCTCGATGGCCCGCTGGAGCTAGCAAGGGGGGACGTTGCCCGGCTATGTGACCGACGAAGGGGTATCGGGGCCGACGGTGTCCTCGTGGTGGAGAAGGTAGGAACCGAGCGGGTTGCCATGGGCTATTGGAACGCCGACGGCGGGGCCGCCGAGATGTGCGGAAACGGTCTGCGGTGCGTCGCCCGTTTCGCTGTCGACCGGGGCTGGTCGACCGGCGAACTCGTTGTGGACACGCCGGTGGGCCCCAGACAGGCCCGCGTCGATGGCGACGAGATCACAGTGGAACTGGGGCCAGTCGAGGTGGCCCCCTCGACGGTGACCGTGGCCGGCCTGGAACTGGTTCCCGTGTCGGTTGGCAACCCTCATGCCGTGACCTTCGTGTCTGACCCTGCCAGCGCGCCGGTCGCCGAGCAGGGGAGCGTGATCGAGCACCATCATCTGTTCCCAGAGGGCACCAATGTCGAGTTCGCCGCGGTGCGCGATCCAGCAGCGATCGACCTCCGGGTGTGGGAGCGGGGCGTGGGAGAGACACTTGCCTGCGGGAGCGGTGCCGCCGCGACAGCGGCTGTGGCCCGTCGCCAAGGCTTGGTAGGCGAAAGAGTGCTGGTCCGGCTGCTCGGTGGCGCACTGCTCGTGGAGCTTCGCGGAGACGACGCCTGGCTCACCGGTCCGGCGAACACCGTCTTTCGGGGGACCCTCCCCGGTTGACGCTCAGCGGACCTTTCTGAGCACGGCAACCACCTTGCCCAGGACCTCGACCCCACCGTCGAAGACCATGGGGGAATAGTCGGGGTTCTCCGAAACCAGGTGGATGGACCCGTCCCGGCGGCGCAGCCGCTTCACCGTCGCCTCTTCACCGTCCACCATCGCCGCCACGATCTCACCGTCGTCGGCGTCGGGCTGCGAGCGAACCACTACGAGGTCTCCATCGAGTATCCCGGCGCCGACCATGGAATCACCCTTGACGGTCAGGAGAAATACCGGTCCGGTGCCCACGATGTCAACGGGGAGCGGGATGATGTCTTCGACGGTCTCTTCGGCCAAGATCGGAGTACCGGCAGCGATTCGTCCCACCCACGGGACCTGCCTGACCCTATCGCCGCCCGGCGGGACCGCCTTCGGCTTCAGATCGAGGACCTCGATCGCCCGAGGTTTGGATGGATCGCGGCGCACCAAGCCAGCGGCAACCAACGCAGAGAGATGACTGTGCACCGTAGATGGAGAGCTCAGACCCAATGCCTCGCCGATCTCGCGTACCGAGGGCGGGTAGCCCCGCTGCGAAACGGTCGTCTTGATGAGATCCAGGACTTGCTGTTGGCGCCCGCTCAACGCCCGCCCCTCATGCACCATGGTGGCCCTCCGAACGTCTGTTCCGGTCACGCTACCGCGTTTGGCTGCTCCAAGGCAAACACCTGTTCGATTCGTCTTGGGTCTTGACACCGAACATGTGTTCGGGCATAGTGGGGCCATGCACCGAACATCTGTTCGCTCCGGCGACTGGGTAGCCGCACCTTCGCCGGGGCGTCGGGGTTCGGGCATCCACTCCTGGAGGCAGACAGGAGCAGGTGGGAGCGACCCGGAGCTGCGGGCCGAGACGGGCCAAACAAGAAGTCGCCATCAGACTCTGTCCAGAGTGCTGATCTCCGTCACGGCGATGATGGCCTTGGTTCTCGTGCTCGCCTCCGGGGTCGCTGCCAGAGATTCCGAAGCCGGATCCGTCACTGTCACGGTTGTGCCGGGTGACTCTCTCTGGGGGCTCGCGGTCGAGGCGACGCCGGCGGGAGGAGATGTCCGGGCGATGCTCTTCGAAATCGAGCAGCGCAACGGTCTCACCGATTCCAGGCTGCAGCCCGGGCAATCGCTGGTCATCCCGGCGAACCCCTAGCCACCCCTATTACCGCAGGATCGGTATCGCTGTCTCCGTGCCGGGCCAATCACGTCCCGAGAGCGCGCCGACGGCACCCAGGCCGCCGTCTGGTCCATGCGCTGCGGTGTCGGCCAGAGCCATCAGGGTGGTCCGCAATGCACTGGCGGGGGGTTTCCAATCCAAGTCGATGGCATGAGCCAGGTCGAGGCCGTGGATGGTGAATTCGACCACCCTCGTGACGAGGTACTCATCGAGCGCGATCAGCCCATAGGGCGTGGCGATGGCGGGAAACGGAGCCTCGAGCGAGGCGAAGGCTTCGATCGACGCCTGCAATGCCCGATCGAAGGCACCGGAAATCGAGGCGGTACCGCCGAACCCTTCCAACTCGTCACGCGCCCGCTGCGCCACCAAGACCCGTCCGTCCTCACCGGTCGACAGGTACGAGGCGAAGTAGTCACCCGCATCCACCAGCATCGGAAGATCGACCGTGGCAACGACTGCCAGATAGACGGCGGGCGAACCTGCCAGCCGCACCAGGTGACCACCGAGCTCGCCGACATTCCAAGATCCCAGCGCCGGCTCATCCCATCGGCCTGTTGCGGCGACGAGTCCTTGACCCACCGCGGCACCGCACGCGGCGAACACATCACGTACGTCACCCCAAGTGCTCACGGGTACCCTCCCTCCAATGCTGTGCCCAGTGTGCGCTGCCGACGGTACCCGGGTGATCGACAGCCGACCGGCGGATGCGGGGGCAGCGATTCGACGCCGGCGCGCCTGCTCGGTTTGCGGTCATCGCTTCACCACATACGAGCGCCCCGAGGCAGCAGTCATGGTTCTAAAGCGCAGCGGTCGGGTCGAGCCCTTCCAGCCGTCCAAGCTGCGCGTTGGGTTGGAGCGAGCGCTAGCCGGGCGGCCGGTGGCGCCCGGGACACTCGACCACATCGTCGACGAGTTGGAGATGCTGGCTCGGAGCGAGGCGCCTCAGATAACAAGCGAACGGCTGGGTCAGGAGGCCCTCAGCCGCCTACGGGTGCTCGATGAGGTCGCCTACCTCCGCTTCGCAAGCGTGTACAAGAGCTTCCGGGACGCCACCGACTTCCAGCGCGAACTCTCCGAGCTCGATACGCAACCGATCGGAACCGCTCAGGTCGAGGGCTGACGGAGCTGGCGGGCGAGGTCCTGCAGCTGTTGGTTGAGGTCGAAGGACCTCCGGTGCGCCCAACCATCGAGTTGGCGTAGAGGGTCGGCGAGGTCCGATCGCATCTTGCTCACCTTGCCGTGGAGGGCGTGCACGAGGTCCGATGTCTGATCTGGATTGTCGGCCCGAAGTGCAGCCAAGTAGCGCACCTGCCACCTCTCGAAATAGTCGAGCAGCCGCAGCGACTCTCGTCGGTGCTCGGCGAGCGCAGCGTCGCGGGGGACCGAGCCGAGGATCTCGCCGGTGCGGGTACCAACCTCGGCCAGTCGGGTTTCGAGCGGGCGAAGATCGCGGGGCGACGCCGATACCGGGAGCCGAGGGAGAACGAATGCTTGACGCAACGCCGAGCGGTAGGCGAGGGCCGCGGTCAGCCGCTCCTCGATCCGATCGGCGCCCGCTGCCAGCTTGGCTGCCTTCCGGCGCGGCGACCGAAGTGCCTCTGTGGGCTCGGTCGACGAGAATGGTGCCGCCCACGGCAGCGGCCGATTGGCCTCCAGCGACAGTGCCCTCGAGGCACTTCCGAGATCGACAAGCGTCCCCGAGGAGGCAGCGAGCCGCTCCAGACCAGCCTCGGGGTTGGTGATCGGGCCGAGCGCCCCAACCAGTCGGGGCAAGCTCCGTCCAAGCTGGCTCGCCGCAACTGCAAGATCGTTCCGCATGCCGTCGGCGTGCCTGGCGGGAACGTCGACCAGCCACTTCGCTCCGGTCAGAAGCGCCATACAGATCCCGGCTGCGATGACGAGCAGCGGCCATCGCCGGCTCTTTCGCTCCTCGAGGCCGGTGACCGGGCGGGGCTTCCAACCCTCCATCGGTGTCCCGTCGATCGTGGATTCGAGAAGCCGTGCCACCAGCACGCTGGTCGATGGTGCGGGCAGGGCACCGTTCGAAGTACGGAGAGGCTCAGGTGGAGCAGGTGGGTCCGAAGGCGCCGGTCGGACCGGGCCCACCGGAGACGTCTCGGGCGCCTCCATGGTGAGGTCGGACCTGGGTGGTACTGCTGGGGCCTCCGCCGGAGCGGACTTGCCGAGCGGGGGAAGATGCGGACCGCTGAGCGACGTCGGCGGTTCCGCCAAACCAAAGAGTTCGAGCAGTGGCGAGCCGGGCCTGTTGTTGGCGTGGTGAGCCGGAGATGCTGGCCGGCTGCGGTTGGATGGGAATGGCTGCGGCGGACGCGGGGGCACTCGCAGCCGATCGGTATTGAGCGACCAGCGCGCTCGCTTGGTGTCTTCGGGACGACGGGACACTTTCGGGGTTGGAGGACGCTCCGGGCCCGGCTGGTGATGTTGACCCTTGTTTGGTGAGGTCGCCGTCGGCGAAGCGAGCGAGCGGCGCACCTGACGCAACGCCACCGCCAGTGTCGACCCGGATTGTGTGCGGGAGGCGTGACGGCCTGGCTCGCGCCGGTGGAGAGGGGTATTGACGGGGTGACCGGCGAGACAGGCGCCTTGGCGCACGGTGACGTGGGTTCGGCACTCTGTACAGTACGCCTGTGGCACGGGCCAACTCCTGGGTCGGCTCCGCCCGTAACGCCCCGTTGCTACTCCGCCATGGAGATTACCTTCCAGAAGCTCGACACTGAACTACCGACGCCGCGGCGCGCCCATGCCGGCGATGCGGGGATCGATCTCTACGGCCGAATCGATGTCGCTCTGGCGCCGGGAGAACGGGCCGCCGTGCCCACCGGAGTCGTGGTTGCTATTCCCGAAGGCTTTGCCGGTTTGGTCCTCCCTCGCAGCGGACTCGCCTTGCGACATGGGGTCGGTGTCGTCAACGGGCCAGGTTTGATCGATGCCGGTTACCGCGGTGAGGTCCAGGTCCTGCTCGTCAACCACGGATCGGAGTCGGTGGAGTTGCGACGCGGTGACCGGATAGCCCAGATGGTGGTCGTGGCGGTCCCCGAGGTGGAGCTGATCGAGGCTTCCGAGTTGCCTGCGACAGCACGGGGCGAGGGCGGTTTTGGCTCGACAGGTGCTTGAGCCACGCTGGAAGGGCCGTGGGTATGATGATCGCCGCGCGGAAGTAGCTCAGTTGGTAGAGCGCAACCTTGCCAAGGTTGAGGTCGCGGGTTCGAGCCCCGTCTTCCGCTCCATCCCCGGGTGTCGTTCCGTGAACCCCGCCCGGTTCGACCGCGGCGGTCCGCGGGGACATGGCGACGTGGCCGAGTGGTTAGGCACGGGTCTGCAAAACCCGTTACCCGGGTTCGATTCCCGGCGTCGCCTCGGTAGGTACACTCGGCCGCGCTCCGGGCCCTTAGCTCAGGGGGAGAGCGCTTCCCTGACACGGAAGAGGTCAGTGGTTCAAATCCACTAGGGCCCACCCACACATTTCCGGAATCTCGAACATCGGTGTTTGAGAGCAATGTCCTCGACCCAAATAGAAATCGAGCGACATGAGGTCGATGCATCATTCAAGGCTTGGTGGTAGATGGGATGTGCCGTACCAAGTTGATTGCGTCCGACAGATTGCACGAGGCGGCGGAAGCGAAGGTGGAAGTTGTGCTCAGATATGGCACAATGCGCCATCTTCGATTGAAAGGAGCACCGCATGGCGATGAGCCAAGCTCACAAAGAAGCACTAGCCCAAGGTCGGCGCGAATCCAAGGCGATTAGCAATTATCTTGGAGGAATCCAGTCCCGGAAGCCAGGGCGCAGGGTGACTCGGGAGAGCCTGGAGTCCCGTCTCGCCGGGATCGACGATCGGATCGCCGCCGAGCAGAACCCGCTGAAGCGAGTCGATTTGGTCCAGTCGAAGCTCGACTCGCAAAAGGCTCTCCAGTTGATGGGTGAGTCGCAGGACGAGGGAGAAGTCGAGCAGGGATTCGTCGAGAACGCCGCTGCCTACTCCGAGCGCAAGGGAATCACCTACCGAGCGTGGCGCGAGGCCGGCGTTCCGGCTGCCGTGCTCAAGAAGGCCGGCATCGCCCGCACCAAGGGCTGATCGCCTCCATCTTCCGGGATGCCTCCGAGTGAGGCATCCCGGTCATTCGTAACCGAGTTTGTCCAGCCTTTGGTCGTCTATTCCAAGATGGTGGGCGAGTTCGTGTAGCACCGTGCGTCGTATCTCATCCTCCAGTTCAGCGCGCTCCAATTGCAGGTCGAGGTGCGGTTGTCGGAAGATCGTGATTTGATCTGGCATGGCGCCCCAATAGTCACCGGCCCGCTCGGCCAGAGAAACGCCTTCGTAGATCCCGAGAAGCCCTTCGCCTTCCGGATCCTGTTCCGGGGATGGGTGCTCCTCGACAACCACCACGAGGTTGTCGATTTGATCGACGACCCATTCGGGAAGGTCATCGAGGATCCGATCGACGACATGCTCGAAATGCCTGCGGTTCACGGTCATATTCAACCCGAAGTCCGATGAGACGATCACCGCTAGGATCGCGGCGCGGGCGCTTAGCTCAGCGGGAGAGCGCTGCCTTCACACGGCAGAGGTCACAGGTTCGATCCCTGTAGCGCCCACCGGGGTTCCATCCCACGAGTTCCCTGACCCGGACGGGATCGGAAATTTCGTATCCATCAGTGTGCCGACGGATCTCTACCTCCCGTGCACCGTCCCCTTGCACCCAATGAACTGATCGGGCGCGACCGAGAGCGGAACGAGATCGATGCGTTCGTCGCCGCTGTGCCCAACGGGCCGAACACGCTCCTCGTCACCGGCGAACCTGGTATCGGGAAGACCGCCCTGTGGCGACACTGTCTCGAGCGCTGCAAACAGGGGGGCTACGACGTACTCGTCTCACGCCCGTCCCAGGATGAGATGTCGAATTCCGGCCTCGGACTCCTCGACATCTTCGAGCGTGTCGAGGTAGATCGAACCAGGTTCATCTCCGAAGCCGATCCGCTGCGAAAGGCAATGGCGGCCCTGGACGCGCTCCGGACGCTCGCAGACAGGGGACCAACGGTCATTGCCATCGACGACGTCTAAAGGCTGGATGCCACGTCGGCGAAGGCGTTGCGCTATGACGCATCGAGGACACCTCCTCCCAAATTCTGGTGGGTGCTCAAGGAGTGGCAGCTTGGAAGAGTTGCCACCTTCCGTTGATGAGGATGAGCCCGCGACCCGGCGGGACCTCGGGCGGCATCGCTGGTACCTGGCGGTGCCAGAGGTCGCCGTCGGCAACTGAGACGGTGCCGAGGATGATCCCTGAGCCGCTCCGTCGAGCCATCTGGGTCCAGTGGCCGAAGGCAATCCTGAGCGAGTCGGCTCTGCCGGCCACTACCACCCTCAGGTGGTCGAGGCGATCTCCAAGCAGCCGGGCCAGCCGCGCCGCTCGGGTCCTCGATCGCCTCAGCATCGTCGACCAGGAGTATCTGCGGAGACGTCTCCGACCGGATCCGGCAGCAGAGATCTTCAGCGTCTCTCGGGGCGGTGACCACTATCCCCGACATGGCGCGCACCGGTGACCGCTCGAAGGCGACTGTCCATATCGTCAGATCGGCTCGAGACGACCCGACCATAGAAGCGATCGTCATCAGGGTCGTGCTGCGGCCCGACTTTGGACCCCCGGCGACGAGCACAGGCTCACCCTCCGCAAGGTTGAGGTTTACCGGAGCGAGGGTGTCGTCTCCGATTCCCACCGGCACCAGCCAATCTCGTCCGTCGAAGCTCGCCTGGCCCAACTCTCCGGCCGAAACGTGCGAGGGGAGCACGCCGATCGAAGCCGGCCGACGCAAAGGAATCGGCGTCGATTCGGCGATGGCGGCGACCTCCTCCTCGAGCGTGCCGTCGAAGCAGGCGACCTGAAGTTCGAGACCGGTCCGGGTGTCGATGGCCCTGCCAGGGGGGATCCTGCCCGCCGGCGGGCGCAACCCGAAGGCGGCATAGTCGTACGGATCCGCCAGACGGAACACCAACCGATCCGTAACCGAGCCGGCCACCGACCCTGGGACTGCACCCGGCCGATCGGCTGTGGCTATCACGGTCACGTCGAATCCGGGACCGTCCGCGATCAACCTGGTGAGCGCTTCCTTCCAGACGAGGTCAGCAGGGGCGTCGAAGGCGTTGCAGAATCCCTGAAACCCATCGATAAGGAGGACGATCCGGCTTCCCCCAATCCCAGAGTCGGCCAGTCCCGATGCGGCGGCCGCGCGCCGTCGCTCGACCTCTGAGCTCAGAAACCGCAGCAGCCGTGTCTGCCGCTCGCGCTCCGCCGCAGCGATCACCGCTCCCGTATGGGGCAGTGCTGCCAGCGGCCCCAGCCCCTGGCTGTCGAAGTCGAGCACGTAGATGTGAAGGCTGTCCGGGTCAGAGACCGCCGCCAGCGAGAGCGCCAACTGGACAAGAGCGGTGGTAGTACCGGAACCTCGTGTCCCGTAGAGGAGGAGGGGTGAGGGGAGGGGGTGCACAAGGGACCGGGTGGATTGCCGACGGGGTTCGTCGGCAATGGCGAAGCCCCCCGGGCCCAACTCACGACGGTCGATCCGATCGGGCAGTGGCGGTGGCCAGGGTCTGCGGGGAGCGGGGAAGCCAGCGGCTGCACTGCTGATCGCGCTCACCAACCGACTCAGGTCCTTTGGGCTCGCCTGGTTTGGCGGAGGTGGTGCCGGCTGGGGCTCGATGAGGCTGAACGGTCTCAGCTGCGGGCCGTGCTCTGTCGCGGGTGCCTGCTCGGTGACCATCGCCGTCTGGAAGGCGACCCGGTCGGCCGGGCCCAATCGGAGATAGGCGCGGCCCGGCGTCCGCCTGCCGAGAAAGGCTGCGTCCGGAGAACCCAGCACATCGGTCGAGTCGGCCTGGTCGTGCACCCGCAGGGCGATGCGGATGTTTGTGTTCGCCTTGATCCCCTCGCTCACCACCCCGGCGGGGCGCTGGGTGGCGAGGAGGAGGTGGACGCCGAGGCTCCGACCCCGCTGGGCGATGTCGAGAAGGGCTGTCATGAACTCGGGGAGCTCGGCAGCTAGGGCGGCGAACTCGTCGATGACCACCAGGAGGCGTGGCAGCGGCTCGGCAGGATCAGCCGACCAGTAGGCGCCGAGATCTGCGGCACCCGTTCCGCGGAGCCTCTCCTCGCGGTAGCGCAACTCCGCTTCGAGGCAGATGAGCGCCCGCATCGCCAGCCTCTCATCGAGGTCGGTGACGAGCCCGACCACATGTGGAAGATGAGCGCAGGCGTCGAAGGCGCTTCCTCCCTTGTAATCCATGAGGACGAAGACCAGATGGTCCGGATCCATCGTGAGAGCCAGCGAGATGACGAAGCAGCGGAGCAGTTCGCTCTTTCCGGAGCCGGTGGTCCCGGCGACCAGTCCGTGGGGCCCGTCCGCCACCAGATCGACTGCGACGGGGCCATGCTCGGACACTCCGAGCGTGGCGGTGGGTCGCGGCTCGCTGCCTGCCGCCGCCCACCGGGCGGCGATGACCTCCGGCGTCGGATCGCCAGTCCCGATCAGTTCGAGGAGGCTCACCCGCTCGGGAAGCCGTGCCGCTTCGTCATCGGCTTCGGGATCGGACAGACTGGCGAGGGCCCGAGCCACGCCCTCGGCTACATCGGCAGAGGTACCCGCGGCAAGCATTACATCGCGGACCGGGCCAGCGGACGACGCACACCGGGCCCCCGCCCCGTCGAGTTCGACCACGGTCGAGCATCTAGCGGGGAGGTGGCGCCGCTCGTTGGTCAAGAAGAGCAACGCCGACTCAGGTGTGATGGCGCGCCGCGCCTCTTCGGGGAGTGGCCCGGCGATATCGACAACGACGAGGTCCACCGGCCCGTCCTTGACGTGGCGGCCGACAGGTCCTGTCGCCGGGCGCGGCGAGTCGGCCGAACCTCGTACCTGCCCGTCGGTCGGTTTTTCGCCGATGATGGAGACGGCTCCGGAATCGAGGTGGGGGAGCCACTTGAGCCAGTCCCATCGCTCGACCCGATCGGGTGCGACGATCAGAGTCAACCGGATATCGGCCGGGCCGTGCAGGACCACAGCCTGGGCGACCAAGCCGATTCCGACCCTCAGCACGCTGGTGCCGGTTCCTACCACGCCTGCACCCGAGCCGGGTTCGAGCCGAATCGTGATGGGAACCAGTGGGATCTGAGAGCACTCCTCGATCACCCTTGCGATCTCGGGCGTCATCGGCCCCACACCACCGGGCTCGATGGCGGGCTCCCAGCGAAGCCAACCGAGACCGACGGAGAGGACCAGGAAGTCGTCGTGACCGCGCCTGCGCTCCCATAGCGACGAATGACCGGAGGTGGCCCGCTCGACGATCTCGGCTGGGTCGGGGTGAGTCGCCCTGATTCGACCCGACTCGGAGGCAGCGGCCGAGCGAAGCCGGGCGCGGAGGAGATGGGTGTCGGATCGGAGTCCTGCCACTTCCGCCGCTCGGCGGCGTCTGTGCCCGGTCCGGTCCTCCGTCCACTGGGCGAGCAGCATCAGCGGCCCGACCAGGGCGAATATCGCCATCATCGGGTTGAGAAACGCTGCGAAGGCACCACCCATCACTATGGGAGCGAGGAGCGCGGCCCAACCGATCCTCGGCCGGGGTGATGCGGGCCGCGGCACCGCGGGGAGCGGCGTCCTCGCTGGCGGGTCGGGAGGCGAGGGGCGTGGCGGGCGGCTATGCGGGCCGCGCCTCGGTCTACCGCTCCGCGGAGGCGAGAAACGGAGGGCGATCCGACCGATCATCACGGGCTCCCCGAAACGTGTGCTGTACGGCACGGCCGGGGCGGCCAGGTTCGCCTCCCAGATGCGCACCAAGCCGTCGATACCGACATCGAGCCGAGCCAGGGGAGTCCCGCCCACGAGGCCGACCCTGTGATCGCTCGTCTCGGCCAGGGTGTGTCTCCCTGGAGGCAGAGCGAAGCTCCTGCCCGCGTCGAAGCCGCCGATCAGATGGACCTGGCTGACATCCGGCTTTGAGTTGAACCGGAATACCGGATCAACCTCCAAGCTGGATCCGGATCGCAATTCCGTCAGTAAGAGACTCGGATCGACCCGCTCCCCATCGACTTCCAACTCCCACCCTGGGTCAGCGTGCCCGAGAGCCGACCGGACAAGGTCACCGATGGTGTTCTGCGGGCCTGCTTCCACCTCGACATCGCGGCGTATCCCGCCGAGGGCGACAGTCAGCCGCAGCGTCACTCTTCATCGCCTACTGCTCGAGCAGCCACGCCTCGGCCACCATCGCCCGGGCGTGCTGTCTCAGCCCTTCGGCGACGGTCGAGCAGGTGACGCTCCACATCTGGAGGGAGAGCTCCAGGCGATCCGCAGCCGGTCCGGACCACGCCCCTCTGGCTCTGATCGTGACAAACGGCTCTTCGATGTCGGATGCCACGACATGGATTCGTTCCGCGGTCTCATGCAGGAGGATGGCTCGGTTCACCTTCTCGTCAGCCGGTGGCTACCGCAATCGCCTCGCGCCGGGTGGCAACGACGGTGGCGTTCTCCGACAAGGCCTCGGCGAGGCGGTTGAGAGCGGGGACGAAATCGCCGCTCCAGGCGGTCCGGAACCGTTCGGCGGCGGGTCCTGTCCAGGCAGTCGAGCCGAGAGTGCTCGTTATCCGGGATTGCAACTGCCTGACCGCCTCGTGCTCCTCGGTGAAGCGGCGCTGCAACTGGTCGAGCTGCTCCAGGTTGGCACCGTACATGTCGCTCACAGAACCTCCTTAGGGCTGTTGACGCACGTAACCAAACGCAAACCACCGTGTCAATACTCCTGGCGACGGCGTCGGCAAGTTGGTCGCGGCATGAGACCGGTGAGGAGGGATCCCAGCGAGAGCGGAGCCAGCAAAGGCAGCAGAGGCGCAGTGAGGCCCACGAGTAGGCGGTCGAGCGGTGGCGGTGACCACATGGTGACCTCGTCCTCTCGGCCGGCGGCGATCAACGCCACATTGCGGAGCGATTCGGTACCGGCACCGAGGTATTGGTCGAGTCCGTGTCCGAAGGCGTCACCGGTGGCGAAGCGGGTCGCTCCGAACTCCGGATCGGCGGGGTCGGCGCCATGGATGTTCTCGGGCGCGGCCCAGATCGGATCACCCGATGCCCGGGCCGCCCATACCGATCCCGCCGGGCCCAGTTCTGTTGCGTGCGCCGCTCCTGTGCCCGGGCTGCCGAGGAGCACCGACACCGCCTCGACCGCTTCGGACCCGACGGCGGCCCCCACCGCCACCGAGCCGTAAGAATGGCCCACCAGCACGAGTCGGCTCCTGGGACGGATCGAGCCATCTACCAGTGCCGCGATGGCGGGAACCGCAGCGCACGCTGCTTCCATGTCTATCCCTTCCGGGATCAGCCCGTCGGGGGAGTCGTACCCGAGCCATGCCACCACGGCCACCTCTTGGTCGGCAAGATCAGCGACCTCCGCGGCGAGGTGGGATGCGTTCTCGCTGAGACGATCGGCGTTCTCGACATCGGTGCCGACCCCTGGGATCACCACCACCACCGTCTGCGCTCGCTCGATGTCGCCGAAGATCTCGATCATCCTCCCGTCGCCGCCCGGCACGTAGAGGAGGAGTTGACGATCCAGCCAGCGCCTCAGTTGTTCGATCTTGCGCCGAACTCCGGATTCGACCCGGCCGATCGCAGCCCTGGTCTGAAGCGGGAGACGCGGGTCGGACCGCAGCGCGGTCAGACGATGCAGCGAGGCGCTGTGCCGTACCAGGTCGAGAGAGACGAGGCGGCGGTTGGCGCGGAATCGTGCGGCCGCAGGAGCTCCGTCGAGACCGCCCACGATCGCCGGGAAACGGTCGGCTAGATGTTCGGCTTGGTCCGTCGATCGGGAGGCGAACCACCGCCGCCAGCCAACCGGGTCGAAACCAGCTTCCTTCGCCTCGGCGAAGTCCACCTCGAGCCTCCGCTGCGATCCCTCGCCGGCTTCGAGCGATATCGGAGTCGTCAGACGCCAGGGCGCCGGCGATGTCGACCGGGACCGCTCGACGAAGTGGGCTCGGCGCGCCAGATCGGCCGCCGCCGATCTCGCCTGCTGTGACACTCGGGCTATCTCGGCGAGCGCCGAGGTGATGTCTCCTGTGAGAGGCAGCGCCTGGGCTGCTCGGACCGCCGCATCGAGCCGTCCCGCCGCCTCCCCCAGTCCGGTGGCGATGAGGGCGACGAGGCTCGGGTCGATAGTGACGATCACGTGTGGAAAGTAAGTCTCACCTTCACGCTCGTCAACGGTGTAACTCAATAGTCAAGAGTCTCGAGCATGGACCAGGCAACCCAAATTGGCGGATCGTTGCAGGACGGGGCCGGGCAACGTACCGTGCCGCCGATTGTGTTGTCACGACGACGCTGGCTCCGATCGCTTGCGGCGCTCAGCGTCCTCCTCGTCTGTTGCTCCGACGATCCCACTCCGAGCGGCGAGACGTTGCCCCCTCCTGTCACCACCATTGCCGCAGAAGTCCCAGCCGGCGTGCCTCTCAGAGTTGCGGTTCCCGCTCTGCCCGCCCCAGGGTCGTCGTTGGGGACGATGGCGATCTCCGGACGTGTCGCCTGGGGACTGGTTCTCGACGGTCTCACCGCCATCGGCACCGATGGGACACCCCAGCCGGCGCTCGCCAGCAGTTGGGAGGCGGTGGACGACACCACCTGGCAGTTCCAACTTCGACCCGGGGTGGTGTTCCAGGACGGCGCCGTCCTCGACGGAGAGACCGCTGCCACCTCGCTTCGGGTGGCCCTGGCGAACCTGAAGCAGGGTCCCGACCCGCTGGCGCGGGTGGCGCGCGCCGTCAACCGGGTCTCCGCCCTGGAGGGCGCCGTGGAGATCCGAACCAGAGCACCGCAACCACTGATCCCTGCGCTACTCGCCTCGGCGTACATCGTCTCCCCGAGTTCGTTGGAGGGGATCGGCTCGGACGATGAGGCCCCGCTCGGAACCGGGCCCTATCAGGTCGCCCTGTGGCGGGGCCGGCGGATGCAACTCCAGCGTTGGACCGGGTCGTGGAGGGGCGTTCCCCAGTATGACCCGGTCGTGTTGACCGTTGTCCTCACGGCCCCGGCGCGGACAGCGGCGTTGGTCGAAGGCAACGCCGAGGTGGCGCTCGGCCTTCCTGTTCATCAGCTTCCGACCAGCGAGGAGGTGACGACGGCTCCTGTGGGGACCAGCGAAGTGCTTTCGATCACTTTCGTCGACGGCAGCGGCCCGACCGACTCGCCACTGGTCCGTCGGGCGATGAATCTGGCGGTTGACAAGGAAGCCATCTCGTACGGGCTGCGGGGCGATCTCGAACAAGCCTCGCTCTGGGCGCCGGCCGGCGTGGTCGGACATGACCCGGAGCGGAGCCCGTGGGGGTTCGACCTGGATCGCGCCGTGGATCTGCTGGAACAGGCCGGCTACCCCGACGGCTTCAACTTCACCATGGAGGTGGTGGAGGGCCGGATCGTCGGCGACGATGCCATCTATGCCGCGGTGGAGGGGTACCTCGAACTTGCCGGGATAACGGTGGATCGCAGCGTGATCGACCTGCCGGCGTGGAGGACGCGAATCGACAACGGCAACTGGAGGGGTGATGGGTTCTCACTGACCTGGAGCGCCGGGCCCCTCGCCGACGGCGCTGTGCCCTTTGCCCTCGTCGGTTGCGGTGCGGCGCAGCCCGTGGCCTGCCATCCCGACACGAGGAGTTCGCTGCGGGCGGTCCGGACCACAGCGGACGCCGAGGCGCGCCAAGAGGCGCTGGCCTCCGTCCTCGACGCCACGGCCGATGATCCCCCGGCGCTGTTCCTCACCGAGCCCGTCGAAGTCTGGGGTTGGCGTCAAGCGGCAGATGGGATCGGGTATCACAACGGGGAACTGATCCTCGACGGCTGACCCGTATCAGACCCGTGTCGAGATGCTCCGCCTCGGTATGGGTGAACAAGAACACATCTGGGTGCTTTGTCCCTCATGCTCATATGACGCCGTTTTGTCGGGTCTGCGAGCCCTTCCCTCCACAGCGGGTCCTGTCGAACACGGCACCGTCATTTGCGCCAACAGCCACCAGTTCTTCATGCCGATCGATCGGCTGTTGATCGCCGGCGATGGCGTCCCAGCCGCTCGCGCCGAGCGCTCTCGGCTTCTCTAGAAACGCCCCGACGGGGTCCGGCAACCGAGCCAAACGCCCGGCGGGGCTCAGTCCGGTCCTGTGGCTCCCACCGCCGACGCGAGATGATCGTGGAGGACCGACCACACCTCGGGCTTGGCGAGGTCGCGCCGGAATGAGACGAGCGAGCGGATGAAGGACGGGACGGCTGCATCGGGGGCCATCACATTGGGACGCATCACAGCGAGGACGCTGGTCGACGGTCGGAACACGAGGACCTCCACGTCGGGCCAGGCCTCGCGCAACGACGCGATCTCAGCAGTCAGCGCAGTGGTGCCCACCCGATCGAACATCCTCTCGTGGAACCAGGCACCGCTGCGCTCCTCCTCGGCCGCCATCGGCGCCAGCACTATGACGACGTCCAATGGGTCGTCGCTGCCGAGAAGCAGGTCGGCGTGCGTGCCCGAGAGGATCCCACCGTCCACGTAATCCCTGCCGTTGATGCGGTGTGGGCAGAAGAAGAGCGGAACCGCCGACGAGGCGGAGACGGCATCGGCCAATGAAACGTCCGGTGCGTCCTCGGTGCCGAAGGCAACCCGCTCGCGGGCGCCGAGGTCGTATGCGGTGGCGATCGTGGGACGATCGGGCCAATGGGCGGCGGAGTCCCCTACCTGCTCGATGAGCCAACGCCCAACGCCTGCCGGATCGAATCGGGCAGGTGATCCGAGGATCAGGGACACGCCGGGACGGCGAAGTCCGGGGACTATTCCGTGTCGCAGCCACCGTCCCACGTAGGCGGTCGGGCCTACTTCACCATTGGATGGCCGGCGGAACACGTGGCTGCGGAGGCGCTTGGTGACGTCCTCGCGGTGTCGTGGGGTTGAACCAGGGTGTCGAGATTCAGGCTCCCACACCTCAAGATGGCGCCGACGAATGCGCCACCTGAGGTCCCGACCACGACGTCAGCGTCATTGGGGTGCCAACCAGTGGCGAGTTCGAGTGCCATCAGCCCCGCCATCTGGTAGGCGGCGCCGGTGATCCCGCCGCCTCCCAAGACGAGCCCTACTCTCGCCACGGTCCCGAGAATACCGTCATGCATTCCCATCGGCGGTGACCGACCGCAACATGAGCGCCCACCGGCCCGGCCCGCCCGGTCGCAGCCAAGCCAATCGCCGCTGGCCCTGTCTCACTACCGTGCCGTCCATGCAGTTCCGGCTGGTAGAGGTGCCAAGCGACCTCGCCGCCCTGCAGGATCTCTTCGAGTTGTGCCGCACCGCCGACGGCCATTGGCCGCTCGGCGAGCACAAGTACCTGGACCTGGTCGCCGGGGGTGAGGGCGACGGTCTGGGACTGGTGGGGGAAAAGGGCGGTGAGCTTCTCGCCTACACCCATCTGACGCCGAGCCGCGAGCCGGGCCGGTGGACCTTCGAGATGGCGGTGCATCCCCTCCACCGCACCACCGACGTCGTCGAAGAAACCGCGAGGACGGCGATGCACGCCGCAGCGGAGCGTGGTGCGTCCGGGCTGAGGGTCTGGGTTTTTCGTCCCGCCCTGGCCGAGGTGCTCCATCAACTCGGGTTCGAGGAGGAACGCGAGCTCCGCCAGCTGAGGAGGTCGCTGCCACCGGAGGAGCACCCCATGATCCCCGACGGGATCTCGATGACGTCCTTCCGGACCGAAACCGATGAGGAGCCGTGGCTGGATCTCAACAACCGGGTCTTCGCCGGCCATCCCGAGAACGGTGCCTGGGACCGCGAGGTCTTGGAGGATCGGCTCGCCGCACCGTGGTTCGATCCGGATGGCTTCCGGCTCGCCTGGCGTGGCGACAGGCTTGTGGGGTTTTGCTGGACAAAACTCCACTCGGACGCTCTTGGCGAGATCTACATCGTGGGTGTGGCGCCCGAACTCCAAGGTACGGGGTTGGGACGGACGCTGACTCTCGAGGGGTTGTGGGACCTATCAGATCGTCAGGGCGCCACCACGGCCATGCTCTACGTCGACGCCGCAAACAAGAGTGGTTTGGTGCTCTACGACCGACTCGGTTTCTACCTCGACCACGTCGATCGCGCCCTGGTGCTGCGGTGGTGAGTAGCTGAGCGGGCGCGATCAGCGGAGGACGAGCGGACCAAAACGGCGTCCACATGAAGGGCAGACAGGGTCTTCCTCGATGGTGGGAGCCTCGCACCACGGGCAGGGGAGATCCGGCACTTCATCGGGAGGAGTCGTCGAAACGTCCACGTGGAATTCCGGCTCCGGTGAGCGTCTCATCCTCACCGCCAGCATTACGGCTCCGGCCGCCGCCATCGCCACCATCACCGTTTCCACGACCCGTTTCCTCCTTGCGGTATGCCCGTCGGTGTGCCGGGCAACTCAGCGCGCTGGCACCGTAACTCCACCCTCGCCCGTAGCCGTGGATTTCGCGTTTCGGGCATGGGGAAACCAGGGATCGAACGGGGGAGCGGCCGGTACGCTAACCGGCCCGAGCACGAACAGGATCATCCGACGATGCCGATTGACCTGATCCTCCCCGATGGATCACAACAGCAACATCCCGACGGTGCCACCGGACATGACGTGGCCGCAGGGATCGGAGCCCGCCTTGCCCGGGCGGCGGTCGCCGCCAGGCTCGACGGCCAACTGCTCGACCTGAGCCGTCCATTGCCGGGAGGAGGATCCTTCGAGGTGGTTGTGGGGGGCAGCGAGGCGGGGCGGGAGGTCATCCGCCATTCGACAGCCCATGTGCTCGCGCAGGCGGTGCTGGATCTCCACCAGGGAGCCCACTTCGCAATCGGCCCGCCCATCGAGGACGGGTTCTATTACGACTTCGACATCGGGCGGCCGTTCACACCGGACGACCTCGCCGAGATCGAGCGCAGGATGCGCGAGATCGTCGCCGAGGATCAACCGTTCAGTCGCGAAGAACTCAGCCGCGACGACGTGCTGTACATCTTCGCCGAGCAGCCGTTCAAGCGAGAGATCATCGAGGCTGTGGACCCGGGTGAAGTGGGTGGCGGTGAAGTGGTCTCGGTCTACCGCAACCACGGGTTCGTCGACCTCTGCCGTGGACCGCACCTGCCTTCGACGGGACGGATCCCCGCGTTTGCCCTGCTACGCACTGCCGGTGCCTACTGGCGTGGCGATGAGCACCGTCCCCAGCTACAGAGGATCTACGGAACGGCTTGGGAGTCGAAGCAGGCGCTCGACGATCACCTGCACCGGCTGGAAGAGGCCGAGTTGAGGGACCATCGCAGGCTCGGGCCGGAGTTACGGCTCTACGCGTTTCCTCGCGAGCTGGGTCAAGGGCTGGCGGTGTGGCTGCCCAACGGCGGGATGGTCCGCAAACTGATGGAGGACCACAGCCGGCGGCTCCACGAGCGGTTTGGATTCCAGTTCGTCATATCCCCCCACGTGGCCCGTTCGGAGCTATGGCACACATCCGGTCATCTCGACTACTACGCCGAGAACATGTTCCCCGGGATGGAGGTAGACGAAGGGGCCGAGTATCGGGTCAAGCCGATGAACTGCCCGTTCCACGTTCTCATCTACCGGAGTCACGGCCATTCCTACCGGGACTTACCCGTGCGGCTCTCCGAGCTTGGTGCTGTATACCGACGGGAACGCTCGGGCGTGCTCCACGGTCTGCTCCGGGCACGGGGATTCACACAGGACGATTCGCATACGTTCTGCCGCCGCGACCAGGTCGGCGACGAGTTGGACCTGCACCTCGAGTTCGTCCTCACATGGCTTCGCCACTTCGGGTTCCAGGAATTCGAAGCGGACCTCTCGACACGTGACCCTGACAAGTCGATGGGCGATTTGGCCCTGTGGGAGGAGGCCACTGCCGCCCTGCGCGCCTCTCTCGACGCCGGAGGAGTGCCCTACCGCGTGGCCGATGGCGAGGCCGCCTTCTACGGTCCGAAGATCGACGTCCATGTGAAGGATGCGATCGGGCGCCGGTGGCAGATGTCCACGATCCAGCTCGACTTCTTCTTCCCAGAGCGCTTCGACCTCACCTATGCCGCCTCGGACAACCAACAGGAACGTCCGGTGATGATCCATTGCGCCAAGGCAGGCTCGCTGGAGAGGTTCTTCGGGGTGCTGGTCGAGCACTACGCGGGAGCCTTCCCGATGTGGCTCGCCCCGGTTCAGGCGACGGTCGTCCCGGTGGCCGACCGGCATCTGGACTACGCCGCAGCAGTGGCCGAGCGGCTGCGTCGTGAGGGCCTCCGGGTGGCGGTGGACGGCGCCGACGACACGGTTGGCGAGAAGATAAGACGTGCTCTCTCCGCACATCACCCCGCCGTGCTCGTTGTCGGAGACCGCGACGTCGAGGCGGGTACGGTCGGGTTGCGCCGCCGTGGCGATGATCACGAGCGACGCGGTCTTTCGCTCGATGAGGCGGTCATTGAATTGGTGGCCGAAGCGGTCCCCCCGGCATGAGTCGATTGACTGACGATGCGTGAGATCCCAGAGGACGTGGCGCGCCAGGCCGGCGTGCCCGAGGACCTCGATTCGGGTGCCGTCGGGCCTTATGCCTTTCCAAGCCCCCTGCGACGACGCACCGCCGCCTGGGTGTACTTGGGGGCCGCGGCGCTGGCCGCGGTCTCCGTACTCTGGCTCGGCGGAGCGATGTGGTGGGTGGCCGGGCTTCTAGTCGCGCTGGCGGCATACCACCTTCTTGCCGCGTGGGATCTCAAGATCAACGATCGGGATGCCCTAGACACCGCGGGAAGGGAAGTGTCCTTTGTTGTCGGGCACGCCGCCGCCGGGGTCGGCTTTACCGGATGGCGGGCTCGTCCGGTGTGGAACGTAATGGTCTACTCCGCAGACGAGCCCCCGGCGCAGCGCGCGCTCGTCCAGGTTGACGGCGTCACCGGCGAGGTACTCACCGTCACCGAGGAAGAGCTCGGCACGGGTCACCTCTAACAGAAGGGCCCGATCACTTCACCACCCGGTAGTCCACGAATGTGGCGAGCGGTGTCTGACGGACGCCGAGATGCTCTAACTCCAACGACCGATCGAATCCTTCGAATAGCCGTTTTCCCGCCCCGAGCGTGACCGGGGCGATGATGATGGTCAGCTCGTCCACCAGGCCGGACGCCAGCGCTTGACGGATGACATCACCGCCACCCATGAGGCTCACATCCTTGCCGTTGGCGGCGGTCTTTGCCCGATCGATCGCCTCCGCCAATCCGTCGGCGAATTCCATCCCATCGGGCAGGTCTCTGTCGGCATGGTGGGTCACGATGAAGAACGGCAACTCCCACGGGTTGGTGTCGCCCCAGCGATCTGCTGCCTCATAGGTCCAGCGGCCGCCGACCACCGCACCAATGCGCTCCGTTGCCGCCTTCAGCCAGCCTCCGTCATCGCTGTCACGACCAGGGGACTCGCCGTCATAGCTCCAGGGCCCTCCGAACACCCAGTAATGGAGCCGCTCCCCATCCACCCCGAGTCCCTGGCCGGGGCCGTCCCCCGGGCCGGCGTAAAAGCCATCCACCGAGATGGTGATCGATGCCACAACTTTGCTCACAGAGAACCTCCTCTCGGTCTTGATGACGACCGAGGGCCGCCGGAGTCATCGCGGAGCACGAGGTCCGCGGCCGTCGGCGGAGCGAGTCAGCGGTCCGTGAGCGGGACGTAGTCGCGTTCGACGACGCCGGTGTACACCTGCCGGGGCCGGCCGATCCTGGTGTGGGGGTCGGCGGCAGACTCGCGGAACTGGGCGATCCAACCCGGCATCCGGCCGATGGCGAACAGAACCGGGAACATCTCGACGGGGAACCCGAGCGCCCGGTAGATGATCCCTGAGTAGAAGTCCACGTTGGGGTACAGCTTCCTCTCGACGAAGTAATCGTCGGTGAGGGCGACCTGCTCCAACTCCATTGCCAGGTCGAGCAGCGGGTCGTCCACGTCGAGCTGGTCCAGGACCTCGAGCGCGGTCTTCTTGATGATGGTGGCTCGCGGATCGAAGTTCTTGTACACCCGGTGGCCGAATCCCATCAGTCGGAAGGGATCGCTGCGGTCCTTGGCCCTCGCCACGAACCGGGATATGTCGCCACCGCCTTCGTGTATCTCCTGCAGCATCTCGACCACTTCCTGGTTGGCCCCGCCGTGGAGGGGTCCTGAGAGCGCGTGGATGCCTGCGGACACCGCCGAGAAGAGGTTGGCGCCTCCGGAGCCGACCAGGCGTACCGTCGAGGCAGAGCAGTTCTGCTCATGGTCGGCGTGGAGAACGAACAGCAGGTCGAGCGCCTTGGCGATCGTCGGGTCGATCTTGGTTTCCACCGGGGGGATGGAGAACATCATCGCCAGGAAGTTGGTGGCGTAGTCGGCGTCGTTGCGCGGATAGACGTACGGCTGGTGGACGCTGTACTTGTAGGCCCAGGCCGACATCGTGATCGACTTGGCGATGAGCCTCCTGGCGCTCAGGTCGAGCGACTCCTCGTCGTGGGGGTCGAGGGCGTCCGGGTAGTACGTGGCGAGCGCCGAGACCGCCGAGGAGAGCACCTGCATGGGATGCGCGTCGTGGGGGAAGGCCTCGAATAGGTACTTCATGTCCTCCCGGAGCATCGTGTGACGGGTGATCGAGTCCTCCCACTCTGCGAGGCCATCGGCAGTGGGCAGATCGCCATAGGACAGCAGGTAGGCGACCTCGAGGAAGGTGGACTGCTCCGCCAGTTGCTCGATCGGGTAACCGCGGTAGCGGAGTACACCTGCCTCGCCGTCGAGCAGGGTGATCGAGCTTCGTGTCTCGGCAGTGTTCCCGTAGCCGGGGTCGAAGGCTACGAACCCGGTCTCCGCCCGCAGCTTGGAAACGTCGAGCGCGGCGCCACCGTCGGTGCCCTCGAGCACGGGGAGAGTGAGTTCCTTGCCCTCGACGCTCAATCGGGCCGCACCATTGTCGTTGCCGGTGCTCACCGCTCACCCTCCTGACGGGCCGCCTGGCTGGCGGCGATGACCCTCTGCGCCTCGTTGCTTGGCATCTCGGCGTAATGGTCGAACTCGATCTCGTACACACCTCGGCCATGGGTCATCGAGCGAAGGTCGATGGCGTACCGCTGCACCTCACCCATTGGCACTTCGGCGGTCACCACCCTCATAGTCCCGTCGGAGTCCATCCCGAGGACCTTCCCCCTGCGGGCGTTGATGTCACCCATGACATCACCCATGTGCTCCTCGGGAACGGTGATGCGAAGCTGCATGATCGGCTCGAGGAGAACAGCCCCGAGATCGGGGGCGGCGGTCCGCAGCGCCTGGATCCCCGCCATGCGAAAGGAAAGCTCGTCAGAGTCGACCGAGTGGTATTTGCCGTCGAACACGGCCGCCCGCACGTCGGTCACCGGGTAGCCGGCGAGGATCCCCCTGTCGAGCGCCTCTCGTATGCCGCGGTCGACAGCAGGGATGAACTGACGGGGGATGGAACCCCCCTTGACGTCGTCGACGAACTCGTAGCCGCTGCCGCGCTCGTGTGGCTCGAATTTGACTGAAGCCACTCCGAACTGGCCCCGGCCACCGGTCTGCTTCTTGTGCTTGCCCTCGGCTTGAGCTGGCCGCGTGATCGCCTCGCGGTAAGGAACCTTGGGAGTGGCGGTGTCCACGGACACGCCGAACTTGCGGGCAATCCGGGCAAGGGTGACTTCGAGGTGCGAGTCGCCGAGACCGGTGAGGAGAGTCTCTCGTGTCTCCGGGCGACGTTCCACCTGGAGAGTGGGATCCTCCTCCAATATCCGCTGGAGGGCCGTGGAGAGCTTCTCCTCGTCCTGAGAGGTGTGGGGGCTGACCGCGACGGCCATCACCGGAGCGGGGTAGGTCACGGGGACGATGACGGCGTCCGCCCCGGAGCTGCGAAGCGTGTCGCCGGCGTGTGCCGCCTCGAACTTGGCTATGGCGGCGATGTCGCCGGCGGCGACCTCCCTGGCCTCGTTGTGCTCCTTGCCCTGCATGAAGAAGAGATTGTGCATCCGCCCCTTCACCCCTCGTCCCGCCACTTCCAGCTCGTCGTCGAGTCGCAGGGTTCCGGTGAACACCCGGAAGAACGAGATCCTCCCCACGTACGGGTCCGAGAGCGTCTTGAAGACGTAGGCGACGACGGGGCCGTCGGTGGCCAGTTCATCAAGGTCGCCGGTTTGTAGAGGAGGAGCGGCGTGTTCGAGCGGCTTGGGCCCGAAGTCGATGATGAACTCGGCCAGGGAATCGATGCCCACCAACTGGGTGGCCGAGCCGCATAGCACAGGGAATATCTCCCCTTCGAGCATCCCGTTGTGGACCGCGGTGACCACCTGGTCGGGGCTGGGGTCCTCACCCTCGAAGTACGCCTCGAGCATGGCATCGTCGGTCTCGACCACCGCCTCCACCAGGGCCTGGTGCGCCTCGGCTGCCAACTCCCCGTCGCCGCCTTCGCTCAGCACGCCCTGGGGATCGCCATCGGTGTACAGGTAGGTGCGGTTGCTCACTACACGGGTGATTCCCTGAAGCGAAGCCTCGGTCCCGACGGGAACCTGGACAGGGGCAATCCGCTTCCCGAAGGCCTCCTTCAGTTCGTCGAGTGTCCTGGTGAAGCTGGCCCTCTCCCTGTCGAGCTTGTTGACGAAGACCGCCCGAGGTATCCCCTCCTCGCCCGCCACCCGCCAGAGGATCTCGGTTTGGACCTCCACCCCGTCCACCGCCGAGACCACGAAGAGGGCGAGGTCCGCCGCCCTCAGCGCCGCCCTCGCCTCCCCGACGAAGTCGGCGTATCCCGGGGTGTCGAGGAGGTTGATCTTGTGGTCCTTCCAGGGAAAGGACGCGACACCAAGCGAGAGGGAGATACCACGCTCCACTTCCTCCGGCTCGTGATCCATGACGGTGTTGCCGTCCTCGACCCGACCCACCCGTGTCGTTGACCCGGCCGCGAAGAGCAGCGCCTCGGCGAGCGATGTCTTCCCGCTCCCTCCGTGGCCGACCATGACCACGTTGCGGATGCGTTCGGGGACCACCGGACCTCCTCTTCGGTCGTCGCTCAGCGAGTGTAGTGAGAAGGGTTTGGGCGAATTTCCTGTGGTACGTTTCCCGCCCCAAGGGAGCACCAGCGTTGATCGAACTCAGAGTTCGAGGGTCGGTGGAGCGGATCACCGACCCGATCGGCCGATTCCTCGGTCGGCTCGGTTTCACTCCGACGTCACTCACCCTGATCGGCTTGGCCCTGTCATTGGTCGGGGCGGGGCTGATCGCCAGCGGCCGGTTCGTCCTCGGCGGGTGGATAGCTGCGGCGGGCGCCATTCTCGACGGACTCGACGGGGCGGTGGCCCGGGCCACGGGTAGAGCTGGTCCGAGCGGCGCTCTCGTGGACACCGTCGCCGACCGGGTAGGTGAGATCGCCATCTTCTCTGCCCTCGCCTACGCGGTGGCCGACACGCCGCTTTACGTGATCCTCTGCGGCCTGAGCCTGGGCGGATCTCTCCTAGTTCCCTTCATCCGGGCTAAGGCTGAGGGGTTGGGGGTCGAGGGGCGCGGGGGGTGGATGGGCCGTTCCGAGCGGGTGATCCTCTTCACCGCCGGCCTCGTCTTCGGGTTCGTCGGTCCGATGCTGTGGGCGATGACCGTCCTTACCTGGATCACGGTGGGTCAACGGTTCGTCCTCACCTGGCAGCGACTCCACCAGGAGGACTGAAGCGGACTCCGCAGCCGGCGACGAAAAGACGCGCGCCTCCGCGTTCGTCGCGCCGCCGGTGCGCCGGCCGGTCGCAGCCATCGGAGATACCGTGGCCTACTGGCTGCTGCGGTTGGGCTCGGCCATCGTGGCCGTACTGCCCGAGCGTGCCGCCATCCGGCTGGGGGAGTGGGCTGGCCGCCTTTGGTATCTCACCGACTCGAAGCGGAGGGCTATGGCCCGGCGCCACATGGCCAGGGCCCTCGGGGCTGATGCCGACGTGGACACCGCCACCCGGAGTGTCTTCTCTGCATACGGGCGGTACTGGGCCGAGGTTCTGTGGGCCCGAGAGAAGAGGATCCCAGCCATGGCGGCGGCGGTGGAGACCGTTGGGCTCCATTACCTCGAGCGTGCCCGCGATGAGGGTGCCGGGCTCATCTACGCGGTTCCCCATGTTGGGAACTGGGAGGTTGCGGCTACGGCTTCGGTCGGCATCGGAGTGCCGGTCATGGCCGTGGCCGAGTCGCTCAGCAATCGCCGCCTCTCGTCCTGGTTCGTCGGGTTGCGCTCCTCCTTCGGGATCGAGGCGGTGCTGGCCGAACCGGGACGTTCCTTGATGAAGGACCTGCAGGGCATGGTGGATCGCAACGGGGCGGTAGCCCTGCTTTGCGATCGGGACCTGAGGGGTCGTGGGGTGCCGGTGGAGTTCTTCGGCGAGAAGACGACCCTTCCCGCCGGCCCTGTGTCACTGGCGATGCGCAGCGGAGCGGCCCTGCTCCCAGTCGCCTGCTTCTTCCTCGAAGGCCCCGGTCACCGTCTGGTCGTCCTACCCCCGATCCGGATCCCCGAAGAGGGGACTCGTTCGGAGCGGATTGCGGCGGGCACCCAGTTGGTCGCCTCCGCTCTCGAGGAGTTGATCCGTTTGGCGCCCTCGCAGTGGCACCTGCTCCAGCCCAACTGGCCGTCGGACCGTCCTGATTCAGCCGGCCTTGCGTAGCACCGACCGGTAAACCTCGAGGTAGCGGGGCAGCACCACCGACCAGTCGAACTCCGCGGCCCTGTGCCGCCACGGCTCGGGATCGAAGGGCCTGGCCAGAGCGCGTACCAGCGCACCGGCGAGCGCCTCGGGGTCGCCGGCTGGGACAAGGTCACCCAGGCCTGCGAGGACCTCTCTGAAGCCGGGGAGGTCCGAAGCAACCACCCGGCATCCGGCCGCCATCGCCTCCACCAACGTGATCCCAAAGCTCTCACCGCCCAGGTTGGGTGCGCAGAACACGGTGGCTGAGGCCAGTGCGCCCATCTTGTCGGCGTCGGGAATGCGGCCGAGGAAGCGGACCCCGGGACGATCGGCCCGATCGGCCCCGATCACAACCAACTCGGCCCCGGGGACCGCCGCCACTACCCCCGGCCACGCTTCCAGGAGCACGTCCAATCCCTTGCGAGCGTCGTCTCTCCCCACGAACGCCACCCGGGTCGCCACCCTGTCGACGTCGGGGATGGTCCCTTCCTCCACGGCGTTCGGGATCACTGTGATCTCGTCAAACAGTGGCTCCACCGCCGCAGCCGCCACCTGGCTGACCGCGGTCACCGCAGCCAACCGGCGACGGATGCCCAGCACCGGGCCTGCTACCCGATACGACCGCCTGATCAAATCGCTCGGGTCGGCATGAAAGGTGCCGACTATCGGAACCGTCGCCGCCAATGCTGACCACGAGACGAGCGGCATCAGCGGCTCGTGGACGTGGACCAGCTCGGCACCATCGATGGCTCTTCGTACCCGGCCGGGCACACCGGGGCCGAGCGCCACCGGGACGGTAGAGCGATTCGCGGGGACTGTGATTGTGGACCCCACCAGTCGCGCCCGCTCGGGGCCCGTGCGGCCGGGGGCGACCAGCCAAGCGGCGTGACCCTCGCCACGCAGCCGTTCGACCAAACCGATCGTCTGGGCCTGGACGCCGCCGTGCCTGTCGAGCGAGTACGGGCAGATGACGGCGATATTCATCGGGGGGATTGTGCTCCGTAGGACGGCGGACGGCGGACGGCAGCCAGACGGCCAGGCAACGGTCGATCAGCGCCCGGCCCGGCCCGACCCGGCCAGCGAGCTCAGGGCGCACGATCCGGTGAGTGGTAGGTGTGGCCGAGGGGACTGGTCCAGATGAAGCGGCCCGGTGTCGGTTGCTCCAGTTTCCACCCCGCCTCGTGCTTCAGACGGTGGTGATACCGGCAGAGCGGTCCGAGGTTGTGGGGGTGGGTGCGTCCACCCTTGGCGAAGTCGATGGTGTGGTCGAGGTCGCTGTCGCGGGCGGGCATGCGGCACCCTTGGAGCACGATCACCATCTCGTGACCGATGAGCCGTGATCGGTCGAGACCGGCGAGCACCGCCGCCAAGTCGGGACCCGGGAGCCATCTCCGCCAACCCGTCAGGAAGGACGGTTCGGGGCGGAGACTTATGGACCGTATCGAACATGTGTTCGATTGTATGTCAGGACACTGACAGGATCTAGGCCCTTGCAGCCAGATCGGCGAGAAATTTCTGGACCCAGGGAACGACCGTCGGTCACCCGAGTTGGGCTGCCGTAGAATGCGGTGCATGGACGTGGAACGAGGAACCGACCGGGTCAAGCGTGGGTTGGCCGAGATGCTCAAGGGCGGCGTGATCATGGACGTGGTCAACGCCGAGCAGGCGAAGATCGCCGAGGAGGCCGGCGCCGTAGCGGTGATGGCGTTGGAGCGCGTCCCCGCCGACATCCGCAAAGAAGGCGGTGTCGCCCGGATGGCCGACCCCGAGAAGGTCGTCGAGATCATGGAGGTCGTCACCATTCCCGTGATGGCCAAATGCCGCATCGGTCACTTCGTCGAGGCCCGGGTGCTCCAGTCGCTCGGGGTGGACTACATCGACGAGAGCGAGGTCCTCACCCCCGCCGATGAGGAGCACCACGTGGACAAGTGGGCCTTCACCACGCCTTTCGTCTGCGGTGCGCGCAACCTAGGCGAGGCCTTGCGCCGTATCGGTGAGGGGGCGGCCATGATCCGCACCAAGGGAGAGGCGGGCACCGGGAACGTCGTGGAGGCGGTACGCCACATGCGGACCGTGACCGACGAGATGCGATGGCTCAGCGGTCTCGACCCTGCTCAGCTGATGGCGGCGGCGCGTGACCTGGCGGCACCCATCGAGCTGGTGCGCGAAGTGGCCGACACCGGGGCGCTACCCGTGGTCAACTTCGCAGCCGGAGGAATCGCCAGCCCGGCCGACGCCGCCTTGATGATGCAGCTCGGTTGCGATGGGGTCTTCGTCGGCTCGGGGATCTTCAAGAGTTCCGATCCGGCCCAATACGCCCGCGCCATCGTCGAGGCCACCACCTACCACATGGATCCAGATGTCCTCGCCAAGGTCTCCCGCGGGCTGGGCGAGGCGATGCCAGGCATCGAGATCGGGACCCTGACGGAGACCCAGCGGCTGCAACAGCGCGGGTGGTGATTTCCCGGAAGCAACCGTGACCCGGGTCGGCGTCCTCGCTCTGCAAGGTGACTTCCGGGAGCACGTAAATCTCCTCGAGGAGGCGGGAGCGTCCGTGGTCGAGGTGCGTCACGCATCCGATCTCGATCACATCGACGCCATCGTCATCCCAGGTGGCGAGTCGACCACCATCGGCCGCCTGGCAACGATCTTCGGGTTGCTCGAACCGCTGGAGAAGGCGATTGCAGACGGGCTCCCTGCCTACGGATCGTGCGCCGGGATGATCCTCTTGGCGAGAGGCACCACCGGCGACCCCCAGCCCCAACTGGGCGTGATGGACGTCGTCGTCGAGCGCAACGCCTTTGGCCGCCAGAACGAGTCCTTCGAGGTGGACCTCGAAATCGTCGGGTTGGAGAATCCCTTTCACGCCGTGTTCATCCGGGCGCCTTGGGTGGCATCGGTCGGGGATGGTGTCGAGGTGCTATCCGAGGTGGACGGGCACCCGGTGATGATCCGACAGGGCAACGTCATCGCCACCTCGTTCCATCCGGAACTGACGGGTGACGATCGCATCCATAGACTGTTGCTCGACCTGGCCGGAGCCGGGCCGGCAGACCCCGACGGCGCGCCTCTCGATTGAAGGTTCCATGTCCGGACATTCCAAGTGGTCGACGATCAAGCACAAGAAGGCGGCGCAGGACGCCAGGAGGGGCAAGCTGTTCGCCAAGCTGGTGCGTGCCATCGAGGTGGCGGCTCGCCAGGGCGGTGGTGACCCAACCGGAAACCCCACTCTCGCCCAGGCGATCGACAAGGCTCGCAGCAGCTCGCTCCCAATGGACAACATCGAGCGCGCCATCAAGCGGGGTGTTGGTGACGTCGAGGGCGCCCACTATGAGGAGATCTGGTACGAGGGCTACGGCCCCGGTGGGGTGGCGCTCTACGTGCTCGCCCTCACCGACAACCGCAACCGGGCAGGGTCCGACATCCGTGCCGCCTTCACCCGCAATGGGGGAAACCTGGGTGAGCCCGGGTCGGTCGCCTACCTCTTCGAGCAGAAGGGGTACCTGCTGGTGGAAGGCGGCGAGGACGAGGTGATGATGACGGCGCTCGACGCCGGAGCCGAGGACATCAAGCCTTCCGGCGAGGGTCAGTTCGAGGTGATCACCGCACCCGGTGACCTAGGGACCGTGCGCGAAGCTCTGCAGGACGGCGGGCTGATCGTGGAAGACGCCGAGGTGACCCAACTCCCTCGCTCCACCATCGAGGTGGACCGGCCCACGGCGCCTCGAGTCCTGCGCCTCGTCGACGCCCTCGAGGATCTCGACGACGTCCAAGAGGTCCACGCCAACTTCGACATAGACGAACGCGTTCTCGCCGAACTCGGTTAGCAGGCACAAGTTCTTGCTAGGTACTAGTTGCTACGAACTCCCCGATCCTCTCCGTGAGCATCGGCCAAAGCGGCATCGGCAGGTCGTGGCCCATCTTCTCCACCATCATCAACTCGGCGCTTGGTATCAACTCTGCGGTGCGCCGGCCGGCCGAGGGTGGGATCAGCGGGTCGGCCTCACCATGGATCACCAGCGTGGGGACCGCCAGTCGGCGTAGCTCGTCCTCTCTCGCCCCGGAGGCGAGGACGGCGCACAATTGACGAGCGGTGCCAATCGGGTAGGGCCCTCCCCTCCCCGAAGCGGCCCGCTCGTAACCGAGCACGACTCTCTCGTCGAAGAACTCGCCGGCGAGCACCCGGCCGGAGTGCAGGACCGCTTGGCGAGCGGCGGAGGGGTCTTCGGGTCTGGGGGTGAAGAGCAGCGCCACCGCCTCGGGGGAGGCTTCGGCGAAGGCCATCAGGTCGGGCGAGGACATCATCGACGTGAGCGTCATGGTCCGTTGGGGGAACTCGATGGCGAATGTCTGGGCGATCATGCCCCCAAGCGAGACCCCGACGACATGGGCTGCTTCGATCCCGAGGTGATCGAGCAGACCGGCCACGTCGCCCGCCAGGTCGGACAACGTGTAGGCACTCGAGACCGGTTCTCCCAACACAGAGGCCTGTAGCGCACCGACGACGTCCACGGCGGCGTCATCCAGACGTGTCGAAAGCCCGCAGTCGCGGTTGTCGAACCGAATGACGAAAAGACCGTGGTCGGCGAGCATCCCGCAGAAACGGGGATGCCAGGCGATCATCTGGGTGCCAAGACCCATCACCAGGATCAGCGCCGGGTCGCCGGCGTCACCGAAGGTGTCGTACTCCAACTCGATCCCTGTTTTCAGGTCGGCCCGCGGCATCCCGGCGATCATGCCAGACGATCGATACAGCCGATCCCGCCAAAGTGCAAGGGATGGCGGCCGACAGCTAAGCCTGCAAACCTGCGTCTGGTAATGCCCGGTGCCGCTGGCGCCGGGCATTACAGTCGTACAGGTGTTCGTCTTGGGGATCGATCCTGGTCTCACCACCACCGGGTACGCCGTAATCGCCGGCGGTCCGTCAGAGCCCCGTGCCGTCGCCGTCGGGGTGATCCGGACCGACCCGGCCGCCTCGATCGGCCACCGGCTTGTCGAGTTGCACCGAGACCTCTGCGAGATACTCGCCGAGCACAAGCCGCCGGTCGTCGCAATCGAACAGGTCTTCGTAAACCTCAACCGGGTCACGGCCACATCGGTGGGACGGGCCGCCGGGGTGGCGATCCTGGCAGCGGCCCAGGCAGGGGCAGAGGTGGTCGAGTACCCGCCGACGAAGGTGAAGCTCGCAGTGACCGGTGACGGTGGTGCCGACAAGCGTCAGGTGACCGCGATGGTGGTGCGACGGCTCGGGCTGGCGACCCCGCCTCATCCGGCCGACGCAGCCGATGCGCTGGCGGTGGCGCTCTGCCACCTCCAGGCGGCGCGGTGGCCCAGGCCGGCCGCCCGGGAGGCATCGTGATCGGGCGCCTCCGCGGAACCTTGGTAGCGGCCAGAGAGGGCTACCTGGTCCTCGACGTCGCCGGTGTGGGCTACGAGGTGGCGGTGACACCGCGAACCGTCGGAGAACTGCCGCCCGTGGGCGAGGAGGTGGTGCTCCACACGCACCTCCACCTCCGTGAGGACGGGATGGCCCTTTTCGGGTTCACCTCGGAGAGCGAGAGACAGCTCTTCCGGATGCTGATCACCGCCTCGGGTGTTGGGCCCAAGTTGGCGCTGACCGTGCTCGGGTCGAGCACCGCCGACGAGTTGCGGAGGATCATCGTCACCGAGGATGTCGACTCCCTCACCCTGGTACCCGGGATCGGCAAGCGCACCGCACAGAAGCTGATTCTCGACCTCCGGCCCAAGCTCGCTCAGGGCGATGTAGACCTCGTCGGGTCGTCTTCATCGTCGGGTCGGGTCAGGGAGGCGCTCGAGACACTCGGGTTCGGGAGCGCCGAGATCGCAGAGGTGCTGCCCTCGGTCGACGATTCGGCACCGGTCGAGGAACAGGTGCGGGCCGCGCTTCGGATGTTGGGGAGTCGCTGAGGTGCGCGAGGAGGGACTGCTCGCCGGGCCGGTGGACCCGCTCGATATCGAAGTCGAGACCTCGCTCCGACCCCGCCACCTCGGCGACTTCGTAGGGCAGGAGCGGCTCAAAGAGCGGCTCCGCATCGCCATCGAGGCCGCCAGGATGTTGGGGCGCTCGCTCGACCACGTCCTGTTGTCCGGCCCTCCCGGTCTTGGCAAGACGACCCTCGCCGGGATCCTGGCTACCGAGACGTCCACCCGGCTCCGCATCACGTCGGGCCCGGCGCTGGAGCGGCCCGCCGACCTCGCCGCCATCGTCTCCAACCTCGATCCAGGCGACGTCTTCTTCATCGACGAGATCCACCGGTTGCCGCGTGCCGTCGAGGAGGTCCTCTACCCGGCGATGGAGGACTTTCAGCTCGACATCGTGGTTGGCAAGGGGGCTTCGGCGCAGTCCATCCGGATCGATCTCGCCCGATTCACCCTGGTCGGTGCGACCACCCGGATGGGGAAGGTGACCGCACCGCTCCGAGACCGATTCGGGATCGCCGACAAGCTCGACTACTACCAACCCGACGAGTTGGAGCAGATACTCGGTCGAGCCGCCGGGATCCTCGATGCCGACCTCACCCCTGAGGGCGCCGAGGTCATTGGGACGAGGAGCCGGGGCACTCCGCGCATCGCCATCCGCCTCCTCGCCCGGGTGCGCGATTACGCAGTGGCCCGCGCCGGCGGTGTGGTGGATCGCGAGACCGCCGAGGCGGGTCTGGCGGTGTACGAGGTAGACCAGCTCGGGCTCGACAAGGTGGACCGCGCCATCCTCGAGGCGCTCGTCGTCCGCTTCTCCGGTCGCCCGGTCGGGCTGTCCACGCTGGCCACGGCGGTGTCAGAGGAACCGGAGACGGTGGAAGACGCCTACGAGCCATATCTCCTGCAGATAGGGATGTTGCAACGAACCCCCCGCGGCAGGGTCGCCACCCCGTCGGCATGGAACCACCTGGGACTCACGCCGCCTACCGACCCCCAAGCGACCCTGCTCTGATTCCTACGCTCATCGGGTGCGCACCGCAGAACTCGACTACGTGCTGCCCCAGACGGCCATCGCCCAGCAACCGGTCGAGCCGCGCCACGCATCGAGGCTGCTCGATACCCGGGACCTGACCGACCACACCTTCATCGATCTGCCCGGTCTGCTCGAGCCGGGCGACCTGGTCGTGGTGAACGCCAGCAAGGTCCGTCGGGCGCGCCTCCGGGGGACACGGGACGGCACCGGAGGGTCTGTCGAGGCGTTGTTGTTGGAGCGGGTGGGGGAGCGGCGCTTCTCGGCCCTGGTGCGCCCGGCCCGCCGCCTCCGATCGGGGAGCGTTGTCCGGTTCGGGGATATCGAGGCGAGGGTGATGACCGACCCGGTCGAGGGGAAGGTCGAGTTGGAGATCGGCGGCAGCGGCGACGTCGAGGAGGCGATAGACGCCGTCGGGGAGATGCCGCTCCCCCCGTACATAAGGCGCCCGATCGACGACCCCGGCAGGTACCAGACCATCTACGCCGACCGGCCCGGGTCGTCGGCCGCCCCCACCGCCGGTCTGCACGTCAGCGGGCAGGTGCTCGACGGCTTGAAAGGGAGGGGAGTCGGAATCACCTCGGTGGACCTCGAGGTCGGCCTCGACACCTTCAGACCGATCACCACCGATGATGTGGGTGGCCACACCATCCATCGCGAGCGCTATCGCCTGTCTGAGGACGCCGCCGCCCGGATTGAAGCGACCGGGGGCGCCGGCGGTCGGGTGGTCGCCGTCGGCACCACCGTGGTACGCGTCCTAGAGACCGCCGCCATGCACAGTGGAACGCTGGAGCCGGGGGAGGGCACAACCGATCTGTTCATCCTCCCCGGTTTCCAGTTCAAGGTGACCGATCTCCTGGTGACCAACTTCCATTTGCCGCGCAGCACGCTCATCGCCCTCGTCGCTTCGTTCATCGGTCCAGAGTGGCGGGACATCTACGGCACGGCGCTCCGGCGCGGGTACCGCTTCCTCTCCTTCGGTGATGCGATGTTGGCGGCGAGACGGTCTGTGGCCGGGAGGGAGTGGTGACTGCGCCGGTGTGGTGGGAGCAGGTGGCATGCGACGGAGTCGCTCGGTCGGGTCGGCTCCACACCCCGCATGGCATGGTGCCCACCCCGGCTTTCATGCCGGTGGGCACGAGGGGATCGGGTACGCGCTGTCGCCCCCCGGGACCTGCGGGCGGTCGGAACCGACATCGTGCTGGCAAATGCCTTCCACCTGATGCTGCGCCCCGGCGACGAGGTTGTCGCCGGGTTGGGCGGGCTGCACGGGTTCATGGGTTGGGACGGACCGATACTGACGGATTCGGGTGGGTTCCAGGTGTTCTCGCTGCAACCGAAGGTCGATGAGACCGGTGCCCGATTCCGCTCGCCGTACGACGGGAGTTGGATCCACCTCACCCCGGAGACGGCGGTCGGCGTTCAGGAGCGGCTCGGTTCCGACGTCGCAATGGTGCTCGACGTCTGCCTCGCCCTACCGGCACCGCCGCCCGATGTCCGAGCGGCGATGGAGCGGACCTTGCGCTGGAGCGAGCGCGCCCTGGCGTCGCACCGACGCGCCGACCAGGCGCTGTTCGGGATCGTCCAGGGTGGCACCGACCCGCTGCTGCGGGGTGTCAGTGCCAGAGCCACGGTCGGTCTCGGTGTTCCCGGGTTCGGGATAGGGGGGCTGTCGGTGGGGGAAACACCGGAGGAGCGGAGGCGGGCGCTCGAGGCGACTGTGGCCGAGCTCCCCGGTGACAAAGTGCGCTACGTCATGGGGCTGGGCGACCCATTGGGTGTGCTCGACGCCGTCGCAATTGGCACCGATCTGTTCGACTGCGTCTGGCCGACCCGGCTTGCCCGCCACGGGAAGATCCTCACCCCCGACGGCGACTATCACCTCAAGGGGGCCCGGTTCGCCACCGACCCCGGCCCGCTTCACTCCGAGTGCGGCTGCTCCACCTGCGGCACGCATTCCCGCGCCTACCTTCGGCATCTCCACGTCACTGGCGAATTGCTCGCCCACAACCTGCTCACGGTCCACAACTTGCACTACACGCTCGAACTGATCGCCGCTACGCGTCTGGCCATCGAAGAGCGTCGATTCGATGAGCACCGCGCCGCGGTGGAGGCCAGGCGACTTTCACCGCACCCGACCGCCGAGTAACCTCGCGCCCGGCCCGCCTAGCGTGGGCCGTACTCACGTCATCCATCCCCGGTGGGCGCCGGTGTGTGGGCACCGACCCCGAGAAAGAAGGCGGCACGATGATCTTGGCGCAGGAAACCGCAGGTGGAGGCAACAACTTTCTGCAATTGATCCTCCCTCTGGTCCTGTTCGTCGGGATCTTCTACTTCCTCATCCTCCGGCCGCAGCGCCAGCGGATGAAGCAGCAGCAGACCCTGATGTCATCGATCGGACTCGACGACGAGGTGCGGACCATCGGTGGGATCATCGGGCGGATCGTCTCGATGGACGACGAGAACGTGGTCCTCCAGGTCGAAGAGGGGCGACTGAAGGTGGCGCGCCGCGCCATTGCCTCCAAGACCACGCCGCCCGAGCTTCCACCGCCGACGCCGCCCGAGTCCGACATCTGACCCCACGGTGCGCCGCCGTCTGATCACGGTTCTCATCGTCCTCCTGGTCTCCTGGGGGGGCTTGGCGGTGACCCTGGCTTTTGGCGTCACGCCGCGGCTCGGCCTCGACCTCCAAGGCGGGACATCGGTGATCCTCACCGCGCCGGAGGGCACCGATCCAGAAGTGGTCGAAGTGGCGGTGGAGATCATGCGAAGCCGGATCGAGGACTTCGGCATCCAGGAGCCGGAGATCTCGGTGACCAGCGACCGGACGGTCCTCGTCCAGCTTCCCGGTGTCACCAACCCGGAGCGGGCGCTCGACGCGATAGGGCAGACGGGCGAGCTCAGCTTCCGCCCCGTGGCCGAGGTCTTTGCAGCCGATCAGAACCCATTCGCCCCGACCACCACGACGACCACCACGGTGGCCCCAACGGGGCCGACCATCACACAACCGGGGACACCGACGACGGCGCCGGGCGCCACCACCACAACCTCACCGACCACGACCACCGCGCAAGACGTCACATCGACCACCGCGGCAAGCCTCGGCGTCCCGGCCGGACTCCAGGCGACAACCACCACCGTGCCGACGTCGACAACCAGTGCCGGGCCGACGACGACCATTGCCACGACGCCGACCACCATCCCCGAGGGAGTCGACCCCGATACCGGACTCACCATCGACGACGACCCCGCCGCAGATGCGTGGCTCCCTCAGATCGTCCCCGAGGTCGGCAACGTGGCGGTCTACCACGTGGGGCCGGCGGGCCTGCTCGGCTCTGACGTAGCCGACGCCATCCCCGGGTTCCAGGGAACCGGCGCCACCCAGGGCGGCTGGGTTGTCCAACTCGACCTCACCGACGAGGGCGCCGACAAGTTCGCCGAGATGACCAGACAAGCGGCGGCCTTCCCCCAACTCGATCCGCGCCGTCAGATCGCAATCGTCCTCGACGGTGAGGTGATCTCCGCTCCGGAGGTGGCCCTCGACGTGGACCCGGCAACAGGGATCACCGGGGGGAGTGCGATCATCACGGTCGGTGGCGACGATCCCGCCGCCGCCGAGCAGGAGGCCGAAGACCTTGCCGTCGTCCTGCGGTATGGGTCGCTCCCCGTCGCCTTCGAGCAGTCGTCGGTCCAGACGGTGTCGGCGACGCTGGGGACCGACTCCCTGCGGGCCGGTCTGATCGCAGGACTGGTCGGGCTGGCCGTGGTCGCCCTGTATATCCTCATCTACTACCGGGCGCTTGGTGTCGTCGGTGTCATCGGGCTCAGCGTCTTTGGCTCGCTCCTCATCACCATCTTCTCGCTTCTCGGCACCTATCGCGGGCTGACCCTCACTCTCGCCGGCGTGACCGGGATCGTCATCTCGGTGGGGATAACGGCCGACTCGTACATCGTCCTCTTCGAGAGGATCAAGGACGAGGTCCGCAGCGGCCGCACCGCCCGTTCGGCTGTGGATGAGGGCTTCCGCCGTGCCTTCCGCACCGTGATCACCGCCGACACCGTCTCGCTCATCGGCGCTGTGCTTCTCTACTTCCTCGCCATCGGACCGGTGCGCGGCTTTGCGCTTGCGCTCGGTATCGCCACCCTGCTCGACATCCTGGTCGCCACCTTCTACACGAGGAATGCCGCCGCCCTGCTGGCCGGCACGAATCTGGGGCGCAACGACACGGTCGGGATCCGGGCCACCGCCGGGCTCGAAGCGGGAGGGAAGGCCTGATGGGTCTCTGGCGACGGCTCTACCGAGGGGAGACGACCTTCGACTTCGTCGGGTCGAGGCGCCGCTGGTGGATGATCTCGGGCGTCCTCCTCGGCGTCTCGATCCTGGCGCTGATCATCTTCGGGCTCCAGTTGAGCGTGGACTTCACCGGGGGTCTGGTGGTGACCATTCCCAATCCCGCCGGGGCGGACGTGGAGGAGGTCAGGGAGGCCATCGACCCGGTCGGCGCCAGCGACGCCCGGATCCAGTTGGTCGACGGTGGCGACTCGGTGAGGATCCAGACCAGCTTCATGGACGACCCCGCCCCGCTCATCGAGGCGGCATCCGAGGTCACCGGAGCCGAGCCCGGCGAAGCGAACGTCGAGTCAGTTGGCCCGACTTTCGGTGCGCAGATAGCACAGAGGGCGCTCATCGCCCTGGTCGTGTTCATCGGGGCGGTGATCCTCTACATCGGGTGGAGGCTCGAGTTCAAGATGGGAGTCACCGCGATCGCCGCACTCCTCCACGACCTGATAGTGACAGTGGGCATTTACGCGCTGTTCGGGATCGACGTGACCCCGGCGACGGTGGTCTCGATCCTCACCATCCTCGGCTACTCGTTGTATGACTCGGTGGTGGTCTTCGACCAGATCAAGGAGAACGAGCGCGAGCTGCACGACCGCGCCACCTACTCGGACATCGTGAACATCTCCATGAACCAGGTACTGATGCGGTCGATCAATACAGCGCTCACCAGCCTCATTCCCATCGCCACCCTCCTCATGGTCGGGGGTGTCATCCTTGGGGCAACGCCGCTCAACGACTTCTCGCTGGCTCTATTCATCGGGATCGCCGTCGGCACCTACTCATCGATCGGGGTTGCCGGACCGCTGCTGGCAGCGTGGAAGGAAGGCGAGGAGAGCTGGATCAGGATCCGCCGCCGCCTCGAGCTGAGGGAATCCGCCGCCCCAGCCGGTCCGATAGGTACCACACCCGCCCCGCCCGGGCCGCCGACGGTACGCCCTCCGGCGGGGACCGGTGCCACGCCCCGTCCTCCCCGCAAGAGGAAGCGCTGAGACTCCATTGATGCAGTGCGGCCACCCCCCCGGCCGTACACTGATGGCGTGGACACAGAAGCGCTCCGCTCGCTCATCCGTGACGTGCCCGACTTCCCCGAGCCTGGGATCGTCTTCAAGGACATAACCCCGGTCCTGGCCGACCCGGCGGCGCTCAACGGGTTGGTCGAAGCCACGGTGTCGCCGTTCGCCGACGCCGGGGTGACAAAGATCGCCGGTATTGAGGCACGCGGGTTCATCCTCGCCAGCGCGGCAGCCATCCGCCTCGGCGCCGGGTTCATCCCGCTGCGCAAACCAGGCAAGCTGCCCTGGAAGGTTGTCCGCGAGGAATACAGCCTGGAGTACGGGACGGATGCCCTGGAAGTCCACCAGGACGCCGTCACCCCCGGCGACCGGATACTGGTGGTCGACGACGTCATCGCCACCGGCGGCACCGCCCGTGCCGCGGTGAGGCTCTTGGAGAAGCTCGGCGCCGATGTGGTCGGGGTGTCGGTGTTCGTCGAGTTGGCCTTCCTCGCCGGCAAGGACCAACTGGATGGCGTACCTCTCCACGCATTGGTGGTCTATGACTGACCTGGCGCATCGCGACGCCGCGATCGCCGAGCTGGGCCCGGTGCTCCGCCCCTACCACGAGCACCATCCCGACGGCTCCGACACCGTCATTTTGGACGCCTATCGGGTGGCCGAGCGCATGCACCGTGGCCAGTACCGCAAATCCGGCGAGCCGTTCATCGTCCACCCGATCGCCGTGACCGCGGTGCTCGCAGACTACGGGTTGGACGTCGAGACATTGGTGGCAGCGCTGCTCCACGACACGGTCGAGGACACCGACCTCACCCTCGACGACGTGAGACAGCGTTTCGGGGAGCAGGTGGCTCTGATGATCGACGGGGTCACCAAGCTCGACCGGATCAAGTTCGGCTCCCAGGAGGAGGCGCAGGCGGCGACGATCCGCAAGATGGTGGTGGCCATGGCCCAGGACGTCCGCGTCCTCCTCATCAAGCTGGCGGACCGTCTCCACAACCTGAGGACCATCTCGGCGCTACGCCCCGAGAAGCAGCAGCGGATCGCCAAGGAGACGCTCGAGGTGTACGCCCCTTTGGCGCACCGACTGGGGATGGAAGAGGTCAAGCACGAGATGGAGGACCGCTGCTTCGCCGTCCTCCAGCCGCTTCGCTACCAGGAGATCCAGGAGCAACTGGCGGCACGGACGCCGGAGAGAGACGCCTACCTGGAGAAGGTGATGACCGAGGTCCGGGGGGCGCTCGTCGATGCCGGAGTCGACGCTTCGGTCACCGGGCGCCCGAAACACCCCTACTCGATCTACCGCAAGATGGTTGCCATCGGGCAGGCCTTCTCCGAGATCCACGACATCATCGGGATCAGGATCACCACCGACGAGATGCGCGACTGCTACGCCGCCCTGGGTGTGATCCACGCCATGTGGCCTCCGGTCCAGGGCCGGTTCAAGGACTACATCGCGATGCCCAAGTTCAACCTCTACCAGAGCCTTCACACGACGGTGATCGGGCCAGACGGCCGCCCGCTCGAGGTCCAGATCCGCACGAGGGAGATGCACCGCCGCGCCGAATCGGGGATCGCCGCCCATTGGCGCTACAAGGAAGGCGGCGGGGCAGCCGACCTCCAGTGGATGGCAGACGTCCGATTCCTCCACGAGGAGTACCGCGATCCGAATGAGTTCCTCGCCGGTCTGAAACTCGACCTCTACCAGGACGAGGTCTTCGTGCTCACCCCGGCGGGCGATGTTCGCACCCTCCCCCGAGGGGCGACGCCGGTGGACTTCGCCTACACCATCCACACCGAGGTGGGGAATAGGTGTGTCGGGGCGAGGGTGAACGGCCGGTTGGTCTCGCTGGGAACACGTCTCGAGTCAGGTGACATCGTCGAGATACTCACCTCGAAGTCACCAGATGCCGGACCGAGCCGAGACTGGCTCGGGTTCGTCCGCACCTCCCGGGCCCGCGCCAAGATCAAGCAGTGGTTCTCCAAGGAACGGCGTGACGTCGCCGTCGCCGAAGGTCGTGACCAGGTCGCGGCGGCTCTCCGCAAGGAAGGGCTGGGCCTCAACGCCGCCGAGCGCGACCGGGAACTCGAAGCGGTCTCCGCCGAGATGGGCCTTAGGGACCTCGACGCCCTATTTGCCGCGGTTGGGGAGAGCTCGACCTCCGCCGCCACCGTCGTCTCCCGGATTGTCCGCAGCGTGCGTCCCCAGGAGGAGGGCGACGAAGCGCTGCCCGAGACACCGACCAGCCGCCGGGCCGCCCCGAGCGGCGCTGGAATCGTCGTCGAGGGCTACGAGGGGATGTGGGTGCGGGTCGCCCGTTGCTGCGCCCCCGTGCCGGGCGATGACATCGTGGGCTTCGTGACGGTGGGGAGAGGGGTGTCGGTACACCGCTCCGACTGCACCAACATCGCGGCGATGGGAGCCCATCGGGAGCGGATGATCGATGTGTCCTGGGCGCCCGACCGGGTCGGCTCCTTCACCATCTGGGTGCAGGTGGAGGCACTCGACCGAACCCGGCTGCTGCGCGACGTCACCTCGGCCATCTCCGACCAGGGCGGCAACATCGTCGCCTCCTCCTCCGCAACCGGTCGTGACCGGGTAGCCGTGCTCCGCTACGAGATAGAGCTTTCAGACCCCGGTCAGGTTCCACGGCTGCTCAACGAACTGCGCCGGGTCGAGGGCGCCTACGACGCCTACCGCCTGGTCCCCAGAGCGGGCGGGACGGACTGAGCTTCCGAGACGGCATCCGCCCCAGACGGCGGACGGCGGACGGCGGACGCAGCCAGAAGCAACCCAGTGCGTGACGCTGGAGGGCGTCTGGGTGCGTGCGCTCCCACGCCGATAGTCGACTCCGTGTGGCTGGCCGGCGACCAACACGTGGGTGTCGTCGGGGAGAGGCGGGCACCTGCTCCTTGTGGCTCGTCACCAGCTGTCCGTAGTTGCCCCCCGGGAGCGTCGGTTCACCGATGCTTGCGCGGCGACGAAGCTGGTCACCCGTGACGAGCGTGCCCTCCTCGGCGACGATCGAAAGCAGCAGTGGCCGGGCGTATGTCCATCGACGGGTGCCGTCGCCTACATCCATCCCATGACGACTCCGACTCTCGACTCTGACCGTCAGTTGCGGGGTATGTCGTGGATGGTCTCCGACCAGGATGTCGCCCTCGGCCGATGCCAACGAGGCCGCGTAACTGGGTCTCGGGGTCAGGGTCATCGAAGTCATCGTCCGGGTGGACATCGAGGCGACGACGCCCGGTCAGCACCCCCGGCCACTGCTGCTTCCTGCTCGATGATGAAGGCAAGCCCTGTTCTCTGGTGATCAGCTCTCTCGCCGGGAGCATCGGCGCACCGACCTGCCCGGCGGCGACCTCGGCCAGTGGTGGCCAGCATGCGGGAATGGGTCCTCACCTCCCCGACGACCTTCCGTGTTCCTCCCGGCCACGGCCCGGAAACAGCCACGATCGGCTGGGAGCGACGGACCAATCCTTTCCGCCACGAGTGGCGAGTAGGCGGACCGACAGCCTCCTTCCGTCTGCCGTCTGCCGACCGGCTTCGCGCTCCTCACTACCCTCCGCAGCCCATGACGCTCCGTGGCCCCAAGGGGACCGACGACATCCTTCCTCCTGCCTCGCGGGCGTGGGGCCGCGTGCTCCGGATCTGGGACGACGTCGTCGCCCGGTACGGCTATGAGCCGGCGATGGTGCCTCTGTTCGAATCGACCGAGGTGTTCGCGCGAGGGGTAGGGGAGAGCACCGAGGTGGTCTCCAAGCAGATGTACACCTTCGACGACCGTGGGGGGCGGTCGCTCACCCTCCGTCCCGAGGGAACCGCGGGGATCGTGAGGGCATACATCCAAGCGGGCAGCCCGGGCGCCATGAAGCTCTCCTATTCGGGGCCGATGTTCCGCTACGAGCAGCCACAGGCGGGCCGTCGTCGCCAGTTCTGGCAAACCGGGGTCGAGTACCTCGACATCGTCTCTCCTTGGGCCGACGCCGAGGTGATCGAGGTCGGCTACCGCTTTCTCGAGGAGATAGGTCTGGGCCCGATCACCGTCCTGATCAACACCCTGGGCGACCCCGAAGACCGCCCCGCCTACCTGGAGACACTTCGGACATGGCTCCGCCAGCGCAGTGCCGAACTCAGTGAGGACTCGCGGCGACGTATCGACACCAACCCGATGCGGGTACTCGACTCGAAAGAAGATGCCGACGTGGTGGCGGGTGCGCCCACCCCGGACGCATTCGTGTCCGACGCCGCCGCCGTTCACCATCGCGAGGTGATCGAGGCGCTCGATTCGGTGGGGATCGAGCACCGCGCCACCCCGGGTCTGGTGAGGGGTCTCGACTACTACACGAGGACAGCCTTCGAGTACGTGGTCGCGGGTTACGAGGCGGCCCAGGCGTCGTTGGGCGGCGGCGGGCGGTACGACGGGCTGGCCGAGGTTCTCGGTGGACGTCCCACGCCGAGTGTGGGGCTGGCCATGGGGATCGACCGGATCGTCCTCGCCCTTGGGTCGGAGGAATCGCTGCCTCTCGACGTGTTTGTGATCCTCGCCGACCCGGCGCTGCAGCCAGAGGCCGTGCGGCTTGTCGGCCGGCTCCGAAGAACCGGAGTCTCCGCCGATCTCGACCTCGAACCGGGGTCGGTGAAGGCGCAGTTCCGCCGCGCCGGGAACCGCGCCCGTTATGCCGCCGTGGTTGGCGAGGAGTGGGCGGCAGACAAGGTGGTCGTGCGGGATCTCGGCAGCGGCGAGCAGCAACTGGTGGACGTGGACGACCTGGACGAGTGGGTCACATCATCGTGAGCAACCGATACCGAAGTGACCGGGCGGGCCTCCTCGGCGTGGGCGACGAGGGGCGGCAGGTACGCCTGGCCGGCTGGGTCTCGCGGCGAAGGGACCACGGTGGGATCGCCTTCCTCGACCTGCGCGACTCAACCGGGATCGTCCAGGTGGTGATCGACCCGGCGGCCGTGCCGGCGGTGCACGATGTTCGTTCCGAGTGGTGCCTCAGCATCCAAGGCATCGTCCGCCGCCGGCCCGAGGGCACGGTCAACCCGTGATCTCCCCACCGGCGAGATCGAAGTCGGTGGCGATTCACTGACCATCCTCAGCCCGGCGGAGGGCCTTCCCTTCCAACTCGACGACAGGGCGGAGATCGAGAGAAGACCCGGCTCGAATTCCGCTATCTCGACCTGCGCCGTCCCCGGATGGCTGCGAACCTGGTGGCGAGGTCCAAGGCGGTCGCCGCAATCAGACGCTCGCTCGATGACCAGGGGTTTCTCGAGGTCGAAACCCCCACATTGATCCGATCCACACCCGAAGGCGCCCACGACCTCTCGTCCCCAGCAGGCATCAGCCGGGCAGCTTCTTCGCCCTTCCTCAGTCACCCCAGCTCTTCCAAGCAGCTTTTGATGGTCTCCGGGGTCGAGCGATGCTTCCCAGATCGCCCGCTGCTACCGCGACGAAGACTTCCGCTCCGACCGACAGGTCGAGTTCACCGCAGCTGGACCTGGAGGGGGCCTTCTGGGAGGAGCCCGAGATCCAGGCAGCGATCGAGGTGTCGGTGGCGGCAGCCGTAGAGGCGGTGCGCCGGCTCAGCGCCGCCGCTGCCGTTCCCCCGCATGACCTGGTCCGAAGCGATGGACCGCTTCGGGACGGACAAGCCCGATCTGCGTTTCGGGAGGGAGTCTGGAGGATCTGTCCGCCGTGTTCGCCGGCACTGAGTTCGCCGGTTTCGGCAGCGTGCTCTCTGAAGGAGGATCGGTTGCAGGACTCGACGCCGGTGCCATTGCCCTGTCCCGGTCCGGGCTTGACGGGCTCGTGGCCCGGGCCAAGGAACTGGGGGCGTCGGGTCTGGTGTGGATGGTGGTGGAGGAAGGTGGCGGCGTTCGCTCGCCCGTCTCCAAGTTCTTGGCGGAACGAGAGATCGAGGGTGTCATCGGTTCTCTCGAGGCCGTCGAGGGCGACACCCTGCTGTTGGTGGCGGACGTCAAGCAGAGGCGTGCCCAGGGTGTGCTCGGTCAGTTGCGGATCGAATTGGGCCGTCCCGAGGGTCACGACGACCTCTCTTTTCTCTGGGTCACCGACTTCCCTGCATTCGAGGAGACGGCTGGGGGGCAACTGGCACCGTCCCATCACCCTTTCACCGCCCCGGTGGATGTCGCCGCTATGGAGGAGCGCCCCGCTGAGGCGATTTTCCGCGCCTACGACCTGGTGGTCAACGGGACCGAGCTCGGATCGGGGAGCATCCGAATCCACGATCCCGAGGTCCAGCGGCGGGTATTCGAGATTCTCGGGATCTCGGCCGAGCAGGCGGAAAGCCGTTTTGGGTGGTTTCTTCGGGCGCTTCGATATGGCACCCCACCTCATGGTGGGTTCGCCTTCGGGATCGACCGCCTGGTTGCGGTGTTGCGCGACGAGCCAAACATCCGCGAGGTGATGCCGTTCCCCAAGACCCAGACCGGTTCAGATCCCCTTACCGGGGCTCCCACCCCGGTAGAAGAGGAGCAACTCGCCGAACTGGGCGTCAGGCTGTTGCCAACGGAGGAGACGTGACCGAATGAACGACCTCGTCGCGATGCTCGACGACGCCGATACCACCATCGCCGTGGTCGGTGCCACCGACAATCCCGCCAAGTACGGGTCGGTGATCTACCGGGACATCAAGCGCAAGGGTTATCGGGTGTTCGCCGTCAACCCCAACCGGGAGACCGTCGACGGGGACAAGGCGTACCCAGACCTGGGATCTCTTCCCGAGCCACCGGACATAATCGACCTGGTCGTACCCGGTTGGATCGGTATCGAGGTGGCGCGGGAGGCGATGACGCTCGGCCACAAGGGCGTTTGGGTGCAGCCCGGTGCCGATACCCCCCAACTCGTCGACTTCCTCCAGCAGAACGGGTTCGACTATCTCGCCGACGCATGCATCATGGTCGAGTCGCGCCGGATGAAAAGGTGAATCGCCGTCACTAGCTTGACCTGATGGCCGACCTGTTCTCCGAGCAGCGCGCAGCCCGGAGAATGGAGGCAGCACCGCTGGCGGCTCGTATGCGCCCCCAGACGCTCGACGAGGTGGTCGGCCAACCGGCGCTGTTGGGCCCGGGGGCGGCGTTCCGCCGTCTGGTCGAGTCGGGCCGCCCGCTCTCGATGATCCTCTGGGGACCGCCAGGCACCGGTAAGACCACGCTTGCACGGCTCGTGGCGGAGCGCAGCGACGCCGTGTTCGAGGTCCTCTCGGCGACGTCTGCCGGCGTGAAGGACGTGCGCGAGGTGCTGGCTGCGGCCAAGCACCGGCTGGAGGAGGACGGTCGGCGAACGGTCCTTTTCATCGACGAGATTCACCGGTTCACCAAGAACCAACAGGATGCCTTGCTCCCTTCTGTCGAGGATGGGATCGTGGTGCTGGTAGGCGCCACGACGGAGAACCCCTTCTTCGAGGTCAACTCACCGCTCATCTCCCGGTCGAGTCTGTTCCGGCTGGAACCGCTCGGTCCCGAGGATGTTGCGGTCATCATCGAGAGGGCGCTCGATGATGAGGAGCGGGGCCTGGGTGACACTGGTCTCGGGATCGAGCCGGAGGCCATGCAGACACTCTCCGACCGGGTGGGAGGCGACGCCAGGCTGGCGCTGAACGCGCTCGAGGTGGCAGCGATGCTCGCCGGGTCGCGGCAGGGGACGTCGATCGGGGCCGAGGACGTGGACGAGGCGCTGCGACGGCGGGTTGTCCGCTACGACAAGACCGGCGACCAGCACTACGACATCATCTCGGCCTTCATCAAGAGTCTCCGGGGCTCGGACCCGGATGCCGCCCTCTACTGGCTCTTCACCATGCTCGAAGCGGGCGAAGACCCCGAGTTCATCGCCCGCCGCATGGTCATCCTCGCCTCGGAAGATGTCGGGATGGCCGATCCGCTGTCGCTGCAGGTTGCGGTTGCAGCCGCCGAGGCGCTCTCCTTTGTGGGGCTGCCCGAGGCCGCCTATGCCCTCAGCCATGCCGCCGTACATCTCGCCCTGGCACCGAAGTCGAACTCGATCGCTGAGGCAATGGGCGCCGCCCGCGAGGCGGTCGGGGCGACGCCCGGCGCTCAGGTCCCACCGCACCTCAGAGGTACCGGCTATTGGGGAGCGCGGAAGCTTGGCCATGGGGTCGGATACCGGTACCCCCACGACTCCCCCGGTCATCTGATCGAGCAGAGCTATCTACCCGAAGGCTCTGAAGCCACCGTGCTCTACAGACCCACCGAACAGGGCGCAGAGGCCGAAGCGGCGGAGCGACTAAGTCAGATCGATGAGGTTCTGGGCAAGCCTCCCCGTGACGAGCAGGATGGCTGAGCGGCGCTCGTCACAGGGACGTCTGATCCCTGGTAGAACCGGGGGAACGGTGTCTACCAAGGGTCGACCATTGGGCGCCGGACTCCGCTGGGGGTCATGGCCGCTGCAGGGGGCGGTTTGGGCGTACGCCCGAGTGCGGACGGGGCTGCGAAGGGTGGGCCTCGTGGTGACGGGGGTGGGAACGCTGCTGCGCGAGGCGGCGGCCGGCGTGCTCTTCGTGTCACTCTGGATGGTGACCTTCGGGCTCATGTGGGGGATGGTCGCCGTCCTCCTCGGGGCGCTCATCGAGCAGGTCGCCGAGATGCTCCCTCCGGAAAACGGTATCAAGGTGGAGCCGAGACTCGCCGTCTGGCTCTGGGCGGGGTTCCTCTGCGCCTATCCGATCCGCTGGTTCGTTCTGCGGCTTCTCGCGCTGCGGCGTCCTGCGGCGAGGGCCGCCATGGGGCAGATGGTCTCGGGCCCACTCCGCGTCTGGCGGGAGCGCTGGCGTTCCGCCGCAGTAGACCGGACCACCGAAGGCGCGGTCGCAGCCGGGGTGAACGCCGCCCTCATCGCCCAGATGAGGCGCGACGAGGCCGCGCTCGACGACGAGCGGCGAACCTGGCTGGCTGCGCGGCGCGGTGGTGGCGCCCGCCACGAGCCGCCTCAGCGCCCGCCCGCCCCTCCGCCGCTCCCGGTCCCACGGATGCGGTCTGCCGGGTGGGCTTTCGGGCCACCGATCGAGCTACCCGAGGGCCCCCTATTCACCATCGAACCGTTCCTCGGGTACAGGCGATGGGTGGTTCGGCCGAGCAGCGTCGTTGGCGGCAGCACCGGGGAGCCGGTCCTGGGCAGCGCCATCGTGGACCATCTCTGGCTCGAACAGGAAGTCGTTGCCAGGTGCTGGCCGGGGAGAAGAAGCCGTTTCGACCCACTCACGCCGACCACGCACACCGCCCCATCGCTCGACTGCCGGTGCGGGATCTACGCGCTGAGGGACCCAGGGGGAGTGGATTGGCCACTCGATGCGGGCTTGTGCGTCGAGGGGGCGGTCGAACTCTCCGGGACGGTGCTCGAGGGGGAGCGCGGATTCCGAGCCCAGAGGGCCCGGATCGTCGGTCCGCTCGAGGTTCGAACGGCGTGTGAGCACGGTTTGAAGCGGAGGGCGGTGCGCGAGCTTTGCCCCTCACCTCCGAAGGTAGGCGTCATCAGGTCGGATCGGTACGCCCTGGCATGCGAGCGGCACGCCGCGACCCTTCTGGCGGGTAGTGGGGAGCCGGTAGAGCTTCCGACGCTGCTCTCGATGGTGGCCGCAAGGCTGGAGGCGAGATATCGGGTGCCGGTGATCGGCGAAGGAGGCAACCGGGCATGGACATAGGACCGATCAAGCGCGTCTGGGAGGTCGAACCGGTCGAGGCGCCTGCAGAGCCTGCTCGGATCGAACCGGAGCCTGTGGAGCCGGAACCGACCGAACCGCCGGAAAAGACCGAGCCGGCTGAGCCTGTCGAACCGGCCGAACCGGCCGAGCCCGCCCCCGAGCGGGAGCCGGTGCCGGCCACTCCCGGACCGCCCGACTGAGGAGCGGCGTTCCGGTTCGCTCCTAGGCTGGCGGGGTGGACCCGGCCGTGACCGAAGACGTCGTTTCGACCGGCGTCCTCATCCTGGTCACCCTGGTCACGTGGGTGATTCTGCGAAGGGTGGGCAAGGCGGCGTTGCTCCGGGTGGCGGCCCGCAGCGGGAAAGCAGACGCCCAGGCCCGCGCTCTGACCCTTTGGGGTTTGCTGAGCAGACTGTTGCTGGTCGCCCTCGCCGTGTTCTTCGTCTTCACCGCGGCAGCTATTTGGGGCGTTCCGCTCGGCGGGCTGGTGGCGGTCGGGTCGGCCGTTGGGGTGGCTCTGGGTTTGGGTGCTCAGACCCTGGTCAGGGACCTAATCGGTGGGTTCTTCATCCTGGCCGAAGGGCAGTACGTGATCGGGGACGTGGTGACGATCAGCAACGTCACCGGTGAGGTGCAGCAGGTCAGGCCCCGGGTGACGGTGCTTCGCGACATCGACGGCAACGTGTACTACGTACCAAACGGCTCCATCGTCGTCTCCACCAACCAGAGCCAGGAGTACGCCGACATCGTGTTCGACATCGGCGTCGCCTACGACACGGATGTGGATCGGGTCTTCGGACTGGTCAAAGAGGAACTCGACGCCTTCACCGCAGACCCGGAATGGGCCGACAGGTTCATGGCGGAGGCCAGAGTGCTCGGTGTCGAGGAACTTACCGAGTCCACCATGGTCGTCCGCAGCGTGGTCAAGGCGCGTCCCACCGAGCGCTGGACGGTGAAGCGCGAGGGATACCGCCGCCTCAAGCTGGCGCTCGACAAGGCCGGGGTCCCCATCCACTCGATCTGATGCTCCGGTAGCCTCGCCGGCGTGGTGCGGAGGATCTGGTGGTTCGGGGCCGGGATGGCGGCTGGGGCGGGAAGCATGATGGTCGTGGTGCGCTCGGTGTGGCGCCGCCGCCCGCCAACCGCCACCGAGCTCGCCCAGGGCGCCGCTCTCACCGTGGCCGACGCCCTATCGCTCGGAGGGAGGATGGTCCGCCCCCGGCGAGGAGGGTTTAGAAGCTAACCCTGGGAGAGCGTCGCCGGCCGCCGGTAACCTGTCGCCTCCCATGAAGAGCAGTCAGATCCGCCAGAGGTTCCTCGAGTACTTCGCCGAGCGTGGCCACGAGGTGCGACCGTCGGCCTCACTGATCCCCGTGGACCCGACGCTGCTTCTGACCAACGCAGGGATGGTGCCCTTCAAGCCCTACTTCCTGGGTGAGGAGCCGGCGCCATACAAGCGAGCGGTGACGGCGCAAAAGGTGGCGCGCACCGTGGACATCGAGGTGGTGGGCACGACGGTGCGCCATGCCACCTTCTTCGAGATGCTGGGCAACTTCAGCTTTGGGGACTACTTCAAGGAGAAGGCCATCCCCTGGGCACACGAGTTCGCCATCGACCATCTGGGTTTCGATCCCGACCGTCTCTGGTTCACCGTCCACGAGAGCGACGACGAGGCCGCTGCGATCTGGCTGGACCACGTCGGGGTCGATGCGAAGCGGCTGCAACGCCGCGGCACGGACAACTTTTGGCATATGGGCGTTCCCGGGCCCTGTGGACCATCGTCCGAGATCTTCTACGACCGCGGCCCCGAGTTCGGGCCTGACGGTGGCCCCGTGGTGGACGAAGAGCGGTTCTGCGAGGTGTGGAACCTGGTCTTCATGCAGTTCATCCAGGACGAGCCGTACAACGTGGTCGGTGACCTGCCTGCCAGGAGCATCGACACCGGAATGGGGCTGGAGCGGGTGGCCATGCTCCTCCAGGGAGTCCCAAGCTTGTTCGAGACAGATGTCGTATGGCCCGTGCTCCAAGCAGGAGCCTCCTACACCGGCGCCGGCTACGGGGAATCACCCGAGGTGGACGTGGCGCTGCGAATCCTCGCCGACCACGGCAGATCTGTGACGATGCTGATCGCCGACGGGGTCGTCCCGTCGAACGATGGCAGGGGGTACATCCTGCGGCGCATCCTGCGCCGTGCGGTGAGACACGCCTGGCGGCTGGGCGGCGAGGGCCTGGTGATGCCCCGCCTGGTGCGTGCCACCGTCGAGGCCCTGGGTGCGGGCTACCCCGAATTGGCCCACAGCGAGCCGTTCATCGTCGACGTGGTCGAGCGGGAGGAAGCGCGCTTCCGACGCACGCTCGAGTCGGGGAGCGAACTCCTCGACACCGAACTCGACCGGCTGCAACCCGGCGAGCAGGTCTCCGGGGCGACCGCGTTCAGGCTCCACGACACATACGGATTCCCCGTCGAGGTGACGACGGAGGTGGCCGCGGAGCGGGGATTGGGGGTGGACTCAGCCGGGTTCGACCAGGAGATGCAGGCGCAACGGGAGCGTGCCAGAGCGTCGTGGAAAGGGGGTGCAGCCGCCGGGGTTGCCGACACCTATCGCCGCCTGCTCGACGACACCGGGCCCACCGAGTTCCTCGGCTACCGCGACGAGGCGGCTCCGGGACGGATCCTCGCCCTCCTCCGTCAGGGCGATCTCGTGGAGCGGGCCGAGACGGGCGAAGAGGTCGAGGTCTTCGTCGACAGGACGCCCTTCTACGCCGAGGCTGGCGGGCAGGTTGGCGACACAGGTTTGATCGAGACCGAGACCGGAGCGCTCGAAGTGACCGACACGCAGGGACCGGTCCCTTCGCTCCACGGTCACCGGGCAAAGGTGCTCCGGGGTTTCGCCCAGGTGGGTCAGGAAGCGCAGCTATCCATCGACAGCCCGCGCCGTGAGCGGATCCGCAAGAGCCATACCGGGACCCACATCCTCCACTGGTCGCTGCGCGACGTGCTCGGGGACCACGTCCGTCAAGCCGGGTCGCTGGTCGAGTCGGGGCGGCTGCGCTTCGACTTCAGCCATTTCAAGGCGCTCGACCCCGAGGAGCTGGCCGAGGTCGAACTCAGGGCGAACCGGCGGACGGTCGAGAACGCCGCGGTCTCCGATCGGGTCACCAGCAAGGATGAGGCGGAGCGCATCGGCGCTCTCGCCTTTTTCGGGGACAAGTACGGCGAACAGGTCCGTGTGGTGCGGATCGGTGACTATTCGATCGAGTTGTGCGGTGGTACCCACACGCCGAGCGTGGGCCAGGTCGGGCCTCTGCTGGTGGTAGGTGAGTCATCGATCGGATCCAACCTGCGCCGGATCGAGGCGCTCTCGGGCGAGACCGCCTACGACCACATGGTTGGCGCCCGACGCACCCTCGCCGAGGCTGGCAACCTGTTGCGGGCCCGTCCCGACGAGGTCCCGGAGCGGGTACGCGCCCTGCAGGAGAGGGCCCGTCAACTCGAGGAGCGGCTCGGCTCGATGACGGACAGGGACAGGGCAGAGGATGCGGCTTCGCTGGCGGCGGGGGCGACGACCGTCGGGGAGAGCCAACTGGTCGTGGCGGAGCGCGAACTCGATCCGGCCGGTCTCCGCGCCCTGGCGCTGGCGGTGAGGGACCGGCTCCGCTCCGGTGCAGTGGTCCTTGGCAGCCGGCACAACGGCAAGGGGGCCCTCGTGGCTGCCGTCACCTCCGATCTGACCGCGATCGGTGTCTCGGCTGCCGATCTGGCCTCAGCGGGCGCCGGTCTGCTCGGTGGCGGCGGCAGTCGCGACCCGGAGCTCTCGCAGGCGGGCGGGCCCCATGGCGAGAAGCTCGCCGAAGCTCTGGAGGCAGCACGCGAAGCTGCCGGGCGCGTCCTCGTCCCGTGATTCTGTCAGCGGCTTCGCCCGGGGGCGCAGAGGCCGCCCCGGCGGTCTGATGGGGCGGGTACTCGGGCTCGATCCCGGGAGTCGCCGGATCGGCGTCGCCCTGTCCGACCCGCTGCGAATCATCGCCCAACCGCTCGACGTGATCGCAGTTCCCGACTTCGACGATCGGATCAAGGTCCTGGTCGCCGAGCACGATGTCGAGCGGGTGGTGGTGGGTCTCCCAATCTCGCTCTCGGGAAGAGAAGGGCCGGCGGCAGAGAGCGCCAGGCGGCTGGCAGAGCGGGTTGGCGCCATAACCGGGCTCGAGGTGGACCTGTGCGATGAGCGCTTCACGACACGCACCGCCGAGGAGACTCTGATCTCGGGCGGGGTGCAGAGACGTGCACGTCGTGGGATGGTCGATAAAGTGGCCGCCTCCGTAATGCTGCAGCACTACCTGGACGCGTCCCGGAAGGGGGGGACCGGGTCCGAAAGCGGCCGGAACACCTAATCATGACTCTTGGACATCCACCCGATCTGGAAACCGAGCCGACGCCGACCGAACCGGCGCCGTCGGGTCTGCGCCGCACGATCGGCGTGATCGTCGCCCTGGCCGCCGTGGCCGCGATCGTGCTCTTCGGCGCCCCCTATCTCGCCCGCCTCGTCGGCGGAGCCGGACCGACACGAACCACTCTCGCCCCGCCGGGTCAGGCGGTGACTTTCGTGGTCGATCCCGGCTCGAGCGCCGCGGCGATCGGGGCCCGTCTAGAGGAAGCAGGGGTGGTCTCCGCCGATGAGTTCTCGGCGGCGGTGGCCGACGCCAATGCCGCCGAAGCGCTCCAGGCAGGTGAGTACCAACTCGAAACAGGAATGAGCGGCCCCGCCGTGGTCACCGTCCTGCGCGAGGGCCCTCAACTCGGGCCCACCACGCGGGTCACGATCCCCGAGGGCCTCCGCGTCGTGGAGATACTCGACCTGCTTGCCGAAGAGCTCGGGCTGCCCCGCGACGACCTCGAGCAGGCGCTGCTCTCGGGGGAAGTGACCACGACCTTGTCGCCGGGGGAAACGCCGGACACGATCGAGGGATGGGAAGGACTGCTCTTCCCCGCTACTTACGAGATCCCCAAGGAAGCCGAAGCGGCCAAAGCACTGCAAATGTTGTCGGACACCGCCGCGACCAGAGTGGACGAAATCGATTGGTCGGCCCTCGAGGACGCAGGACTCAGCAGGTACGAGGGATTGGTGATCGCATCACTGGTCGAGGCGGAGGCGCGGATCGACGGGGATCGGCGGCGCATCTCGAGCGTCATCCGCAACCGCCTCGACGAGGGGATGCGGCTCGACATCGATGCCACGGTCCTCTATGCGCTCGGGAAGAGGGGTGGGCTCACATCCGAGGATCTCGAGGTGGATTCTCCATACAACACCAGAGTGGTCGCCGGCCTGCCTCCGACGCCGATAGCCGCCCCGGGCTCGGCATCTCTTGCCGCGGCGGCGCGCCCCGCCAACACCGACTTTCTCTACTACGTCGTGACCAACAAGCGCGGAAGTCACGCATTCACCGCCGATTACGACGAATTCCTAGCCCTCAAGGCGCAGGCGCAGGAAGACGGGTTGATCCCATAACCGGGCAGGACAACGACCGGGGACTCTCACCCCGCTTGCGCCTGGCCGTGCTCGGCGATCCGGTATCGCATTCGCTCTCCCCGGCAATACACACCGCGGCTCTCTCAGCCACCGGTATCGCAGGCGAGTACACAGCACGGCGGGTGGACGCCGATGGGATGCGCCGTGCCGTCGCCGAGATTGACGAAGGGGTTCTCTCCGGCGCCAACGTCACCATGCCCCACAAGAGGCTGGCGGCTGACCTGGCAGACCGACTAGCGCCGCGGGCGGTCCGGGCACGTTCGGTTAACACTCTTTGGAGCGACGGCGGCTCGGTCCTCGGAGACAGCACCGACATCGACGGCGTACTGACCGTATGGGGGTGGGCCGCTCTCCCAATGGAGGCACCGGTGCTCGTACTTGGGTCGGGCGGAGCCGCCGCCGCCGCCATCCTCGCTCTCGAGGACAGGCAATTGACCGTGGCGGCGCGCAGACCTGACCGAGCTGAGGAGTTGTTGGAGGCGTTGGCGGTGGATGCCGCTATCTCGGCGCTAGGGGTCCCTCATGCGGAGGCGGTAGTGGTCAACGCCACCCCCATCGGCATGAAAGGGGAGTCGCTTCCCGAGGAAGTCGTAGCTGCTGGCTCAGGTCTGCTCGACATGGCCTACGGGTCGGGCCGACTCCGGCGGTGCTCCTCGCCCGCCGGCTCGGATTGCCGGTGGCCGAAGGCCCGGACATGCTTCTTGCCCAAGCGGCGGCGAGCTTCACCATCTGGACCGGTGTGGACCCTCCACTCGAGGAAATGCGCGCCGCCCTCGTCGCCGGGATCAGGGAGGTGGCGGGATGATCCTTCTGGTAGCGGTCGTAGCGCTCGCAGGGATCGGCGCCGGATGGCTCGCCACCGCCGTGGCCCACCGCGTCCCGCTCGACCAGGAGTTGGGCCCGCCCTGGGTGCGTTGCCCGCGCTGTGATGCGGCGGCTACCGGGCTCGACCGTTTTCCGCTGATCTCGTACCTGCGCCTTGGCGGCAAGTGCCGGTCCTGCGGGGAACCGATCGGCCTCCGCTATCCCCTCGTCGAGCTGCTGACCGGTGCCTTGTTCGCCGGAGCTGCCCTATTGCTCGGATCTCTCTGGGTGCTTCCCGCTTATCTCTGGTTCATCGCGGTGACGATGACGCTCGTGCTGACCGACCTCGACCACCAGCGGATCCCCAACCGCATCCTCTACCCCGGCACCGCCATCGCGTTGGTGCTCCTCACCGCGGGGGCCGCCGGCGACGGGCACATCGAGGCCATCCCCGGGGCGCTGCTCGCCGGCGCCATCTACCTGGCGGTGATGCTCCTGTTGGCGCTGCTCACCAGAGGCGGCTTCGGGATGGGTGACGTCAAGCTCGCCTTCCTGCTCGGTCTCTTCCTCGGGTACCCGGGGTGGCCGTACGTGGTGTGGGGGGCGGCGCTCGGGTTCCTCGTAGGGTCGATCGCCGCCGTGGTGCTTTTGGTGACCAAGCGGAGGGGGCGGCGCGACCCCTTCCCCTTCGGTCCGGCGATGGTGGTCGGAGCGTGGCTGGCGCTCCCGCTAACGCCCTGGCTGAACACGCTGGCCGCGGGCTGAAGTCAGCCGATATCGATCGTCAGATCCTCGACGGCCAGATCGACCACGAGCCGCGAATCACGGATCCTGGCGTCCTCGAGCCGGACACCCTCGGGAAGCGCGGGAAGCGTCAGCCGGATGGGCCCCAGCCCCAGCAATTCGAGTTGATCGGCCGTGACCACGACCTCACCGTCTACCACCCTGAGGGCTGCGTCCACGCCGATTGCGGGAAGTGCCTCGAGTTCCAGACGGAGCCGATCATCCTCGAGCGACGCCGAAACCGGAAGGTCGAAAGAGTCCACCACCTCGGCCAGTTGTTCCGATGTCATCACCAGCCGGCCCGTTCCCCCTCCCGCCACCGCCGTTCCCTTCCCGTCGATCAGGTCCAGAGGATCGAAGGTGACGTCGGTCAGGGTGAGATCGATCTGCTCCACCGGGTAGCCCTGGAGCCGGAACGTTGACCCGCTGAGTTCGACCTCGGAGATCCGCCCGCTGGCGGCGGCGACCACCAATGGGCCTCCTTTGAACGTGACCTCGGGACGCTCGTCGAGGGCGAACTCCCTCGTCGTCGCCTTGGCCACGGCGTCCTCGGCCGAGGGGCGCACCCAGATCTCTACGGCGGCGAACAACAGGGCGGCCAGGGCGAGCAGAGCGAGCAACCAGCGGAGCACGGGACGGGCACGGTACTGCCGGGCGCCGCCAATCGGCCCAAGGTAATCGGACCCACTGCTGGTGCCGATACCATCGGAGCCATGATCCGGTTCATCACTGCGGGCGAATCCCACGGCCCTGCTCTCGTCGCAGTCGTCGAGGGTCTCCCCGCCGGCCTGGTCTTCTCTCGGGAAGAACTCGCCGCCGAACTGGCAAGACGCCGCCTCGGGTTTGGGCGCGGTGCCCGGCAGCGGATCGAGCGGGACGAGGTCGAGGTACTGGGGGGCGTCAGGCACGGCCGGACCCTGGGGAGTCCGGTGGCGGTTCTGATCCGCAACACCGAATGGCCCCGCTGGCAGGAGGAGATGGGGCCTGACCCCGGCGAGCCGAAGCGGGCGATGACCACGCCGCGTCCCGGGCACGCCGACCTGGTGGGGATGATCAAGTACGACACCCACGACGCCAGGGACATCCTGGAGAGGGCCTCCGCTCGGGAGACAGCCGCCCGCACCATCGTCGGCTATCTGTGCAAGCTGCTTCTGGCCGAACTCGACATCGCGGTCCTCAGCCACGTTGTCGCCATCGGCAAGGTGGAGGCGCCAACGAGCCCCCTCCCCACGCCGAGCGACCTGGCGAACATCGACGAATCGCCGGTCCGGGTGTTTCACACCGAGATAGAGGAGGCGATGATCGCCGAGGTGCAGTCGGCCAAGGACGACCGCGACACCATTGGGGGTGTCGTCGAGGTGCTGGCCTATGGAGTGCCTCCGGGCGTCGGCAGCCACGTCCACTGGGACCGCAAGCTCGATGCCCGTCTCGCCGAGGTGCTGATGTCGATCCAGGCGATCAAGGCGGTCGAGATAGGTGACGGGTTGGAGTCGTCGCGGCGCCGGGGCTCGGTGGCGCACGATGAGATCTTCTGGTCAGAGGGCGGTTTCACCCGCCAAACCGATCGTGCCGGGGGCACCGAGGGTGGGATGACCACCGGACAGCCTCTTCGGGTCCGGGCGGCGATGAAGCCCATCTCCACGGTGTTGAAATCGCTCCGCTCGGTGGACGTTGTCAGCAAAGAGGAGGAGCGGGCCTTCTTCGAGCGTTCAGACACCTGTGCCGTGCCCGCCGCAGGCGTGGTTGCCGAACAGATGGTGGCTTTCGTGCTTGCCGACGAGATGGTGAGGATGCTCGGCGGTGACACCGTGGCCGACCTGCGGACCGCCGCCGAGGCATACCGCCGGCGTGTCCAGAGCTTTTGACGACCCCGTTCTGGCGTCACCTGACGTGAAATCGCCGCGGTTTGTGACACCAAATTGGTCGTGGTGCGGTGCTTGACCGGATCGTGATCCCCGACGGCGAGGCGGTGGTTGGCCGGGGTGTCATCGACCGCGGTCCCATCCTCCCCGAGCGCTCCGGACGGGCCAAGGTGGCGGTGCTCACCCAACCCGGGGCGGTGATGCACGCCCAGCGGGTCGTGGGATCCTTTTCGGCTGGCGGGCTCGTGGCCGTCTTGCGGGTGCTTCCCGACCGGGACGCCGCCAAGTCGATCGAGGTGCTAGCCGAGGTGTACCGCTGGCTGGCCGAGATCGGGATCGGGAGACACGACACCGTCGTCGGTGTGGGTGGCGGGGCGGTCACCGACCTCGCCGGGTTCGCCGCCGCCACTTGGCTGCGCGGTGTCGAGTCCGTCCTGGTACCCACGACGCTGCTCGCCGCGGTGGACGCATCGATCGGTGGCAAGACGGGGATCAACATCGGCGGGAAGAACCTCGTCGGCGCCTTCTGGCACCCGGCAGCGGTTCTCGTCGATATAGACGTGTTGGATCGGCTTCCCGAGGCGGTGAGGCGGGAGGGGCTGGCGGAGGCGTTGAAGGCGGGGCTGATCGCCGACCCAGATCTCGTGAACCTGTTCGAGCAGCACGGTGAAGCCGCTCCTCTCGACCTGGTCGTTCCTGCAGCGATCAGGGTGAAGGCGGGTGTCGTGCTGGGCGATCCGAGGGAGAGTGGGCGACGCGCCATCCTCAACTACGGGCACACCATCGGCCACGGCATCGAGGTCGCCGCCGGGATGAGCCACGGTCATGCGGTGGCGGTGGGGATGGTGGCTGCCGGCAGGGCATCAGCGCTCAGGTTCGGATTCTCCGAGGAAGCCCGACAGAAGGACCTGATTGCATCGCTGCGCCTGCCTACCTCTTCGCCACCGGTGGACGGTTCCTCGGTGCGCCAATTGCTCCAGCAGGACAAGAAGCGCGACGCCTCAGGACTGCGGATGGTCCTACTCCACGAAATCGGTCATCCCGAGGTGACCCACGTCGACCCCGAACTGGTGGACGAAGCACTGGCCGCAGTAGGGGTGGGGTGAGTCGTACTCTCATCCTCTACTGTCCAGCTGGCATGTTCCGTCCTCCGTCCTCCGTCTTCCGTCCATGATTTCCACCAACGACATCCGTCCGGGCATGGCCCTCGATCTCCCCGACGGCCTCTTCCAGGTGGTCGACTGGGAGCACGTCAAGCCCGGAAAGGGACGCGCCTTCGTCCGCATGCGGATCAAGAACGTCACCACCGGCCAGGTGCTCGACAAGACCTTTCGAGCGGACGAGGACCTGCCCAGGGCGATCATCGAGCGCAAGGACCACCAGTACCTCTACCGCGACGACCTCGGGTTCCACTTCATGGATCTGGAGAGCTTCAGCCAGTTCGCAATCTCCGCAGCCGAGGTCGGCGGGATGTCCGACTACCTCACCGAAGGGATGACCGTGGTGCTGGCGATGCACGACGGGCGGCCGATCGGCGTCGAATTGCCGGCGGCGGTGGAGCTCGAGGTCACCCACGCCGAGCCGGGAGTGAAGGGCGACCGCGTCTCCGGGGCGACCAAGCCGGTCACCCTCTCGACCGGGCTGGTGGTCCAGGTGCCGCTCTTCGTCGAGCAGGGGGACACCATCAGGGTGGACACCCGCTCCGGCGGGTACCTCACCCGGGTGTGACCCGATCAGGCCCCGAGGCGAGGGAACTTGCGCTCGAGGCGCTCTATCAAGCCGATCAGCGGAGACTGTCGCCCGACGAGGCGGTGGCCGGCCTACCCGGACGGGCGGCTCGCATGGTGAGGGGCGTGCTCGAGCAGCAGGATGAGCTGGACCGGGCAATCGACCGCGCCTCGGTTGGCTGGCGGGTGGAACGGATGCCGGTGGTGGACAGAGCGGTACTCCGCCTCGCCCTCTACGAGTTGCGCTACGAGCCCTCCACCCCCATGGCGGTAATCATCGACGAAGCGGTCGAGTTGGCCAAGACCTACTCGACCGAGCGAAGCGGCCGCTTCGTCAACGGAGTCCTCTCCAAACTCGCCCCCGTGGAGCGCGCCGCGAACACGGTCTCGGACCCTCGAGACTCGACATAGACCGCACCAATGGGTGTGAACCAGCCCCCTACCCGCTGCTGACGCAGCGGGGCCCTTCCCGCCTGCGGGGGGACGGAGATTCTTGCTGCCGCCTGCGCCTGCCGTCTCCCGTCTCTGCTACCGTCGCCGGGCCCTTTAAGACCGGTCCTGTGAGGCCGGAAAGGAGATGGCCATGACCAGGGTCATGGAAGAAGGTGATGTTCGGCGGGCCCTTCGCCGGATTGCCCACGAGATCGTGGAGCGCAACCGGGGCGGCGAGGACGTCGTTCTGGTCGGCATCCACACGCTGGGGGTCCCGCTCGCCGAGGCGATCGCCGCCGCCATCGACGAGTTCGAATCGGTCAAGGTCCCGGTAGGCGAGCTCGACATCGGGCTCTACCGTGACGACCTCCGCCGCCGCCCCATCCACCGCCTCGGCCGGACGATGGTCCCGGTGGATGTCACCGGTCAGACCGTGGTTCTGGTGGACGACGTGCTCCATACCGGCCGCACGGTCAGGGCGGCACTCGATGCGCTGCTCGACCTGGGGAGACCCGAGCGGATCGAACTGGCTGTGCTCGTCGACCGCGGCCATCGACAGCTTCCGCTGCGCGCCGACTACGTGGGGAAGAACCTCCCCACGTCGAGCGATGAGCGTGTCGTCGTCCGCTTCGGCGGTGACGACGGCGTATGGATCGAGCACGAATGACCACCACCCACCTGCTCACGCTCGACGGGATGGACCGGTCCGACATCGAGGAACTGCTCGATCTCGCCGACGAGTTCCGCGAGGTGCTCGCCCGCGACATCCCCAAGGTCCCCGCGCTTCGGGGGAGGATCGTGGCGACCCTCTTCTTCGAGCCATCGACCCGAACCCGGCTGTCGTTCGAGGCGGCGGCCAAGGCGCTTTCCGCCGACACGATGAGCTTCGCCCCGGGCACATCGGCGGTCACCAAAGGCGAGAGTCTCAAGGACACCGTGCAGACGCTGGAGGCGATGGGTGCCGATCTGATGGTGGTGCGTCACGAGGCGACCGGGGCGCCATGGAGGGTTGCATCGTGGGTCGGAGTGCCAGTGGTCAACGGCGGAGATGGCGCCCACCAGCACCCCACCCAGGGGCTTCTCGACGTGCTCACTCTCCGTCACCGGTTTGGCAAGCTCGATGGACTGCAGATGGCGGTGGTGGGCGACATACGCCATTCGCGAGTAGCGCGGTCGCTGATCACCGCATGCGCCACGCTCGGTGCCCGGGTGACCCTGGTGGGACCCCCCACGTTGCTGCCGCTCGACACGACGGGGTGGCCGGTCGAAACCTCCGGATCGCTCGACGAAGTGCTCGGTGATCTGGATGTCGTCTACATGCTGCGGGTGCAAGCCGAGCGCGGCGGCAACACGATGTTCCCCTCGCTGCCCGAGTACGTGGCCAGGTTCGGTATGGACCGGGCGCGCTTCGAGCGGCTCCGGTCCGACGCCGTGGTGCTCCACCCCGGCCCGATCAACCGAGGTGTCGAGCTTGCGGCGGAAGTGGCGGACGACGATCGCTCGCTGATCCTCTCCCAGGTGGCCAACGGTGTCGCCGTGCGGATGGCGGTGCTCTTCCGGTTGTTGGGTGACGAGAGTGGCTGACCTCGTGCTGCGAGGGGGCACGGTCTTCGGGCCAGAGGGAGCGGTCACCGCAGACGTCGCTGTCACCGGGTCGGAGGTCACCGCGGTCGAGGCCGGGATCGAATCAGAGAACACAATCGACGTCACCGGATGCTGGGTGGGTCCCGGTCTGGTCGACCTGCACACTCACCTGCGCCAACCGGGCCAGGAGTGGAAGGAGGACATCGTCTCGGGATCGGCCGCGGCCGCCGCTGGCGGGTTTACCGCCCTGGTGGCGATGCCGAACACCGACCCTCCGATCGACGCCGGGCACCTCGCCCGCTACGTGGGCGAGCGTGGTCGCACTGCCGGAACGGCGGAGATCGTGTCCGCAGGTTGCATCACGCTGGGGCGACGTGGCGAGGCGCTGGCGCACCTCGATGAGTTGTGGGAGGCCGGGGTCCGGATCTTCACCGACGATGGGGACACGGTGGACGACGCCGGCCTGCTGCGGCGGGCCATGGAGTACCTCGGCTCGTTGGGTTCTGGCGACAGCGTGGCGGTAGTGGCGCAGCACGCAGAGGACGCCGGGTTGGCACGGGGCGGGCATATGCACGAGGGCGCGGTGTCGTCGCGTCTCGGGATGCGGGGGATACCCGCACTCGCCGAGGAAGTGGTGGTGAGCCGCGACCTGGCGCTGGTGCGGCTCACCGGCTGCAGATACCACTGCCAGCACGTCTCGACGGCCGCCACGGTGGAGTTGATCAGAGAAGCGAAGCGCGCCGGGCTCCCGGTGACCGCCGAGGTCACCCCGCACCATCTCGCTCTCGACCACGAGGCCGTGCTCTCGATGGACCCTCGCTTCAAGATGTACCCGCCGCTTCGCACCCCGGAGGACGTTGCCGCTGTCGGCGAAGCACTGGCCGACGGCACCATCGACGCTGTCGCCACCGACCATGCCCCGCACGCCTCCCACGAGACGGAGGTGCCTTTCGAGGAGGCACCACGCGGCGTCATCGGCTTGGAGACCGCTGCCGCCGTCGTGCTCACTGCGGCCGATTTCGACGCGGTGACCTTCTTCGAACGGATGTCGGTGACGCCGGCACGGATTGCCGGGCTTGCCCGCCAGGGGCGGTGGGTCGAGCCTGGGGCATCGGCAAACCTGGTGGTCATCGACCCTGAGTCGAAGTGGACCGTCGATCGGTTCCATTCGAAGGCCGAGAACAGCCCCTTCGTGGGCCAAGCACTACGCGGCCGCGTGGTGGTCACCGTCTTCGATGGGAGGATCACCTTCGAAGCGGACCGGGCATTGCGATGACCCACCCTCCACCGGCCACCGTTCCCGGCTTCCTCGTCACCGCCGATGGCTCGGTCTTCGCCGGGAACTCGGTGGGGGCGTCTGGTGTGGCGGTGGGGGAGGTGGTCTTCAACACGACCATGACCGGATACCAGGAGGTCCTCACCGATCCCTCCTACTCCGGGCAGGTCGTGGTCATGACCATGCCCCACATCGGCAACTACGGGGTCAACGCAGATGACGACCAGGCGCCGCGCCCGCTGGCGAGGGCCCTGGTCACGCGGTCGATATCGGCCTACCACGCTTCGTGGCGCGCTGAGGGCGGGCTGCCCAGGTGGTTGTCGGAGCGGGACGTCGTAGCCCTCACCGATGTGGACACGAGAAGACTCACCAGGCACATCCGCAGCGAAGGGGCGATGCCGGTGGCCGTGGGGAGCGGTGTCAGTGCGGCAGAGCTCGAGGCGATCGCCGCCGGGGTCCCGAGCATGACCGGGCAGGAACTCGCCACCACCGCTGGTGCCGCCAACGCCTACCAGGTGGAAGCGAAGGGAGCCCGGATCGGCCGGGTGGCTGCGCTAGATCTGGGGATGAAGCGGGCGATCCTCGACCAGTTGTCCGAGCGGGGTCTGGAGATCGAGGTCGTCCCCGCCACCGCTTCCGCCTCGGACGTCCTCGCCTTGCGGCCCGACGGCGTCTTCGTCTCCAACGGCCCGGGCGACCCCGAGCCGCTTGTTGGTGCGGTCTCCACTGTCGAAGGTCTGCTCGGGAAGGTGCCGGTGTTCGGGATCTGCCTCGGCCACCAGGTGCTGGGTCTGGCCATCGGGGCGCGGACCTTCAAACTCCCGTTCGGTCACCACGGCGGCAATCACCCGGTTCGGCGACTCGAGGACGGAGGGGTCGAGGTCACCTCGCAGAACCACGGCTTTGCGGTCGATCTCTGGTCGCTGGCCGGCCGGGAGGCCCCCGAGAGGATTGGGCTCCCCACCGCCGATCTGCTGCCGGACGAGGTGGTGAGCACCGTCGGCCGGGTGAGGCCCACCCACCAGAACCTCAACGACGGCACGCTCGAAGGCCTGGCCTGTCTCGACATTCCGGCTTTCTCCGTCCAGTACCACCCCGAGGCCGCCCCCGGCCCCCACGACGCCCGCTATCTGTTCGATGAGTTCATCAAGCTCATGGGGATTGGACGTCGACGGCGGACGCGGACAGCGAGGTCCCTGATGCCCTTAGACGCCAGGACCTCCACTCGATCCTCCTCATCGGATCCGGGCCGATCGTGATCGGGCAGGCGTGTGAGTTCGACTACTCGGGGACGCAGGCGGCCAAGGTCCTGCGGAGCAACGGGTACCGGGTGGTGCTCGTCAACTCGAACCCGGCGACGATCATGACCGATCCCGAGTTCGCCGATGCCACCTATCTCGAGCCGATCATTCCCGAGGTGGTGGCGCGCATCATCGAGAAGGAGCGGCCCGATGCGCTCCTCCCCACGCTCGGGGGGCAAACCGCCCTCAACTGCACGATGGACCTGGCCAGATCAGACGTGCTCGACCAGTACGGCGTGGAGGTCCTCGGCGCCAGCATCGACGCCATCGACGCCGCCGAGGACAGGGGGCGGTTCAAGCAGGTGATGGAGGCCGCCGGGTTGGAGACTCCCCGGGCGGTCTACGCCCGTTCGATGGCCGAGGCGGTGCGTGCCGCCCGCCAGATCGGCTACCCGGTGATGATCCGGCCGTCGTTCATCCTCGGCGGTGGAGGTACGGGCATCGCCGCCGACGAAGACCAGTTCCTCCAGATGGCGAGTCACGGGTTGGCCACCTCGCCGGTGAGCGAGATCCTGGTCGAGGAGTCGGTGGAGGGTTGGAAGGAGTTCGAACTCGAGGTGATGAGGGACCGGGCGGACAACGCGGTCATCGTATGTTCGATCGAGAACCTCGACCCGATGGGGGTGCACACCGGGGACTCGATAACGGTCGCACCCATCCAGACTCTTTCCGACCCCGAGTACCAGGCGATGCGCGACGAGGCGATCACCTGTCTGCGCGCCATCGGGGTGGAGACGGGCGGGTCGAATGTCCAATTCGCCGTCGACCCGGCGAGTGGACGGAGGCTGGTGATCGAGGTCAACCCGCGGGTGTCGCGCTCCTCGGCGCTCGCCTCGAAGGCAACTGGGTTTCCTATCGCCAAGATCGCCGCCCTGCTCGCCGTGGGCTGCACCCTCGACGAGATCATCAATGACATCACCGGCGCCACGCCGGCGTCGTTCGAGCCGGCACTCGACTACGTCGTGGTCAAGGTGCCACGGTTCGACTTCGCCAAGTTCCCGGCGGCGCCGCCGGTGCTGGGAACGACGATGCGCTCGGTGGGGGAGGCGATGGCCATCGGACGGTCATTCCCCGAGGCGCTGCAAAAGGCATTGCGGAGCCTGGAGACGGGCCGGGCCGGGCTCAACGCCGACCCCGGCGAGGCGGCTCTGACCGCGCTCGGAGAGAGCGATCTCGACGACGCCATTCGCACTCCCACACCCGACCGCGTCTTCGCAGTGGGGGAGGCGCTTCGGCGGGGGCGCTCCGTGGAAGATGTGGCGGAGGCGAGCGGGTACGACCCATGGTTCGTCCACCAGATCGGCCAGATCGTCGGTCTGCGGGCCTGGCTGGAAGCATCCGATCCCGAGCCCCGGCTGATTCTCCAGGCGAAGAGGAACGGGTTCTCTGACCGTCAACTCGCCCATATCTGGGGTACGACCGAGGAGGAAATGTCCGAGCTGCGGCGTTCGGGGGCCATCGAACCGACCTTCAAGACGGTGGATACCTGCGCCGCCGAGTTCGAGGCCTTCACCCCCTACATGTACAGCACGTACGAAGAGGAGGACGAGGTGCCGCCGTCGGACCGACCCCGGGTGATGGTCCTCGGCTCGGGGCCGAACAGGATCGGCCAGGGCATCGAGTTCGACTACTGCTGTGTCCACGCCGCCTTCGCCCTGAGGGACGCCGGGTACGAGACGATCATGGTCAACTGCAACCCAGAAACCGTCTCCACCGACTACGACACCTCGGACCGTCTCTACTTCGAACCGCTGACCGCCGAGGACGTGCTCGAGGTGGCGCGAGTGGAGCGGCCCGATTCGGTGGTGGTGCAACTGGGCGGTCAGACCCCGCTCAAGCTGGCCAGGCGCCTGGAAGCCGCCGGGCTCAACATCGCAGGCACCTCGCCGGAGTCGATCGACATCGCCGAGGACAGGGAGCGCTTCGCTGACCTGTGCCGCGAGCTCGGGATCAGACAGCCGCCCCACGGGACCGCGCTGAGCCGTTACCAGGCCGAGGAGGTGATCGACCGCATCGGCTTCCCGGTGCTCGTCCGGCCCTCGTACGTCCTCGGGGGAAGGGCGATGCGGATCGTCTACAGCTATGACGAGTTGGCCGAAGCGCTAGCCGAGATCGAGCGTGAGTCGGAGCTCGAGTTTGGCGAAGCTCCGCTTCTCATCGACCGGTTCCTCGAGGCCGCCACCGAGGTGGACGTGGATGCCGTCTTCGATGGCCACGAGCTCCTGGTGGGCGGGGTGATGGAGCACGTGGAGGAGGCCGGGGTGCATTCCGGCGACTCGGCGTGCATCGTCCCCCCACCGACCCTCTCGGAGGAGGCGCACAAGTCGATCCTGAGAGCCACCGAGGACCTGGCGCGGGCGCTCGAGGTGCGAGGGCTGATCAACATCCAGTTCGCCGTCAAAGGCGACGATGCCTTTGTGCTCGAGGCCAATCCCAGAGCATCGCGGACTGTCCCCTTCATATCGAAGGCGAGCGGGATCCCATTGGCCAAGGTGGCGGCGCGGGTGATGCTCGGCGCCACGCTCGCCGACCTGAGGGTCGAAGGGGTGCTCCCCGCACCGACCTCGGAGCCTTTCGTCGCCGTCAAGGAAGCTGTGATGCCCTGGGACCGGTTTCCCGAGCAGGACAGCGTGCTCGGACCGGAGATGCGTGCCACCGGGGAGGTCATGGGGGTGGGGCCAGACGCCGGGGTCGCCTACGCCAAGGCGCTCCTTGGAGCCGGCCACCGTCTCCCCTCGGGCGGAGCCGTCCTCATCACATTGAGCGATCGTGACAAGCCCTTGGGCCTGGCGGTTGCACAGGCGTTCACCATGCTCGGTTTCCGGGTGCTCGCAACCCGGGGCACGGCCCGCTACCTGACCCACCACGCGGTTCCTGCGGAACTGGTCAACAAGGTTGGAGAAGGCCCGAGGGACACGGTGGGGCGGATCGAGACGGGCGAGGTAGACCTTGTCATCAACACACCCCGAGGCGGCCGTGCCCGCAGCGACGGCCGGGTCATCCGCCACGCCGCCCGCAGCCGCAAGGTCCCGTGTGTCACCACCATCCAGGGCGCCCTCGCCGTAGCCCGCAGCCTCCGCGCCGGCAAAGACGCCATCACCGCGCCCAAGAGTCTGCAGGAGTGGCTGGCAGGTGATGGATAGCCGATGAGACGGCGGACGGCGGACGGCGGACGGCGGCCAATCAAAATCCGTCCCCCCGTAGGAGGGATGGGTCCCGCTGCGGAGCAGCGGGTAGGGGGGCGGGCGAACTCCCAATCGCCGTGCTGGCACGCCGCTCCACCCACCACCTACCAGTTACCACCTACCACCTCATGGATCTGACCACCCAACTCGGGCCGGTCACTCTGCGATCCCCGTTGATCGCGGCGTCGGGAACGGTGGGTGCGGTTGACGACTGGGTGAAGGTGGGGGCGCCGGAGGCCTTCGGGGCGGCGGTGGCGAAGTCGGTGAGCGCCGACCCCTGGCCGGGCCGTCCTCCGCCACGGTTGGCGCCGGTCGGAGCGGGAATGCTCAACGGCATCGGCATCCAGAACCCAGGCATCGAAACGTGGGCTGCGGAGCACGGTGCCCACCTTGGCGAACTGGGTGTGCCGGTGTGGGGCTCGGTTGTAGGTCGATCTCCCGAGGAGTACGCCGTGGTGGCGAAGGGTCTGGCCCAAGCCGGCATCGGCGCAATCGAGATCAATCTCTCCTGTCCCAACCTCGAAGATGGCCGAATGTTCGCCCTCGAGGCAGGTGCGACTGGGCGGGTGATCGATGCGGCGCGTTCGGCGGTGGATGTGCCGCTGGGTGCCAAGCTCTCACCAAACGCCGAGGACATCGCAGAGGTCGCCCGAGCCGCCATCGACTCGGGTGCCGACTGGCTGGTCCTCACCAACACCGTGTGGGGGGCCGCCATCGATGTGGATACACGGATGTTGGTCCTCTCGGGGGGGATCGGCGGCTACTCCGGCCCGCCGTTGAAGCCGATCGCGCTCCGTTGCGTTCTCGAGGCGCGCAGGGCGCTGCCCGCAGTCCCCATCGTCGGTTGCGGGGGAGTGACTACCGGCAGCGATGTCGTCGAATACCTGATGGCCGGAGCCAGTGCCGTCGCCGTCGGGACCGCAAACCTCGCCGAACCAGCCGCCGGGCGGCGGATTCTGGCCGAGTTCGAAACCTGGTGCCGTCGCCACGGGATCTCGGGGGTCGGAGACCTGGCGGGATCGGTGCGGTTTTAGTGGTCCGGCCGTGGGTTCCGTTTGCTCCTGGCGGCGAGGAAACCGGCGATGCCGATTGCGACCACGCCGGCAACGGTGGCGCCCGCCACCAGCCAGGGCGGATCCTCAGATCGACTGGCGCTCGGGGCGGCCTCGACTGCCGATGCCGTGGTTCCCTGCGCAGGCGCCGCCATCGGGACGTCGTTGGCACGGGCGATCTCTATCAGGCGCTCCACACGTTTCAACGTTACCGGGGTGATCGGGTCGCAAACCATCGAGTACATGGACTGGCCATCCGGACCAACCAATTCGAGTGGGACGAAATACCGCTTGCCCATCTCGAACGGGTATCCGTTCAACCACCCGGGATCGTCCGACGTGACCAACACCACGCCTCTGGGGAGATCCCAGAAGGCCACGTCAACTTCGAACCCGGTGACGGTACGGCCGTAGGTTGGGGAGCCTTCGACCTCGTTGGTCTCGATCCCGAGGACCTTGCCGGCGATGGCGCCGTCGTAGGCCTCGATGAAGCCCTGCTCGCTGGCGAGCTCCTCGGTACCCCGCAAGATGGCTTCCGGGCGACCATTCGGATGGGGGGCGCAGCTCAGGGCGGAGCTTTGCTCCGTGGCCATCAGCACAAGGAGAAGAGCACCAAGGAAAACCAAGCCGATCTGTCTCATGCGCATGCGTGTCCCCGATTTACGGATGAGACGACCCTGCCGGAGCCGTCGGTTCCCCGCTATTGGCCGCGGCTGCTCTGCGTTGACGGTGTCGAGGCGCACGGGTGACCGCGCTGCCCCCAAACCCACTGCTGGTGGCCCTCGACGTGTCGTCGGCCGAAGCGGCAGTCCGGGCGGCATCCGACCTGGTCGAAGTGGTCGGTGGTTTCAAGGTGGGCATGGAGTTGCTCACCGGACCCGGCCCCGGGGTCGTGGCGCTGGTGGGTGATCTCGGGTCGCCCGTGTTCGTGGACGTCAAGCTCCACGACATACCCACGACGGTGCGGCGGGCCGCCCGCAATCTCGGTGCAATGGGTGCTCGTTGGGTGTCGGTCCATGCCTCTGGCGGCGAGGCGATGCTCTCCGCTGCGGTCGCAGGGCTCGCCGAAGGGGCCGCAGGACGACCCGCAGGTGTCCTCGCGGTGACGGTGCTCACCAGCCTCGACGACCGGGCCCTGGCGGAGGTCGGCGTACACGCAAGCACGGCGGCACAAACCGTACGTCTCGCCCGGCTCGCCGAAGCGGCAGGATGTGAAGGGATGGTGGTGTCGCCTCGGGAACTGATCGTCGCTTCCGACGCCGCGCCCTCGTTGCTCAGGGTGACACCCGGCATACGTCCGGCGGGGGCGGCCACCGACGACCAACGACGATTCACCTCGCCGACTGACGCCATTCGTCACGGCGCCGACCTGCTGGTCGTGGGGCGCCCGGTGACCAGGGCGTCCGACCCAAGGGCCGCGGCCGCGGCCATCATCGCCGAATGCGCCGCTGCGCCGCGCGCCCGGCGACCGCCTGTTGGTAGAGTCGCCGGGGTGGGCGAGGAAGGGAAAGGCGATGCCACCTCCTGAGCTATCCGACGAGCAGCGGGCCAAAGCGCTGGCTAAAGCTGCCGAGGCGCGCAAGGTGCGAGCAGAGGTCAAGGAGCTCCTCAAGATGGGGTCGCTCGATTTCAAGGGTCTGTTGGGACGGGCTGACGACGACGAGATCGTTGCCGGCCTCAAGGTGTCTGCAGTGCTCTCTTCGATGCCGGGAACCGGCAAGGTGAAGGCAAAGCGGATCATGGAGGCCCACAGCATCGCCGACAATCGCCGGCTGCGCGGCCTCGGGGAGAAACAGCGCGCCGCCCTGCTCGCCGAGTTCAGCTGAATTCAGATCCCGGCGGGTCGGCCATCCCCTCCACGACCCCGCCGGCAAACGACTCTGCTGACACGACTGGCGGCTCGGGGCGGCTGATCGTCATCAGCGGCCCATCCGGAGTGGGCAAGAGCACCATCGTTGCCATGGTCTCCCAGCGTCACCCGGTGACGTTCTCGGTGTCCGCCACAACTCGCCCCCCCCGTCCCGGCGAGCGGCACGGGGTCGAGTACCTGTTCGTTGACACCGACCAGTTCGCTGACTTGCGGGACCGCGGCGAACTCCTCGAGTGGGCCGAGTACAACGGGCGCCTCTACGGCACCCCGAGGTCCCCGGTGGAGGACGCGCTCCAACGCGGCGAGAGCAGTTCTGCTCGACATCGAGGTACAGGGAGCGCTCCAGGTCACACAGCTCTACCCTGACGCGCTCACGATTTTCGTCGCCCCACCCTCGCTGGACGACCTTCGTAGGAGACTGGAGGGACGGGGGGACACTTCTCCCGATGACATAGCGGGAAGGATCGAGATCGCTCGTTGGCAACTGCAGATGGCAGGGCGCGTCTTCGACCATCTGGTGGTCAACGACCGGGTGGAGCGGGCGGTCGACGAGATTCTGCGTATACTGACGGTCCCCAACAAACCCGAGAGATGATCGAACCTGCCATCGAACGGGCCTTGGAGCACGTCGGAGACCGCTTCGCACTCGTTGTGGTCACCGCTCGCCGAGCCCGTCAGATCAACGCCTATTACAACCAACTTGGCGAGGGGTTGGGCACATACGTGCCCCCCCAAGTCCACTCGCTGTCGCGCAAGCCCGAGACGCTTGCCCTCGAGGAGATAGTCGCCGGCAAGCTCAGCGTCGAGCACCGCGACCCCGAGTAGGGCATGCTGCCGGGTCGCCGGATCCTGCTCGGCGTCACCGGTGGGATCGCGGCATACAAAGCGGTGGTGCTGGCGCGGCGTCTTGTTGAAGCCGGTGCCGACGTCAAGGTGATGATGACCCGCAGCGCCGGCGAGTTCGTAGGCGCCCGCAGCTTCGCCGCCGTCACCAAGCATCCCGTCGCAGAGGACCTCTTCGCTGCGGGGGCGGTGAGTCCGCACACCGAATTGGCCGAATGGGCCGACCTGATCGTGATCGCCCCGGCTACGACGTCGCTCCTCGGTCGCCTTGCTGCCGGGATAAGCGACGACGTGGTCACAGCCACGTTGATGGCCGCCCGGTCGCCCGTGGTGCTGGCCCCGGCGATGCACACCGAGATGTGGGAGCACCCCGCCACCAGGCGGGTGGTGGCCCAATTGACCAGCGACGGCCACCATCTGGTCGGACCGGCGTCCGGATCACTCGCCGGCGGAGACGAAGGCCCTGGTCGGATGGTGGAACCGGAGGAAATCCTCGCCGAGGTGGCTCGTGTGCTCGGGGACGGGCCCCTTACCGGGGTGCGGGTGCTGGTCACCGCCGGTGGAACCAGGGAGCCCATCGATCCGGTGCGCTACGTGGGGAACCGATCCTCGGGGAGGATGGGCCACGCCATCGCCGGTGAGGCATCCCGCCGCGGCGCCGACGTCGTCCTGGTCACAACCGCTTCTCTCGACCTCCCTCGAGGTGTCGAGGTGGTGGCGGTGGAGACAGCCGACGAGATGGCCGAAGCGGTGTGGGGGCGTGCCGGCGGCATGGACGTGGTGGTGATGGCGGCGGCGGTGGCCGATTTCCGCCCCAAGGAGCAGGCCCCCACCAAGCTGAGCAGGGGAGACGGGCCGCCCGACATTGTCCTCGAGCCGACTCCCGACATCCTGGGAGGGGTGGCCGAGATGGAGCCGCGCCCTTTCCTGGTGGGCTTCTCTGCCGAGACAGGGTCGCTCGATCGGGCGGTGGAGAAGGCGAAGCGCAAGGGGAGCGACCTGACGGTGGCCAACGACGTGACCAGGACCGGGTCCGGGTTCGGATCCGACACAAACGAGGTGGCCCTGATCGGAAGAGACGGCACCATCGAGCACTGGCCGCTCCTGACCAAGCAGGAGGTTGCCTCCCGGCTTTGGGACGAGGTGGGTGCCGCGTTGACCGACGCCGATTAGCGGTTCGTCCGAGCCCACTTCTTATACTCGACCGCCATGTCCAGTTGGCTCTTCACATCTGAATCCGTCACCGAGGGTCACCCCGACAAGGTCGCCGACCGAATCTCGGATGCGGTGCTCGACGCGGTGCTCGCCCAGGACCCCAAGGGACGGGTGGCCTGCGAAACGCTGGTAACTACCGGTTTGGCGGTGGTGGCGGGCGAGATCAGTACCTCTGCACAGGTCGATCTAGATGCCATAGCCCGCGACGCGATCAGGCAGGTCGGCTACGACGGGTTCGATCCGACTTTCGCCGCCGACACGGTGCGGGTGGAGGTCGTCGCCCATGCTCAAAGCTCGGACATCGCAGACGGAGTTGTCGAATCGTGGGAGCACCGCAACGGCTCCACCGACCCGCTCGATGCCCTCGGGGCAGGAGACCAGGGGCTTGTCTTTGGCTTCGCGGTTGACGAGACGGCCGAGTTGATGCCGCTCCCCATCCAACTGGCCCACCGCCTCGCCGAGCGGCTCGCCGAGGTGAGACGCGACGGCACCATGCCCTGCCTCCGGCCCGACGGGAAGACGCAGGTGACCGTCATCTACGAGGGTGACAAGCCGGTCGCCATCAAGCGGGTGCTGATGTCGTCACAGCACGCACCCGAGACAGATCTCGAGGCCGGTCTGGTTCCCGATCTGTGGAAGCACGTGGTCACCGAGGTGATCCCAGCAGAGTTGCTCGACGGGGTAGACCCGGACCACGACTTCCTGGTCAACCCAACCGGGAGGTTCGAGATCGGCGGGCCCAATGGAGACACCGGTCTCACCGGGCGCAAGATCATCGTCGACACCTACGGCGGTTATGCACGACACGGTGGCGGTGCTTTCAGTGGCAAGGACCCGACCAAGGTCGACCGCTCCGCCGCATATGCCGCCCGTCACGCCGCCAAGAACGTGGTTGCGGCCGGACTGTCCAAGCGGTGCGAGCTCCAGGTTGCCTACGCCATCGGGGTCGCTCGGCCGATGTCGGTCCACCTTGAGACGTTTGGGACGGAGCAGGTGGATCCGCACCGGTTGGGCAACGCGGTGCGCGAGGTCTTCGACTTCCGTCCGTCGGCCATCCTGGAGCGCTTCGGACTGAGAAGGCCGATCTACACGCCGACTTCGGCGTACGGCCACTTCGGTCGTCCCGGCTTCCCCTGGGAGGACACCGGGGCCGCTGCCGACCTGGCCCTGGCCGTCTCTCGCTGACGACAGTCGCCCAGGTCGTCCCCGATCTGCCCACCTTCGCGGTGGACGCCGGCTTCGCCTATTCCGTACCCGATCGGCTCGAGGAAACCACCGCCGTCGGGTCGATCGTCAGGGTCCCACTCGGCGGGCGGGTGGTTCGCGGCTTCGTCATCGGTCTGAGAAAGTGGATCCGCCGCGGGGCTGCGCGAGATCCGAGCCGTCTCCGGTGCCCAGCACATATTTCACCCCGCACTTCTCCAAACCCTCCGCTGGGCGGCGCAGCACTACGTGGCCCCTTTGTCGGTTCTTCTCGGCCGCTCCGGGCCACCCAGCCTGCCCGTCGCTCCCGGCGATGGGAGTCCGGTGAGCGAACTCCCGCCGGGTGCGCTCGATGGCCGGGCCAGAAGGGCGGCTGCCGGCGAACGAGTCCGCAGCACATACGCCCTGGCGCCACCCGACCCTTCGGGCTTGCTGGCGGCCAGTGCCGCTCCGGTGCTCGGGGCGGGAAGGTCGGTGCTCGTCGTCGCTCCCACCGGGACCGAGGTGGAGAGCATCGCTGCGGGATTGCGCGGCCTGCTCGGCAACGCGGTTGTCGAAGTCCTCCCCGAACATGGTGATCGGGCGGTCACCAGGGCGTGGTCGCTGGCATGCGGAAGACCGGGGACCCTCCTCGTCGGCACCCATCGCACTGCCCTCTGGCCGATCGCCGGGCTTGGCCTCGGCGTGCTGGTCGATGAGGGAAGACGTGCAATGAAGGACCGTCAAACACCGACCCTCCATGCCCGCGACCTCTTGCGCACCCGGGCCGCCGTCGAGCGGTTCTGGTTGCTCATGGTGGGGAGGGTTCCGAGTTGTGAGGTGCTCGCCGCCGGGGTGGACGTCGTCCGGTTGCCGGGGTCGAGGCGCGCCTGGCCGCTCGTCGAGGTGGCAGACCGCACCGAGGACCCGCCGGGTAGAGGCGTCCTTGGGGAGCGGGCTAGGGCGGCGCTACGCGGTGTGGCAGCTTCGGGCGGCAGGTCGTTCGTCTTCACCCACCGGGCCGGATACGCGCCGGCCATGCGGTGCGTGCGCTGCCGGTTGGTCCGCCAATGCGGGGTGTGCGGATCGAGGCCCGATCCGGGCGACACCTGCTCGCGATGCGGTGCTCCGCTCGGCCCTTGCGCCGGGTGCGGTGGCGACCGATTCGAGCCGCTCGGCGCCGGTGTCGGGCGTGTGACTGAGGAGTTGAAGCGTGTTCTCGGGCCAGACGCGGTCGGCGCGCCCCACAGCGCAGCTCCCATCTGGGTGGGGACCGAGCGCCATCTTCCCGGGCTGCCAAGGGTCGACCTGGCGGTAGCGGTGGATGTCGACGGGCTCATGCTCGGAACCAGCTACAGAGCTGCGGAGGAGGCGCTACGCATCCTTGCGAGGGTGGCCGCCACGGTGCCACTCGGCCAGGGACGACGCATGCTCGCCCAGACGTCCCGCCCCGACGCCCCGCTGCTCGAGGCGCTGCGAAGAGGTGACCCGATACCGTATCTGGGGCACGAACTCGAGGCGCGGGCGGAACTCGGGTTCCCCCCGACGGCTGAGCTGCTCGCCGTCGAGTTGCGGGGAGGAGACGGCGCGGCAGAAGACGAGACCCTGCGAGGGGTGGCTGGTGCCGGGGTATCGATCCTCGGGCCGGCACCGGCGGGGGAGGGGCTCCGGTGGCTGGGGCGAGGTTCCGATCTCGGCCGGTTCCGCCAGGCGTTGCGGCCCGTTGTCGAACGATGGCGCCAATCGGGCCTGACGGTGCGGGTGGATGCCGACCCGCTCGATCTGTGAGCGGTACCCTCCCCGCTGCTTCGCAGCGGCTCGGGGTATTGGGTATTGGGTAGAGGGTTCTGGGTTTTCGGCCTTATGCGATGCTGTTTACTCCAGAGCGCGCCACAGCGGCCCCGGTTTCTGAACTCACTACCCACTACCCACTACTCAATACTCATTTCCCATGACCCTCTTCCCAATCCGCACCTTTGGCGACCCGGTCCTCAACACGAGGGCGGCGCCCGTGACTGAATTCGACGAGCATCTCAAGAGGCTGGTCGATGACATGATCGAGACGATGTATGAGGCTCCAGGGGTGGGGCTGGCGGCGCCGCAGATCGGGGTCTCCAAGCGGATCTTCGTATTCGACGCAAACGACGACACCGGGGCGCATGTGGTGATCAACCCCGAGCTCGTCGAAACGGGCGGATCCTGGGAGCTCGAAGAGGGCTGCTTGTCTTTGCCCGGCTACTGGTGGGAGATCACCCGCCCCGGATACGCCATGGTGCGCGGCGTAGACCCCGAGCAGAATCCGGTCGAGTACGCCGGCGACGAGTTGACGGGCCGTGTGTTGCAGCACGAGTTCGACCATCTCGAGGGCACTCTTCTCCTGGCACGGCTCGGCCGCAGACAGCGCAAGCAGGCGCTCAAGCAGCTGCGCGAAGAGGCGCTCGGGCTTCCCATTTCGGAATGACCTCTCCTCTGATTCGACCGAGCCGGGCGGTCCTGTTGGGGACACCCGTAGCCGCTCTCCCGGCGCTGCGTGTCCTCGAACCCCTCGTGGAGCTTGCGGCTGTTGTCACCCGCCCCGACCGGCCACGTGGTAGATCGGGACGGCCCCGTCCCTCGCCGGTCAAGGAGGCTGCGTTGGAACGTGGCCTCGAGGTTCACCAGCCAAATTCGGCCACCGAACTGGATGCCATGCTGAGGGCTGTCGCCCCCCTCGACGTGGCGGTCGTGGTCGCATTCGGGATGCTGCTGCCCGCCGCCATCCTCCGGCTTCCCCGACGTGGCTTCGTCAACATCCACTTCTCCCTCTTGCCACGCTGGCGCGGAGCCGCCCCCGTCGAGAGGGCGATCCTGGAGGGCGACGAGGTCGACCGGGGTGACCCTGATCGTGCTCGACGAGGGACTGGACACGGGCCCAGTGCTGGCGGTGGAGCAGACTCCGATCGGCCCCGAAGAGAACCGGGCGGACCTGACCGAGCGCCTCGCCACCCTGGGCGCTGGGCTGCTGGCTGACACCCTCCCGAGTTACCTGGCGGGTGAGATCCGGCCCGACCCGCAAGCCGAAAACGGTGTCACCCTCGCCGCCAAGCTCAAGCCAGAGGATCGGTGGCTCGACCCGGGTAGACCGTCGGTGGATCTGCTGCGACGGGTGCGTGCCCTGGCACCAAGGCCGGGGGCCTACGCCCTCAGCGCGGGCAGTCGGATCCAGGTCCTCGGAGCGTGCCCCGCCCAACGCACCGGGATGCGTCCCGGCGAGGTTGCCGCCGACGGTGATCGGGTGTTGCTTGGAACCGGTGACGGAGCGATCGAAATCGAGGTGGTCCAACCGCAGGGGCGCTCGCCGATGCCGGCATCGGCCTGGCTGCGCGGTGTCCGGCGGAGCCCGGTGACGCTCGAGGTGCCAGCAGGCTGAGAAGAGCCCTTGCACGGGCCCGGCTCATACACTCGGACCGTGGTCAAGATCGCCCCATCGATCCTCGCCGCCGATTTCAGCAGACTGGGCGAGGCGGTTGCCCAGGTCGAACCGGTGGTCGATCTGCTCCACATCGACGTCATGGACGGCCATTTCGTGCCCAATCTGTCGCTCGGGATGCCGGTAATAGCCTCCTTACGGATGACATCCCGGCTCCTCTTCGATTGCCACCTCATGGTCAGCAACCCAGAGGCCCATCTCGAACACCTCGCCGAGGCGGGAGCGGACCTGGTCACCATCCATATCGAGGCGGTGCCAGACCCCACCAGCCTGGCCAAAGAGGCGGCAGCGCTGGGGATGGACTTCGGACTGGTCCTCAACCCGGTAACGCCCTTCGGCGCAGCCGAGCCGTACATCGATCTGGCGTCGGTCTTGCTCGTGATGTCGGTCGAGCCTGGGTTCGGAGGGCAGCGCTTCCTCACCAGTGCCCTACCCAAGATCGAGACCGCAAGACGCCGCATCGATGCCCTGGCACTTGCCACCGAGATCGAGGTGGACGGCGGTGTCACCACCGAGGTGGCGGGAGCCCTCTGCTCTGCCGGGGCCGACATCCTGGTTGCGGGCACCGCCGTCTTCGGTGCCGATGATCCCGTGGCGGCGGTGGAGGCACTTCGGGCAGCCGCGGGAGGTGCCGGTTGAAGGAGACAGTCCTGGTGGTGGACGACGACCGCGCCATCCGACAATTGGTCAGGCTCCGCCTGGAGGAGGCCGAGTTCGAGGTGGAGGAAGCCACCAGTGGCGAGGATGCGCTCACCCGGGTTCTCAGCACCCCTGTCGACCTGATCCTGCTCGACGTGGTGATGCCCCAACTCGACGGGCTCACGACCCTCCGCCGTCTCAGGATGTCACCAGCAGGCGCCAATATCCCGATCATCCTGGTGACCGGCAAGGCCGAGCTCGACGACCGGCTCCAGGGGCTCGAGCTCGGAGCGGACGACTTCATCTCCAAACCGTTCGAGGTCGAGGAACTGGTGGCGAGGGTGCGCACTGTCTTGCGGCGATCGCAGCAGATGCGCGATGTGTCACCGCTCACCGGCCTACCCGGCAACTTCCGGATCGCCGCCGAGTTGGAGGCTCGGGTTAAGTCGGGAGAGCCTTTCTCCCTGGTCCATGCCGATCTCGACAACTTCAAGGCTTTCAATGATCACTACGGATTCATGCGAGGGGATCAGGTAATCACGTTCTGCGCCCGGTCGATGCTCGATGCGGCCGCCGAGACCGGCGACGCGAGCGCTTTCGTCGGTCACATCGGAGGGGATGACTTCGTGGCGCTGATGAGCCCCGATGTCGCCGAGTCCTTTTGCCGGAACGCGATCAGGGGCTTCGATGCCGGAGTGCTGGCCTTCTACGACACGGTGGACGCCATCAAGGGGTACATCGAAGTGACTGACCGGCGTGGCGAACGGCATGCCTATCCGATCGTGTCCGTGTCGATGGGTATAGCCAGCAACCAGCAGAGGCAAATCGAGACCCATTGGGAGGCGTCGGCGATCGCGGTCGAGTTGAAGGAATTCGCCAAGCAGCGGCCCGGGTCGAGCTATGAGGTCGACCGGCGCACGACATGATCGCCAATGGCGCTCCGTACACCGATGAGACCCTGATGAAGAGGGCGATCGACGCCGGTCGTCCCCACCACCCCCATCCCAACCCCCGCGTCGGGGCAGTGGTCACGGGAGCGGATGGAAGCATCCTCTCGATTTCGGGCCACGCCGGTCCAGGAGCACCGCACGCCGAGGCAGAGGCGCTTGCCGGCGCCGGCGACGAGGCAGGCGGCGGCACTCTTGTCGTCACCCTCGAGCCGTGCTCTCACCACGGCCGGACCCCGCCGTGCGTGGAAGCCATCATCGTGTCGCGGGTGAGCAGGGTGGTCGTCGGAGCTATCGACCCCGACCTGAAGGTGGCGGGGGAAGGTATCCGTCGGCTACGCGAAGCGGGGGTCCATGTGCAGGTAGGCGTGCCGGGAATCGACGCCGAAGAACTCGACCCGGGCTACTTCCACCATCGCCGAACCGGCCGGCCTCTCGTCACCCTGAAGATCGCCACCACGCTCGACGGGCAGGTGGCCGCTTCCGACGGAGACTCCCAGTGGATCACATCCAGCGAGGCCCGTGATGACGCCCATCTCCTGCGTGCCGCTTCCGATGCCATCTTGGTCGGCGCCGGCACTGCGCTCGCCGACGACCCCAAACTGACCGTTCGCCTCGACGGGTACGACGGCCCTCAACCTCGACCGGTCGTGGTCACCGGGCGTCGCGGGCTACCAGAAGCCTTGTCGCTGTTGGGTCGGGACCCGATCATTCTGGCGCCGCGACCCGTTGACCTTCCCGGCGAGGTGCTGGTGGTCCCCGACGAGGCAGGCGAGTTGGTGGACCCGACCGTCGCCATGTCGGAGCTCGCCGCGCTGGGGATCGTCGATCTGCTGGTCGAGGGCGGGCCGACACTGGCGGCCTCGCTGTGGTCGGCCGAACTAGTCGACCGCCTGGTGGTTTACCTGGGAGCGCGCTTGGCAGGCGGCGTGGGTCGCCCCGCCTTCGACGGCGTGATGGCGAGGCTCGCCGACGCCAGACCCATCCACTTCACCGCGGTGAGACGGATTGGACCCGACATCAGAGTGGATGCGTCGCCCGCGTGACCGAGGATCGCTTGCCATGTGTGCGGGTCAATACACTCATCGTCGTGTTCACCGGGATCGTCGAAGCGCTGGGCGACGTCGAATCGGTCGAGCGCGGTCCGGGATCGCTCCGAATCCGCATACAGGCTGGGCCGATCGCAGATTCGCTGACAGTCGGTGACTCGGTTGCGGTCAACGGGGCATGTCTGACCGCGATCGAGGTAGGTCCGGGGGGCTTCGCCGCCGATGTCGTGGTCGAGACCGTGGCCAGGACCAACCTCGGAGACCTGCAAGGGGGCGACCAGGTCAACCTGGAACTCCCGATGGCGGCATCCGGGCGCTTCGACGGACATCTGGTCCAGGGCCATGTGGACGCAGTGGCCCGGGTGGACGCCGTGGCCCCCGAGGGCGATGGCGCCAGGATGAGGGTGACGCTCCCGCCACGCCTGGAGCGCTACATCGTCGAGAAGGGCTCGATCACCGTCGATGGGGTGAGTCTCACCGTGGCCGCCGTCGGCCAGGGTTGGCTGGAGGTGGCGTTGATCCCGCATACACTCGAAGCCACCACCCTGGGACGACGTCTCCCCGGGCACCTGGTGAATCTCGAAGTCGACATTCTCGCCAAGTACGTGGAGCGCCTGCTCGAGACGGCCCACCTGGCCACTGAGTCGGCCACGCAGACGGACCCGGTGAAGGAGAGGCCGACCGCCCAAGGCCTCGAACACAGGCCCGAGGCCGCCATATGAGCTTCGCTCCGGTCGAGGAACTCATCGAGGCCGATCGCCCGCGGCGACATCGTGGTGATGGTCGATGACGCCGACCGCGAGAACGAGGGCGACCTGATCGTCGCCGCCGACGCAGTCACCGAGCAGCAACTCGGGTTCATGATCCGCCATACCTCGGGGATCATTTGCCTGCCGATGTTGGGCGAGCGCCTCGACGAGCTTCGGCTGCCGATGATGGTGACGGTCAACACCGATATCCGCAGGACCGCTTTCACGATTTCGATCGACGCCCGCGAGGGGACCACGACCGGTATCTCGGCGGCCGATCGGCTGCGCACCATACGCGCCGCCATCGACCCGGAGGTTCGCCACGACGACCTCAACCGCCCCGGCCACATATTCCCGCTCCGCTACGAGTCCGGCGGCGTCCTGCGACGAGCCGGGCACACCGAGGCAGCGGTGGACCTCGCCACCATGGCCGGCCGCTATCCCGCCGCGGTGCTGGCGGAGGTCATCAACGACGACGGCACCGTCGCCCGCCTGGCCGACATCGAGATCTTCGCCAAACAGCACGACATCCTCATCGGGACCATCGCCGACCTCATCGCCCATCGCAGGCATCACGAGCGGCTCGTCGAGCGGGTAGCGGAGGGACGCCTCCCCACGCCGTTCGGTGTGTTCCGGGCGGTCGGGTACAGGTCATTCGACGGCAGAGAGCACCTCGCTCTGGTGATGGGAGATGTATCCGGGAAGGACGGGGTGCTGGTGAGAGCCCACTCCGAGTGCCTGACCGGTGACGTCTTCACCAGCCTGCGATGTGACTGCGGTTTCCAGCTCGAGTCGGCAATGGAGACGATCGGTGAAGCCGGCGAGGGCGTCTTGGTCTATATCCGCGGACACGAGGGGAGGGGGATCGGCCTCCTTCACAAACTCGCCGCCTACAACCTCCAGGACAACGGGAGGGACACCGTCGAGGCCAACCTCGAGCTTGGGCTCCCCGCCGATGCCCGCGACTACGGGATCGGAGCTCAGATCCTCGCCGACCTGGGTATCACGACGATGCGGCTGCTCACCAACAACCCGGCGAAGCGCGCCGGCATCGAGGGTTACGGCCTCTCCATCGTGGAGCGGGTACCGATCCGCTCGCGGCCCAACGACCACAACCGCCGCTACCTGGAGACCAAGGCGGACAAGATGGGCCACGACCTGTTCGTCGACGATCGGGCCGCAATGGGCGATGCGGGTGAATGAGGTCCATCCCGAGCCCGATGGCACCGGGCTGCACATCGGAGTAGCCGTCTCGACCTACAACGCGGTCTTCACCGATGGCCTGCTGGCCGGCGCCCTGGAGGCCCTCGAGGGTGTCGGAGTCGATGAGGTCACGGTCCTCCGAGTCCCCGGGGCACTCGAGCTGCCAGTCGCCGCTCTCGCCCTCGCCCGAGCCGGATGTCATGGCGTGGTGGCGATCGGCACGGTCATCAAAGGCGACACCGATCACTACGACGTGGTCGTTCACGAGTCTGCCGCCGGGCTCACCGCCGCCTCTCTCGACACCGGTGTCCCCGTGACGAATGCGGTGCTCGCCGTCCACGAGGCTGTTCACGCCCGCGAACGCAGCATGCTCGGCGCAGGTAACAAGGGCCACGAAGCGGCGACCGCCGCGGTGGTGATGGCGGCGGCATTGCGCGGGCTCGGGTCGGCCTCGCACCGATGACCGCCCGGCCCGTATACTGGTTCAGACAACCAATCGAAGCGGAGGCAGCTGTCTCCCACCCGGCCGTCACCGACGAGCCGAGGTTCCAGGATCAGGTCGTCCCACCGGACGACACGATTTCCCATGAATGGCAGCAAGCTCCGGTTTGCTGCCTTTTGCATACCACCAAGGAGGAAGGCGCATCGCAGAGCCACGCGTGAACGACTACATCCGGGCTTCGGAGGTCCGGTTGGTAGCACCCGATGGAACCCAGATCGGGATCAAGAAGCTGCAGGAGGCCATCTGGCTGGCGGATCAGCTCGGGTTGGACCTGGTCGAGGTGGCACCGAACGCCAACCCGCCGGTCGCCCGGTTGATGGACTACGGGAAGTTCAAGTACGAGCAGTCGGTGCGTGACCGGGAAGCTCGGAAGAAGCAGACCCGGACAGTGATCAAAGAGCTTCGGATGAAGCCGCGCATCGGACCCCACGACTACGACATCCTGCGCCGGCGCGCCGAGACGTTCCTCGGCGACGGTGACAAGGTGAGGGTGACGGTCCGTTTCAGAGGCCGCGAGAACACCCGGCCCGAGATGGGTCTGCGGTTGATGGAACGTCTCAGCAGCGATGTGGCCGAGATGGCCACCGTGGAACAGGCGCCTCAGGTGGACGGGCGCTCGATGACGATGACTCTGGCGCCGACCCGCCGCGCCGGGCGTGTCGAAGAGGAACAGTCCGACAACGGACCGACGGACAAAGGCCCGACCGACGACTTGCCGACCGACGACTTGGACCGACCGACGCACGGACAGCCCGACGCCGGACCGACCGACGACTTGCCGACCGACGACTTGCCGACCGACAACGGACCGACCGACAACGGACCGACCGACGACGGCGATCAGCCGACCGAATGAGGATCTGAAATGCCCAAGATGAAGTCCCACAGGGGGATAGCCAAACGAATCAAGGTGACCGGTTCTGGTGAGCTGCGTCGCGCCCAGGCGGGGCGGGGCCACCTCAAGCTGGCCAAGGGCAGACAGCGGTTCCGCAGGTTGAGCGGCACCGCGCCACTCCCTTCCGGCGACCGCCGGCGCGCCCGCCGCATGCTGGGTATCTGAGCCGGAAGGAGAGCACTCATGGCCCGTGTGAAGCGAGCCGTACATGCCAAGAAGAAGCACCGCGCCGTCCTGGAGCAGGCCAAGGGGTTCAAGGGAGCGCGGAGCAGACGGTTCCGCACCGCCAACGAGCAGCTCATGCATGCTCAACAGGACGCCTATTCCCACCGCCGTGCGCGGAAGGGCGACTTCCGCCGTCTCTGGATCGTCCGGATCAACGCCGCCGCCCGTGAGCACGGGGTTTCCTACTCGCAGCTGATCGCCGGGCTCAAGGCCGCCGAGATCGAGGTGGACCGGAAGATGCTGGCTGAGATGGCCGTGCGCGATCCCGAGGCGTTCAAGAGCATCGTCGAATTGGCGGTGGCCGACCGCGGCTAGCCGCCCCCCGGTCCGTTCGCCTCGCAATCCCCGCATTGCGGAGGCGGCCAGGCTCCATCGCTCGGCGGAGCGGGCGGCAACCGGACTGACCCTGGTCGAGGGCCCACACGTGTTCGAAGAGGCGGTGACGGCCGGTGCCGGGGTGCGGACCGTGTTCAGCACCGACCCGGAGGTCCAGGTGCCCGAGGGTGCCCAACTCGTCCTGGTGGAGGGTGCGGCGCTGGATCGACTTTCCGGCACCATGTCGCCTCGTGGACCGGTGGCGGTGATCGACATACCTCGCTCAGAGCCGGTAGCGACCGACCTGGCGCTGGTCTTATGCGGACTGGCCGACCCAGGCAACGTCGGGAGCCTGATACGCACCGCCGCCGCCTTCGGCGCCGGTGTCATCGTGGGACCTGGTACCGCCGATCCCTGGTCGCCCAAGACCCTCCGGGCGGCGGCTGGTGGGCACTTCCGCACCGTCATCGAACTGGCCCCGTCTCTCGAACCGTCGGCTCTGGAGAGCCGGGGATGGGAGGTCCTCTCCACCGTCGTATCCGGTGGAGTCCACCCCCAAGACCTGGATCCGGGACGGTACGCCGTCCTCATCGGAGACGAGGCTCATGGGCTGCCACCAGAACTGGCTCGGTCCGGGCAGGCGGTGACGATCCCGATGCCGGGCGGCATCGAGAGCCTCAACGCCGCGGTGGCAGGTGCCCTGCTGCTGTTCACCCTGACGGAAACGGCCCTGACGGAAAGTACCGTGACACAAACGGCAAGGGTGGCCGGTGACCCCCGTGGCTAACCTCCCCGGCCCCATGACCACGACCGACAAACTCGTCTCCGGCGCCGAGGATCTCCTCGCCGGAGCGGCGACGCTCGACCAACTCGACGAGGTCGTCTCGCAACTGGTTGGGCGCCGGTCGGAGCTGGCCGAGTTGCGGCGGACGCTCGGGTCTCGTCCACCAGACGAGAGGCGCCTTCTCGGTGCCGAGATCAATGAGGCGCAGCGACGTGTCGAGCAGTTGGTGGCCGACCGTCGCAGGGAGCTCGAAGCGGCGGCCGAAGACCGCCTCCTTGCTTCCGATAGGACAGACATCACCTTGCCTGCAGTCGACTTGGTGCGCGGCACCCACCACCTCATCACCCAGTCGATGGCCGAGATCTGCGAGATCTTCCGTGCCATCGGCTACCAGGTGGTCACGGGCCCCGAGGTCGAGACTGTCCGTTACAACTTCGACGCCCTCAACCACGCACCCCACCATCCGGCTCGCCTGCCCAGTGACACCCTCTACCTGGAACCCTGGGACGGTAGGGGAATGACAGGGGAGGACGCGTTGCTGCTCCGCACCCACACCTCACCCATGCAGGCGAGGGTCATGGAGCGCCAGCAGCCACCGGTCTACGTTGTCGTGCCCGGCAGGACATACCGCCCGGACCCGTGGGACGCCACACACGCACCGGTGTTCCACCAGGTCGAGGGTCTGGCGGTGGCCGAGGACATCACATTCGGTGATCTCAAGGGGACGCTGGAGCATTTCGCCCGGGAGATGTTCGGACCTGGAGTGAGGACGAGGTTCAGCCCCGACTTCTTTCCGTTCACCGAGCCGTCGGCGCAGATGGCGGTGACCTGGAAGGACGATTGGCTCGAGTTGCTCGGATGCGGGATGGTGGACCCCAACGTTTTCGAGGCCGTCGGCTACGACCCGGCCCGGGTGTCGGGGTTCGCATTCGGTGTCGGCGCCGACCGGGTTGCCATGGTGCGGCACGGGATCGACGACATCCGGCTTCTCTACGAGAACGACCTGCGCGTGCTGGGTCAGTTTCGATGAGGCGGCTGTGAAGCTCCCGCTCAGCTGGCTCGCCGAGTTCATCGACCTGCCGACCACCGATCCGGCGAAGCTCTCCGCGGTCCTGGGGTCTCTGGGTCACGAAGTGGAGGGTTGGGATACCACCAGCCCGAGCTTCGAAGGGGTGGTGGTTGGTCGCGTCGAGAGCGTGGGCCCCCACCCGGACGCCGATCGGGTCCGGGTCACCCTGGTGGACGACGGATCGGGCGAGTTGCTCGAAGTGGTGTGCGGCGCATGGAACTTCGACTCGGGTGCCGTCGTGGCCTTCGCCCGAGTCGGAGCCCGTCTGAACCCTGGCGGCGAGCCAATGGAGATCGGCGCCCGTGCGGTCAGGGGCGTGACCTCGAATGGGATGATCTGCTCCGCCTCCGAGTTGGGGCTGGGCGAGGACCACACCGGCATCCTCGTTCTGGACAGGTTGGGGGTTGCCGGCCGGGAAGATGTAGGCCTCCACCTCGAGGACGTCCTTCCGCTGAGCGACGTGGTCCTCGATGTGACGATCACGCCCAACCGTCCCGATGCGATGTCGGTCCTCGGGATTGCCCGCGAATTGGGCGCCTACTACCAGATCCCGGTGCGTCGGCCCGAAACCGATGTCGCCGAGACGGGGCCTGACAACACAGTGCGGGTGGACGTAGCGGATCCGGTGGGGTGCCCGCGCTTCGTGGCGCGCCAGGTATCCGGTGTCACCATCGCCCCCAGTCCATTGCCGATGCAGCTTCGGCTTCGCGCCGCCGGGATACGACCCATCTCGAATGTCGTGGACGTCAGCAACTACGTCATGATGGAACTGGGCCACCCGATACATACCTTCGATCTCGACCGGATCGTCGAAGGGGCGCTGATCATCCGTCGGGCCGGTGAGGGCGAGCGACTGCGCACCCTCGACGAGGTCGACCGCGAGCTGCTCGCAGCCGACATCGTGGTGGCCGATCCGTCCGGAGCCGTCGCCCTGGCCGGTGTGATGGGCGGCGAGTCCACCGAGGTCAGCGAGACCACCACCCGGGTGCTGGTCGAGGCAGCGAACTGGGATCCGGCGAGTGTGCTGGCCACCGCCCACAGACTCGGCCTCCGCTCGGAGGCATCCGCCCGATTCGAGCGAGGCGTGGACCCCGATCTCTCAGGCATGGCGGCTGCCCGGGCCGCCGCCCTCGTGGCATCGCTCGGCGGCGGCCAGGTCCACAAGGGAACGGTCGATGTCTATCCGGTTCCTGCCGAGAAGCAGCGAATCGATCTCCGCCTGGGCGAAGTGGAGCGACTGTTGGGCCCCGGCCTCGACGGTATGGCCGTTACCGGGCTGCTCACCAGGCTCGGGTTCGAGGTGGCGTCGCAGTCGGACGAGAGCCTCGAGGTGCTCGTCCCGACGCGCCGGCCCGATGTCACCCGGCCGGTAGACCTGATCGAGGAGGTAGCCAGACTGCACGGGTACGACCGGTTCCCGTCTCGGGTGAGGATGGGGCCGGACGGCGGGACGACACCGGAGCAGCGCTCCGAGCGCTCGGTGCGTGAGACCATGGTGGGGGCGGGATACTACGAGGCCCAATCGATGAGTTTCCTGGGCGCCGGCGAACTCGACCTGTTGCGCCTCCCGGGCGACGACACGCGTCGGAAAGCGATCAGGGTTTCCAACCCGCTGCGCGAAGAGGAGAGCCTGCTGCGCACCACGCTGCTCCCCGGTCTCCTCAGGGCCGCCGCCGGGAACCTCGATCGCGGCTCAAGGGACGTCACTCTGTTCGAGATCGGCAAGGTCTTCTTCCCCACTCCGTCGTCGCTCGACCCGCTTCTTCCCGATCAGCCCAACCATCTTGCATTCGTGGCTGTGGGCGAAAGCGGCGGCTCGGGAGTTCTCGGGGCACGTCGCGAGGTCGATGCCCATGAGGCGACAGCGCTGATGAGGCTCCTGGGCGAGGCACGGGGTCTCGACGTGCGGGTGTACCCAGGCGAGAAGGCGCCTTTCCATCCCGGCCGGTCGGGGATGGTGCTCCACGACAAGGAAGTTGTCGGCTGGGTGGGCGAACTCCACCCCGGGGTGAGTCGGGATTTCGGGCTCCCAGGGCGGGTAGCCGCCGGTGAACTGGACTTGTCGCCGCTGCTGGCGCCGGGCGGTGTCTGGCAGTTGCGTCCGGTGTCACCCTTCCCGCCCTTCAAGCTCGACCTGGCTTTCGAGGTCGGTTCGGAGGTTCTCACTTCCGACCTGCTCGACCGACTGGGCGACGCCATCGGTGACCTCCTGGAAAGGACCGAAGTCTTCGACGTCTTCGTCGGTCCGGGTATGGAGGAGGGTCGCCTGAGCATCGCCGTTCGACTGACGCTTCGCGCACCCGACCGCACCCTGCGCGACGAGGAAGTAGCCCCACTGCTTCGACACGCCGTTGCCGAGGTGGAGCGGGCGCTCGACGTCACGCTGCGGGGTTCGGTGTGAACGGCCGGACCCGCCCGGGCGCGTTCCACGTCCTGGGATGAACCCAGTCCTCGAGTTGCTCGACCGGCCGGTTTTGGAAGTGGCACCGTCGCTACTCGGCTGGCGGATACGGACGGAGATCGATGCCGAGGTCACCGAGATCGAGTTGACCGAGGTGGAGGCGTATGCCGGTGCCGCCGACCCGGCCAGCCATACGTATCGCGGGCAGACGCGTCGCAACCGGTCGATGTTCGGAGGAGCGGGCACGCTCTACGTCTACCGCTCGTATGGGATTCACTGGTGCGCCAACATCGTCACCGGACCACCCGGCTCTGGGGAAGCCGTCCTGCTGCGGGGCGGCGTCGCCACCGAGGGCACCGATGTGATGATCCGGCGCCGAGGCCGCACCTCGCCACTCGCCGTCGGTCCGGGCAATCTGTGCCGTGCTCTGGCCATCGACTCCGCACACGATGGCAGCAGCGTCATCGACGGCCCGGTGCGCCTCTTGCCGGGGACTGCGCCCCCTGGGCTGTTCGCCACACCCAGGGTCGGGATCTCGGTTGCCACCGAGAACCCGTGGCGGTTCGTCGCCACGATGCCGCACCCCTGAGGGCATAGTCCGCAAGGCGCGGGCGGAGACAGGTTCGCCTGCGGGCAGGTCCGGCATCGTCCTGCAGGGCTACGCTCCCCGGCCCATGCCGGACCCCGACGAACAACTCCGCCGTCTTCTGCTCAATGTGGATCGGGTGGCCCCGGAAGAGGAGCTTGCCGGACGATTGGCCGAAGGCCGTCCGCTGCGGGTCAAGCTCGGGCTCGACCCGACCGCTCCGTCGGTGACACTGGGCTGGGCGGTCGTGCTGCGCAAGCTGAGGCAATTTCAGGAATTGGGGCATACGGCGGTCCTCATCGTCGGCGACTTCACCGCCCAGGTGGGCGACCCCAGCCTCAAAACCGAGACCAGGCGGCGGCTCACCGCCGAGGAGGTGCGCGGCTATGCCGAGTCGGTGCTCGGGGGCTTCTCCCGGATCCTCTTGCCCGAGCCCCTCGAGATCAGGTGGAACTCGGAGTGGCTCGCCTCGATGGACATGGAGCACGTTCTCGAACTCACCTCAGCCACAACAGTCGCCCAGATGCTCGAGCGGGCCGACTTCGCCGAGAGGATGGTCGAGCAGCGTCCCATTTCGGTGCTCGAGTTCATCTATCCGCTACTCCAGGGATACGACTCGGTGGCGGTCGAGGCCGACGTGGAGTTGGGGGGATCCGACCAATTGTGGAACCTCCTCATGGGCCGGACGGTGCAGCAGCGATATGCCATGCGGCCCCAGGTGGCGATGACGATGCCCCTGCTCCTCGGCACCGACGGCGTGAACAAGATGTCGCAGTCGCTCGACAACTACGTGGCGGTGGACGCTGAACCGGCCGATATGTTCGGGAAGGTGATGAGCGTTCCCGACGGCCTGATGCAGCAGTGGTTCCGTCTCGCCACAGAAGTGCCCGCCGGCGAGACCGAGGCGATCATCTCGGGGATCGCAGACGGCTCGGTCCACCCCGCCGAGGCGAAGCGGAGGCTGGGTCGGGAAGTGGTTGGCCTCTACTGGGGTCGACGAGGCCGCGATCGAGGCGGAGCGGGCCTTCGACCGGGTCTTCCGCGACCACGAAACACCCGAGGGCGTTCCCGAACATGCCCTCCTCGAGTCGGACCCGGTGCACCTGCCCGCGGTTCTCCTCGATGCCGGGTTGGTGGCTTCGACATCCGAAGCGCGCCGACTGATCACCCAAGGGGCGATCAAGGTCGACGGGACACGGTTGACCGAGGAGGACGTCCCCCGCGCTTCAATCGTCGGCGCGTTGGTCCAGGTGGGGAAGCGGCGCTTCGTCCGCTTTGTTTGAGACCCGGGAGAACCCCTCGGCAATGATGGCCGCCTGTGCACTTGCACCCCGCAAGCCCACGCTGACATGGCCACCCGGGAGCCAGCGAAGCTCAGAACCCGGCCAGTGTTTGTGGAGCGCCTCCACGGCACGAGCCGGTACGTATGCGTCCCCGGTCGGTGCGGCCAGCAGCGCCGAGGCGGAATGTGGCGGAGGATCGATTCTCAGCACCGAAGCTGAATCGAGCACCTCGGCGAGCCTCTCCCTGGCGCCCGGTCCACCGAGAGCGTCCCAATCGACAGCCTTGGCCAGCACTCCTTCGGTGTAAGCGGCGGCGGGGGAGTGGGCCGCAGCGAGCGGGATCGTTGCCAGCGGGCCAGTCGAGAGCGAACTGACGAGGGCGGCGACGGTCCCTCCCATGCTGAACCCTGAAACCCCGACTTCGTCCACGCCCCCGGCGCGCAGCCCGGCGACCAGCGCCCGCCCCTCCGTCACCGCAGCGCGTCCCATCACAAGCAGCTCGGCGACGGTGGTGGCCTTCCGCCCGTCGAGCGGCCGGCGGCGGCCGTAGAACGGGTTTTCCAGGATCAGAGAGGCGATCCCGTGCTCGGCGAGATGGCGTCCCAGCCGCATCCGGGTCTCGTAGCCATGATCGTTGTGGGCTGCGAACAGGATCACCACACGATTTGCTGATACCGACGGCGAGAGGAGTTGCATCACGGCCCTGCGACTCTCTGGGGGTAGGTCGGGGTCAGGACTGTTGAAACCAGCCCGCCCGAGCTACCAATCCACCCAGCTCTCCCCGCCACGACGACCACGTGAGCTCGATCTCTGGGTGAGGATGCCGGATGCTCTCTTCGACCCGGTCGAGGACGTCGGGGTCGCCCCAGCCACCCGAGAACAGCCGCGGATAACGCCGGCTGCTCCTCAGTTGGACTGCGCCCACACGATCGAGCCAATGCGCGGTCAGACCAGGCCCCCTGCCAAGCCGATATTCCCCAGAAGGTAGGCGGCTCCAACGCATCCTGCGGCCGCCAGGTCGAGGGATAGCTCGGCAAGGCCCGGCGAACACGGTGGGCGACAGGCCCTACAGGAGGAATAACCCGGTCGCCCGCTGGGTTTGAGTGGTCAGCGGTACCCCATTTGCTAGGTGGGCCGCTGTGCGGGAACTTGACACCGGGCACCCCTCGGCTACAGTTCCAGTACCGGCGGCATTCGCCGTCGGTAATCATGCCCGGAGGCGGAGCGGGACGCCGTGTGTCCACGTCGTGCCACGCCGCCGTCGGGACGGCTGGCGGGTGATAGAGTCATCGTTTGCCCGCCGGCTACCTGCGGTCACGGGACTGCGGGGGAGTCGAGCAGAAGCTCCGGGCTCCTTGACAACTCAATAACGTGCCAAAAGCCAGTAACAGCCCATCACGGCTGGGTTCGAGCAATCGATCCGGACGTTGATGGAAAACGTACTCGCAGAAAGCGCCCGAGGAACCTGGTCGTGTCAAGCAACGAGGGTCTGGAGGCGTGCCAAGCGAACTCGATATACCGACAGGACTGCGGTGTCGCCTTTTGGCGGTGCCACACGAATGTACGTTGGAGAGTTTGATCCTGGCTCAGGACGAACGCTGGCGGCGTGCCTAATGCATGCAAGTCGAGCGACGCACGAGGGCGGGTAACCAAACTCGTGACGGAGCGGCGAACGGGTGAGTAACACGTGAGCAACCTGCCCCGAAGACCGGGATAGCCCGGGGAAACCCGGATTAATACCGGATATCCTCTCTGGATCGCATGATCCTCCGAGGAAATGGATTCCGCTTCGGGATGGGCTCGCGACCTATCAGCTTGTTGGTGAGGTAACGGCTCACCAAGGCGTCGACGGGTAGCTGGTCTGAGAGGACGACCAGCCACACTGGGACTGAGACACGGCCCAGACTCTTACGGGAGGCAGCAGCAGGGAATCTTGCGCAATGGGCGAAAGCCTGACGCAGCGACGCCGCGTGGGGGATGAAGGCCTTCGGGTTGTAAACCCCTTTCAGGAGGGACGATAATGACGGTACCTCCAGAAGAAGCCCCGGCCAACTACGTGCCAGCAGCCGCGGTAATACGTAGGGGGCAAGCGTTGTCCGGATTTATTGGGCGTAAAGAGCTCGTAGGCGGCTCAGCAAGTCGGTCGTGAAAACCCGGGGCTCAACCCCGGGACGCCGGTCGATACTGCTGTGGCTAGGGTCCGGTAGAGGAGAGTGGAATTCCCGGTGTAGCGGTGGAATGCGCAGATATCGGGAGGAACACCAGTAGCGAAGGCGGCTCTCTGGGCCGGCACCGACGCTGAGGAGCGAAAGCTAGGGGAGCAAACAGGATTAGATACCCTGGTAGTCCTAGCCGTAAACGTTGGGCACTAGGTGTGGCGGTCTGACCAACGACTGCCGTGCCGTAGCTAACGCATTAAGTGCCCCGCCTGGGGAGTACGGTCGCAAGGCTAAAACTCAAAGGAATTGACGGGGACCCGCACAAGCGGCGGAGCATGCGGCTTAATTCGATGGTACCCGAAGAACCTTACCTGGGCTTGACATCATGGGAAAAGCCGTGGAAACACGGTGTGCGAAAGCGTCCATGACAGGTGGTGCATGGCTGTCGTCAGCTCGTGTCGTGAGATGTTGGGTTAAGTCCCGCAACGAGCGCAACCCCTGTCCTATGTTGCCAGCGGATTATGCCGGGGACTCATAGGAGACTGCCGGGGACAACTCGGAGGAAGGTGGGGATGACGTCAAGTCCTCATGCCCCTTATGCCCAGGGCTGCACGCATGCTACAATGGTCGGTACAACGGGCTGCGATCCCGCGAGGGTGAGCGAATCCCCCAAAGCCGGCCTCAGTTCGGATCGGAGTCTGCAACTCGACTCCGTGAAGTTGGAGTCGCTAGTAATCGTGGATCAGCAAAGCCGCGGTGAATGCGTTCTCGGGTCTTGTACACACCGCCCGTCAAGTCAAGAAAGTCGGGAACACCCGAAGTCAGTGGCCCAACCCTTTTTGGGAGGGAGCTGCCGAAGGTGGGTTCGGCGATCGGGACTAAGTCGTAACAAGGTAGCCGTACGGGAACGTGCGGCTGGATCACCTCCTTTCTAAGGAGCAACAAAGGGCTCGCCCAAGTGGCGGGCTCCAGGCGCTCTTAGGTTGGTCTACTGGCTACTCGATCGTCATCCGATCCTCCGGGGTCGTGCGTGAGCACGAACCGCATGGCAAGGAGCCCTTTGGGGCGACCGGTCGGCGGCGAGAGCTCTCCCTCCGGTGTGGAGGACGGTGATCGGGCACGTTGTTGAGTCGTGAGGGAGTCCGGCCGGCCAGTTGATGGTCGGCCTTCCTTCGACGGCACCTTGAGAACTGCATAGCGAGCACGTCGCTTTGGATTCAATATGTCCAAGCTACTAAGGGTCCACGGTGGATGCCTTGGCGCTAGGAGCCGATGAAGGACGTAGCAGGCTGCGATATGCCCCGGGAAGCTGTCAAGCGAGCACTGATCCGGGGATGTCCGAATGGGGAAACCCGGCTGGGGTCATGCCCAGTCACTCCGGTCTGAACATATAGGGCCGGTTGAGGCAACCAGGGGAATTGAAACATCTCAGTACCCTGAGGAGAGGAAAGCAATTGCGACTCCCTGAGTAGCGGCGAGCGAAACGGGAAGAGCCTAAACCAGCGTGGTGTGATAGCCCGGTGGCGTTGCCACGCTGGGGTCGAGGGACCTGCCTGATGGTGCACCGGCACTGTCGAGAAGTTACCAAACCGGCGGCTAGTCGAACCCGGATGGAAAGCCAGGCCATAGGAGGTAAGAGCCCTGTAGACGAAAGCCGACCGGCCTTCTGGCGGTGTTCCCAAGTAGCACGGGGGATATCCCGTGTGAATCTGCGAGAACCACCTCGTAAGGCTAAGTACTACCTAGCGACCGATAGCGGACCAGTACCGTGAGGGAAAGGTGAAAAGTACCCCGGTGAGGGGGGTGAAATAGTACCTGAAACCGCGGACCTACAAGCAGTGGGAGGGGGCTTCGGCTCCTGACCGCCTGCCTTTTGAAGAATGAGCCGGCGAGTTAGCGATACGTGGCAAGGTTAAGGCGTTGAGCCGTAGCCGCAGCGAAAGCGAGTCTTAATAGGGCGTACAGTCGCGTGTCCTAGACCCGAAGCCGAGTGATCTATCCATGGGCAGGGTGAAGCGAGGGTAAGACCTCGTGGAGGCCCGAACCCACCAAGGTTGAAAACTTGGGGGATGACCTGTGGATAGGGGTGAAAGGCCAAGCAAACTCGGTGATAGCTGGTTCTCCCCGAAATGCCTTTAGGGGCAGCGTCGTGCGTTTCGCCATGGGGGTAGAGCACTGATTGGGCTAGGGGGCCAACAAGCTTACCGAACTCAGTCAAACTCCGAATCCCATGGCGTTAGAGCGCGGCAGTGAGACTGCGGGGGATGAGCTTCGTAGTCGAGAGGGAAACAACCCAGACCGCCAGCTAAGGTCCCAAAGTCTGGACTAAGTGGTAAACGATGTGGAGTTGCACAAACAGCCAGTAGGTTGGCTTAGAAGCAGCCATCCTTGAAAGAGTGCGTAATAGCTCACTGGTCGAGTGATTCTGCGCGGAAGATGTAACGGGGCTTAAGTCCAGCACCGAAGCTGCGGGATTCCGTCATACAGCTCGGCCCGTACCCCTTGTGGGTGCGGGTCTAGGCGACGGGATCGGTAGGGGAGCGTCGAGCAGCCGCTGAAGCGGCAGCGTGAGCTAGCTGTGGAGGCTGTTCGAGTGCGAATGCCGGCATGAGTAGCGAAAGAGGAGTGAGAATCTCCTCCGCCGAATGTCCAAGGGTTCCTGGGGAAGGTTCGTCCGCCCAGGGTTAGTCGGGACCTAAGGCGAGGCCGAGAGGCGTAGTCGATGGATAACGGGTTGATATTCCCGTACCACCGAACGCGCGACCAGGCTGAACCTGGTGTGCTAAGGAAAGCCCTTCGGGGCCTACCGACCCCACCGGTATTAGGCCAGCGATGAGGTGACACGGAAGGGTAAGCGGACCCGGGCGTCGGTTGACCCGGGGTAAGCGTGTAGGGCGAGGTCCAGGCAAATCCGGACCTCATTAAGCCTGAGGCGTGATGCCGAGCCGCTCTAGGCGAAGCCGCTGAACGCCCATGCCGTCGAGAAAACCCTCTAGCGAGTTCGTTCGGTGCCCGTACCCCAAACCGACACAGGTGGACAGGTAGAGAATACCAAGGCGAGCGAGAGAACCCTGGTTAAGGAATTCGGCAAATTTGCCCCGTAACTTCGGGAGAAGGGGCGCCCCGGTAAGGTGTAGGACTTCGCGTCCGAAGCCTGAGGGGGCCGCAGTGACCAGGCCCAAGCGACTGTTTACTAAAAACACAGCAGCGTGCTAAGTCGCAAGACGACGTATACGCTGTGACGCCTGCCCGGTGCCGGAAGGTCAAGAGGAGAGGTTAGTCCCTTCGGGGACGAAGCTTTGAATCCAAGCCCCGGTAAACGGCGGCGGTAACTATAACCGTCAACCAATATGGCGGTTGCAAAACCTCGCTGTATGCTGGGAACTCCGAGTATCCGACGGTACTCGTTCATGTCACACCCTATTCGTAGAGTGTCAGACATGAGCAGTGACAATCCGTTCGGTGCGGACAATCAGCAGGAAACCGGATCACCAGAGCCTCGATCCGATGTGGGTCGTCGGCTTCGGTCAGATGGCGAAGGCTGCTTTCTGGCGACGTGAGTGTTCAGCCGAATGCACTCGGCCGCTCGAACCGGCGGCTGGCAGCTTCAGCCCGTGTTCCAGGTAAGGTAGAAGGAAGACCCCTGACGCAGGGGTCGCTGCCCCTCCCGGCGGGAACGGCGGTGAAGTGCAGCTGGCTATATGCTGGAAAACCCGGTGTATCCGTTCGGTACTCGCTGAGATGTCCGCCGAGATGGATCATTCGGTTGTTCGAGTCCAGCAGATGACAATCCGACGGCGGGTGGCTTCATGGCCACGCCGGAAGATCAGCAGGAAAGACTCAGAAGCGAAGGCAGCACGATCGGGTCCGTAGATGGTGAGGGTTGCTTTAGCGCCCGTCTTCAGATGCGAAGACTTCGCCTGGTCGGCATGAACGACCCGAGTGTGTGCGTCAGTCGCAGCAGACGCATCGAGCGAAGATGCCCTCGTCGAGATCCTCGAGATCTTCGTACGCGGAAAGGCGTCACCGGAACCGCAGTGCACGATGAGATCAGCCGCGAGGATCTCCTCCGTGTGCTGACATGCGGCGAGCTCGACGACCTACGAACCACGACTCGGCCCTTCTTGCTTAGCCGAGCCGCTTACACACATGCCTAAGCGTCGAGCCGAGAAATTCGCTTGTCGGCGTCAACAATGATGCCCGCCGTGAGGGGTGCACCTACACGGTGCAGACCTCGCATCATAACGGCGATACGCCTCGACGATGAACCACCGTAGTGCCGTCCACATTCTGAGAATCCTCAGAGACCATACGCCAGCCATCCCGTAACGACTGATCGAGATGAAGAGATGGTCCGGACCTCACGGCGACGTGAGGAGATCGGCAGAATGACCGATCCGTCCGTTCTAGGAGTCGTGCCCTTGAACGGTTGTAACAGATCAAGCGAAATTCCTTGTCGGGTAAGTTCCGACCTGCACGAATGGCGTAACGACTTGGGCACTGTCTCAACCAGGGACTCGGTGAAATTGCATTGTGAGTAAAGATGCTCACTACCTGCGACAGGACGGAAAGACCCCGGAACCTTTACTGCAGCTTGACATTGGAGTCTGGCATGTGATGTGTAGGATAGGTGGGAGACTGGGAAGCGCGGGCGCCAGCTCGTGTGGAGTCACCCTTGAAATACCACCCTTCTCATGACGGGCTTCTAACCTCGATCCGTTATCCGGATTAGGGACAGTGTCTGGCGGGCAGTTTCACTGGGGCGGTGGCCTCCTAAACGGTAACGGAGGCGCCCAAAGGTTCCCTCAGCCTGGTCGGCAATCAGGCGTTGAGTGTAAAGGCACAAGGGAGCTTGACTGCGAGACCTACAAGTCGAGCAGGGACGAAAGTCGGGCTTAGTGATCCCATGGTGGCACGTGGGTGCGCCATGGCTCAACGGCTAAAAGGTACTCCGGGGATAACAGGCTCATCGCGCCCAAGAGTCCATATCGACGGCGCGGTTTGGCACCTCGATGTCGGCTCGTCGCATCCTGGGGCTGAAGCATGTCCCAAGGGTCGGGCTGTTCGCCCGTTAAAGCGGCACGCGAGCTGGGTTTAGAACGTCGTGAGACAGTTCGGTCCCTATCCGTCGCAGGCGCAGGAAACTTGAGAGGAGCTGTCCCTAGTACGAGAGGACCGGGATGGACGTACCTCTGGTGTGCCAGTTGTCCTGCCAAGGGCACGGCTGGTTGGCTACGTACGGACGGGATAAGCGCTGAAGGCATCTAAGTGCGAAGCCCACCTCGAGATCAGGTTTCCCACGGGGTTAACCCGGTAAGGCTCCTGGTAGATGACCAGGTCGATAGGCCGGAGGTGTAAGCGCAGTAATGTGCTCAGCCGACCGGTACTAATCAGCCGAGGGCTTGTACTGAATCCAAAAACACGTGCTCGCTATGGAGTGCTCGGGGTGCCGGGCACGCTCGGTTTCGTCCGGTGGCGATAGCGGCGGGGAACCACCCGTTCCCATTCCGAACACGGAAGTTAAGCCCGCCAGCGCCGATGGTACTTGGGGCTCACGCCCCTGGGAGAGTAGGTCACCGCCGGGCGTCTATTCGGTGGGGGTCGCCGAGCGGCGGCCCCCACGACGCGTTCGAGGAGATGACTTCACATGTCGGATCGCCGTCAACCTCCCCGTACGGGGTGAATATGGCGACGATCGGCGGGGCCAACGCCGCGACACCCGCGGCGAGCCGGCGCGCAAGCCGGTCCAGCTTGCAGAAGGGCGGCGCCGAGCTCCCACGTTGGGTGCGCGACGAACTGGTGCGGGTCACGCCAAAGGAACGGCGCGACGCCGCCCTCCAACTACTCACCTGCCGCCGCCGTCGCCTTCTCCGAGGGCCGCTTCCGTGCCGCCATGTCGAAACTGCTCGAGACGAAGACGCTCTCCCCACGCACGGCGACGGTGCGCGAATTGCTCGGATTGAGTGCATACCGCACCGGCCAGTGGAAGATCGCCCTCAGCGAGTTGCGCACCTTTCGGCGGCTGACCGGCGACACCACCCATATGCCCGTGGAGATGGACTCGCTCCGCGCCCTGGGCCGGGCCGACGACGTGACCAAGACATGGGAGCTTTGGCGGGAGCTCGGAGGTTCCCGTCAGACCGAGGACGAGGCCCGCGTCGTGTACGCATCGTTCCTGCTCGACCAGGGTGATGCCCGCAAGGCGTGGTCGGTGATCAAGCCGGGCAAGCTCATCGCCCAACCCGGTGAATCCGAGCTTCGGCGCTGGTACGTGGCCGCCCGGGTGGCCGCGGCGCTCGATGACCGTGATGCCGGGACGGCAAGCTCATGCGGGCCGTGGAAAAGGCCGATCCGGCCTTCCCGGGTCTCGACGAGCTCGAGCAACAGCTCGCCTGAGCAATGGTCACCGCGACCACCGCATACGACTCCGTCCGCTACGCCTCGGCCAACCGTCTGGGACCCACGGCATCTGGCCACCTTCGCCGGCTGCTGGCTCCGGCGCCGGGAATGCGGCTTCTCGAAGTGGGGTGTGGTCGGGGTCATCTCCTCCGCCGGGTCCAGGACCAGGGGATCGACGCCATCGGGATCGACGTCAACCCGGAGGCGGCGGCGATCGCAGTGACCCGGAACGTCCGCTCGCCATGAGTGCCACCGATCTCGAGTTCCCGGACGCTCCTTCGATCAGGTGTACTCGATGCACGCCATCGAGCACATTCCCGATGCCAGGCAAGGCCCTCGCCGAGATGAGCCGCGTCGTCCGCCTGGGGGGAGTGTGATGCTCGTCTACCCGGCCGAGCCCGTGCGGGGCCTCTACGCCGTTCCCAGCGCCGTGATCCTCCACGGCAACCCGCTCCGGGCACGCCAGGTCCATTGTCATCGATTCACCCCCCGGCGGATAGCCGAGTTGGCGCAGTTCCGCCGGGCTGGTCGAAGTGATCAGCGAGTTCCATCTGCTCTCCAGTCCCGAATTCGCCACGCTGCTGGTGAGATCGGGACCTAGGTAGCCTCACCTGGTGCCCCACGCCGTCCAGCTGAGCTCGATCGGGTCAGAGCCTTCGCTCAGCACCATCGAGATCCCCGATCCGGAGCCCGCGCCGGGAAGGACCCTGGTCGCCTTCGCGGCTGCCGAGGTGGCCCCGATAGACGTCCAGATCGCCACCGGCAAGATCCCGGGAGTTCCGCCCCCGCCGCTGCTGCCCGGCGGAACGGCTGCCGGAACCGTGATCGAGTCCGGTCTCCACCCAGCGGGAGCCCTGGTGTATGTATCCGGCGGGCCGTACGGGATGGGGACGCGGACGCCGGGGACCTTCGCCGAGGTGGTCAGCGCTCCCGACGATGCGGTGTTCCCGCTTCCCGACATGCTCGACCCTGAGACTGCCGCTGGGGGTGTCTCCTCCGCCACTGCCGCCCGCTATGCGCTGGTCGATCACGCCGCGGTGCAGAGCGGTGAGACCGTCCTGGTGTTGGGTGCAACCGGGGCCGTCGGATCCGCCGCCATCCAGTTGGCGGTCTCGCTGGGTGCGAAGGTGCTCGCAGCCGCCCGCCGACCGCAACTGGTCCAGACCGGGCCGGGTATCCAAGCGATCTCGTTCGATGGGTTCGCCAACGCGGTGTCAGAGGCGACCGAAGGTGTTGGGGTCGCCGCCATCATCGACACGGTTGGGGGCCCCTACATGGATGAGTCGATCCGCTCGGGCGGGCCGCGCTGCCGCCATGTGGTTCTCGGCTACACGGCTGGGACCGACGCCGACTTCAACCTTCCCCTGATGTCGGTCAAGGAGCACCGTCTGCTCGGGATGAACACCAACCGGCCCACGCCTGAACGGAGGGCCCAGCTGATGCGGGAGGTCCTCGACGATCTGGCGGAGGGGCGGGTCCGTCCCCGGATAGGTGAGCGCTTCCCGCTATCTGCAGCCGCCGACGCCTACCGAGCCGATGGGAGCGCCGGTCGGATCCTGTTAATAGCGGATTAGCTCACCTAGGCCGCGCCCGAGGGCCGGCGCATCCGCACCGGCCCAACGAGCAGGGCTCGTCACCACTTATGGGCGACGTCGATCACCAACCTGGCGCCGTCGCCAGGGCCGTCGAGGACGAAGGCACGGAAGGGCAACCGGCCCCGCACCCCGAGCACCACTTGGGTCTGACCCTCGAATGTCCCCATGAAGGCAACCTGACGGAAAGTCCGGAAGCCGTCTACGTCGATGGCATGGAGGCGATCATCGGGGTCATAGGTGGGTCGCAGATCGTCGTCGTGTGCCGGGGCGTTGACCTGTATCGACAGGATCGCCCCCCCGGCGATGGGGATGGTTCCCCCGGTCTCGATGTCGGGCACCGATGACACATACCCAACCCGGTAGCCGATTGCTTTGCCGGCGGGCCGCCCCTGCGGGTCGGCGCCCAGGTCGATCACGATCCGGTCGTAGCACTCGTGCCGGCCGGCCCTGAGGTTCTCCAATGGGGCTTCGGTGTAGGTGTTGACCCTGTGCTTCTCGGGCAACGAGCCCCACACAAGCCCGCAATAGGGCTGTGCTGCCTGAGCGGGGACCGTTGCCAGCGTCAGCGCTACAACCAACCCCAGAAGCGTCGTCTTGACGAGTCGTCGCATCGTTTCCTCCTCTTGTTGCGACTCTGACAAGCATCGGGCACCGGCGTAACCATGGCGTTGCGCCGACGTAACGGAAGGGTCACAGCCGTTTTGGCGTCACTCAGCGCGGCGATTGCCCGTCAAGTGACGCCAAAACCGATGAGGTTGAATGTGGAGATGCAATCGAACCGTCTCGACCAGATGATCGCCGACGAGGAGCAGCGGTTCCTCGAGCGGGCGCCGCTGGCGATTGCCGCCCATGGGGAGGCATCGGCCCACCTGGCGGGCGGGGTGGCGTCGAGCCTGCAGGTCACCGAGCCCAGCCCGGTTTGGGCCAGCCACGGGAAGGGGTCGCGGCTGACCGACCTGGACGGCAACGAGTACGTCGACCTCAACAACGGGTACGGGGCCCTGGTGGTGGGGCATGCCCACCCAGAAGTGGTCGCCGCCGTCGAGGCACGGCTCAGTCGGGGGTCACACTTCGCTCAGCCCACCACCGAGGTGGCGGAGGTCGCCGCCGAGCTATCGGACCGTTTCGGGTTGCCGTTGTGGCGTTTCGGCAGCTCGGGGACCGAGGCGACCATGGACGCCGTCCACCTCATGAGGGCGCACACCGGACGGGACCTGATCGTCAAGGCAGAGGGGGCCTACCACGGTCATCACGACACGGTGCGGGCCGGGCCGGGTGTGCCCGATGCGATGCGCCAGCTCACCCTCGAGATCCGGTGGAACCATCTCGATGACGTGGACCGGGTGTTCGCCGAGCACGGTGACCAGATCGCCGGGGTGCTGATCGAGCCGGTCGTCACCGCTTGCGGTCTCGTCCCCCCGATGCCCGGCTATCCTGGAGCACATCCGAGACCTCACCAGGAGCCACGACTCGCTGCTCGCCCTCGACGAGGTGAAGACCGGGCTGACCGTCGGGCCGGGCGGGGCCACCGGGCTGTACGGCCTAGAGCCCGATCTGGTGTGCCTGGCGAAGTCGCTCGGCGGTGGGCTGCCGGCGGGAGCCACCGGGGGGACCGAGGAGGTCATGGATCAGATCATCTCCGGCAGCTACCTGCAACTGGGGACGTTCAACGGCAACCCGCTCTCCATGGCGGCTAGCCGGGCGGTGATGCAGGTGCTGGACGACGAGGCCTATCAACATCTGAACCGACTGGCGAAGACGATCGACGACGGACTCCGTCAGGCGGTCGAGAACTGGGACCTGCCGGCGCAGCTTGTCGTGCTCGGGGCGAGGGGATCGATCACCTTCCGAAGCGAACCCGTTCTCGAGCACCGCGACTTCCTCGAGGTCGACCAGAGGTACCACCGCGCCGCCTGGCTCCACATGTACAACCGGGGGGTGTTCCTTCTCCCTTGGGGCCGCGGGCTGCAATGGCTGCTGTCGGTGCAGCACGACGATGCCGACGCCGACCGGTTCGTCGATGCGTTTGCCGGGTTCGGCGCCGCGCTGCGCGGCTGAGCCTCACCAGGGCCGGCGCGCCACCAACTCCTCGACGGCATCGAGGGGGAGGGCGTGGGCGGTGTGCCCCAGATAGCCCGTCATCGTCTCCGCCGCGGTCAGCGCGTTGAGGATTGCCTCCTCGGTGGCATCGGCCGCGGCGGCGAACACCACGTCCATCTGGCCGTGGGGGAGCATCACGAGATCGTGGCTGACCTGCTCGCCGGCCGGCAGAGAGTTCCCCGTTGCAAAGGCCAGGAAGAGGTCGCCGCTCCCGTTGTGACCGTACCCGCCGACCCGGGAGAGACCCACGGTCGCCCGCCTGGCCAGCCTCCGGCACTGCACAGGCAGCAAAGGGGCGTCGGTGGCGAGTATCACGATGATCGAGCCCTGGTCCGGGTAGGCGAGCGGGGTGTGCTCAGCTCCGATCGACCCGTCCAAGCGGCAGTCCGTCGACCCGCAGCGTCTCCCGGTCGCCGTAGTTGGCCTGGACCAGGACGCCGACGGTGAAGCTCCCCGCCGCCGTGTCCACCACCCGGGAGGAGGTGCCGATCCCCCCCTTGAAGTCGTGGCAGATCATCCCGGTCCCGCCACCGACATTGCCCTCCACCACCGGGCCAGGGGACGCCGCGTCAAGCGCTGCCCTTGCGTCCTCCGCTATGAGGGGAAAGGAGCCGGCGTCGCTCAGCCAGCCGTCATAGGTCTCGGCGACAACCGGCAGATCGAAGGGATCGGCGTACCCGGCTTCCACCCCGAAGGCGACGAGCGCATCGCGCACCAGACCGACCTGATGGGTGTTGGTGATCCCGATGGCCGACCCGAGCATCCCCGACTCCTCCAGCCAGGGCAGCCCGGTCATCTCACCGTTGCCGTTGAAGATGTGGTGCCCGGCGAAGGCGTAGTCCTCCCAGATCCTGTTCTCCCTCGGGACCACCATCGTCACCCCGGTGCGCGCCACCGTGGGCTCGTCACGGATCACCGTGGCGTGTCCCACCCACACCCCGGGGACGTCGGTGATGGCGTTGTTGCTCGCCGGTGGGGAGGTCGCCGATCTCGACGCCCAGTTGCCGGATCCGCGGGCGGCTGCTCATCGGCTGTTGAGCAGACAGGCAGCGAGGTGATCGGTGCCCACCGCCTCGAGCGGGGGATCGACGATGGGGCACTGGTCGAAAGCGCGGGGGCATCGGGGATGGAACCGGCACCCGGGAGCGATCCGTGACGGGTCGGGGGTCTCGCCGACGAGCACGATGGGACGGGTCCTCCTGGCAGGGTCGGGTACGGGCACCACCGACAGCAGCGCCTCGGTGTACGGATGACGCGGCGCCGTCAGCACCTCCGTGGTGGGGCCGATCTCGACCACCCGCCCCAGGTACATCACCGCAACCCGGTGGCTGTAGGCGGCCACGGTCGAGAGGTCGTGGGTGATCATGAGGACGGCGATGCCCTGCTCGGATGCGAGCCGGGCAAGCAGGTTGAGGATCTCGGCCCGGATGGAGACGTCGAGCATCGACACCGGCTCGTCTGCGATGAGGACCTGAGGTTCGAGGGCGAGGGCGGCGGCGATGACCACCCGCTGTCTCTGTCCACCCGACAACTGGTGGGGACGGCGGTCCCAGTAGACATCCGGTGGGCTCAGTCCAGCCTGTACCAGCGCCCTCTCCACCCGGTGGCGCTCGTCGGCGCGGTCGGTGGCCACCTTGTGGACCCTCAGGGGCTCGGCGACGATGTCGGCCACCCTCATGCGGGGGTTGAGCGACTCGTATGGGTCCTGGAAGATCATCTGCAGACGGCGCCGCTTGGCCCGCATCGCGTCCTTGTCGAGCACGGCGAGGTCGTCACCGGCAACCACGACTCGTCCCCTCGTCGGCTTGATCAGCCCGAGTATCAGGTTCGCCGTCGTGGTCTTCCCGCACCCGGACTCACCCACCACGGCGAGGACCTCGCCCGGAACGACGCTGAAACTGACCCCGTCCACGGCGCGCACCACACGCACCGGGCGCCGTCGCATGCCGTCGAACATGCCGCGGCTGGTGGCGAACTGGACGGCGACGTCCTCCACCTCGAGGACGGGCGTGCGCTCAGACATCGTCGCCATCATTCACCGGCTGCAGGGGTGCCTCCAACAGGAAGCACGAGGCGGCACTGGATTCGCCCGCCCAGTAGAGCGGAGGCTGCTCGTGCCGGCACCGGTCGAACACGAACGGGCAACGCGGGGCGAACCGGCATCCGGGAGGTAGCTCGTTGAGCCGAGGCGGAGAACCTGGGATCGCCACCAGCGGTCGGTCGGGATGATCCATGTCGGGAAATGCCTCGAGCAGCAGTTGCGTATAGGGGTGGCGGGGTGAGGCGAACACCTCGGCGACCAGCCCCTGCTCGGCAACCACGCCTCCGTACATCACCACGACGCGGTCACATGTCTGCGCAACCACGCCGAGGTCGTGGGTGACGACGATCATGCTCATGTCCATCTCGTCGACCAGTTCGGCGAGCAGTTCCAGGATCTGTGCCTGGATCATCACGTCGAGAGCCGTGGTCGGCTCGTCGGCGATTATGAGAGAAGGCTCGCATGCCAGGGCCAAGGCGATCATCGCCCGCTGTCTCATCCCGCCCGATAGGGTGTGTGGATAGTCGTTGATCCGTTCGGGCCCGATACCGACCCGCTGGAGTAGCCGCTTCGCCCGGTCGTCGGCAGCCGCCTGGCTCACCGATGGCTCGTGGAGCCGAATCGCCTCGGTGATCTGGTGCTCCAACCCGACGCACCGGGTTGAGGGCATTCATCGCCCCCTGGAACACGACCGCCAGCCGCTTCCACCTCAGGTCCCGCAAGGCGTCGGCGTCGAGCCGGGTGAGGTCCTGGCCCTCGAACAGCACCTCACCGGCGGTGACCTGCCCCGACGGGGGGAGCAGCCTGAGGGCACCCATCACCGCCGTGGTCTTGCCGCAACCCGACTCGCCCACCAGGCCAAGCACCTCGCCGCGGCGGAGTTCGAACCCGACGTCCTCGACCGCGGTGAGAACACCACCCGGCGACTCGTAACCGACGGAGAGACCCCGCACCGCCAGCATCAACTCGGGATTGGGACGGCGCCAGGGCCGCTGGAGCGACCTTGAGCGGCCGCTCCTTCTCCAGGTGATGACGGATCAGCTTCGGGTTGAGCAACTCCTCGAGAGCGGTCCCGAGCAGCGTGGTGCCGAGTACCACCCAGACGATGGCGAGACCCGGCGGGAGCAGTGCCCACCACGCGCCCGCCGAGACCGCGCCGCGGGTGAAGGCGAGGTTGAGCATCTTGCCCCACGAGATGAGGAGTGGATCCCCGAGACCGATGAAGGCGAGCGTCGACTCGGAGAGGATCGAGAGCGAGATGACCAGCACCGTGTTGGCCAGCATCAGTGGGAGCACGAGCGGGAAGACGTGGCGGCTGAGAATGTGGAAGTCCGAGGCGCCCACCGCCCTCGCCCGCTTGACGTAGCCCCGCTCCCGCACCGAGAGCGTCTGCGACCGGACCAGGCGGGCAGTCGTCGTCCACCCGAGCAATCCGATCACCAGGATGATGTTCCCCAGGCTGGCGACCGATCACCGCGACGATCACGATCAGCAGCGCCAGGTCCGGTATCACCAGGAAGAAGTCGGTGAACCGCATGATGGCGCCGCCGAACTTGCGGTAGTACCCGGCGATCAGACCCAGCGTCCCGCCCACAACCAAGGCGATGAAGGCGGCGGCAAACCCGACGATGAGCGAAACCCGTGACCCGTAAACCAGGGCGGAGAAGACGTCCTTGCCGCCGTCGTCGGTCCCCAGCCAGTGAAGGGCGGAGGGGGCCTGGTAGATATCCATCGATGGTGACCCGAACGATTGGCGTACGGGTCGTATGGGGCGATCAGCGGCGGCGAAGATCGCCACGATGACGGTGAGCAGGATCATGGCCACGCCGACGATCCCCATCGGGCTGAGTCGGAACCGGCGCATCGCTATGCCTCCTCGATGCGAGGGTCGAGCCACCCGTAGATCAGCTCGGCGAAGAGGTTGGCCACCACGACGCTTATTGCCAGCAACAGGAATGCGCCTTGGAGAACCGGGTAGTCGCGTTGATCAACCGCCTGCACGGTGAGCAGGCCCAGGCCGGGCCACGAGAACACTGTCTCCACTTGGATCGCACCGGACACGGCGAACCCGATGTTGAGCGCGATGATGGTGACCATGGGGAGCATGGCGTTCCTCAAGGCGTGGTCCTTGATGATCTGGAAGGTCGACAGCCCTTTCGCCTTGGCGGTGAGGATGTAGTCCTCGGAGAGGACATCCACCACCGAACTGCGCATGATCAGCATGTACTCGCCCACCAGCACCAGGGTCAAGGTCAGCGTCGGCAGAAACAGGTGGCTTGCCACATCCCCGATCTGATTCCAGAGGTCGGTGAAAGACGCCCCGATAGTGACCCGCCCAGCCACCGGGAGACCGAGCCAGCGCGAACCCGACATAGAGCAGGACGATCCCCAGAAAGAACGTGGGGAGAGACCACATGAACAGCGAGAACCCGAGCGCTCCGACATCGAGCTTGGTGCCGCGCCGCCATGCCGCAAGCAACCCCAGGAGGATCCCGAGGAATATCGCAATGAGCTCGGCGGGGAGCACCAGCCAGATCGTGTTGACCAGCGCCTGCCCGAGGAGATCGGATACCGACTGGTCTGAGAAGGCGTAGGAGACCCCCAGGTCGCCGCTCGCCAGCGCACCGAAGTAGGCGAAGAACTGGGTGTCGAACGGGTTTCCCCCGTCGAGATCGAGGAATTGCGGCTTGTCCAGCCCGAAGCGCTCCCGCAGCGCCTCGACCGACTCCTCGGTGAGCCTGGGGTCGCGCGCCCCGGAGCGGGCCGGGTCGCCGGGGAGCACCCGGAAGAGAAAGAAGTTGAAGACGATGACCACGAGCACCGTCACGATGGCCCATCCCACTTTGTGGAGGATGTAGCGACCGCGGCCCATCAGACGGCAGACGGCGGACGGCAGACGGCAGCCAGAGCAGGATCGACCGACCCGGCGTTACGCACTACCCATCACCCATCACCCTCATTCCAATCAACCTCGCTGGCCGGATGACGGTCAGGGAGGTCGGATCCTCGAGGGCGAGGCGGGTCGCCGAGTCTTGCCAGCCGGTGAAGGTGTCGTTTCGGTACGCCTGCACCGTCTGGTCGTAGTAGGGGATGATGTAGGGGAGGTCCCGCATCAGGATCTCCTGCATCTCCCAGATGATCTGGCGGCGCGCCTCGGGGTCGGTCTCGATCCCCTGGTCGGCGTATAGCTGGTCGTACTCCTCGTTGCAGTAGCCCGTTTCCGACAACCCGGTGTCCAGCTCATCGCACAACACGATGCCCAACAGGAAGGCCGGGTCGGGATCCCCTCCCCAGCTCCAACGGATGATGTCGAAGTCGAATGCGGGACAGCACACCGAGGTCAGAGTGTCGCCGTCGAGTCCCTGGATCTGGAGGGCCACGCCGATCTCCGCCCACCATCCCGAAAGGAGCTCCGCTTCGCGGGGGGCGGTGTCGGCGTCGGTGTTGAAATTGAATCTGAAGGTGAGGTCGTCGCAGTCCTGATCGGGGAGACATTCGCGTACGCCGTCTCCGTCCTCGTCGGCGTACCCCGCTTCGTCGAGGATCCGGTTTGCCTCGGCGATGTCGAATGCGTAGTCCTGCAATTCAGAGTTGAAGTACGGCCCGTAACCGGGAGCGAGGAGGGAGAGGCCGGGCGTCCCGAGTCCGAGCTGGACCACGTCGATCATCTGCTGCTTGTCGACGGCATGGGCCAGGGCGGTGCGCACCGCCAGGTCACGCAGCGCCGGGTGGCCGCTGCAGACGCCGTCCTCGGGGCATCGCTCCGGTTCGACCAGGTTGAAGAAGATGTCGACCAGGCTGGGCGCCAGGGGCTCTCCACTCACGACCGTGATGTTGGGGTCGTTGCGCAGCGTGGCCACCGCCGTCTTCGGGAACTCGGTGATCATGTCCGCCTGACCGGTGGTCAGCGCCGAGACCCGCGCGTCGGCGTTCTGGATCGTCTGGAAGATCACCTCATCGACATTGGGCGGTGCCCCAAAGTAGTCATCGTTGGCCTCCAGCCGGACGAACTCGCCCTGCCGGTACTCCGCCAGCTTGAACGGCCCCGATCCGATCATCTCGGCGTTGTCGAAGGCGACCGGATCCTCGACCTCCTCCCAGATCGCCTTGGGCACGACGTACATGAACACCATGCGCGACTCGAAGTTCCCCACCGGGTTGGTCAAGGTGATGGTGACCGTCTGCTCGTCGGGCGCCTGGATATCTTCAAATACGTCTCCGTAGGCGGAGAGATAAGCCCAGTCCTCGTGGTCCCGCCACAACTCGAGCGAGTACTTGACGTCCTCGGCGGTGAGCGGCGTTCCGTCGTGGAACGTGGCTCCTTCCACCAGGTCGAGCGTCCAGGTGAGCCCGTCATCGGACACCGACCACTCCTCGGCCAGTTCGGGAACGTAGTTGCCGTCGAGGTCGATGGTTATCGGCGTGTCGTAGACCAACTCGTACATGATGTAGCCCTCGGCGAGCAGGCCGAGGCCCGGGTTGAGGCTGTCGGGGGAGCCGCCGTAGCCGATGCGCACCGTGCCCCCGGTTGCGCCGCTTGCAGATGCGGTGGTGTCGCTCGGTTCTCCGGTGGTCCCGCTCGTTCCCGTCCCGCCGGTCGCGGTCGTCTGCGTTGCCGGCGCGGTCCCATCGCTCGTGGTCGTCGCCGTCGTATCTCCCCCGGTACCGCATGCAGCCAGCAGGGCGAGCAGCGCCCCCATGGTGGTGAGCCGCCTTGTCATCGATCGTCCCTTCCCCCGCCTACGGCGGGCGCTACATCAAATACCAGTCGAGGAAGCGCTCCAGCCTCCGGTAGAAGTCCACCTGGGGCGCCGCTCTGAGCAGCCCGTGACCCTCGGTGGGATAGGTCACGTACTCGTACGTCTTGCCGAGCTTGTCGAGGTGCTCGACCAGCTCCTCGGACTGCTTGAGATGAACCCGCTCATCCTGCTCGCCGTGGGCGATGAGCAGCGGCCGCTCCACATCGGCGAGGTGGTGCACCGGCGAGCCTGCCCGATAGGCGTCGGGGTTGTCTCCGGGATGACCCATCATCCGCTCCAGGTCCTCGCCCCCGCCGCGGTCGCCCTGGGCCCATGATGGTGAGGATGTTGCAGTCGCCGTACTTGAGCACCCCGCAGGCGAAGCGGTGCTCGGGGTCCATTGCCAGCGAGCAGAGGGCCATGTAGGACCCGTAGCTGGCGCCGAATATCCCGATGCGGCGGGGATCGATCCAATCGAGCGAGGCGAGGAAGTCGTAGGCGGCGAGACAGTCCTCGGTGTCCCTGACCCCCCAAACGCCGTGGTTGGCTCGCTCGAACTCGAGGCCGTAACCGACGCTCCCTCTGAAGTTGATCGCAAGCCAGGCGTACCCCTTCTCGACGAAATACTGGGCGTGACCGTCCCACTCGTCGCCGTAGACCGATGTCGGGCCGCCGTGGGGATAGACGATGGCGGCCACCGGCTTGTCCTCGGCGGCGGCCGGCTTGAAGAGGAACGCCGGGATCTCGAGACCATCGAGGGACTTGTAGCTGACCACCTCGGGGACCACGTATGGCGCCGCCATCACCGCCGCCGGCGCCGGTTGCAGCAGTGTGGCGATCGATCCGTCGCGGTCGATGCGGACGATCCTCGGCGGGGTGCGCTGGTCCTCATGGAGCGCGACGAGGGCACCGTCAGCCGTCCACGCCGGGTCGCTCCACCATCCCCCAACTCCGATCACGGTGACCTCGCCCGTGGTGCCATCGACGCTGACCAGGTCGCATATCCCGGAGTTGTGCCTGGTCGCCACGCAGTGAGCCGCCGTCGGGATGCCAGGCAAGCTGGCTGAAGTTGCCCAGGTCCTCGGTCAGCTGTCGCCTCCCCGACCCATCGGCAGCCATCAGATGGACCTGGTTCCATCCCGGCTGTTCGGACAAGAAGGCGATGGTCGAACCGTCCGGGCTGATGGCGGCTCCGCGCTCCTGGTAGCCGGGGGTGCCGCTGAGGCGGCGGGAGGCGCCGTCCGCCAACTCGACCCTCCAGATGTCGCTTCGCTTGCGGTCGGACGGCGGGTAGAAGGTGAACACCGCCCACGACCGGTCCGGGGAGAGCGACAGTTCGCCGACATCGCCATCGGAAGGTCCGAATGGCTGCGGCCACGAGTCGTCAGGGTCGAGCCAGGCGAAACGGGAATGCCGATCCCGATCGACGGTGACGATCATCCGGTTCTCGTCCAACCAATGCGGATCGCCCGCTTCCACCAGACGTTGGCCGGGCCCGCCACCACCGGGGACGATGCAGAGCATTCCGTCGTCCACATAGGCGAGGCGACTCCCGTCGGGTGACCATACCGGGGTGGTGTCCTCCCAGTAGGCATGGGGGATCCGATCCACGCTCAACCGTCGGGCGGTCCCCCCGGTGACGGGCACCGACCACATGTCGGACGTCTCGCGATCGAGGGCGAAGGCGACGGTGGCGCCGTCGGGCGAGAGGGCGAGGTGATGGGGGCGTTCTGTGGCAGCGATCGCCTCGAGCCGCCAGTGCAGGGGAGGCGGCAGATCGGGTCGGGGTTGGCTGGGCACGCCGCCGTGCGTGTCCTTGCCGACCCACATCGCAACCAGCTTCGAGGACAGCGCACCGGCCTCAGTCATGCCTCTCCCGCTTCTCCCCCTCGAAGGCGAGCAGCGTAGCCAGCACGAATCCGCCCAGGCTGTCCAGGTGGTACCCGCCTTCCTGGACGAAGACGGTGGGGAACCCGAGCTCGCCGATCATCCGGCCTGCTTCCGCATAGCCGTCGACCGTGACCTGCAACGGGCTCTCCGGGTCGTCCCGGGCCGCATCGACCCCCAACGACACCACCAGCTGCACCCACCCGGTGGTCCGTGGCGACGAACCGATCAATCGACCGACCGCTTCGCAGCCACTCGGCATCGCCGGTCCCCGGTGGCAACGGGAGGTTCAGGTTGGCTCCGGCTCCGTCCGCTTCCCCGGTCTCGTCGTCGTAGCCGGCGAAGTGGGGGAACCATCCGGCGCCTGGGTCGACGTGGACCGAGCCATACACCACGTCGGCACCGCTGGTAGAAGATCTCCTGCGTCCCGTTGCCGTGGTGGGCGTCGAGGTCGACGATCCCGACCCTCGGGATGCCGCCGGATCGCATCCTCTGCGCGGCGATGGCGGCGTTGTTCAGATAGCACGACCCCCCGTAGAAGTCGCGCCCGACGTGGTGCCCGGGCGGGCGGCACATGGCGTATGCGGCTGGAACGCCGCCTGCGACCAGGTCGGCCGCGGTGAGCGCCGCCTCGGCGACGGCACGCGCCGCCTCCCAGGTGCCGGGACCGATCAACGTCATCGTGTCCATGGCGAACATCCCGGTTCGCGCCGACATGGATGCCGGCCAATGTGGCGCCCGCCCCGGTGTCAGTTGGGGGAGCGGGAATACATATGGCACCACCCGGTCCTGCCCCGGTTCTTCGAGGTACCCACCGGCGACCCACTCGTCGTATGCGGTCTCCAGGAAGGAGAGGAGGGCAGGGTCATGTACAGCTTCGAACGGAGCCTCGTCGTAGCTGGCGGGTTCCACGAACGAGGCGTGTGCGTCCTCGAGGGCGGCGCGGATCCGATCACCCCTGGCAGGCACCTCGGTCCCTTCGATCCACACCCCGAGCCACACCTCGCCCTTGGGCTCGTGGAGACGGTGCCGGTCGGTCCACACCACCGGCATCGACAGGTTTGACATGGCGGTCGATCGTAGGAGTGGTGCCAGCACCCACGACCGCTAGACCGGCTTTGGCGTCACCAGACGCGGGATGAGCGCCTGAAGTGACGCCAAGACGGATTGTCCCGCCGCAACCTATAAGGTTCGGCGCCATGAGCTTTCGGGTCACATACGCAACCATGTCGGCGGACGACGCCGATCTCCACGAGGGTTACGACCGCGGGATAGAGGCGGCCCGTGCCCGCCTCGGCGACAGCCATCCGTTGATGATCGACGGTGAGGCGCGCGCCGGTGACGGCGAGCACGAGGAGCGCTCACCGATCGATGGCGACGTCGTCCTTGGCCGTTTCGCCCAGGCCACCGAGAAGGACGTTGCTGACGCAGTCGACGCCGCTCGCTCTTTCGCCCCCACCTGGGCGACCACGCCCTGGCAGGAGCGGGTCCGGCTGTTGCGTGACGCCGCAGACGTCATCAGCGAGCGGCGCTTCGAGCTGGCGGCTCTGATGACCATGGAGGTGGGGAAGAACCGGCTCGAGGCATTGGGTGACGTCGAGGAGTCGGCCGATCTGATCCGTTACTACTGCCACGAGATCGAGGACCACGACGGCTACACCAAGGCGATGAACCGGCTGTCGCCGGAAGAGGCCACCTGGGACGTGATGCGGCCCTATGGCGTCTGGGCGGTGATTAGTCCCTTCAACTTTCCCATGGCGCTTGCGGCGGGGCCGGCGGGGGCCGCCCTGGTTGCCGGGAACACCGTGGTGCTCAAGCCGTCAAATGCCGGCGCGACTCATGGCGGTGAAGCTCTACGAGGCTCTTCGGGAAGCCGGGCTTCCGGCCGGTGCCGTCCACCTCGTCACCGGGTCTGGACCCATCGCAGGCGACGCCCTGGTGCACCACCCCGAGGTCGATGGGATCACCTTCACCGGCTCGTACGAGGTGGGGATGGGGATCCACCGCAGCTTCGCCGCCGGCTACCCCAAGCCGGCCATCTGCGAGATGGGTGGCAAGAACCCTGTGATCGTCACCGCCGCCGCCGACATCGACGAGGCAACCGACGGTGTGATGAGATCGGCATTCGGGTTTGGCGGCCAGAAATGCTCCGCCGCCTCGAGGGTCTATGTGGAGCGCCCGGTGGTCGACGAGTTCATCGACGGCCTCATCGCCAAGGCGGAGAAGGTGGCGGTGGGTAACCCGCTAGATCGGTCCGTGTATCTCGGGCCGGTGATCGATCGGCGAGCAGTCGAGCGCTTCACCGAGGCGGTGGCCGAGGCCCGGTCGGCCGGGTCGGTACTAACCGGCGGCGCGGTGATCACCGAGGGCGACCTGGGCCGGGGGAACTTCGTCCAGCCCACCGTGGTCACCGCCCCAGAGTCGTCTTGGATCTGGAAGAGAGAGCTGTTCGTCCCCTTCGTGGCGGTGGCCGCAGTGGACGACATGGACGAGGGCCTCGCCCGGGCCAACGACACCGAGTACGGGCTGACCGCAGGGTTCTACAGCCACGACCAGGACGAGATCGACCGATTCCTCACCGGGATCGAAGCCGGTGTCGTCTACATCAACCGCCGAGCCGGTGCCACCACCGGGGCGTGGCCGGCGGTGCAGCCGTTCGGTGGTTGGAAGGGGTCAGGCACCAGTGGCAAGGCCGGTGGTGGGCCTCATTACCTCACCCAGTACCTCAGGGAACAGTCCCGCACCATTGTCGAGGGGTGAGCGCGGCACTCACTGCAGCGATCGGAGATCGGCGAGCACCTCATCGGGGTGGGTTGCGTTGTCGGTGACCAGGTAGGCGCGGCGCACGATCCCATCGGGGTCGAGGAGATAGGTAACCCGTTTCGGCCACCCGAAGCGACGGTCGTCAGGCTCTCGTTCGACACCTTGGGCGCGGCCGATGGTGTGATCGGGGTCGGATAGCAAGGGAAAACTGAATCCCATCATCTCCGACCAGGCGCGGTTTTCCTCGGGCGGGTCGTAGGACAGCCCGAAGATGGCGGCACCGGCTTCTTCGAATTCAGGGGTTCGGTCACGGAACCCCTCCCCTTCGAGTGTTCAGCCGGGGGTATCCGCCTCGACGTACCACCAGACGACTGCCCATTTCCCCAATAGGTCGCGTCTTGTCATCCGCCGCCGGCGGTCGTCAAGCGCCCCGAAGTCGGGGAGCGTCATTCCCTCCTCGAGCAACCGATCACCTCCTCTCCGAGAGATGAGGACGCTACCGCGGAGGATGCGAGCCGCGCCCGTACAATCCCGGGCCGTGGAGGAGCAGCACGAATTCGGTTTCGCAACCCGGGCCATCCATGCCGGCCAGCGTCCCGACCCCGAGACTGGTGCCCGGGCGATGCCCATCTACGCCACGACTTCTTTCGTGTTCGAGGACGCCCAGCACGCCGCTGACCTGTTCGCCCTGCAGAACTGGGGGAACATCTACACCAGGATCGGCAACCCCACTAACGCCGCCTTCGAGGAGCGGTTGGCCTCGCTCGAGGGCGGTCTGGGGGCGGTCGCCACGGGATCGGGTCAGGCCGCGCAGCTCATCGCCGTCCTGACGACCGCCTCGGCGGGTGACCACATCGTGGCCGCTCGCAACCTGTACGGGGGGACCTATACGCAGTTCGATGTCACATTGAGGAAGATGGGTATCTCCGTCGACTTCGTCGATCCCGCATCTCCTGAGGCCTTCGACCGGGCGGTGTCCGAACGGACCAAGCTGATCTACGGCGAGACGATCGGCAATCCCCGCGGCGACGTGCTCGACATCGAGGCCATCTCCGAGGTGGCCCATTCGCACGACATCCCGCTCATGATCGACAACACCTTCGCCACCCCGTTCCTCTGCCGGCCGATGGAGTGGGGGGCCGACATCGTGGTCCACTCGGCCACCAAGTTCATTGGCGGTCACGGCGCCGTCATCGCCGGCGTGATCGTCGAGTCGGGACGTTTCCCCTGGGACAACGGCAAGTTCGCCGCCCTCACCGAGCCATCACCCGCCTACCACGGCCTCCGCTTCTGGGAAAACTTCCGCGAGTACGGGTGGCTGAGCAAGGCGCGGGTGGAGTTGCTGCGCGACGTGGGCGCCGCTCTCTCGCCGTTCAACGCCTTCCTCCTGCTTCTCGGGTTGGAGACGCTGCCGCTGCGGATGCAGGCCCATACCTCCAACGCCAGGATGGTGGCCGAGCACCTCGCTGAGCACCCGGCGGTTACCTGGGTGAGCTACCCGATCTTCGACGACAGCCCCACCCGTCACCTCGCCGAGAAGTACACCCCGGGTGGACCGGGTGCGGTGTTCACCTTCGGTCTGACCGGTGGCTTCGATGCGGGTGTGAGGTTCATCGAGTCGGTCGAGTTGGCCAGCCACCTGGCCAACGTAGGTGATGCCAAGACGCTGGTGATCCATCCCGCCTCGACCACCCATCAACAGGTCCCACCCGAGAGCCGGGCCGCATCGGGAGTGAGCGACGACATGATCCGCATCTCGGTAGGCCTCGAGGACCCCGAAGACATCCTCTGGGACTTGGACCGGGCACTCGAGTGACCATTGGTACGGCCGACGCTGCGGGCGGTGAGAGGTTGCGGATCCTGAACACGGCCCGGACGGTCGCCCTGGTCGGGGTTTCGGCCAACCCGCTGCGGTCGTCCAATTTCGTCGCCACCTATTTGATCCGCACCCGCTACACCATCTGGCCGGTCAACCCCACCTACGACGAGGTGCTCGGGCTGCGCTGCTACCCGACGCTGGCCGATCTCCCCGAGCCACCCGACATAGTCGACGTGTTCCGGCGGGCCGAGGAGATCCCATCGGTGGTGGAGGAGGCGATCGACGTGGGAGCCAAGGTGGTGTGGATGCAATTGGGGCTGCGCCACGAGGAGGCGGCGGAACGGGCCCGCCGGGCGGGTCTCGCAGTCGTTCAGGACCGCTGCCTCAAGATCGAGCATGCCCGGTTCGCCGGAGGGCTCCACCTCGGCGGGTTCGACACCGGGGTCATCACCTCGAAGCGCCGCCGTCCGATCTGACAGGCTCCGCTCAGATGGCGCGGATCCGGTTGTTCCTCGAGTTGTGCTCCAACTCGGCAAGACCCATCACCTCGAGTACGGGGGTGACATAGTTCCCCACTCGACCCCGCAGGCCCTTCTTGAGCCCGTACCAGCCGCCGATCGGGTTGTCCGCCGACCGGGCCCATGCCTCGACCGAGCCTTCGGGTGCCTCCTTCTGCTCGTCGGCGTTGCCCAGCGGCATCCAGTCGCCGCGTTCGATGAGCATGGTGTGCATGTCGTCGATGATGCGCAGGTCGTAGTGGAGGGTCGTGCTCCCCACGGTGCACACCAGCACCGCGGGCTCGGCCGACTCGTCGCGGTACATCTGGAAGCTCGATGTGAGACTCGGTGTCTGCAGCACCCAGGGGTCTTCCTTGGTCCCCGATCCGGTCGCCATCAGGTGCTCCTTCGGTAACGAATCAGTTACGATACCACCCTGAAAGGATGAACCCCGAGCAGGTCATGAAGTACGAGCCGTGGCGTCCTTGACGTTGTACGGACCTCCAAGCGAGGACGCCCGGTATCCCATCACCGATTCCGCGATCGCCTCCACATAGCGAGCGGTGACGATCTGGATCTGATAGAGGCCCTGCTCGACGTCGTAGCGTTGCACCGCCTGCCAGGCGGCACCGGCCTCTTCCTCTGGCGTCTGTACCGCGGCGAGCAGGAGGGCGTCGTACTCCTCGTCAGCGGGGAACCCGTAGAGCGACCCGTTCAGATTGCCCGGCATGTCCGAGGTTGCGCTCAAGTACGGGTACTCGGACCCGAAACCTGACGCAGCCTGGGCCTCGACGGCGAGCAGCACGAGGTCGTAGTCCCCGGTCACGGTGAGCCTCTCCACCACCTGACTGGTGCTTTCCACGAACAGCGCCACGGGTATTCCCGCCGCGGCGAGGTCGGCCTGGACCATCACCGCTGTGTCCAAGAGATACGGGTCGTCGATGAGGTAGAGCCCGAGCGTCTCCACCGGTGGCCCCCCGGCCTCCTCGAGGTACAGCGCCGCCTCCTCGGGATCAGCAGAGCCGCCGAAGAAGTCTCCCAATGAGGGGTCGAAGTGATCGGCCCCGCTGGAGAGCAACGTCGATGCCGGGATGGCTGTACCGAAATAGGCCTCGTTGGCGATCGCACCTCGCCCGATTGCCTCCGCAATGGCACGCCGTGCGGCGTAAGAGGCACCGGTGAACCGTGCCGGGTCGAGGTTGGGATACATGTAGACCCGGACCGTCGAGTCCTCGGCGATGTTGATGCTGGCCCCACCACTGTTCATGACATGTAGCTGGCTGAGGGCCGGGTCGGGCACGATATGGGTCGTTCCCGTCACCACGTTGGCCGACCTCGCACCATCGTCGGGGACCACCTTCATCACCACCTGCTCGGTGGCTGGAAGCCCCTCGTCCCAGTACCCCTCGAACTGCTTGAGCACGATCTGGTCGCCCTGTGTCCACTCCACGAACCGGTACGGGCCGGTCCCGATCGTGGTACGCGCATAGGTGTCACCCACCGCGTACGGGACGTTCGAAGGCACGATCGGGATCCTGGCGAGCGTCCCCGCGAAAGGAGTGAAGACACTCCCGAGCGTGAAGACAACGGTGTGATCGTCCGGCGTATCGATTGCCGAGATCATCGACACTCTGGGCTTCCACTGCGACGTGCTCTCCTCGGCGCCGATCGTCTCGTAGCTGAATCTCACATCCTCCGAGGTGAGCGTTTTGCCGTTGTGGAAGGTGACGCCCTGCTTGAGGGTGACCGTGTATGTCAAGCCGTCCTCGGCGACTTCGGGAGGGCGTGCGGCGAGTTGAGGGACGATCTCGCGGCTTTCGTTCCAGGTGAGCAGCGACTCGTTGGTGAGCCGGTAGACCCTCTGAATCGACTGCGCGCTCCAGTTGAGCGGGTCGACGTCAGGGGTTGGGTCGGCGAGGATGTCGATCCTCAGTTCCTTGGCAAGAGCTCCCGTCGTGGTGGACGTGGGCACCGAAGTGACCGCCGCCGTCGAGGTGCTCGCCAGTGACGTCGTTGCGAGGGCCGTGGTGGTCGTCGAAGCCTCGGTAGGTCGGCAGGCGGCGAGGAGGGCTCCAGCGGCACTGATCCCGGCCATACCTTTGGTCATCGTGGCGAGGAACAGGCGACGGCTCATCTCGGCTTCTGGCGAACCGTGGCCACTTGGCGCGGCGTCCATCGATCTCTCTCCAGGTGCGGTCTCCGTTGGCGGGGTCAAGGGTACGGTGGTCGGCACCCGTCGTAGGACGGTGTCGGCTCGACGGAGATTGGTGTGACCGCGCCCAACACGACTCGCGATCCGGCGACCATCGATCGCTCCCGCCACTTCATCGGGGGATTCCACGAGAGCGATCTCGCCGCTCGCGCCTTCGTGGTGCCCGGCCTGCCTCCGGGCTGCGAGGCCAAGACGCTGTCGCGCGATCCGTCGGGTCGATCGACCCAGTTGATCCGCATCCCCGCCGGTTGGCGGTCGGGGCGTGGCGGCTTCTCCGCTCCGCTCGAGTTGTTCGTGGTCAGCGGGAGGCTGCAACTCGACGGGCGACCGCTGCGACCAATGACCCACCTGGCGATGCCGGCGGGGAGCTCCGGCCGATACTCGGCACCGATCGACACCGTCGTGCTCGCCCACTCCGGGGGCCCGCTGAGCTTTGGTGAGGCGGTGACCGACGACCCCGCCGCGGTGGTGGACACGGAGGAACTGGAGTGGGAGCCGGCGGAGGATCCTGATCTTCCGCCCGGGCTCATGGTGAAGACGGTCCACGGCCCACCCGGGCCGGTCGTCTGGCTCATGGCGGGCGTGCATTGGGGGAAGCGATCCACCTGGCACCGGCACCCTGTGAGCGAAGAGGGCTTCCTCCTCGAGGGGGAGGCGGCAACGGCGGTGGGTCTGAGCGACGGGGTGAAGGTCCATCGATACCAGGCAGGCGGGTACTTCCACCGACCGCCCGGTACGCCGCACCTGGTGCGCACCGCGGGCTCGATGCTGTTGATCATGCGGTCGTCTGGTCCTTTGGCCACCGAGTGGGGCGAGGCTCTCCGGGAGGACGACCAGGGCTGACCCGCGAATGTCGCACCCCGGTCTTACGTTTCCGTGCGTTCCCCGCGCTCCCCGGAGAGGAGCGGAAATGGATCTCAACCTCGTCGTGTTGTCGGGGCAACTCGCCTCGGCTCCCGAGATGAGGGTCTTCGACTCGGGCGCCCGGCTGATCAGGTACCTGGTGACCGTGCGGACCGAGACTCCAAGGCGTCGGATCGACGTCCTCCCGGTGACGCTTTGGGACCCGAGCGAGGAGGTGGCCACCGATCTCGAACCGGGCCGCCGGGTGTGGGTGGCGGGCAGCGCCCAGCGCCGGTTCTGGGAGGGGCCTGAAGGCCGGCGCAGCCGGATCGAGATCGTCGCCGAGCAGGTGACCCATGACGTGGTCGAGGAGTCGGTCACAGAAGTCGGGTCTCGGTAGCCTCGGGAGCATGGGTCGGGTAGCAGTCGCCGCTCCTTCGGCACTGGCCGCCGCTGCGGGGGCCGCCATTGCCGATGCCGGCGGCAACGCGGTCGACGCCGCCATTGCTGCCACCGTTTTCGCCTCGATCTCCGAACCAGGTGTGTCCTCGCTCGGTGCCGGGGGGTTCATCACCGTCCTCACACCTGAGGGGACGAGCGTCGTCTACGACGGCCAGGTCGAGATGCCCGGCCGCGGACTATCCCCCGATCGATTCGGACAGGCCATGTTCGAGGTGTCGATGGAGTACGGCGGGGGGACCACGACGTTGGTCGGGCCGGGCTCGGTTGCCACCCCGGGCTCGGTTGCAGCGTTCGCCGCCGCGGCGAACGGCCATGGCCGGCTGCCCTGGCCCGAACTGTGGGAGCCGTCGATCATCGCCGCCGCATCCGGCTTCCCCTTGCCGGCGGCGTCGCACCGCTACCTCACCCAGGGTGCGATGGAGATCTTCGGCAGGGAGGATGCGAGCCGGGTGGCAATCACCGGCGGCGACGGGGCTCCGCTCTCGACCGGGGCGACGGTGCACGTCGAGGGTCTCGTCGACTCGCTCATCCAACTCGCCGAGGAAGGACCCGCCGTTCTCCATGGTGGCGATCTCGGCCGGCGCATCGCCGCCGCCGTCGAGACGGAGGGCGGGATCCTCACCATCGAAGACCTGGCCGCATACCGGGTGTTGCGCCGTACCCCTCTGCGGGTGGAGAGCGCGGGCTGGACCCTGGCCACGGTTCCGCCTCCGGCTGTGGGCGGTGCCGCGGTGGCAGCAGTGCTCCGCATGATGGGCGACCGGCCGGTGAGCGTTTGGGAGGCAGCCGACGTGGCTCGATTCGCCGAGGCGCTTGCAGCTGTCTTCGCCTACCGCGCCTCACGGGTAGACCGCGGGGAGTCGCCCGAGCAGGCGGTGACCGAACTGTTGGGTGCGAGCACCATCGAGGAGTTGGCTGGGATGGGCGCTGCCTCGACGATTCACGTCTCGGCGGTCGATGCCGACGGTCTGGCGTGCGCCGCCACGATGTCGGCAGGGTACGGCTCGGGGGTGCTCCCAGCGGGAACGGGGATATGGCTCAACAACTGCCTCGGCGAGTTGGAACTCAACCGCCGCGGCGTCCACGCCCTGGCGCCGGGGACCCGTCTCGCCTCGAACATGGCGCCGTCGGTGGCGCTCGACGACAGCGGGCGGGTGATGGCGGTTGGCACGCCAGGTGCCGATCGGATCACGAGCGCCCTGGCGATGGTCTTTCTCAACATCACCCGCTTGGGACTATCGCTCGAGGATGCCATCGCCCATCCCAGGCTCCACGTCGAGGGCTGGCCCGAGCACCCTCGCGCTGCATACGAGCCCGGGCTCGATGTCTCCGAGGTGGGTCTCCCCACGCGGGCGTTCGACGAGGCGTCGATGTTCTTCGGCGGAGCTGCCGCCGCACTCCGCCACGCCGACCGGACGCTGGTGGCGGCCGCCGACCCACGCCGAACCGGTGGGACCGCCATCGCCGGGGAGTAGTCGAACCACGACGGTGTGCTTCCCCAGGTGAGAGGGGGGTTGACAATGGGGGGTACGTTGAGCCGGTCCAGCGAGCCCGCTGGCCAGCGCTGACCCACCGGAGCCTTGGCCTGCCGCGCTCACTTTGGGTTCGTTGATCGAGCGGAGGTGTCCTGTGGCGTGGATGTGGAGCGACGATCTTGCACGCCTGCTCATCGAGCGCGGAGAGGCGAGCGCCCCACAGCTCCAGGACTGGCTCGACCGCCCGATCGGGCTCTCCTCCGATTCCGACCCGGTGGATATGGCCCGAACCCTGCTGGATGCGCGGCCACCCGACTTGGCTGCCAGCTGACCAACCCTGGGTTGGGGAGTACCCAGGAGGTAGCTGCCAACCCTGGGTTGGGGAGTATTCCGGGCCGGAGCGATCATCATGCCTGGCGTGTACCAGTTCCTCCGCAATCCACGATGGATCTTCGCCACCTCGGCGGTGGTGCTCATCGCCGGATTGTTCATCAACCTCGGGTTCTGGCAGCTCCGGAGGCTCGACGATGCGCGCCAGGAGAATCAACTGCTGGCCGCCAGGCTCGCCCTTCCACCAGAGGATCTCGCGGTGATGCTCGAGGCGGTGGGGGAGGACCTCGGCGCCATCGAGTACCACCCTGTCACCGTGAGCGGGACTTTCGACCCGACCGGCGAGGTGCTCTTGCGGTCCCGAACACTCGACGGTGTGGCCGGATTCCACGTGGTCACTCCGCTTCAGACCCCCGGCGGCGATGTCGTGCTGGTCAACCGGGGCTGGGTCCCCATGGATATGGACGAGCCACCGGTGCCTGCCGCACCGCCCGACGGCCGGGTCGTGGTCGAGGGTCTCGTCCGGCTCAGCCAGGAGCGGTCCGGTCTCGGTCCGGCAGATCCGGTTCAGGGTGAGCTGACGGTCCTCAGCAGGCTCGACATCCCGCGGATCCAGCAGCAGAGCGAGGACGAACTGGCACCCGTATCGGTGGACCTATTCACGGTGGACCCGGCCAATCCCGGCGACCTGCCGGTCCCGCTGGGCCCGCCGGCAACCGACGACGAGGGCAACCACCTCGCATACGCCATCCAGTGGTTTGCCTTCGCCGTTGTCGGGGTCGTCGGGTATGTGATATTGGTGCGCAGGAGGGCCCGGAGCGCCGGGCCCTAAACGGCAGTCGTCTCGAAGGGGCGGGCCAGCCCGACCACTACCTCGCCACCGGATGCCCGCACCAGATCTGGTGGGGATAGCCGGATCTTCGCCGCTCGCGTGCCGGCGCCGACGATCACCCAGTCGGGGGTCATCACCGCAGTGTCGAGCCAGACCCTGAGCCCATCAGGGAGTCCGAGCGGCGTGACCCCGCCGATGGTCATCCCGGTTGCCTCGACCGTCTCCTCGGGAGAGGCGAAAGAGGCCTTCTTCACACCGAGCCGCTGACGCACCGTCCGGTTGACATCGAGCCTCGTGTTGGCGAGTGCCACACACACGGCTCGCTCGCCAGCGGGTCGTCGCGAGGCAACGAGGATGGCATTGGCCGAGCGCTCCGGAGGTATGCCGTAAGCCTCGCAAAAGGCTGCGGTGTCGGCGAGCGCCGGGTCGCAGGGCATCACCTCGTACGACACCCCGGCGCCGTCGAGCGCGGCGATGACATTGGAGGCTGCGGTCACCCCTGCAGCGTAGATCGGTGCGGAAATGGGCCTGCCACCCGGTTCCCGTCTGGCACGATTCGCCCATGGAGGAGTACGGGCCCGACACATACGGAGAGCGGATCGCCGACGTGTACGACCAGTGGTACCCGGATGCGCCGGCGGCAATGATCGACCGGCTGGCCGAAATGGCGGGGGAGAGGCGGGTACTCGAGTTGGCCATCGGCACCGGGCGGGTGGCGTTGCCGCTTGCCTCGAAGGGCGTGGACATCCACGGAGTTGACGTGTCGGAGGACATGGTCGCCCGCCTCCGGACCAAGCAGGGAGGGGACCGGATCCCGGTGACCATGGGCGACTTCTCCGAAGTACCCGTCGAAGGAAAGTTCGGCCTCATCTTCATCGTTTTCAACACGTTGTTTGCCCTCCTCACCCAGGAGGACCAGATCCGGTGCTTCCGCAATGTGGCCAGCAGGCTCGAGCCGGGTGGGGTCTTCGTCCTCGAGGCCTTCGTCCCCGACCTCACCAGGTTCGACCGCGGCCAACGTGTCGCTGTCGCCGAGACCGAGGCCACGCAGGTGAGGCTCGAGGCGTCGATCATCGACACCGTGGAGCAGATCGTCACGGTCCAGCACATCGTTCTCGACGAGGCTGGTGCGAGGCTGAGACCCGTGGTGATCCGCTACGCCTGGCCGGCCGAGCTGGACCTGATGGCACAGCTCGCCGGTATGGAGTTGGATGCCCGATGGGGCGACTGGGAAGGCTCAGCCTTCACCGCCGCCTCCACCGGGCATGTCTCCGTATACCGCCTCACCTAGAGGTCGGCAGGCCCGGGTCTAGGACACAGCCTCCAGCGCCTGGTCGAGATCGGCCTTGATGTCATCGATGTGCTCGATACCCACCGAGATGCGGACCAGGTCGGGTGTGACCCCGGCTGAGGTCTGCTCCTCCTCGGTGAGCTGCTGGTGGGTCGTCGAGGCGGGGTGGATCACGAGGGTCTTGGCGTCACCGACGTTGGCCAGATGGGAGGCCAGATGTACCTGGTCGATGAACCGCTTGCCGGCTTCGTATCCCCCGGCGATCCCGAAGGAGAGCACCGATCCGAACCCGTTGCGGAGGTACTGCTTCGCCTTCTCGTGGTAGGGGTGACTGGGGAGGCCCGGGTACGAGACCCAGGTGACCCTGGGGTGCTGGTCCAGCCACGGGGCCAGTACGGCTGCGTTGTCCATGTGGCGCTGTGCCCGCAGGCTCAACGTCTCCAGTCCCTGGAGGAAGAGGAAGGCGTTGAACGGCGATAGACAGGCACCGAGGTCCCGCAGACCCTCGACCCTGGCCCTGATGGCGAAGGCGATGTTGCCGAACGGACCGTCGGGCCCGAACACCTCCCCGAAGTTGAGACCGTGGTACCCGGGGGCGGGCTCGGTGAACACCGGGAATTTGCCACTCCGCCAATCGAAGTTGCCCGAGTCGACGATCACCCCTCCGATCGAGGTCCCGTGCCCGCCGATCCACTTGGTGGCCGAGTGGACCACGATGTCGGCGCCGTGTTCGATGGGGCGACAGATGTACCCGGCTGCTCCGAAGGTGTTGTCCACCACCAGGGGGATCCCGTTGCGGTGGGCGACCTCGGCGATGGCCTCGAAGTCGGGCACGTTGTACTTCGGGTTCCCGATCGTCTCCAGGTAGAGAGCACGCGTCCGGTCGGTGATCCTCGACTCGAAATCCTCGGGATCGTCGCCGTCGACGAACTCGACCTTGATGCCGAGACGGGGGAAAGCCACCTTGAACTGGTTGTAGGTGCCCCCGTACAGGTAGCTGGTGCTGACGATCTCATCGCCCGTCTCGAGCAGCGTGGTGAAGGTGGTGAGCTGCGCCGCCTGCCCAGAGGAAGTCGCCACCGCCGCCACACCACCCTCGAGCGCCGCCACGCGCTTCTCGAAGACATCGGTGGTCGGGTTCATGATCCTGGTGTAGATGTTCCCGAACTCCTGCAGCCCGAAGAGCCGGGCTGCGTGGTCGCTGTCGTCGAAGTTGTACGACGTGGTCTGGTAGATCGGGACCGCCCGAGCATTGGTCCCCGGAGCCGGCTCTTGTCCGGCGTGGACCTGGAGGGTCTCGAATCGATAGTCGCTCACTGGGTTTCTCCTCTCGATCAGTGGTCCAGAGTGACATCCACCGGAACTGCCCGGCCGAGGGTGTGGCCGACCGGTGAGGTGGAGACGACGTTTCGGTGGAGGGCAGCGATGGCTTCGGGATCGGCGTCGCTGCTGAGACGAACCGTGGCGCGGATGCCGTCGAACCCAGCGTGGCCATCGGCCAACCCGAGGAAGGTGTGCAGGTCGAGATCGCCTTCCAGGTCGATGGTCAATTCGGTGATCCCGATCCCCTCGGCGCTGGCGTTTGCGGCGTAACCGACTGCGAGGCAGTGCCCCAACGCCGCCAGCACCTGCTCGACTGGGTTGGGGGCGGTGTCGGTCCCGCCCAGCGCCGCCGGCTCATCGGACTGGATGGGGTCGAAATCTCTCACCCGCGCTTCGCTCCGGAAGGCGCCCTGCCAGCTCACGGACGCCTGCCATGTGGTCTTGGCGTGCTCCGGATCGGTACGGATATTGCCCACCAGACCGGCAACGGTTGCCAGATCGACATCGTTGATTCGGGTTGTGATCGTCATGGATCTGTCCTTCCAAGAGGCAAATTGAAATGGCGCAGCCCCGCGCTGCGGAAAATGCTCTCGGGCGACCGGCGGGGCTTCAGCCCGCCGCGGCCGACGGGACGGCCGCCCGAGAGCGCGCACACATCACAAAAGGACAGATACACGCGGGGGAGCGGAAAGGATGGTGCCAGCTATCGATCACAACGGTCCTCCTCTGTTCTCGACGCGCTCTCCGGCGCCTCGAGCGGGAGTCCCGCTGTCGGCTGCTCATCGATCGGGCATTGGCACCGGTGTTGCTCCTGGTGGGAGCTTCCGGTTGCCGCGGCTTCAAAGGGCCCGTCCCTCCACCGCTCTGGATAAGCGCGTTGTAGTGGCGGGGAGTGTGCCACCCCGCCGGGTCACCGTCAAGGCAGTCACCCCGGCGCCCCTAGTTCGAGCGGTCCGGTGAGCCACCCAGCGGCGAAGGCCAAACCGGGCGCTGACCGTTTCATCGGCTTGCGTAGCCACCCACTCGGGTCAGACTTCGACGATGAATGACCGGCTGGCATTGGTCACCGGAGCTAGCGGCTACATCGGAGGGCGCCTGGTTCCGCAACTGCTCGCTGCCGGTTTTCGGGTGCGGTGCCTGGCCCGGAATACAGCGAAATTGAGAGACCAACCGTGGCGCGAAGGAGTAGAGGTCGTCCAGGGGGATGCGGCCAACTCAGAAGATGTCGAGCGAGCCGGGAAGGGTGCCGAGCTGACGTACTACTTGGTGCACAGCCTCGGGAGTGGTCGTCACTTCGAGAGTACCGACCGCGCCACGGCGAGCAGTTTTGCCCGTGGGGCGGAATCTGCCGGGATCCGACGTATCGTCTACCTAGGCGGGCTCTATCCAGAGCAAGAAAGCCTTTCCGCGCACCTCGAATCGCGACGGGAAGTCGGTGAGATCCTTTTGGCTTCGGGTGTTCCTGCCGTGGTCCTGCAGGCGGCCGTCATCCTCGGATCAGGGTCGGCCTCGTTCGAGATGCTTCGACATCTCACAGAGCGGCTACCGATCATGGTCACACCCAGGTGGATCGATACGCGTATGCAGCCCATCGCCATTCGTGATGTGCTTCATTACCTCGTAGGCGCGGCAGATATCCCGCTCGAAGTCAACCGCGCCTTTGACATCGGTGGCCCAGACGTCGTCACCTACCGCCAGCTCATCCAGATACACGCCCGCGCGGCCGATCTACCGCCTCGTCGCATCCTCTCTGTCCCGGTCATGTCGCCTCGGCTCTCGAGCCTGTGGGTCGGGCTGGTGACTCCGGTTCCCAGCAGCATCGCCCGGCCACTCGTCGACAGTCTCGTCCACGAGGTTGTCAGCAAAGAACGCGACATTGCCCGTTGGGTGCCGGACCCGCCTGACGGGCTCATTGGTGTGGAGCAAGCAATCTCCCTGGCCTTGACCCGTATCCGCGAGTTCGACGTTGCCACCACATGGTCTTCCGCCGATCCCATCGGCGCCCCAAGCGAGCCCCTCCCTACGGACCCCGACTGGGCAGGGGGCGACTTGTATGTCGATGACCGGGAGTGCACGGTCCAGGCGACCCCAGAGAGCGTCTGGCAGGTCGTAGAAGGGATCGGGGGGCGGAACGGCTGGTATTCATGGCCGCTTGCGTGGGCCGTTCGAGCTGTACTCGACCGCGCTGTCGGAGGACCGGGATTGCGGCGCGGGCGCCGCCACCCCTTCGATCTGGCGGTCGGCGACGCGCTCGACTGGTGGCGAGTGGAGGAAATCGAGGACTTCCGGCTACTTCGGTTACGCGCCGAAATGCGTCTTCCCGGGCTTGCCTGGTTGGAACTAACCGTGGGGTCGGACGACGAAGGTCGCACCAGGTTCCGCCAGCGAGCTCTATTTCACCCCCACGGTCTGGCCGGCCACCTCTATTGGCTGATCATCTCGCCCTTCCACGGTGTCGTATTCGGCGGAATGCAGCGCAACATCGCCAAGGCTGCCGAAGAGCTTGATCGAATGGCGGCACCGGTCAAGAGGTAGCTCCGGCCGCGGCGGTAGCTTGACGGCCGATGTCCCGGCCGATCGCCGACTACGGGCTGCTCTCCGACTGCCAGTCGAGCGCACTCGTCGCCAGAGACGGCTCCATCGATTGGCTATGCATGCCCGCGCTTCGACTCACCTGCGGTGTGTGCCCGCCTCCTCGACGAGGACGGTGGGTGCTGGGAGTTGCGACCGGCGGCCCGGGCGACGACCACCCGTCGTTATCTCGACGACACGATGGTGCTCGAAACGACTTTCACCACCGAGACCGGGGAGGTGACCGTCACCGACGCCCTCGCCCTGGTGGCGGCTCCGCGCCACCATGACCTGGGGCGGGATTCGCCACATCTCCTGCTTCGGGTGGTGCGCTGCGTCGCCGGCAGCGTCGAGATGCACTTCCACTGCCGGCCCCGGCCCGAGTTCGGGTTGGTCATGCCGCTCTCCATGGCCGTGCCCGGCGGGATCGTATTCAGAGGGGGAGCGGTGCTGCTCGCCCTGTCGAGCCCGGTCCCGCTCGACCCGGTCCTCGGCGGGGCCAAGGCGAGCATCGCGATCGAGGACGGGGAGGAGCTGGGGTTTGCCCTCCAGCACCGATCCGACCTGGGAAGAGATCCTCCCACCCTCACCTCCGACAGATCACGGCGGCGCTCTGGAAGAGACGTCAGCGCCTGGCAGGGGTGGGCGGCAGCGCATGTCAACTACACCGGCCCATGGGGCGAGGAGGTGCGCTTCTCGGGAAGGGTCCTCCAGGCGCTCACCTATGCGCCCACCGGCGCCATGGTCGCAGCACCCACGACGTCGCTCCCCGAGGACCCGGGCGGAGTGCGCAACTGGGACTACCGCTATTCGTGGGTGCGCGACGCCAGCCTCACCCTCCACGCCATGTGGGTGGCCGCTTGCCCGGACGAGGTGCACCGGTTCTTCACATGGATGGTGTTCGCCGCGGCAGGCGACCTCGCCCGGGAACGTCCGCTCCAGATCATGTACGGCGTCGGGGGAGAGCGTGACCTCTCCGAGCGTTCGCTCGATCATCTTGGGGGATGGGGCGGTAGCCGCCCGGTCCGGGTGGGGAACGGAGCATGGTCGCAGCGCCAGAACGACGTCTTCGGTCACCTCCTCGATGCCGCCCTGCTCTACCGCGAAAGCTCCCCAGGCTCGCCCCGGAGGTGCGACGGTTCTTCACCGAGGTCGCCGACGCCGCCGCATCGGTGTGGGAGAAACCCGATCACGGAATCTGGGAGATACGCGACGAGCCGCGGCACTTCCTGTCGTCAAAGCTGCTGTGCTGGGTGGCACTCGACCGCGCCTCCGAGCTCGCCACCGACCTGGATGCAGCCGACCGGGCCGGCGAGTGGCGCCACGAGGCGCAGAGGATCAGGACGGCGATTCTCGAGGAGGGATGGGACGATGAGGTCGGGGCTTTCACCCAGGCGTTCGGCCGCACGAATTGGATGCATCCGTCCTCCTCATCTCGATATGCGGTCTGCTCCCGCCTCGCGACCCCAAGGTGCTGGCGACCATCGAAGCGGTGGAGCGAGGGCTGCTCGACGAGCGCGGGTTGGTCATGCGTTACATCGCCAGCGACGGGCTGCGGGGAGACGAGGGATCTTTCCTGCTTTGCACCTTCTGGCTGGCCGAGGCGTTTGCCCTCGCCGACGAGATCGACCGGGCCGTCCGGCTGATAGACAGGGCGCTGAGCCATGCCAACGATCTGGGCCTTTTCTCGGAAGAGGTGGGCCAGGACGGATCGCTGCTTGGGAAACTTCCCGCAGGCATTCAGCCACGTCGGGCTGATCCACTCGGCGTACGCGGTCAGGGGAGGCACAAAAGCGAGCCGGCGAGCGGACCTCTGGGTGAACCAGGCTCCGCGGCGCAAGCCACTCCTCTTCCGGATCACACATCTGGGGCGCGGGCTTCGATTTCCGGCTTCCTGCAACCAGGATTCGCCATCGCGGTCACCGTCGTCGCCGGCGTCACCGGCGGGGGGTCGGCCCTCGCGACGGAGACCCGTGGCGAGCCATCCTCTGGGAGGCATTCGTCGCCGCTGGATCGGCTTCACCGGATGGGCGCTCGCCCGCGAGCTCGACCCCGACCAGCACTGGACATCGATGGTGGCTGCGGCGCTCGCCGGGCATCGCCGGGACGGCACTCGCCGTCGGATGGGGCGGGACGCTGCTGGCCAACCCATCGATCGGCCTCACCGCCATCGTCGTGGTCACCGGCGCGAATCCAGGTCGGGACCGTCGGGCTCGAACCGATGCTGACCGACGCCGCCGTCGTTGGGGCGGTGGCTACGGCCCTGTCCTGGGGGGACCGTGCCAACTGGCTCACCGTCATCGCCTTCGGATTGGCTCTGATCGGGGTCGCCCGGCGCACCAGCGACCGCCGCTTCGTCTACGTCGCCGCAGTGAGGTGCTGGCGGCCACCGTGACTGGCATGGGGTGACCTGATGACCCTGGACGAGACGTGGCGGTTGCCGATGGCCATCGAGTACCTGGATCGCCGGCCTCGGGTTGATCGGGCGGGTTGATCGCCTGGGCACGGACCCGCCAGCCCGCGGTGACATGCGACGCCACCCGGGCGCCGATATCTACCGGTCGGCTACGCACTGCCCGCGGCGGAGTCTTCCTGCTGTCCGCGGCCATCATCGCCCTCGGTGGTGGTCACGATGTGGTCTCGATCGTGATCCTCCTCGCGGCGCAACTCGCGATTGGCGTGGGTTCGCTCGCCGCATCGCCCCGCTCGACTCGGTGGTGAAGGGTCTTCGAGCGCGACTGAGGGGCGTTGCAGCGGCGCTAGACAACCTTGGTGCGACGTGGGACGATCGTGCCGGTGACCAGCGGACCAGCCGCCTCGCACCTGAGCGATCTCGTGTGGCTGCGCCGTGTTCGCGACCGGATCGACCGTGAGTACGCCCAGCCGCTGGACGTCGAGGCGCTCGCTCGCGGCGTGCACATGTCGGCGGGTCACCTCAGCCGCCAGTTCCGGCTCGCCTACGGCGAGTCGCCCTACAGCTACCTGATGACCCGTCGCATCGAGCGCGCCATGGCGCTGCTGCGGCGGGGCGATCTCAGCGTCACCGAGGTCTGCTTTCGCGGTCGGCTGCTCGTCGCTGGGCACCTTCAGCACACGCTTCACCGAACTGGTCGGCGTGCCGCCGAGCGTCTACCGGCGCCGGGCAGAGGGCGCGATCGAGGGCGAGGGGATGCCGCCGTGCGTGGCGAAACGAGTCACCAGACCGGTCAGGAATCGAGAAGCGCCGAAGTCCCGAGTCGCGATAGGTTGACCGCCATGGACATCATCATTCACCAGACCTTACCTCCCGCACAACGACCTGAGACGAGTCCCTGGCCTTCTATCGCGACACTCTCGGCTTCGAGGTCCGCAACGACGTCGAGTACCAAGGGATGCACTGGATCACGGTCGGCCCGGCCGACCAGCCCGACACGTCGATCGTCCTGCACCCGCCCGGCTGCCGACCCTGGCATCACCGACGAAGAGCGTCGCACCATCACCGAGATGATGGCCAAGGGCACATACGCCGGCATCAACCTGGCCACCAAGGACCTCGATGGCACCTTCGAACAGCTGCAGTCCAGCGACGCCGAGGTCGTCCAGGAGCCGACCGACCAACCATGGGGCGTTCGCGACTGCGCCTTCCGTGACCCCGCCGGCAACATGATCCGCATCTTCGAGGTCAGCTGAGTCGTCCGGCCTCGGGAGCGCCTGCACAGGAGAGAACGATGAGCCCACAAAAGGCCACGGAGTCCGCCAAGGCCACCATCGAAAGGCAAGACGTCCAAGGCTTTCACCGAAGAGGAACGAGCCGCGATGAAGGAGCGCGCCCAGGAGGTGAAGTCGGGCGCCAAGGCGAGCGGCGAGGACGTCGTGCTGGCGAAGATCGCCGAGATGGATGAATCGGATCGCGCCATGGGCGAGCGGCTCCACGAGATCGTCAAGGCCAACGCGCCGGAGCTCACGCCAAAGCTCTGGTACGGACAGCCGGCGTATGCCAGGGACGGCAAGGTCGTCTGCTTCTTCCAAGCCGCTTCGAAGTTCAAGACGAGGTATGCGACGCTCGGCTTCAACGAAGAGGCGAACCTCGACGAAGGCAGCATGTGGCCGACTGCCTTCGCACTGAAGAAGTTGACCGCCGCCGACGAGAAGAAGATCGGTGCACTCGTAAAGAAGGCGGTCGAGTCACGGGCTGACACGCCGGGGACTCATAAGGGAGGCAAATCATGGCAATGACCGAACAATTGGTCGTCTATCCCGTCAAAGACCTCGAGAAGGCGAAGGAGCTGTTCACGCAACTGCTCGGTACCGATCCATACGTCGACTCGCCCTACTACGTCGGGTACCGCACAGAGGGTCGCGAGATCGGACTCGATCCGAATGGCTCCAGCAATGGCCCCATCGCCTACTGGGAAACAGAGGACATCGCTGCCAGAGTCGATGAGCTCCGTTCTGCGGGGTGGCAGGTCACCAGCGACGCGAAGGATGTCGGTGGGGGACTGCTCGTGGCGCAGCTGGCCGACAGCGACGGAAACACCATCGGGTTGAGGCAGCAGCCCTAACCGATGGCAATGCGGCCGCGATCATGGGCAAGCAGTCGCCCGATGTGCATGTGGCCGACAGCCACGATCTGATCCGGGTGCAAGGCGCACGCGAGAACAACCTCAAGGACGTCACCATCGAGATCCCGAAGCGCCGTTTGACGGTGTTCACCGGAGTCTCCGGATCGGGGAAGAGCTCGCTCGTCTTCGACACGATCGCCGCCGAATCGCAGCGGTTGATCAACGAGACCTACAGCGCCTTCGTGCAGGGCTTCATGCCGACGCTGGCAAGGCCGGAGGTGGACCTACTCGACGGCTTGACGACGGCGATCATCGTCGATCAGGAGCGGATGGGTGCCAACCCGCGATCCACGGTCGGCACCGCCACCGACGCCAACGCCATGCTGCGCATCCTGTTCAGCAGGCTCGGAGAGCCGCACATCGGCTCGCCCCAGGCGTACTCGTTCAACGTCCCGTCGGTGAAGGCCAGCGGTGCGATCACCGTCGACCGCGGCGAGGGCAGGACGAAGACCGAGAAGGCGTCGTTCAGCGTTCTGGGCGGCATGTGTCCGCGCTGCGAGGGGATGGGCTCGGTCAACGACTTCGACCTGTCTGCGTTGTACGACGACAGCCGGTCGCTCAGCGAGGGCGCGCTCACCGTCCCCGGCTACAGCATGGACGGCTGGTACGGCCGCATCTTCAGCGGCAGCGGGTACTTCGACATGGACAAGCCGATCGGCAAGTTCACCAAGCGGGAGCTGCACGACCTGCTCTACCGGGAGCCGACCAAGATCAAGGTCGAGGGGATCAACCTGACGTATGAAGGCCTGATCCCCAAGATTCAGAAGTCGATGCTCTCCAAGGACCCAGAGGCGATGCAGCCGCACATCCGCGCCTTCGTGGAGCGGGCGGTGACGTTCACCACCTGCCCTGAGTGCGACGGCAGCCGGCTCAGCAACGAGGCCCGGTCGTCGAAGATCAAGGGGAAGAACATCGGCGACGTCTGCGCCATGCAGATCAGCGATCTCGCCGACTGGGTCCGGGACCTCGACGAGCCGTCGGTGGCCCCGCTGCTCACCGGGATCCAGCACCTACTCGACTCGTTCGTGGAGATCGGGCTGGGCTACCTCTCGCTCGACCGGCCGTCGGGAACCTTGTCCGGGGGAGAGTCACAGCGCACCAAGATGATCCGCCACCTCGGCTCGTCGCTCACCGACGTCACCTACGTCTTCGACGAGCCCACCATCGGCCTGCACCCCCATGACATCGAACGGATGAACGACCTGGTCATACAACTGCGGGACAAGGGCAACACCGTGCTGGTCGTCGAACACAAGCCGGAAACGATCGGCATCGCCGACCACATCGTCGATCTCGGCCCCCGTGCCGGCGCAGAGGGCGGCGAGGTGGTGTTCGAGGGCACGGTCGAGGAGCTGCGGGCCAGCGGGACGCTCACTGGACGGCACTTGGACGACCGAGCCAACGCTGAAGCCATCGGTGCGGACGCCCACTGGGGTGCTGGAGGTGCGTGGCGCCACCACGAACAACCTGCGGGATGTCGACGTCGACATCCCGCTGGGCGTGCTCGTCGTCGTCACCGGAGTCGCTGGATCTGGCAAGAGCTCGCTGATCCACGGCTCTGTGTCCGTGCGCGACGAAGTGGTGGCGGTCGACCAGGCACCGATCCGTGGTTCGCGACGGAGCAACCCGGCGACATACACCGGGATGCTCGACCCGATCCGCAAGGCGTTCGCCAAAGCCAACGGTGTGAAGCCGGCTCTATTCAGCTCCAACTCTGAGGGTGCCTGCCCCAACTGCAACGGCGCAGGAGTCATCTACACCGACCTGGGCATCATGGCCACCGTCGAGTCCACATGCGAGGAGTGCGAGGGCAGGCGGTTCCAGGCGTCGGTGCTGCAGTACATGCTTGGCGGGCAGAACATCGCCGAAGTGCTCGCCATGTCGGTGACCGAGGCAGCCGAATTCTTCGACGACGGCGAGGCCCGCACGCCTTCCGCCCACAAGATCCTCGATCGGCTCGCCGACGTCGGGCTCGGATATCTCAGCCTCGGTCAGCCGCTCACCACCCTGTCGGGCGGGGAGCGGCAACGGCTCAAGCTGGCCATCCAGATGGCCGAGCAGGAGCGACGTCTACGTCCTCGACGAGCCGACCACCGGCCTCCACCTCGCCGATGTCGAGCAGCTTCTCGGCGTGCTCGACCGGCTGGTGGATTCCGGCCGATCGGTCATCGTCATCGCCCACCATCAGGCGGTGATGGCCCGCGCCGACTGGATCATCGACCTCGGCCCCGGCGCCGGCCACGACGGCGGCCGGATCATCTTCGAGGGCACACCCGCCGACCTGGTCGCGTCCCGCTCCACTCTCACAGGGGAGCATCTCGCCCAGTACGTCGGCGCGGCGTAGAGCTCTTCGACACGACACCTGGGTACGATCTCGTTGGATGTGTCCGAGGCCACGTGGGGGAGGCCCGGGCCCATCGTGCCAGGCAATCTGAGCTAGAAGCGAGGTAGCCGTGACTGACCGAGTCCTCATCCGCGGCGGGATCGTGCTCACCCAGGATCCCGACCTCGGCGAGATGCCGAGGGCAGACGTTCTCATCGAGGATGACAAGATTGCCGGGATCGGTGACGACCTGCCGACCGAAGGCGCCCGGGTCATCGATGCCACGGGTGACATCGTCATTCCCGGCTTCATAGACACCCATCGCCATACCTGGGAGACCTGCATCCGCACCTGTGCTCCCGATTTCGCCCTCATCACATATTTCAGCGCCATCCTCGACAAGTTCGCACCTCACTACAGAGCTGAGGATGTCCACTCGGCCACACAATGGGGTGCCCTGGAATGCATCAACGCCGGTATCACGACGCTGGTCGACTGGGCGCACATCATGAACACGCCAGAGCACGCAGATGCCTCGGTGCATGCCCTCCAGGACACCGGCATCAGATCGGTGTTCGCCTATGGGTTCCCCAACACCTCACTAGTCGACTGGTGGTTTGGCCCTGACTACACCGGCAGCGTCCTGAGCTCCGACGGTGACGAGGCGCGCCGTCTGCGAGCGCAGTACTTCAGTTCGGACGACGGTCTGATCACCATGGGTCTGGCGACGAGGGGACCGGGCTTCTGCAAGCCCGATGTCGTCCGCCACGACTGGGAACTCGCCAAGGAACTCGGCATCGACATCACAGTGCACGTCGCCATGGATCGTTTCGCCTACACCAAGGGCCAGGTCACGGCGCTGCGCGACATGGACCTTCTCTATCCGGGAACGACCTACGTCCACGCCTCGCACTTCACCGATGAGGAGTGGCAGCTCGTCGCCGATTCCGGCGGAAATGTCAGCTTGGCTCCACAAATCGAGATCCAGATGGGACACGGCTGGGCGCCGGCGGTCACCGCGATCGAATACGGGGTGCCGGTGGGGCTCTCTTCGGATGTGGCCACGACGGCTTCGGCCGACCAATTCACCCAGATGCATGCCGTGTTTGGATCTGAGCGTGGACGCAAGCACCAGGCTGCCTGGGATGCCGATCTCGATGGTCTGGAGCCATCGCCCGGCCTGATCACCTCGCGTCAGGCGCTTTCCTGGGCGACCATCGGTGGAGCCGAGGTGGCGGGCATCGCCGACCGCACGGGATCGCTCACTCCTGGGAAGAAGGCGGATGTCGTGATCCTCGACGGGTCGGCCGTGAACATGGCCCCTGTCATCGACCCGGTGGGCGCGGTCGTCTGCGCGGCCGACATCTCCAATGTCAAGACTGTCCTCGTCAACGGGGACATCCTCAAAGAGGACTTCAAGCTCAAGGCGTCGCTCGATGGTCCACGCCGGTCGGTCGAGGCGTCGCGCGATTACCTGCTCGAGAAGTTCGGCGACCGCGAGCCCGGCTGGCTGGCAGCCGATGGTGAGCGCGTTACCTGATCAGCGGCGAGTGCCCCTGTCGGGTGAGAAGTGGCGGACTTGCTCCGTATCGACCCTCATGAGCCGTCTTCGCTGGAGCGCCCATAATCCACGTTATGTAAAGTCGCTGATGCTGAATGGCAGCAGGCAGTTCTTCCTCGGTCCCCCGTCCTCTGCATCGGCAACCCATAACCCACAAGGCGTAAATCAGGACTGCGAGCGACGCGAGCCACTCGGTTACTGTCCCCGCCCGTGAGGCGCCAAGTGGTCTCGGTCGTCGTCTTTGCTGTCATCGCTGCGCTGCTGGCGCCGGCCGCCAGCGCCGCGCCAGAGGTCCGGTCTCGGGTGGCTCCGGCGCCGGCGACCACGCCATGCCCCGACGTCGCCGGCGCCCTCTGCGGGTCGCTCACCGTGGCGCTCGACCCGGCCGATCCATCGGCGGGGACCATCGGCATCGGGTTCGAGATCCACCCCGCCCGCCAGGGCCGAACGCTCGGCACAATCGTCGCCATCGAGGGTGGGCCGGGATACGCCACAACCGCCAGTCGCGATTGGTATCTCGGTCTGTTCGACCCGCTGCTCGACCATCGCGATCTGCTCCTCATCGACAACCGGGGCACCGGACGATCCGAAGCGATCGACTGTCCCGAACTCCAGTCGTACGAGGGCGACTACGTGGCCAACGTCGGGCTCTGCGGCGCCCAACTCGGTGCCACCTCGGACGTCTACGGCACTGCGTTCGCCATTGACGACATGGTCCAGGTGCTCGATGCGCTTGGCATCGACGCGGTTGACATGTACGGGGACTCCTACGGGAGCTTCATGGCGCAGGCTTTCGCCGTGCGCCATCCCGATCGGGTTCGCACTTTGGTGCTCGACGGCACCTACCCGGTCGAGGATCAGGACCCGTGGTACCGCGACCTCGATGCGGCGTTCCGCGACGCCTTCCGGGTCGCCTGTGAGCGCGATCCAGGATGTGACGAGCGGGGTGGTGACCCGGTGGAGCGTATCGCCCGGTTGGCCGATGCCCTCCGCTCCGAACCCCTCACCGGCACCGCACATGACGCCGACGGGATCCGGCGCCGGGTGACGGTGGATGCCCCGATGCTCGGCTATCTCACCGGGGTGGCAGCCTATGGGCACACCGTCTACCGCGAACTCGACGCCGCCGCCCGCGCCTATTTCCAAGGCGACCCGGCGCCGCTGCTCCGGATCGCCGCCGAGCAGATCTACTGGGGCGACGGCGGTCCGGTCGAGGAGTACTCCGAGGGGCTGTACGTGGCGGCGATCTGCAACGACTACCCCCAGCTTTGGGACATCGAGTCTCCCATCGCCGAGCGACCCCCTCAGTACGAAGCCGAACTGGCCGAGTTGAAGGCGACAGACCCCGATGCCTTCCACCCGTTCACCATCGATGACTGGGTGGCCTCGCCATGGACCGAATACACCTCGTGTATCCGCTGGCCGGTGCCGAGCAACCATGTCCCGCCGGTCGAGCCTGGCACGCCCTACCCCGAGGTCCCCACGCTGGTCATCGCGGGCGAGCTCGACTCGCTCACCTCCCCCGCCGGTGCGGAGATCGTCGCCGGGCGCTTCCCCAACTCGACCTATGTCGAGGTGGCGAATGGTGTCCACATCATGGCGCTCGGTGACTTCTCCCGTTGCGCTTCCGACCTGACCGTCCGTTTCGTCAGCACCGGCGGGGATGCCGGCGACACCTCCTGCGCCGGCCGATACCAGGAAGTGCGGGTGGTGGAGGAGTTCCCCGCATCCCTGACCGAGGTGGACCCGGCGCCGCAAGGCGACGTGGCCAAGTCCCCGGCGGCCGACCGCCGGGTGGTGGCTGCCGCCGCCAACACGGTCGCCGACATCTTTCCTCGCTGGCTCAACGCCGTCGGTTACGACGGAGTCGGTTTGAGAGGGGGCAGCTTCACCTCGCGTGGGTCCGATGTCGTCCAGTTCCGGCTCCACAGGCTCGCCTGGGTACCGCAGGTGCGGGTTAGCGGTACCGTCAGCTGGAATCGTGTCAGCGGCGCCATAGTCGCCCGCATCCGTGTACAGGGGCCTGCTCCGGGCGAACTGGTCCTGCGGTGGAACGACTACCGGCAGTTGGCCGACCTCAGGGCGACGGGGACGGTCGGCAACCGTCCCGTCGACCTGGTGATGCCCGCCCCCTGACCTTCAGCGGCGAACCAGCCGGGCGACCGCAAGAGAGCCGACCATCAACGCCGCCCCCATGGCGCCAAGCAACCAGATCGGGACGGCGGTGCCCGCCGCTCCCCCGGTGCCGGTTGGGATGCCCTCGGGCGGGGTCTGCAAACCGGCGACTTGCTGTACGGCGACGTCAAAGCTCCCACCCTCGACCGACCCGATGCCATAGATGAGGAATGCCGACCCCTCGGAGAGGTCCACCTCGGTCTGGAAGAGGTTTCCGTCGCCCTCGGCCGAGGGGACCAGAGAAAGCGTGATCGGGCCCGCCTCCACCTCGGCGGATGCCTCGTCTCCATTGGACACCTCGAGCGCTACCGGCTCGCCGTTGACCAGGAGATCGACCGCAGGCGCCTCCGCCTGGTGCCTGAGGACGACACGCGCCCTCGCCTGCCCCAACCGGGTCGGCGTTGTTGACGTAGACGGCAAGCGTCGGGTCCCCCGAATTGGTCAGGCCGGCCACCACGGTGGCGTCCGCTCCCTCGTCAAGGTCAATGTCAGCGGCCAGGGCCGGCTCCTCGGTTTCGGGGTCGGCGCCCTCGGGATAGATGGCGACTTCGTGGGGGCCGGATGCCACCGTGGTCGCCTCGGTGACGGTGCCAAAGGTCATCTCCTCGACCACGAGCTCGCCGTCGAGGTAGATGTCCGCCGGGAACCCTCCCTCGCCCGGAATGGCATGGATGATGGTCAGCCTGCTTTCAGCCTGGGCGGCGAGCGCCGCACCGGCTCCCAGAGCCGTGATCACTGCGGCGAGAATCCCCACGGTTGCCATTCTCTTCATAGATCTCTTCCTTTCGTTCAGTTCCCCGAGACCACGAGGCTCGTGATCGAGTCATCCGCGTCGTAATCGAGCCCTTCCGCCAACACATCGATGACCGTGAAGGAGACCCAGGCGCCCTCGATGCCGTCCAACCGGAACTCGGCGAGCCCATCTGGCCCGGAAGGCTCCGAGACAGCCACCGGGATCGTCCCTGACCACACTGCGGTGACGGTGGCGCCGGGCACAGGCGTACCGCCCGGTCCGGCAACCACCACCGTCACCGCCGCATCCCACTCCCCGTCCCCGGGGATCGGAGTGCCCTCGAGCGTGACCGTCACCGCCTCGGTCGCATCGGTCGTGCTCACCAAATCCCGCTGAGTCGTCGGTGTTGTTGCTTGAGCAACCGATGTGGTGGTCTGTGCTCTCACGGGCTGAGGCTGGGTCTGAGTCGTGGAGGTCGACGCCGGCACCGGTGCCGCACTCGATACGACCGGCCCGCCCGAATCCGGTCCCGGCGCCGATCCGATCACCGAACCGAGCCTCGGCATGTCACCCGTCGCGACCACTTCTCCGACGACGATCCCTGTCAGCGCCGCAGCAAGCCCTGCGACCATCAGTAGAAATGCCTCCCCGGAGCGTTTGGCTACGTTCCTGGCGCGCATCGGACACCCCGCATACGAATCGCTCCACGCATTGGCGCCTCTCTCAGGTCCCCTCCCTGCGCTGCCTATCTGTGCGTGTTCGGAGCCATGACTCGCCCGGTTTGGTGCCACCTGCCACGATCTGATCGATGGCACCCCACTACCTGGCACCCGGTTGGTTCACCACCAGGGTCTTCAACCCCCTGGTCTCCTGGTTCACCTATAGGGGCGTGAGCTTCATCGGGTCACGCGTCCTCGCCGTCAGGGGACGCAGCAGCGGCGAGTGGCGCACCAACCCGGTCAATCTCCTCGCCTTCGAGGGTCGCCGCTATCTGGTGTCGCCTCGGGGCGAGGGGCGATGGGTGCGGAACCTCCGGGTGGCCGGTGGCGGCGAGTTGCGGCTCGGCTCCAATTCCGAGGCATTCCGCGCGGTGGAGGTCGCCGACGACGACAAGATCCCGATACTGCGCGCCTACCTGAAGCGGTGGAAGGTCGAGGTCGGTGCCTTTTTCGAAGGAGTGGGTCCCAACTCCAGCGACGAGGAGGTCACCACCATCGCCCACCGACATCCCGTGTTCGAGGTGCTGCCGGAGGCGTGAGCCACCTCTTCTATGTAGCGGCCTTCTCGAGCAGGCCGGCGCGGTGCAGGACCTCGTCGGGGACGCCGACCAGCCGCCACGCTTCGGGGCTGATCCCCTTGCGGCGCGAGTAGCCGGCCGCTGCCGCAACGAAACCGGCTTCGAGGCTCCGGTCGCGAGAGACCACCCGATCAGCGCGCCGCCCACATCGCCTCCTCGACCGACTCCCGCTCTTCGACGAGCGACGCCCTTTCCGCCTCATTGCTCGAGTCCGAGATGAGACGTCGCAGCGAGGCAAGGCGGTGGGCCATGGCGGCCCGTTCCGGGTCGAGCACCTCGGCCCGCTCCAGCCGCTCGAGGTAGCGGCGTATCGCCATGGCATCCCGGCGGCTGGCCCTCACCGCGGTGCTGTCACCGGGAGATGCGGGCTCTTCGGTCATAGCGCCGACCGTATCACCCGGGATGGCCCGTCGCGGGATTCCCGGCCATCCGAGCCCGGGTTGCACCGTGCGGGCAACCGTCGGCACACTCCCCCGGTGACTCCTCTCCTTGCTGGACTCCTCGTCTTCGGCACCTCGGCGGTCGTCCTCGTAATGGAGATACTCGCCGGCCGGCTGCTCGCCCCTTACGTTGGGGTGACCCTCGAGACGTTCACCGCGATCATCGGCACCGTCCTCGCCGGTATCGCGCTCGGCACGTGGCTTGGCGGGCGCCTGTCCGATCGGGTGGAACCGAGACGGCTGTTGGGACCGGAACTGGCGCTCGGTGGCGTCGCCGCCGCCCTCGCCGCACCGATGGCCCGACTCCTCGGGCCGACGGCGGTCACGGCGAATCCGCCGACCTTGGTCCTCCTCGTGCTGGTGACCGTGTTCGTCCCCGCCGCCCTACTCGAGCGCGGTTCCCCCCACCGTCGTCAAGGCGGTCCTCTCCGATCTGGATCGGACAGGAAGCGTGGTCGGCCGCTACTCGGCCCTGGGGACCGCCGGCGCCATTGCCGGTACGTTCCTCACCGGGTTCGTCCTGGTCCCGCTGTTCCCCACCCAGCGGATATTGACGGGGCTGGCGGTGTTGCTCGTGGTCAGCGGACTGGCGCTGTGGTGGTGGCTTGCACCCACCCGATCTGCCTTTCTGGTCATCCCGGCACTCATCGCCGGGGTCTGGTTGGGAAGCGCCCTGGCCGGCCCTTGTGAGACCGAGACCTCCTACTACTGCGTTCGGGTCGAGCACGACCCCGACAACCCGGCGGGTCGCACCTTGTGGCTCGACACGCTGCGACACGCCTACGTGGATCTCGAGGATCCCACCGAGCTTCGATTCACCTACACACGGATGCTGGCGGCGGTCGCCGATGCCACCAGCGAAGGAGCGATACACGCAGTCCACATCGGTGGTGGGGGGTTCACCATGCCCCGCTGGTTGGATGCCACCCGGCGGGGTTCAACCGGCGTTGTGCTCGAACTCGACCCCGAGATCGTCGGCATCGCCGAGGAGAGGCTCGGATGGGAGCCGTCTCCGGATGTAGATGTGATCATCGGCGATGCCCGGCTCGGGATCCGTCAGGTGGACCTGTCGAGTGCGGACCTGGCGATCGGAGATGCCTTCGGCGGTATCTCGGTCCCCTGGCACCTCACCACCGCCGAGTTCGTCGGCCAGGTGGCGGACGTGCTCCGGCCCGGTGGCACCTACGCGGCCAATATCATCGACGGCTCGGAGATGGCCCTTCTCCGCGCCGAAGCTGCCACCTTCGCAACCGTGTTCCCCCAGGTAGCGGTTCTCTCGCTACCCGAGCGCTTTGGAAGCGGAGGGAACTTCCTCGTGGTGGGTAGCGATGCCCCGATCCCCACCGACGACATCGTCGCTTCCGGCGCCTTGCTGGACCTCGACCTGAGGGTCGTGACCGGCGATGAGTTGGACGACTTCATCGGCGATGCGCGTGTCCTCACCGACGACCTTGCGCCCGTCGATCAGTTGCTCACCCTGGGAAGATGACAGCCGATCACACACCGTCGCGGCGCCACGAGCACAGTTCTTCGAGCGCCGGTCGATCGATCGACTCGGGCTCCGCCACCGCCACCCGCACCGGCGTCCTGGCGCGCATCGTGGCGGTTCTCTTCCCCTTCTCGAGATAGGCCTGCTCCCCTACCACGGCGCCGGGACCAACCTCGCCGACGGTCTCGCCGTCCTTCTCCACCGTCAGCATCCCGTCGAGGATGAGGAAGAGCGAGCCGCCCTCCTCGCCCTGCTCGGTCAACAGGTCGCCTGGGCGGAGCTGACGGACCTCGGGCCGGGCACCCTGCATGATGGTGGCCGACATCTGCCTCTCGAGAGCGGTCTCCACCGCTGCCACCAGCGCCGGCGAGTCTTCCTCCCCCCACGGGCTGTGCGTGCCGAACTCGCCGCGGTACCAGTGCTCGACGTCGGTGAGTGCGCTCTTCGCCGTCAAGGAGCCGTCGGTGCCGAACACCCAGTGGCGAGGGAACGCGCTGGCGCCGACCAGTTCCACCTTGGCAGACCCCGTGGCGTCTATCTCGAGAGCCAATGTTGTCCACACCGTGGGCGAGACGACCTGGACGAAGGGCGGGTGCGAGACACGCCGCGGCGCAGGCATCCCGGCCCGACCGCCGGTCGTCTGGATGAACCTGGCCCCCCGCTCCGACCGCTCCACCTCTTGACGCCGGTCGGGGAAGGCGACGGCGGCGACCCTCGTTTCCCACGGGCCGACCCGCAGCGTGGAGCCACCTATCAACCCTTCGCTGTCCTCGCTCCAGCCGGCATCAACCACTCGACCGTCCTCGACATCGACCCAAGCCGACACCCGGTTGGCGAACCGGAATGTGTCGGCTTCGGCCAACCGCTCGAGGTCGGCGAACTCGAGAGTGTCGGTTGGTGGGCGGTCGTAGTGGGTGACGCCCGATTCGAACAAGCCGCGCAGCAGTGGCATGCCGGTGATCGCCTCGGAGGGGATCCAGCTGACGGTGGCCGTTGTTGCCTTGTGTCTCACGGGATTCCGCTCGGATAGATGTCACGTTCACCGGTGACCAGCAGGCGCGTCTCCTCGGCGATGTCGACCGCCTGATCGGCCACCCGTTCCAAGGCGCGTGCCGCCATGATCATCAGCGTCGCCCATTCCAGCACAGAACGATCGTCGCCGATCGCCACAACGCCATCGATCGCATCGCTGTAGAAGCCGTCTACCTCGGCGTCGAGCCGCTTCAACTCATCGACGGCCGAGTCGTCCCTGGCAGCGAACCCCGACAGCGAGAGGTCGGCGATGGGGAGAACCGCCTCCCCCATGGCACGGAGGAGTCCCGCCAACCGAGGCTCATCGGGCAACCCGTCGGTTGCGATCACCATCTTGGCGATGTTGGACGCCTGATCGCCCATCCGCTCCAGCACGACGAGCAGGTGGAGCAGCGAGGCGAGCAGTCGAAGATCCGAGCCCACTGGGCCCTGGGTGGCGGTGAGCACCATCCACTGGCCGTGGAGTTCGAGGTAGGACTCATCGATGATGCGGTCTCCCTCCACCACCCGCTCGGCTCTGCCCCGGTCCCGGCTATAGAGGGCGGCGACGGCCTCGGCGACCTGAGCGCGCACCTGGCTACCCATCTCGAGGGTGTCCGCCTCGAGCTTCTCGAGACTGGCGTGGAAGCGGCGGTTGGTGATCATCCTGGACGAGCACTGTACGCAGCCGGTCCGGGCTTCGCAGAGCGGCCCTTGGTGGTCGTTACGCTGTCGGCCCCATCAGGAGGGATGATGGAGGTCTGGCCCGGCCAGCCGTACCCGCTCGGCGCCACCTTCGACGGCGCCGGGACGAACGTATCGATCTTCTCGGAAGTGGCGGAGGCGGTAGAGCTCTGCCTCTTCGCAGACGACGGCGCCGAGACGCGGGTCGAGCTCCCCGAGAGCGACGGGTTCGTGTGGCATGCCTACCTCCCCGAGGTAGTCGCCGGGCAGCGATACGGCTTCCGGGTCCACGGCCCGTGGGAGCCGAGATCTGGTCAGCGGGCCAACCCGGCCAAGCTGCTGCTCGACCCCTACTCGAAGGCCATCGACGGCTCGATCACCTGGGGCCAGCCGGTCTTTCCCTACCGGTTCGACGACCCCGAGCAGCCGGACGATTCGGATTCGGCAAGCTCGGTGCCCCGGTCGGTGGTGGTCAGTCCCTTCTTTGACTGGAGGGAGGATCGCCATCCCCGGATCCCACTCAACGAGACGGTTGTATACGAGACCCATGTGCGCGGTATCTCGATGCGCCACCCCGACGTTCCCGAAGAGATACGCGGCTCCTATTCGGGACTGGCCCACCCGACCATCATCGACCATCTCACCCGGCTGGGAGTCACCGCCGTCGAGTTGCTCCCGGTCCATGCCTTTATCCACGGGAGCCATCTGGCGCAACGCGGATTGCGAAACTACTGGGGTTACGACTCGGTCGGCTTTCTCGCTCCGCACCACGAGTACGCCAGGTACGAGATCCCCGGGGCGCAGGTTCAGGAGTTCAAGAGCATGGTGCGGAGTCTTCACTCCGCCGGTATCGAGGTGATCCTCGACGTGGTCTACAACCACACCGCCGAGGGCAATCACATGGGGCCGATGCTGTCTTTCAAGGGGATTGACAACGCCGCCTACTACAGGCTGATCCCCGAAGACCTCCGGCTCTACAAGGACTACACGGGCACCGGGAACAGTCTCAACATGCGCCATCCCCACGTGCTCCAGTTGATCATGGACAGCCTCCGCTACTGGGTGATCGACATGCATGTCGACGGGTTTCGCTTCGACCTCGCCGCAACTCTCGCCCGGGAACTGCACGACGTCGATCGGCTGTCGGCCTTCTTCGACCTCATTCAACAGGACCCTGTGGTCAGTCAGGTGAAGCTGATCGCTGAGCCGTGGGACGTCGGCGAAGGCGGCTACCAGGTCGGGAAGTTTCCTCCGTTGTGGTCGGAATGGAACGGCAAGTACCGAGACACGGCGCGCGACTTCTGGCGGAGCAAGGACCAGACCCTGGGCGAGTTCGCCGCACGTTTCACCGGGAGCTCGGACCTCTATGAGGCGACCGGGCGCCGGCCCTTCGCCAGCGTCAACTTCGTCACCGCCCACGACGGGTTCACACTGGCCGACCTGGTCTCCTACGAGCAGAAGCACAACGAAGCGAACGGTGAGGACGGGCGCGACGGCACCGACGACAACCGTTCCTGGAACACAGGGGTGGAGGGGCCGACCGACGATCCCGCCCTGACGGAGATGAGGAAGCGGCGAGCGCGCTCGTTCCTGGCCACCCTCCTGATGTCCCAGGGGATCCCGATGCTCTTGGGCGGCGACGAGATGGGCCGCACCCAGGGCGGAAACAACAATGGCTACGCCCAGGACAACGAGGTCTCCTGGTACGACTGGGAGAACTTGGACGAGAGCATCCTCATCTTCACCGAGCAGATGATCGGATTCCGGCGGGCCCACCCCACATTCCGTCGCCGTCGCTGGTTCCAGGGACGTCCCATCCATGGCAGCGGCGCAGTGGATATCGCCTGGTTCGAGACGTCGGGTAGCGAGATGACCGAGCAGGACTGGGGCGCCGGGTTCACCAAGACGCTCGGGGTGTTCCTGAACGGGGAGGCCTTCCCCACCACCGATTTGCGGGGGCGCCCACTGGTGGACGACAGCTTCTTCCTCGCCTTCAACGCCAACACCGACCCAGCGACCTTCACCCTGCCACCCGACACCTGGGGTGCAACGTGGATCCCTGTGATCGACACCGCGGTCGGCTTCCTCGCTTCCGACGCCCCCGCGGTGCCAGCAGGTGGCGAGATCACCGCTGCCGCCATGGCGGTCGTAGTGCTACGGCGTGTCGACGGATGATCCCCGCCTCCTCCGGTCCGGGTGAGCGGGAGGGCGCGAGCGGAACAAGCGGAGCGGGGGACTCGAGGCGAGCGGTGGGAATCACCCTCCCCCCTGCCCCGATGCCTCCGGCGTCGAGTACTCCCCCCGCCTGGGGGAGCAAAAGAAGGCCGTCCGCTCGTCCTTGCACCTCACCCAAGCCGGTCGGTGTGCTCGGTGCGCTCCTCGCCGTAGATCTCGGGGTTGACCAGGTTCGGCGGCCTCTTGCCCTCGATCATGGCGCGCAGATTGTCCACGACCGCCAGACTCATGGTCTTACGCGCCTCGACAGTGGCACTCCCGATGTGGGGGGTCAGGATCACGTTGGGAAAGCGGAACAACTCGGGGCTCGGGGCGGGCTCCCCCACCGGTGGCTCGTGCCAGTAGACGTCTAGGCCGGCTCCGGCGATCTCACCGGCATCGAGGGCGGCGATCAAGGCCGGCTCATCCACGATGCGGCCTCGAGCGGTGTTGACGAAGACGGCCGACTTCTTCATCAAGCCGAACTCACGGGCGCCGAACATCAGATGGGTGGTCGGGTTGTAGGTGGCCATGACCGACACCACGTCGGACCTGCCGAGCAGATCGTCGAGTTCGGGCACCCACCCCACGCCCAGTTCCTGCTCGGTCGATTCGGGGAGGCGGTTGCGCTTGGTGTAGATGACCTCCATCTCGAAGGTCCGCATCCGGCGGACGATCTCGGTCCCGATCGCCCCCAGGCCGACCATCCCCAGGACCTTGCCGGTGAGCCCCTGGGTCAGAAACGAGACCGACTGCTCCTGGTGGAAGAGACCGGACCGGACGAAGTCATCCGCCTCCACCAACCGCCAGGCGAGCCCGATGATGAGGGCGCAGGTGAGATCGCATGTCGCCTTGGTGATGACGTGTGGGACCACCGTCACGGGCAGACCGCGCCGCGTCGCTGCCTCGACGTCCACAACGTTCGGGAATAGCGCCATGGTGGCGATGCCCTTCAGCGCCGGAGCGGCCGCCATCACCTCCTCGTCGATCGGGGTGTCCCCCAGCATCCAGATGTAGTCGGCGCTCGACACACCGGCGAGCAGGTCGGGCTTGCCGATCATCCGGTCGCTCTCGAAGACCTCGACGTCGGCTATCTCCTCCAGGGCGGCACGGCCGACATCCATCACCGGTTGCACCACGAACACCTTCGGTCGTTTCACGCCCCAAACACCGATTCCGCCGTCCCACGGAGGAGCGCATGCCGCTCGTCGTCGGTCAGCTCATCCATCCGTTCCAGACGGCCGACCGGATCGTCAAAAGTCATCGGAGCGGGCCAGTCGGTCCCGAACATGACGCGATCGACACCGACCACATCGATCAGGAACCGCATGTTGCGCGGCGTGTACACCACCGTGTCGTATAGAAACCGCCTCACATACGAACTCGGCCTGTCCTGCGTGGCGCCGCGCTCGCCGGGCCACACGTCCCACCCCTTGTCGAGACGGTCGAGGGCGTAGGGGACATAGCCGCCGCCGTGGCATAGACAGATGGTCAGTCGGGGATAACGGTCGAGCACGCCCCCATAAATGAACGAGGCGAACGTGATCGTCCGGTCAACCAGATTCCCGATCGAGTTGAGCAGGAAGTACTTGGTTGTCCGGTGTGCCACAACCGTCGGCTGGTACTGGTGCACGAGGAGGAAGACACCGAGTTCCTCTGCAGCCTCCCACACCGGGTCGAAAGCAGAATCGTCGTAGGTGAGCCCGTTCACATGGTCATCGATCATGAAACCGGTGAGCCCAAGCTCACCCATCCCACGTGCCATCTCGGCCAGCGCCCGGTCCGGATCTTGCATCGGGAGCGTCCCGAGCCCCATGAATCGCCGCGGGCGATCCCTCACCATCCCGGCGATCTCCTCGTTCGCCTCCCGGGCGATCTGCTCGGTGACCTCGGGCTCCTGGTGATATTGATAGAAGACGTCCGTGGGCGAGACCAACTGGATGTCGATCCGCATCTCGTCCATGGCCTCGATGCGCCGCGCCACATCCCAGAGATTTCGCTCGTTTCCCAGCTCGCCATCGGCACTCGTCATGCCATGCCAGTCGGTCCCGTCGACGAGGACTGCCTTCTGGAACCGCTGCAGCGTGCAGTGGCAGTGGACGTCGATGATCGAACCCATCGAGGCCCCCATCAGTGTCCGTGCATCATGTGGGTGATGCGAGCGGTCCACTCGTGCTTGGTTGCGGCGGAGACGACCCGCATCGCCTCCTGGTACTCCGCTGCCAAGAGTCGCTGCGCAGCCTCGGTGTCGCTCAGTTGGACATCGAGGATCCAGTCGAAGTCGGTCTTGAGCGATCCCACGCCGGTGCCGATCGTCACGCGCTCAACGCCGGCGGCGCCCTCGAGCCGGCGCACCGCCTCGGTGGCGGCGCCCTTGCCGTCTTCGGACACCTCGTCCTTCCAGAGGAACATCGCTGTATGGCGAACCCGGCCGGGCGTGATCAGGGGGCGGTCGCCGTCGTACCACCAGTCGACCCGGGCCGTGAGCTCCCCCTGCGAGACCTCGGCGTTGTAAACCGCCACCTCGTGGTGGACGTCGTCCTTGTTGTAAGCCTCGAGCCCCGCCTCGTCGGCGAAATCGAGGTGGAGGGCGACGTCGAAACTGGAGGGAGGTCCGCTGGCGGCGGCGCGCCAGCGGGGCGTCCGCTCCCAGGGCTTGGTGTCGTAGAGATGGAGTGATCCTCCAAACAGGTCCGAGCCGAAGTCGATGGCAACCGGCCCGACGGCGGTGAACCGCATGTAGGCGGACCCCATCTGCATCCGCGTCATCTGCTCGGGCCCGTTGCCCGGCCTGAGCAGGAAAAGGGCGGAATGTCTCAGCACAAGTGGTTCCTCCTCGTGGAATGGTGACGGTCGAAGGGGCGGGCTCGGCCACCCGCCGTCACGCCTCGATCATCGGTGCTTCCATCTCCTCGAACAACTCGAGGATCTCGGCTTGCAGGATCGCCACCTGGCGGTCCGTCTGGAGACGGGGGAAGGGCAGGTCGATGGTCAAGTCACGGAAGACGACACCATGACTGCTCATCATGATGACCCGGCTCGAGAGCAGGACCGCCTCCATCACATCGTGGGTGACGAAGAGCACCGTTGACTTGGTGGCCAGCCACAGCCGCTGCAGTTCTGCCCGCAGATCTCGAGCCGTGATTGCGTCGAGATGGCTGAACGGCTCGTCCATGAGGAGCAGGTCGGGCTCGATCGAGAGCGCTCTGGCAATCCCGACTCTCTGTTGCATGCCACCCGATAGCTGACCGGGGAACATGTCGGCGCTGCCGTCGAGGTTGACCAACGACAGGAACCGCTTGCCGTGGGCACTCCGCTCCTCGTTCGACCCTTCGTCGAGCACGTACTCCATGTTCTGGAGGACCGTCTTCCAGGGCAGCAGACGGGGATCCTGGAAGACGTAACCGATGCGCGCCTCTCCCTCGTTGCGCCCGATCACCTCCAGCGTGCCGCCACTCGGCCGCTCGATCCCGGAAACCATGTTGAGGAAGGTGGTCTTACCGCACCCGGATGGCCCCACCAGGGTCACGAACGTGTGGCCCTCGGCCTGGAAGCTGATGTTGCGCAGCGCCACCACCGCCTCCTGACCCGCATGCGTCGGGGCAAAGATCTTCCTCACGTCACGGGCGATCAGCCGGGCCATGGCCCACCCCCGCTCATGCCGACCATTCCTGTCCTCCAACCCTCCAGGCGCGGGCTCGACGCACCACGCGGTCCATCACCAGTCGGTCGAAGGCGAGGATGATGACCATCATCACCACGCCCCAGGCCATCATCCCCTCGAAGCTGCGGGCGTCGTACCAGAAGTGGGCTCGGAAACCCACCCCCTGATCGTTGCCGAACCACTCGGTCAGCAATACAGCACCCCACGCCGCCAGAACCGCCGAGCGGAACCCCGCCGCGATGTACTCCATCATCGAGGGTATGACCAGCCAGCGGATCTGACGCCGGGTCGAGACGCGGTAGGCATCGGACATCGACAGCAGTTTGCCGGGTGTGGCCGTCGCACCCTGATACGTCGAGACCACCAACTGGGGGGTAGCCGAGACGATTGCCACGAAGATCGGGCCGATGTTGCTGAACCCCCACCACATCACGGCCAGCAGCGCCCAGATGAACGCCGGGAGGGTGATCCCGACGAGGACCAGGTCGGCCAGGAAGTAGCGGACCCGCCACCAACGGGCCATGGCGACCCCGGTCGCCGTCCCGAGCAGCAGCACAACGGTCAGGGCAATCGTCACACGGACCAGGCTGATGCCGATGTTGGGGAACACCTCGCCCCGTTGGAACTCCTCGATGAGGAAACCAAACGTGGCTACCGGCGTCGGGATGTCGGCAAAGAGGGTTCCCGCCAGCTGCCACATCAAGACGAAGAGGATCCGGGCTGTCCAGCGGGCGGCCCGGTCCGAGGTGAGCCAGTGGTACCAGGGCCGGGGCTCGGGCTCGAGGGCCAGTTCGGGGTGGTCGGCGACCGTGGCACTGGTCATGTGCGCGCCCCCTTCGCCCCTGCCGGATCACGCCAAGCGAAAACCCGGCGCTCGGCGGGGGCGATGAGAAACCGCTCCACTGCGATCACGAAGATCACAAAGAAGAACATCCACGCCAGGGCAGTAACCACGGAGAAGATCTGGAATGCCTTCTCCAACTGGTATCCGACCCCCAGATAGCCGCCAAAGGTCTCGGCTAGCGCGGCCAACTTCCACGAGTTGGCGAAAGAGACCCGGCCGCTGGCGAAGAGGAAGGGAACCACCGAGGGGAAGACGACCGCCCTGGCTGTCTGCCGTGAGGTCCTCCGGAAGGATCGGCTCATAGCGAGCAGTCCGCGGTCCACCGATTCGACGCCGGCGGCCACGTTGAGGGCGATCCCGGTGAAAGCCTCGAGGGCGACCACGAAGGCAGGACCCCAAGGACTGATCCCAAAGACGATCAGGGCGATCACCGCGTAGACCAGCAGCGGCACGTTGGCGAACAGGTAGACGAAGTCGTGGAAAAAGGCGCGGGCGTAGCGGTAGCGGCCCATCGCCAACCCGATGGGAATGCCGATGAGGAGCGCCATCGCCCATCCTGCCATCGTCTTGACAAAGCTCGCCCCGAAGTTGATGAACACTTCGCCCGTGATCACCAGGTTCCACATCTCGACAGCCACCGCCCACGGGGAGGGGAGCACGTACGGCTCGAAGACGAATGCAGAGAAGAGAGCCCACACACCGATGAAGGCGACCATCCCGAGCACCGACCAGAGAACCCGGTCGCGCGGGCGCCTGCCCGCCACCAGGGTGTCGATGGCCTCCTGCTCGATCTCCTCGAGGCTCTTCTCGACGGTTGTCATGGCCTCCTTTGGGCTATCGAGATCGAGGTACGACCGCGCGGCTCACCGCGACGGGATCATTCGGGAGATCAATGTCCCGCCTCGAGCTGTCAGGTGCCTTCAGGACAGGGAGAGTCATCGCCTGGCTCCATCGGTTCGTGCCGGGGGAACTCGGCGTCCTCGGCAACGATTCCGGCCTCCTGCACCAGGTCGAAGACCGGCTGCTCCCCCTCGATCCATTCCTCGGTCAGATACGGGCTCTCGACGAACCAGTCGAAGGTGTTCTCGAAGTAGTCCTTCATGAACTGTGCCTGCTCTTCGTCGTCCACCGCGAAGTGCTGCGGGTAGGTGTCGATGATCTGGTCGCGGTGCTCTGCCCATTGGACCATGGCGCAGTCCCACACCTCGAGGAAGAAGGCGGCCGCCTCGGGGTTGGCGTCGAACCAGGCGGCGCGCGAGACGAAGGCGTTGGAGAGAACGCCTTCGTGTCCAGGCACGATGCTCTCGCCGTAGAGCTGCGAAGCGGACTTGCCGTCGTACATCACGGTGAGGTCACCCGATGCCATTGCCGGTATCACCTGGGTGGGATCGAGGATTCCGGCGCAGGCCTCATCCTCCAAGAGGAGCGTTGGGATCACCTGGTAATCGGCGGTGACTATTCCCAAGTCGTCCGATCCCTCTGCGAGCTCCCTCCCATCGAGCTCGTTGATCAACGAGGCCCAGATGATCGTGTTGCCCGTGACCGACTCGCTGGCGATACGACAACCCTCGGGCATGTCCGCCGCCGTCTGATACGAGGGATCGGCTGTGACCAGGACATCCTTGTTCATGTTGAATTGGCCGAATGTGACCGTGTCGATCCCCTGCTCCTCGAGCAGCGGCGTCTCATAGGTGCCGGTCGATATGACGTCGGCGTGTCCGCCGGCGAATGTGGCGAATTCGTCCCACGTCGCCAGCTGGAGAATCCTGAAGCCCGACTCCTGTTCCATCGTCTCAAGAATCCCCTGGTCCTTCATCCAGTCCCATGCCGGGTCGGGGGCGAAGGTGAACCGGATGATGTCGGACTCCTCCCCCTCGGCGCCGGCCGTTGCGGTCGTTTCGGTTCCGCCGGTCTGGCCGCCGCAGGCCGCAGTGGTCAACGCCAACAGGGTGATCACGGCCGTCAGAGTTCTCCGGGACATCCTGACCTCCCGTAGGGATTCGGTCCGATCAGGCATTCTATAGGATGTTAGGACCCCACGCTTAGAACGTCTTTGTACGCTCGCCAGCGTTTTTCTACGTTCCAGGGGAATAGTGTTATCCGGCGGGCAGCGACTCCCGCAGACTGCGCTCGATCTCCACCAATCCGTCGAGATAGCTGTCCAGGTCCTCTCTGAGGACCTTGACCTGCTCCGACGCCCGCTGTTCGGCTCCACTTCCCGGTGCGCCCAGCGCAAGTCCAGCGGTCTTGACCGCCAGCGTGTCGATCCCGGTGATGGTGCTCGCCACCTGGGCCAAGGTCTCGTTGCGCCGCCGCCGCACCGTCTCGACAACCTCGAGTTGCTCGCGCAATTCGGCAGCCACCGGCGACTGGGAGTCGATCGCCGCAAGGCGCTGGTCGAGACCTTGAGCGCCGACCGTGTCGAGGAACTCGTCCGCCTTCTGCGACCACAGCACGGAGTCATAGAGCTGGCGGCAGACGTCGTCCACCCTCACTTTCATTCCTGCGATCCCGGTGTCGCCCGGGAGGTCACGGGTGGCGTCCCCCAGCCGGTCGCGCGCCGCCAGCGCCGAGGCCATGTAGCGAAGGTGCTCCTCGTCGAGCACGGTGAGATCACGGTCGAACTGTGGCGCCAGAAGCGAACCGACCAGCTTGGGGTCGCGCAGGTGGAGGATCACCGAGGTGATCCATGCAGCGATCCCGGCGCCGATGGCCCATGGCAGCGTGACCACACCTGTCACCAGTCCGAGCACAGCCAGAGCTCCGCCCGTGAGTATGCCGGCAGGCGAGACGGTGGCCTTTGCCAAGATCCTCCCCCGGCGAACCCGCGGATCGTTGCGGAAAACGGTTGAGAAGCGCTCGCTCAAAAGTTCGAGATGACCGACTGGAACACGCGCTCGATGGTGAGCGGGTCAGTGGCCAGGTAGAGGCGCGCCGATGTGGCGTCGGCGATCGCCTGGAGTGCTTCCACGTCGGCATCCTCTCCGTATGCGACCGGGAAGACCCTCACCGTCTCGCGCTCGCTCGAACCGAGGAACTCGAGCAGCGGTTCGAGTTCGCATCCCGGTGGGTCGTCTTCGCACATCCCATCGCTGAGGAGGACCACAGCGTTGATCTTGCTCGGGTCGAGTCCGTCACGCACCGCCTGCACCGTCGCCGCGGTGGAGTCGTAGAGCCCGGTCCCGCCGTCGGCGATGAGCGATTGCACGGACTGCTCGATGTCAGCCCGGGTGTCCTGCAGCGGACCCGGTGGGACCAGTTCGACGTAATCGCGTTCCCCATCGAGGAAGGTTGAGAACACCCACAGCCCCACCTCGTCCTGCGGCTGGAACTCGTCGAGGCCTCCCAGGACCGCTTCCTTGGCCAGATCGAGCTTGGTGAACCCCTCACCACCGAGGTCGCCCATCGAACCACTCACGTCGAGCAGCATGATGACCCGCGCCCTCTTGCGGTATTGCTCCCAGCTGTCGATCAGCCCGACCAGCACCTCGGGGGCGGGAAGCTCGAGCTCGGTCTCGGGCTGCGACGGGTTGAGCCCATTGGCGCTGTTGATCGGGTCGCCTACGGGCACGGCGGGATTCCCTGGACGGAAGCCGAACTCGAGCACCTTTGCCTGGTTCTCCGGGTCGTCGACCACGGATTGGCGGAAAGCGAGGGCGGCCTCGCGCTGCACGTCTGTCACCCAGGGAGCGTCGAGCACATACGCCGGGTTGTCGGAGAAGAGCGTGCCCTCCTTCGGATAGACCGCCACCAGCGGCACGTTTGGCGGCTCGAGACCCTCGTCACCGGTGTCGGCGGGATCGCCGCGGTTGTAGGCGAGGATGCTGACCTCCTCGACGGCGACCGCCGACACGTAGGTCAGCGGCCTACCGGCCAGGTCCTCGCGCAGCATGTTGTCGAGGAATGTGAGGGTGGTGTCCCCGTAGTGCACTACCGATTCCTCGACCCCGGTGACGAACTCCCTCACCCGGGTCGAGCCGACGTCGTCGAGGGTGAGCCCCGAGGTCTTGCCGGTGGCGCCGTAGAAGGTGGCGACGGTGGCCGACAGACCCGACGTGGAGAAGTTGGGGTTGGTCTTGCCGAGACGGAACGGCCCCCACTCCGGGTGACCGAACGCGCCCCATCCGTCAGGGTCTCTGGACAACTCGAGGACGTCTCCCCACCCGATCTCGGCCTCGGGCCAGCCGAGTGCCTCGGCCATGGGGCGGGGCATCCCCAGGACGAGCGGGGTGAGCATGATCCGCTCGAAGTCGTTGGCGATCGGCTCCTCGCCCGCCTCGCTGAGCCTCTGATTGACGATCGATCCCCAACTCGAAGCGGCTGGGCTCCACAGCACGGGCTGCGGTCCCTCGGGGATGCCATCGGGCCAGCCGGCAGAAAGCAGATTCGCCGCAACCCCTGAGGAGACCCGGTACACGGTGACGGACGCACATTGCCCGTCCACCTCGAACCCTGTTGCGTTGAACTCGGCGGCGAGATCTGTGAGCAGCGTGAACTTCTCCGGTGAGGTGGCAACGGGCACCTCGACACAACCGGCGGCGACGGTCTGGCCCGGGCCGCCCCCCGAGATGGTGGTGTCGCTGGAACTGCCATTACAGGCCCCAGCGAGAACCGTCACGACGAGGAGCAAGCCAAGGGCTGATGACTTCATGTGTCCGTCATTGTGTCAGGTCGCGCCAGCTGTCGAGGAGCCCCTGGCTGGTGGCGTCGTCGAGCGGCGGCGACTGGACACCTGGCTGACCCAGGCCCTCGGGCAGCTCACCGGGTTCGCCGCCGGGCGGTCGAAGCCCGGCCGGCCCGAGCAGAGACGCGATGTCCGGTTCGAGCAGGCGCTCGGCGGTTCGCCGGGCATCGGACCCTCCCCCAGGCGCCACTACGTAGCTCACCCAAGGCGCCGGGTCGGGGTACGTGACCACCAACCGGCCGCCGCGACCCGGCGCATTGGCCAACTGCGAGGCGATGGCAACCTCGGTGGTCACCGCGGCATCGGCCCGACTGGGCCCGAACAGCACCATGTCGGCCATCAGCCGGCCGTCATCGCTGGCGACCAGACGGAGGCTCTCGGCCAGCCCTTCGGGCGTCCCGTCCCCCGCCAGAGCGCTCCAGGCTGCCAAACCCGGCTCTGTGAGGGTGGGGTCGGCCAGCCCGAGCTTGAAGATCCCCCAACTGTCGCTGCCCCCCAGGTCCGACCATTGCTGACCGAGCGCTTCTTCCACGCAGGCGAGGTCGGCATTTCCACCGCAACCCGAAGCGAGCACATTGGCCCGCTCCAGCCAGACCGCCACGGCGACAGGCGACCTGCCGAGCTCACCTGAGCTGGTCAGCCCCTCGGGGAGATCTCCAGTAGGCGCCACCAGCACCTCGTCCTCGGAAATGGTGTCACCCGCCGTCCAAGTGCGGACAGCAGCGCCCACTTCTTGGCCGAGCGAAGTGCACGTCGGGCGCAGCGATAGTGGGCAGGCGAGGGTGACATCGGCTGTCGCCGGAGGCCCGGTGACCGTGGTCGTGGTGCCGTTGTCGGAAGCGGTGATGCGCGGTATCGCCCACCCGACGAGGAGCACCAGTCCGCCTACGATCGCGGCTACGAGGGCTGCCCGCCACCCACTCACCCGCCACCATCGATCCGCATTGAGCTGACGATGGTACCGGGATCGATGTTGCAGCCCCCTTCGCCCAACGCGGTGGCGCGGGTACCGTCGAGCCACCCCGGAGGCGGCCGCTTGTTCTCAGACCTCATCGAGTGGATCGAATCGCTCGCCGGCGCGCCCTGGTTTCCGTTGCTGGTGCTGGCGATTGCGCTGCTCGATGCCATCTTCCCCGTCGTCCCCAGCGAGGCTGCCGTCATCACCGGTGGGGTGGCCGCCGGCTACGGCGAACAATCGCTGGGGGTGATCATCGCTGCCGGGGCGTTGGGAGCGTTCATCGGCGACAACATCGCCTATCAGATCGGCCGGTCGGGCTCGTCGTGGGTGCGCAGACGTGCCTCCGGCCGCATGCACTCCAGAATCGACTGGGCGTCTGAACAACTCCGCAGACGCGGCGGGCCGCTACTGGTGACGGCGCGCTTCATCCCCGGAGGCCGCAGTGCGGTAACCCTGGCCTCGGGGTTGACCCATCAGTCCCGGGGGCGGTTCGCAGCCTGGGTGGCGCTTGCCGGGCTGCTTTGGGCTGCGTATGGCGCGTTGCTCGGATACTTCTTCGGAGAGCGGTTCCAGGACAACCACACCGTTGCCTTTCTGTTGGCATTCGGTGCCGCTCTTGCGGTAGCCGTCGTGATCGAAGTGGTGCGCCGTCTGCTGGAGCGCCGCAGAGGAGATGAGCCGGCGAACGAGACGATGAAGACCGATTGAGCGGCGGCACTCTCCCCCCGCCCTTATGCTTGCGCCGGCAACGGGAGAGTGGGAATGGAGACTGAGTTGTCTGATGGCGCGGCCGGCGAGGACCTGCGCCTCGGTGCTGTGTTGGAATCGGCAGCCCCTGGGGTTGTCGTGGTGCTCGTTCAATCCCCCATCGGCGCCGCGGGATCGTCGATCGCCGAAGCAGCAGTACAAACGGGGCTGACCCGTTTCAGGCGAACCGCCGGCCGCGAGCCGGCCAGATCGCGGGCCGGAGCGATCTCTGTCGAGTTGGGAATAGATCCCTCGACGGCCGCCTCCGGAGGGAGACCGCAGGCGATCCTCCTCGAGGAGGCACAGTGGGCCGACCCGACCTCGCTGGGATTGCTCCGCCGGCTCATCACCCACCCCGACGGTCTCCGACTGATGGTCATCGCCCACCGCCCACCCGACGAACTCGACCGGTGGTGGCTCGAGTCCATCGCATCAGCGGCCCGGGATCACGGTGTTCTCATCGAGACGACCGGGGCCGAGGACGCGCTTGTAAGTCCGATCGAGGCGCTCGGCGAGGCCGGCCGTGAACTGGTGACGACGGCTTCGGCGGCGGGAGAGCCGATCACCGTCGCCGAGGCCTCCACCGTCCTCTCCCTGAGCGAGGCCGAAGCGCTCGCTGTCGCCGAGGCTGCCTCCTCAGCCGGTTGGCTTCTCGAGTTGCGGAGCGGGTTCATCTACTCCCCCTCGGCGGGGCCGCTGGCACTTGGGGAGAGCAGGCGAGGTCACGTGTCGGCGCGTCTCGCCTCCGTGTTGGAGGGCGCCGGCGGTGACTCCGGGGTGATCGGCTATCACCATCTGGCAGCCGGCCACCCTGAGGCCGCATTTCCTCGGTTGGCCGCCGCCGCCATCGAAGCCGACCAGCACCGGGCCATCGGCGAGGCCTATCACCTTGCCGAGACCGCACTTGGAGCACAGCCATCCGCCGCCGTGACCGACCCTGAGACGACCGGGCGGCTGCACCTCATCTGCGGGCGGTTCCTCCACTGGGCCGGGCTGTCGGAGCGGGCAGCCGACCATCTCGTGGCCGCCACCAGGCTCCTCCAGGGTGTGGAGCGGATCGACGCCCTCGGCTTCGAGACCGCTGTTGCAGGCGATCGGCAGATGCCTCAGGAAGCGGAACGGATTTCCGCCATCGCCTGTTGGGAGGCAAGCCGCCTCAACGAGACGGCAAAGCTCGGTTCGCTCTACGTGCTGCGCGCCCATCAGGTTGACCGCATCGGGTTCTCAGCCGAGGCCGAGATCATGCTCGACCGCGCCGACGTCCTCCTCGAGCAGGCGGCCACCCCGGTGCAGCGCTATTACGCCGCGGTCAACCGGGGCTGGATCGCGCTCGACCGCGGGGAGTTTGCACACGCCGAGCGCGAGTTCGCTCGTCTGCGCGACGAGGCGATGGCGAGTGAACCGGAGGCATCCCAGGCGGACAAAGAGGCCTGCTGGGGCCGTGCCCTGTTGGCATCCGGGCAGGTGGATCAGGGGTTAGCCGCTCTGGACCGCGCCGAGGAGCTTGCCGGGAGCGCCAATGTCGAGGCGCCGGTGTTCCTAGCCGAGATCGCCAGGGCCGAGGCGGCGATCGCATCCGAGCGCTACGAGGAGGCACTGGAGGCATCGAACCGCGTGCTCGACCTCGTCGAGCGCAGACTGCCGGCCTGGGAGAACATGGCGCGTGCCCTCCGCGCCCAATCACTCCATGGCCTGGGCCGGGCCGAGGAGGCCTCGACCGAGATCGCTGCGGCCATCGCCGCTACCCCGCCCGGGGCAGACGGATGTCGCTGGCGTTCCCGATGCCGGGCAATCCAGTTGGAGATTGAGACATCGTTGGGGACCCCTTGGCCGGCGCAGGATGCTGCCGACCTCGCCGACCAGATGCTCCACTCCAAGCTCTACCACTGGGCCATAGACCTCATGTGTGCCCGTGCCGTTCACGAGAAGGACGACGAGATCGCCGCCGCCGCCCTCGGCCTTGCCGTCGAAACGGGTAACCCGATGGGTGCCGCTCGGGCGGCCACCGCCGGGCACTTGTGGGGCAAGCCCGCCGCCGCTCCCGCGGTGCGATCCGTGCAACGCATGGCCGCGACGGTGCCCGAAGCGTGGCGCCCTCAATGGGATTCGCTGCCCCAGGTCGCACCCGCCCTGGCCGCTCCCCCGCCGAACGACGACGCCGTGGCGGACGCTGACCACCAGGAGGCGCTGGACCGCATATTGGCTGCATCGGGCCTGGCGGGTGTCGAAACCGTTCTCAGCCCGGCGCAGAGACGGGCCCGAGGGCTGGTCGCACCCCGACGCAGGACCCGAAGCCGCTGGCCAATGGTTGCCGCCGCCGCACTGGGCGTAGTCGTGGTGGCCGGCGCCGCCTCATTGGCGGTTGACAGACTCACCGACCCTGGTCCCACCACCACGGTTGCCACCACCCCGACAACCGCGGTCCCCCTCAGCTTGGAGGAGACGGTACTTCCCGAGGTGACGGAAAGGGGCTTCTTCACCGGGACCGCGGAACACAGGGCGGGGAACGACCGTACCGGCGCCTTCGATGCGGAACCAGTCCGCTCAGCCCAGGGGCATTACTGGGTGCGACCTACCCAGCTTCCGATCGACGGGGCACCCGTGGCGTACGGGAACATGCTCCTGGTCGCCGGCAACGACGGCACCCTCTACGGACTCAACCAGGCGACCGGCGGTGTCATCTGGAGGTTGTTGGCGGAGGGTCCGATCCACACCGCCCCCGCCGTTGGCACGATCGAGACCGCTGATGCTGCCTCACCGGTCATCGTCGTGGTGGCCGGTGACGACGGGATCGTGCGTGCCCGCGAGGCGCTTCCCGACAGGGTCACCGAGCGGTGGGCGGTTCAACTCGGAGAGCGGATTCGCTCGTCGCCGGCGGTGGCGGACGGCGTCGTCTACGCGGCGACCACCGACGGGGCAGTCCACGCCCTGGATCTCGGGAACGGCTCGGAGGTATGGCGGTTCCCACGACGGGGGACGGTGGGCCCCGTCAGCGCCGACCTGACTCTTCATGATGGTGTGCTCTACGTAACGACCAGCGACGCGACGGGCAGTGTCATCCTCATCGACGTCGCCAGTGGGGAAGAGATCTGCCGTCGTGAAACCGACGCCCCCATCGAGGTGAACCCGATCGTCTCCGACGACGTGGCCTATGTCTCCAACACGGGAAGCCAGGTCTACATGTTCCCTGCAGGGGTCTGCAACGGGTTGGTGGCGGGGCGGCCCCCATCGCTCCTACGTGAGAGGCCGGTGATATCCGCCCCGGCGATCAGGGACAACGTGATGTACATCGGCGAAGGCACATTCCTCTATGCGATCGACCTCGCCACCAACACCGGGATCTGGGAAGAGGTGGTCCAGGCCAGGCGAGCAATTCGGCCCGGTGACCGTGGCTGGCGACGTGGTCTACGCCGGCTCGGACGACGGGTATCTGTACGCGGTGGATGCCGAGACCGGCGAGACCTTGTGGAAGTGGCTGACGGGTGGGCCGGTGCGGGCGGCCACCGCCGTCATCGATCACGTCGTCTATGCGGTGAGCCTCGACGGGATGGTCTACGCCATCGGCGGCGAGTAGGCCCGCCGCAACCGGCAACCCTGGGTTGGGGAGTACCCAGGAGGTAGCTGCCGAACCCGGAGTTGGGGAGTAATCAGCATTGCGCCGGACCGGGCAGGGGCCGGGAAGTGGGGAGTCGACACATTTGTGGCCCCCGACCGGTTCCGATCGCCTCTTGCCCGGTTCATGCCCGGCGGTGGCCCCGCATGTCAGCGATACCCGATACCCGGAGGGAGCCTGCTCGGAAAGCCTGGCCGGTGCGGGTCACGGTGGCCATCCACCAGCACTCCCCTCGGGGAGATCCCGCCCAGTTCGACCGGCGCCGCCATGTCGGGCGGCGACGGTGAATCGGTAACGACGGGAGTGCCGGCTGTGCTGGCAGTCATCTCCGGTGCGGTGGCGGCGCGCAGCATCATCGGGGCCGCCAGCAGCACCAGGGCCAAAACCGCTGCCATCGGGGAAATCACGCCGAGTTGCCAGCGGCGCGTCGCTCGTTCTCTCGACGGACCGTGCATCTCGACGACAGCCTTTCTCAGCATCGCCTCGACCTCGTTGCGGTACCGGGGAGTGGGCGGTACCAGTGGTGCTTTGAGCTCAGGCAAGCTCGGCCTCCATCGTCCAATCGATGGCCGGCTGACCAGCACCGATCATCGTCCGCATCCTTCTCCGTGCCCTGCTGAGTCGGAGCCGAGCCGCGCCGCTTCTTGAGGGCTGAGACCGTGCAATGCGACCAACTCGAGGACATCTCGCTCAGCGCATGACAACCGATCGAGGGCCGCCTCGATCTCGGGTCGCTGGCTGGCGGCATCGATCGCAGCCACTACGTCGTCTTCCTCAGCCGACGCGAAGTCCGGCATCGAACCCCCGACCCGCTTTCTCAGCCTGTCCATCCGGTAGTCACGCCGCAACTGGCTCATCCACAACTTCCTGGTGATCCCGAGCAGCCATGGGAGGGCAGTGGGCAACTCCTCTCGATAACGTGACGCCGCCTCGAGCGCCACCAGGAAAGTGTCGCCCACGAGGTCGGCGGCTTCGTGGGCGTTCGCGACCTGCGAATGGCGAAGCCAGTCACCGCGCTGACATGGCGACGGAACAGCGTGGCGTATGCGTCCGCATCGCCGCGCACCGTCGCCGCAAGCAGCTCCCCGTCGGAGAGACCGGTCATCACTCGTCTCCGCTTCCCAACCATGTCATGTCGCCACCGAGCCCCGTATGTCACCTGAATCGCGGCGCCGCGCCGTCGAGGTACTCCGAAGTCGCCTCGTATGCGACTTGGAACCTGCGTTCGGCCAGAACGGGATCGACTTGTCTCAGCCGTTGACCGGGAGGGTCCACGACCCCGGTGGGTAGGACATGCGCCACGACGCCGGCGGGCAGCGATGCCATGTCGCCGAAGAAGCGGTGACGGCGAGCCACCTCGAGCGCCACCAGCGCCACCTCCCAGGGCAGCCGTGGGACGGTGAGCTTTCGCTCGATGCGACCCACCTGGAGAACGTAGATGGTGGACGCTCCCAGGTCGAAAGCGCGGCGAACCGGGATGCTGTTGACGATTCCACCGTCGATGTAGTGCTCGTCACCGATCTCGACCGGAGGGAAGAGACCGGGCACCGACGAAGAGGCGAGGATCGCCTCTACCAAGGGGCCACTGCTGAACCAGTGTTCGGCGGCCCTCTCGATCGAGGCAGCGACGCATTGGAACTCGACCACCAGATCCTCGAACCGCTCCGGGAGGCGGTCGGCGAGCATGGCACGAAGGGGCTCGATCGAGTAGAGGTGTGTCCGGGACCGAAAGGCATTGATGGCGGTGGCGAACATCCCGCCGCCGAACATCTCCTGCTCGTCGAGGCTCAACCACATCGATCGGAGCTTGGCCACGCCTTCGAGGGTCGGGTCGGCGGCGATACCGGCGCCGTTTATCGCCCCTATGGAAGTCCCCACCACCAGGTCGGCGGCGATGCCGCGCTCGATGAGGGCTTGGAGCATCCCCACCTCATAGGCACCGAGAGGCCCGCCGCCACCCAGGACGAATGCGGTGCGACCCATCGCCGGAGGATACGACAGCCCGTCCGGCGTTCCGACAGAATGCGATGGATGGAAGAGCTCAGGATCCCGCTGCCGTCGCTCGTGATCCTCGCCGGCCCTTCGGGCGCCGGAAAGTCCGCATGGGCTGCGGAGCGGTTCCGGTCCGACCAGGTGGTGTCCTCTGACCGGTTGCGCGGCATGGTCGGTGAGGGAGAGCACGACCAGGAAGCGAGCGAGGCGGCATTCGACCTTCTCGAGCGGGTGCTCGACTACCGGATGGCCCGGCGGCTGCTCACCGTGGTGGACACGCTGGGCATGAACGCCGAGCGGCGGGCCGCCTGGCGTCAGCGGGCGAGAGAGGCGGACATGCCGGCATTCGTGGTCGCTTTCGACACTCCGGCGGACGTGTGCCGCGCCCGCAACAGGAACCGGCCGGATCCGGTGCCCGACCGGGTGCTCGTGTCACAGCTTCGCCGGTGGAGCAGGGAACGCGCCAGCATCGAGGCTGAGACGTGGGATGGCCTGCTCACCCCCGGCCCGGTCCGGGTGGTGCAGCCGCGGTTCCGGACGGCGCACGAGGCGGCGCGACGCCAGTCCCAGGAACCGAGGCGGGTCCGGTTCGGACTGCAGATCTCCCGGTTCGCCTGGGACGGCGGTGCAGCGACGCTTGCCGAGCGCCTCGCAGCCGTAGCGGTCGCCGCCGAACAGGTCGGGTTCGACGGCCTGTGGCTCATGGACCACCTCCTCCAGATCCCCCAAGTGGGAAGGGTGTGGGAGGACCTACCCGAGAGCACAACGACGATCGGTTTCCTCGCAGGGACCACCTCGAGCATTGGGCTGGGCACCCTGGTCACGCCGGTGACCTTTCGAGCGCCAGCGCTCCTCGCCAAGACTGTCGCCACCATCGACGTTCTATCCGGCGGGCGGGCCAGGCTCGGGTTGGGGCTCGGGTGGTGGGAGCGGGAGCATCTCGCATACGGCCTGGCATTCCCACCGGTCCCCGACCGCTATCTGCTTCTCCAGGACACGATCGGCGTGCTCCGTGCGCTGTGGGGCCCGGGGACGCGCCCGTTCACCGGCAAGACGATCACGCTCCCGGAGACCGGTTGCTACCCGCGTCCCCTCCAGAAGAGGCTTCCCATCATCATTGGAGGCTCAGGTGAGAGGCGCACCCTACGGGTCGCGGCCGAGTTCTCCGATGGGTGCAACCTGATGGGCGACCCCGAGAAGGTGGCGGAGAAGGTACGCGCTCTCCACCGCCACTGTGCCGATGTCGGGCGGCCGCCGGAGGAAGTCGAGGTGACCCACCTCTCGACCGCGCTGGTGGGACGCGACCGATCCGAGTTGGACGGTCTCGTCGAACGGCTTCGCCCGGCACGGACCTCGCCGGACCGCTTCGCCGCGGCGGTGAGCGCCGGCACCGTCGAGGATCACGTCGGTCGGATCCGGCAACTGGCGGAGGGCGGCGTCGGCACGGCGATCGTCGCTCTCCCCGATCTACCCGACGTAGAGGCGGTGGAGCGGTTCGCCCCGGTCATCGCTGCGTTCGGGTGATGAGCTTGCGGAAACGTTCAGTCGAAGCTCTCGTCGAACAGCGTCCCTTGTGGGTCGGGGCGGCGATACCTGCCGAGACCCGTCCAGACCAAGTGGTCCATGAAGACCCAACTCCTGCGGTGGATGGCGGACGGTCCCCACGCATGGAGTGCCGACTTGTGGCGCGGACACGGGTAGCCCTTGTTCTCGTCGAAGACGTAGAGCGGGTAGTGCTCCGCCTCGGCGCGCATCATCCGATCGCGTGTCACCTTCGCCAGGATCGACGCCGCGGCGATGGATAGACATGTCAGGTCGCCGCGCACTATCCGCCGGACCTGGTCCCTGCCGACGAAGTCCCAGTTCCCATCGACCAGGACTGCGTCCGGTGTCACACCCAGCGCGGTGATCGCCCGGTCGGCAGCGAGACGCTGCGCGGCCGACATCCCCAAGGTGTCGCATTCATCTGCGGTGGCGTGTCCGACGGCCCACGCCTGACACCATTCGGCGATCCGGTCGAACATCGCCTCGCGCTCGGTCTCGGTGAGCAGCTTCGAGTCGCGCACCTTGTAGACGCGGCGGTCGGCGGGGATCACGGCGGCTCCGACACTGAGCGGACCGGCCCATGCGCCGCGGCCAACCTCGTCCACCCCGACCACCACCTGCCGTCCCGCATCCCACAGCGCCCGCTCCAGCCCGATGCCCGGCGCTCGGCGGACCAGCGCCCGACGGAGCCGTGGAACCGTCTGGGTGATCACCGTCCGAGCGTAGCCAGCACTGCCCCCAGAGTCGCGTCAGCCAGTGTCGCGTCAGTCAGTTGAGCGTCGGGTCGGCCGGGTACTCGGCAAAGATCGAGACACGGCTCCGCTGGCGGCGGAGCACCCGGCGGCGAAGCCCAAGCGGATCGCCCGTCAGGGCATCGTCGGCCTCGGTGGTGACCACGAACCATGCTCCCTCCTCGACCTCGCTTTCCAGCTGCCCTGGGGACCAGCCGGCGTAGCCGGTGAAGACCCTTAGCGGTCGGGCATCGGACAGGTCGTCGGGCGAGTGGCTCAGATCGACCAGGGCGAGGCCCACAGCCACCCTGACGAGCCCCTCGTCGTCTGCGTCGCTGGGAATCACGAGGTCGCTCCGGCACAGGCCGATCGCCATCTCCTGCTGAACCGGCCCGCCGACGAAAACCACAGCCGGCTCGGCGAGGAGCGGTGCCCAGTCGGGGAGGAACTCGGCGGCAGATGCACTCGACGGTCGGTTGAGGACCAGCCCGAGGGCGCCATCCTCGTCGTGCTGGCACACCAGGAGCACGCCGCCGGCGAAGTTGGGGTCGAAAAGCGCTGGTGTGGCCACCAGCAGACGCCCGGTCAGGCTGAGCGCGAGGTCGTCGATCAGAGTCTCCGTTCTCGGTCAGGCACCACCCATCCGATCCTATAGATCGCCCTTTCGCTAGGTGACCGCCCGACGGTGCAGGAACCCGGGCGGGTTGCCGCGGCGTTTGTTTTGGGCTGGGACCACCAACCCAGCACAATCCCCTCTCCCCCATCGGAAGCCAGTAAATCCATGACAAGACGTGCCTGGGCGATCGCACTCGGTGCGGCCGCCGTGATACTCGCCGTCGCCGGCACGATCCTCATCGTGCGGTCTCAGGGGGATCCTCCGGCCACGACCGCGGTGGCCGCGGTCCCTACCACGTCCCCCGCGGGCGTTGACACGACCGACGGAACAACGGTCGAGCAGACCCCGTCTACCACCACACCACCCAGGTTCGAGGAGGCCGACTGCCGATTCTCGGTGGAGCGCGAGGTTCGCTGTGGCTATCTGGTGGTCCCCGCCGACCGCTCGGACCCCGAAGGCGCCGAGGTGCGGCTGCATGTCGCCGTCTTCTCGTCCGATGACCCCGACCCCGAGCCCGATCCCGTCATCTATCTCGAGGGCGGGCCCGGTGGAGACGCTCTCGAAACCGTGCCCTTCTCGTTCGAGGACCGCTTCGGGCCCTACCTGGTGAACCGTGACCTAGTCATGTTCGACCAGCGGGGGACCGGGTACTCCGAGCCGTCCCTCGCCTGTCCCGAATCGAGACAGCTCGATTTCGAACTGCTCGACGAGGTTCTCTCCGCAGAGGAGTACGTCGCCCGTCAGATCGAGGCGGTCGAGGCGTGCCACGACCGTTTGCAGGACGAAGGGGTGGACCTGAGCCTCTTCGACTCCGCGGCGTCTGCCGCCGACGTCGCCGACCTCGGTCGTGCCCTCGGGTACGAGGAATGGAACCTGTACGGGATCTCCTATGGAACCAGGCTGGCGCTCACCGTCATGCGGGATCATCCCGAGCACATCCGCAGCGTGATACTCGACTCGACCTATCCGCCGTCGGTGGATGCCCTCACCGATTTCCCCGACAACGCCGACCGGTCATTCGATGCTCTGTTCGACTCGTGTGCCGCCGACGATGCCTGTGCCGCGGCGCATCCCGACTTATCCGCTCGCTATGACGCCCTGATAGTGGCGCTCGACGAGGATCCGCTTATGGTCCCGGTGACAGACGTCTTCACCGGTGACCCCTACCAGTCGGCGCTCGACGGAGCAGGTCTGATCGGGCTCACCTTCCAGTCTCTCTACTCGGCTGATCTCATACCCCTCCTCCCGGGGCTGGTGGCGGAACTCGAGGCCGGGGAGACAGCCACGGCTTCCAGCCTCATGAGCAACTTCCTGGCACAGGGCGAGTTCCTCTCGCTCGGGGCCCTCGCCTCCGTGCAGTGCCGCGAGGAGATCGCCTTCGCCGATCCAGAAGAGGTCGATGACGCCGGGAGTGAATCTGCCATCGGAGGGCGTCTCGCATCCACTTCGCTCAACACAGGCCCCCCGGCTTTCGAGATGTGTCGGGTGTGGGACGCCGGCCGGGCGGCCAACATGGAGACCAATCCCGTTCGCAGCGGTATACCGACGCTCATCCTCTCGGGCGGTTTCGACCCCATCACGCCTCCCGCTTGGGCGGCGGAGGCGGCGAACACCCTGCGTCGGGCCACGACGGTGGCATTCGAGCCGCTCAGCCACGGGGTGAGCTCTGGGACCGGTTGTCCGGCCGAGATCGCTACCGCCTTCCTGAACGACCCGGCGGCCGCCCCTGATCTGTCATGTGCCCCGTCCGTGGCGCCACCCCAGTTCGTCGCCGCCGAGAGCGGAGAGGTGGTCATGGAGCCGTTCGAGACAGTGCTCCTCGGTGTCCCGCTCTCCGGTGTCGCCCCGAGTGGCTGGGATGAGGTCGCGCCGGGGAGCTTCGCTCGGCTCGAGACCCCGGTGGACCCGACCGCCCTTGTCCTCCAAGCCGGACAGGGCCTGACTTCCGAGCAGCTTCTCGGCCTGGTCGCCGGTCAACTCGGTTTCACCCTCCCCGACCAGCCGGCCGACACCCATGAGCAAGGTGGTCGCTCCTGGCCGCTCTATGAGGTGTCGATACAAGGCAGCCCGGCCCTGGTGACAGCAACCGAGTTGGGTGAATACGCCGCCGTGGGGATCATCATCGCCACCGACGGCGAGTTGGAGACTCTTCGCAGCGACGTGTTCCTTCCGGCTCTTGATGCATTCGAGGTCGGTTGACCGCGGTGGCGCCCGATCCAAACCCTCGCCGAGATTGATCCGAATAGCGCCTACCGTGCGTACACTTCACGGCAAGAACCACCGGGAGAGCGATGAGGATGCGGTCCATGACCCGGGCCCTGGCTTTGGGGGCCCTGTTGGCCATCCCGCTCACCGCGTGCACCCAGCCCGAAGCCGGCATCACCACGCACACCGATCCCGAGCGTCTCTCATTGATAGAGGTGCCATCCGAGTGGCACCTCTACGAGTCGGAAGAGATTGCCGAGCTCGAGAGCCAGGTGTTCACCGCCGACATCGATGGCCTCCCCATCGAGTACAGCATCGCCTTCGATGGAGCCCCCAGCAGGGACCCGGAGAACGTCAATTCCCCGTTCCTGACCGCCGATTTCCCCGTCGGGGTCTCGATCATCCGCCGCGTTGACGAAGGGGTGCGCGACGCCATCTCCCAACGGCTGCTCAGCCAGGTCGCGGTGCCATACGAGGGTTTGGAGATCACCCCCGAGCTTCAGGAGCCTTTCGAGTTCGCCGAGGGGTTCGACGGCGTGCGCCAGCTCGCCACTTACACCGACCCGGCGAGCGGGGACACGGCTGCGGTCTACCTGATCTCGGTGACCGATGAAGAAGACGCCCGCATCTACTCGGTGGCGGTGGGCTGCTCTGTCGAGTGCTTCCTTGAACACGAGGAGAAGATCTCGGAGGTGGTGGATTCATGGCTGGTCAACGTGAGGGCATGACCACCAGACGCAGGAGCGACATGTGGGATCGGATCAAGATCCTGCTCCTGCTCGTCCTGGTTGCGGTGGTACTCGTTGGCAGCCGCGTGCAACCGCCGTTCATCCCGCTCGACGTCGCTCTGCGCGAGTTCCTATCCGAGCCCATCGGATTCATCATCGCCGGTCTCTTCATCCTGGAGATCTTCCGCCAGATCCACTACCTGCTCTGTGAGCGAAGCGTCCGGTACAACACGTATTGGGAGAGCAGAGTCCTTGGCGGCTGGGAGAAGCTCGCCGGGCGGCTCAAGCCGTGGACCCGCTACCGGATGCGGCGCTATTTCCGCTGGGCCATATATCTCGCCATCTACGCGTACGCGGTGATGTGGTTGGTACCCGGCATCGAGACTCCTGTCCAGGCGATAGGCGAATTGCCCCGGCTCATTGTCGGGGTCTTCACCAACCCGATGTTCTGGCAAATAATCATGAGCTTCACCATCATCGTCGGCCAGTTCGTCTTCCTGTTCTGGTTCCTCTCCCGGGGAGGGACCGACATCCTCTCCCCCGAAGAGGTCAAGACCAGGTTCAAGGACATCTGGGGTCAGGACCACGTCCTCAATTCGATCAAGGAGAACATCGCCTTCCTGGAGCGCCCGGACGAGATCGAGGCCAAGGGCGGGTACATCCCCGGTGGGATCTTGCTCTGGGGACCTCCGGGGACCGGGAAGACACTCATCGCCGAGGGGATCGCCGGCGAGACCGGCCGCCCCTATGTGTTCGTCGACCCGGGCGCATTCATCCAGATGTTCATGGGTGTCGGGATCCTCAAGGTGAAGTCGCTCTATCGCAAGCTTCGCAAACTCTCGCTCAAGCACGGTGGGGTGATCGTGTTCTTCGACGAGGCTGACAGCCTCGGGTCGCGCGGTGCTCTGGGCGGCACACCGGGGGGCGGCATTGGAGCGTCGACGCTGGAACGGTTCACCGCTGCCCAGGGCTGCAACGGAGTCCACTACCTCTCGAGCCCGGCGCAGCGCACCCTGGTGGGCGAGTTCGATCTGAACAACCCAGTTGATGATCCCGACCAGGCGCCACGCCGCTGGCGGGACCGGATCATGATGGGCGGGATGGGCGGCGGCGGCATGGGGACGCTCCAGGCGCTGCTCACCGAGATGAACGGTCTGACCAAGCCTCGTGGGATCTCCAACAAGATCCGCAAGATGCTGGGTATGAGACCGAAGCCGCCACCCAAGTACCGCATCCTCCACATCATGGCCACCAACATGCCAAACGCCCTCGATCAGGCAATGCTCCGTCCCGGGAGGATCGACCGGATCTACAAGGTGGGTTATCCGTCCAAGACGGGCCGCAAGGAGACCCTGATCGGCTACCTCAGCAAGGTGTCCAACACCTTGACCGATGAGGAGATAGAGAAATTCGCCGTCCGCAGCCCATACGCCACCGGCGCCTCTATCAAGGACATGGTCAACGAGGCGCTGATCATCGCCATCCGTGATGGCCGCACCACGATCGAGTGGGACGACCTGTGGAGGGCGAAGGCACTCAAAGAGGTGGGACCTCCCGATGACGCCGAGTACGTCGAGCGCGAGCGCCACGCCGTGGCCATCCACGAGGCATCGCACGCAGTCGCCGCCCATCTCCTGCGGGCTCACGCCGCCATCGACATCGCCACCATCGAAAGGCGCGGGGATGTCGGCGGCTTCGTATCGAGCATCCCCGAGGAAGACCGGATGTTCGAGTGGCGGTCGGAGTACGAGGTTGACCTGATGGTTTCGCTCGCTTCGCTGGCCGGGGAGCGGATGTTCTTCGAGGGTGACAACTCGGCCGGAGTCGGTGGCGACATGCGCTCCGCCACGGCGCTGGCCGCCTCGATGGAGGGCGTGATGGCGATGGGCGACACCATCACCTCATTCGCCGGTACCACCTTGGGACCAACCGGAATGCCTACCTCACCGGTCAGCGCCATCCTCGGCAAGAAAGGCGAGGAAGTCGAGACCCGGCTGCAACGGCTGTACCAGGAGGTATGGGAGTTACTCGACACCCATCGGCCCCAGGTCCTGGCGGTGGCCGCCGCGCTCGAGGAGAAGCGGTTGATCTCGGGAGACGACGTTGCCGAGATCGTCGGTATCCCCCACGGATCCCTCGTCGCCCGCCGCCCTGCCGGCTGGTCGAGTGTGGACCCCGAGGGCCGCAGCGCTCTCACCCTCCCCTTCGGGGAAGAGTCCCCCAACGGCGGCCCACACCCAAACGGCAAAGCTGACGACGAGCTGACGGACGACGCGCCGGCCGACGAACCCGAACTCGACCCCGTCGATTAGCTACGAACCCCGGGTTCGAAGCGTCGCACAACGACGTCTCCAGCCCACAGAACTGCTACCGGGGTCACCATCCCTGCAACGCCCACTCGGCTTTCGGAACTGGTTTCCGGCGGCACAGAGCGGGTTCTGCACTCTGGCTGCCGTCCGCCGTCCCGGCTCAGAGCCGTCTAAGGAGCTACCCAGCCCGGGTCGGCGACCTGGAGCTGGCACCCCTCGGTGAGTGGCTGCGCCTCAGCAGTGCTGCTCAGATCAGCCACCACAAGGCGCTCGGGGACGAGTATGAGAGCGTGTCGCCCGTCGCCCACCGCCCAGGTCCTGAGGGTGTTGGCGGGGTCCACCGAGGTGCTATCGAGCGGAACCAGCTGACCGCCGACGGCATCGACGGTGATGATGTCACCGGTAGGAGTTCCATCCGAGGTCAAGGGCAGGGCGAGCACCGCCCTCTGATCCCACCAGCCGGCAATGAAGGCACCGGCCAGCTCATCGCTGGGGATGGCTACGGCAGTGCCATCGGTGTCGATGACCACCACCGCGGTGGTAGACGGCTGTTCCACCGACGGAGTCAGTACGACAAGCGCCGATGAGCCGTCCGGGTGTCGGTACGCGGTCAACGGAGTCAACCCCTCGAGGTCTCCCGGGGGAACCCAGCGCCAGGCGACCTCACCGGTCGCGGGATCGATCGCAGCCACCTCAGGTTGCTCGCCACCGGTGTGGGAGACCAGCGCCAACTCACCCACGCCGCCGAGCAGGACGGGATCGGTGATGTCATCCTCGGTGATCGAAATCGGCTCGCCGTCATCCACCGTCATCACGAGGTCCTCGTCCCCCCCGAGTGACACGACCCGACCACCAAGCGAGATCCACTGGTCTTCCGGCTCTTCGAGATCGAGTCTTTGCCAGCGGTGCCCAACCGGGTCCAGAGCGGCCATCCCGTCTTCGATCCCGACCACCCGGACCAGAGGCGAATCCACCAGAGGAGCGGAGTTGACCTCGACAAACGGCCTGGTGTCGTAGTCGGTCCTCGCGTTCACACCGAGAATCGGGCGCCCCGGCTGATCTGGACTCTCGGCAAGCGAGGTGGTGACCGTGACCTCCTCGTCGGCCCTGGTTAGGCGGATGTCCACCTCGTCACCGGGTGCACCCTCCTGGACGGCTGCGATCAACTCCCCCACGTTCACGACCTGACGGCCGCCCAGCTCGACGATCACATCCCCGGCTTGGAGCACATCGGCTGCCGCCACATCGGTGAGAACGCTCACCAGAAATGCACCACGGCCCTCCCCCACCGGAACCGAGCACTCTGAGGCACCAATGGACAGATCGGGGAGAGTCCCTCTCTGCGGCGCAACCTGACCACTGCAGGCAGCGACAGTGACGGCCAAGGTGAAGAGTGCAGCCAATCGCCGCATCGCCGTCAGGATAGATCCGCTCGATCCGCCCAAGGCGGGAGGCGCGAGCGCAGCGAGCGGAGGGGGTGACTCCGCCAAGGCGCCATCGCCCTCCCCTGACCCCTCCCTTTCGGGAGGGGGAAATCTGCCGTCAGCCCGACCCGGTCCCCTCCTGGCGGTCGGGAAACGTCCGTCGTAGCCAATCGACGACGTCCGCCAGGACCGCCGGGCCCTCGGGCTCGTGGAAAGTCTCGTGACGCAGCGACGGATAGAGCCGGCGCTCCACCGATGGCAGCCTGGCGAGGGCCAGGCTGTGCTGCGGCGGGATGACGGTGTCGGCGCCGCCATGAATGACCAGCGTCGGGATGCGTAGCCGATCGAGCGAAGCAGCATTGGCCCTCACCGCGCCAAACCCCTCCCGCCCGAGCCCAATGGTGCTCTTGGTCAGCACCAGCGGATCGGTGTCGTACGCCGCGGCGATCTCCTTGTCGTGGGTCAATTGCTCGCTGTCGATCTCGTTGGGTATGGCGAGCGTGGGCGTGAGACGTCCCAGGATCTTCGCCGCCCACTCCTTCCAGGGTGCCAGGCCGTGCCCCGTCACCGGTGGTGAACTGAGGATCAACGCGTCGGGCTGCGGGCGGTCGGAGAGGGCATAGCTGAGGGCGATGGCGCTCCCCATCGAGTGCCCGTACAACACCACCGGCATCGCATCGTCATGCAGCACCGTCATCTCTTCGCCGACGGCGGCAAGGAAGACGTCCCAGGTTGTGACGTGTCCGCGCCTGCCTCCGGACCCCCCATGCCCCTCGAGGTCGAAAGAGCGAACGAGCAGGCCCGCTTCAGCCAGGAGGGTGGCGGTCCGGTCGTGGCGGCCGGAGTGCTCGCCGACACCGTGCACTATCAGCACCGCCCCCCACGGATCGCTCTCCGGGGTCCAGACCCGCACCAACCGGGACGAATCCGACGTAGCGACCACCTCGACTATCGGGGCAATCACACCGTGTCCCAGTTGACGTCGAGGGTTCGCGCTGCCCGTGCCTCGTCCAGCCTGCCCACCGGGGTGCGCACCGGCGATGCCTTCACCGCATCGGGGTCGTCGCCTGCGATATCGAGCAGGGCCGATGCCAGCGCCTCGAGCGTCTGCGGGACTCGCGTCTCGGTGGGCTCGATCATGAGCGCCTCCTCGACGATGAGCGGGAAGTACACGGTCGGCGCGTGGAAGCCCTCCTCGAGCAGCCGCTTGGCCACGTCGATGGCCCTGCACCCCGGTGCGCTTCTTGAGCGGACGGCGCCGAGGCCACGAACTCGTGCATGCACGGCCGGTCGTAGGGGATGTCGTAGACGCCCCGGAGCCGGTGCCGCAGCCAGTTGGCGTTGAGCACGGCCGCGCTCGGCCACCCGGCGCAGCCCGTCGCCGCCGTTGGCCAGCATGTAGGCGTAGGCCCGGGCCAGGGCCAGGGCGTTGCCGTGCCAGCCGTGGACCCGGCCGATCGACTGCTCGGGCGTGTCCCAGCGCGTACGCGCCGTCGCTCACCCGCGGGCCGGGCAGCGGCCCGGGCAGGTAGGGCGCCAGCGCTCGGACACCGCCACCGGCCCGGCCCCGGGCCCGCCGCCGCCGTGGGGGACGGCGAAGGTCTTGTGCAGGTTCATGTGGACGATGTCGAAGCCCATGTCGCCCGGGCGGGTGACGCCGAGGATGGCGTTGAGGTTGGCGCCGTCGTAGTAGAGGAGCCCGCCCACCTCGTGGACGGCGGCGGCGATCTCGACGATGTCCTCCTCGAACAGGCCGAGGGTGTTGGGGTTGGTGAGCATGATGACCCGGCCACGTCGTCGTCGAGCGCGTCGCCGCAGGGCGGCGAGGTCGACGCAGCCCCGGTCGTCGGACGGCACCTGGACCGCCTCGTAGCCGCCCAGGGTCACCGACGCCGGGTTGGTGCCGTGGGCCGAGTCGGGGATCAGATCACCTTGGTCGCGGCTCGTCGGCCCTGGGCGCGGTGCCAGGCCCGCATGAGGAGCAGCCCGGTGAGCTCCCCGGCGGCGCCGGCCGGCGGCTGGAGGGTGGCGCGCGGCCATGCCGGTGATCTCGCACAGGGCCTCGCTCGCAGGTCGACCAGCAGCTCGAGCCAGCCCTGGGCCATGCGCAGCGGGCGCCGCCGGGTGGACGTCGGCCAGCCCGGGCAGCGACGGCCGCGGCGTCGCAGAGCTTGGGGTTGTACTTCATGGTGCACGACCCGAGCGGGTAGGCGCCGAGGTCGACCGAAGTACTGCGGTGGGTCAGCCGGGTGAAGTGCGCCACCAGGTCGCGCTCGGACACCTCGGGCACGGTCGGCGGTGTCTCCGCCAGGTGCTCGGGCGGCCGAGGTCTCCAGAAGGCGACATCCAGGTCCGGGCAGCGACCAGACCCGCCGCCCCGGACGAGACAGCTCGAAGATGGTCGGCTCCTCGTCGCCACCGGCTAGCGGCGCCGAGGACGCCCTGGCCGGCACCCGCATCAGCCACCGGCATCACCTTCTCCATGGCGGCGACGTACGCGTCGATCTGCGCCCGGGTGCGTCGCTCGGTGACGGCCACCAGCAGCCGCCGCTCGGGGTACTCGTCCCCGAGGGGGACGCCGGCGAGGAAGCCCTCCTCGGCCATGCGCGGCGACCACCTCGTCGGCATCCGTGGGGAGAGGCAAGGCGAACTCCCGCAGAACCCGCCGCGGTGGACCAGCCGCACCCCGGGGAGCGCTTCGAGTCGCCCGGCGGGTAGCGCGCCCCGGGCGCAGCGCAGTCGCCCACCCGCCAGCCCGGAGGGGCCGAGCCAGGCCAGGTGGACGGCGCAGCCAACGGCGATCAGCGTCTGGTTGGTGCAGACGTTCGACGAGCGCCGCTCCCGGCGGATGTCCTGCTCGCGCGTGCGCAGTGTGATCACGTACCCGGCCGCCCCTCCACGTCGACCGTCTCGCCCACCAGGCGTCCCGGGAGCCGGCGCACGTGCTCCCGGCTGCTGGCGAACAGCCCCAGGTACGGGCCCCCGAACGACAGCGGGGTGCCGAACGGCTGGCCCTCCCCCACCACCACGTCGCAACCGGCACTCCCCGGGGTGCGGAGGAGCCCGAGGAGCATTGGGTCCACCGAGGCGATGGCGAGAGCGCCGACCCGGTGGGCAAGGCCGACCATATCGTCGTACGTCTCGACCATCCCCAGGTAGTTCGGCTGGGCCATCACCAGCGCCGCCGGCTCGAGCGCATCTTCGCTCCATTCGGTGCGGCCCTCACTGAGCGGATGCTCGATGACCTCTATCGATTGGGCGGCGGCCATCGTGGCCACCGCTTGCCTGATGCCCGGCGAGAGCCCGCGTCGACAACCAGACCACCCGTCTGCCGGTTGCCGCCACCGCCATGTGCACGGCCTCGACCACGGCGGTCGCTCCGTCGTACAGCGAAGCGTTTGCCACAGGGAGGCCGGTGATGCGAGCCGACCATCGACTGGAACTCGAAGAGAAGCTGGAGGACCCCTTGGCTCACCTCGGGTTGGTAGGGGGTGTACGAGGTGACGAACTCGGGCCTCATGGTCAGCGACCGCACCACCGGTGGGAGGAAGTGGTCGTAGATCCCACCCCCGGCGAAGCAGACGAGCTGGGTGTTGCGCTCGGCAAGTTGATCCACCATCGCCATGACGTCGGGCTCCGCCAGCCCAGAATCGAGGTCGAGCGGACGTTCGAGCACCACCTGTTCGGGGAGGTGCCGGTAGAGGTCGTCGACCGAATCAAGACCGAGCCTGCCCAGCATGGTGCCGAGGTCCTCATCGGTGTGCGGGGTGAAGTCCACTCAACCTCCGTTCACGAATGGCGGCTTGGCGCGTCGCGCCGGGTGCCACACGCCACGCACCTCGATCTCCATGGACTCCCCCTCCGCTGGCGGGGAGAGGAAGGCGAGCCCGATGCCGCGGCCGATCGTCGGGCTGAAGTTCCCGCTCGCCACCACCCCCGTCGATTCGCCGGCGCGTGCCGGATAGCCGTGCCGCGGTATGGCGCGATCAGCCATCTCGAAGCCGGTGAGCGCCCGTCCCAAGCCGTCGCGCTGCTGCGCCTCGAGGGCGTCCTTGCCGACGAACTCGTGGTTCCACCCCACGACCCACGCCAAATCGGCCTCGAGCGGGGTCGTCTCCGGGTCGAGGTCCTGCCCCCAGAGCGGATAACCCATCTCGAGTCGAAGCGTGTCCCTGGCTCCCAAACCGCAGGGCACGGCGCCACCATCCACCAGCGCCCGCCATAGTGCGGCTGCGTGCTCGTTGGGGACGGCGATCTCCCCTCCCCGCTCCCCCGTATATCCGGTGCCGGCTGCCCAGACCTTCCCCGACGGTCCTTCGGTCTCAACCAGCCGGAACCGCCCCGGCGCCGCCTCGAGGACGGATGCCAGCAGGTCTGGCGCTTGGGGTCCCTGCACCGCCAGCAGTGCGGTGCTCTCCCGCAAGGGCTCGACGACGGTCCCCTCCGGAGCCTCGCCTTCCAGGAGCCCGACGACCTTGTCGTAATTGGAGGCATTCGGCAGTACCCAGGCACGGTCCTCGCTCCAACGCCACACGATGACGTCGTCCTCCACTCCACCGCGCTCGTTGAGGACCATCGAGTACTGCGCTCTGCCCGGGCCCACATCAGCGATGTCGTTGCACAGGAGGCGGCGGAGGAGTGGCGTGGTCCCGCCCCCCTCCACCGATAACCGGCCCAGGTGACTCACATCGAATACACCGACGCCCTGGCGTACCGCGTTGTGCTCGGCGAGAACGCCCTGATACTGGAGCGGCATCTCCCAGCCGCCAAAGTCGGTGGTGCGCGCCCCGAGGGAGGCGTGCACCTCGAAGAGGGCGGAGCGCGCCGTCACAGGGAGAGAGGCACGCTCGGCATCGTCGGAGGATAGATGAACAGGTGGTGGCTTCAGCCAGCGGCTTCCTCGGCTTCACCGAGCCGGATGACCCGCGGCGGACCGGGCAACCTGGTCGGAGGGCGCACCGTCTCCATGTGGGCGGGCTCCTCTAGCCCGTACTTGATCACCAGGTGCAGGTAGTCGCGCTGGTAGAGGACGCGGCACCTCACATCCGGGTGGAGTTGGTGGAGCCGGCGCACCTTGGCGTTCTTCTTGGTCACCAGCTTCTGGTTCATCGTGGTGATCTCTATATATACGTTCTCATCGGGCAGGTAGAAGTCCGGGGTGAAGAACTGGGTCGGCTTGCTGTGGCGGTCCCAAGCGATCGGGAACGAGCGCGGCTCGTACTCCCAGGGCAAGCCGTAGAAGTCGAGCAGCCGGGCGAATTGGCGCTCACTGTTGTGAGCGAAGTTCACGACCTCAGCCAGCCCCCCCGTCTCCAACTCCGGTTCGGGCTGCCTGGTCAGTGCGCCTCCGCTCTCCCCGATATCGGCGGCGGGCTCTCGGGGAACAATCGGTGCAACTCACCTTCCAGCTCCTGCTGCACCGGCCCGACGGCGATCCCGAAAACCCCTTGACCACGGCGGAAGACGTCGACCACCTCTTCGGCGGAATGCGCCGCATAGATGGTCTGGCCGTCGGAGAGGAGCGTGACATCCATCAGCGGCCGGTCGCTCGCCAGCGTCGATTGGAGGATTTGGACGGCTTGGCGGATCTTCTTCAGGCTCATGCCGGCATCGAGCAGACGCTTGATCACCTTGAGCTGGACCACGTCGGAGAAGCCATAGAGTCTCTGTGACCCGGACCCCTTCGCCTGTTGGAGAGTCGGCTCGAGAAGCCCGGTGCGGGCCCAGTAGTCGAGTTGCCGGTAGGTGATCCCCACCAGCTTGCACACCTGGGGTGCCCGGTACCCGTGCTCGTGCCCGCCGTATCCCCCGACCAGCACATTGCTGGGACTTTCGGGGGTGACACCGGTGGTGCCCGCTGCTGGGGTGTCGAGGATCACGTTGCCCTTGGCCGTTCCCATGTCGGGGTCACGCTGCTCAGCCTCCGAGGTGGCAATCACATGCCCGTAATTTCAGGGTTCAACCTAGCGGGACGGGTCTGACGATGTCAACGGTCCCTGTGGAAAACTCTGTGGGAAGTTGCTGAGCCAGTGTCAACCCTGGGTTGGAGAGTACCGCTGGGGTAGCTGTCAACCCTGGGTTGACGGGTTCACTCCTCGGGGTCGAAGTCCTCGGGGCGGACGTCCTCGAGGAATTCGCGGAAGCGCTCGATCTCCTCTTCCTCGTTCTCGTCCTGGATCTCGATGCCGGCGTCGTCGAGGACCTCGGGCATGGCGAAGATCGGGGCGTCGGTCCGGGCAGCGAGGGCGATGGCGTCCGAGGGCCGTGAAGAGACCCGAACCTGCTTCCCATCCTGATCGAAGACGAGATCGGCGTAGAAGACCTGGTCGCGAAGTTCGGTGACCACGACCCTCGATACCCGCGAACCAAGCGCTTCGCTGACCGACTTGAGCAGGTCGTGGGTGAGGGGGCGCTGCGGCACCATGTGCTCGAGAGCGAAAGCGATGGCGGTCGCCTCGACTGCACCGATCCAGATGGGTAGGTACCGGGTGCCCGAACTCTCTCGCAACAGAACTATTGGCTGGTTGCTGGGAAGCTCGACCCTGACCCCAACCAGCTCCATCGAGATGCCGTCATTGGGGTGGTCCCCGCTCATTCGGGCAGGTTATCACCGGGCCGTCTGAACAGCCGCGAGGCGAAGCGCTGCGGCTCGAACTGGAAGCTGACGAGGTCGAGCACCGCCCACACCGAACGCAGGTTGCGGAAGCGGCCCTCCCAATCGAGCCCGTACCCGAGGAGGAACTCGTCGCCGACCTCGAATCCCCGGTATTCGAGGGGGACCTCGACAATGCGCCGCACGGCCTTGTCGAAGAGTGTGACCGTGGCCAACGAGGCCACTTCACGAGCCGCGATCAGGCGGCGCAGCACCGTGAGCGAGAGCCCGGTATCGACCACGTCCTCGACCAGCAGCACGTCGCGGCCCTCCAACGACGTTTCGGTGTCCATGGCGATTCGCACCCGACCCCCCTCACCGAACCTGGTGAGCGCCAGGAAGTCGACCTCGAGCTCGATGTCCATCGACCGGATCAGGTCGGCCACGAAGGGAAGCGCCCCTTGGAGCACGACGACGAGGACGGGGCGCCGATCGGCGAAGTCCTGGGCGAGTTGCAGACCAAGCTCTCCGATCCTGGAGCGCAGCACCGGCTCCGGGATCACCTCCACCAGTGTCTGGTCAGTCGTCACCGAAGAGGTGCCCTAGCCATCCGAACGAGTCGAGCAATGTCGGGAGGGCCTCGGGGAACGGCGGGGGCGGCGGTGATCCAGCCACGGTTGTCGCCGTGGTCGGGGGCGGGATCGTCGTGCTCACCGTGGTGGTGGCCGGGCTTCCTTCCCCGTTGGTTCGTGGACGGCGCGGCGGGTCGAATGCGTCGAACCCGTACTCGAGCAGCGCGCCCGCATCAGCGAAATGGTCGGCGGATCCCATGACCACCGAATACAGCCGGCGGCCGTTGCGCTCAGCGCCCGCCACCAACACCAGACCGGCCAGCGGAGTGTCACCTGTCTTGAGCCCGAAGGCCCCCGGAACCTCCGAGAGAATTTTGTTGGTCCCGGTGACCACCCGTACCGGCGCACCGGGAAGCACAGCAGACTTCAACCGCATCATCCTGGCGAGTTCGGGGTGCTCCATCACCGCCTTCCCGATCTCGACCAATTCCTCGGCCGATGAGTAGTGGCCCTCGGCGTCGAGCCCGCTCGGGTTGGCGAAGTGCGTGTTCTCCAGTCCCATCTGATCGGCCTTCCGGTTCATCGAGCGCGACGAACCGGTCGATCGACCCGCCAACGTGGATCGCCAACAGGTCGGCGATGTCATTGCCCGACTTCACCATCAGGCCGGTCAGCATCTCCTCGACCGTCCAACGCTCATCCCGGTCTATTCCGATCATCTGGCCACCGATGGGGATGTAGTCGTTGGGAACCTCGACGATCTCGTCCATCCGTGCCCGCTCGGCGACCACCAACGCCGTCATGAGCTTGGTGGTCGATGCCATCCCCCTCCTGACGTCTGGCTCGTCGGCGGCGAGTAACACGTCGTTGGTGTCGTCCCAGAGGATCCAGGTGGCCGACTCGACAGGCGGTGGCGGCGGGGCGTTGCGCACCCATGCCGGTGCCCCCTCAGACCCGTCGCCGCCCTCCTGGGCGAGCGCGGCCATCGGTGCGAGGGCGGACAAAGCGACGAGGAGGAAGGCGAAGAGACTGCATCACCGATGCAGGATGGCCTGCGCCTGGATATCGAGCAAAGCGGCCTGGAGACGCTGCAGAGCATCCACGACCTCGGTCATGGTGTCGGAGAGGCGGCGGCGCCCCTCGGGACTGTGGTTTCGTTGTAGAGGTGCCACCAGTTGCTCCAGAACGTCCACAGCCCGATCGGTTCCGATCCCCACCGAGCGGAGGTGGCGTGCCTCGAGTCCCTGGGCGAAGAGCCGAGACGCCTGCACCGCCAGGTCAACCGACTCCTCGGCGACCAGACCCTCCTCGTCGGGATCGAGCAGGCTGTGGTCGACCAGTTGTCCGAGTTGTTCCAGCGATAGGCCGGAGCGGCGCGCCAGGTCATCGAACCCGATGCGCATCGGCTGATCACCATCGCTCGTCTGGCGTCGACGGCTCCCGTCGGGCCCTTCGGGATCCTCGCCCCGCTCCCACATGGTCAGCTTTGCCTTGATCACCTTGAGTGGGAGGTATTGGTCCCGCTGCAGCTCGAGGATGTACCGCAACCGAGCCAGGTCTTCCTGGTGGAACTGGCGGTAGCCCGATGCACTCCGGGTGGGCCGGAGCAGTCCTTGGCTCTCGAGAAACCTCACCTTGGATACCGAGACCTCGGGGAACTCATCCTGGAGGAGGTTTATCGCCTCGCCGATCGTGAGAGCCCCGTCACTCATCGCCCAAAGCCACCAGCATGTGGAACCGGCCGATGATCACCTCGTCACCCGGCTTGAGCGCTGCCCGGTCGACACGGTCGCCGTTGACATAGGTGCCGTTGGTCGAGCCGAGATCTTCGAGCAAGATCCCCTGCTCATCGACGGTCAGACGGCAGTGGTCTCGGGAGACGGTGACATCGTCGAGGAAGATGTCCGAGTCGGGTGCCCGCCCTGCGCTGGCGGTTCCCAATGGAAGGACCCATGTCTGCCCGGCACGCGGCCCACGCTCCGCCACCAGGGCGAAGCCGCTGAATCCGGAGAGATGCGCCGCCTCGTCCGGGGTGAGCGGCGGAGCGGTTGGGTCCATGGGGACATAGGTGATCGTCGGCTCGCTGTCCACGTTCGTGCCACAGCTCGGGCAAACCGTGGCGCCCGGAGGCAGTTGAGCGCGACAATGAGGGCATTGCACGTCCTCATCGTAGTGAGGGGTCGGTCCTCAACCTGGAAGCCGGCCGTCAAAGTGACGGGGCTCAACTACCGTCTTACGAGCCGGCGATGAAACGACGGATCCCAAACCCGAAGCGGCGCGGGCTGTTGTTGCTGGCGACGGCTGCCGCCGCCATCACCCTTGGTGTCATGGGTCTGTCCGCCGCCGTACTCCCCCAGCCCCAGGATGTCGACGGGATCGTTATCCAGGGATCGGTGGCCAAGGTCGTCGTTCGCGGAGACATCGACGGCGTGCTCCTGCTGCGTGACGCCGGGCTCAACACCTTCGACCGGTACTCGCGTGAATTCGAACTGCTGTTCAACAGCGGCTACCGCCAGCGGGTCCGGCTCGCCGGTGTAGCTCCCGACGGCGCCGCCGAAGTGATCACCGGAGAGGGGATGCAGGCACAGTTCGCCATATTCGAGCGGGACTTCCTCTCCTTCGAGGGCGAGTGCACCATCGACTTCACCCGGTCGGACTTCGCCTGGCTGACCGGCCGGGTTCGCTGCCCCGTGCTCCACTCGCTGCGAGGAGACGACGTGATCGTCCTCGACGCGGCGTTTCACAGTCCCATTTCGGGGGGGACGGGGTAGGACGATCAGTACTTAGTACTTTGTACTCAGTACTTAGCTAGAACCGAGCCTTCGCCACCTGGAGGTACCGCCGAAGCGGGCGCGCGAGGCGAGCAGCTCGGGGTCCACCGCCTCGCGGAGGCCGACGCTGATCAGGTAGAAGGCTCCACAGAGGAGTGTGATCCCTAGCCCGCCGGCGAGGAGGGCGTTCCAGGCATAGTCGCGGGGCACGAGACCAGGCAAAGGCAGCCCGCTGTAGATGAGGCTTCCGTAGCCGAACCAGTCTCCCCCGGCTCCGGTGAACTCGAGGAAGCCAAAGGTGATCACGGCGCCGGTGACTGCAGCCATCATCTGTACCGCCGTCATGGGCAGCAGATGTGGCAGGAGATGGACAGCGGATGATCCACCACCCCGACCCTCCGGCGGTGCGTGCCGCCTCCATGAAGGGTTTCGCCATCACGACGAGCGCTTGAGAACGCAGCACCAGCGCGGCCGTGCTCAGCCCGAACAGCAGGCCGTAGAGCGCACCGAGGATGGGTGGCTGCAAGTCGGGGGCGCTCACCCCGATGATGAACAGCGCCACCGGCGGGGGTAGAAGCACCAAGGCGTCGGCGAGGTGGGTTAGCGCCCCGTCTATCGGCCCTCTCCTGTAGGCGGCGATCGCCGCAAAGGCGGTGGACACGAGCCCTGCCACCAATGCCGCGGCCAGAGCGACCTGGAGTGTCGGCCAGGTGGAGTGGGAGAGCATGCTGAACACGTCCCGCCCATAGCTGTCTGAGCCGAGGAGATGGCGAGCCGATATCCCCGCCGGGTGAGTCATTGTCGAATCCCACCCGGCCACAGGCTCGTATACGAGCCATTGCCCTTTCCACAAGGTGTGCGTCAGGATGGGCCGCGCCACCGCAAGCACCAAGAACCCGGCCAGGATCGCCAGCCCGATCCGGATCTTGGCGTTGAGCGGCACCCGCGGCTGGGGGACACTGCGGGTGGTGGTCTCCGGAGCCACGGTGGCGGTCATTCCATCGCCGCCGTTCGCACCCGTGGGTCCAGCACCGCCACCAAGATGTCCATGAGCAGCCGCAGCACCAGCCCGATGATCCCCACCACCACGACCACGCCGAGGACAACCGGCGTGTCGGCGGTGCCTACCGCTTCGAAGAAGGTCTGAGATAGACCCCCTACTTCGAGTTGCTGCTCGATGATGATGAGGGCGGTGAGGATGTACGGGATCCCGACGAAGAGCCTTGTCAGCACGGGGAGCATGGCGTTGCGCGCCACGTGTCGGTCGCGCACCACGCGCCCCGGCAGACCCTTGGCATATGCGGTCTTGACGTAATCCTCCGAAGCCTCCTCGGCCATCCCGGTGCGCATCAGAATCGCCACTTCGCCGAATCCGAGGATGATGAAGGCGACCATGGCGAGGAAGGGGCTGCCGCGCCCGACGTTCACCCCGGCGGTGCCCCGGAACATGAGGTCGAGGGCCTCGGTCCCGGCGCCGGTCAGCCCGACTCCGATCAATGCCGCGGCCACCGTCACCGGGAGAGCCAGTGCCGCAATCAGTCGGAGGTCCCACTTCCGTGCATATGCCCGTAGCGCGAAGGCGGCGATCACCGCCCCGAGCACCGCTACCGCCACCAGCGTGAGCACCTGGAGCTGGGTGAGATAGGTGCTCCGCCACACTTCGAGGCTGTCTGAGGGGAGCCCGAGGGCGAAACGCAGCTCGTAGAACGGCATGGTGAGGAAGTAGGTCATCAGGAACACGAGCAGCGGCGGGAACATGGTGGAGAGGAAGACACTGGCCGTGGTGGCGGCCGAACCGACAGCCCGGTTGCGATGCCAGGCAGCGACCCTCCCCAGCCACTCCCCCAGCACGTATGCGAGGATCCCGCCCACGGCGAACACGAGGAGGGTGAACGGGAGCGAGCGCCCGATGACCGCGGCGACTGGCTCGCCGGTGTACGACATCCCCAGATCGCCCTGGGCCAGACCCAGCACATAGAGCCCCACCCTGGCCAACAGCGGTCGGTCGAGGCCGAGCGATTCACGCACCGCGTAGTAGTCGTCCCCTCGACCCCCGAAAGCGAACTGGGTGGAGAAATCGAAGGGGAGCAGCAGCTGCAAACCGATGAAGACGACGGCCACGAAGATGAACAGGGTGACCACAGCCCACCCCAGCCTGCGGAGGAGGTAGGCGGTCATGCTCCCCGGATGCGTTCAGTCATTCTCGGTATGGGCCCTATAAGTCTCGGGCTCGAGCAGACCGTCGTATTCGGAGTCGTCGGTCGGCTCGAGATCGACGAACCAGCCACCGTCATATGGGCTCTGGTTGACCAACTCGGGATGTTCGGCCAGATCCCCGTTCACCGCCGACACCGTCCCGCTCAAAGGGGCGTAGACCTCCGCCACCGATTTCGTCGATTCGACCTCGGCCAAGGTATCTCCCTTGGTGACCGATTGGCCCTGCTCGGGGAGATCGATGAAGACGATGTCGCCCAGGGCGTCCTGGGCGTAGTCGGTTATGCCAATCCGGACCACCCCATTCGAGCGTTGTGCCCATTCGTGGTCTTCGGTGAACCGACGATCGTCAGGGACGTGCATCCGAGCGGCCTCCAATCTCGCTGGCGGACCGGAGGATACCGGGGGCGACCGTCCTACCGCGGCGAACGAAGCCTGCTACCGATCTCCTTCAGGTACTGGAAGGCGACGGCGTAGTAGAGGACGATCCCGACCACGCAGAAGATCCAGGCGCCCACCTCGAAGAACGTGCGGAGACCGGCAGGGAACGACTCGACCGCCGTTAAATAGAACGCCGGGATGCCGCCATAGAGCAGGAACGTGGCCCATTTGCCCAATTGCCGCACCGCCACCCTCTCCCCCTTGCGTACGGTCAACAGCACCGTGGCAGCCGCCATCACCAACTCGCGAAGCACGAGCGCCGCAGCCAGCACGGGAGGTATCACACCGACTATCCACCCGCCGACCACCGCGGCAAACACGGCGAGACGATCCGCCACCGGGTCGAGCGCCTTGCCCAACTCCGAAACCTGACCAAGCCGCCGAGCCAGCCAACCATCGACCCAGTCGGTCACCCCAATGGCGAATAGGAGCACAGCCGCCCAAAGAAAGTTCTCCTCCCAAACGAGCAGCCAGACGAAGACAGGACACGGCGAGAGAGGCGGACGAACGAGATGAGGTTGGGGATTGTCAGAATGGCATTCATGTTCCGGGATGGAACGGTAGGAGACTGCAATCCAGGACGGAAGACGGAAGACGGAAGCACGAAAATGCAAAACACGGAGCGGCGAACGGCCTCGACCTTGGACGGCCGACGATACAAGACGGCGGACGGCAGCCAGAGACGGCTGCCGAAACGTCGCAGTCGCGGTCTAAGTACTAAGTACTAAGTACCAAGTACTTGCGCATTCAAGCCGCCCCTGTGTCCACGAGATAGCACGCCACGTAATGCCCGTTCCCCTTGTCCTCCAGAGGGGGGTGGTCGTTCTGACGGCAAACTTCGGCAGCCCAGGGGCAGCGTTCGATGAAACGGCAAACGGGTGGGGGGTTGATCGACTTCGATATGCCACCCTTGATCTCAACCGGTGTTCGCCGGTACGAGGGATCGGGAACCGGCACCGCCGAGAGCAGCGCCTTGGTGTATGGGTGGAGCGGGTTGGCCAGAAGCTCCTCCGTGCTGGCCAACTCGACGATCTTCCCCAGGTACATGACCGCGATCCGGTCGCACATGTACCGAGCTACCGCGAGGTCATGTGTGATGTAGAGGTAGGAGACGTCGAATTCGCTGCCGAGCTTGAGCATCAGGTCCATGATCGAGATGCGAATGCTCACGTCGAGCATTGAGGTCGGCTCGTCCGCAACCACGAACGATGGGTCGAGCACCAGCGCTCTGGCGATGGCCACCCGCTGACGCTGACCGCCGGAGAGCTCATGGGGGTAGCGGAACATGAACGTCACGGGTGGGGTGAGCCCCACCAGTTGAAGCAGTTCCATCACCCGCTCTTCCCGCTCCGGGACTGTTCCGACTCCTTGCACAGCCAGCGGCTCGGAGATCGTGTCGTAGATGGTGCGGCGCGGGTTCATCGACTCGTATGGGTCCTGGAAGATCATCTGGACCCTGCGACGGAACGCCTTCATGTCTTCACGCTTGATGTCGGCGACGTCGATCGCCTCGATCCCTTCGGCGGCCAGCAGGATCCGGCCTCCGGTCGCCTCCATCAGCTTGACCAGCATCCTTCCCGTGGTGGTCTTGCCACACCCTGACTCCCCGACCAGACCGAGGCTCTCGCCGTAGGCGATGTTGAAGCTGACCCCGTCCACCGCGTGGACGAAGTCGGTTGGAGTCCGGAAGAGTCCCCGGCTGATGGGGAACTTCCTCTCCAGGTTCTCAACTTGAAGCAGCGGAGCGTTCACCGGGGTCTTCGGCGATGGCGTTGCCGGGGCAGTCATCGGCGGAGCGCCTCCTCTAGTACGGGCACCTCTTCCCAGTGCCAGCAGGCGACCTGGTGTCCGGGCAGAACCTCCTCGAGCGGGGGCTCGTCGACGGTGCACTTCTCGGTGGCGAACGGGCACCTGGGGTGGAAACGACACCCGGAGGGCGGGTGGAGCAGGTCGGGCGGCTCGCCGCTGAGGGGTGCGAGCTTGCGCCGCGGTCCCGTGATCGACGGGGTGGACCGGAGCAGCAGATAGGCATACGGATGGATCGGGTGGGAGAACACATCGCGGGTGGCTCCGTACTCGACCAGCTTGCCGGCGTACATCACACCCATCGAGTCGGTGACCTCGGCGATCACCGCGATGTCGTGCGAGATGTAGATGATGCTCATCCCCAAATCCGCCTGGATCCGCTTCAGCTCCTTGAGGATCTGGTCTTGGACGATGACGTCGAGAGCCGTAGTCGGCTCGTCGGCGATGATCACCTGGGGGCTGCAGGAGAGCGCCATAGCGATCACCGCCCGTTGCCGCATCCCTCCCGAGAACTCGTGCGGATAGCGGTCGAGCATCTCGGCGGGCAGTCCGACGCTACGGAAGAGTTCCGCCATGTGATGCCGTGCCTCGGCATAGGTCATCTTGCCGGGGAAGTGGGTGTCGAGCGCCTCTTTGATCTGGTCGCCAACTCTCTGCACCGGGTTCCACGAGTTCATGGCGCCCTGGAAGACCATGGCGATGTTGTTCCACCGGTTCTGACGCATCTCCTCTTCGCTCAGTGCGATCAGGTCGGTGCCGTCGAGTCTTATCTCCCCCGAGACGAACTTGGCGTTGTCAGGGAGGAGTCGCAGCAGCGAGAGGGCCACCGATGTCTTACCGCATCCCGATTCGCCCACGAGGCCCACCGCTTCCCCCTCGTGGACGGTGAACGTGACGTCCTCGACTGCCGAGACGTCTCCCGCCTTGACCTGGTACCGCATCACCAACCGATCGACCTCGAGCAGAGGCTTGGTGGGGTCGACGGAGCGCGCCGCCAGGTCTTCAAGCGATGTGGTCATCGAGGTCCTTTCGATTCACCTGGCGCGGAGCCTGGGGTTGACGACCTCATCCATTGCGCGCCCCACCAGGAAGAAGGCGAAGGCGAGCAGGGTCACCGCCAAACCGGCAGGGAGTAGCAGCCACCAGTAATCCGTGCCCCCCAGCAGGTAGCCCTGGGTCGCTGCCGTGTTGATCATGATCCCCCAGCTCATCGGGATGTTGAGCAGTCCGAAGAACGAAAGCGTCGCCTCCAGCGAGATCGCCTCGGTCACTCCGAACATCATGTAGAGGAAGCTGAGCGGAAGGACGTTGGGGACTATGTGGCGGAAGATGACGTGCCAGTCACCCCCGCCCGCGACGCGGGCGGCATCGATGAAGGGTTTGACCCTCACTGATAGCGCCTGCGATTTGAGCACGATGGCGACGGCACCGAACCCGGAGAGGAGACCGATGAGCAGCCCGAGGGTCGGCATGGTGATGGTGAACAGCGAAGCGACCACGATCAACAACGGGATTAAGGGAATCGCCAGGAGGAAGTCGGCGAACCTCATGAGCCCGGTGTCGATCCACCCACCAAAGTGGGCAGCGACCGAACCTACCGTGGTTCCAATGATCACGGTCACGATGGCCGCGACCGACCCGAGGAAGAAGGCCGCCCGGGCGCCGTACATCAACTGAGACAGGATGTCACGCCCCAACGGGTCCGTCCCGAGATAGTGCGGATATTCACCCGAAAACGTGGGCGGCGCAGGTTGGGTCGGTATCTCGACGACCTCACCGACTTCGACGAAGGGCGTCGTTTCCAACCGGGCGGTCTGCAGGTCGATCTCGCTGGCGGGGTCCGTAACCTCTTCCACCACGGTGAATTCGGTCACCACGGCGTCGTACCCCGTCACCGGATCGTAGACCCTCGGATCCCATACAGTCGCGATGAGGATTGGCTGCAACACCGCCATCAGGGCGAAGACGGCGATGATGGCGAGCCCGATGAATCCGATCTTGTTATCGGCGAACAGTGCCCAGTTGCGGGAGAGCGTCCGCCGCATGAGGCGGAGCCGCACCCTCCATAGCGGGACGGCCGTGACCGGGGCGTCGGCGGCGATGACGTCGGGCTCTACGTCCCCGAGCGGCACCTCCTCTCTGGGTGCGGCCGGTTCCTGCTTGGCCAGGTCGGTCACGGCCACCTCCTCATGCGACGCGGATCCTCGGGTCGAGGAACATGTAAACGATATCGGCGATGAGATGCCCGACCAGCCCCAGGATGGCGACAATGCTCAGGGCACCGATGGCGAGTGGGATGTCCTCGCGGAGCGATGCCTCGAGCAGCAGGCTCCCCACCCCTGGCCAGGAGAAGACGTACTCGGTGACGATGCCACCGCCGATAACGAAAGCGAGCGCGAGAACCAACGACGTGGTCACCGGGAGAAGAGCGTTACGGGCGGCATGATGATCCCGGATGGTCGACTCGGTCAGCCCCTTTGCCCGAGCAGTGAGTATGTAATCCTCACGCAGGGTCTCCAACATCGAACTCCGAGTCAGCAACATCACCCCGGCGAAGGTGACCGCGGCGAGCGTGATCACTGGGAGGACTGTGTGATGGGCAATGTCTCGGGCGTACGTGGCCATGGGGGACATGAGCCAGAAGACGACAAAACCGGCGAGAATCACCAATAGGCCGATCCTGCGGATCACTTTTTGACGCGCCGGATCCCGATTGATCCTGGTAGCCAGCCACGCAACCAGCCCGAAGAGGAGACTGGCCACTCCCACCGAGAGGATCATGACGCTGAAGACCTGGTTGGCCTGATATGGGGCGCCATTCCACACCTCGGTGGTGATAAACCGTCCTATGGGAAACCACCCGAGTATGAACCCGAAGAGCCACAGCATCATGATGGCGAACCACGGATAGAAAACCGTGTATAGGAAGACCCCTCCAACCGTGATGGCCGTTTCGGTCCCTCGGCCACGGCGCCACGCCACGATTCTTCCAAGGACGAAGCCGAGGAGGTAGGCGAGAAGTGTGGCGCTGAGGAAGAGGACGATGGTCCGGGGCAATGCCGCCCAGAGCAGGTCGGACACCTGCTGGGGGTAGCGGGTGAAGCTGATACCGAGGTCACCCTGGAAGAAGTTCCCTAGATAGGTGAGGTACTGCTCCCAGACCGATTTGTCCAGCCCCAGGCGCTCTGAGAGCTCCGCCCTGACTTCGGGCGGGATGCTCGGGTTGCCTATGAATTGGTCGGTGACGTCGCCTGGTTGCGCCTGCAGGAGGAAGAAGATTGCGGTCAGGATCGCCAGGAAGGTCAGGACTATCTGGATGATTCGGCGACCGATGAACTTCAGCATGGCGCGCTTGGCGATCCTTTCGGCGGATGGACCGGCCTTCGGTCAGCGTAGTCGTGGGGGCGCTTCCCGTGCTCGCCGGAGTGCCCCTGGTTCGGGCGGTGGAATGGGGGGCGGTTTGACCCGCCCCCCAAAGCCACTCTGATGATTACTGAGAGACGGTCTGGACCGTGCCCTGCAGCCCGTTGAGGAACTGCAGACCGCTCAGTGTGTCCGTGAAGGGGTACAGCACCCGGTTGTTGTAGAACTCGAGGATTCCGGTGTCGAAGAGCACGATGTACGGCTTCTTCTCGGCGAGGATCTGCTCCATCTGCCAGATGATGTCGTACGCCTCTTCCTCGGTCTGAGCCCCGTTGAGCTCATCGACCAGGACCTCGAAGTCGGGGTCATCGAACCCGGTGTTGTTGTTCCCGTCGTTGACAACGGTCAGGTTCCTGCTGGAGAAGAACGACTCATGGAACGTCGGCAGCGCCGGGTTCCCGAGGCTCCACCCCAGGATGAACATGTCGAACGTGAGCTCCCCCGCATCGTTGGGCACGTAGACCCGCTCGATGATGGTGTTGAACTCAGTCGGCTCGTTGTCGACTGGGATACCCAGCTGGGTAGCGACGCTCTCGATGTAGTTGCCGTAGTTGGCCCGCAGCGGGTCATACGACGGCGTCGGCGAGATCAGCTCAAGCTGACGCATCGGATTCCCGTTGGGCATCATCATCCCGGCGCCGGGAGTGATGGCAAGCGTCTCGGGATCGACCGCTGGCTCGGTTTCCCAGGTGTATCCGGCATCCTTGAGCAACGCCACCGCCTCCTGGAGACGGACATCGGGGGTCTTGCCCTCGTACTGCGAGGCGATCTCTCCGGCGACCTCCTCGTTGTACCACTTGGTGTTCCCCTCAGGCACCTGTACGTACAGCGGGAAGGCGACACCCTGGAGAACGCTCTCAGCGGCGTACTCCTTGTCGATCATCAGCGCCAGCGCGTCGCGGAACGCCTGGTCGCTCATCGGCGCCTTGGTCAGGTTGAAGGCGAGGTACCGATAGCCGTTCGTCGGATTCACGACGGCGGTCAGATCCGGGTTGTTCTCGACCTGGTCCACCAACCCCCGCTGCATGCCAAGCGGATTGAGGAGGTAGTCCACCTCACCGTCGGCAAGCGCCAGCACGGCGGCGTCCTGGGAGCCGTAGAACTGCAGCGTCGAGTCAGAGAGATACGGACCTTCGGAGTAGGTGACGTCAGCGCTGGTGACCTCCTCGCCCGAGGCGAAGTAGGTCTCGTTGGCAATACTGCGGGCGAAAGCGCCCTCCTGACGGGTGTCGTAGACGATCGGACCGGTGGCCGGGTCGCCGGCGCCCGAGGCTGCCTCGAGTGTCGCCAACGGATCCTCGCTACCCGCCGCTTCCTCAACGACGTCCGCCCAGAAGTGTTGCGCCATGATCGGCATGTTGTGCGGGCCGTTGCCCAGACCCCACACCGATACGCCCGGCTGCATGTTCCAGGTGATCCTCACGGTGTGGTCGTCCACCGCTTCGACTCCGGTTACCCCGACCTGCGCCGACTCGTCGGCGTCGGTCTCGGGGTCGTCCTCTTGGGCCGCCCGGACATACTCGATCCAGTTGGCGCCCAGGTTGAAGTCGCGCGCCGTGGTCCACGTGAAGACGTAGTCCTCGGCCGTGACGGGCTCGCCATCGCTCCATGTGGCGTCATCCCTGATCGGGATATCTGCCACCCAGGCATCGCCCTCCTGTGTCACCTCGGGAACCTCGTCGATCGCAGCCAGCGAGGGAACGACCTCGAACCCGGGGGCGGCGAGGTCGAACAAACCCACGTGGGTGTCGTCGAGCAGGTAGGAGTTCCACACGGTGGCGCCGCCGGTGTCGAGCAGCGTCCAGTAGTTGTCGGTGGTCACGTCGGCGAAGATCCCCATCGTGTAGGAGAAGCCCTCCGCCGAGGCCGCTGCGGTGGTTGCCGTACCGCCCGCTGCGGTGGTAGCCGTGGCGCCGGCGGTGGTTGCGGTCCCGCCAGCAGCTGTCGTTGCAGTGCCGCCCGCAACTGTCGTCGCAGTGCCGCCCGCAGCCGTCGTGGCAGCGCCGCCGGCGGTTGTGTCGGTAGTGCCCCCTTGACAGGCGGCAGCTACCAGCGCAAACACCGCGACAAGCGCCAACCAGCGCCAGGACGCGAGCTTTTCACGCGTACTCATCAGTTAAGTCCTCCAATCGAGTCCCACTTCCCATCCACTCTCCAAACCCGGGTGGTCCGCGCCACTCGGGCGAGTACCACCGACATTACCGGAGGGGGGGTTGCTTGTGCAACGCGAAGTGGTGGTTGATCGAATGGTCGGGCCGGCCGGATTCGAACCGGCGACCCCCAGTCCCCCAGACTGGTGCGCTACCAAGCTGCGCCACGGCCCGTAACGGCAATCGTAGACACGATGTCAGCCGGATCTCACCCGCCCAGCCAGTTGACCAGTGCCTGGATGCCCTGGATCAGCCGCCATCCCAGATAGACCACGGCCGCCACGATCAGCAGCCAGAGGTGCCAGGGGAGACTTCCGTCATCCTCGGGAGGCCGCTGGTCGGGCTCGAGCGGACTCCTAGGAGCCATAGCGACCGTCATCCCGCCTGGTGCTCCCCACCCGCCGACGACCCACCACCCTCACAGGAGTGCCGGTCAGATCGATCTCCTTGCGCAGCCGGTTCTCCAGGAATCGGAGATAGTCGGTGGAGAGTTCGCCTCCGGAGACGAAGAGGAGGACCGTGGGTGGGCGCACCCCCGCCTGCGTCGCGTAGAGGATCTTCGCCCTCCTCCCCCGCCGGATCGGTGGCGGGTGCTCCTCCTGCCAGGCGCGGACCATCCGGTTGAGGGGTCCGGTCGGCACCCTGGTCTCCCGGTTTAGCCGGGCGGTCTCCACAGCAGTCGGAAGCCGGTGGAGCCGCGCCCCTGTCCGCGCCGAGCCGCGCAGCAGCGGCGCCCACGACACAAAGCCAAGTCTCTCCCCCACCCCTCGCTCGGTGATGAGCCGTTCCTCCGGGTCGGCGGCGTCCCACTTGTTGAGCAGCACCACCAACCCGGCGCCTGCCTGGACCACCTCCTCGGCGATCCTCTGGTCCTGGGAGGTCACTCCCTCGATGCCATCTACGAGCACCACAGCAACGTCGGATTCGGCGAGCGCTTTGCGCGCCCTGAGCACGGCATAGTGGTCGGCGCTCTCGGCGATGCGCGCCTGGCGCCGGATCCCGGCTGTGTCCACGATCCGGTATGCGGTCCCGTCCAGGTCCACGACCGTGTCGATCGGGTCTCTGGTCGTTCCGGGCCGTGGTGACACCAGGACGCGTTCGGTGCCTGCCAGTCGGTTGAGCAGCGTCGACTTCCCGACATTGGGGCGCCCCACGATCGCCAGCGAGGGCATTTCGTCAGATTCGACCGCTGCAGGGCCCTCCGGGATTGCGACCACGAGGGCGTCGAGCAGGTCGCCGGTGCCGCGCCCGTGGAGTGCGCTGACCGGATAGGGAGGACCAACCCCGAGGCTCCAGAGGTGATGGACGTCGGCCTCCCGGGAGGCGTCGTCCACTTTGTTGGCCACCAACAACACGGGGGTGCCCGAGTCATTGAGGAGAGAGGCCACGCCGGCATCGTCGGGTGAGACTCCGGTGGTGGCGTCGACCACGAAGAGCACGGCGTCGGCGGCGCGGACCGCAGCCTCCGCCTGCTCCCTGATGGCGGCGACGAGGTCCTCGTTGGGATCCACCTCCCACCCGCCGGTGTCAACCAACAGGAAGCCGTGACCGGCCCACTCGGCAACGAACTCGCGGCGGTCGCGGGTGACGCCTGGCATCTCCTCGACCACTGCGGAGCGCGAGCCGATGATCCGGTTGACCAGTGTGGACTTTCCGACGTTTGGCCGGCCGACCACCGCTACTACGGGCACCGATGTCATGGAGTCACAGTCAACACAGACGGCGCCCGGTATCACAGCCGAACCCAGTTTTGGCGTCAGGGAACGCGGTCACGGGACGCGGGGTGACGCCAAAACGGGTTGGGTGCCGTTGTTCCTACCATTCACGGCAATGGTTGACCGTGTCCTGCTCGCAGAGCCGCGCGGGTTTTGCGCCGGCGTCGAGATGGCGATCAAGGCCCTCACCTGGATGGTGCGGGTCTTCGAGCCTCCCGTCTACTGCTACCACCAGATCGTCCACAACCAGTGGGTGGTGGAGGCGTTCGAGCGCGCCGGTGTCATCTTCATCGACGACATCGAACAGGTCCCGGTGGGAGCGCCGGTCATGCTGTCAGCCCACGGCTCCGCGCCGCAGGTGGTGTCGGGCGCCAAGGACAGGGCCGGGGTGGTGGTCGACGCGGTGTGCCCGCTGGTCACCAAGGTGCACCACGAGGTGCGCCGTATGGCCGACCAGGGGTACGAGATCATCTACATAGGTCACGAGGGTCACGACGAAGCGCAGGGGACCATGGCGGAAGCACCCCACGCCATGACGCTGGTCGATCCCGAGCATGGGCTCGGCTCGTTCGATCCGGGCGACCCATCGCGGGTGGCACTGCTGGCGCAGACGACGCTCGGGGTCCACGAGTGGCGTTCTGTGATGGACAGCGCCGCAGAGCGGTTCCCCGATCTCTGGACCGCTCGGACGGGGCGATCTCTGCTACGCCACCACCAACCGACAGGATGCTGTCCTCGAGCTGGCGCGACAGTGCGATCTCATCCTGGTGGTGGGGTCCCAGACCTCGTCGAACACCTTGGCGCTGGTCAGGGTGGCGAACGAGCAGGGCGTGGCGGCACACCGCATCGATGATGCCGGACAGATCGACCAGTCCTGGCTCGAGGGAGTTGGCACGGTGGGAGTCACCGCCGGCGCATCTGCTCCCGACCATCTGGTCGCTGAGGTGGTGGAGCGTCTCGCCCCCAGTCAGGGGGTGGAACTGCTCCAGGTCGTCGGAGAGGACGAGTACTTCCCTCTTCCCCCGGCGCTGCGGGCGATGATCTCGACGGTTCAGGCCCTGGTAGAAGCCGGGTACACGGCCAGCCGTCCCGGCGAAACGGGCCTCTTGGAGAAGGACCGGACCTGGGGGGCCACCGAGGCCCTAGACGTTGTGGGTGGCAGCTAGTCAACCTGGGTTTCGGTACCCACAACCCAGGAACCCGGTGCCCAGAACCCTTCCCCTACTCCTCCCACACAGCGAGGTAGGCGGCGAACCGACCGTCGACCGAGACCGGATCGACCGGGTCGCGTACCGCCTCGATCGGCTCGCAGTCGATCACGCCCTCGAGCGTCGCCAGCGCAACGACGGTTCGGGAGACCCCGTCCACGGCCATGATCGTCGGCTCGATCTCGTTGATCTCCGTCTCGCGGGCGGTCACGGTGCACTCGCCGCGGCTGGCGATGAAGGTGGACTGCCCGAGCACGAACGTCGCCTCGGCGGGGCGCTCGAACTTTGGTTCCTCCTCGCGGCCAGGCCAATCGCGCACCGTCATCAGTAGCCGGTCGTCGCCGGAGCGGAACTCCACCGACAGTCCCCCGCCCTCGGGGGCGTCCTTCATCTCGACTGTCTCGAGCACGAACTCACCCTCCACCCCGCCGTGCGCCGTCAGCACCGCCCCCGGTTCCTCACCGAGCACCAACTCATCGACAGCGGTGGTCTGGGTCATGTCGTGGGAGGTGGTGGGTGAAGCTGAGACCGTGGTCACCGGTGATTGGGAGCCCGGTGCCGCTGATGGTGGCGCGTCGGACGGGGCGAGGATCAACGCTCCCAGACCCACGACCCCCACGATCAAGCCGATGAAGACGGCGCCGAGAATCACCAGGCCGCGCCGCCCCGGATCGAGCAGAGCACGGCCGGGCATGCTGTCGATGTTACCGCCGGCCTCACCGATTGAGTGCCCGCCAAACGTCGCCAGAGCCTGGTTGCCGACTAACTCGGTTCGTGACTACGCCATACGGGACAATTCGATGATCCGCTCGACCACCTGGGCAATATCCATGTCGCTCGTGTCGATTTCGACGGCTCCCGTGGCGGGCCGAAGTGGGGAGACCTCTCTTGTCGAGTCGAACTCGTCCCGACGGGCCAACTCGGCTGCAACCAGGGCCGCTTCGACGCTCGATGGCCCCTCGGAGGAGCGGCGCCTCGCCCTGACCTCGGGTCTCGCCGTGAGGAACACCTTCAATGGGGCCCCGGGGAAGACCACGGTGCCAATGTCCCTGCCCTCCACTACCGCCGAACCGCCGTGGTCGGCCACCCAGCGCTGCTGCCGCTCGACCATGATCCTGCGGACCTCGGGGTTGGCCGCCACCGTGCTGACCCCTGCCGTCACCCACTCGCCTCTTATCTCCTCGCTCACATCGACCCCGTCGAGCAGAGTTCGGCCTTTGTCGAACTCGATCTCGGCCGATGCCAGGGCAGCGGCCAGACCAGGGCCATCTCCAGGGTCGATCTCGCGCTCGAGCGCCAACAGGGTCGCCGCCCGGTAGAAGGCACCCGTGTCGAGGTGGGGCAGACCGAGCCGGCGACCGGTCTCACGGCTCACGGTGGACTTACCGGATCCACCCGGCCCGTCGATGGCGATGATCACCCGGTCCATCGGGCGACTTCGGCGAAGAACCCCGGCCATGTCTTGGTCACACAACCCGGGTCATCGATGACCACACCGGGCACTGCCAATCCGGCGATGGTGAACGCCATCGCCATCCGATGGTCGTCGTAGGTGCGGACCAACCCACCGTTGAGGGGTGCGGGCTCCACCGTCAGTGAGTCGGGACCGGCGGAGGCCCCGGCGCCGATCCGGCGCAGCTCGGTCTCGAGAGCTGCCAGCCGATCGGTCTCCTTGATCCGGAGCGTTCCCGCCCCGCGGATCGTGCTCGGGCGGTCGGCGAAGGCGGCGGCGACAGCGAGCGCCAGCACCGCATCGGGCATCTCGGTCATGTCCACGTCCACCCCCCGCAACCCTCCCCGCCCTGGCCCGCGGACCTCGATCGTGTCGCCCATCCGGCTGACCATGCAACCCATCTCCTCGAGCACGCCGAGCAGACGCATGTCAGCCTGGGTCGAGCCCGGTGGGATGCCCTCGACCCGCACCACACCTCCGGTGATCGCGGCGGCCGCGAAGGGATATGTCGCCGCCGAGGCGTCGGCTTCCACGGCGTAGTCGATTCCCCGGAATCCCCCCGGCTCGACTCGAATCGTCGTGTCCCCCGCCCAATCGGCCTTCGCCCCAAAGCTCGTCATCACTTCGAGCGTGGTGCCCAGGTACGGCTTGGAGACGATCACGTCGTCCACGAAGCCGAGGGTCAGCCCTGTCCGCGAGTACGGGGCCACCATCAGGACCGCCGACGCGAACTGCGACGACCGACTGGCGTCGATGGTCACATCGCCGCCCTCGATCCCGCCGCCGTGCACCCTGACTGGCGGGTAGCCCTCGTTGTGCGGCGTCTCGATGCCGGCGCCCATCGCCTTGAGAGCCGTCACCAAATCGCCGATGGGTCGCTCTCTCATCCGTGGTGTCCCGTCGATGGTCGATTGCCCGCCGGCGAGGGTGGCCGCTGCGGTCACGAAACGGGCGGTTGTCCCCGAGGCGGCGGCGTCGAGTGTCTGCTCGGGTCCGCTCAGCCGGCCATCCACTCCCTCCACCCGCCACGGTTCCTCGCCGTCCGAGATCTCCACCCCCAGAGCCTGGAGACAGCGCCGCATCGCTTCGGTGTCGTCGCTTCGGAGCGGCGCGGTCAACCGCGAGGTCCCCCTCGCCAGTGCCGCCACCAGGAGCGCCCGGTTGGTGATGCTCTTCGAGCCGGGGGGCCGAACGGTCACATCGAGAGCGGAGCGCAGGGGGGCGATCTCTAGTTGGGCTGGGAAGGCGGAGGTCAAGGTGCTCGTGGGTGTAGCAGACCAGGGCCATGGGCCGTTCGGTAGAGGAGCCGGGTCTCATGGGGTGTGAGTTCCCTCCACTCGCCGCGCCTCAGGCTCGGGTCGGCGATCGGGCCGATGGCAGCGCGGAACAAGTTGAGGACCGGGTGCCCGACCGAGTCGAGCATGCGACGGACCTCGCGCTTGCGACCCTCTCCCATGGTCAACTCGAGATGCGACCTCCCGCCACTCGACCCGAGCAGCCTCGCCGATATCGCCGCCGCCGGCCCATCGTCTAGTTCGACGCCTTGCTCCAAACCGCGGAGCGTCGCCGCGTCGGGACGGCCCTCCACCAGAACGTTGTAGGTCTTGGTGATCCCGTAGCGCGGATGGGTGACCAGGTTGGCCAACTCGCCGTCGTTCGTGAGCAGGAGCAGACCCTCCGAGTCGGCGTCGAGCCTCCCCACCGGGAACACCTTGGGCTCGGTGGGGACCAGGCCGACCACGGTTGGCCGGCCCTGGGGATCGGCGCTCGTGCTGATCACGCCGGCCGGCTTGTTCAGCAGGTAGGTCACGAGCCCTGGTCTGACCGGCAGAGGCACACCGTCGACCGTGACTGCGGCCGTCTCCGGGTCGGCGCGATCTCCCAGGCGCGCCGTCGCGCCATCCACCTGCACCCTGCCGCTCCGTATCCACTCCTCGGCGTTGCGGCGCGACGTCACGCCGGAGGCGGCAATCACCTTTTGGAGCCGAGGCGGGTCGGGCGCCTCTTGGAGCCGGGGAGGGTCAGGCCCGTCTTCCACGTTCACACCTCGGAGCGGAAGGTCTCCTCGAGCCGATCGACCACATCGGCCGGGGGAACATGGTCCGCCAATGGGGGGAGCTCGTCGAGGGCGCGCATGCCGAGCTTCTCGAGGAATGTCGGAGTGGTCCGGTACACCGCCGGATTACCCGGCAGCGGGAGGCGACCCGCTTCCTCGATCAGCCCGTGGCGCTCCAGGGTGCGCACCGCCGACTCGGAGTCCACCCCTCGGATGTGCGTCATCTGGGCACGTGTCACGGGCTGGCGGTAGGCGACCACTGCCAGCACCTCGAGCGCCGCCGCCGATAATCGGGTCGCCGAGGCACGCGAGAAGCGCTCCAGGTGGGGGGCGGCCGCAGGACGCGTGTAGATCCGCCACCCCCTGCCCACCCGTCGCAACTCGATGCCGTGGCCGTCGAGCCGCTCGCCGAGACGGTCCAACTCCTCCTCCACGCTCTGCTTGGGCACCTCGAGCACCTCTGCCAGTTCCTCTACCGTCAGCGGCTCCTCGGCGACGAACAGGATCGCCTCAACCTGTGCCGCTGTGTCGAGCGTCTCGGGACCGGTCACGCCGCTGTCTCCGCGGCCCGCACCCGGATCTCGGTCAGCCCATCGGGTTGCTCGATCTCGACCATGCCCCATCTGGCCAGTTCGAGCATGGCGAGGAAGTAGGCGACAATCTCGACGGGCCGGGTGCAATGGGCGACCAGATCCTCGAACCCGGAATCGGCGACCACCTCGAGCCGGGCGCGGAGGTCCTCGATCGCATCGGCCACAGAAGGGAGTTCGAGGTCGAGATGATCGACCGACGGCTCCTCATCCCTCTCAGCGAGCACCGAGGAGGCGATAGCGGCGAGCCCGGAGGCGTCCACCGGCACCTGGACCTCTCTCGGCGGTGGAGGCGGGAGGTCACCGGGTGCAGGCACGCGGGCGTGCCATCTCGAACCTTCGTCGAGTCTGCTCCCGAGCACTGCAGCCACGTCCTTGAAGGTGACGCACGCCAGCAGACGGGAGAGCAACCTGTCCCGCTCTTCGAGGAGGGCGAGCTCGTCGTCCATGTCCACGTCATCGGGGCCCGGGAGCAGCCGCCGCGCCTTGAGTTCGATGAGGGTGGCGGCGACGAGGACGAACTCGCTGGTCACCTCGAGGTCGAGGCGGCGGATCTGTTCCAGATGAAAGAGGTACTCGGTGACCAGGTCGGAGAGCCGCATGGCGGTGACGTCGATCTGGTGACGGTTGACCAGTTGGAGCAGAAGATCGAGTGGACCCTCGAAGACCGGTGTCCGGACCGTGTATGTCATGGCGTGCAGGTCATTGCGAGTCCCGCATCGTGACCGTGTGCAACGCCCAGGTCAACGATCAATCGGCGAACAGACCGCCCGTGGTGTGGTCGGAGGCGAGAAGGACCGCCCAGTCGTCGGGGTGGATCGTCGCCGGGCGCCTGCCGTGATGGTTGAGGGCAAACTCCACCACGAGTGGTTCGGCTCCCGCCTCCTCCAGTTCGGCACCGCCGATGGCAGGGTGCTCGAGGTAGAGGGCGACCCGTCCCCTCCCTTCCAAACGGAGCTGGCGGAGAAGCGACGCCACCACCCGCCCGAGGATGCCGAGACGGGAGTGCCGCTTGCCCACGTCGTGGAGCAGCGCAGCCCTGACCAGGTCGGATCGCTCCGGGCTCGCCAGCACGACATACCGGGCTGCCCGGTATGCGTGGCGCTGGTCGGCGGAGGGCTGCTCCCCGAAGAGCCTCTTCTCAGGCCCACGGAGCTGCCCAGCGACGAAGACTGTCTCGTCGGCATCGAGCGGTTCCGATGACGCCACATCGAAGAACCGTCTGACCAGGTGGCCCCAGGGGTCGCGGTGCGTGGCGATCTTCGAAAGGGCCGGCTCAGCCCTGGCGCGCCCTGCACTCCACGCAGAGCACCGACGAGGGACGCGCCTCCAGCCGGGCGGCACCGATCTCGCCGCCACATCGGTCACATACCCCGTAGCTGCCTTCGTCGACCTTCTGCAGCGCCCTGTCGATCCCCTCGACCTGGTTCTTGAGCGACTCGACCACACCGAGGAGTTCGGTGCGCTCTGCGGTGGCTGCACCGGCGTCGGCGAACCCGTCACCGAACTCGAGGTCGGGGCGCAGGTCACCGCTTTCGGTGGCACCGAGCTCGCTGAGCTGGTGCACCAAGCGGGCGCGCTCTTCGTCGAGGGTGAGACGAGCGGTATCTAGATCGTATGAGGACGTGGTCATCTGGCTCGGGGGTGTGAGGAGACGTACACCTCGTACAGGTGCCCGGCGGACACCTTGGTGTAAACCTGCGTTGTGCTGATGTTAGCGTGACCGAGCAGCTCCTGGACGGTCCTCAAATCTGCCCCCGCCTCGACCATGTGTGTCGCCATCGAGTGCCTGAGGACGTGCGGTGACACCTTGGCGGCGTCGAGGCCGGCACGAACCGCCGAATGCCGCACCACGGCGAACACCCCTTGGCGGGTGAGCCGCCCACCGCGGAAGTTGAGGAAGAGCGCGCCCGGGTCCTGTCCGGGCCGCCGAAGACTCAACCGGTCCGGCAGGTAGAGGCTGATGGCCTCCACCGCCGCCGTCCCCAGCGGCACGAGACGCTGCTTCGATCCCTTGCCGGTGACCAGAGCCGAGCGCTCCTCCAACTCGAGGTCCACCAGGTTCAGACCGACCGCCTCGGCGACCCGGGCACCGGTGGCGTAGAGGAACTCGAGCAGCGCTCGGTCCCTTCTGCCGAGCACTGTCGTCATGTCGGGCGACTCGACCAGCCTGATTGCCTCATCAACCGCCAGTGCCTTGGGCAACGGCACCCTCCGGGCGGGTCGGTCGAGCAGGACCGTGGGGTCCTCGGACGCCAAGCCCTCGACCACCATGAAACGGTGCAGCCCACGTACCGCCGCCGTCTTCCTCGCCACGGTCGATGGCGCAAGACCCGCCATGGAGAGCCGCTTCACAAACGAGTCCACCAACTGGCGGTTCGGAGCCGCCCCCTCGAGGTGCTCCAGGTAACCGGTCAGGTCACGCCGGTAGGCGGAGACGGTGTTGCCCGCCAGACCCCTCTCGGCGGAGAGGTGTCCGAGATACTCGGTGACGGCCGCGTCGAGGTCATTGTCGGGCGGACCTGCGGTCACACCGGGATGACGCCTGCCAGCGCCTCGTCGGGCGCAACCCATGTCGTGCCGAGGCTCTCGGCCACCGCACGGTTGGCGAACGACCCGTTGGCGACGTTGAGCCCGGGTACCAGTTCGGGATGGCGTCGAAATGCCTCCTGGACCCCGAGGTCGGCGAGCGCCAGGACATACGGGATGGTGGCATTGGTCAGGGCGTAGGTCGAGGTGTGGGGCACGGCCCCGGGGATGTTGCCAACCGCGTAGTGGACAACGTCGTGTACCGAATACACCGGATCCTCATGGGTCGTCTCCCGGCTGGTCTCGAAGCAACCACCCTGGTCGATGGCGATGTCCACCAGCACGGCCCCCCGCTTCATCCCGGCCACCATCTGGTCGGTGACCAGCCTGGGCGCCGAAGCCCCTGGCACCAGGACCGATCCGATCACCAGGTCGGCGTCCTCCACCTGCTGCTCCAGGGTGAGCTGGTTCGAGGCGAGGGTGACAATGCGTCCGTGGTAGAGCGAATCGATGGCCCGGAGGCGTGAGAGGTCCCGGTCGAGCGCAATGACCTCTGCCTGCATCCCCACCGCGATCACCGCGGCATTGGTCCCGGCGATGCCTGCACCAATGACGACCACCTTGCCCGGCGCCACGCCTGGAACGCCGCCGAGCAGGATCCCTCTACCGCCCTGGGCGTGCTCCAGGAAGTAGGCACCGGCCTGGGTGCCCATCCTCCCGGCGATCTCGGACATCGGGGCCAGCAGTGGGAGCGACCGGTCGGCGAGTTGGACGGTTTCGTATGCGATCCCGACGACGCCGCTCTCCGCAAGACCCTTGGCCAGGTTCGGATATGCGGCGAGGTGGAGGTAGGTGAACAAGATCTGACCGGGGCGGAAGCGCTCAACCTCGACCGGTTGCGGTTCCTTCACCTTGAGGATCAGGTCGGCTCCATCGAAGACGTCCGCGGCGGTGGGAACGATGTCGGCACCTTGGGCGGTGTACTCGGCGTCGTGGATGGTCGAGCCCTCACCCGCCTGCGACTCGACCAACACCCGGTGCCCGCGGCTGACGAGCTCACGCACCCCGGTGGGGGTAATCGCCACCCTCCCTTCGGACGCCTTTATCTCGGTGGGTACGCCGACGATCATCGCCGGCTGCCGGTCATGAGCAGACCGATCTGTGTCTTGGCATCCACGATCGCACCTTCCCAGATCAACTCGATCGCTCGGGCGAGAGGCATCCGGACCACCTCGCTCACCTCTTCTTCGGCACCCACGGGCGCCGACTGGACGGGTAGCGGGTCCTCAGCGAGATAGAGGGCGATCCGCTCGTCGGTGAACCCCGGGGCGGTGAAGAACTCGCACAACGGCTCCAGCGTCACCGGCTCCAAACCCACCTCCTCGACGCACTCCCTGCCGCGCCGCCTCCGCGGGATCCTCACCTCGGATGTCGAGTTTCCCGGCGGGGATCTCCAACAGGAACCTACGCACAGGACTGCGGTGCTGTCGTATGAGAACGACGTCTTCGCCGAGTAGCGGCACGACTGCGACGGCGCCCGGGTGACGGATCACGTCCCGCTCCACCGACCGCCCGTCGGGCGCGAGGAGGTGGTGCCGGGTCAACTCGAGAAACACCCCGGTCCCCATCACCCTCTCCCCGAGCAACCTGAACTCGGGATCGGATGCCGGGGAGGTGCTCAACCCAGCTCGACCAGGGGTGCCTCGACCGGAACCTGTCCGGTAGCGGCGCGCCGCCTCTCCGCCGCAGCGCCGACGAAACCAGCGAACAGCGGATGCGACCGGTCGGGCCGTGACTTGAACTCGGGATGGAACTGGCTGGCGATGAAGAAGGGGTGCCCGGGCAGCTCGATGATCTCCACCAACGAATCGTCTGGTGCCAGACCCGACAGCCGCATGCCGGCCTGCTCGAGGTCGGCGCGATAGCGGTTGTTGACCTCGAATCGGTGCCGGTGTCGTTCGTAGATCAACTCCTTGCCGTAGAGCCGCCGGGCGAGGGACCCGTCCTCGAGCGCCGCCGGGTACAGCCCCAGTCGCATCGTGCCGCCCATCTCGTCCACCGACTGCTGGCTCTCCATGAGATCGATCACCGGGTGGGCGGTGGTGGGATCGAACTCGGAGCTGTTGGCGTCGGGGAGATGGAGCTGCGACCGGGCGAACTCGATGACGGCGCATTGGAGCCCGAGGCACAAACCGAGAAAGGGGATGTCCTGTTCGCGGGCGAACCGGACCGCCTGCACCTTGCCCTCGATCCCCCTCACCCCGAAACCACCGGGGACGAGGATCCCGTCGAGGTCGTCGAGGTTGGTCATGGCGAGCAACCCGACCGTGTCGTCGGAGGGGACCCAGCGCAGGTCGAGCCTCACGTCGTTCGCGTTCGCTCCGTGCCGCAGGGCCTCGACCACCGAGAGATAGGCGTCGGGCAGATCTACGTACTTGCCCACCACGCCGATGGTGACCGCGTCGCCGGCGACGGCTGTACGGTGCACCATCTTCTCCCAGTCGTCCAGATCGGGCTCGGGTGTCGAGAGCTCGAGCGTGTCGCAGACCACCTGGTCGAGCCCACCCTGGTTGAGCACAAGCGGGACCTCGTAGATGTCCTTGACGTCTGTGGCGTTGATCACCGCGCTCGGGTCCACATCGCAGAAGAGGCTGATCTTGCGCCGCACACCCTCGTCGATGGGTCGGTCCGACCGCACGACGATCACGTCGGGCTGGATCCCCCTGCTTCGCAATTCGGCGACCGAGTGCTGGGTCGGCTTGGTCTTGAGCTCCTCGGAGGACCCGATGAAGGGGACGAGGGTGACGTGGATGTAGACGGTGTTCGCCTTCCCGAGGTCCTTGCGCAGTTGGCGAATGGCCTCGAGGAACGGGAGGCTCTCGATGTCACCGACGGTCCCACCCACCTCGGTGATGACCACGTCCACCTCCGGGTCGCCGAGCCGGCGGATCCTGGTCTTGATCTCGTTGGTGACGTGGGGGATCACCTGGACGGTGTCTCCCAGGTAGTCGCCGCGCCGCTCCTTCTGGATCACGGTCTGGTACACCGAGCCGGTGGTGACGTTCGAGGTTCGACGCAAGTTCTCACCTGTGAACCGCTCGTAGTGACCTAGGTCCAGGTCGGTCTCGCCACCGTCGTCGGTGACGAAGACCTCGCCGTGCTGGAACGGGTTCATGGTCCCCGGGTCGACGTTGATGTAGGGGTCGAGCTTCTGGTTGACCACCCTCAGCCCGCGTGCCTTGAGCAGCCGGCCGAGCGATGCCGCGGTTATCCCCTTGCCCAGGGAGGAGACCACACCACCGGTGACGAAAACGTGCTTGCTCATCGATCCTCCTCAAGGCTTGGCGTGCGCCGAGGAGAGGTGAAATCCCGGGAGCGCAGCAGGCGGCTCATCACGGGAGGCCAGCGTAGCAGCGGGCGGCCGAACCTCACAGGACTCCCCCAGCGTATGGACCGGCGGTACCGTGACTCCATGGCCGGTGCATCGCCGCAGCGTCGCAGAGTGCGCCCTGACCTGTGGGCCGGGTGGAGGCCGAACGGCGTCGGGGAGGTCAAACCCAACCACTACGGGGAGATCTTCCGGACCGTCTGGGACAACCGCGATTCGCTTCCCCGCGCCTGGACGATCCTGACCAAGGGAGTCTGTGACGGGTGTGCCCTTGGCACCGCTGGGCTCCACGACTGGACGATCGACGGCGTCCACCTGTGCACCATCCGGCTCAACCTCCTCCGGCTAAACACCATGGGACCGCTCGACCCGGCGACCCTCGGCGATGCGTCCCTCCTGAGGAAGAAGTCAGGAAGGAACCTACGCGATCTGGGTCGGTTGGCGCATCCCATGGTGAGGAGCCGCGGCGAACCAGGATTCCATCGGGTGACCTGGGGCGAGGCGCTCGATCTGATCGCCGGCCGCCTGAGGGATACCGACCCGTCAAGGTTCGCCCTCTACCTCACGTCGAGGGGCCTGACCAACGAGACCTATTACGTGGCCCAGAAGTTCGTGCGTTTCCTCGGATCACCCAACATCGACAATGCGGCGAGGGTCTGCCATGCGCCTTCGACAATGGCGCTCAAAGGATCGATCGGCTTCGGGGCGACCACCGTCTCGTACCGCGACCTCTTCGAAGCAGATTTGGTCGTCCTCTTCGGCAGCCACGTCGCCAACGCCCAACCGGTGATGATGAAGTACCTCTACCTTGCTCGGAAGAAGGGGTTGCGCGTCGTCGTGGTCAACCCCTTCCGCGAGCCTGCGCTCGAGCGGTACTGGGTCCCCTCCAACCCGGAGAGCGCCCTATTCGGGACCCGCATGACCGACGAGTTCTTCCCGGTCCACACCGGGGGCGACATCGCATTCGTCTCCGGTGTGCTCAAGGCGATGCTGGCCCAAGGCACCGTGGACCTCGACTTCATCTCCGATCACACGGAGGGATGGCTCGAACTTCGAGCCGACATCGAAGCGGCCGATTGGGAGGATCTCGAGCGTGCCTCGGGATCGACCCGGGTGGAGATGGAGCGTTTTGCCGAGGTCTACGGGAAGGCCCGGTCCGCCATCCTCATCTGGTCGATGGGCGTGACCCAGCATGTGTTCGGGTCGGACAACGTTCGCGCCATCGTCAATCTGGCGCTTTCTCGAGGAAACATCGGCCGCGCCGGTGCGGGGCTGATGCCGATCCGCGGTCACTCCGGGGTCCAAGGTGGCGCCGAGATGGGTGCCTATGCCACCTCGCTCCCCGGCGGCATCCCTCTCGACCCGGCATCGGCGGGCCGGCTGTCAGCCGATTACGGGTTCGCCGTCCCACCGACACCCGGGCTGAGCGCCGCCGAGATGGTCGAGGCCGCCCATCGTGGAGAGATCGACATCCTCTACTCGTGCGGGGGGAATTTCCTCGAGGTGCTCCCCGACCCGTACCAGGTGAGAGAGGCTCTGGAACGGGTCCCGCTGCGCGTCCACCAGGACATCGTCGTCACCACTCAGATGCTGCTCGACCCCGCCGACGAGGTGGTGCTCTTGCCCGCGGCCACCCGCTACGAGCAGCGGGACGGGGGCACCGAGACCACGACCGAGCGGAGAGTGGTCTTCGGCCCCCAGATCGTGCCTCCGGTGGGGGCGGCGCGCACCGAGTGGGAGATCTTCCTCGACCTGGCCAGACGCGTCGATCCGGCCCGCTCGCACCTCATCGAGTTCGCATCGGGCGAGGACATCCGCGCCGAGATTGCCCGGGTCGTGCCCAGCTACCAGGGAGTGGAGGGTCTCGCCGAGCTTGGTGACAACGTGCAATGGGGTGGCGAGCGCCTCGGTGAGGGAGGTCTGTTCCCCACCCCGGACGGCAAAGCCCACTTCGCCGTGGTCCGACCACCACCCCCGCCCGAGCCGGGGCGGTTCCGGCTATCCACCAGGCGCGGTAAGCAGTTCAACACGATGGTGTTCGCAGAGCGGGATCCCCTCACCGGGATGAACCGCCACGACGTGTTGATGGCTGCGACCGATCTCGAAGGTCTCGGGCTCACCGACGGCGCGCCGGTCACGGTCCGCTCCGCTCACGGCGAGATGGATGCCGTGGCCAGGAGTGGGCGGATCCGGCCCGGGAACGTCCAGGCATTCTGGCCGGAAGCCAACGTGCTGCTGGCGCCGGGCGTGCGCGATCCCGAGGCGAGGATCCCCGACTACAACGCGGTCGTCGAGGTGTTCCCCGCCTGATTCAGGGGATGACGACGGAGAACACCGGCGGCCGTGCGGGGTGCGGCGCCCGGCAGGTGAGCATCGACTCCTCCGGTGCGCTCCGATATTCGACCCTGACTGCGACTTCCTCCCCCGCCGGGCCGCGCGTCAGCGCTTCTGCGGATCCAGACGAGAGCCTCGTGAACGCGACCACCTCGACATCTTCTATTCCGGTCCATTCGAAGTGGGTGCGGACGAAGTGGTCGGCAGCTTGCGCGATGCGGTGCATCGTGCTCCGACCTCGGTAGAGGTCCATTTCGAGCCGGCCAAGCTCGAACGACTCGATGAGCCGGGAGGCATCCTCGGGCTGAACTCGCCCGAAGTAGGCCCCGTGAGGCAGGACGAGCAGATTGCCCGCAAACCGGTCTCCCCCGATGTGCGACGTCTCCCACACCCTGTCGGGGAGCACCGCAGCCGCCGCCCGGTACAACGGCCTACCCCGGTCGGCACAGCAGATGTCGTGCCGCCCGTGGGTGCAGACCAGAAACAGCGGTTGGTGCTCGCTGAACCCCTCGATGTCACCGGCGGCGAGCGCCGCCAGATCGACATCGAGCACGGCCTCGGGAGTTGCCAAGGGGCGCCGCACCATGGCGGGTCCTTTGCCGGCTCCGCCGCTGAATGCGAGGAACATGGCCCGCTCGCCGGGGTCGTGGCCACCGCGCCGGATGAGCAGCGGCCGGACACCGTGGGCCGTGGTGCGCCGCTCCAACTCGATCGCCACGTCCAGTGGGAACCGGCTTTCTAACAGCGCTTCGGGGCCCCACGGGCCTGGCTGCTCGATTGCGATCCAGCCGGTGACGGTCGATGCGGTGGCGAAGAGCGGTTCTTCCCGGTTCGCCTCCGAGCAACGGAACCGGTTCGCGGTCAACCGCGCACCTCGAGCAGGCCTTCCTTGATCAGCCTCCTGACCAGCACCAGGCGGCTCTCGGCATCCAGATCGATCTCGTCGACCCGGAGCTCACCGCGCTCCACTACCTCATCCATGACGGGCCCTAACCATGCCGGCATACGGAGCTCGCGGTCCCCGAGCAACACTGCAAGCGCGTCACCTTCCACCTGGAGGAGGCAGAGCGCGCCCTGCCTCACCCCCACCAAGGATCGTTCGGTGACTTGATCGAGATCGAGCAATCGTCTCATCTGACCGGAGAGCAGCGGCTGACGGGTCGTGAGGAAGCGGCGTTGCAGCCGACCCCCGACGGCCTTCCTGTCGATCTTCGCCACGAGTTCGGCGACCCGCTCCAGGCTCTCGTCCAACATCGCACTCAATGCCTGGGCATCATCGGCGAATCGCAGTGGCAGTGGGTCGTCGAGTTCCCCATCGGTTTGGAGCAGCGAGACCACCGCGTCGAGGACGTCCTTGGTGCCGAGGGTGAGGATCCCGACCGTGAGGTGAACGGACGCTTTGTCCTGGGTGGCTGCTGAGTGTGGGAAATTCTTCGGGATGTAGAGGCTGTCGCCCGGTTCCAGGTCCACCTCGACCAGCGCTCCTTGGGCCGGGGGCAGGTCGTGCCGCTCGTGCACCACCCACCGCTTGCTGCCGTCGCTCTGGAGCACGAATACGTCGTGGTCGTCCATGTGGGCATCGAACCCCTGTGAACCGGGCGGCGTGATGTAGGCGTTGACCTGAACCGGGTGGCCGAGTGTGGCTTCCAAGTTGCGGGCGAATCTGGCGACAGGCAACCAGTAGCGGTGCATCCCCTGGAGCACGATCGTCGCCCCCCGGTCGAAGTGGGCGAACACTGCCGCGGCGTCGGCCACACCGGTGGCCGTCTGAGATCCGGTCCGGGTCGTCTTTGTGTAGGCGCTGGGAGCGATGATCGTCCCTTGCCGCACCAGTCGGAAGGCGGGGAGACGCAAGCCCGCCGATGAGATCAGATGGTCCACGTCGTCGAGCGACAGCAGGTCGGCGAACCCCTCGCCCGACCGGTACAGGAGGGGACGCTGCCCCCAGATCTCGGTGGCGAAGGTGGTTGTATCGCCAACGCAGCGCTCGAGGCCGGCGTCGGGCGCTTCTTTCATCGACGGGGCGGGGTCAGTCGTTGGTGCTACTCGTCGGTCCCGTCTACGCCGTCACTGTCGGTCCCGTCAACGCCATCGGCGTCGGTGCCATCGACTCCGTCAACACCATCGGCGTCGGTGCCGTCCACACCGTCAACGCCGTCGGCATCGGTGCCGTCAACACCATCGGCGTCTGTGCCGTCCACCCCGTCGGCATCGTCCTGCTCCGGGGTTGGGATCCCGCCGGTCACGGTCTGGATGTCCTCGTCGCGCAGCGACTGGTCTTCGCTGGTCATCTCGTCCTCCTCGAATCGATCCTCCGCCGAGGCTAACCGGCCCGGGGAGGTCCGTTCGAGGGGGGGCCGGCCTCTATCAGTCGGCACAGGGCATCCACCGCCCGATCGACGTCCCCCAAGTTGTTGTAGAGAGCGAAGCTCAACCGGCAGGTTGCCTGTGGGGCAAGCCCGAGCCATCTGTGGGCGAGAGATGCACAGTGGCACCCGGCACGGCTCTCGATGCCTTGACTGTCGAGTCCGTCGGCCAGGTCGTATGGGCTCCAACCTTCCACGTTGAAAGCGACCAGCGGGGAGCGGTCACAGCCGGCCGGAGGGCCGTAGATTGTGATCCCGCTCACGTCTGCCAGTCTCGTCATGGCGTGGGTGGTGAGCAGCCTGGTGTGGGCACGGACCGAGCACATCACATCTTCAACGGTCGATCGGTCCAGCGGCCTCTCGGTGCGGAAGTAGGGCTCGGCGTCCGGCCCTCTCACGAAGTCCACCAGCAGGCGGAGCGCCTGCGCCGACACGATCACCTCGAGGACAGCGGGAGTCCCCGCTGCCGATCGCCAGGGGAGGTCGGCGTACTCGATCCGGTCGTCCCAGACACCACCGTCGGCGATCATGTCGCCGCCATAGAGGAACGGCCGCGAACGCGCAATGAGGTCCTCCCGCCCGTATAGGACCCCGACCCCGAATGGCGCCAGGATCTTGTGAAAGGAGAACGACAGCCAGTCGACGTCGAGGGCGGTGACGTCCACCGGGCTGCTCGGCACCAGTTGGGCCCCGTCAACCAACAGCAGCGACCGGATCCGGCCATCGGGTTGCTCGTATCCGCTGCCATCGGCGATCGCCCGGATGTCGGAGAGCGGCGGTTTGGTCCCAAGGAAGTTGGAGGCTCCGGTACAGCAAACCAACTTGGTCCGACTGTCGACCAGGCGTGCCATGTGGTCGAGATCGAGCTCACCGGTGGCGGGATCGAAGTCCACCAGGCGGTATTCGACATGCCGCCCCAGCGGTTCGAGGATCTCCTTGGTCATCCCGTACCAGGGCACGTAGTTGGAGTTGTGTTCCAACCTCGTGGTAACGACGTTGTCACCATCGCGGAAATCGGTGAGCATCGAGTACATCACCGCGTTGTGCGCCTCGGTCGTGTTCCGGTAGATGGCGATGTTCCGCCTGCTCGGAGCGTTGATCCACTGGGCGATGGTGTCGTATGCGCTCTCGAAAAGGTCGGTCATCGCCCGCGAGGCGGTGGACCTGCCCCGGTGGACGCTCTCGTACCCGGGGACCAATTCGGCCAGCAACTCGATCAGTTGCCGCGGCGACTGGGTGGTGGCGGCGTTGTTGGTGACTATCCGTCCGCGTCCGACAAAGTCGAAGTGTCCTCTGATCCTGTCGAGGTCGAGCTGATGCCGAGCCTCGCGGGCCTCGATCTCGCCCCGATCAGTTCCGACATCCGGGCCCGGTGCGCCCATGTCTTCCCCGCTCAGTTGATTCGGCTGGTTCTCCCAGCCCACTCCTTGTCCCGCAGAACGTACTTCTGGATCTTCCCTGTCGAGGTCTTTGGCAAGGCGGTGAGGAACTCGAACTGATCCGGTGCCTTGAACTTGGCGATCCGCTGACGGACGTGTCCGATCAACTCGTCTTCGGTCACCTCGGTCCCCGACTTGAGCACGACGAAAGCTTTGGGGCGCTCCCCCCAGTAGTCGTCTGGCACCGAGACCACGGCGACCTCGAGGACTGCGGGGTGGCTCACCAGAGCCTGTTCGACCTCGATGGTCGAAATGTTCTCCCCACCCGAGATGATGATGTCCTTGGCTCGATCCCTCAGCTCGATGTAACCGTCGGGGTGCCATACGCCGAGGTCGCCGGAGTGGAACCAACCACCGCGGAAGGCGGTATCGGTGGCTTCCGGGTCGTCGAAGTAGCCCTTCATGACGTTGTTGCCCCGCATAACCACTTCGCCGATGGTCGACCCGTCTCGGGGGACGTCGCCCATCTCGTCATCCACCACCCGGATCGGTTCCGCCGAGATCATCGCCACCCCCTGGCGGGCCATCAGACGCGGCGCGTTCCGCCGGGTCGAGGCGATCCCACCCGGGCTGTTCCTGGCACACGGTGTACGGGCCGTAGGTCTCGGTGAGCCCGTAGACGTGGACCATCTCGGCGCCCAGAGCGCTCATCTGGGCGATCAAGGTCGGGCTGGGCGGGGCGCCGGCGGTGGTGACCACCAGCGGTGACGTCAGCGGGCGTGCTTCGTCGGCGTTCGCCAGCGATATGAGAACTGTGGGAGCGGCGTTGAGATGAGTGATGCCCTCCTCCTCGAGCAACCGCCACACCTCGGAGGGACTAACCGCCCGAAGGCACACGTGGGTCCCGCCGATAGCGGTCACCCCCCAGGTTGTACACCATCCGTTGCAGTGGAACATGGGCAGGGTCCAGAGGTAGACCGACTCGGTCGTGTGGCGTGAGTGGATCACCTCGGCGAGTGCATTGAGATAGGCCCCCCTGTGGGTGTACATGACACCTTTGGGCCTTCCCGTGGTCCCGCTTGTGTAGTTGATCGAGATGGTGCGGTCCTCGTCGTCGACGGACCAATCGATCGGCTCGTCGCCTCCCCTGGCGATGAACTCGGCGAAGTCCGTCGCCCGAAGCGCCGCCCCGTCCCCGGTGTCGTCCACCGTCACGATCTCATCGATCCCTTCCAGATCATCTCGTATCGGCTCGATCAGAGAGGCGAGTTGGGAGTCGACAACGAGCAACCGCGAACCCGAGTGACCGATGATGTAACGGATCTCCTCGGAGGAGAGCCGGGTGTTGATCGCCACCAGAACCGCCCCCGCAAGAGGCACCCCGAAGTGAGCCACCAGAAGCTCGGGGATGTTGGGGCAGAGATATGCGACCCGGTCACCCGGTTCGAACCCGCTGGCTTTGAGGGCATGGGCAAGCCGGGTGGCCGATTGCGCCATCTCCAGATAGCTGATTTGGCGGGTGCCGTGGATGATGGCCGTCTTCTCGGGGAAGACCGCGCTGCTCCGACCCAGGAAGGACAGCGGTGTCAGCGGGGTCAGATGGACAGAGTGGGCCACTTGTCTCCTCTACAGATGCAGTCCGAGCGTAGAGGGGTCTTGGGAGGCGTACGCTCGCTCGATCGATCGATGTGGACGTACCTGATCGGCCGGCTCGGTCCCCCTCCCCTTCCCCGGGTGCAGGCCCGGATCGGAGGGCGCAGTTGGGCGGTTGAGATCGAGTCCGGCGGAGTGGGCCTCCCTGGGGCCCCGGTCGGGCCGAGGGACGTCGCCACCCGGATCGTCACCTGAGATTCAGTCCGGCCAGGTGGGCTTCCGCTTCTCCAGGAAAGCGGACATTCCCTCCTGGGCATCGGCCAGCCCGGCGTTGCCGGTCATCACGGCCGCCATCGACCGGTATGCCTCCTCCTCGGTGACGTCCACCTGGTCGTAGAACGCTTTCTTGCCAAGCCCGATGACCCTCCGGCTGGAGCTGAGGATACGTTCCACCAATTCGTCGATCTCGTCATCGAGCCGGTCGTCGGGCACCGCCTTGTTGACCAAACCCCACTCCACGGCGGTTGCCGAGTCGATGCGGTCCCCGGTGAGCAGCATCTCCATGGCGCGTTTGCGCCCGACCGCTCTGGTCAATGGGACCATTGGCGTCGAGCAGAACAGCCCGATCTTCACCCCAGGGGTGGCGAACCAGGCCGACTCGGCCGCTACCGCCAGGTCGCAGCTCGCCACGAGTTGGCAGCCTGCGGCGGTGGCCGGGCCTTGGACCCTGGCCACCACCGGCTGGGGGATGCGGTGGAGAGCGAGCATCACCTCGGTGCACGCATCGAAGAGCAACCGATGGTGATCCTCGGCAGCGCCGACCATCTCGGAGAGGTCGTGTCCGGCGGAGAACACGGGTCCCTCGGCGCCGAGCACGACCAACTCGGTCTCGGCGGGGAGTTCCTCGATCGCCTCGATCAACTCCCGCATCATCGCCAGACCGAGGGCGTTGCGCCGATCCGGCCGGTCGAGCACCAGCCGGGTGACCCGGCCATCGTGCTTCACACCGAGGTTCTCGCCAGTCATCTCGTTCTCCGATCGTAGGTCAGCCGGCCGAACCGGCGGCTGCGATGGCGAGCAGTTCCCCGGCGTGCTCCCTGCCCCGCTCGCTCTCGGGGAGCCCGGAAAGCATGCGGCTCAACTCCTCGAGTCGCTCTTTTCCCTCGACCACCTCGACAGTCGCCGACGGCCCGTCGCGCCGCACCACGGCATGGGTGTCGGCGAAGGCGGCGACCTGCGGCAGATGGGTCACGCAGAGCACCTGACGGTCCGCTGCCAGCTCGGCCAGCTTTGCGCCGAGAGCCAGCGCCGTAGTCCCACCCACGCCTGCGTCCACCTCGTCGAATGCGACCACAGGGGAGCGACCTGCTCCGCCGGCGAGACGGAGGGCCAGGATCAGCCGGCTCAGTTCCCCACCCGAGGCGACGCGTCCCACTTCGTTGGGCGTGAGGCGCCGGTCGGAGGCGAAGAGCAATCGGATCGTTTCAGCACCATCCGGACCTGGCTTGGCCGGTGATATATCGACTTCGAGGTGGGGGTCGCTGAACCCGAGCTGTGCGGAGATGGTCCCGCGCCGACTCGGCCAGCCGACCTCCCGCTGCGGCACGGCTCTGTCGCAGCCGGGAGCCACGGCGTTCCAGGTCATGACCGGCTTGGGCCGATTCACTCTCGACCTCCCCCGCCCTCGAGAGCATCCGCTCCAACTCGTCGGCTCGGGCAGCGGACTCCTCGCCGAAGGCAAGGATTTCCTCGAGTGTGGCTCCGTATTTCCGGCGGAGCGAGCCGAGCAAGGCAAACCGCTCCTCCAACGCCGCAAGCTGCGCAGGATCGTCCTCGAGGGCATATGCGGCGGCGCGCAACTCGACGGTGAGGTCGCCAGTCACCGCCTGGGACTCCTCGGCCCGCTTCGCCAGCGGCTCGAACGACCCGTCGAGCGTCGCCGCTCGCCTCATCACCGCAACAACCTCGCCGATGGTGTCGCCTGCTCGGGTGGCGGCGGCGTGGGCCGTAGCGAGTCGCTCGGTCAACTCTCCGAGGTGGCGGAGCCGGCTCAGCCTCTGCTCCAGTTCTGCGTCTTCCCCGGCGACGAACCCGGCGCCGGCGATCTCCGCCGCCTGGAACCTCGCCAGGGCGGCATCGCGCTCCACCGTCTCTCTCCCGCCTCCCAGCCCAGCGCTCTCTCTCGAGAGCGATTGCACCCTGTCCCAGGCGGCCCGGTAGCCGTCGCGTGCTCGCCTCCCGGCATCGTCGAGCAGTCGGTCCAACACGGCGCGCACCTCAGCCGGTCTGCTCAGCGACTGTTGATCGTGCTGACCGACGACCTCGACCATGCCCCCGATACGGTCGACGAGGACCCGGGCTGGAACCGGCGCGCCGTCGAGGTATGCCCTGCTGCGTCCGCCACGGAGCAGTTGCCGGGTGACCGTGAACTCCTCGTCGCCGCGGAAGAAGCGGGCGTCCACGCTCGTCTCGTCGCCATCGGGACCGATCAGGTCAGGGCGTGCGGTCTCTCCGCAGAGCAGTCGCAAAGCGCCGAGCAGAAGCGTCTTGCCCGCTCCAGTCTCACCGGACACCACCACCAACCCAGGCCCGGGCTCGAGCCGGGCCGTCGAGATGATGCCCAGGTTGCGAACCGAAAGCTCGTCGAGCACGTCACAACCCGCCGAGACGGAACTTCGTCTTGACCCGTGCGGGGAAACTCCGCCCGCTCATCTGGACGAAGCGGACCGGCCGCTCGCCGCGACGGATCTCGACGACATCCCCCGGTGCCAGTTCGGCAACGGGTACGCCGTCGGTGCTCACCCTGACATAGCGATCCTGGGCGACCGTGCACTGGACGACCACCGATGCGTCGAGCACGACGCTCCTGGTGAAGAGCGAGAAGGGCGCCACCGGGGTGAGCACGATTGCCTCGAGCCCGGGATCGACCAAGGGGCCCCCGGCGGAGAAGTTGTACGCAGTTGACCCGGTCGGCGTCCCAAAGACGAGGCCGTCCGCCCGGTAGGTCAGGAACGGCTCGCCGTCGAAAGCGACCGAGAGGGCGACCAGCCTCTGACTGTCCACCTTCTCGACCACGACATCGTTGACACCGACCGCCTCGTGCCCGCCGGCGGCGGCATGCAGCGTCATCCTCTCTGCCACGGTCCAGGATCCGGAAGCGAGCCGGTCGAGCACCATCTCGAGATCGCTCACCTCGGCGTCGGCGAGGAAGCCGACGGTGCCCAGGTTCACTCCGAGCACGGGCACATCCTCCCGGAGGGCCAACTGGACGGCGGAGAGCATCGTCCCGTCTCCTCCTACTGCGACCACCAGATCGAAGTCCTCGAATGGCACCGAGTCGATCTCGAGAGCCCCGGCCGCCGCTACATCGGCGGTCACCTCTATGCCCCGTGCCCGCCCGCCGGCGGCCATCTTGCGACCGACCTCGAGCGCGTCCCTCCGCTCGATGTGCGGCACCAGAGCCATCCTCATGTCGCCATCTCGCCTGCCACGATCGCTTCGGGTCTGAGCGATGCAGGCCCCGGACGGGCAAGCACGAAGAATTCCTGGTTGCCTCGCTCCCCCCGCAACGACGCTGCGGTGAGCCCCACCACACCCAGACCCGCCGTGTCCAGGCATCCGATGACCTTCTGCAACGCCATCGCCCACAACTCTGGGTTGCGGACCACACCGCCCTTGCCGAGCGCCCCCCGGCCAACCTCGAACTGAGGCTTGACCAGGAGCACGAGATCGGTGCTCTCGCCGGACAACCCAGCCAGAGCATTGGCGACGACACAGAGCGAGATGAACGAGAGATCGGCGACGATGAGGTCGAATGGTGTCCCGAGCATCCTCGGGTCGGCGTTGCGGAGATTGGTCCCGTCGAGCGCAACCACTCGCTCGTCGGCAGCGAGCGCCGGCGCCATCTGGTCGTGGCCTACGTCGAGCGCAACCACCTGCTGGGCTCCTCGCTGCAAGAGGCAGTCGGTGAACCCGCCGGTAGATGCCCCCGCGTCTAGGCACCGGCGCCCGGCGACCGCCACGTCCAGGTCATCGATGGCGTGATCCAGCTTGTGCCCGCCTCGCGAGACGAACGCGGTCGGCGCCTGGTCCACCACCAGCCTGCTGGATGCGTTGACCAGAGCCGATGACCGGAGCGCGGTCACGCCGTCCACAGTCACCCGGCCTTCGCTGACGGCGCGCTGCGCCTCACCCCGAGAGAGGACTTGGCGGCGCGCCACCAACGCCTGATCGAGCCGGGAACGGCTCAGTCGTCGCCGTCCGGATCGGGGTCCAGCGCCTCGCCGAGCAGGTCGACGAGTCGATCCGATATGTCGGGGGCGGCACCGGGATCCGCCGCCTCCAGTTCCTCGAGCAGAGCCTCGATCTGATCGGTCATGGCGCCATTATCCACCGCGGCGCCCCAACCGGGGGGATCTTCCGTGGGCCATGACTGTCCCCGGCCGCCCACCTCCTTCTCCGCCGGCAGCCAAACCAGCGGACCACCTGCTCCGAACCAGCGCCGGCAAGCAGTGACCCGAAGGGGGATGCGAAGGCAGATGCCCAGACGACGCGATTTGATCGTGGTGATCCTCGGGTTGACGGTCGGAATCGGAGCGACCCTGTTGATCGACAGGTACCGGGCACCAGCCACCGAGCCGATCAGACGGTTGGCTACGGAGGCGGTCGCCGCCACCACCACACCGACGACAGCCGCACCCGACACATCGACTGCTCCGGAATCAGCTGTTGCTGCCATCGAGGGCTTCCTCGCCGCCGAGCAGGAGGGAACGCTGACCGAGTCCTTCACCTTCCTCAGCCGGGAGGACCGGCAGACCCTCGGGTCGGTTGCGGGGTGGGAAGCGGCGCATGCCGACCTGCTCCCCCCGGTGGAGACCTTCTCGATCCGGTCCGGCGGGAAGACCGGTGGCTCGAGCCAAGTGGTGACTGATGTCGCTTTCACCCCTTCGCTCGACGAGGTCTCTGGACTGGTCCCTGGCGATGCGATCGTCACCTGGCACCTGGTTCGCGAGTCCGGTGGATGGCGCATCGCCCTCTTCGAGACCGTCGTCGAGCCTCGCTACGCCCCCGAGAGTCGCGGCCACGGAATCTGCCCGTCGCTGGGTCATTGACCGAACCGCATGCATCATGGCCGAGGAGTACGAGGGCGGACTGCTCGGAAACCCCGGCCTGGCGGACTCGCTGTGCGGGGCGGTCGGACCGGTCGAGGTGGGAAGGCCGGGACCGCTCGAGGACCAGATCGACGCTGCCCAGTTCGTCGGGGCGTTCGGTCCGGAGTTCGATCAATGGGGCCGCGCGGTGACAGTCGAGTCCCCTGTCCCGCTGCAGGTTGTCCTCGCCCCTGTCGGCGTTGAGTGGATTGTCATCGGAGTCCTGCCAGGCGGGGAGGCGGGATGAGCCTCGGTAGGCGCTCCCGCGACCCGCCTCACCCATCAACCGGAGTTGGCGCGTCCCGCCCGAGCCGCCCGCACCTGACCAGCCACCAAGGGCACAGACACACAGAAACAAACCCGACATAGGAGGAATCGAATGTCCCTCGCACGACGGCGACTGCCCGTGGTGTTGGTGGTCCTCGGGTTGGCTGCTGCGCTCTTCATGGCGCTGCTTTCACCCATAGGAGCCTCCAGCCACCGCGAGGCGCCGCTGATCACCGAGGATCCCGTGGCCGACAACACCGACGTCTACGCCTTCGTGAGCCCTGACGGGCCCGACACGGTGACGTGGTCGCCAACTGGATCCCGTTCGAGGAGCCGGCCGGCGGCCCGAACTTCTACAAGTTCGGCGACGACGTGCTCTACGAGATCAACATCGACAACGACGGCGACGCCAAGGACGACGTCGTCTACGAGTTCCGGTTCACCACCACGATCGAGAACCCGAACACGTTCCTCTACAACACCGGCCCGATCACGTCGCTCGACGACGCCGACTTCAACGTGCGTCAGACCTACACGGTGTCGGAGGTCAAGAACGGCCGGAGGACCAAGCTGGGCAGCGGCGCTCCTCGTCGCCGCCCAACAACATCGGTCCGAGCGCTCGACCCCGAACTACGAGAACCTGGCGGCACAGGCCGTCTACAGCCTTCCTGGTGGGATCAAGGTCTTCGCCGGTCAGCGCGACGAGGCGTTCCCGTCGACCTCGGGTCGATCTTCGACCTGGGCGGTCTGCGGCCGCTTCAACAATTTCCACCTGCTGCCCGCTCGACGCCGAGTCCGGGATCGACGCCACAACCGGGTACAACGTCCACTCGATCGTGATGGAGATCCCAGCCTCCAGGCTGGTGGACGACGACCCGGTGCTCGGGGTCTACTCGACGACCTACCGTCGTCAGACCCGGGTCTTCGCCTTTGGCGACGGGTCCAAGCCGTTCCACCTCGGGGACTGGGTCCAGGTCTCGCGGCTGGGGATGCCCCTGGTCAACGAGGTCGTGATCCCTCTGGGCAAGAAGGACCGCTTCAACGCCAGCGAGCCACGCGACGACGCACAGTTCCTCAACTTCGTCGTCGACCCGGAACTGGGGCGGCTGATCCCGGCGCTGTACGGCTCGAGTGGGATCCAGGTCCCGCAGGCGCCGCGCAACGACCTGGTGACCATATTCCTCACCGGGATCCCGGGGCATCAACCAGCCCAGGAACGTCAAGCCGTCGGAGATGCTCCGCATCAACACCACGTTGCCCAGCGGCTTCCCCAACGGAAGGACGCTCCAGGACGACATCGTCGACACCTCGCTCCAGGCGGTGGCGGGTGTGTTCTGCGACAGCGACAGCGGTGACCCCGCAGATGGGTGCGCCGGAGCGAGCTTCGACAGCCCGTTCAACGTGTTCCCGAACAACGCCCTCAACGACGGCGCCACGGGGAACGACCGGCCATTCCTGACCGGCTTCCCCTACATGCCGACACCGCACCAGGGATACGACCACGTCCACGATCACACCAACAGCGACGCCTGAATCGGCTTCGCCGGTACGGAAGCGGCGGGGGGCATCGTCCCCCGCCGTCCGTGCCCTTGCGCTGGCGATGGTCGCTCTCCTCGTCGGTCTGGCGGTCGGCAGGTTCCTCACCGCCCACGACCCGGCCGAGGTTGCGGCCTCATCCGCCGCAACGTTGGAGGAGACGATCGCCATTCTGGAAGATCGGGTCTCGGTGGACCCCTCGGACCTGGGAGGAAGACAGAGGCTCGGCGTCGCCTACCTGCAGCGGGCTGCGGAAGTGGGCGACCCGGCGCTCTACACGGCGGCGGAGAGGGTTCTTACAGAGGCCGAGGAGCTCGCCCCAGGGGACCCGCGGACAGCAACCGCACTCGGGGTGCTCGCCTTGGCTCGACACGACTTCGAAGAGGCCCTGCGGCTCGGCCTGGCAGCGCGTTCGTCGGATCCGTTCTCCGCCGATCCGCTCGCCGTCGTGGTGGACGCCGAGATCGAACTGGGGCGGTATGGCTCGGCTGCCGGCCATCTCCAGGAGATGCTCGATCTCCGTCCTGCGCTCGCAGCGCTCTCGCGGGCTTCTTACCTTCGAGAGCTCCACGGCGATCTCGACGGAGCCATCGAGGCGATGGAACAGGCGCGGCTGGCGGGCTCGGGCTCCGTCCACGACGTTGCCACGGTCACCGCCCTATCCGGCCAGTTGATGCTGACGGCGGGCGATCTCGACGGCGCATCCGCCGCCTTCGCCGAGGCGGACGGTCTCGCCCCCGGCATGACGGTCAGCGCCCTCGGCTCCGCACGGGTTGCCCTGGTTCGGGACGACCCGGCGACCGCTGCCGCCATCCTCGAAGCGACGGTGGAGCGGTACCCGGCGCCCGAGGCTGTCGTCCTGCTCGGGGAGGTCTACTCCGAGCTCGGTCGGGACAGCGATGCCGCCGCCCAGTTCGACCTGGTCCGGACCATCGCCCGGCTATCAGAGCGGGAAGGGCAGGTGGTCGATCTGGAGATGGCCCGATTCGAGGCGGATCACGGCGACCCGGCGAGAGCGGTGTCGCTGGCTAGAGCCGCCTACCGCACCCGGCCGACGATCCATGCCGCCGACGCCTTGGGTTGGGCGCTGTTCCGCTCAGGCCGGGCTCGTGCTGCGCTTCCGAGGATCGAGGAGGCGCTCCGGCTGGGTTCGCGCGATCCGGTTCTCCGCTACCACGGGGCACGTGTGCTCGCCGCCAACGGCAACGAGCGACGAGCGGCAAAGGAGCTGGAAGTGGCGCTCGCCCACCGATTCGCCCTGTCGCCAGTCCAACTCGACGAGGCGATCAGGCTGGCCGGCGAACTCGGGGTCGATGACCTCAGGGGGGAGAGCTAGACATGCCGGCAAGGCCATCGGTCATCTTGAAGGTTCGGCATCGTGAAGTAGCTGACTCGGTCAAGGCTCGACGGGCGCTGCATCGATACAGCCGTCACCCATCACCCGGCACCAGTCGATCCGCCAACTCGGCCAGATCAGCCGTCACCAGGTCAGCCAGCGGATGGGCCTCGCTCGATACCCCGGTGAGCACCTGAGCCGACTTCCATCCGGCTTGCTCTGCCATTGCCAGGTCGGTCTCGGGCCTGTCACCCACCATCCACACCTCTCCCGGACCGAGACGCTCGACCACCAGTTCGACCATTGCCTCGTGCGGCTTCCCGGCGACCGCCGCGGTCACCCCGCTGGCGCGTTCCACCGCCGCCACCATGGCGCCGGCGCCCGGCCATTGCCCCTCCGATGTCGGGTACGTGGCGTCGTCGTTCGATGCGACTAGCGCCGCACCGGCCCTCACCGCCAGGACCGCGTCGCGCAGCCGTTCGTAGGTCAGCGCTCTGTCGAGACCAACGACCACCACCCGCGCCTCCTGCCACTCGGTCGTGATCTCGACCCCGCGTTCCTCCAACCCCTCGACGATGCCATCCCCGCCCAGGACGAAGGCAGGGCCCCGGCCGGTGAGCAGGGCCGCCGCCCGCCCGGAATGCAGCACCTGCTCATCCCCGGCGGGATAACCGGCAATCGATCGGATCCGTTGGGCTATCGAACTCGCACCGCGTGACGAGTTGTTGGTAACGAACAGCACCTTCCAACCTGCCCGATCGAAGCGCATCAACGCTTCCCCCGCCCTGGGCACCGGTTGCTCACCGAGCAGGACCACGCCATCGATGTCGGCGACCAGGTTCACCCGGCGGTACGCCTTCCCCACCCCTCGAGCACCCGGTCGAGCAGGTCGGCGGTGCGGCCGAGTGATTCGACGCTGACACGTTCGTCGTTCCCGTGGAACATGTCGAGGAAGTCGGAGAACGACACCCGGTCGTCGAACATCCCCACCCCGTAGCTGGTGGTCCCCCGGTCGCGGAAGAAGCGGGCATCGGTGGTCGCCGGGGTGAGGGCTGGGACAACGCGTCCTTGACCCGGTGAGACCGGCGATCCCCTCGACGATCGCCTCCCACAGCAGCCCGCGGGTAGGGCTCGAGTTGGCCATGTGGTCCATCACCGGGAGCAACTCGATTCGGTCGGAGTCGGCGCCCATCGCCTTGCGAAGATGGTCGTCAACGGTGTCGGCGTCCTGACCGGGGAGCACTCTGGCATCGACCTCGCCCACCACGTGGTCGGGTATGAGGTTGGCCTTGCCCCCTGTCCCGAAGACATTGGGACTCACCGTGAGATGGGTGCACGCATGGACATACCGGGCCATCCCCATTGACTCTGACTCCAAGGCTTCGATGGCGGCATCGACCCGTTCCATATCGAGCAGGGCATCGCTCTCATCCTTGGGGAGCTCCAGCGCCTCCACGAAGGCGCGCCATTCATCGCTGATCGAGACCGGCATCTCCGCCGCGGCAATTCCCGCCATGGCGCGTGCCAGCGGGATCAGCGCGTTGTCCTGGCCATATGGAACGCTGCCGTGCCCCGGGGTCCCACGGCTGATGAGCCTGCGCCAGTGAGGGCCCTTTTCCCCGACATTCACCGGGTAGGCGATACCGCCCGGGGTCTCGAGGGCCGGGTAGGCGATCTCGGTGAGCAGTGCCTCACAACCGACCAGGTCCCATCGCTCCCTCACGAGTGGATCGGCGCCGAGCCCACCGCCGTTCTCCTCGTCGGCCACCGCCAGGAAGAGGAGATCGCCGGGCAGCGCGTCGAGGTCACCGCGGCGGTAGCGGCCGAACACGGCGGCCATGGCCGCGGTGAGGTTGAGCATGTCCACCGCACCACGCCCCCATACGAACCCGTCGTGGATCACCCCCTCGAAGGGGTCCACCGACCACCCCTCGGGGTTGGCCGGCACCACATCGAGGTGCCCCATCAGCGCCAGCCGCGGCGCCCCGGGCACCGTCCCGGGCACTCGCCAGACTGCGCTCTGCCTCCCCGGCGCCGGTTCGACCACCTCGTCGGGCTCGCCGAGAGCCTCAGCCAGCGTCTCCACGGATCGAGATTCGTAACCCGATTCGGGCGTCCCGTCGTTGACGCATGCATTCCGGATGAGCGCAACCAACAACTCGGCAACCTCACCGGCCGAAGGGGCGGTCAAGGGGGATCCTCCATCTGTCCGCTTTCCGTCTGGCCGCCGTCCGCGGTCCGCCGTCCACCGTCCGCCGTCCACCGTCCGCCGTCCGCCGTCTCTCTTCTGGCTGCCGTCCGCCGTCCGCCGTCCTTCCTGAGCAGCCCCACCAGATCGACCATCGTCGGTGTTAGCGGACGGTCGAGGACTTCATCCAAAGGGACCCACTCGACTGCGAGGGCGTCATCCCCGGCGACCGCATCGCCACCCACGACACGCGCCGCAAAATCCACCAGGGTGTAGTGCCATGCGGGCGGGTCGCCGGGTCCGAGACTGTCACCCACCCAGACGACCTCGCCAGGCTCGATCTCGAGTCCGGTCTCCTCCCTGACCTCGCGGACCACCGCCTGGCGCAGCGTCTCGCCAAACCGGACCTTGCCGCCGGGAACCGCCCACAGTCCCTGGCCGGGCCCTCTCCCCCGCAGTACCAACAGGAGCGCGCCCCGGTCGACGATCACCGCTCCTACACCCGGGATAGGAGCGGGCTCATCGCTGCTGACGTCCATCGGCGGGTCAGCGTAGCCCTGGGTGCTTTGCGTCCTCAGCCGGCGATGGGCTCGTGGGGGTCATCAGCGCCGCCCTCAGTACGTGATGCTGGACGCCTTGTTGATCAGGCGCAATCGACGCAGAGGAACTTCTTCCGGTCCGCCAACTGGCTGGCCCTCTTGACGAGGAAGCAGGAGCGGCAGACGAACTCGTCACCGCGCACCGCCTGAGCCTCCACGTTCATGGTCAGCTCCTCGCGACGGATGGCGCGCAGCTCGGCGACCTCGTCCACCAAAAGGGACTCGGAGGCCTCCTCGTCAAGGAGCTCTAGCTCTTCGGCCTCGAGCTCGTCGAGTGCCTCGGTCTCATCTTCCTCTTCGTTTTCCGATTCCTCTTCGTACTCGTCGTCCTCGGCGTCCTCTGCGTCTTCAACGTCCTCGATCTCCTCATCGTCGAGGACCTCCTCCACTTCCTCGAGGTCGACCACCTCGTCTTCGGGCACGTCGAGCTCTTCGGGCTCTTCGAGTTCGATCTCCGCTTCCGGCATGTTCTGTGTTGACACCTTTGCCCCCTGAGAGCGACCAGCTCATCCAATTGCGCCCCCCGGCGCGGCGGGAGTGTAGGCAACGACGAGGAACAAAACGGCTCGCCGTAGCAGCATGGAAACACGCGCCATCCGCCGGGCATTCCCGGCAGTCGTCAACTACCGCGATTCCGGTTCCGCCTGCCCCGCCGCCCGTCAGCCGACTAGATCAGGAACCGGATCGCACCTGGGAGGACCCTGCCTTCGAGCGGAGTGGTGCCGAGGTGGTCGCCGTCCGCCTCCACCGGCCAGGGCGCGTCGGTCTCGAGGCGGAACCAGGGTGCACTCCATCGTCGCACCGAGCGATCGCTGAGGTGGACCCCGCGCACGATACGCGGGACGAGGCGCACCGCGTCGCGGATTCGGGCGTCGATCACCTGGACGTCCACCTCGCCGTCCACCAACATCGCCTTGGGCGCGATGTTCCACCCTCCGGCGAAAAACTGGCCGTTGGCGAAGATCACTGCGGCTGCAGGACCCTCGTAGCTGCGGCGCCCTGCCTCCACCCGGACATCGACGCGGCGCAACCCCGGAACCCGACTGGCGAAGCCGAGCGCGTACCGGGCGCTGCCCATCGAGCGGCTGAGCCGGGCGGCCGTACGGGCGGCGGCAGCGCCGATTCCTCCCTGGATGACGTTGAGCGCCATACGGGTGCCGAAGGACCCCTCGATGCTGACCGCGTCCACCGTGTAGGTATCTCCTCTAACCATCCGGGCCACGGCGGACTCCAGCGATCGCGGCAGGGCGAAGGTGCGGATGAAGTCGCCACCCGACCCGGTGGGCAAAACGCCGAGAACCGGCGGCTCCGCCCATTCGTGACGGAGCAGCGTGTCGGCAGCCAATCCGAGCGTGCCGTCGCCCCCGGCGACGATGAATCCCTCATGGCGGCGGGCGACACCTTCGTCGATCACAGCAGCCATCTCCTCCCTGCCCATCGGAGCAGAGACGACGACATCGAGGCCGGCCACAGTGAGTATCGCCCGTACCTGCTCGGGGTCCACCGGCCTCCGTCCCGACATCGGGTTGACAGCGACGGTCCAGGTCACGCCAGTCCGCCGGCCGCCACCACCCCGCGGTCCATCGCCTCGAGCACCGCGGTGGCACTCTCCTCCATCTCGGGCCAGGCGTCGCGGATCTGCCGGGTCAGATCGAGTATCTGCCTGCACACCCGGACGAAGTCGCCCGGTGATACCGAAACATCCTCGAGGAAGTCCTCCAGGTCGTGCTCCGAAGCCCAGCGGTGGGCGAGCGAGGCGAATCCCGGCTCGGGACGGCGGGTCTCGGGGAGCCGGTGCCGGCGCTCCGCGGCGGTGAGCTCCTCCCACAAGGTGAGGACGGTGTCGAACCTGCGACCCGTTTCCTCGGTCGGCCATGCGCCACCCTGATCGTCGAGGCGGGGCTCGAATACAAAAGCCGACGCCAGAGCAGCGCTCTCGGCCACCGAAAGCCCGGTGAAGCCCCCTCTCCGCACCGTCTCAGTGAGCAGCAGATCGAGTTCGTTGTAGACGAACCGGAGCTGTTCTCCCTGCGCCGTGAGCTGCCACCCGTCCACATAGTCCCACGAACCGAGCACGTCGAGAATCGACTCGAAGTCCCGTACCAGGTCCTCGCCCGTCCGGACAGACTCGGTCTGCGCCCGGGCGAGCCGCTGTTCGGCGCGGCGCATCCGGCGCGCCGCTCGGAGATGGTCGCTCAGGTCCGGGCAACCGGTCACCGGGTTGGCCGAAGGCGGTGGCGCCGCCTCGTCCGAGGTGGACGACTTGCCGTCCGGGCGGAACCTGCGGAGGAGTCGAAGCACGTTCTGCTGATAGCCCCTCTCCTTGGGTCGGAAAGGCGTGGGGAGCGTGATGCTCCCGAGACGGCTCGTCCCCTCGACGAGGTCCTCCCACGTCCACGAGGTGACCTTGCCCGATGTGCCCAACAGCACAAGCCGGCCCTCGTCGCCCCTGCCCGAGGAGCGGCGGGAGAGAACCAGGTAGCGACCGGCGCGCCTTCCTCTGGGCACCTCGACAACGTCGCCACCGCGCAGCCTGTTGGCGAACATCGCCCGATTCCGGTGTCTGGCTCTTCCCCGCTCGGCGTCGGCCTCGTCCAGGTAGCTCCAGATGTCACCTCGTTCGCACACTGCCTGGTCGCGCAACCGGACGAGCTCCGACTCGAGGCCGTCGATCCCGGCCGCCACCGCCGATGCGCGGTTCTTCCGCTGGAACTGGGCGAAAGACGCGGCGAGCAGCTCCTCGGCCCGCCGCCGGGGATAGTTCGACACCAGGTTGGCCGCCATGTTGTAGGTGGGGCGGAAACTCGATACGAGCTCATGACTCCCTGCAGCTGCGATCTCGGCCACCTGGTCGAACCGGACGTACGGCGAGTGGAGCACGACGCCGTATCCGCGCAGATCGATCCCCCGCCTACCCGCTCTCCCCGTCAGTTGGGTGTAGTCCCCGGGCTGCAGAAGCTCATGGCCCTCGCCGGTGAACTTGGAAAGGGACTCGAGAACGACGGTCTTGGCGGGCATGTTTATACCCAGAGCAAGGGTCTCGGTGGCGAACACCGCTCGGACCAGGCCGCGCGAGAACAGGTCTTCGACGGTCTCCTTGAAAGCAGGGACCAGACCGGCGTGATGCGCCGCCACCCCGTGCTCGAGATGCGCCAGCCAGGGCTCAAATCCGAGAACACCTAGGTCGCGGTCACCGAGGTGGGCGGTGCGGGCCGCAGCAATCGCCCGAATCTCCTCCCTCTCGTCCGGGGTGGTCAGCCGAACACCGTCGGCGACGATCTGGCGCGCCGCCGACTCGCAACCGTCCCTGGAGAAGATGAAGTAGATGGCGGGGAGCATCCCCTCCTCTGCGAGGTGCTCCACGGTCTCGGTGCGACGGGGTGTCCCGAATCGCCTGCGCTGACCTTGGGTGAGCAGCCTTTGCACCGCCGGGTTGGGACGCCGCCGTCCGCCATCGCTCCCCCGAAAGGTGTCGTACATGCGAGCCGACGGCTGCGACCAGCGGTCCTTGACCATGTAGAGGCTCTCCAGCGGCACCGGTCGCGAGGTCTCCTCGACGAGGCGCGTCGGCCCGCGTCTCGTCTCCACCCAGGCGGCGAACTCGGAGGCGTTGGCGATGGTTGCCGACAAGCCCACCAGTTGGATGTGGCGTGGAGCGTGGATGATGATCTCCTCCCACACCGGCCCCCGCGCCCGATCCTGGAGGTAGTGGACCTCGTCGAGCACCACCACCCCGAGCCGGCTGAGATCCTCGGACCCGGCGTAGATCATGTTGCGTAGTACCTCGGTGGTCATGACCACGATGGGCGCTCCACCGTTGATCGAGTTGTCCCCGGTGAGCAGGCCCACCAGGTCGTGCCCGTACTCGATGATGAAATCGCCGAACTTCTGGTTGGAGAGCGCCTTGATCGGGGTCGTGTAGAAGGCTCGTTCACCGGACTCGAGGGCCAGATGCACCGCCGCTTCCGCCACCAGTGTCTTGCCCGAACCGGTCGGCGCGGTGACCACCACGGTGGCGCCGTCTTCCAGTGCTTGACCTGCCTCCCGCTGGAACCGGTCGGGCGGGTATGGCAGCGACCGCCAGAACTCGTCGAGCCGCGCCTGCCGTCGCTGGATCACGGGCTCCACCGCCCGGTCCGGGGCTGGTTCTGTCATCGCCGAAGCAGGAGTCGGACCAGCCAGATGGTGACCTCATAGAAGATGTAGAGCGGGACCGCCAACAGCGCCAGCGTCAGCGGATCTCCGGTCGGGGTCACCGCCGCCCCCAGGACCACGATCACCAGGACCGCCCAGCGGCGGCCTCTGCCAAGTTGCTCCGAGGAGACCAGACCCGTCGCCGCCCCGGCGAACAGGAACAGCGGGAACTCGAACGCAAGCCCGAACACGAGCAGGAACCGGGTGACAAACGACATGTACTCGCCGATCCGCAGCGTCGAGTCGACGTCGGGGATGATCTGCAGTAGGAACCCGAGACCCCGGGGCAGGACCCAATAGGCGAACGTCGTCCCGATGGCAAAGAGGAGGACGAATGCAGCCACCAGCGGGATCGCCCAGCGGCGCTCCCTTGGGGTCAGCGCAGGGTTGATGAACGCCCACACCTGATAGAACAGCACCGGGCTGGCAAGGACCACGCCGCCGTAGATCGCCACCTTCATCGCGGTGCTGAACTGTTCGGTCGGCGACAGCACCACAAGCGGCGATCCGTCGGGGAAGGCGATCTCGTATGGACGCCGCAGCAGATCGATCAGCTGGTTGCGGAACAGGTAGGCGACGATCGCACCGACCAGCACCACGGCGGCGCACTTGACGATCCGCCACCGCAGCTCCTCGAGGTGCTCGAGGATCGGCAGCCGTTTCTCGTCGTATCTGCTCGGACCGGGGTCGTCGATGCTTTCAGCCACGGTGAACGCTCAGCGCCACGGTCAAGGCTGACCCTCTTTGTCGACACGCTCCTCCAGGGCAGCAAGGTCGGCGTATGCATCATCGGGAGTCGGGCCTGAGGTCGAGACTGGCCCGACCCATTGCACCCTGGTGCCAGGAACGACAGTCTCTTCGGCCTCGGCCTCGGCGTCGGCTTCGGCATCAGACGGCGTGGATGCTGAGGAAACCCCACCGGGACCGGGCCCCGAGCGCGGCTTCATCCCACCGTCGATCGAGCGCAGCGACCTCTGCACCTCGCCGCCGGCGCCGGTGACGCTCCGCTTGACGTCCTCGACGGTTCGGCGCGCCTCCTCCATTGGCTCGCGTAATCCGGCTACCTCATCGTCGAGACCCCGGCGCAGGTCCGCCGCAGCTTCCCTGACCGAGCGTGCCCACCCGCCGGCCTTCCTAGCCAGCTCAGGGAGCCGCTGAGGCCCGAAAACCACCAGCGCGACAAGGAGGATGATGATCAGTTCGGTGGCGCTCACATCGAACATTGGATCGGATGGTAGGACGATCCGGGTCCAGGAAAGGGCCCGCCGCTATCGGCGGTAGCGATCCAGGATGGCGGCGCGGAGCTTTGCGGTGGCGCCCGCCACCTCGTCGCCTTCAACCAATTCGGCGGCACCACCGAGCCGAACAAGCAGCCTGGCTGCCACCATCGGGTCCGGGGCTGAGAACCGCACCACCGACCAGCCATTCGGCTCCTCGGACACGCTCTCGACCTCGTAGTACTCGGTCACCCAACGCGCCTGCGGCCCGAGCCTGATCGTGGCCACCACGTCGTCCTCGGCGGGTGTGTAGCGGACCTCCGGAGGTGGCAATTGCGCTGGCGCCGCGAAGACCTCATCGGTCACCTCGAGGTCCCGGATCCTGTCCACCCGGAATCGGCGCTCCGCCCCCGCCTCCCGACAGAAGCCGGTGAGATACCAGTTCCCCATGGTGGCGAACAGCGTCCAAGGCTCCACTGTCCGCTCGGTCGTCTCGCCCTTCCCGAGCGACGTATAGGTGAGACGCACGGCGCGCCGCTCGGCAACCGCCCGGCGCAGAGGGGCCAACAACTCCGGCTCTGCCTCGACATCCACCACCAGGACGTCATCTCCGTCAGGGATGAGAGCAGCCTGGAGTTTGGCCACCGCCGACCCGAGCGCATCCGGCGCCTGGCCCGTGCTCTCCACCGCCAGGCCCGATGCCAACAGCCCGAGCGCCTCCATCGGGGTCAGCCGCAACGGACGGGAGAAATAGTCGGCGGCGTCGATCACCACATCGCCGTCCTCGATAGACGCCCACATGAGGTCGCCCGGGCCGTACCCAGGGAGGCCGCACACCAAAACCGTGTTGAGGTCGGCAAGCAACTCCCGCTCGTCGCGGTACCCGAACCGGGCGACCACCTCCTCTGCCGCCGTCCCCGGATTGGCGATCACCCAAGGCACCATCGAAAGCAGCCGCACCATGCGCGACGCGGTCTTGGAAGTCATGAGCCGTCGGACGGCGGACGGCGGACGGCGGACGGCGGACGGCGGCCAGAGCCTCTTGGACGGCGGACGGCGGACGGCGGACGGCAGCCAAACCAACTTCTCGGTCCCCCCGCAGGGGGGAAGGGTCCCGCGGCGACAGCGAGGGTAGGAGGGCTGCCGACCCTGGCCAATGTTTCATGACCCGCCCTCGACGAGTGCGACGAGGCGATCTCGCAGCGCGGGCGGGGAGACGATCTCGGCCGAGGCGCCGAAGGTGATCAGCCAGCCGACCAGGGAGTCCCGGTTCGCCACCTCGAGAGTCGCCTCCAACGACCCGTCATCGAGACGGCGGACCGCTCCGCCGGGTAGTTGGCGTTCCGCCCACCAGGCAACGTCGGGGTCGAAGCGGACAACCGCCGTCTCGGGCTCATCGGTGCCCGCCTGCCATGGCATCTCGGGGATGGCGGACTTGGCGTCGAACCCGGCGGGACGCCTGAAGGCGTCCTCCTTGTCCCCCGCCCTGTAAGCATTGCCCCGGTCTACCCGGTAGGCGCGTTCCTGGCCCCTCTCCACCGCCATCAGGTACCAGTGCCCCCGCCGGTGGATCAGCGCCAGGGGCTGAACCGACCGGGACCGACCGCGGTACTCGAACTGGAGGATGCGACGGTCGGCGATCGCCCGGAACGCCACCGCCAGGTCGTCCACCCCCACTCCGAGATCCGCCGCCAGCGGCTCGCCCGCCCCGGTTACCGGCGCTCCGCCCAGCTTGAGCAACCCTTCGGGGCCGGTGGGCCGCCCGCCGAGCCTCACCACCTGCGCAGCCAGCCACAGCGCGGCTCGCTCCTCATCCGTGAAGCCGGGGTCCTCCAATTCGTAGTCCTCGGCGGGTATCACGTAGCCGTGCTCCACTTCCCATGCGTCGGTGGGACGAAGCTCGAGGGGCACACCCATCGCCCTGAGCAGTTCCTTGTCCCGCTCGAACATCCGGCGGAAGGCCTCGTCTGCGTCGCGGTCGTACCCGGCCACGGTGCGACGGATCTCGTCCATGGTGACCGGCCGGCCCACCGTGAGCAGAAAGGCCAGAAGATTCAGAAGCCGCTCGACGACCTTGTTCATATTTGGGTACTGGGTATTGAGTATTGAGTACTGGGTACCGCTTTTCTACCCACTACGCATTACCCACTATCCAATAGGGAGCCTCTCAGCTCCGCTCAGAGGCTCCTGATCAGCTTCTCCACCCGCTCGTCCACCGCCTTGAACGGGTCCTTGCAGAGAACGGTCCGCTGCGCCTGGTCGTTGAGCTTGAGGTGGACCCAGTCCACGGTGAAGTCCCGCTTCTGCGCCTTGGCGGCCTTGATGAACTCGCCGCGCAACCTCGCCCTAGTGGTTTGTGGTGGCAGATTCACCGCCCGATCCACGGCGTGCTCGGTCACCACCAGGTCCACCAAGCCGCGCTTGGCGAGGAGGTGGTAGACGCCGCGATCGCGCATCACGTCGTGGTAGGAGAGATCGAGCATCGCCAACTTCGGATGCGACACCGGGACCGACCATTTCGCCTGGTACCGCTCGACGAGATGGTGCTTGATCACCCAGTCCACCTCGCGATCGAGGCTGAGCGGGTCCTTCTCCAACCCGGTGAGCAGGTGCTCCCACATCTCCACCGCTCGCTGCACACCGGCTGGAAAACCGGGCGAGCGGCTGTAGCGGAGCGCCCGATCCAGATACTCCCACTGGATGTCGAGGGCGGAGAGGTCACGGCCATTGGCCAGACGCACCTTGCGCCGGCAAGTGGGGTCGTGGCTGATCTCGCGGATCCCACGGATCGGGTTCTCCAGAGTGAGATCGCGGAAGACGACGCCGTCCTCGAGCATCTGGAGCAGAGCGGCGACCGTCCCCACCTTGACGTAGGTGGCGTACTCGGACATGTTCGAGTCGCCGGCGATCACATGCAGCCGGCGGTAGCGCTCGGCGTCGGCGTGCGGCTCGTCGCGGGTGTTGATGATCGGCCTGCTTCTGGTCGTGGCCGACGACACTCCTTCCCAGATGTGCTCCGCCCGTTGCGAGAGGGAGAACATGGTGCCGCGCGCCGTCTGCAGCAATTTCCCTGCTCCCGAGAAGATCTGCCGGCTCACCAGGAACGGGATCAGCGTGTCCACCATCCGCTGGAAGTCGGAGTTCCTGCTCACCAGGAAGTTCTCGTGACACCCGTACGAGTTGCCTGCCGAGTCGGTGTTGTTCTTGAAGAGGTAGATCTGCCCGCGGATCCCCTCTTCCTCGAGCCGCTGCTCGGCCGAGCGGACCAGGCCCTCGAGGATCCGCTCCCCGGCCTTGTCGTGCGCCACGAGGTCGTGGAGGCTGTCGCACTCGGGGGTGGCGTACTCCGGATGGCTTCCCACGTCGAGGTAGAGGCGAGCCCCGTTCTCGAGGAACACGTTGGAGGAGCGGCCCCAACTGACCACCCGGCGAAACAGATAGCGAGCGACCTCGTCGGGGCTGAGCCGGCGCTGGCCGCGGAGCGTGCAGGTGACTCCGTATTCGTTCTCGATCCCGAATATTCGCCGTTCCACTCGCGGCGACGGTAACAGTCGGTGCGGTCAACGATGGAGAATGGGCTACCGGACCGGAAGCCGCGTCTAACCCCTCGGAACGCCGCCAGCTACTTCGGTAGCACTGCGGCGAGGTCCTCGAGTGAGAGCCTGCGGAACAAGCGCCGGGAACGGCTGCGGTCGAGCACGGCTGCCTCCCACCCGTCGATCACCCGCTCCTCGGCAGTGCGAAATGCGTCTGCGACCTTGCGGAGTGCCTCGTCGAGCGAAGCCCCCTCCTCGTGCCCGGACTTGAGCGACTCGGTGAGTAGCTCGGCCTTGCCCCCCACCGCCGAGACCCCGCTCTCGTCGTAGAGGGTCCCGTCGTAGGTCACCTTGAACAGCCGGTTGTCGTCACCGTTCACTCCAACCTCGGCCACCAGCACTTCGACCTCCCACGGCTTCATCTCATGGGTGAATATCCGACCCAGCGTCTCGGCGAACGCGTGGGCCAGGGCGATGCCGGTGACGTCTTGGCGGCTGTACATGTACCCGGTGACGTCGGCGAACCGGATGCCGCCCTGGCGGAGGTTCTCGAACTCGTTGTACCGCCCCGCCCCAGCAAAGGCGAGCCGGTCGTAGATCTCGCTGATCTTGTGGAGCGTTCGGCTCGGGTTCTCCGCCATCAGGAGCACACCATCGGCGTACTCGACGGCGACGATGGAACGGCCTCGGGCGATCCCCTTGCGGGCGTACTCCGCCTTGTCCTTGATGAGTTGCTCGGGCGGGACGTAGAAAGGGATGGTCACGACATCACCGGACGGTCGAGAGCGCCCGCTCCGCAACGGCGCGCACCCGCTCGGGATCGACGTCGTGGTAGCCGGCCGAGGTCACGGTCACGACATTGGGGAGGATCCCACGATGCAAGTCTGGACCACCTGTGGCGGTGTCCTCTTGGGCTGCGGCCACGAGCGCCCCCATCCCGAAGTCGAGCGCTTCGTCCTCGGAGAGGTCGGGCCGGTAGAAACCGCGCAGGAAGGCCTTGGCCTCCTTGCCCCCCGACCCGGTGGCGCCGAAGTCCTGCTCCTCGTAGCGGCCGCCGACCACGTCGTAGGTGAAGACCCGTCCGGTCTCCTGTTCCTCGTCGTAACCGGCGAAGAGCGGGACCACCACCAGACCCTGGAAAGCCATTGGCAGTTGATTGCGGACCATGCGCGCCAGGTAGGTCGCCTTGCCTTCCAGGCTGAGACGGTGCGAGCGGATCTTCTCGTAGTGCTCCAATTCGGTCTGGAACAGCCGGACCATCTCCACGGCTATCCCGGCCACCCCGGCGATCGCCACCGCCGAGAACTCGTCGCTCTGGAAGACCTTTTGGATGCGGCGGTGGGCAACCAGGTTGCCCTCGGTCGCCTGGCGGTCGCCGACCAGCGCCACGCCACCGGGGAAGCGGATGGCGAGCACCGTCGTGGCCTCGGCTACTGGCAGACGGGTTTGGTCCACATTGCCCGACCAGGGCGATTCGAGCCCGAGACGGACCAACAGGCCGGAGAAACTGGAACCCGGGACCGGTGCGTTGAGCGGCAGAGGTTCGGCCGACGGGTCTCCCGTCACTCGCCGCCCTTCTGGACGTAGTTCTTGACGAACTCCTCGGCGTTCTCCTCGAGGACGGCGTCGATCTCCTCGAGCAACTCGTCGATCTTCTCAGCGGTATCCCGGCCGCTGCGCCCCGCCGCGGCCTCGTCGGCCTCGGCGGCCTCCTCGTCCTGCCGCTGTGGTGGCTGCTTGCGCTCCTGCTCGGCCATCGAAACCTTCCTAGTCAGCGATTGGGTGGCTCAGCCGCCCAGCGCCTCCAATAGTGCTGCGGCGTCGTCGGCCTGGTCCAGGATCGCTTCGACCTTGTCCTTGCCTCCCCGCAGGGGCTCCATCATAGGCACCCGCTTGAGCGTCTCCCCGCCGGTGTCGAACACCATGGAGTCCCAGTTGGCGGCGACCAGGGCCCCGCTGAACTTGGCAACGCACCGTCCCCTGAAGTAGGCCCTGGTGCGTTCCGGCGGCTCGGTGCAGGCCCTGGCGACCTCCTCGTCGGTGAACAACCGCTGCATGGCGCCGCTCCGGACCATCCGCCGGTGCAGCCCCAGGTCTGGATCGACATCGTGGTACTGCAGGTCGAGGGCCTGCATCTTGGGGTGCGACCACTCGATGCCGTCGCGCTCGGCGTACCCGTTGAGCAGCCGCCACTTGGCCACCCAGTCCAACCGGTCGGCGCACCTCATCGGGTCGGTCTCCAGATCGGTGAGCACCTGCTCCCAGTCCGCCACGACGTCGCCCCACACGGCCTCTGGTAGCTCCGACTGGGCGTACTTGGCCAGCCACTCCAGGTACTGGCCCTGGAGTTCGAGTGCGGTGGCGCTCCCGCCGGCCTCGAGTTCGATCGGACGACTCAGGTCTACGTCGTGACTCACCTGCCAGCAGGCGGTCACCGGATCCGCCAGCGCCAGAGGGTCGGGGATGGCGCCGTCCTCGAGCGCCGCAAGGAGAAGCGACGTGATGCCCATCTTGAGGAAGATCTGGGGTTCGGAGAGGTTGGCGTCGCCGATGATCACGTGGAGCCGCCGGTACTTGGTCACATCGCCGTGGGGCTCGTCCCTGGTGTTGATGATGGGCCGCTTCAGCGTCGTCTCCAGCCCGACTTCCTCCTCGAAGAAATCGGCCCGCTGGGTGAGTTGGAACGGAACGGCAGGGCGGCCGTTCTCCGACCCGACCTTTCCGGCGCCGATGATCGGCTGACGGGTGACGAGGAACGTGGTGAGGTACTTGACCACCTCACCGAAGGGGAGCGAGCGCGCCAGGAGGTAGTTCTCGTGGGCGCCGTACGAGTTGCCCTTGCCGTCGCTGTTGTTCTTGTAGAGCGACAGCCGCTCGCCTTCCTTGAGCATGCGGCGTGCCTGCTCGGCGGCCCGGGCCATCACCAACTCGCCCGCCTTGTCGTACAGCGCCGCCTCGAGCGGGTCGTAGCACTCCGGGCTGGAGTACTCGGGATGAGCGTGGTCCACGTAGAGCCTGGCGCCGTTGGTGAGGACGGCGTTGACCAGGCCGGAGTCCACCTCGGGAAGACCCTGCCCGTCGAACCCGAACCCCCGGGCGTCGCGTCCCGGCGACTCCTCCTCGAAGGACCACTGAACCCGTGCCCGCTCGCCGGGGTAGGAGTTGACGACGAGACTCGATGCCAGAGCCGGGTTGAAGTCGGGTTGGTTGCGGATGACGATCCCGTACTCGGTCTCGGTCCCGAGCACCTTGTGGATTGCCATGATCAGGCCGGAGTCGGAAGTCGGAAGTTGGAAGCCGGATCGGTCGGCCGGTCCATTCCCTCTGATCTTCCGTCTTCCGTCTTCCGTCTTCCGTCTCTCATAGATACTGCCCGGTAGTGACCGCCTCGATGGCGCGCGCCTCGTCCTCGCCCTCGATCAGCGTGCGGACGTAGACGATGCGCTCGCCCTTCTTCCCCGAGATCTTCGCCCAGTCGTCGGGGTTGGTCGTGTTGGGCAGGTCCTCGTGCTCACGGAACTCCTGCTTTATGGCGTAGAGCAGATCGTTGAGCTGGACGCCACCTGTTCCCGTCTCGATGTGCCGCTTTATGGCGTCCTTCTTGGCTCGACGCACGATGTTCTCGATCATGGCACCGCTCGAAAAGTCCTTGAAGAAGAGGACCTCGCGGTCCCCGTTGGCGTAGGTCACCTCGAGGAAGCGGTTGACCTCGTCGGTGGCGTACATCGCATCGACGGTACGCGACACCAACTCGTCCACCATCTCGCCGCGTTCGCCATCGTGTCGCTCGAGCTCGGACGCATCGAGTGGGAACTCGTCCTGGAGGTAGATGCGGAATATCTGGCGCGCCGCCTTGTCGTCGGGGCGGGAGATCTTGATCTTCACGTCGAGCCGGCCGGGGCGCAGGATCGCCGGGTCGATCAGGTCCTCGCGGTTCGAGGCGCCGATCACGATGACGTTCTTCAGCTTCTCCACCCCGTCGAGCTCGGAGAGAAGCTGCGGGACGATGGTCGACTCGACGTCGGAGGAGATCCCACTCCCCCTGGTGCGGAATAGCGAGTCCATCTCGTCGAAGAAGACGATGACAGGGACGCCCTCCTCGGACTTCTCCTTTGCCCGCTGGAAGATCAAGCGGATCTGTCGCTCGGTCTCGCCCACGTACTTGTTGAGCAGTTCGGGGCCCTTGATGTTGAGGAAGTAGGAGCGGGCGTCGCTGCGACCGGTCCGTTCCGCCACCGCCAGGGCGAGGCTGTTGGCCACCGCCTTGGCGATGAGGGTCTTGCCACAGCCAGGCGGTCCGTAGAGAAGCACGCCTTTGGGCGCCGCCAGCCCGTACTTCTCGAACAGGTCCTTGTGGACATATGGCAGCTCGACCGCGTCGCGGATCTCCTCGATCTGGTGGGCGAGACCGCCAACGTCCTCGTAGGTGACGTCGGGGATCTCCTCGAGCACCAGCTCCTCGACCTCGGGACGGGCAAGCCGCTCGTGCACCAAACCGGTCCTCGAGTCGATACGTACGTGGTCACCGGCGCGGATGGGAACGTCGCGCATCGGCTCGGCGAGTTGGACGACCCGTTCCTCGTCGGCGTGGGCCAGCACCAGCAACCGGCCGTCCTCGAGCTTCTCCTTGACGGCAACGACCTCGCCGGTGGGTTCGAACGAGCGGACGTCAACGACGTTGTAGGAGTCGTTGAGCAGGACCTCCTGGCCCCGCGCCAGCATCTTGACCTCGATATTGGGCTGGGCGGCTACCCGCAGCTTCCGCCCGGCGGAGAGGACATCGAGCGTCCCGTCCTGGTTGATCTGGAGGATGGTCCCAAAGGTGTTGGGCGGTGTGGTCAGCTTCTCGACCTCGTCGCGCAGCACGGCGAGCTGCTCGCGGGTCTCCTCGAGCACGGCGGTGAGCTTCTCGTTCTGCGCTGCAACCTGGGCGAGCTGGCCCTTGGTCTCGAGGAGCCTCTCCTCCATCACCCTCACCCGGCGCGGAGCGTCCTGCAGCCGGCGACGCAGAACCGACGTTTCCTCCTCGAGCGCCCGGATGGTGGCGCGCAGCGCCGCCGTCTCGTGCTCCGGGCCTTGCTGAGGCATACCGTCAGCTCCTCGTACTTGCCAACTCGCCCGCGGAGTATACGGCCGGGGGACCCCAACCCATGGACCCCTCGACGCGTCCCGGCACCGGCCGGGGGCGGTCATGCCCGCTTGGAAACGCCCGACCGGGGCTACGATCAAGGGGTAGTCACGAGGAGAAACCAGGCAATGAAGGTGTGGATCGATCAGGACCTCTGCACCGGAGACGGTCTGTGCGAGGAGATCGCCCCCGACGTGTTCGTTCTGCTGGACGACGGCTTGGCGTATGTCCGCGAGGGCGGCACGGTCTACGCCGATGCCAAGGGCAACCAGCAGGGCGCAGGTGGTGTCGCCAAGGTCCCAGGCGGCCAGGAAGGCATCACCATCGAATCGGCCGAGGAGTGCCCCGGGGAGTGCATCTTCATCGAGCCGTGATCGAACGCCCTGTTACCGCTTGGTGAAGTTCGAAGCCCGGACCGCCGATACGGTCGCATGGGCCCACGTGTCGTCGCAGCGCTGGCACTTGCCCTTCTCGCCGCCTGCTCGACCCCGGCGGTAACTGCCGATGCCGCGGCATCAGACCAGGCCGAGCAGTTGGACCTTGCCCGTGACGAAATCGCCGATCTCCAGAGACGCGTGGCCAGGGCCAGCGGTGCTGCCGACGAGTCCAAGGCCCGGATCGACGAGTTGGAGAGCGAGCTGGACCGGTTGAGCGGAGAGCTCGAGGCAGCCGACGCCGCCGCCGAGACCGCCAAGGGGCAGCGCGACGACGCCAATGCCGAGCGCCGCCGGGCGCTGCGGGCGAGGGCCAAGCTGCGCACCCAATTGGAGGACACCGAGGAGGAGTTGGCGGCCCTCCGGCTCCAGTACGACGACCAGCTCTCCTCCGACCGCGCCGAGGTCCTGTCGAGCGGTGCCGGGGTCGCCTGCAGGCTGGGCGAGCAGCGCGGCGAATCGGGTGCGGCCCAGCCGACGCTCGACGACATCAAGCGCGGTGTGGCCCGCGAGCCGGGTCTCTCGGGACTGAATCTCGATCTTCTCCTCCCCGCAGAGGGCGACTGGGCACCAATGGTCTCCGAGGCTCGCCGCTGCTTCCTGGAAGCGGGGGGCGAGATGAGCGGTGAGGAGGGCTCGCTCAGCGCCGGCAGCTATGTGGTGGGCGACGGCGTGTCGCCCGGTAACTGGCAGGCTCGCTACCAACTGGAGGAGGAAGAGTTCTGCTCCTTCACCCGGATGGATGAAAACGGTGAGGTGATCGCCAGCGAGGTGGTCAGTGGGCCCGGATCGGGAACCCTCGAGGTCGAGGTGGTGGACGGTGACGACCGGGTCGTCGTCGCCGGTTCGTGCCGTTTCGAGTTGGCCGCCTAGCGGGTCATTCTTCGATCGACGCATCGGCGAGCCGGCGCGAGACGATCACGAACCCGGTGTGCCCCACCATCCGGTGATCGGGGCGGACCGACCTGCCCGCCACCGACCACGTCCGGAACAGCGTCTCGAACGCCATCGTGTCGATGAAGCCGCCGGTCTGGTCGAGCGCCTCCACCGTGGTCTGCACCTGCGGGACAGTGGGCAGGTATGCGCAGAACACGCCGCCGGGAGCGAGGCCCTCGTTTGCCCTGAGGGCGGCGTGCCATGGCTCAGGCAGGTCGAGGACCAACCTGTCGGGCCTCACCCGGGCGATCTGCTCCTCGACGTCGCCGATCAGCAACTCGAGATGTCGGGGAAGCTCCCCGAAGAACTCGGTGATGGAACGGCGGGCGTGGGCGGCGTGATCGTCGCGACGCTCAACGCTGACCACCCGACCATCGCTCCCCACGGCGCGGAGGAGGGCGCAGGTCAGTGCGCCCGAGCCGGTCCCGGCCTCGAGCACAACATCGCCCGGCCGTATGTCGGCCCAAACCAGGATCTGCCCGATGTCCTTCGGGTAGACGACCTGGGCGCCTCGGGGCATCTTGAGGATGTAGTCGGCCAAGCGGGGACGGAGCACGGTGAGCCGACCACCGCCGGACGAAGTGACCACGCTCCCCTCGTCGAGCCCGATGACGTCCGAGTGGGGCACAACTCCGCGATGGAAGTGGAAGCTCCGATCTGGATCGAGACGGATGAGATAGCGCCGGCCCTTCTGGTCGAGGAGCAGCACCGGCTCCCCGGCCCCGAGCGACTCAGCCATCCGATGCGATGCCGGCGTTGCGCCGCGTTGAGAGGCTCATTGGAGGAAGAGGATCGCCGTAGCGAGTAGCGAGACGACCAGTCCGATGATCACGATCCAGATGACGACACGGAAGAACTGTTGGTTTCGCATCGGGTGCCGGCACTGTATCGCCGGCGCGGTACCCTCATGGCGAGATGCGACGGTTGATCAACCTCTTCATCGTTCGCAACCACGGGATCGAGCGCGCCCTCGGCTGGATCGGCCGTAGCGCCCGCACCGGACGGGGTGTCTATTTGGCGCGAGGAGGAACACTCCTTGCCGTCTATTTGCTCACCCGCCCCAAGCCGCAGAGACATATCAGCCGACTCACCGCCGAGCCAGGCGAGACGCTCTTGGTGAGGGTGCGACAGGTCGATCAAGAACCACTCGGCGTTGAGCAGGCTCGAGCCCTGCTCGGCGATCAGACCCTGTAGACCTCGACCACAGCCTGCCGGTGGCGGGTTCTCCTGTTCAGCAATATCAGGAGAAGCAGCAGGGCGCCTACACCGATCCCGATCTGGATCGCCCGACCCTTGACAGTGTCGGTGGTCTGATTGACCGCTCGCTCGATCTGGCGGGCCTTGGCCTCGATATCACCGCGTGTCACGGTCATTTCGTCGCCCTCCATCCCGCCAATGCGCCAATGGCGAGCGCCACGATGGCGGTGATCAGTGATGCCAGAGCTACCCAGAGCCGGCCGTCGTCGAACAGCACCAAGAAGCCCTGATTGGCACCGAGGACCAGGAACAGGGCACCGAGCGCCAGGAGCATTCCGCCTGCCAGGCTGATGCCGGCGATCTTGCCGAGCTGCTTGGCCGGCTCGACCGTCTCCTGCATCAGGTAGGCCTTCGATATCTCGATGAGCTCCTGGGTGAGTTGGGGTATCTCTTTTGCCGCCATAGTGGGTCAGGCTAGACACAACCTCCGGAAAAGGGCGCCCTCCGACTATGCGGTGGCGGGACCGAGTCGTACGACGCCTCGGCGGAAGAAGTCGAGCAGAGTGCCGTCGGGGTTGGGGAGACCCACCAGATCGGCGTACTGGAGGCTTGCCCCGCCAAACGACTGGTCATTCCAGAAGGGATCCGGCGCCGGCGGCGACCATGGAGCGACGTACACGTACGGCTCGGGGTGAGCCTCGTCCCCGGGCGACCCGCCGAACGCAGCCCGTCTTTCCTCCGGTCCGATTTCCACGGCGGCGTCGAAGTGCTCTGGCCATATTTGGACTCGTGACGGCTCGAGGCCGGCCGCCTCCAGTCGGATGGTCTCGAGCACCCTGGTGACCGTCCCGAACCAGCGAGCGATGAAGTCGATGTGCTCCGGTTCGATCTCCAGGCTCCGCCCATCATCCCAGCGCGGCGGTCCATGGAGTGCCAGATCCTCCGCGATACCGGTACGGCGGCGCGCCGAGCCGATCGTGGTGAGCGGCTCCACGACGAGATCGTCCATACGCGCGCTGGTCGACGAGATTCGGTCCCTCGATTCTCAATTGGCGGTTGTCGCCGAAGAACGGCGTCCCGAATCCCCCCTTTGTGTACCGCAGCCCGATCTTGCCGTTGGCAGCCTGCCTCCCGGGCGCAAGGACGTAGAACGCCAGTTGGTGGAGGGCTTCCCTCGCAGCCACCATCCCTTCGGGTGGCGACGGGAGAGGAGATGCCACCAGCGCCCTGTCGGCCGCCCAACTGGCAAGTCCGGGGTCGGTCGCCACGATCTCCGCCCAGAGGTAGTTCCCGTTTGCCACCGGCGATACCACCGGGGAACGAACCGGTGCGCTCACTGGGTCGTCGGCGAACCACGGCTCGTCGTCAACCGTGGGCGGCGACGGTTCGAGGACCCGGGCCCCGTACCTCCCCCCGAGGCGTTCCTCCGCTTCGGCACGGGGATGGCGCGCAACAGGATCGGTCGCCTTCACCCGGACTCGCTCAGATGACGCCCAGGCCCTGTCCCACCTTGCGGAAGGACTCGGCGCACTGGTCGAGGTCGTCGTGGCTGTGCGATGCCGACACCATCACCCGGATCCGGGCCGCACCGTGGGCGACCGTCGGGTACCCGATGGCTTGGGCAAAGACGCCCTCCTCGTCGAACAGCCGCCGGGAGAAGTCCTGGGCGAGTTTGGCGTCGCCCAGCATCACCGGCGTGATCGGCGTCTCGCTGACACCGAGGTCGAACCCCGAAGAGGTCATCGCCTCCTTGAAGCGCTCCGCATTGGCCCAGAGCCGCTCCACCCTCTCGGTGGACTCAGCGAGGATCGAGACCGACGCCAGGCACGCCGCCGTGTCCGCCGGGGTCAGCGCCGACGAGAAGAGGAAGGGACGGGCCCTTTGTCGAAGCCATCCGACCAGGTCGGCCGGGCCGGCGACGTAGCCGCCCATCACCCCGAACGCCTTAGACATGGTCCCAACCTCGACGGCGACACGCCCGTGCAACCCGAAGTGGTCCACGATTCCCCGCCCACCCCGGCCGAGCACCCCCTCGCCGTGAGCGTCGTCAACCATCACCATCGCCTCGTACTCCTCGGCCGCCTCGACGATGCCGGGGAGCGGCGCCAGGTCACCGTCCATCGAGAACACCCCATCGGTTATCACCAGGATGCGCCTGGCCCCCTTGGACCTCGCCTCGGACAGCTTGTCGCCCAGTGCGGCGACATCGGCGTGCGGATAGATGGACCGACCGGCCCGCGCCAGCCTGACGCCGTCCACTATCGATGCGTGGTTGAGCGCATCGGAGATGATGACGTCTCCCTCGTCCACGAGGGCAGGGATGGTGCCCAGGTTGGCGGTGAATCCCGACTGGAAGGAGATCGTGGCCTCGACCCCCTTGAAATCGGCTAGCGCCTCCTCCAGGTCCACGTGCAGCTGCATGGTGCCGGCGATGGTCCGAACCGCTCCGGGGCCGACGCCGTAGCGGTCCACCGCATCCTTCGCCGCCGCCACCAGACGCTGATCGCCCGCCAGTCCCAAGTAGTCGTTCGAGGTGAAGTTGAGGACCTGGCGGCCGTCCACCACAAGCCGCGCACCCTGGGGGGAGCCGACGGTGCGGATGTTCGCGGCGAGACCCCCTGCGACCATCTCGTCCAACTGGTCGCGCAGGAAGTCGAGCGGGGTGTGAGTCGCCGTCATGAGAGCGGGCCGTCCGCCTTGCCGGTATCGGGGAACAGAACCACCTTGCCGCACTCGCCCGATGCCATGAGGTCGAAAGCGCGCTCGTAGTCGTCGAGGGCAAAGCGGTGGGTCACCAACGGGGCCAGATCGACGGCACCTGCCCGGAGCAGACCCCGCATCTCGTACCAGGTGTCCCACAGCTTGCGCCCGAAGATGCCATGGATGGTGGCGCCCTTGAAGATCACGTTGTCGGCGATGTCAAAGCTGATCGGTGCCGGAGGCAGTCCGAGCAGTGCCGCTTCCCCGCCCGGCTTGAGCAACCCGAACCCTTCGTCGATGGCGGTAGCCGATCCTGACATCTCGAGGAGGACGTCTACGCCCTCCCCCTCGGTCGCTTCCCAGATCGCCTCGACGCCATCTGCTGCATCGACGGCCAGGTCCGCCCCCAACTGCTTGGCCATATCCAGCCGGTAGGCGCTGATATCGGTGGCCAGCACCGATCGAGCCCCCAAGGCGCGGGCAGCGGCGATCGCCATCAGGCCGACCGGGCCACACCCGGTGACCAGCACCTTTCGCCCGGCGATGGTGGGAACGCTCACCGAGTGGACCGCGTTGCCGAAGTTCTCCTGGAGCGCCGCAACCGACAGCGGCAGCCCGACGGGGTCCGGCCAGGCGTTGGCTGCCGGTACGACCACGTATTCGGCGAATGCGCCGTCGCGGTGGACACCGAGGATCTCGGTGGCCGGGCAGAGATGTCCTTTGGCCGTCCGGCACGGAGCGCACTCGCCGCAGGTGACATGTGACTCCACCGACACCAGTTCTCCCACAGCGGGACCTCCGGCGGCGCGGCCCTTCTCCACCACCTCGCCGCACAACTCGTGCCCGACGATGATCCCCGGGCGCACGTGCGAGGCCGCCCATTGGCTCCAGTCGCGGATGTGGAGATCGGTCCCGCATATCGAGGTCGCCTGGACCTCGATCAGCACGTCGCCATCGCCAACCTCTGGGATGGGCCGCTCAACCATCTCCAACCCAGGACCCGGGGCAGGCTTCACCACGGCGCGCATCGGTTTGCAGGTTACGCGAGCTCGGCACTCGATCCGTCCCCCAAAGAGACGGCGGACGGCGGACGGCGGACGGCGGCCAATCCAAGGTCAATCTCTCGCAGAGGGGAAGGGACCCGCTGCGACTGCGGCGGGTGGGGGGCTGTCGAACTCCCAACGGTGCTCAAACGATCTACCACCTACCACCTACCACCTACCACCTGGGTACCGTGATCCCTATGCGCGTGATCGCAGCCGCCATCCTGACCGTTCTCCTCACGCCGGCTCTCGCCGCCGGTCAGGACACGACCTGCCCTGCCTATGAAGGGATCACCTGCGACGGGTATGTGACCGACGCCGCCGGGGTCATCGAGGACGACACCCGGCTCGAGGAGGCGGTTGGCCGGGTCGTTCAGGGCCGCGGCAACCAGATCGCAGTGGTGATGGTGCCCGATACCGGTGGGCAGTCCACCCAGGAGTTCGCCCAGGGCATCGGAAACGAATGGGGTGTCGGCTCGGCCGAGAATGACGACGGCGTCGTGGTCCTGGTCGACGTCGGGGGTCGGGACACATGGGTCGAGCCCGGCGACGGCCTCGAACTGCGGGATCCAAGCCAGATCGCATCGGCCGGCGACAGCTTCTTCGCGGCTGGCGATTTCGACGGGGGTGTCCTCGCCATCGTCGGGTCGCTCGAGTCGGCGCTCGAGGCTGGCCCCGGTGAGGAAGGGCAATCGGCGGAGGAAGGCGGCAGTGGCTGGCCTTTGGTCCTCATCATCCTGGGCGGTACTGCCGCGGTTGCGGGCGGTGCAGTCCTCTGGAAGCGGAGGCGCGATCGCATCGCGGTCGTCAGCAAGCAACGCCAGGAACTGGTTGACGGTCAGCTACGCCGGCTCACTCCCGCGGGAAACGAACTGCCTCAGATCGCCGAGTACGTGATGCAGCCGCCGGCCGACGGTCCGACGGTGCCGACCGGGGCGGCGATCGATGCACTGACGAGAGTGGCGCAAGGTAGCAACGGGCTCACCCCGGACGTGGGTGGGGCGCTGTGGTCGGAGCGACTGGTAGACGTGCTCGATCGGGAGCGGTGGCGGATCGACACCGAGATACCGCTCGAGCTGCGCGTCGAGGGCGAGGGACCGGTGCTCGACGAGGGTGCCCAAGAGGCGGCTCGCCAGGCATTGGCGGTGGATGCAAGTGACGAGACCCTCTTCCGGGTGCGGCTCGGTGACCTCCAGACGCTGGTAGACGGGCTGCGCCAGCATCGTGTCGCCGAAGCTCGAGCCCGCCTCGGTGCGGCAGTGGAGGCTCGTCTGGTGGACACTCCCGTCGGTCCGGCGTTGATCACCGACCTCGGGGAGCGGGTGCTCAAGTCGGCACCGGTCCTCCCGCCGACAGCACCGCTCGAGGAGACGGTCGATCGCATCGAATCGAGCTACCAGACTGCGGCCACCAAGGTGGAGCGGCTCGAGCAGCTCTACGACGCCCTCCCCGAATCGGCCACCCGCCCTGCCGTGGCAGCTGCTCTGGCCGACCTCGACGACGACCCGTCGCAAGCCGCCGAGCGCTACGAGAGAGTGCGGGTAGAGCTCGAGCAGCTAGGCGGTGAGCTGCGCGCCGATGGGCTCCAGTTGCCCGGTATCGCCGCGCTGTTGCTCCTCAACAACTCTGAGGATGCGGTATCCGACTTCGTCGCCGCCTATCGGGTCAACCGGGAGAATGCCCTCGAGCCAGGTGAGGCGGTGGAGTACGCCTTGGCCGGTCTGACCCACCCTGCCGACATCGAGGCGGTGAGCGAGGCGGCCCGCCACCACGGTCTCCCGGTGGTGATCGCGGCCACGCTGCTCCGCAACCGGAACGACGGCATCGCTTCCTACCAGGCGCTGATGGACGAGCTAGCCGCTGAGGGGGTCACTGGAGACAGCCGCTCCACGATCGCCGGGATCCTCGCTGTCTCTCTGGAGCCGTCGCAAGCACTCCGTCGATGGGTGGAGGCGCGCCAGGCGCTGTCCAACCTGGGGCTGAGCGGATCGTACGCCGACGTGGCTGCGGCGTTCGGCGCTGCCGACCCACGCGGTCCGGAGACATTCGCCCTCGCCTATGCCGCCCAGCGTCAGGCCCTTGCCCGCTCCAAGATCGACGACGCAGATCGCTTTGCTCCCGAGCTTGCGCACGAGGGCACCGGCCGGCAGCAGGATGCTTGGACCGGCCAGCCCATACCCACTGGGCTAGGCGGGTACGACCCGTTCACGTTGCTCTACCTCCACTGGGTCATCACCGGCGGGCATGGGACCGGGGTGGGTTGGGACCCCGTATTTCGCGACGACTCATGGTCGTCCGACAGTTCGTCCTGGTTCGGTGGTTTCGGCGGCGGCAGTTTCGGCGGCGGATCCGGTGGCGGGTCCAGTTGGGGCGGTGGGGGCTGGAGCCCGGGATCCTTCGGCGGTTTTGGCGGAGGCGGTTTCGGTGGTGGTGGCGGAGGTGGTGGCGGCGGCAGCGGCTGGTAGGAAGAACGCCCGTCCACGGCCGTGCGCATAGCTACGTGGATCGTTTGAGCTCGGCAGCGGACATCGCCTTTGCCCACGAGTCACGAACGGAACTCATCGAGTAACCAGATTGCGTCGCCGAGATTTGTCGTCTTGGTCGAACATGTGTTCGCCAATTTGTCACACCCCGCTGATAGGTTGTGACCTACTTCCCCACCGTGAACCAATGGAGTGATCATGCTGGCAGGGGAAGTGATCTCGGAGCTGTGGCCACCACCGCCACCCTCTCTCCTCCCCGACGGTCTCGAGGAGATGCCCCCCGGTCCCGAGCTTGCCCGGGTATTGGCCGGGATCGACCTGGACTCCCTCCCCGGTTTCGACCTGGTGGTGGTGATGGCCGCCCACGCCCGCCAGGTGTCCCATCAGCAGGCCGAGTTGTTGGATCTGGTGGCCCGGGTGGCCGACGCCTCTTCTGAGGCGAGCGCCCTGGTCTCCGACGACGACGGCGAGTTCGCCGCCGACGAGATCCGGGCCGCTCTCTGTCTCACCCGGAGAGCGGCGGTGTCGCTGCTGCAACTGGCCCGGGACCTGGAGAGGCTCCCCGCGCTGGTCGCGGCGCTCCGCTCGGGGTCGATCGACCTCCCCCGGGCCCGGGTGGTGTGCAGCGAGGTGGCCACCCTGGACGACGAGGAGGCCCAAGCGGTGGTCTCTGTGGTGCTGGAGCGGGCTTCTTCGCAGACCACCGGTCAGTTGGGGGCGCGGGTGCGTCGCCTGGTGCTCTCGGTCGACCCCGCAGCAGCCCAGGAGCGCTACCAGAGGGGAGTCGAGGGAAGACGGGTGGAACTCTCCGCCAACCCCGACGGCACCGCCAACCTCATCGCCTGGTGCTTGCCCCCCGAGCGGGCCAACGCCGCCTTCGGCCGGTTGGACTCCCTCGCCGGGGTGGCCAAGGGAGAGGACGACCCCCGCAGCATCGACCAGGTGCGTTGCGACGTCCTCTTGGACCTCCTGGACTGCGGTGACGGTTGCGGACGGAGAGGCGTCATCGACCTCAGAGTCGACCTGGCCACCCTCACCCGGTTGTCGGAGAACCCGGGGGAGATACCGGGCTACGGGCCGGTGGTGGCCGACATCGCCCGCCGGGTGGCCGCCACCCAGGTGGGGTCGGTGTGGCGGGTGGCGGTCACCGACCCCGACAGCGGTGCCGTCCTCTGGGACGGAACCACCAGGAGGAGACCCACCGGCGCGCAACGCAGGTACGTCGAGGCCCGTCACCCCACCTGTGTCTTCCCCGGGTGCCGGATGCCCGCCACCCGCTCCGACATCGACCATGTGGTCGACCACTCCAAGGGGGGACCCACCCTGGTGGAGTACCTCAACCCGGCGTGCCGCCACGACCACCGGCTCAAAGAGGCCGGGTGGAGGATGCGAACCGGACCGAACGGAACCATCACCTGGACCAGTCCACTGGGACACGAATACACCACCGGGCCCGACCCACCGTGAACACGGGTCACTCCCCGGCGATAAGCCGAGCCCGAGCGAGAGTTCTTGTCCCCAGCGACGGCCGGTCTACCCTGCCCGCCACACGTCTTTTGGAGATGACCAATGCGCGGGGTCCGCGTCCGGTCCAAGACTCGCCGACGGTCGTTGCTGGCGGCACTCATAGCCACCCTCGTTGTTGGGCTTTTTGCCGCGCCCGCCGGCGCCCAGGAGGACCCGCCGGTCGAACTTCCTCCCGGTGGCACCTTTCTCGATGACGACGGCAGCACCCACGAGGGGAACATCGAGGCCATCTACGCCGCCGGTATCACCCTCGGTTGCACCGAGGACGGCGAGTACTTCTGTCCCGAGGACCCGGTGCTTCGCAAGTACATGGCGGCGTTCCTCCACCGAGCGCTCGATCTTCCCAGCGGCAAGAAGGACTACTTCACCGACGACGACGGCCTGTTCGAGAAGGACATCAACGCCATCGCCAAAGCTGGGATCACTCTGGGTTGCACCCCCACCGAGTTCTGCCCCGATGTACCGATCGCTCGCGACCAGATGGCAGCGTTGATCGTCCGGGCGATGGGGTGGAAGGGCGAGCCGAAGCAAGCCTTCAACGACACCAGGAGCAACTACTTCCGCAACGAGATCAACATCCTCGCCCGCGAGGGCGTGACCAATGGGTGCACCGAGACCCTCTACTGCCCGTCGGCGGAAGTCGAGCGCCAGGAAATGGCCTCTTTCCTCGCCCGGGCGCTCGGGCTGGAGCCGATCGTCCCGCCGCCGCGGCCCGAACCGACACTCATCGGCCAATTCACCACGTTCCACCCGTGCTGTGAGAGCCGCGTGACCAACATCCATCTCATGTCGGACACCATCGATGGAATGGTGGTCGCACCCGGTCAGACCTTCTCGATCAACGCCACGGTCGGAGAGAGGACCAGCGGGAAGGGATACGTGCCGGCGCCCGCCATCATCGGCGGAGAGGTCTACTGCTGCGATCACCCAGCCAATATCGGCGGTGGAGTCAGCCAGGTGGCGACGACCCTCTACAACGCCGTCTTCTTCGCCGGGCTCGAAGACGTCTTTCACCAGCCTCACAGCCTCTACATCAGCCGCTACCCGATGGGTCGGGAAGCGACATTGGGATGGACCGCACCCGACCTGGTGTTCCGCAACGACACCTCGACCCCGGTCACCATCGACATGTCCTACAGCGACAGCAGTCTCACCGCCACCCTTTACGGCGACAACGAGGGCCGGCAGGTCGACGATGGTCTCACCGGCACGGCGACGCCCGAGGGCGGGGGGACCGTCACCGTTTACCGCTATATCACCTACCTCGATGGTGAGACGATCACCCAGAGTTGGACCTGGACCTACCAGGCCCCGGCCAACGGCCTCGTTCTTCCCTTCTGAGCGCAAGGGCCACCACGTCGCTCGAGGGGCATCGGCTCCATTGCTGACCTGGTCCGAGGTCTGCCAAAAGCGGCGGGCGCGCACCTACGATCCTGAGCTTCCCTCATGACGTTCAGCACCTCGGTTGCCCCGCTTCGCTACGCACCATTCCGCTCTCTGTGGCTCGCCTCGGTGGCGTCCAACGTCGGTTCGTTCGTGCAAACGGTGGCGGCGTCGTGGCTCATGCAGGAGTTGACCGGGTCGCCGCTCTGGGTCTCGGCGATGGCGGCCTCCGGAACGCTCCCGCTCCTTTTCCTCGCCCTTCCCGCCGGAGCCCTGGCCGACATCCTCGACCGGCGCAAGGTGATGTTGGTCTCCCAGGTGGTGATGGGGATCGCCGCCACCGCAATGGCGGCACTCGCCTTCCTCGAGTTACTCAACCCGCCGCTGCTCCTCGGGCTTGGGCTGCTGCTGGGAGTCGGGGTTGCCTTCAACCTCCCCGCCTGGCAGGCAATGGTGCCCGATCTGGTACCCCGTGAGCTGGTGGCAAATGCAGTGGCGCTCAACTCGGTGGCGTTCAACGTCGCCAGGGCGGTTGGCCCCGCCATAGGCGGTCTGCTGGTCGCCGCCGCCGGTGCCGGGTGGGCATTTCTCATCAACAGCTTCTCGTTCCTGGCAGTGATCATCGCCGTCGCCAGGCTCCACTGGTCCGAGCCCGCCGAACCCGAGGTGTCCTCGGTTGCTTCGGCAATCGGGCTCGGGGTGCGCTTCGCCAGGTTCACCCCACCCTTTCGCCGTCTGTTGGCGGTGGCAGCGCTCTTCGCTCTCACCTCGGGAGTGGTCCAGTCGCTGCTAGCCACCCTCACCGAGGAGAGCCTCGACGCAGGGGCTTTTGCCTATGGCGCCCTGCTCGGGGCCATGGGGGCGGGGGCGTTGCTCGGTGCCTTCACCCGCGGCGCCGCTGCCGAACGGTTGGCGGAGCGTCACGTCGGGGTGGCGGTCACCATCTTCGGGCTTGCGGCGATAGCCGTCGGCCTGGCTCCCGGTCTGTGGCTGGCCGCCATTGCGCTCTTCATCGCCGGGATCGCATGGGTGTGGACGCTGGCCACTCTCAACGCCACCGTCCAGCTGCTGGTCCCGGCGTGGGTGAGGGGTCGGGCGGCGTCGCTCTACACGCTTGCCTTTGTCGGCGTCCTTCCTTTGGGAGCGCTCCTGGCGGGTGCCATCGGGTCGGCGTTCGGGACTCCCGTGGCGTATGTCGCGTTGGGTACCGGCACCGTGATCCTCGGGCTGTTTCTCCCCACGCTCCATCTCCCCCACCTTGGATCGGTGGTGACCCCTGAGCCGCCCGAGGACTGGACCGTCCCCGAGCACGCAGACCACGTCGAAGGAGGGCCGGTGATGGTCCTCAACACCTGGGTGATCGACCAGTCCGACCTGGCCGAGTTCCTCGAGCTGATGAACGAGGTCCGTCAGGTCCGTCTCCGCACCGGTGCCTACAGGTGGCGGCTCTACCGCAACGCCGAAGACGCGCACCGGATGACGGAGGTCTTCCTGCTCGCCTCCTGGGAGGACCATCTCCGCCAGCACAGGCGGATCGACGCCGCAGCGGCAGATCTCATCCGATCGGCTCGAGCCTTCGACAGGGCCGGCGGGCCGATCGGGCGGCATCTCGTCGCCATCGACGTTGATGACCCGGCCGATCGGCCCGACTGGGAGCAACTGGTGGCGGTGCACCACGCACTCCACGAGACAGACGGGTCGGTGCGTCTGGAGGAAACGGTCGAGGCTTCGGTGCCGGGTGGCACGCCCCGGAAATGACCCGGCGACCGCTCACCGGTCCGCTGGTGGAGTGCGTGCCAAACGTGAGCGAGGGGCGCGACCGGCGGGTGATCGGTGAGTTGGCGGATGCCATCTCCTCGGTCGGGGATGTGACGCTCCTCGATGTGGATCCCAGCCCCGCCGTGCATCGAACGGTCTTCACGTTCATGGGGTCACCCGAGTCCGTGGAGGAGGCGGCGCTCATCCTGGTGCGCACCGCTGCGGTCTCGATCGACATGACCAGGCATCACGGTGCCCATCCCAGGATGGGTGCGGTGGACGTGCTCCCTTTCGTGCCCTATCACGGTGTATCGATGACCACCTGCGTGGACCTGGCGCGCCGGGTGGGAAAACGCATCGGCGACAACATCGGGATACCTGTTTACCTCTACGGCGCAGCGTCCAGCAGCGGACAGAACGTCTCGCTGGCCAAGGTCCGGCGGGGCGGATATGAGGCTCTCTCCACCCGCACCGATCGGCCCGATTACGGGCCGGTGGAGTTCCACCGGAATAGCGGTGCCGTCGCCGTGGGGGCCCGCCCCGTCCTGATCGCGTACAACATCAACCTGGACAGGCCCGACGACCTGATCGCCTCGTCCATCGCCGCCGCCCTTCGTTCATCGGGGCCACAACCGGAGACCAGACTCCCCCAACTCCAGGCGATCGGTTGGGTCCTCGAGCCACAAGGGGTTGCCCAGGTCTCGTGCAACCTGATCGATTGGCGCTCCACACCGCCCCATGTGGTCTTCGACGCCTGCGCCGAGATGGCGCGGGAGCTCGGAATCGGGGTACGCGGCAGCGAGATAGTCGGGATGGTCCCGCTGGGAGCGCTGCTCGCCGCCGGAGATCACGCAGCCGGAATGGCCGGTGGTACTCCGGGACCGGTTTCCGAGGAGGAGCGTGTACGCGCCGGGGTGCGCTACCTGGGCCTTGCCGACCTCCGGGCGTTCGACCCCGAGCAGAAGGTGCTCGAGTATCGGTTGGCGTCCTTCTCCGCCTGATTATCGAGAAACGAGGCGTCTTCCGGCCAGCGAACCAACAAGGTTGACGGCCAGGTGTGCCCCAATGGGCGCCGCCAGTCCCCCCGAGACGGCCCGAAGAACCCCGAACCCGATGCCGGCCAGACCGGTGGTGGCCACCGTCCAAATGACCGCAGGGGCCATCTGCGCTGCTCCCAGCTGTGGGCGCAGCCGCGCCAAGGCGGCCACGCTGGGACCGAGATGCCACAGCCCGAAGAACACGGCCGATCCGAGAATCCCGCCCCAGGTTCGGCCCGTCTCCTCCTCCCAACGCCGTTGCAGGACCCCTCGGAATATCACTTCTTCGGGGATAACCGTCCCCAGCGGAACCATTACGGCGAGGTGGGCCAGCCGGCGCGACACCGGAAGCGAGCCAACCCGCTCCGCGGCGTAGACACGGTGCAGCCCGGGGAGCCTCATGGCCAGCGCGGTCAGCGCCCCGCTGCCCACGATGGCCCCAACCGTCACCGACAATTGCCTCGCCCAGCGCCCGCGCCCCCAGATGGGGCTGCCATCGGTCAGAGCGACGGTCGTGGCCAGGGCGAGGTTGGCCACCACGTGCGGTCCCTGCCACCACGCCGCCGGCAGGGCGAGATGGGCCAGGCATTGCCCGATGATCAGGGCGGAAGAGAGGGGGAGGGCTTTCAGCGAGAGCACCCGACGCGTCGATTGTCCGACGCTGTGGCTCACGTCGCCTGCAGCGGTACCGTGCCGGGTTGCGTCGAGGAGGGCGAGACGAGGCTCCTGATCAGATTGGTGGTTGTCGGTGTGGCCCTGTGGCTCACCATCCTCCTGCTCCCCGGGCTCGACTACCAAGGCTCCTTCTGGGAGTTCGTCGTGGTTGCCGCCATCTTCGCCGTGGTCAACGCCTTCATCCGTCCGGTGGCTCAGGTGCTCTCGCTGCCGCTCACCATTCTGACCCTCGGGGTGTTCGGCCTGGTCGTCAACGCCCTGATGTTCCTCTTGGCCGACTGGTTGGCGTCCGACGTGCTCGAGTTCGGGCTTCGTGTGGACGGATTCTGGGCGGCGTTCTTCGGGGCACTGGTCATGGCGCTCATCTCCTGGGTGATCACCTGGCTCGTGCCCGATCCCAGTTGATCGGCTCACACCCCTATGTCGATCGACTTCCCGGCGGTGCCCGCGATGAGTTCGAAGGGCAGGCCCCTTCCGGAGGCGTCTTCGTGGAGGCGGTCGAGCAACACGTCGGAGTGTCCCGGGTCATGGTGGAACGTCACCAATGATCGGGTTCCGACATGGCGGGCAAATGCCAGGCAGTGCTCGAAACTGCTGTGCCCCCACCCCGCCCTCGTCGTGTACTCGGCGGCGGTGTACTGCGCATCGTGGACCAGGAGGTCGCTGTCGGCTGCAAGGTCGTACCCCGAGGTCCAGTTGGCGGGGCCGGGGAAGTCGACGCCGAGCGCCGGCTCGTGGTCGGACAGGTAGGCGATCGACACCCCGTTCCGCTCGATACGGAAGCCGAGCGTCGGTCCAGGATGCGAGACGAGATCGGCCTCGATGATGAAGGGGCCTATCTCGAACCGGCCGGGAGTCACGTCGTGCAGCACGACGCCCGGAAGCTCACGCAACCGAACAGGAAACAGTGGGGGGGACAGGTAGCGGGCCAGCCTCTCGGCGAGCTCCATCGTCGGCGAGGCGGGCCCCCAGAGATGGACTTCGATATCGGGGTTGAACAATGGCGGGAAGAACCCGAGGCCCTGGATGTGATCCATGTGGAGGTGGCCGAGCAGGATGTCGAGTCGCCGCGCATCGTCGGACAAGTGCTCCTCGACGTGAGCGATCCCCGAGCCGGCATCGAGTAGGAGGCAGGCGCCATCGTCGATCACGAGCGCCGACGAAGTGTCCCCGCCATAACGGACCGTGGACACCCCGGCCCGTCCCACTGACCCGCGGGTGCCGAACAACGTCAGCCTCATGACCTAAGCACCCCCCGGCCTCACTGGGCCGAACTCACAGGCCCGGACTCACAGGGGGGGCTCCCAGAAGAGGGTGACTGCACCGAGGACCCGATCAGCATGACCGGTGACCGGTATCGCGGTGACCTCGACCACCCGCCACGAGCCATCTCCGGCCTTGAACCGGAGCGGCTTGTGCGAAGGCTCCGCCCTGGTCAGTGCGATCACGAGTGGCAGTTGCTCGGGAAGGAGCGGTGAGCCGTCCAGGTCGGTGGTGACGAACTTGTCGGCCACGTCGGCTGCTGGGATCTCGCCGGCCTCGTCGAATCTGATCCCGAGGACCACCTCGGCCGGCTCGTTGTAGTAGATGAGGTTGCCATCGGCGTCGCACATCCATATGGGGATGGCCATGGTGCTCGCCCACTGCCGCAGGAGGATCATCTCTATCGGATGTTGCGCCATCACCGCCTCGCTCGCACGCGTCGAGTCTAAGGAAGGGGGGAACGGTAGGAGTGGTGTGGCTAGCGTCGATCTCATGAAAGCCCCCGGCGACATCGTCTACGCGCTCGAGCCCACCCTCGATTCGGTGGAGTTCGCCGATGTGCTGCAACGCTCGGGCCTGGGCGAGAGACGCCCCGTAGACCGACCAGAGATGATGGCGGCGATGACGTCGGGAGCCGATGTGATCGTGACGGCACGGCACGCCGACCAGCTGATTGGTGTTTCGCGAGCTATCTCGGACTTCGCCTACTGCACCTATCTGTCGGATCTGGCGGTGGACCGCCTTTTTCAACGTCAAGGGATCGGGCGGCGTCTGCTCGACGAGACGCACAAGGCCGCCGGCACCGGGACCACTCTGATCCTGCTCGCCGCCCCGGCGGCGGTCGACTACTACCCCCACATCGGGATGGAGCGTCACGAGTCGTGCTGGGTGATACGGTCTTCATGAATACGGAAGGCGGAAGGCCGAAGACGGAAACCAATATGACCGACCGGTTCCAGCCCGAGACTCGAGACGACTGGCGGCGCTGGCTGGAGAACAACGTGGAGTCGTCGAGCGGGGTGTGGCTGGTCTTGTGGAAGGCGCACACCGGCAGGCGACTCGAGTACGAAGGGCTAGTGGAAGAGGCGCTCTGCTTCGGCTGGATCGACTCTCGGGCCGAGACGATCGACGCCGAGCGGTCGATGATCAGGTTCACGCCCCGCCGGAGGGGAAGCGGCTGGTCCCGCACCAACAAGGAGCGAGTCGAGCGGCTCGAGCGGGACGGGCTGATCACTGATGCCGGATGGGCGGTGATCGAGACCGCCAAGCAGGACGGATCGTGGACGTTGCTCGACGATGTAGAAGCGCTCGTCGTCCCCGCCGACCTGGCGGAAGCCCTTGCGAGCCGACCGGGTGCTAGGGATCGCTGGGAGGCATTTCCCCCTTCGGCACGCAAGGCGTTGCTGGGGTGGATCGCCCAGGCGAAGAGAGAAGCAACCAGAGCCGCCCGGGTGACCGATACCGCGGAGCGGGCGGACCGTGGAGAGCATGCCGGTCAGGTTCCCAGGCCCAGATCCAGCTGAAGGTCCTCAACTGACCCGAGAGCTTCGCCTCTCCACGAGAACCACGTCGCGCCACACGCGGTGATGTCGCCCGATCCTCTCCCTGGTCCCGACGACGCGGAATCCGCACCCGAGATGCAGCGCCAGACTGGCGGCGTTCTCGGGGAATATCCCCGCTTGCAGTGTCCACACCCCGGCGTTCTCAGAATCGGTGATGAACCGCTCGAGAAGCATCCTGCCCACCCCGCGCTCCCGGGACCCGGCATCGACGTAGATGCTGTGCTCGATCACACCCGCGTAGACGGCTCGGCGCGACACAGGCGAGGCTGCGACCCAAGCCACGATTCCACCCTCTGAGTCGACGGCCACCAATCGAAGCCCGGGCAGGTGCGAACGGTCCCAATCTCCCCATTCGGGGACCCGAGTCTCGAACGTCGCCTGCCCCTCCTCGAGGCCGGCGGCGAGGATCTCCGCCACTCGCGGCCAATCGGCGGGAGACATGGCACGCAAGGTGACAGGCAAGGTCGTCTCGGTCGTGCCCCGCCTAGAATGGACTGACCCTATCTTCGGTCCCATGAGCGACACGTTAGGAGCCACGGTCTGGCCTGCACTGGCGGTCGCCGCTTGGCGGGACACCAGAGACACGCTCCATCGGTGGACCCAGATTGTGGGAAAAGTACGGCTCGCCCACTCGCCGGCCAACCCCCACTGGTGGGGAGTTGCTTTGTACGTCACTCCTCGGGGCATGACGACGTCCTCGATCCCCCACGGCCACGCGGTCTTCGCCATCGACTTTGACTTCATAGATCATCAGTTTGTGATCGTGTCGAGTGACGGCAGGAAATCGATCATGCCGCTCGAACCTCGGTCGGTGGCCGACTTCTACACCGAAGTGATGGGCAGGCTCGACGAACTCGGCCTGTCAACACAGATTTGGACGATGCCCGTGGAGATCGACGACGCCGTGCCATTCGAACTGGATCACGAACACGCCTCGTATGACCCGGTCTGCGCCCGGACCTTCTGGAAGCAATTAGTCCAGGCCGACCGGGTCCTGCAGGAATTCAGGGCTCGCTTCGTGGGCAAGGCCAGCCCTGTCCACTTCTTTTGGGGATCGTTCGACCTGGCGGTCACCCGGTTTTCCGGCCGGCCCGCTCCCCCGCATCCGGGAGGTGTCCCCAACGTTGGCAACTGGGTGATGGAGGAGGCTTACTCGCACGAGGTGAGCAGCGCCGGCTTCTTCCCCGACACCGGCGTCGAGGGGGCCTTCTACTCCTATGCCTACCCCGAGCCCGAAGGCTTTGACGAGCACCCCATAACGCCTGCTGGTGCGGGTTACGACGACGCAATGGGCGAGTTCATCCTCCCCTACGAGGTTGTTCGCACCTCTCCCGCCCCTGATGCCGCGCTCCTCGGCTTCCTCCAGACCACATACGAGGCGGCGGCAGTCCACGCCCGCTGGGACCGGAGGGCACTGGAACGGTGAGCGGCAGGACAACCACTGCCCCCTACTACCCTCGCCATCCCCAGATGCCCGTCTCTACACGCTCACCTGGACCGGTCGCCCGCCCCGACTCTCGAAGCCGGGCCGATCGGTTCATGCGCCGGCTGCTCGGTATCACGGGAGACCCCGTCCCCGGAGCGATCCTCGGTGCGCAGCGCCTCCTTGGTAAGTCTCTCGTTGTGTCGGCGGTGCGCTGCACGCTCACCTATCTCGTCATCCCTGTCCTGGCGCCGGTGCTGGGGTTGGCAGGGGTGCTCGCCGTCCCGGTGAGCCTGATGCTGACCGTGCTGGCGATCGGCATGGCGATATCCGGACTCCGTCGCTTCTGGCTGGCCGACCACCGTGCCCGGTGGCAGTACACGATCTTCATCGTGATCGTCCTCGGGTTCCTGGTGACCGCATTCGTCTTGGACCTGGTGACGCTGCTCTCGGCCTGAACATCGGCCGGCCTTAGGCTGCCCCATGGAGCCCTCACCCCCCGACGAGGTGTCGCCACGCGCCGGGTACCGCGCCCTATTGGTGATGGTCGTGGTGCTGGTGGTGGCGGCATCGGTTGCCGTCCTTACTGTTCGCCCCTCCCCCGATCCGGTGTTCGACGGAGCGCCGATCACCCCATACGGGTACACCATCAGCCTGGTCCTGTTCGCGCTCCCAGTCGCCGGCTTTCTCGTGTGGTTCGCTCGGCACCGCCGCAAGCACCCACCCTGGCGGGCGTTCTGGCTGACCTTCGCCGTGGTCGTCGGTGTCTGGACGATGCTCGACGTGCTGCTCGCCCGGACCTTCTTCACCTTTCCTAACCCTGCGGCGACCGTGGGCATCAACGCCCCCGGCTTCGACCCGGTCAGCGGGTGGGGCCTCAACGTGCCGGTTGAGGAGTTCCTCTTCTACATAGGCGGGTGCGCCTTCATCGTCCTCGCCTACATCTGGTCCGCCGAGGTTTGGTACCCGGCGGCGACACGGTCCTCCGATGAGTACCGAGACGAGGTGTCAGCCGGGCTAGTTCTTCGGCAGATGGGCCACCCCAAGAGCCTGGCCCTCGGGTTGATGGTCATCGCCGCCGCCATCGCCTACAAGAAGCTCGGGCCCCACGGCAATCAGGAGGGCTTCCCGGGATACATGGTGTTCATCGTGCTCCTGGTCACCATCCCAGCAGCCACCACCTTCCGGTTGGTCCTCCGCTTCGTCAACCTGCGCGCCTTCCTCTTCGCATTGCAGGCGCTTCTCCTCGTTGCCCTGCTGTGGGAGGTGACGCTGGCGCTGCCATACGGATGGTGGAACTACCGAAGCTCACAGATGGTCGGCGTATTCATCGAGCCCTGGTCGGATTTGCCCATCGAGGCCGTGATCGTCTGGGCGGCTGCCGCCTGGATGAACGTCAGCCTCTACGAGCTGTTCCGTCTATGGGGTCACGCCCGGGAAGTCACCTTCGAAGGGCCTCGGTAGCCCGCTCCTCGATCCACCTGACCTTGTGGGACCGGGCAAGCCGCAACGACGCATCCAGGTCGGCCGTCCCATCGTCTGCGTCCGGCCCGTGGCCACCCCGCTCCAGGTGGGCCCGCATCAGCGGGTACGGCATGTCGAGACCGCCAGCCAGCTCGACCGCCTGGCTCCAAAGCCGGAGCGCCTTCCGGGTGTGCCCGGCGCGGCGCGCCTGATGGCCCTTCACCACGAGTGCCATGGGCCGGGCGATCGGGGTGGTGCGCGCCTGGCCGAAGAGCGGCCGGATGACAGCATCGGCGGCGGCAATCGCATCACCCCCTGCCGGGAGCGGAGCCCCGGTGTCGCCTGCCTCCCAGATGGCCATGGCGGTTTCGGCCAGCATCCAATACCCGTCGTAGGCGTGGACGGCAGCAAGCGGGGAGATGTCGCCACCAGGTCCGCCGCCTCGGCGAGGTATCGGCCGGATGCGTCGATCCTCCCCACACGCCATGATGCGAGGGTGAGTATCCCGAGACGCTCCAGCAAGGAAGGAACCTCGGCAACCCGGTCGGCGCGGCCTGCAAGGTCCTCGCACTTCGCCATCGCTGCCTCGTAGTCCCCCCTCAGCACGTCGAGCACCGATTCGGCGAGGCCCGTCCAGGTAACGTGAAGGTCGTCACCGGCAAGGACGGCGCGCTCTCCGAGCTCACGCAGCAGGACCGTTGTCCGCTCCACTTCCAAGTGGTGGCGCGCCGCAAAGGCCTCGACCCCGATGACGCTGCGGACACCACGTGCTTCGCCGATGGACTCGTATTCCGCCCTCGACTCAGCCCCGATCTCGAACGTCTCCGACCAGGCGCCGATGGTGACCAGGAAGACCATGCGGTTGAGCAGGACCTCAGCCCGGGCCAGCGGCGAGCTCGCCTCGTCAGCAATCCGCAGCGCCCTCTCGTGGTAGCGGCGCGAGAGGCCGCTCATGCCGGCCAGCCCGACCCCATACATGAGGAAGCTCAGTGCCCGAGCCTCCACCGAGGATGGCGCCGCCCGCTCCGCAAGGTTGGCGGCCCGGACGCCATGGTGGAAGAGCGCCATGGTGTCGGCCTGGGAGAAGGCGGTGAACAAGAGGTCATAGGTGGCTTCGGCCTGTTGAACCCGCTTCGCCGCCTTCGGCCCGCTCAGCCGCCGGGTAGGCAGCAGTCGGTGGCCGGTCTGGATGATTGCCTGTCCCATCAGCCCGATTGTCTTGCCGGCGCGCTGAACTCGGCACAGCCATCCCGAGAAGTGCCGAGGCCTCCTCGGCCTCGGCGCGGGCTCGTGTCACGTCTCCGTGAAGGCGAGCCGCAGCGGCCAGCAGCCGGTGCCACTCCGCGAGCCGCTCGTCGGCGACCGCCTCCGCCCCGAGCTCGATTGCCATTTCGAGCTCTTCGCTGGCATCGGTGTATGCCCCTGCGGCGAGTGCCTGCCGCCCCGCCGCCTCCAGCGGATCGAGTGCATCCAACGGCTTTCCGGCTCCGACCAGGTGGTGCGCGATCAGGGCCGGCTCGGCTCCTTGGGCAGACAAGACCTCGGCGGCTGCCGAATGAAGCAGGCGCTCTTCGGGCACCGGCAGCCGTGACCCTGCGACCTCGGCGATGACGGCGTGACTGAACCGGACCGTCCCCTCGGGCTCCCGCTGCACCAGTCTGGCCCCGACGGCGGTGTCCAACGAGTCCTCAACTTCGTCGATGCCGGGCACATCGGGATGGATGGCCGCCACGACTTGTGGCTCGAAGACTGTGCCGAGCACGCTGGCCACAGTGAGCACCCGCTGGGCATGGGGTTCCAATCGTTCCAGCCGCGACGAGATAGAAGCAGCCACGGACTCGGGCAGCACCCCGCCCTCCCACCTGCTCTTGTCGAAGGAGACGTCGCGGTCGGGACCGGCCACGGTCACCACCGCCTGGTCCCGCATCGATCGCAAGATCTCCTCCGTGAACAACGGGTGCCCCTCAGCGCGCCCCCAAACCGCGTCCACCAGGTCGTCGGGTGCCGCATCGCTGTCGAGACGGTCCCCGATCAGCTCAGCGGTGTCGGCGCGGCCAAGCGGCGCCAGCGTCAAGTGGTGCGTCCCCTCCGGCCACTCTCGCTCAACGGGGCGATGGGCGAACACCATGACCACGGCGGGAAGGGTTCTCCACAGCTCCGACAGGAGCTCCCAAGAAGCGCCATCGACCCATTGAGCATCGTCAATGCCAACAAGCACCGGGCGCCCTTCGGTGAGAATGGCGATGAGGCGTGCGGTTAGGCGGCGGGTGACCTCCACTCTGGTCTCGAAGCTGATTGCACTGCCCTCGTCACCGACGCCCCCGATGACGGCACCCAGCAGATCGGCGTCGTGATCGGAGATGTCGCCCAGGATGCCGCGTGCCCGATCGAGCGCACCCTCACCCCGCCCGAGGAGTCTCTCCAGCGCCGGCCGGACAGCTCGGTAGGGCACCGTGTCCTCGAGGGCGTCGCCGGTGATCTCGATGATCGACAAAGTGGACCCAGCCGCCTCCGCAATGGCCGACCTGAGCAAGACCGATTTCCCCATTCCCGGCTCCGCCTCGATCGCCACCGAAGCCGACGCCCCCTCGGAGGCAAGGCGCCGCACCGCCTCGCGCAGCAGCGTCCTCTCACCCAGCCGTCCCACCATGGCCGGACCTTGACTCCCGCTCCTCTTGCCTGGCCCCCAAGGGGCGGTAGAAGGTCATCGAACCCTCGATCCCCTTGAGGTGGATCGTTGGGACCGGCTCGAACGAGATCGAGCGACGTGCCCGGCTCCGGGTGGTGCCGTCGACTAGCACTCCCTGGCCGGCGGCGCCGGCGAGGCGCGCCGCCAGGTTGGTCACCTTCGAGATAACGGTGTAGGTGCGCCGTTCCGGCGGCCCTATCAGCCCATGGATGACACGGCCGCTGGCAACGCCCACACCGGGTCTCTCGTCGAGGTCTTGATGGATGGCCTGAGCGGCGGAGACAGCTCGCACCGCGTCGTCATCGTGGGCATGCATGGCCAGCCCCCAACACACCCTGGCGAGCACGCCCTTTTCCTCCACCGCCACGTCCTCCACCACCCCGCCGAACCGCTGCGCCGTCAACTGCACCGCCGCAACCGAGCCGTGGAGAGCCTCGAGGTCCTCGGGGCCGGCGGGAAGTCGAGCGAAGAGCATCGAAGCCGACCTGATCTCGCCTCTCGACCCGGTACGCGATCCCAACAGGGTGATCACGCTGTGGGGCAGCAGCTTCTCGAATGGGACATCGGGTTCGGGTGACAGGGGCCGAGAGCCGGGTTGCTCGGGGCGCGCCTCGAAGCCGGATAGCGCCAGATGACATGGCCGAGCCCTCCAAGGCACCGTCGACCAGCATGGCGGCTTCGGCCGATACAACGACCTCCCCCGGACGTGCCTCACTCTGAGAGCGGTCGGCGGTCGCCATTCCGGGGCCGCCAATGACGGCCAGCCAGTGCCCGGCGACGCCGCCGACCACCGCACAGCTGACCGGCCCGGTGCTGATTCCGACTCGGAGCCTTAGCCCGAACCCTGGCGGGACGACCAACCCGTCGACCAGCGCCAGAGCCTGGTGGGCCGCGGCGGCGGCCCGGAGCACGTCATCGCCTTGCGCGTCCTCCTCGCTCGGCCACACCGCCTGGATGCCATCTCCGGTGAAGGAGGTGACGTCGCCCCCGTGGACGAGCACCGCCCGGACCAGGGGCTCCATACAGCTGTTGACGCCTTCGAGGATGATCTCGGCGCCGCCTGCCTCGCGGCGCGACACCTCTTCGGACATGGCTGTGTATCCGCTGACATCGGCGACCAGCGTCACTGCCTCCACCGTGCTCGCCACCGGTCCGGTTCCATCGGCCGGCCGCAGGGCGTATGTACGGCACGCCATCCTGCTGAGCAGCGCCACGACCTCACCCCGGACTGGCCCCGGTTGTGGTTGACCGGAGTTCATGCCGGTCCGGGCGCCCCGATGGCGAGCACCCGATTTGCGATCCTCGCTCCGGGGGCGTTCCGATCCCCCTGTTTCTTCCAGAAGTCGTGGAGTTCGGTAGGAAGCCGGAATTCGGCGCGCTCGCCTCCCCTGTCCCGCTCGATGAGGTAACCGAGGAGGTCCATCGAGAACCTCCGGTAGGCGGCCGTCCTGGTGCCAAAGAGCTGGAAGACCGGGTCGACCAAGCGCACCAAGCCGCACATCGCGACCACGAGACCATCACGCACCTTGTGTCTCGGAACACCCAGCCCATCGCACACCGAGCGAGGGAGCATCCGCCGCATCAATGCCGCCGGCACTCCCGGAGCCGTCTTGGCGTCGAGTACGGCCAGGAGCGCCGTCGTCAGCCCACGCCCCACTTCACCAGGAGCGATTTGTCGGGACTCGATCGTCTCTGTTAGCTGGCCGGCCTCGTCGAGATCGGCGGGGATCAGCTCGGGGAGGACCCCCATGAGACCTCCCACCACCTTCCAGGCGGCGAGGTACTCCTCGGCGGCGGTGCTCGACACCCAGAAGCCGAGGCGGCGCAAGCCGGTCACCACCAGGTAGGAGAAGGTCATCAGCGTGGCAGCGAGGTCCTCTTGGTTTATAGGAGTGCCGTCGCGCTCGGTCTCCCAGCGGACATCGCGTGCGCGCCAACACCAGATGGCGTATGGCGGCGTGCATGAGCCTCACCTTGCGCGCCGCCCAGATCCCCGTGCCACCCCGCTCGAGACCACCTGTCGCCATCACGTCAACCACCATCTGCGAGGTCTCGCCGAGCCGGCGGTCGGTGTCCTCGGTGAGGAAACCGGTCTGGGCGAGAACTCGAGCACCCTTGGTGGCGGCGTAGGCGGCGGGCAGCGAGTAGCAGCCGAGGATGAGGAGGACCTCGGGCCCCATCTCCTGGAACAACTCCTGTCCGTGCCCGATCTCGAGCTGCAGGGTGTCCACCGGCTCGGCCATGAAGCTCGCCGCCTCCCCGGGAAGAGCATCCTCTGCCGCCTCATAGCGGAACAGCCCGCTCTGCAGCTTGTCGATGGCGGCTGGCCCGCGAGCCTCGAATATGCGGGTCACCACGTCGTCCGCCGGCGGATCACCCACAAGACGCAGATGATCGAGCCGGGTAGCGGGAGGAGGCCAGACCCTACGCGGCGCACTCACGACTTCGATGCTACGCCGGTATGCCGAACCCTCCCCTACGCCAATTGCGCACGCAGCTCGCTCGGGGCGACGAAACTGATGTGATGGAGCAACTGACATCCGAGAATCTCGCCCGTCCCGAACTCGACGCCGGGCTCGACCACATCCGCCAAGCGCCTTCCGACTTCGGCACTCTCGAGTTGATCGTCAGCCGCCCGGCAGTTGACCTCCGGGAGGAACTCGACGAGGGGGTGCTCGACCTCGAACAGGGGCTCGTCGGTGACAGCTGGCGCCAGCGTGGTGGCGGTCGCCCGACCCAGGTGACGGTGATGAACGCCAGGGTGGCCGCGTTGGTGGCCCGCTCCCCCGACCGCTGGAGCCTGGCCGGCGATCAGTTGTACGTCGATCTCGACATCGGGGACGACAACCTCCCGCCGGGCACCTTGCTCGGCGTAGGGGCGGCCGTGCTCGAGGTGAGTGACCTACCCCACACCGGCTGCTCCAAGTTCAGCGGCCGGTTCGGGCTCGATGCGCTCCGTTTCGTCAACTCTCCCGAAGGCAGGTCACTCAGGTTGCGCGGGATGAATGCCTCGGTGGTCGAACCCGGTGTCGTCCGCCGCGGCGACCAGGTCCGCAAGCTCTGACTGACCAATTTGACCGAACCGATACTGCCTGAGACGGCGTATCCTCGGCTGAGGATGAAACGCCGTCAGCAGGCTCCCAAGCCACTCGTTGGCTCGCTGGACGGTCCCTCGCGCACCATCATCGTCGAGCCGGTGGCTGAGCCCGTGCCGAAACGAGAGATCGAGCGCGACCCCGAGCCGTCAGGCGAACCCGAGAAGACCGCGACGCCGCCGGCCAAGCCGGCCCGCTGAACCGTTCCCCATGACCGAGGGCATCGCCCCCGATCTGATCGGGACCGTTATCGGTTTCCGTCAGTTCGCGGTCCGAGATGGCGGACTTTGGTCGGTGCTGGCGCCGCACCTCTGGACCGAGGGCGCCCACACGGCGGTGTGCCTGGCACCGTCCTCCCACGACGAGCCGGTGCCCGCCAGACACTGCACCTGCGGCTTCTACGTGAGGTACACCCCCCCACCGCGGACCGCATCGCTCACCACCGCCGATCTCGTCGCCGGAGCGATGGCCGTCTGGGGTCGCATCGAGTTGCACGCCCACGGGATGCGTGCGGAGCGTGGCGCCGTGGTCGCTCTCGGCCCTGCCCTTCTCCTATGGACGCAAGCGTCGCCAGGTGATTGCGGCCGCTCAGGCGCTTGGGGTCCCAGCCGTCCCCGCCCGGCATCTGGTAGCCGAGGGCACCAAGCATGGCGAGATGATTCCCCGTGAGATGCGGCCGCCCGACCTCGCTCCCAACAAGCGGGCCGCTCCCGGAGAGCCTGCTCCCGCCCGTCTCAACGCCGTCGCCGACGGGTTGCGCCAACCAACTCGCAAGAGGAGCAAGCACGGCTAGCCCCCCCTCCGGTCCTGATCAAGACGCCACTTTCAAGCCAGCCTGTCCCGCTCGGCGAGCCTCTGCACCAAGACACGCATCACCGCCAGCGCCGTCTCGGGACGCTCCCTGAGGATGGCGGTGAACTGCCTGCGACCGATGCTGAGCAACCGGACGTCGCCGGCCGCGATGAGCGACGCCGTACGAGGCTGGTCCCCAATAATCGCAATCTCTCCGACTACGGCGCCTTCCCCGCGCCGGGCAACCTCGGAGCCGTTACGGATTACGACCACCGCACCTGAAACCACGATGTACGTCTCGATGCCAGGGTCACCTTCGGTGGTGATGGTGTCTCCATCGCCGTAGGCATGTTCCTCTGTCACCTCGGCTATCCGCTCGAGATCCTGAGGGGCGAGATGGGCGAACAGCGGGACCTTGCGCAGGAACAGGACTCGCTCCATCAAACTGAGTGTGGCCAGGGTCCGTGCCATCTCATCTCCAGGGCTCGTGGCGAACTCGGCACATCTTCGAATCCAAGGGTCATGATGGCCCAGCAGCTTGGGAATCGGCAACGGGCCTTCCCCGGTCTCGGTCCCCTCCAGCACGGAAATGAGCGGGCGAAGCAGCACGGCCTCGTGTGACGAGTCGATCAGCTCGATCGCACCGGCGCGCTGAGCCGGGTCCTCGCTGCTGAGGTTGTCCAGCGCTTCTCTCAACGGGGAGTCATCATCGAGCAACACCGCGGCGCGGACGGCATGGCGGGCCTCCCTCAGGTAGAGCCCCGTGAGTGAATCCCGAATGAGGATCCATCGCTCGTCCCCGTTGGCGACTATGGCGGCGGCGAGCCCGGCATCCTGTTTCGACTGGGCTACCTGCCGCTCGGCGAACCAGCGGATCCGGCCGGCGATCTGGTCGTGAGGCAGCTCCCCGAGTGCCAGCAGGGCCCCCGCCTCGGTCTCGGCGCTGTCGAGCGCATCGGCCACGGCCGGCAATGCAGTGACACCAACCCGGCCTATCGCAGTCGCGACCTCCGAGAGGACATCGGGGTCTCCGTCGGCGAGCATCTCGACAAGGGTCATGACCGAGCGCTCCGGGTCGATCGAGGCGAGCGCGCGCGCTGCGGACACACGCACGTTTGGGCTCGGGTCGTCGTGCCGATCCGCTACAAGCCGATAGGCCGCAACACTCTTGGCGTGCACCATGGCATCGACCGCGATGGCCCGCATTAGGTCATCCTCATCGGTGCTCATCGGGGCCAGGATCGATGAGACCACGTCGGGATCTTCCCGACTCACCCACGACGCCGCCTGCGCCCGAACCCTTGGGTCGGGGTCAACGAGCAGCGGGGATAGACCCCCGATTTCCCCGCCGAGCTCGCCGACTGCAGCCACCGCGGCGAGCCGTACCTCGGCCACCGGATCGGCCAGCATCTCGGCGATGTCAGGTGGCAGCTCCCCGGTGGTCACGATGGCGCGGAGGGCCGCCTCCCTCACGTCCGCATCGGAATCGCTCAGCGCGGTCCGCAGGGCGTGCGACGGGGAGACTCCGGGCAGCCCACCCAGCATCTCCACTCCCACTCGGCGGACTCTGGGATCGGGATCGGTCACCGCCGAGGTCACCGCGTCGATGGCAGCCGCGTCCACCAAAGAGAGTGGTGAGGCATCGAACACATGGGGGCGCCCGGTCCGGAGTGTCTCGACCACCGCGCCTGGATAGCCCCGCTTCGCCCGCCAACTGGCAAATGTCGCCAGCAGTGCCAGTAAGAGGCCCAAGGTGAACAGAACGCTCGGTCCCAGGCTCTCCTCACCTGCGAGGAGAAGGACTCCCGCCAGCGCGGTTCCGGCCTGGGCTGGCAGACCATTGATGAACGCCCGCGCCTGGTCGCGCCTCTCGGGTGGAGTCACGTTGATCATCGTCTCCCAGGCACTGTTGGCCAGACCCTGCATCGCCACCAGTTGGACGAACCGCACCACCGCCAGGGGAATGAAAGAGGCATCGATGATGAGCAGAGCGAAGCCGGCGACGTACACCACTCCATAACCGACGACCACAGAGGAGGCGCCCCATCGAGCGAACAGACGCCTCGCCACGAGGACGGACACGAGGAGGGCGACGCCGGTAGCCACCCCGGTAAACGTCCCCAGGAATCCCGCCAGACCGTCGGCGTCGGGGAACCGCTCCGAGGCGGCCCGGGAGAAGGGGAGGTAGAGGAAGTAGAGGAGCACCGAGAAGAGCAACGCCGCCGCAGCGAGCCATCGCAACATGGTCGATGCCCATAGAACGTGCCATCCCTGTCGGATGGAATTCAAGGGCTGCCATGGTCGGCGCGGCATCGCAGCCACCGGAGCGGAGTAGTCGGCGAGGATGCGCCGGGCCAGCGCAGTGGCAGCAACCAGCGTGGCCGCCCAAACCAGCAAGAGGTTCTCCGCCCCGAGCCAGGCAGCGAGCGGGCCGGTAACCAAGCCGCCCACGGTGGCGCCGGCAATGCCGCCGGCGGCGAACAACGGGAAGAGCCGCTTCGCCTGACGGGTGTCGGTGACCAGTCCGGCGACCCCCCACAGATAGAAGCCCTGAACGAGCAGCGCCATCCCGGCGAGAAGCCACAGAGCCCCGTACACCGTCGCGCTCGCACTCGACACCGCAACCCGGCCGAGGACCAAGAAGGCGGCAAGCACCATCGGAATCGCCAGGAAGAGTGTCTTCGGCGGCGTTCGCTGGAGGAGACCGGTGACAAACAGCGAGACCACAGCCGACAGCACGCCGAGCAGCACATAGAGCAGAGGGAGCAGGTCGACACCGAAGCGGGCAAAGAGGAGGCCGTCGATGGTGCTCTGCCCGAGTGCCAGCCCGGCCCACGCAACGAACATCAGGGCCACGACGAGCCCGACCATCACCTCTTCGCCGGGACGAACCCCCAGCGCCCCAGCAAAACGGCTCGCTCGGACTTGGATTCAATCCTCCATGGCGTAGGCGATGGCCTCGGCCAGGCTCATCGAGCGACCCTTGGCCAGTTCCCGTTCTGCGGCCTCGTCCCCGATTGCGGCCCGACCGTCGCTGAGCACGTCGATGTCCGGATAGAAGATGGAAGCCGGTATCGGGTACTTGGCATCCCCTTCCTTTCCCGCCCGGACCTCCTCTGCCTTCGCCAACAACCGGAGCGCACGATCGTGCCGGCCCTCACCCGCCTCGATGAAGGACAGCGACTCCAGCCCCAAGCCGATACCGGCCGTGTTGTCGGCATCGGCGAAGAGCCCGATGGCCTCGACGACAGCCTGGCGAGCTGCGGCGTGTTGTCCCTTGATGAAATAGCCCTCGCCCAAGGCCATCAAGGCATCGGCGAGATGGAACATGTCGCCCAACTCCCGGTAAGCCGCCATTGCTTCTTCGAGCAAGGGGAAAGCCTGTTCCAACTCGCCGGAGCCGCCGAGGAAGAGAGCCATGTTTCCTTTCGTCTTGGCCACTCCTCCAAGGTCACCCAGTTCCTCGAAGCGGCGTAGAGCCTCTTCGAGCCGGCCCATCGCGATGAGGTGGGCGGGCCGGCCGGCAAATCCGCGGTCGAAGGACTCGTCTGACGTCATCACCGGCACGAAGGCGAGGTCGTAGGTCGCCTCGGCGATACCTTGCTTGTCTCCCAATTCTTCAAACATGGCGAGAGCCCGCTGGTAATGATCAGCGGTCGTGTTGTAGTCCGCTTGCCAGAAGGCCAGGCTCCCTGCCGCAAGATGGGCGGCCGCCCGAGCCCGACTGGGGTCGGCGCCGGGGGCGCCAAGGAGTCGCTCCACCCAGAATCTCCCCACGGCGAGGCGCCCACGTTGCTGGTAGTAGCGCCACATCGCCGAGGCAGCCTCCATCCCGCGCTCTATTTCTCCCGTCTCGAGTGTCCAGCGCAGCGCGGTCTCGAGGTTGCCCTGCTCGATCTCGAACCGCCTCAGCCATTCGGCTTGATCCCGGCCGGTGAGGTGATGTTCCCCCTCGATGGCCAGATTTAGGTAGCGATCGGCATGACGGCGCCGGGTCATGTCCGCATCGGGACCCGCACCGAGCAGCTCGGAGGCGAACTCGTGGACCGTCTGCAGCATCACGAACCTGGGCTCACCTCCCTCCGAATCGGCAGTCCTCACGAGGCTGCTGTCCACCAGCTTCTCTAGCGCGTCCATGACATCGAACTCTCCAGCCGAACCCACCACCGCCTCGATCGCGTCGAGATCGGCTCCATCTGAGAAGACGGCCAGCCTCCGAAACAGCACCCTTTCCTGCTCACCCAGAAGGTCGTAACTCCACTGGATCGTGGCGCGCAGCGTCCGTTGCCGCGCCGGCAGATTGGTCGACGAAGCCGCCAGCGTTTCCAGTCCGGTGGAGAGCCGAGTGAGGATGGCGCGCGGGGAGAGGATGTTCACCCGCCTCGCCGCCAGCTCGATGGCGAGTGGCAGGCCGTCGAGCCGGGCGCAGAGTCGGGCGATGGCGACCACGGTGTCGTCGCTGAGGTCGAGCGCCGGTTTGATGGCTTGGGCGCGCTCGACGAACAAAGTCGCCGCGTCCGACCGCAAGATTGTCTCGCGGACGTCATCTGGATCTGCCAGCCGAAGGGGTGGGACGGGAAATTCGTGCTCGCCATATAGCCGGAGGGGCGTACGGCTCGTCACGAGAAGCCTGACCCCTGGCACAGAGCCGAGAAGCCGCTCAACAAGGGGTCCAGCTGCAACCAGTTGCTCGAAGTTGTCGAGCACGAGCAATACCTGCCTGTCGGCGAGCCAATCGGTCAGGACGTCGGTGATGGAACGTCCCGGGCCCTCATGAATCCCCAACGTCTGGGCGATGGCCGACGTCACCTGCGCCGGGTCGGATACGGCGGCGAGCTCGACCATGTAGACCCCGTCGTCGAACCGGTGGAGCAGTCTCCCGGCGACCTCGACCGCCAGCCTGGTCTTGCCGGTCCCGCCCGGTCCGGTGAGGGTCACCAGACGATGTCGCTCGAGCATGTCGATCGTCGCGCCGATCTCGTCGATCCGCCCCACCATGCTGGTGAGCTGGAGCGGGAGGTTGTTGGGACGGGCGTCCATCGAGCGCAGCGCCGGAAACTCGCTTGGCAGCCCGGCGACCACCACCTGGTAGATCCGCTCGGGATGGGCAAGGTCTTTGAGCCGATGTGCTCCCATGTCGCGCAACTCCACTCCCTCGGGAAGTGAGTGCTCGGTGAGAGCGGTCGCCGGGCCGGAGAGGAGAAGCTGGCCGCCGTGCCCTGCGGCGCCTATCCGGGCGGCGCGGTTCACATCGAGCCCGAGGTAGTCGTCGCCACCGAGCGTCCCCTCACCGGTGTGGATCCCCATCCTCACCCGTAGTTCGACCCCCTCGGGCCAAGAGTGGGAGTGGAGCGCCCGCTGGGCGGCAACCATGGCGCGTACCGCCTGCGCCGGTGTGGGGAACACGGCAAAGAACGAGTCGCCCTCGGTGCGGACCACCGTTCCTGATTCCCCGGTGATGGCTGCCCGCATGATGTCGTCGTGTGCGGCTTGGACCGCCCGGTAGCCGGCACCAAGGTCCTGGAGAAGCCGGGTCGAGCCCTCGATGTCGGTGAAGACGAACGTGACCGTCCCGGTGGGCAGCGCTGGGTCGGGAGCCGTCATGTGATGGAAGTATGGCAACCGGAATCACGGTCCCTCTCGAGTCGTATCACGGCGGAGCCGGCACCCCTTTGATATGGTGCCTCAGCCCCGGAGGAGGTTCGATGGCGGTCGAATGGACGTGCTCGCTCTACTGGAACTGCACTTCCAAGGTGGTCGGCGAGACCGAGGAGGAAGTGATCAAGGGAGCGGCCACCCACGCCGCCGAGCATCACGACATGGACGAGCTCGACGAGGCCGTCGTCGAGCAGATCCGTGGCGAGATCACACCCGCCGCCACAGAGATCAAGTGGACCTGCTCGCTCTACTGGGACTGCACCTCCGAGGTGGTCGGCGACACCGAGGAAGAAGTGCTCGCCGGTGTCAGTACCCACGCCGCAGAGCACCACGACATGAGCGACCTCGACGAGGACACGATCAACAAAGTGCGAGGTGAGCTAGCCAGGTCCTGAATTCCGAGCGCCGCGAGCGGATGGGGTGATGGAGGCGAGCGGCGCGCGTCACCCTCCCACCCCTCCCTCGCCGGTAGGAAGTTGACCATCTTCACTCCCTCGCTTGGTTCGACCTCCGTTCACAACGGAGGCTGCTTGGCCAAAGAATTCAAGGGGCACATCGAACTCGACATCAGGGACTCGACTCTGCGATCGCCCGGGACTGACGTCGAGACCCGACCGGCTGGGACTCACCTGCTCCAGATGGCGCTCGCCTCGACTTCGGGAAACGGCGCCGGCTCGATGCTCGACAACGGGGTCACCGTGACGTAGTTGTCGGCACAGAGCGCGGTGTCGCTGGCCGGGTCGGCGCCTGCAGTTTCGGTCCTTATGGCGAATTGCAACCGCTGATCCGTCACGTCGGTCGTGGCAACCTGGAAGTAACCGAACTCGTCCAACTCGGCCCACCTGGTCCCTGCGACCTGGTCGATGGGCACGGCTGGGATGTTGACATTGAGTACATGCGGTGAGCCGGCGTTGGCGGCCATCCAACGAACCGCCGACGCGCCGATCGTCACCGCCGTTTCCCATTGCCACGGGTCCGAGGGGGCGAGCGAAAGGGCTATTCCCCTACCGCCGAACGTGCGTGCGGTGAGCGCGGCGCCGACCGTCCCCGAGTGGATCACGGAGTGACCGGTATTGATCCCGGCGTTGATCCCCGAAACCACGAGATCGGGTGGCCGGCCAAAGGCACCGAGCGCTGCGGCCATCACCGCAAGCCCGGGTGGGCCGGAGATGGTGTGGGCGACGAACCCGTCCATATCCTTGGTGCTCAACTCGACGCCGGTCTGCGGGTCGAAACGACCGATTCCGGTGCCGGCCCCCGACATGTTGGTGGCTGGTGCGGCCACCACGACCTCGAACTCGGCGGCTAGCTCCTTGGCGAGGAGGAGCAGCCCGGGTGACTCGATCCCGTCGTCGTTTGTCATGACTATCCGTGTCGAACCGGCCATCGCTCATGCCTCCGATACGGTCTCTATCTCAACGCGTTCCACCAAAGTCTCGATGAGGTCTTCGGAGGCGCTTCCAAGTCCGTGCCGGGTGACATTGGCTGCTCCAGCGGCGCATCCCAGCTTGAGGATCTCCACAGCATCCAAGCCGCGGCTCAACCCAGCGGCCAGGCCCGCCGTCATCGAGTCCCCCGCCCCTCTGGTGTCGGCAGGCTCGAGATCAGGTGTCTCCGCCCGGTAGACACTCCCCTCCAGCATGGCGAGAGCCGGACGATCCGCCCTGGATAGCACCAGACCCTCTGCCCCTTGTTCGACCAGGCGATCCATTGCCGAGCGAGCGGATTCCTCGTCATCATCCTCGAGAAGTCCGTCCTCGACCAGGTTCTCGTCGCTCACCTTGAGAATGTGGATCGGCCCGCCCTCGAGGAAAGCGGACAGATCGGGGCCGTGCATATCGGCCACGACCGTCACCCCGGCGGCGGCGAGGTCGTGCCCGAGTCTGCGGTAGGTATCGGCCGGGATGACCTCACCCAGCTGCCCAGTGATCACCGACACCTTGGAGCCGAGCGCCAAGTCGAGGAACTTCCCGTACAGGTCATCCAACTCGTGGCGCTCCAGCGTCAGCGGCGGTCCGTCGGCTATCAGTTCCCTCTCCCCGGACCGGCGGTCCTGGACGGTGGCGGGTGAGCTGCCGTGGGTCTCGACCGTGCTGAAGTCGATTTCCCACTCGTGGATCAAACCGTGGATGACGCGCCCGACTTCGCCCCCGACGGGGCCGCAGATGATGGGACTCTCACCGAGCTCGCGCAGCATCCTCGCCACCCAGACACCCTGCCCACCGGCGTGGATGTGTATCTCGTCCCCATCGTCCGACCCGCCTACCTCGATCGTCACGGTGAGGGTCAGCATCGGGGCGAGGACGGACACAGTGTGTGAAGCCATGCCGGTGGCAATACCCGGCGAGTCGGTCGAGGAAACGACTTGCGGTTTGCCGGTGATCGGAGGCGGGTAGGGAATCCAGGCACCGAGAGGAGTACTCGTGCCACAGCGCGGATGGACCCCAAGTCGAGGACCCCAGTACCGATTCGTCAAGCAGGATCTGCTTGAGCGTCGGGACTGGACGGACAAGCCCGTAGAGATCGCGGCACGGCCCGTCAACAAGCAGAGAGCACGTTCAGGCGAGGCAACCAAGCCGTCAGGGTTCTCGCGGGAGAACTTCTCTTAGGTACACCCTATCCCGGGATCCCAGAGGTTCGACCGCCATGCGCACCTCGGGTGAGCCAGCCCCCTCCCCCGACGGTACTCCCCCGGGGGAGAGAAGAGGCGGATGCGTCGTCAGTCGGGGTCGAGCCGTCCGTCGATCAGTCGGTCGAAGACGTGGCCGCCCGCCGGATTGAAGCGGTAGGAGGCGAATTCCTTACGGAACTCGAGGTCTAAGCCGGCTTGCCCGGCCCGGTACTTCTCCAGCGAGAAGACAACCGTGTTGTGGAAGTCCTCTCCCCGCACCGGGTCGAAAGTCAGGTGCATCTTGGAGACGATGCGGTGCTTGTCGTTGAGCAGGATCGCCAGGTCGGCTTCGTAGGCCAAGGCGGTTGATCCGCGCAGGTGTTGCAGCCGCAACCGGGGAGAGCCGAGGCCCTCACGGTCGGCGGCGGCGATGGCCAGCACTGCGATGTCACCGTGAAGAGCAAGCTCCTTCAGCCCCTCGGCCACCCGGGTCACCCGGTCCCCACCGTTGGCAAGCTCGGGCGTCGCCACCTTCTGCAGGTAGTCGACCACGAGCACCTGAGCTCCGTCCCCCGACTCCTCGACGTGACGAGCCAGTTCGGAGACGTCGGTGCTGGTCCCGGAGGCCTTGATGACCCAGAGTCGGTTGGCATACGAGCTGAGGCGCTCGTATGCGGGGCGAAGCCGCGGCTCGTACATCACTTCCTGCTCGAGCCAGGCGCGCCCCGCCAAGACCTCGCGAAGTACCCGGCGGAACTTGAACCTGGCATCTTCGTCTCCGCCCACTTCGGCGATCTCGAGCGCCAGCAGCCTGCCCAGCAACTCGCGCTCCTCGTGCTCGTAACAGGCGTAGACCACCGGATGGCCGTGCGAGGGCGAACGATCGGGCCCACTGCAGCGCGGTGATCGTCTTGCCGACCCCGGGCAATCCGCCGATCAGGGTGAGATCGCCTCGCCGGAGCCCGCCGTCGAGGACTGTGTCCAGCGGATCAAACCCGGTGGCGAACCGGGGCCGCTCGGCGGTCCCCAGGCGCCGGTCGCTGTCGAGATCGTCGAGCAGCGAGACGAGGTTCTTGGGGACGCTCGCGTTGTCGTTGAGCGGAAGGTCGAGCGTGGTGGTGTGCGTGGTCATGTTCAGAGCACCCCACCAAAGTTGCGCATGATCTGGATGCCCGCCGGGCCAATCAGGACGATGAAGATGACCGGGAAGATGCAGGTCACCAGCGGGAAGATGATCTTCACCGGGATCTTCATCGCCTTCTCCTCGGCGCGCTGACGCCGCTTCACGCGGAGCTCCGCGGTCTGCACCCGCAACACCTGGCTCACCGAGACACCGTGCTTCTGCGCCTGGAGCAGGGCGAAGACGAAGTGGCGCAGGTCGGCCACGTTGGTGCGCTCCACCAGGTTGCGCAGCGCCTGATCACGGGGCACCCCGACCTGCATCTCCTGCAGCGTCCGGGTCAGCTCCTCGGCCAGTGGGCCGGTCCCGGTCTTGGCGGCACGGGACAGCGCCGCCTCGAACCCGAGACCCGCCTCGACGCTCACCGTGATCTGGTCGATGGTGTCGGCCAGTTCGTCCTGAATCGCCATCTGGCGCTTCTGCGCCTGGTTGTAGAGGAGCAGGTCGGGGACGAAGAACCCGAGGGCGGTCACGCCGATCCCGATCAGGAGCCCAACCAGGGAGCGGTGGCTGGAGAAGTAGAAGAACCCAGCGGCGAGTCCTGCCGCCCCGAGCACGAACTTGGCTGCCAGCACCCGCTGCATGGGCCACCGCGCCGGCTCACCGGCCAGGACGACCCGCCGCTCCAGGCTGCGCATCCACCCGACCGGGGTGAGACGCACCGCCTTGCGGGCCAGAGCGGCCACCAGCGGCTTGACGGCACGGTCCCCGGCGGGACGGCTCAGCACCAGTTGGTGGAGGTCGGTGCCCCCGCCGCGACGCAAGTTGTCGGAGGCGGCGACGGAAGCCTTGCGGCGTCCGGCCACCGCCCACCACAGGAGCATGAGCGAGAGCCCAACCATGCCGGCGGCAAACAGCACCGGAACCGGGAAATTGAGAGACATCAGACCTTCCTTTAGAACTTGATCTTGACGATTTTGCGCATCCAGATGGCGCCGACGGTCATCATCACCACCGCCGCCCCGAGCATGACTCCGCCCGGGCATGGTGGTGTACAGCTCGGAGATGTACGTCCGGGTTGGTGACGGACATCACGCCAGCCAGCCCGAACGGAAGAGCGATCAGGATCCAGCCCGACATGCGGCCCTCGGCGCTGAGCGCCTGGACCTGGCGACGCAGCTGGCCCCGCTCCCTGATGGTCCCGGCAATGGTCTCGAGCACCTCGGCCAGGTTGCCCCCGCTCTCCAGGTTGATCTCGATGGCCTGCACCACCCACCCGAAGTCCACCGAGCCGACCCGCTCGTGCATGGCAGTCAAGTGCCTCCTCGACCGGCCGGCCGAGTCGGGTCTCGAGGACGAGACGGCGGAACTCGTCGGAGGTGGGCGCCTCCGCCTCGCGGGCCACGGTGTCGGCGGCCTGCATGAAGCCGTACCCGGCTCGCAGCGTCCCTGCCAACAGCAGCAGCGTGTCGTTGAGCTGGTCGGCGAAGGCTGTCTGCCGGCGACTCGCTCGATGCGAGACCAGGAAGCGGGCCGCCACCGGGATCAACACCGCCAGGACGATGCCAACCAAGAGGTTGGCCAGCAGCAGGCCCAGGGCGAAGGCGATCAGTGACCCGCACAGCACCAGCAGACCGAACTCGCCGGGGCGGAGCACGATGCCCGCCTTCTCCAGGGCGAGCGCCAGCGAGCTGCGCTTGCCCCTGCGGTCGAGGGCGCCCTCGACGGCGAAGCTGGCCCGGCTCGACAAGCGAGAAAGGGTCGTCTTCGCCTCGGCGCCGCCGCGGCGGCCAAAGCGGGCGATCAGATTCACCCGGCGCGAGCGAGGCGCGAACAGGGCGAGCCCGCCCACCAGCAGGGCGACGAAGAACAGCCCCAAGCCCACGAACAGGGCGCTCGACTGGGCCAATGGCGCCGGCGTGAGCGCCGACCCGGGCCGCAACTCGGGCACCGTGGTTGCCGGCACCGTGTTGGACCGGACGGCGTGGTCGGAGGCGTGGTCGCCTGCGGCGCAGTCGTCGGGGGCGCCGGTGCCGACGGGCATCTTCACCGTGCGGCTTGCCTGCAAGGTTTCGTTCCCTGAGGCGAAGCTCAGATTGATCGTGGTCGGGCCGTGTGCCTGCGAGCGGTAGCTCACCCGGTAGCGGTTGATGAGCTGTGATGCCAGCGATTCGTAGATCCCGGCCAGAGCCTCGGGATCTTCAGCGGCGGCCATCTGCCCCTCGGTGATGTCCGTCAAGCCGTTCAATGGTGTGATGTCGAATTCCGAGCCCTCCAACGCCACCGCGTAGAAGTCCAGCCCGGCTCCCTGCAGGGCGGTGGCGGCATCATCGAAGCTGGCGCTGCTCACCGTGTCGCCGCCATCGGAGAGCAGGATCAGCGCCCGCCGCGTCTCATTCCCTTCGGAGAACAGCTCCGAGCCGGCCACGAGCGCGTCGTAGAGGGCGGTCTCGCCGTTTGCCTCCAATGTGGAGACTGCGCTGACCGCCTCGGTGCGATCGGCGGAGAAGCCGGCCGCGAGGACCGGTTCGCTGCCGAACCCGAGCACCGACACATCGACGTCTTCGGGCAGGCGCTCGAGGAACGACACCGCCGCCTGCTTGGCCGCGGCCATCGGGGCCCCGTCCATGCTCCCCGAGGTGTCCATGACCAGGACCAGTTCCAGGTCCTCGGTGGGCAGACGCCGCAGCGTCACCGGGATCTCCCGGCCATCTTCCGTGAGCTGCACGTCCTCCGCCTGGAGAGAGGCGCCCTCGTCTCCGGCCACCACCGCGGTCAAGGTGACCTGGGGATGATTGCTGGTATCGACCTGCTCGATCTGGAAACCGTCCTCGGCGGCGAGGGCCGGTGCGGCCAACGCCCCGAAGACTCCCAGCAGCAGGACGCTGATCGTGAGTCGCAGCCTCATGACGTGCGCCACCCGTTGATGTCCACCGCACCGAAGAGGTTGGCGGGCAGGGTGATACCCAGATCGGCGAGATGGTCGGTGAACCGGGGGCGGATGCCCGTGGGCTTGGTCGTGCCCCGGAAGCGGCCATCGTCGGCGATGCCGGCCGAGTAGTCGAAGGTGAAGATGTCCTGGAGCGTCACTACCTCGCCCTCCATCCCGGTCACCTCGGTGACGCTGGGTCACTCGGCGCGACCCATCGCGCAAACGGGTGAGGTGGACGATGAGATCGATCGCCGAGGCGACCTGCTCGCGGATGGCCCGCACCGGCAGGTCCATACCCGCCATCAGCACCATGGTCTCCAACCGGGAGATGGCGTCACGCGGGGTGTTGGCGTGGACCGTCGACAGCGAGCCGTCGTGGCCGGTGTTCATCGCCTGGAGCATGTCGAGCGTCTCGCCGCCACGCACCTCCCCGACGATGATCCGGTCGGGGCGCATCCGCAGCGAGTTGCGCACCAGGTCGCGAATGGTGATCTGGCCCTTGCCCTCGATGTTGGGCGGACGAGCCTCGAGACGGATCACATGGTCCTGGTGAAGCTGCAGCTCCACCGCATCCTCGATGGTGACGATCCGGTCGGTGGAGGGGATGAGCGAGGAGAGGACGTTGAGCAACGTCGTCTTGCCCGTCCCGGTGCCTCCGGTGATGAGGATGTTGAGCCGTCCTTCGACGCAGGCCCGCAGCAGATCGGCCATCTCGGCGGTGAGCGTCTCGAACCGGATGAGGTCGTTGACCTGGTAGGGGGTCCTTGGAGAACTTGCGGATGGTGAGGGCGGGACCGTCCACCGCCAGCGGCGGGATGACCGCGTTGACCCGGGAGCCGTCGGGAAGACGGGCGTCCACCATGGGCGAGGACTCGTCGATGCGACGGCCCACCTGGCTCACGACCCGCTCGATCACCCGGCGGAGGTGCTCCTCGGAGAAGAAGCGGGCATCGGTCCGGTGAAGCCTTCCCTCCCGCTCGACGTAGATGGCGTCGTCGGCGTTGACCATGACCTCGGTGACGGCATCGTCGAGCAGGAACTGCTCGATCGGCCCGTACCCGAGCACGTCGTTGCTCACCTCGGCCACCATGCGGTGGCGTTCGCCGGCGGACATGGGGATCCGCTCGGCCTCCATCACCCGGCCCAGTTCCTCGAGCACCAGGCCGCGCAGCTGCTCCTCGGAGAGCGAGGAGTCGTAGAGGCGCGATCCCAGCCGGGCGAAGAGGGACTCCTGCGCCCGGTTCTTCAACCCGGAGAGCGGGTCGGCAATGGGCTCGAACGATTCGCGGGGCACCGCCGGCTTGGCGATCTCGGGCTGCGGAGCCTCGGGTGCGGCGATGTCGGCCAGCCGCAGGCGCTCGTGCAATTTCATCGGGTCTTCCTCCAGGGGAACTTGGGTCGTGCCGTCGGTGGCGAAAAGATGTCGACGATGTCTTCGAGGCCCTTGGCCACCGACGACCGAGCCTCGGTCTCGAGCAGCGGAGCGCCCCGGTTGTAGGAGAGGGGCACCTCACGCGAGCTGGGCACGCTCACCGAGATGTCGAGCCCCAGGGTGGCGACGATGTCGTCGCGGTCCAGCCCCACCCGGCTGTCGGCCCGGTTGAGCACCAGGTGACGCTCCGGAGCGGTGACGGCGAGCTTGTCGAGCAGGTCGAGCCCCTTGCGGAGCCCGCGCACCGCCGACACGTCCATGTCGGCCACCAGCAGCAGGTCGGTGGAATGGTCGAGGGCGGCGAGCGTGTACTCGTCGATCCCGGCGGCGGTGTCCACCACGACGTAGGCGAACTCCTGGGCCAGCAGCTCCAGGATCCGCCCCACCTGGTCACCGCTCACACCTTCGCCCTCCGACGGTGTCTCGGGGGCGCACATCACATAGAGGTCGGTGGCGTGCGGGGTGAGGAACATCTTGAGCGTGGTGGCGTCCAATGTGTGCAACGAGCGGGCCACGTCGGCCAGCGTCTGGTCGGGGACCAGCATGAGTGCATTGGCAGCGTCGCCGAAGAGGATGTCGAGGTCCACGAGGACGACCTGGCCGGGATGGCGCTTGGCCAGCCCGACGGCCAGGTTGGAGGCGACCACGGTCTTGCCCGATCCGCCCTTTGGCGAGAGCACGGTGATGAACCGGCTTTGGGAAGCCGCAGGCGTCTCGCTCCCTGCGAGGTTGGCCCGCAACCGGGTGCCGGTCTGCAGCGCCCGGTCGAAGGTCTCGAGCAGCTCCTCGGCCACCGCGTCGGGTGCGATCACGTCGCGGGCGCCCGCCCGCAGGGCGTTCTCCCACACCGTCGGCGCTGGGCGGCGCCACGATGAGCACGGTGATCTCGGGACGGAGACGCTCCAACTCGCGCGCCATGTCGAAGGTGACCTGGAGCGGGAGGTCGGGGCCCAGCGCGACGACCTCGGGATCGGTGGCGGCGATCTCCTCGACCGCCGCCACCGGATCCTCGAGCCCCGCCTGGCTGAACCAGCGACGCAGGTCGCCGTTCAGCCTTCCTCCGAAGGCGCTCCGGACGTTGGCCTCGAACTCGGAGCTTTTGGTGGCGATGGTGATGCCGCTCATGGCTGCACCTCACCCTGGTTCAGCTCCTCCAGCATCTGGAGGTAGTCGAGGATGGGCTCGGCCTCGCCGTAGACGGTGAGCCGGGTCTGCACCTGGGTGCCTGCCTCGGAGTCGTCCTCGGTCTCGCCGGCGAGCCACATGCGGCCGTGCTCCTGGGTGAAGATGAACCGCTCCACCGAAGGGGCGTCCATCGCCAGGGTGACCAGCAGGCTGCCCTCAGGGGCCACGTCGGGCTGTCCTTCGGTCTCCTCCTCGCCTCCAACGGGAGCGGCGGACGCCTGTCCCACCTGGACATCGGTGACCAGGATCTTGTGGAGGATGATCCCCGTGGTGTTGGGGCTCTGCTTGTCGATCTCCTCGGTCTCGGTCCCCTCTTCGGAGGCCGTGGTCCGGTCGATCTGGAGGTCGAATGGGATCGAAGGAGGCCAGCACCGCCACGGTCTCGCCGGGGGTGAGCTTGCCGCCCAGGGCCCGCTGCGGTTCGAGCGACACCGTCACCTCGAGGAGGCCCTCGGGGACATCCACCTCGGACTGCGCCGCCGCCACCTGGGGATCGACGAAGCGGCTCTTGAGGAGCTGCTCCCCGGCCACCAGGTCGACCGAGGTCGCCATGCCCTTCAGCTCGCTACTCAGCTCGGCGCGGTTGCCGATGCTGCCCGGCGTCTGGATCTTGGCCGGAATGAGCTTGACCTCGACCTGCGACTCGGCGATGTCCTGCGCAAGCGTGCCTTGCGCGATCGCTTCGGTGGCGACGAGGACCTCGATGGTCTCCTCGCCGGCGAGGGCGCGGGCCTCCGCACTGCGGGCGTAGTTGAGCACCACGAAGGTGCCAACTGCGGCCAGGACGACGGCGGCAATGACCGCCAGTACTCTTTTCATGATCTATCTCTCTCCTTTTTCTACTCGGTGTTTGTTGTTACTTGGTCAACTTGACGACGACGACACCACGGTTGGGTCCGCCGAGCTCGCCATCGGGATCGGATGCGTGGGTGAAATATCCGCTGATGCACCGACGTTCGCCGCCACTCGCAGACACTGGCTGCCGACATGTTCCGTCCGCCAGCGAGACTTGTATCCGGTGAGCGTGAACGCACCAAAGCCAGCAACGTGATACCACTTGCCGTTGACACTCCGTGGCAGCGGCTCTCGAAGCAGATCAGTCGTCATAGAAGGGGATCAATACGTCGTGTTCCATCAGGTCGGGCAAGTCATCCGCATCGGTGGACGCGACGTTTCCGGTGTCTCCCTCGATCCAGTCGCCCACTCTCGACTGTTGACGTTGCAGTCGATCGAGCCGTTGAGCCAGCCGAACGCCCCCGGAAGCCTGTCCATCGCCGTCCGAGTCATGACCGGAGGACCCAGCGCGCAGTCGCCACTCGGATGTCGAGTGCGTGGAATCGTGAGCTTGACCGTGACGTCGGTGGCCCGTATCCCGGATCTGGCCCATTCGCAGTCGGAGATGATCAGCGGAAGAGTCGTCAGGCCGCTCGGATATCCCCACACCGCGGTCGCTTTTGCATTGACCGTGGTGCCGTTGAACCCGATCACCTGGGCGAGAAAGGGCTTGTAGACGTCTGATCCGCTGGTGTCGAGCGTCTTGGTTGTCACCGTGACCTCTTTGGCGGCGGTGTTGAGGTCAACCGACTCGATCCCGGCTGCCCCGTCGTTGGCGTTGGAGCTGGCATAGGTGCCGGCGGTGGCGTTGGCGGTGCCGGTCGTGCATGGCTTGCCGAGAGCGCAGTCCTCGGCGATGGCCAGTGCGCCGGCGTCGGCGCCGCTCTGGAGCTCGCGTCGCTCGCCGTAGAGGGCTCCGACGTCGATGGCGAAGGCGGCCATCCCAATGAGGGCCGTCAGGCTGATCGCCACGATGACCACGGTGGCGCCGCGCTCCTCATTCAGCCGCCGTATCAAGCTGCTTCAACCACCGCATCGCATGACTCCTTTTCCTTTGAGGGTGATGGTGTTGGTCCCAAAGAGGGGAATGTCGTACGTGAAGGGGTAGGTGGCAGTCACACTGGTGGGGCTGCCCGGGTTGCAGGCAGTGGTGCTCACCGAGACCTGCGCCGGGTTGAGCGAGGTGGCGGCGTTCTTGGTGGCCTGGACGGCGTCGCCAGAGTCCTTGGTGACGGCCAGGGTGCGCACACCTTCACGGGCGGCGTGGGTGAGGGTGATCTGGGCGTTGTAGCCCCGCCCGAATTCGACGATGCCGAAGATGAGCAGGACGAGAATGGGGAGGATCAGGGCGAACTCGACCATCGAGGCACCCCGGTCTTGACGGAGGCGTTGGAAACGGGTGGAAGCAGACATCGTCGATCCCTCAGCCCTGGCAGAGCGGTCAAGAGCTCTGGCTGGTCGAAGAGACCGTTCACCGACTGTCCGAAGAGCAACGACTGCGAGCACCGCCGCCATGGCGATGAGCGTCACCATCAAGGCGTACTCGGGCATGGATGGCGCCGTCTTCAGATGTCAGGAAGCGGGTGATCATGAGAGAATCCTTCTGGCTGGAACTGCGGCGGTCCGAGAAGGTCACGGACCGCCGCAGTTCGTTCAGCCGGCTTGCTCAGACGAGCTGGCCGGCGACGTCGGTCGAACATCGTCCGAGATCGCGTCCGACGAGGGCCACGGCCACGATGCCGACCACGGCGATGAGGGCAACCATGAGGCCGTACTCGACCATGGTGGCACCCTCTCTCCCGCACGATGCGGGACTGCAGCCAGGTGTAGATGTGAAGCATTTGCTTCTCCTTACTGTGCTTGCGGACCGCCCTTTGCGGTCTCTACTTGATAGCAAGTATCGGTGGATGCAGCTCGCCGCCTCATCGCCACAATTGAGGATTCGCCCATCATCAAAATTGATGAAAGCGAGACGGCAGTCGGCAGACGGCAGCCAGAACTGCGCGCAGCAGGCGGCGTGGACTAGCTGTCGAACCAGCCTTGTCGGCGGGCCATCGCCACAGCCTGGAGCTGGGAGCCCACATCCAGCTTGAGCAGGATGGATCGGATCTGGCTGCGCACCGTCGCCAGCGAGACAAACGACTCCTCGGCGATCTCGGCGGCGGACTTGCCATCCACGAGGCCGGCGAGCACCTGTTGCTCCCTCTCGGTGAGCCTCTCCAGAGTGGCCTTCCGTTGAGCCTCGGAGGAGCGCCAGGTTCGGAGCGCAGCGCGCATCTCGTGACGCTCTCCAGGCGGATCAGGATGTCCCGGCCCTCGACGGCGTCGCGGATCGACTGGACCAAGCGGTCGAACGAGACCGACTTCTTCAGGATGCCATCGGCGCCGGCCTCGAGGCACTCTCCCAGACGTCGCTTGTCGGTGTTCCCGGTGAGGATCGACAACCCTCTCGGCGGCTTCCAGGAGTCGGTCGATCAGGCCGAGACTGCTCCCCAGTTCCTCGCCCAGGTCGAGGTCGAGCAAGACCAGCGTGGGGCTGAACGCCTCGGCTGCATCGAAGATGGCATCGGCCGTGGGGCCGTCCACCACCCGCACCTCGAAGCCCTCCCCGGTCAAGGCAAGCTGCAGGCTCTGCCCCAGCAGCACGTGGTCGTCAACGATGAGCACCCGGTTGCTCATCAGCGCACCTATATCAACATTGGGGATGAGACCGGGCGGCACACCGGGTTCAATGCCTCGGTGTCCTATAACGCCTCGGCGGATCCTCGTGGCCGTCGTTCCGCCGCTGTTGAGCGATCTATTGAGTCGCCTCGTCTCGCGCGTCGAATTCGACGTGGTCGAGATGCCGTCCGATGGGACGCTGCCGGATGGCCGCTTCGACGTGGCATTCGTCAACACCGACGTCGAGCTCGCTTCGGTCGAAATCGACACCCTGGTCCGGTTGCCAATGACGCCGAATGGTCTGGGGACCGCCCGCATCAGCAACGAAAAAGGCGAGGAGTGGGTTGAGTTGACCAGTGTCGACGATCTTATCGCCCTGATCGACCGGCTCTCAGCCGATCTCAGCTCCGTCTGACGACGCCGGCAGCGAGAGCACGAAGACAGTCCCTCCCTCGGGGCTCTCCTCTACCCATACGTCTCCGCTCTGCGACCGCATCAACTCGCGGGCGATGTGCAGCCCGAGGCCGGTGCCTTGGACCGATTCGCTGGTCGGGCCTCGCACCCCTCGTTGGAAGATCCGCTCCCACCACTGCTCGGGCACACCCGGTCCCTGATCCTCGACCCGGATCAGCACCCGATCGTCCTCCCGACCGGCGCTGATCCCTACCGGGCCGGGGGCGTACCGGCGGGCGTTGTCGAGGACGTTGTTCATCACCTCGGCCAATGCTGTCGGCTTGCCCAGCGCAGTCAGATCGGGGGGGATATTCAGAGTGACCGTGCTCCCGTGAAGCCGCTCGACTGAAGCCGATTGCCGCAGTACGTCGGCCACCAGGAAGCTCTCCTCGTCCTGCAGCGCCTCCTCCCTGGGGGCGATCATCCGCTGCAGCCGAGCGATCTCGCTTCCCGCCGCCGCCTGCAGAGAGACCCAGGCCGTGTCATCCAGCCTGTCCGCGCCGCGCTCCAACAGCTTCACGGCGCCCTCGATCGCGGTCAACGCCGACCTCGCATCGTGGGCACGTTCTTCCATCGACTCCTGGACTCGGCGCACCTCCTCATGCGCCTCGCTGGCCATGGTCTCGGACTCGAGGAGTTCAACCTCACGGCGCGACCACCCCATCTGCACCTCGTTGACGAGCGCCAAGACGACCACCAGCAGACCGATGAGTGGGAGTGCCAATTCCCCGTCGAGATGCGTGCTCTCCCCGAAGGCGCCAATCACCTGGCCGAGCACGATGGTCGCCAACATCAAGCCGAGTGCAGTGTGCAGCGGCCAACCGGCACGCCACCCCTTGACGCCGTAGCCGACCGAAAGAGCGAGCGCCGCAACAATCAAGAGGAGAGTGCCCCATCCGAGAGTCTGAATCGAGATGGGTTCACCGGGGTTGGCCACCAGTTCGGTGACCGGTGATAGCGCCTGCACGGCGAGGATGACGAAGGCGGCGGCGATCACGGCGATATTCCACGCTCGGACGCGGCGTGAAGAACCCACCATCAGACCCCTCCAGAAGGTGAAAAACGCCGCGACCAGCCCGATGGGGGTCACCCATGACAACACCGGTTCCTGCTGACAGCGGATTCCCAGGAGTGGAAGGAGACCGGCGATGCCGTAGACGACCACCCCGAGAATGAGCAGGCCGATGGCAATCCACATGTCGGCCGGATCCCGATCGATCCACCACCTGGCGCCGATCAGGGCTCCGGCGATGATGGCCATCGTTGACACAAGGACCACGAGGACGATCTCCAGAGCGACGTAGTCGATACCGAGATCGGGGACGACACCCGACCTGAGATCGACCACGAGCAACGCACCGAGGAGGACGATGACGGCCGTGGCCAGCAGGAAGCGCCCCCGCATCGGGCGCAATGTCTGGACGGTCTTCGGCCCCGTGTCGGGCGAGCCAGGGACGGCGGTTGACGGTGGTGTCGCCGGGATCTGGTCGGGCACCACGATTCCGGAGTCACTTGGAGCGCGTCGCCCGTCCGTAGTGATTGCGAGTGTATCTGCCCAGCCGGCGGCGACATGTAGCGGTCAAAGTTCCCCCTAGGCCAAATTTGCGTGTTGACGGCGCAGAAAATACGGCGTCCAACGCCATCGGGAACATGGGTCGACCGTCTCATTTGAGCCCTGAGACGCTGGCTTTCGTCACGTGGTCGCTTGGAAACTCAGGTGCCGGCGGGACCCAGTTCTTGAACGGGGTCGCCCTCGAGCCTGCGGTAGACGTAGGCGGTCGCCAACAGGCTGATCGCCGCCGTGACGATCACACCGACGATCAAGGCAAGCAACCCCAGGATGTTGAGAAGGAAAAGGACGAGGAAGAACCCCAAGAGGTCCCACTTGTGACCTTTGGTTATCTCGGAGCTGCGTGTCAGTGCTGCGATCGCATCTTTGTCCTGGTTCACGATTATCCAGGAGAAGAACCCGAAGGTGAGTAGCACCCAGATGCCCGGGATGACCAGGAGCAGAAACCCCACCAGGCACATCAGTCCGAAGAGGACTGACCCGATGATGTAGGCGATGAGGTACCGGCCGGTCCGGAAGACGTCGGTGCCTTCGACAGGCTCTCCACGTGTGATCAGGAGAGCAATTCGGATCCATCCCATGCCGACGATGGCTCCCACCAGGAACTCAACAACACCGGCAAGAAACCTCACCCAGGCGTTGTCCCCGGCCGCCAGGGTGAACCAGGTGACCAGCCCGGTGACCACTAACACCAGGAGCCCGGCCAACAGCATCGGCCCGACGTTCTCCCAGAGCTTGCGCCACCCGTATTCGATCGCGGCACCGACATGGACCGGCTGGCTGGAAGGTGTGGTCATCAGTGCCTCCTAGAGGGACCTCGAAGCTACCCGAACGAGATCACATCGCCGGTCGATGGGAGCTTGCCGGCGATTGCACTCATGTCTTCCTCCCCGTGTCGATCGGCGTGTAGGTCGCAATGACCACGCCGGTAGTCGTGGTGACGGAATGCGTCAGCTCCAGCGGGGCGTACCTGCCCCCCTCGCGAAACAGGCGGCGGCCCGATCCGAGTACCAGCGGATGGATCAGGAGCGTGTACTCGTCGACGAGGCGGTGCTCCATGAGTGTCTGGACGAGCGCGCCGCTGCCCAGAACCGCGATGTCGTTTCCCGGCTCCTCCTTCAGAGCGGCGACGGTCTCGGCAGCGTCACCCGACACCAGGGTGGAGTTCATCCAAGGGAGCGGCTCGGCCAGCGTGTTCGACGCGACGTACTTCTGTGTCTGGTTCAGAACCTCGGTGAACGGATTGTCATCTGTCTGCTTGGGCCAGAAGGAGTACATGCTCTCGTAGGTCCAGCGCCCGAAGAGCAAATCGCTCGTGCCCATACCCTTCCCCATCTCGCGGCCCATGATGTCGTCGCTGTAAGGCGCGGCCCAACCCCCGTGCTCGAACCCTCCTCGCGTGTCCTCATCCGGCCCACCGGGCGCCTGCATCACGCCGTCGAGGGTCAGGCTCTCCACCACCACCAGCCGTCTCGTCACGATCGGTGCCTCCTTGTGGAGTCGACGGGAGAGCGATGAGCTGCAGGGACACTCGAACATCTCGGCTGCCGTTGCCTCGACCCTACGCCGCCCACTTTTTCAGTGACCGACAACACGTGCCATCATCTGAGAGGTCTTGCAAGCAATGCGCCGCTCGAGGGCGCCGGAGGTGCCACGGTGTCCACAAGCCCCGCCATCAACCTCACCGAAGAGCAATTGCGCGAGGTCCTGGACCTCGTCAAGGACGCCGACAGCGTGGAACTGAAGCTGACCATCCCCGAGGAGGAGCAGCGCTCTACGGTGACCGCGCTAGGGATGGATCCGCTCGACGCGCAGATCCGTCAGGTCTACTTCTTCGACACACCAGACCTTGCGCTCTACGAGCACGGTGTCGTGGCTCGAGCACGGAGGGTGCAACGTAGAGGTGACGACTCGGTCGTCAAGCTTCGGCCGGTGGTGCCAGGCGAGCTCCCGACACAGTTGCGGAAGTCCCCGAACTGCGTGGTCGAAGTGGACGCCATGCCCGGTGGATTTGTCTGCTCCGCTTCACTCAAGGGAGAGACCACAGACGTAATCGATGTTGCGCGCGGCGACCGTCCTATCCGCAGGGCCTTCTCCAAGGAGCAGCGGGCGTTCTACGAGGACCATGCCCCTGCCGGTCTCGGTCTCGACGACCTCACCGTCCTCGGACCGATCACCGTGCTCAAGCTCAAGTTCACCCTTCCGGGGCTCGACCAAGAGGTCGTCGCCGAGATGTGGACCTATCCCGATTACTCGCGCATCCTCGAGCTGTCGACGAAGAGCCGTCCTGGCGAGGCTCTGCAGACTGCCATCAGGGCGAAGCTGCTGCTGAAGGAGCGCGGGGTCGACGTGACCGGCGAACAGCACACCAAGACCAAGACCGCCCTCGAGTACTTCAGCCGGACGGCGAAGAGCCAGACCTAGACCGACGGTTGTTGGCGACCCAGGTTGGGAAGTACCTCCACGGTTCGCTGGCAACCCTGGTTCGGCATGCCTTAGCCGATACGTTCGTCCTCGCTGATCCGTCTCTCCACATAGCCGTTCGCCGGTTCACCTACCGCGGGCCGATCGGTGAGCTGAGTGACCGGGGGACGCGCCCGGGTGTCGACGGTGAGATGGAAGACGTCGGGCCGGTGATAGTGACCGGCCGGATCGAACAGCCGGCGTGCGGCGTGGACCTTCGCCAGATCGATCTCGGCGGTGAGGATGCCCTCGCTGTGTCGAAGCGGGCCGGCCACGAGCTCACCGTTGGGATTGCAGATGAGCGTGTTGCCGGGTTCGATCCAATCCCCGTCCTCGGGGTCGATGACACGGGCGATACGGTCCCGGTCGGGAAAGTCGGCGGGGATGTCGGAGATCTGCACGCAGGGGTTGCACTCCGACGACCCACACGCGTCCCTCGCGGGCGATGTGGCGCATGGTGGCCACCCATCCATCGCCGCGAGCGAGTGTCGGGGCGACCCACACGTCGATGCCCTGGGCGTAGAGGTGGAACCTCGCCAGGGGCATGTAGTTCTCCCAGCAGATCAGCCCGCCGATCCGCCCGAACTCGGTCGGCACGACCTCGAGGGTGGAGCCGTCGCCCATGCCCCAAACGGTCCGCTCCGACCCGGTCGGCACCAGTTTGCGGTGGGTGCCGAGCAGCTGTCCGTCGGGTCCGAAGTACAGCAGCGTGTTGTAGATGGTGGCCCCGTGTGGCTGCCGCTCGTTGACGCCGATCACGACGTAGACGCCCGCCTCACGTGCTGCGGCACCTATCCGGTCCGTGGTCGGGCTGGGCACGACCACGGCCTGGTCCACGAGCCGGGCGTACCAAGCCTCGTCGTTGTCCCAGATCGGCACGGTGTCGATCCACAGTGGTGTGCCCGGAATGAACACCTCGGGGAACACGATGAGGCGCGCCCCGAGACCGGCGGCGTCGGCGATGAGCTTGCTCGACCTTCGACGTGGTCGCATCGCGATCCATCAGCACGTACGAGGCTTGGACCGCGGCAACCGTCCACTCAGCACCCATGGTCATCCCCTCCTATCCATGGTCCTTCACACCGTAGGTCACGGCGTGGACGGGGGTGAGCTGGAACGAGGCCACGTCTCGGAAGCCGTGTCCGGCCAGCAGCTCGAGGTAGGCGGCGACAGGGAGCAGCTGATCGTCGATCTGAGCCTCGAAGAACTGGATCCCGGACATGATCCGCCCCGGCACGGTGCGCAACGCCTCGTCGGTGTCCGGGAAGGGAAAGTCCGAGATGACGAAGTAGCCGCCCGGCCGGAGCGCCCGCCAGATGTTGTCCGTGACCCGGTTGATGTCCCGGCACTCGTGCATCGAGATGTTGTTGGTGATGAGGTCGAACTCGCTAGCCCGGTCCAATTCCTCCAACGGCGTGTGCACCAGCTCGACCCGGTCGGTGAGACCGTGTCGACCGAGACGCTCGGCGGCCAGTTCGAGCGAGTAGGCGTCCCCGTCCGCTCCCACCACGGCTCGCCGACGGATACGCCTCCGTCAGCCGGACCAGCCCGACCCCGGATCCACAGGCGGTGTCGAGGATACGGGCGTCATCCTGGAGTCGTTCCGCAAGCCCCGGGACCTGGCTCAGCCCACCCGGTATCAGCCTCGCGTAGAAGGCCCCGCCGGTTCCTGAGACACCATCGATGAATCCTGGACGTGCAGTGGTTCCACCAGGTCCGTCTCGCCGGTGGGGAGGGTTCGGGAGAACTGGTCGAACACATCGGGTTGCGACATGACCGCAATCGTCCCGGCCACATAGGCCGGCGACCCGCGGTCGAGGAGCACCGTGTCCATGTGTGGTGCCAACCGGTACACCTTGTCGGTCACCCGCTCGAGGAGTTCGTTGGCGAAGGCCGAACGGCACCAGACCTCCACGTAGAAGGGATCGAGATCGCGATCAGATGCCAGGTCCTCGGCGGTGAGGCCATCGGGATGGCTCGCCAGCGATGCGATCAGTCCGTGGGCGAGGCCGAGTTCGACGGTTCTGCTCGCCACGTATCCGGCGATGTGACCCAGCACCTTTCCCGCCTGGTCCTTGATGGTCGGCTCCTCGACCATCGACGGCACGGCGCTCAGCGACCTTCGTCATGAGCTGCTCCTTCCTGAGATGCCTGTTCGGTCTTCGGAGCAACTTGAGGGAGGGGCGTGTGAGTGGGCGTGTGAGAGAGACGACTCTATGAGGATGAGGCGATCGACGCCGCCAGCTCTGCGATGAGCGCCGGATTGTCGATCCCGGCGGCGAGGAAGGTAGCCGCCTCGTCGGCGCCTGCGTCGCCGAGCCTGGCGCGGTGCATGGTTGCCCTGGCCAGCAGCTCGCGCAGACCCGCCTTGGCTGCCAGGACTTCCAGCTCGGCGATCCATCGGGACGAGGATGGAGCGCTGTTGTCCACCGCAACCCTGCACAGGGCCTCGAGGGCGTAGGCCTCCACCCACAGCCAGGAATCGGGGAGCCGCCGGCAACGGTGCACCGCATCTTCCAGCCACTCCAGGGCGGCTGCGCCGTTGCCTCGGGCGGCGGCCACCAGCCCCAGTCCACGTGCCGCGATGCTCTCCCAGCACGGATCGCCGATCTGGCAGCCGAGGGCGAAGGCATGCTCGAAGCCGGCGGCTGCGGCGTCCACATCGCCGGCCCGCAGGTCGGCATCGGCGAGGAGCGACTCGGGCCAAGGGATGAACGATGGTCCATCCCCCCTCCCGGGCCGCCTCGAGGGCGCGATGGAGCGCCACCCGGGCCTCATCCAGCTCACCCCGCAGCAGATGCCATCGTCCGATGTGAGCCTCGGCGAGGGCGGCGGGACGCACCGTGCCCGCTCGCCGGGCGTGCTCCACGGCTGAGTCAAGAGGCAATAGAGCCGAGGCATAGTCCGCGGTGTCAGTATAACACGCACCTCGGATCATCTCGACCCACGCCTGCTCCGCTTCGTCGTCACCGGCCAGCAACGACGCCTCGTCGAGGTACCGATGGGCCCGGTCGTGACGAGCCCGAAGAAGCTCGATCCAGGCCAGCTCGCCGTCGAGCAGTGGCCGCGATCGACCTGTCACCAACCTCCTCGGCCAACCCGCCCGCTTCGAAGAGGGCGGCGGCTCCCTCCTCATCGGTGCCTCTGGCAGCGTGTACCAGGGTGCTGCCCAGGGCCAACAGGGATCGGGCAAGGAGACGTCGATCATCCAGACTCCGGGCTCCCTCGACTGCTTGGCGAAGAGCGGTGAGGCCGGCCTCGAGGGCTCCGGCCGCCACCGCCGCCTCACCGGCTTCGACTCGGGCGAGAACTGCGGGTGCCATCTCCCCTCGACCTTCCGCCGGAGGTCGCAGTCGCCGCCATCCGCAGGACCGCTGTGGGATCGATCCCGAGCTCACGTCGAAACAACGCCGTCGCCAACTCCACCTGACGGTCCGCCCCCTGACGGTCCCCCAGCACGGAGAGACTGCGGATCAACAGAGCGTGGTGGTTCTCGTCGTATGGGTTCAGCATGACCAGTCGAGAGGCGTACTCCGCGGCGATTTTCGGTTCGTTCCGGGCAAGGCTGGACATAGCGGCCTCCCGCAGACACCGATTCGGTGGCGACACCGAGATGACGGCGCTCGCTGGTGAGCCACAGTTCGAAGCCCGGGCTGGCGGGAATGTCCTGTCCCTCGATCAGATCCCGGCCCAACCCGGGCAGGCGTATCGCCTCGACCCACGATCCCCTGGTGAGGATCTGGGTGTCGATCGTGCTGTTCACCGGAAGGACGAGCCGAACTGGGTCTCCCTCGATGATGGCCTGGTCCCCCAACAGGCGGCGCAGGTCGGAGAGAGTCCAGCGCAGCGCACCGAGTGGGTCGTCGGCATCAGGGAAAAGCAGCTCTGCAAGCACTTGCCGGGAAGGGGGGACCCTGGCGAGGATCAGGTAGACGAACAAGGGCCCACGTCTTGCGCCCTCGTGGCTTGGCAACCAGCCCGCCACGTTCCACCTGAGGTCGCCCGAGAAGCTGAATCTGGAGGTCCATCGGCTGATGCGGAGCCTATTGGAGACGGGCATCGACCCAGTGGTCGATGTCATGGATGCGCTTGGTGGACGTCAGGGCCAAGAGCCAGTTCGATCTAGGGTCCGCACCGTGCCGGTCGATCCGTCGCTCTTCGATCTCGGCGAGCTGCACCTGAGTTGGGTTTTGCTTGTCGTCGCGGGGACGGCGGGACTGGACAACCGTCGCGATGCCGATAATCCATGGTGAGTCCCCAAGGTCCGCCGCGATAATCGTGGCCATGGCCACCACCCGACGAGCCGACATGTTCACCGCGGACGGCAAGCCGTCTGACGACGACCCGCGTGAGAACGGACCAAGGCTGGGGGACGAGCGCGCCACGCTGGTCGAAGCCCTGCGCCGTCAACGCCTGACATTGGAGCTGAAGTGCTCAGGTCTCGATGCGGAAGCCATGGCGCGGCGTTCCGTCGAGCCGTCCACGATGTCACTCCTGGGACTGGTGAGACACCTCGCCGAGATGGAGCGTGGGGCGTTCCGGGTGATGATGGCGGGACAGGACGCACCCCGGCTGTTCTGCTCCGACACCGACCGTGACGGTGATTTCGATGGTGCTGTTCCCGACCGCGGGGTGGTTGCGGAGGCGTGGGACGCCTGGCGTGCCGAGGTGGACTTCGCCACGCGGTTCGTGGCCGAGGCGCGCAGTCTCGACATCACCAGAGACGACCCCTTGAATCAGCATGGCAGCGGCGGGGGGTCGATATCCCTGCGCGAGGTACTGGTCGGAACGATCGAGGAGTACGCCCGTCACATGGGTCACGCCGACCTCTTGCGTGAGCGGATCGACGGACGGATCGGTCAGTAACTCGTGCTGGCAAGGCGTCGACGACCGCGGTCCTCGACGAAGCGTCGCGAGATCCTTGCGATCACGGACCCCACCGTGTCACCTCTTCAAGCGGGTCATCGTGAACGACCAGCCGCAGGTCTGCAATGCGCACGACGACACGCTGAGCGATCACCTCGGGTCCACTCCTGCCTGGTGTCCCAGTAGCGGCCAGGTCCAGGCGTAGTAGATGACTAAGGCGAGCAGTCCGACTTCGATGGCGCTGGCGAGGATGTAGTAGTTCCATTCGCCGATCGCCCCGGCGATGATCGTTGCCGTATAGATGATGCTCAGCGCGATGTTGGCGATTCGGTTGAGGCTTGGTCGTAGGACGAGGGTGGCGAACACCATCAGACTCGGGATCACGATGTAGACCGTCGTCGCCAGGAGGAATGACTGGCTGAGGGCGAACCCCCCGATCTGACCTGCCTCGATGTCGGCTCTGACGTCAGATCGGAAGAGGCCGAAGATATCGACGTAGGCGTAGACGAACAGCAACGCCACCCATAGCGCCGAGATCTTCATCCTCACGTTGACGCTGGCAGGTTCAAACCCTCTACCGACGGTGGTCGGTGTTTTCTCGGTCTGGATAGACATGGAACCCTCCTATTGGACGGTGGCTTACTAAGTAAACGTACCAATTACTTAGTAAGCTGTCAAGTGAGATGCTTGACAAGAACACCTCACTACGCACTCCCCTGACCAAAGCCCGGGTCTTGCAGGCCGCCGTCGATCTGGCCGATCGTGAAGGACTCGGCGCCTTGACGATGCGCCGCCTGGGAGCTGAGCTCGGTGTCGAAGCCATGTCGCTTTACAAACACGTGGCCAATAAGGAGGCAATCCTCGATGGGATCGTCGAGCTAGTGATCGGCGAGATCGAGGTCCCGACCGACGGAACCGATTGGAAGCAGGCGATGCGGCATCGAGCGGTCTCGGCACGCCAAGTGCTCAGCCGCCACTCATGGGCTATCGGCTTGCTCGAGGCACGTGGCTCGACTGGGCCCAACGCATTGCACTATGTCGATTCCATCCTCGGGAACCTGCGCACCGCGGGCTTCTCCATCACCCTGTGCTGTCCACGCCTTCTGGCTGCTCGACTGCTACGTCTACGGACAAGTCATACAGGAGACCAGTTTGCCGTTCAGCTCCTCTGAGGAGATGACGCAGTCGACGTACCCCTCGACGAGCAGTTCAACCCGACGGAGTACCCGCATCTCGTCGAGATAGGAGAACACGCGCTCAGGTCCGTGTACAGCGTCGACAACGAATTCGAATTCGGTCTCGACCTGATCCTCGATGGCCTCAGAGAATCTCCATGAAGAGTCTCCGGTTGTCCAGGATCAATAGTCACCCCCGCGCCGCGTTCAGGGCCAGAGAGATCGAACGGCCATTGGGCGACCACTAATCACTCGACCGTTCCTGGGTCCGTTGAAGCCGCTGATCCCCGATCGGGCTTAAGTACCGGGTGGTCAGGTCGAGGTCAGCTTTCGCAGCCAATCCCATCGTCGTTGCCATCAAACCCATGTGGGTCGGATCCGACAACCGTGAAGTTGGTTCCGTTGACGTCACCGCAGTCAAGGTCAGGCGACGGAGGCGGAATGCAGAAGTCCGGGTAGCTGGAGTCGCAGTTCCCTGCCGGTGCTTCCGTGGTCGTGGTAGCCGGAACAGTCGTGGTCGTCGGTGCCAGCGCGTCGTGGTGCTGCTTGTGTCGTGGTCACTTCGCATGTCTGGTTTGGATGCTCGATGTCGGCTTGGCGGTAGCGGTCCCGTCTGCGGATGGGTGCCGTATTCACCTGAGTCGTAGCGTGCATCAGCCAAGCCGTGGACGATCTGGCGGTAGCCGACATCCACTCGGCCACGCATGACGTAGCGCAGGAGTCGGTCGTAGTGGTCGGTGTCGTCACGTCCCTGAACCGGGATCAGATGAACGGTGCTACCAACGGGCGCAAGCCGATCGGCGTTCGCTGTCGCCTTTGCTGAACACGGTGCTCCGCGTTCAGGGGTGTCCATGCCGATGAGTCGGACGGTGCCCACGGTGGTTTCCACGGTGTCTCCATCCACCCAACGGACTACCTGGGCTCTGGGGATCGTCGTCGTGGTGGTCTTGGCAACCGTGGTTGTCGGCGCTTCTGTCGTGGTGGGGGCCACGGTGGTTGTCGGCGCTTCGGTCGTGGTGATGGCAACGGTGGTTGCTGGGGCTTCGGTGGTGGTGGCGGCACCCGTGGTGGCTGTAGGGGCGACGGTTGCAGCTGAGGCGGCTTGGTCAGGCCGTGCTTCCGCGGTCTGTCCGTCACCGCCCTGGCTCACCACCATCCCGATCGCGATGGCAGTCAAGACGACTCCAGATACCCACTTCTTGCCCCGGTCCATGTCCTCGTTTCTTTCGATATGCCTGCATCCCTCTGGCCGCTGAGCGGTCCCGGGTGGGCGTGCAGGCGAGTGAACAGTCGAGTGAACATTGCTGGAGCGGTTGCATCCCGTCATCCTCAAGATTGATGGAATGCAGACGACGCGGCGTCGAAGAGTTCCCGCACAAGGCCCCGGACGTCTGGCCGATCGGTTATCGACGGGTGAAGGTCAGGTGGGTGACGCCGCTCGGTGACGAGACCGCCTCGATGTCGTAGCGCTCCTCGACGCCCTCGACGCCGTCCCACAGGCGAACGCCGCGGCCGAGCAGGATCGGCACCTGCACGACGTGGAGCATGTCGATGAGGCCTGCGGTCAAGAAGTCGCGGACGACCGTCGGGCCACCGCCGAGGCGCACGTCCAGGTCGCCGGCTGCCTTCCGGGCGAGGTCGAGCGCCTCCTGGGGGTTGGCGTCGACGAAATGGAACACGGTGCCGCCCTCCATCTCGATCGACGGGCGCGGGTGGTGCGTGAGCACGAACACAGGCGTGTGGAATGGTGGGTTCGGCCCCCACCAGCCGCGCCACTCGTTGTCGGTGCCGACATCGGTCCATGGCCCGGTATCCGGGCTGAACTTGCCCCTGCCCATGATCTCGGCACCGATGCCGACGCCATGGCGGACGGCGAACGCGTCATCGACACCAGCGGTGCCACCGGTCTCGCCGACCATCGAGCACCAGAATTCCGTGGCGAACATCCACTCGTGAAGGCGCTCCCCGGCGTGACCGAACGGGGCGTCGAAAGTGATGCCGTCGCCGGTCCCGAACCCGTCCAGCGAGATCGAGAAGTTGTGGACACGTAGCTGGGACATTGCCGCCTCCCGAGGTAGGGGTTGCGATGTGCAACTGCTCACATCTACCTAAGCGAAAGTGGATCAGCCGGCGGCGCCTCCGGTGAATGTCCAGGAGGCGAGACGCAGCGACGGGGCCACGATCAGACCCGGGCCGAACTCGGAGTTGGCGTACCTGGCGTCTCCACCCACCGCGATGAGGTTCTCCTCGGAGAGCGCCTCGAGGAAGGACTGGGTGAAGCGCAGGTTTCCCACTCCCCCGGCGATGGTGCCGTCCTCGACTGAGGAAGGTCCCGTTGCGAGTGAGCCCGGTCACCACCTGGGTCCGGGGGTCGAGGATCCGGCAGTAGTTGAACTCGGTGATGAGCAGTCCCCGCTCCACCCCGGCCACGAGCTCGTCGGCGGTCGCTGAGCCGGGCGTGACCACGACATTGGCCGGCACCGGACCGAAGCCGCTGGCACCCAGAGCATGGCCGGTCGAGGTCACTCCGGCCCGGTGGGCGGTGCGGCGGTCGTGCACCAGACTGCGAGTGACCCCATGCTCCACGAGAGTGAGAGGTCGTTTGGGGGTTCCTTCGACATCAAAGCCCAGGCCGATGGCATCGGGCCGCAAAGAGTCGTCGACGATGGTCAGCAGTGGGGAGAACTGGGGCTCGTCGAGGCGGACGAACGAACCGCCGTCGAGATGTGCCTGGGCATTGAACCCGTAGACGGCGAGGAAGACGGCGATGGTCGAGACGCACTCCGGGCTGAGTACCACCTCGTAGCGACCGGGCTCCAGATCCACGAAGGCGGCAGAGCGGTGCGCCAGCTCCGCGGCGATTCCGCCAGCGGTGGCTGCATCGAGGTCGGCGATCCGTAGCGAGGTCTGGTGGGCCGACCCCGCCGAGGTGTCGGTCTGTTGAATGCCCTCGATCGTGGCCCGGGTGGTTCGTCCCTGAGCCCGATGGCCCGCCGAGTTGGCGAAGGCAAAGCTGATCGCCTGGGTGTCGGCGAACCCGGCGGCGCGCAGCCCTTTGCCGGCGGCGATGAAACTCCGCACCATCTCGGCTCGCACGGCGGGAGGCGCATCGGCCGTCTCCGGGTCGTAGTGGTCGATCTCGGGTACCTCGGTGGGTGGCGCCACCCCCGGCCAGTCCGGGTCGACCGGCTGCAGCCGGGCCGCATCGACGGCATCGGCGACGAACCGATCCAGGGCGTCGTCCCCGACGTTGGAGGTGGCAGACGATGACACCCGTCCTTCCACCGCGACCCGCAACTCGGCCTCGGCGGTCTCTTCCTCGACGTTCTGGTGGATGAAGGAGTTGGCAAACCTGGTCAGTCCGTGCCGATTGGAGACGACCCGCACCTCGGCTTCCGCCTCGGCTCCCACCAGCCCGAGGATGCGCTCCGCCAGTTCTTCCAGACGACTCATCCGGTCACCCCCACCCGCACTCCCCGGAAACGGGCCGGTGACGCGGGATGTCCGGTGTGCCCGATCTGCATGGGCTGTCCCTTCCCGCAGTTCGGGGTCCCCCAGGGACGCCACTCCTCGGGCCCAGCCAGCATGTCGAGCGATCCCCAGAAGTGGGGCGTGATCCCGGTGTAGGTCGGGTTCCGCACCATCCGCCCCAGCTTCCCGTCGGTCACTTCCCATCCCACCTCGCACCCGAACTGGAAGTTGAGCCGCTTGTCGTCGATTGACCAGGAGCGGTTGGTGGACATCAGGACGCCGGAGCGGGTCTCGGAGATGATCTCTTCCAGCGAGGAGTCGCCGGGAAGCAATCCAACGTTGGTCATCCGGACCATCGGCAGCCGGTTGAACCCGTCGGCCCGCACCATCCCCCCGGGCGGCAGCCCGGCCAGATGGGCCGAGTCCCGCCCCGAGAGGACGCCCACCCAGACCCCGTCGCGCACGATGTCCACCCGCTGCGCCGCGGTCCCTTCGTCGTCGTAGCCGAAGGTGGCCAGGGCGCCGGGGATGGTGGCGTCGGCCACCACGTTCATCAGCTCGGAGCCATAACGGAACCGGCCCAATTCCCCGAGGTCGAGAAACGAGGTGCCTGCAAACGCCGCCTCCCACCCCAGGATCCGGTCGAGTTCGATGGCATGGCCCACCGACTCATGGATCTGCAGGGCCAGCTGGCTCGATTCGAGGATGAGGTCCGTCTCCCCGCTGGGGCAGGCCGGCGCCGACAGCAGGGCAACCGCCTCCTCGGCGATGCGGCCGGCGTTGCCGGGGAGGTCGAACTCCCGCACCACCTCATACCCACCGGTGCGGTAGTCGCCGGTGGACTGGGGATAGGAGCGGCGCTGGGTCTCGGTCTCCCCCACCGCGGTGGCGTCCATCCCGCCACCCGACTCGACCAGGCGCTGGTGGATCTCGTGGCCCTGGCTCGACACCAGGTACTTCTCGGTCTCCCAGAAACTGAGGTAGGCGTGGGCGACCTTGATGCCCTCCACCGCCGCCATGGTGTCCGTGACGCCCACCACCAGGTCCGCCTTCTCGGACAGGGGAACCGCGAACGGGTCCTCCACCACCGGGGTGACATACCGATCCTGCACGGCGGGAACCTCGGCGAGATGGAGGTCGGTGCCCGGCACCAATGCCGAGGCGTGGGCGATGGCGGCGGCCCGGGACCCGGCTGATTCCGCCCCTTCGAGATCGCTGGTGGCGGCAAAGCCCCACGAGGAACCGACCAGGGCCCGTACCCCGACGCCGGCCGCCTCGCTGCGATCGGCTGCCTCGATCTCGCCGTTCCGCCCCAGCAGCTCCTCGCTTCGCGACGTGACGACTCGTGCGTCGGCGTATACCGCGCCCCGGCTAGTGCCGCTTCCACCGCGGCGCGAGCTGTATCGAACATAGCGACTCCTACCCCGTGCCCGGCCCGATGCTAGGACAGCGAAACCAGGGCAAACCCCGGCTGGGCGCCGAATAGGGTGAACCGCGACACCGAGCCGGGAGCTTGGCAATGGTCCTCGAGCGAGATGCGTACCCACCCGGCGTGCCCTGCTGGATCGACACCGCGCAGCCCGACCCGGAAAAGGCGGTGGCCTTCTACCAGGGCCTCTTCGACTGGGAGTTCGTCGATCGCATGCCGGCCGAAGTTCCCGGCCAGTACTTCCTGGCTCAACTTCGTGGCCGTGACGTCGCGGCTGTGGGATCCGTGCGGGAGGGGATGCCGGCGCCACCTGTGTGGAGCACCTATATCGCAGTTCGCAGCGCAGACGATGCCGCGACGAAGGTTGAGGAGTCGGGTGGGATCACCCTGATGGAGCCGTTCGATGTCCTCGACGCCGGCCGCATGGCCACCTTCACCGATCCGTTCGGAGCCGCGTTCTCGGTGTGGGAGGCGAACCAGCACACTGGTGCTCAGTTGGTCAACGAGCCGAACACTTGGAATTGGAGCGACCTCAACACGCGTGACCCGGAAGGGTCCAAGGCGTTCTACGGCGCAGTGTTCGGCTGGCAGGCCGAAACGGTCGATCTCGGCTTTGGGCAGGCCACGATGTTCCGGAGGCCCGGCTACGGGCACATCCTCGACATGAAGGACCCCGACCTGCGCCGCCGCCAGGCCGCTGCCGGATGGCCATCGGGCTTCGAGGACACAATTGGCTGGATCAGGCCAATGACGGCTAACCAGTTCCCCGACGACGTGCCGCCACACTGGAGCGTCACCTTCGCGGTCGATGACACCGACGCCATCGTGCAACGAGCCACCGATCTCGGCGGGACATTGGAGATGCCTGCCATGGACTTCGGTGAGGTCAGGATGGCAGCCTTGCGAGACCCCCGGGCGCGGCTTGCCTTGTAAGCCGCTATCAGCCGGGCTAATCCGCCTATAGGGAGCGTCCCTTACGCCACCGAATCTCGATTCGGCCACGGTCACGAGGGGGGTATCTTGGCCTGACCGGCCG
>CAWGRK010000005.1:0-92457 GCA_963824995.1 uncultured Actinomycetes bacterium | reverse complement strand
ATGCGCTGGAGCGCCGGCTGGTCACAGGGTGGCTCCCGCCTCGGCCCGCACCGGTGAGCCGGCCGCACCGAGAGCGGCGGCGAGCGGCGCCAAGGCCTTCATGAACTTGCCCGAATAGACCGGCTCGCCCTGCCATGAGGCACGTGGCAGGCGGTTGTCATCGGGGAGCAGCGTCACCGATGCCGGGGTGAAGGAGCGGCGAAGCTCCTCCATCACCTCGTGGCGCTGGAACGGACCAGGTCGGATCCGGTTGAGCACGAGATGCACCGGTGCCGAGGTGACCGTGCTCAGGTCACCCAACCAGCCGAGCATCCCGGCAACACCGACCGGCGAGGGATCACCGACTCCGACAATGGCATCGGCGGTTGCAGCCACGGCGCGGCTCGCTCCGAACCTGCCCGCCGCCCCGGTCAGGGTGGAGAGGTCCTCGAGGTGACGGTCGATGCGGACCAGCACGACCTCGAAAGCCAGTGTGAGTTGCTCGAGCAGGTCCACGATCTCATCCTCTGCCAGCGTGGCCCACTCCCGGGGGTTTGGTAGCCCACCGAGTACGGCGAACCCGCCGGAGTGGTAGGCGAACTCACGGGTCAGATCGGAGCGGAATCGGAGCGCTTCGAGGGCGGTGACCACGTTGGGGGTCAGTTCCACATCGAGACGTTGCGCCAGAGCGGGCTCCAACGTGTCGAGGTCGGCCAGCAGCGTGGGGTGCCGCCACCCGGCCAGATGAGTGCCAAGCCCAACCAGAACCTCGAGAACCCCGCTGGCACCGGTGACCGCCACCACCCTCCCCACCCGCCCGGCATCGCTCACCGGCTCGGCCGGAAGGGCGGACTGGGGAATGGACTCGGTGGTGAGATCGGGTCCGAGCACCTCGGCGAACCTCTGGACCAGGTCGCGCCGCTCGACGACCTCCTCGATCGACCCCACGATGTCCTCCGGCGAAGCCGAGGCGACGACCACGGCATCAACCCCCATCTCGAGCAGCCGGGAACGACCCGGACCGCCCCTCTCCGGGTCGTAGACGCCGATCACGGCCCTATCGCTGCGCTGCAACCGATCGATCAACCGGGGGGTGAGGAAGCTGGACGTGTCGTCGAGGATCAGGACGTCGTACCCGAGTTCCATGGCATCGGCCGACGAGAGAATCGTTCCAACCACCCTCACACCGGGGTGGTCCTTTGCGTAGCTCATCAACTCGCCCGCCCATGAGCGGGCGGACGAGCCGAGGGCTACCGCGGGTTCGATTCGGGCCCGGCGACGCTCGGTCATCTCACGGGACGGTGGTGGCGGTGGTCAGGTCGGTGCCCCCCTCGGTGCGTTCAATGGGGGCGACCTCCTCGACGCTGACGTCGGGCGCCCCGGTCGAGCGGACCAGATGGACCTCGGCGGCACCTAGCGCCGAGGCGATCTGGAGCGCCTGCTCGTCGCTCACCGCCAGGGTGGGAGCGAACCCACCGGTGGCCTCGGTGAGGCCGGTGGACTCCTCTGTCGGGACACCGAGCACCTCGACATCGGTGGCTATGTAGCGGGCAAGGCCGTCGACAACTGCGATCACGTCGACGCGGTCGCCCACCTGGAGACCCCCGGCCACGGCGCGGCCCTCCTCGATCGGGACCGACATGGCGCGCAGGCCTTCGGAGGCGGCAACTTCTCCCAGATCGGTATCGAGCAGCGGCTCACCGGGGATGATCGGCCGCCGCGCCACCGATCCGGCCACCCTGTCGATCTCGTCGGCGGTGACGAATTGGGCGCCGAACTCCGGTGAGAGGAGCACGTCCTCGACCACCACGTCGTCGGCGTTCACCACCGAGCCGGAGGCGATGGGGACCGCAGCGGTGACCACGGCCACCGTGCTCTGGTTGGAGCGAAGCACGGCGAGCATCGTCACCGCGGCGAGCAGGCCGGCGACGATCGCAACCACGTGCCCCAACTTGACCCGGGTGAGCAGGCCGCGACGCGGTGGCGGTTGCGGCTCTGCCTGTGGAATGGTGCGGCGCGCCGCTCGCTCGGTCTCGGTGGTCACGGGAGTCTCCGGGGGTGGAGTTTCGGAATGGCTGGCAGGCGCAGCGGAACGACGGGAAAACCGATGGACGCCGACAAGCCGGCGCGCGCCCCTTGGTGACAACACCCGCCCGTCATTTCAACCCCTCGACCATGCTTTCGTACTAGGTGCGCTCCGGACAAGCAAGCTGGGCGGCTCATCGCCGCACAGCCACGGCGGCCACGGCGACGAGAGCGACCATCCAGTTCACCCCGGTGGACCCGACCAGGTCCACATGGTCACGGCCCACCGCTCGCACCCGACCTTGGACCGATCCGCCATCGGTGGTCACCATCTCAACGCTCTCGGCGTCGATCTCGAACACCCCGAGTTGGGCCCGGAGCGATCCGACTGCCCCGCTGCTACGTTGCCCGTCCCCACGCCCCCTACGGTCGATCCGCAGCCAACTCAGCGCCGGCAGACTCACGCAGACCCGGTGCGAGCCGGTGTCGATCACCGCCAGATCGCCGGCGGCCTCGAGGAGCCGACCGCCCCATTCTCGACCTCCGGCGGCGAGCGTCACCTCGTCACCGCGCACCATCGACTCGAAGGCGGCGTTGGCCAGGGTGCGGCTTCGCAGTAGCAACTGCGTCGCATCTGCCTCTTCGGCAGCCGCCTCCTCACGGAACTCCCGGTCGGTCTCCCGCCGGAGCTTGCGAAGGTCGGGGTGGGTCTCCCAGCTCCCGGGCGACATGTGGTCTCGGGTCAGCCGGTTTCGGAGGCTGTCTGGTGCTCAGCCGAGCCGTCAACGCTCTCGACGACCGGGTGCTCACGGAGGAACCCGAAGATCTCGTCGCGGAAGAAGCGGAACGTCCTGCCGCCGGGGAGGCGGTACGCCGGGATCCTGCCCTCCCTGGCGTACTTGCGGACCATCTGCACGTTCATTCCCAGCAGCTCGGAGACATGGGCTGCGTCGAGGATCGGCGGGTAATCGTTGGCGTCCATCTCGATTCTTCGTCCTTCCTCCAGTCCCCTGCGTGCCTCGCACGCCGCGGACGGCCCAACGATGCGCCCCCCCTCCCCCGGCCACATCGCATCTTCCGCCGCACAAACGGCTGTCACCGTCCGGATCACGGTGCCCCGGGAGGCGGTACTGACCCGTCCCCCGGAGGTACTCGGCGATAGTCTACATCATAGCGCAACACTTTCCAATGAGTCGCCGTGCACAGCCGTACCATCGGCGCTCCGGTGTCCTCCCAGCCCCTACCCTCCCCCGAGACGAGGAGGAGCGATGCCCGACGACGCTCAAGCGCCGAATCCACGTGCCAGACGCCGGCCAGCCCATGGTGCCAGACGCCGTAGAGGTGCCTGCTCCCGCCGTGCGTGGCTCCGGACCGCCGGTCAGCCAGCCGACCAAGTTGATCCGGATCGCCTCGATGACACGAGCGATGCTCGACGAGGTGCGCCAGGCACCGCTCGACGACGCCGGGCGTCGGCGACTGCTCGAGATCCACGAGCGGACACTGACCGAGCTGCGAGAGATCCTCTCGCCCGAATTGCTCGACGAGTTCGACGAGATGTTCATCCCGATTCGTAACGAAGTGCCGAGCGAATCGGAGTTACGCGTCGCCCAGGCACAGTTGGTCGGTTGGCTCGAGGGTGTCTTCCACGGGATCCAGGCCAGTCTGTGGAGCCAACAGGCGGCGGCACAGGCGCAACTACAGCAACTACATCAGCAGAGGGCGCTGCAGGGGCCGGCGCGAGGCCGAGGAAGAGCAGCGTTCCTACCCGGGCGTCTATCTCTGACAATCAGGCGGCTTCGGGGGCGCGACGCCTCCGCCGTGCCCCACCGGCCCGAGGCTCCCACGTGAAGAAGCGCGCCGCCAGAATCACACCGAGCACTCCCCACAGCACCATCACCCCGATCTCTGCCCAGGGAAAGGCGGGTGTCGCCACCGGGTTGAACTGCTCGCTGACCGCCTCGACCATCGGGCGCAAGGGGAAGATGCTGGCCAGCGTGCTGAGCCACTCCGGAGCAGAGCTGAGAGGGAAGAACACCCCTGAGATGAAGGCCAACGGGAGCAGCGTGGCGTTGGTGATCGCCGGTGCTGCCTGACCGTTCGGCGTCAACCCGGCCACCGCAACCCCCAGCGAGGCGAAGCAGCCGGCGCCGATGACCAGCAGGAGCACGATCAACGGGACGCGTTCCCAGGGGATGACCACGTCGTAGAAGACCGCGCCGACCGCGAACATCACCGCCACCGAGAACAGCCCGATCACCACCGTCGCCCCGATCCGTCCGCCGAGGTAGGCCCATTTCGGGAGTGGTGTGCCCCATGCCCGTTTGAGAACGCCCTCGTCTCGCGAGATGGCGGTCCCTATCGCCAGGCTGGTGTAACACGACGTGACCAGGGCGAACACCGCGATCGCCGGGGTGAACCCCTGGGCGAAGGCAACGCCTGTCCCCTCGCCGAATGTGGACCCGGAGAAGAGCAGATTGAAGAGCACGAGAAACATCAGCGGGAAGACGAAGGTGAAAAAGGCGGATATGGGCGTCCGCCAGAAGATCCGCCATTCCCACCCGACCTGACGGGCCAGAAGCCGCCACCCGGACGCAAGACGGTCCGCGGTCATGTCGACTCCGAATCGTCGCCCGGCGCCTGATCGACCAGGCCGAGGTAGACATCCTCGAGCGTCGGCCGCGTCACCTCGAGACCATCCAACTCACCACCCCGGTCGATCGCCCACCTGGTCAACTCGTGGAGTGCGGCGGTCGGCCGATCGGTCATGATCTTGACGGTGGGGTCAGCGACCTCGATCGACCCCACCTTGGGGATGTCGTCCACGGCAAGGCCATCGGGCAGTCTGAAGGAGATGACGGCTCCGGCGGTATCCCGGCCTCCCAGAGTCACCGGGTCCCCCTCGGCGACGATCAGCCCCCGGTCGATCACCACCACCCTGTCGGCCAGTCGTTGTGCCTCTTCGAGATAATGGGTGGTGAGCAGGATCGTCGTCCCCGATCGGCTCAGCTGATCGATCACCTCCCAAGCCTGGCGGCGGGCGGCTGGGTCGAACCCGGTGGTGGGCTCGTCCAGGAAGAGCAGTTCCGGGTCTCCGAGGATGCCCAAGGCGAGGTCCAACCTCCGGCGCTGGCCGCCCGAGAGGGTGCCGACCCGGCTGTGACGCTTCTCGGCCAGGTCCACCAGGTCGATCACCTCGTCGGGTGAACGGGGGTTGCTGTAGTAGGCCGAGTACATGGCGAGCGATTCGTCGACGGTGAGCGCGGTCTCGATCCCGCTCGATTGGAGGACGATCCCGATCCTGTCGCGGAACTGACGCCCGCCGGCAACCGGTTTGGCCCCGAGCACCGTCACCCACCCCGCATCGGGCGTTCGGAAACCCTCGAGGATCTCAACCGTCGTAGTCTTACCTGCTCCGTTCGGCCCGAGCATCGCCACCACCTCGCCCTGTTCCACCTGGAGGTCGATGCCACCAACGGCCACCACATCTGCATAGGCTTTCTTGAGCCCACGAACCTCGACAGCGCCCACCGTTTTCCTTCCGTCTTCCGGCTTCCGTCTTCCGCCTTCCGTCAGGCCTTTCTCGGCCTCGCCAACACCCTGAAACTGAGACGTGCTCGTTCGACATCGCCGAGGAGCACGGAGAATGCGTAGCCCCCGGGCCCGGGGAGGGGGACGTTGGCGAAGGTGAGGGCGCGCACCACGCTCACGTCGATCCCTTCGGGATGATGCGCAGGCCTCACTGCCCGGAAGCCGTGTCTGAGCCTTGCCGAGTTGGGCACAGGTCGCCCGTCCTCATCCTGGAGTTCGACAGCGAGGGTGAAGTCTCGACCGGTCAGCGTCCAGGGGATGCGGACCTTGACACCGATCCCCATGCTGTGCCGGGCAGGGAACCGTGGCACCAACAGCGTGTCCCAACCTCCGCCGAGTACGTAGAGCTTTCCGGCGGCGGCCTGGACAGCGTCGGCGAGGATCGCCACCTCGATCGCCGGCTCGAGTGGTCCTATCTCCTCCACGAGTGGACTCTACGAATCATCTCGAGGAGGCGAGAGCTCCCGGGCATTGGGTCCACCGGGGTGGTGGACGGCGAGCAGCCTGCGCTCTGCGATGGCTTCGCCCCACCGGCGGAGGGGACGAGGTCCCTCTTCGGCGACAGCCGGCGGGAGCACTGTCCATCCGAGGCCCAGGTCGGCCATCTGCCTGAGGACCGAAGGGTTGGGGCTCTCTGCCAGCACCGTCGGACGTATCCCCAAACGGGCGAATCCCTCGTCGATCGCCGCCCTGGTATGTGATCCCTCTGGGTAGAGCGCCCACTCGGCGGCTGTTCCGGGGCGTCCTCTCGTGCCCCGTGAGGCATAGACGAACAGAGGCTCGGCGAGCAGTTCTTCGGACAGGAGCCCATGTGCGGGAGCCACCACCAAAGCGAGATCGAGCGACCCGCGCCGCATCATGTCGAGCAGAGACTCGCTGCTGTCGATCACGAGCTTGAGCTCGATCTCGGGCAACTGCTCTCGGAACTCCATCATCGCCGCGTTGAACAGGTACAGGCCTGCCGCATCGATCATGCCCACTCGCAGGGTCCCGGCCAAGCCGTGCCGGCGCTGGTCGAGGCGCTCCTCCAGACGGCCCGCCTCGGCGAGCACGGTCGCGGCGAACCGGAGCACTTCGGCGCCGTCGTCGGTGAGCACGCGTCTTCGCCCCGAGCGGACGAACAGAGGCACGCCAATGCTCTTCTCCAACTGGGCGATTCCCTGCGAGATGGCCGACTGCGTGACGTCCGACATCTCGGCCGCCATCGTCCAATTGGGCGCATCGACCACCGCTTGAAGATATGCGAGGTGCTGGATCCGTATCGCGGAGAGAGACCCATCGGCAGTGGGACTATTCATAAGTAAGTCTATTGAAGTGTATCAGTTCGATCAGCTTGCATGATCTTCACTCAACGCCTACTTTCCCACCACGACCCCTCCATGGAGGCACTTCTTGTCCGATTCGACACCCGCCCAAGGCCCGCTTGGAGTCCTCATCCCCGGGTTGGGGGCTGTCACCACCACCTTGATCGCCGGCGTCGATGCCGTCCGTTCCGGCCGTGCCGTGGCGGTGGGCTCGCTAACCCAGATCGGTCACCTCCGCGACGAGGCCGGTGATGACCTGGGCCGGATCGGCGATGTGCTCGACCTCGCCTCACTCGATGACCTCGTCTTTGGCGCGTGGGATCCCTATGGCGACGACGGTTACCAGGCAGCCAGGCGGGCAGGTGTCCTCCGCGCCGAGGACCTGGAGGCGGCCCGCTCCGCCCTAGAGGTCATCGAGCCGATGCCTGCCGTTTTCGACCCCAAGTGGGTAAGCCGGCTCGAGGGGACCGACAACCTCAAGACAGGTGCCAACTTCATGGACCTGGCCGAGCAGGTCATCGAGGACATCGAGCGGTTCGGCAACTCGTGCAGCCGTCTGGTGATGGTTTGGTGCGCCAGCACCGAGGCATTTTCCGAGCCGGAAGCTGTCCACCAGTCGCTGGACGCCTTCGAGCGCGGGCTCAAGGAGAGCGACGGCGCCATCGCCCCCAGCCAGATATATGCCTACGCCGCATTGCGTCTCGGCGTCCCGTTCGCCAACGGAGCACCCAACCTGACCGTCGAGGTTCCGGCGCTGCGCGAGTTGGCCGAACGAAACGGGGTGCCAATCGCCGGAAAGGACTTCAAGACCGGCCAGACGATGATCAAGACCGCCATCGCCCCGGCGCTACGGGCCCGCGTCCTCGGGCTCAATGGCTGGTACAGCACCAACATCCTGGGGAATCGTGACGGCGAGGTCCTCGACGACCCAGCCAACTTCCGCTCGAAGGAAGTGTCGAAGCTTGGCGTCCTCGAGGAGATCCTGCAGCCCGACTTGCATCCCGACCTGTACGGAGAGATGCATCACCAAGTGCGAATCAACTACTACCCGCCCCGCGGGGACGACAAAGAGGGTTGGGACAACATCGACCTCTTCGGGTGGATGGGATACCCGATGCAGATCAAGGTCGACTTCCTGTGCAAGGACTCGATCCTGGCCGCCCCTATCGCCCTCGACCTTGCCCTGCTGCTGGACCTGGCCGCCCGTCACGGGAACACCGGCATCCAGGAGTGGCTCGGGTTCTACCTCAAGAGCCCGCACGCCGCCGAAGGGACTGCCGACAGCGATCTATTCAGCCAGGAGCGCGTTCTCCACCGCCAACTTCGGGCATGGGCTTCGGTCTGAGACCAACGGGCCGGGTGACCGGTGCTGGGGGCCGCTAGACGGCGGGGGGGTTCTGGCCTTTTGACTCGGCCATCAGTTCCGCATACGGAGCGCGGAACCCGTCGTGCAGCAAGTGGGGCAGCCTCTTGCGATCGCGCAAGAAGATGACCAGCGCAAGCACTAGGTAGAGAACGCCGAGCCCTATGCGCTCGGCGGCGATGAACTGCTCGGGCACGACCGCCCCCAGGATGAACTGGGCGAAGAAAAGGCCGGCCAAGGCCAGCGCCTCGCGCACCCCGAGGGAGAGGTTGCTCAGCAAAGCCACCGCGAACAGCGACTGCGCCGCGGTGAGGAAGAGCTCTTCTCGTTGGAGCGAATCCAGCGGAAGCCCGACCAATTCCCCGGCTGCGAGTGCGAAGACGATGGGGAGGGTCCCCACCAGCAGCGTCCATTGGTTGACCTTCGATGAGACCAAGGTGCCGAGGGCGTTGCTCGTGTTGAGCCGCCATGCGTACAGGGCGGCGACGAGCAACTCGGGAGCTTCGGAGGCGAGCGGCGCCAGCCACTGCACCAAGAAGAACGCTGGAACACCTACTGCCTCTCCCGATTCCACGAGGGCCTCGGCGAAGTGCTCGGCGCACAACAGGATCACCGTGGCGGCGAAGACGAACATCGTGACCACCGCGACCCTTCGGGGGGTGTTGGAGAACGTGCCCAGGTAGCGGGCGGGCCCCACGAGATGCGGCTCCTCCGCCGGCGCTCGCGATATCCGGATCGTGTAGAGCACGAAGATCCCGACCAGGACCGCGGCGTCGATCAAAGTGATGCTCGTCTTGAGCGGCAGCGTCAGCGAGTAGATGGTGGCGGCAGCGAGGAATGCGACCTCGATGGTGTGCCCGCGGCCGAGCGTGATCCCGCTACCCGACTGACCCTCGAGACTGTGCATCTGGACAGCGGTCACCCGCTCCGGCGTGGCGGCCCGGCGCCGCGTCAACGTCCGGTAGCGCCACGAAGCGAGGAGCACGACCATGGACCACCCCACCCCGATGAGAAGCCGGTTGGCCCCGGTCATATTGGCTAGGGCAAATGAACAAGGCGTGTCGTTGTAGTCGACACCGGCAGGACCGCAGGCTGCGCCATACATCTCGTACGCCTCGCCACCCCTCCAGGCGAAGACCATGTCGACCGCGTACTCGGGAAGCACGGCGATCAAGGCGAGCACCGCTATGGCGAGACCGGCTGAGATGTCCAGTTGCGCCACCTCGGCGGCCCAGGCGAGTACGAAAGCTGCGCCGACGATGGCGAATCCAAACAGCAGCGCCGAGATGGGGGGCGACAGCTCCGGCTCGGTGAAGCGGACGACGATCCCTGGCAAGGTCGCGACCACCGCCAAGACGAGCGCGACTATCTGCCTCCCGGGATGGACGTCCAAAAGATCGTCGGAGGTGTGGTCCATGACCGGGGCGAGGCTAACCGGGACAAAGGGCTGCGCCACCCGGCGACATCAATCGCCGATGTCCTCGTTCCACAGGTCGGGATGCTCGGCGATGAACCGGGTCATCAGCCGGATGCACTCGGGATCGTCGAGCACCACCACCTCGACATGGCGCGTTCGGAGATGGGCCTCTGGGCCGCGAAAGGTCCGATGCTCCCCTACGACGACCCTTGGAATGCCGTAGAGAAGCACCGCCCCGGAACACATGTCGCAAGGGGAAAGCGTCGAGTAAAGGGTGGATCTGCGGTAGTCGGCGGCGGTGCGGCGCCCGGCGTTCTCGAGAGCATCCATCTCGGCGTGGAGCACGACGCTCCCCCGCTGGACACGTCGGTTGTGGCCCCTTCCCACCACCTCACCATCGACAACCAGAACCGACCCGATCGGTATCCCGCCCTCGTCGCCCCCCTGTCGCGCCTGTTCCAACGCCGCCTCGAAGAAAACGTCCATCGTCTCGATTGTCGCGTGAAGATGCCCGCGCCGTCGGCGCACTCCCTTTGGGGAGGCAACGGGTTCGCAAGGGTGCCACGGCCGCGGAGCGAGCACCGTTGGAGACTTGGCGCTCCCCACTACCCACCGCTCCGCGATGCGACACCCCTTCGGGGTGTCGGATAGGAGAGAGGCGGTGGAGCGTTCCCCCTACCGAGGGACGGATCGGTTTGGCTGCCGTCCGCCGTCCGCCGTCCGCCGTCTCCCTGCCTGTACGCTCCCCACCGTGACCGGGGGATCCCTCCGCCGGTGGTGGGTCGCCGGCGTGCTGCTCCTCGCCTTGCTCCTTCATCCACTGCCTGCTGCCGCGCACGGGATGGGCCCGCAGGGCGACCTGCCCCTCCCACTCGAGGTGTTCCTCTTCGGCGCCGGCCTCATCCTGGTGGCGGCCTTCGCCGTCGTGGTGACCCGCCGAGCGTCGGATGTAGGCGACGGACCAGAAGTCGGGATACCGGAGCGTCCCGTCCGCCGCCCTTCCCGCGTTGCTCCGGTGATCGGCGTCGTCGGTTTGGTCCTAGTCATCGTCACCGGCATAGCCGGCGTGGACAACCCGTCGCGCAACATGGCCCCGGTGCTGGTCAACGTGCTCTTCTGGCTCGGCCTGCCCCTAGTCGAGATCGTGTTCGGCGATCTGTATGCCTCCTTGAACCCGTGGCGCGCTCTGGCCCGATGGACCGGTCTCGGTGAGGTGGAGAGGCCGCGACCGGGACTCGGGATCTGGCCGGCCACGATCGGGTATCTGGTCTTCGTATGGTTTCAGGTGGTCTCTCCCCTCCGAGGAATGGCGACGGCCATCGGGTGGGCGACGGCCGCCTTCACGCTTGCTCTGCTCTGGTTGGCCGCGGTCACCGGTCGCGAGACCGCTGTCCGGATGGCCGACCCGTTCACCACCTACAACGGTTTCGCAGGGGCGATCTCGCCACTCGGCACGGATGCGGACGGCGGGCGGAAAGGTGGCTGGCTCCACCCATTGGCCCGCATGGCATCCCCGCCGGGAATGGCGGGGTTCGTCGCGGTCATGATCGGAGCAGTGTTGTGGGATGGACTCTCGTTCACGCCGTGGTGGCTGGGAACGATGGGCAACGCTGCGGGTTCGATCTGGCTGGGTTCGGTTGGCTTGATCGCCACCTCGGCGCTTGTGCTGGCAGCCATGAACCTCGCGTCTCGTTCCATTCCCGGTCGTTCGCCGCTCCGGGACCTCGCCCCAGCGCTTGCCCCTCTCGCATTGGCGGCGACGCTCGGCCACCATCTCCCCGTCCTGCTCTTCGAGGGACAACTCCTCTTCTCGACGGTGAGCGATCCGCTTGGGATGGGATGGGACCTGTTCGGGACCGCCGATCAGAAGATCGCCTTCTTCGCCACCCCTGCAACCCTCTGGTGGTTCCAGGCGTCAGGCTTCATCGCCGGCGGCATCGCCTCGATCATCGTGGCGCATCGCCGGGTGGGGTCGCTCGAACTGTCCGGTGACACGGTGCGACGCGAGTATGGGATGCTTCTCCTCATGGTGACGCTCACTCTCGCTGTCATGACCGTCACCGCTCTCGCATGATGCTCCCGGTGGTCCTGCTCCACCAAGGCGGCTGGGACGAGATCCTCATGTTCGCAGTCCCGGCGCTGGCGACAATCTGGCTGCTCCGCCGCGCCGAGCGCCGGGCCCGGGCGGCGGCGGCTGCCAAGGAGCAGGAACATGAGGAACCAAGCGAATCCACCAACGAGGAGAGCCGGTGACGAGAGCAGCAGTGCTCACCGTGTCAGATGGAGTGATCGCCGGGACCCGGGAGGATCGGTCCGGTGAGGCCCTCGAGGCGGTACTCGGAGCGGCCGGGTACACGGTGACCCGTTTGACGGTTTCGGATGATCGACCGATGATCGAAGAAGCCATAGGTGAACTTGCCGCGGTGGCAAGCCTGGTCGTTACCACCGGCGGTACAGGTTTCGGACCGCGCGACGTCACGCCGGAGGCGACAAGGGCCGTGCTGGACCGTGAAGCCCCTGGTTTGATCCACTTGATGATGACCGCCGGGTTGGCGGCGACACCCATGGCGGCGCTATCGCGCCCCGCGGCCGGGTCGATGGGTCAAACGCTGGTGGTCAACCTCCCAGGGAGCCCGAAGGGGGCGGTGGAGAACCTGGAAGCGATCCTCCCCGTCCTACCGCATGCGCTCCAGTTGCTCGCCGGCGACACGGCGCACTGAACACAGATCACCTGGGCGGCCAGGGGTACGGGGCGGCGACGGGCCCAACCGAGATGACTCCGGTGTCGTCCATCGACCCGGCGACCGAAGTAACCACCCGGGCGGTCACGACCGGGCCTTGCGACGGCACATGCCAGAAGCGGAGCACGAGGCTCGTTCTCTCCCCGCCCACCGAGATAACCGCGACCCACGGCGCGGGGTCGGCCAGCACGCCTTCGCTCTCCCTGGCGGCGCGGGAGATCGACTCGATCGTGGTTGCAATGTCAGCCGAACTGGCGCACTCGATCGACAATTCCGAGCGCCGAGCTCCCAGCGTCGAGTGATTGGCCAAGGGCTCCTCGATCACCTTGGCATTTGGCAGGTGGAGCATCCGCCCGTCGATGGTGCGAACGACGACGCTCCGCCCGTTGAGCTCCTCGACGACTCCGGTGAAGCCCAAGGAAGAGATCTCGTCTCCCACCTTTATGGAGCCCCGGGTTTGGAGAACGATCCCAGCCGAGAAGTTCTCAGCGGTGCCCCGCAGCGCCAGTGCCAGAACCACAACGCCGATGACGAGAATGATGATGATTGGAGCGGAGTTCCCGCCGATCAGGCTGATCGCGATGGCGATCCCGAGCAGGATCACCATCCATGCGGTCACGCGACCGATCAATTGCTTGGCGTCCAGCGAGAGCCCGTCGACGTTGCGCAACATCCGGACCATCACCCCGCGGGCCAGCCTCGACAGGATGACCGCCACGACGAGCGCCACGACCGCCCAGACGATGTCCCACCCCGTGATCTGAGTGCCGGCCAAGGCGGCTTCGAGTTCGTCGATCGTCTGTGTCACCGCCACGGATCGCATGTTTCCGACCCTAGACGTGGGCAGTGCAGGTCACCCGGCGACCAAGCCGATGCCATAGGCCACGGCAAACCCGAGCACCGTCGCCGGACCCGCCCATTCCCCTGCGTGCTCAAAGGCCTCCGGCATCATCGTCGTCGCCAGCATGGTGAGGATCGCACCCCCGGCGAAGGTGAGGACAAAGGCGAGGGTCTCGGCCGATGCACCATCGAGTAGCACGAAGCCGGCCGCCGAGGAAAGCCCGGAGATCACCGCAATCGCCGACCACATACCTGTGATCCGCAGCCGGCTCCAACCCGAGGACTCGAGGCTGCTCGACGCAGCGATCGCTTCGGGGAGGTTGGAGACCAGCACCGCCACCAGCATCGAGATCGACACGTTGCCCGTCTGGAGAAGGGTCAACCCGAGCACAGCCGACTCCGGGACCCCGTCGAGCACCGCACCGAGGACGATCGCCGGGCCGGAGGCGTCAATCGGGGCGCCACGTATGTCCTTGCGCTTACCGGCCCCTGAACGGGTCAACCAAGCATCGCCGATCGTGAAAACCGCCGCACCAGCGAAGAGCCCGATGAAGGCCGGGCCTGCTCCCTCTGCCAGTTCCGTGGCCTCCTCGACCAATTCGAAAGCCACCGCGCTCACCAGCACTCCCGCCCCAAATGCCATCACCAAACCCAAGGTGCGTTCCGCTGGTTTGTGGACGAAAACCACCAGCCCACCTATTACGAGCGTGGCGGCAGCCAACGCCCCGATGAGGAACGCCTCCAGCACCGTCACCTCCCTGCCGGTATCGACCGACAGCCCATCGACGTCCTAGTCCCGCTCAGGGTCCGCAGATATTTCACCGCTTGGGGCGCCTCCGGTGCTGTGAAGTTGTCGACCATGCCAGAGGGTGGCGTTGAGCGAGATCGCGGCCACCAGAAGGCGGGCGATGATGAACAGCCAGGCGAGGAACACCGTCGCAACACCCAACGCTCCATACAGGTCGTCCACCCGGTCGAGCCGGTTGGAGAACCACACGATGGTGACGATGCGAAGGATGCCGAAGCCCAGGGCAACCAAGAGCGCGCCCGGGATCAGGTGGGGCCATCCCGTCGCATGTGCCCTGGGAAGAAACCGAAAGGCCACGACGACCGCGACGACCACTATCAACAGTTCGACGGCGATGAGGATGGTCTCTGTCAGTGGACCGGCCGAAATCTGGAGGAGCAGGGCGCGCACCGTCATGAGCACGATGAGTGCGCCGGCGAGAATCGCCGATGCGAAAAACCGGCGGGGCATACGGCCTGGGTCCACCTGCCAAGCAATGGCACTTATGAGACGCATCGTCTTAATCACGCCGATGCCGGAGGCAAGGGTCAGCACTATGGCAGTTCCCAGAATGAGAAATAGGCCACGGTCGGAGGTGTTCACCGCGGCGCCGACGCTCGCCGCCAGCGAAGCACTCAGCCCGGCGTGTTGAGCCACGTCGGATAGCTCTCCTTCCAAGCCGTCCACGACGGCGCCGAGTGCAGTGACAAAGAAGAGAGAGAAGGGGAGCAGAAACAGGAACAAGCGATAGGAGAGGCCGCCGGCGAGAACTCCTCCAGCGAACCGTTTGTCGCGTTCATATGACTGGTAGGCGACTCTCACCACCGGGTTGCGGATCCGCTCGCGCTCGAGCGTCTCGAGCGCACGCTGGCGTGCTAGGTCGGTCGTTGTCTTCACCCGGGAGATCAAGCCGTCGCCCTCGGCGGGCGGTTCTCGGGTCTCGGGTCGGCTCACGGCGGGGGAGGCGACCAATCGCCGGTAGGTGCGGAAGTGCCGGTCATGACGACGTCGGGCCCATCCTCGATTGGCGGGGCCCGCTCGGCGTTAGTCGCAGAAACATCGACGCCCGTGGCCTTGGCCCACGCGTAAGCGCCGAACATGCGAGCCGAGGCGACAGTGGGCACGGCGAGGATGGCGCCCAGGACGCCCGCCACCGAGAACCCGACCGTGATCGCCAGCAACACGACGAGTGCAGGGATCTGGACCGAACCTCCAAGCACCCTCGGCGAGACGAGTTGGCTCTCCAGTTGTTGCAGGAGCACGTAGACAACGATCACCAACACCCCGAAGAGGACGTTGTTCATATCGGGGAATCGGATCGACCCCTGTACGAGTGCCACCAACACAGCCGGGATAGTGGCGAAGATCGGCCCGAACGTGGGGATGACCTCGAGCAGTCCGGCAATCAATCCGAGCACGAATGCACCGGGGACGCCAATGAGCCACACGGCGATCCCTGTCGTCACACCCATGATCACCATGAGGGTCAACTCGCCTCTGATGTAGTCGTTCCACACCCCGGAGAACCTCCGCCCCAGTGCGGCGGCCTCGACTCGGTGCTTGGCCGGAAACAACTCGAGCATCCCGTGTGCGAACCGGGCGCCGCTACCGCTGAGGTAGAGGGCGATGAGGAGTGTGAAGATCACAAAGCTCAGAATCGATACGACCACGCCGAACAGACCGGCCGTCGCCTCCAGCGCTCCGAACAGGAGGGCGCCCACCTGGTCGGCGGTCAGCGCCAGGGCCGGCGGGGATGAGACCTGGATGGCGTCGATCATCGGTTGCGTGATCGAAGTCAGGTCAACGGTGAAGCCGAAAATGGTGATGCTGCTGATATCTGTGAGGAAATCGATCACCCAATCGTCGATCGAGTCTGAGATCGCGGTGAGATCGATTTCGTCGATCGATCCGACAAAGAGGACCGGAACCACGAAGAACAAGAAGATGACCCCGGCCACGAAAAGCAGGTAGGCGAGGAGGATCGCAAGCCAACGTGGCATGTAGCGGTCCAGCCATTTGACAGTCGGGGCCAGCAGGAATGCGACCAGAGAGGCGACGATCACCGTCACCAGCACGCCGCGAGCCAGAATCAGGCCGAGGATCCCGACCAGGACCAAACCGACGAAGATCAGGAGCCTGGTGGAGTGGCGCTCGGCCGGCTGGATACCGTGCCCGTCGGGGTCGTTCACCGGGCGCCTCCAAGAGGGTGCGGGCGGACGATGCTACCGCGGAGGGCCGGCACCTCCCGGCCCTCCATGACTGCGGGAAATTCAGACTTCAGCTAGTTCGCGGCCGTGCACCGCCAGTGCCCAGATGACAAAGACGTCCAGGGCGATGATCAGGATGGACCAGATCGGGTAGTAGGGGATGAACAGAAAGTTGGCAATGGCACTGAGCGTCGCCAACACGATCCCCACCACGCGCGCCCATGTCTGCCCGGCGAGCACGCCGAATCCGGCGAACGCCACGAGAACGCCAGCGAGCAGGTGGATCCATCCCCAGGTCGTCGTATCGAATTCGAAGACGTGGTTTGGAGCAACCACGTAGAAGTCGCTCTGTATGAGAGCTACGAAACCTGAGATGGCGTGAAAAACCCCGATCATGATCATGATCGTTCCGGCGAAGATGATCAGTCCTGCGGCGCCCGGACTGGGCTCTCGGTACTCGGTGTACGGGTCTTCGGTCATGGGTCCTCCCACTTGTAGTGACTGCGACTTCGCGTCGACACAGGTCCGTGTGACGGCTCGCTGGGTCATCATTCAACCGCAACCGGCGCAACGAATCCATCACCCCGGTCATCCAGGCCGCTGCCTTCCGGCTTCCGACTCAGGCCCGTGTAATCAGCCGGAAGCCAAGATGGCTGGTCGAGGTGTCTACTGCCTGTGCCATGCGAGCTGCCGGTCGATAGCGCCTGCAGTAGTTGGGGGCACAGAGATGCGAGCCCCCTTTGATCACCTTTCGTGGGATCGGGATGTCGGGTAAATCGGGGTCGTGGCTTCGCTCCACATCCCCGCCTCTTGGGTTGCGGGGCACGCAGCAGCTCGCATCCGGTTCGCGCCTCGCCTGATACCAGTCCGCCGTCCACTCCCAGACGTTTCCTGTCATGTCGAACAAGCCGTGACCATTTGCGGGGAACGATCCCACCGGAGCCGTGCCCTCGAACCCGTCGAGCCGCTCATTGACGACCGGGAAGTCCCCTTGCCAGGTGTTGGCCATCCACCGACCGTCGGGGTTGAGTTCATCACCCCAGGCGTACTCGGCGCCATCGAGGCCTCCCCGGCAGGCAAACTCCCACTCCGCTTCGGTTGGGAGCTCCTTCCCCACCCAGGCTGCGTAGGCAATCACGTCGTCCCAGCCGACGTGGACCACGGGATGGTCTCCCTTGCCCTCTATGTCGCTATCCGGACCTTGGGGGTGGCGCCAATCGGTTGCCGGGATCCATGACCACCAGTTGTAGTGATTGCGCAGATCAACCTTGCGGCCCGGGTTGACGAAGACCATCGATGCAGCAACCAGCATGTCGGGGATTGCGCCTGGATAGTCGGCGGCGTCGGGGACGCGCTCGGCGACGGTGACGTGACCGGTGTCGGCGACGAAGGAGGCGAAGTCGTCGTTGGTCACCTGGAACCGGTCGATCCAGAACCCGTCGACCAGCACGCGCCTCGCTGGCCGCTCCTCCGGATAGTGACTGTCGGAGCCCATGGTGAACTCCCCCCCTGGAATCCACACCATGTCACCTTTCGGAGTACCCGGTTCGACCGCTGCAGTCATCGTGCCCACATTCCACTCAACCCCTATTGCCGACATCGATCGGGTCGCACCGACTAGACATCAGTGGCATGTGTTGTGTCTTCACCGTTCTCGTCTTCCTCGGTCCACGCTTCGCCATCCTCATCTGGGGCCTCCTCCAACCGGCACGGTGGTCGGCTGCCTTTGACACATTCATCTGGCCCCTCGTCGGCTTCATACTCGCGCCCTGGACCACGCTCATGTACGTGGCGGTGAGGCCGGCAGGCATCACCCCCCTCGACTGGTTCTGGTTGGGACTTGCCATCCTCGCCGATATCGTCAGTTGGACCGGTGGCGCGTACGGCAACCGCTCCAAGATCCAGGGCTACGCCTCGGCCTGATACGGCCCGGAGGGCGGGATACAACCCGAGGCTGTAGGGTGCGGCCAGCACCATTCGCCAGGAGCATCCCGTGAAGATCGCCCACGAATTCGAGGTCCCGCGACCGATCGATCAGGTGTGGGATTTCTTCCAGGACGTCCCCTCCGTGGCGCAGTGTCTGCCCGGGGCGGAGTTGACCGAAGACAAGGGCGACGGTGTCTACGGCGGCAAGCTCGGAGTCAAGCTGGGGCCGCTCACCGCCACCTTCGAAGGGGAGGCCACCGTCACCCCCGACGAGGCCAATCGGACGGCATCGATCAAGGGAAAGGGCGTCGACCGTCGCGGCGGAAGCCGTGGACAGGTGACGGTCGACTACAGGTTGGCCGAGAAGGACGGTGGGACCGCAGTGGCCATCGACGCAGACGTCCAACTCTCGGGAGCGGCGGCGCAGTTCGGGCGTACCGGGCTGATAAGCGAGATGTCGCAGCGGCTCATCGGGGATTTCGTCAACTGCCTGGAAGGCAAGCTGGCGGCACCCTCCGCGGCAGCCGCAGCCGAGGTCAGCGCCCCCGACGTCAAGGGGATCTCGCTCTTCTTTTCCTCGCTCTTCGCTTCTATCAGCAGGTTCTTCCGCCGGCTCTTCGGAAGGTCGACCCAAGCCTCGGCGGAGTGAGCCCGCCATGCCTTGGACTGAGTAGGGTCGCCAGATAGGAAATAGGAGATCGAGCATGGCCAGTGTCGTGCGCGCCGCAGTGGTGCAGACCGAATGGACCGGCGACAAGGACTCGATGATCGAGAAGGCGGTCAAGTATGCCCGCGACGCCGCCAACCAGGGCGCCCGGGTCATGTGCTTTCAGGAGTTGTTCTCCAGTCCCTACTTCTGCCAGGTGCAGGATGATGCCCACTTCGGGTACGCCGAGCCGATACCCGACGGTCCCACCACCAAGCTGATGCAGGACCTTGCCAAAGAATCCGGGATGGTGTTGGTCATCCCGATCTTCGAGGAGGAGGATGCCGGGTTCTTCTACAACACGGCGGCGGTGATCGACGCCGACGGCACCTACCTCGGGAAGTACCGCAAAACCCACATACCGCACGTCAAGGGGTTCTTCGAGAAGTACTACTTCCGTCCCGGCAACCTCGGTTATCCCATTTTCGACACGGCTGTCGGTCGGATCGGCGTCTATGTCTGCTACGACCGCCACTTCCCCGAGGGCTGGCGGGCTCTCGGGCTCAAAGGCGCCAAGATCGTGTTCAACCCTTCTGCCACCAGCAGGGGGCTATCGATGTACCTGTGGAATCTCGAACAGCCCGCTGCCGCCGTCGCCAACGAGTATTTCGTCGCCGCCATCAACCGGGTCGGCACCGAGCCGTTCGGTGACAACGACTTCTACGGGTCCTCGTATTTCTGTGACCCTCGCGGCCAGGTCATCGACAATCCCGCCTCGGACACCGACGAGGAACTCCTGGTGCGAGACCTCGATCTCGACATGGTCGACCAGGTCCGGACCACTTGGGCGTTCTACCGAGACCGCCGCCCGGATGCCTACGGCGACCTGGTGGCCCCCTAGAGGATGACCGATCGACCCCGAGCCGGGCGGGGCACCCTCGTCGCCGGCGGGCTGGTGCTCCTCGGCGGGGTCGTCTGGCTCCTGTCAGCGCTCGGGGTCGACATCCGATGGGAGATGGTGCTCTCCGTTGCCCTGATCGGAATCGGGATCGCCCTGCTGGTGCTTGCCCGTTTCGAGGAGGGATCCACGCCGCTGATCATCGCCGGGGTGGTCGTCGCCGCCGTGCTCACCTTCACCGGTGGGGCGGTGGGTTTCGGACCGGCCACCACGATCACCGAGCAAGCAGAATTCGCCGAGCCGATCAGCCGGATCCGGGTGGACACCCCCTCGGGCGAGGTGGAGGTGAGCGCCGGCGGCGAGATCGTCCGTGTGGAGCGCACTCTCAGCTACGGCGACGAGCGCCCCGAGGTCATCGAGCAGGTCGAGGACGGTGTGCTGACTCTGTCGGTACGGTGCCCGAGCGGAGGGTTCCTCATTGGTGGTTGTGGGGCTGACTACATGATCACCGCACCGGCTGACGTCGCCCTCGAGGTAGACACCGGATCGGGTGGCATCGACGTCAACGGCATTACCGGAGGGGGCACCTTCGATACCGGGTCGGGTGGTGTCGACCTAGAAAGTGTGGGTGGCGAGGTATCAGCCGATACCGGGTCGGGGAGTATCGACGCCACCGCACTGGCCGTGACCTCGATCTCCGCCTCCACCGGGTCGGGCGGAGTCGACCTGGAGTTCGCCTCGGCTCCAAACCTGGTCGAGGTCTCGACCGGGTCGGGGAGCGTCGAGATCACGGTCCCCGAAGGCACCTACGCCGTAGACATCGACACCGCCTCCGGATCGGAGACGATTGAGGGAGTGGTCGACGACCCGGCGGCGGAGCGCACCATCACCGTTGACACCGGGTCGGGGGGCATCCTCGTTCAAGCGACTGACTGAGAGGGCGTTCGAGTCTGAAGCTCCAGTCTCAGATCGTCAGGAAGTCGGTGGACCGCTGCTGCGCTGTCGCCATCCGCTGATCAATCCAATCACCAGCAGTACGGCTCCGATGATCAACAGCCAGCGAAGCGCGGTGAAGAACAAACCCACGCCGAAGACGACCAGCGCCGCCACGACAATGAGGATGATCCAACCCATAGGCTCACCGTAGCCAATGGGTCAGGCCGAGCCGGACACCGGGGGAACTAACTTCGCGGGAGAGGAGGCACATCATGAGCGGACCGGGCATCCACGCAGATCTGCTGGAGCGTCACCGCAAGGTATTGCCCTCGTGGCTGGCGCTGTACTACCAGCAGCCGATAGCCCTCGTTGATGGTGGCGGCCGCCGGGTGCGTGACGGCGAAGGCCGGGAGTACCTCGACTTCTTCGGTGGGATCCTGACCACCATCTCGGGGTACAACGTTCCCGAGGTTGTCAAAGCGGTCAGGGATCAGGCGGGGCGGATGGTCCACACTTCGACCCTCTACCTGATCGAGCAGCAGATCGAGCTTGCGGAGCGGATCGCCGCCCTCTCCCCCATCCCCGACGCCAAGGTGTTCTTCACCAATTCGGGGACCGAGGCCAACGACACCGCTCTGTTGCTCGCCACTACCTTCCGGCATTCCAACCAGGTGCTGGCTCTGCGCAACAGCTACCACGGGCGGTCCTACTCCTCGATGGCGATCACGGGTAACCGTTCCTGGTCGTCTTCGAGCTTCAGCCCGCTCCAGGTCACCTATGTCCATGGCGGATATCGATACCGCTCCCCGTTCGGCCACCTTCCCGACGCCGAGTACGTCGCGGCCTGCGTCGCCGACCTGCGGGACATGCTCCAAGTAGCTACCAGCGGCGATGTCGCCTGTCTCATCGCCGAGCCAATCCAGGGAGTAGGGGGCTTCGCCACCCCTCCGGACGGGCTCCTCGGGGCGATGAAGGAGGTGCTCGACGAGAGCGGGATCCTCCTCGTGGCGGACGAGGTACAAACCGGCTGGGGTCGCACCGGGGAGAACTTCTGGGGTATCGAGGCCCACGGTGTCGTCCCCGACATCATGACTTTCGCCAAGGGTGCAGGGAACGGCCTCGCCATCGGTGGTGTCGTGGCGAGTGCGGACGTGATGGACTCGATCGGCGCCAACTCGATCTCGACGTTCGGCGGCAACCCGTTGGTAATGGCCGGGGCGCTGGCAAACCTCGACTACATGCTGGATCACGACCTCCAGACCAACGCCCACAAGGTGGGGAACCACCTGCGCGCCCGGATCGATCCTTTGGTGGACGAGGTCGCCATCGTGGGCGAGGTGAGGGGCAAGGGTCTCATGATCGGCGTCGAGTTGATTCATCCTGGTGGTCGCGAGCCCAACGCAGAAGCGGCGGCCGCGGTCATGGAGGGAACCAAGCAACGTGGTCTGCTGATCGGGAAAGGCGGCCTCCACGGCAACGTCCTCCGCATCGCTCCCCCACTCTCCCTCACCGAGGATGAAGCCGACGAGGGCTTCGAGATCTTGCATGAAGCGCTCGAGGAAGCGGCAAACCCCGGCCATTGATCATCGGGTACTCGAGGCTCCCCATTCGTGCTCCGTTAGGCTCCACGTGGAGTGGCGATTTCGGCAGTCGGCGGCGACCGGACCCGGACCGCGGAGCTGATGGCCGCGACATGCCTTGCGACCGACTTGGGCATGGGGTTCCCGTTCGAGCATGGCCTGCATGCCACATTGATGGCGATGCGACTCGCCGACCTTGTCGACGTCGATAGGGATACCTCGTCGCAGATCTACTACGCGAGTCTGCTCATGTACTCGGGTTGCACGGTCGATGCCGAGGTCTCGGCGGCGATCTTTGGCGCGGACATGACCCCGAATATTGTCCCCCGGCAATTCGGCTCGGCAACCGAGGCCCTGGGCGGCGTGATCCGCGCCCTAGCCGATCAGGGCACCTCGGTCCCGCGGCGGGTCGTCCAGATCGCAAGCCGGCTCCCGGAAGCTGGCGCACACCGCAAACCGCACTTCGCCGCAATGTGTGAAGTTGCGGCGATGTTCGCGGCGCGGTTTGGCCTTCCCACGGCAATTCAAGGATTGTTTCCTCTGCTAACCGAGCGCTGGGACGGCAAGGGCGTGCTCAAACGGGCGAAGGAAGTGCAAATTCCGCTCCCAATTCGCATCGTTCATATCGCCCGCGATGCCGCATTCCAAAGATTGATCGGCGGCAACGAGTACGCCGTAAGCACAGTACGTGAGCGGGCTGGACATTCCTTCGATCCCGAGATTGCCCGAGTCTTCATCGACAACTCAGATTCGGTCTTGAGTGCGGCTGATGTTGCCGAATCCGCATGGGAGCCGACTCTGGCAGCGGAACCACGACCCTGGCTCGAACTCGAGGGCGATGGCATCGACCGAGCCCTTGCGGCCCTTGGCGAGTTCGCCGATCTGGTGTCGCCCTTCTTTACTGGCCACTCCAACGGCGTGGCTGCACTCGCCGTGGCGGCCGCCGGGTTGTGCGGCCTTGGCGGGGAGGAGGTCGCGTCGACGCGGAGGGCGGCGCTGGTTCACGACGTGGGCCGAGTAGCGGTACACCCACGCGTCTGGCAGAAGATCGGGCCGCTCAGCGCCGACGAGTGGGAGCAGGTCAGGCTGCATGCCTACCACACCGAGCGGGTCTTCTCACGCTCCCCCTTCCTCGCCACATTGGGCACCGTCGCATCCGCTCACCACGAGCGGCTCGATGGGACCGGTTATCACCGCCATGCAACGGCGCCCTCCCTCCCTCCGCCGGCGCGGCTCCTTGCTGCTGCAGATGCATTCCAGGCCATGACCGAGCCGCGCCCGCACCGGGACCCGCTCACGCCCTTGACCGCCGGAACGCTCCTCGGGGAACAGGCACGCTTGGGGCGCCTCGACGCCGAGATGGTGGCCGCCGTGCTCGAGGCTGCCGGACAGCCCCGCCCGCAGATCGATCGCCCCGCCGGACTCACCGAACGGGAGGCCGAGGTGATCGGGCTGCTGGCACGGGGTCTGCAGACCAAGCAGGTGGCCCGCGCGCTCGACATATCGGCAAAGACCGCCGACCACCACATCCAAAACGCCTATCGGAAGATCGGCGTATCCACCCGTGCCGGAGCGACCCTTTTCGCCACCGAGCATGGGCTCGTGCCCTGGGGAGAACTCCCCATGGTCAAATGGGCCTACCACCCATAGCGTCCTTCTCAAGGCGAGGAGGAGTTATATGTCTGAGGCCACATCCAGCACCAGGGACGCTATGGACGCGGACCGCCTTGCGGCCCGGGCGATCGAGGGTCTCCCTTTGGTAGAGAGGACGAGTTCTCTCGCCGATGTCTCGACGGTCATATTGGAGGGCGGTGAAGGGCCGCCGATGATCTTGCTCCACGGGCAGGGTGGCTTCGGAGCGTTCATGGGTGGAATGGCGGCGCAGCTCGTCGACCGCTACCGGGTGGTGGTACCCGACCTTCCCGGACTGGGACGCTCCAAGATCGGCAACGGCCCCATTGACCCAACTCGAGTTATCGGTTGGCTGCGCGAGCTCGTCGCCGAGACCTGCGACCAACCTCCGATCCTGTTCGGCGCGTCGCTTGGCGGCAGCATCGCGGCGCGTTTCGCCATCCAGCACCCAGACGAGCTCGTCCAGCTCATCCTGATGGACTCCGGGTCGCTGGCGGCGTTCCGACCCGCGCCCTCGATGCTGCTTGCTCTAATCCGATTCTCTAGAGCCCCAAACCTCGTCACTGCGCAGAGGATGCAGGAGGTGATCTTCTATGACGCACCGAGGGTTCGGGCCCAGATGGGTGAGCGATTGAAAGCGTTGCTCGATTACCAGATCGAACGAGCGAAGCAGCCGACGGTACAATCGGCCAACCGAGCACTCCTACGCACGCTGGGAACGAAGCGAATCCCCGACGACGAACTCCGTCGCATTGCGGCGCCGGTGTCGCTCATCTGGGGCCGCCATGACCGAGTGATGAAGTTCGGGATCGCTGAGAGGGCGAGTCGGAAATTTGGCTGGCCGCTGTTCCCGATCGATGACGCCGGCCACCTCCCGCTTGCAGAGCAGCCCGCAGCCTTCGGCGAAGCACTTCGCTCGATTCTCTCGGAGTGAGGTCCAGGTCAGCCTGGGCGCCCTCGCCGCTGGCGAAGCTCGCCACAGTCAGGTGGCGCGGGCAGGAGGTTACGCCGCGTGGCCGCCCCGCCTGCCCGCCGAACTCACGGCGGTCCCGGGCCCACGGTGTAGACGTGTCCGAGTCGACTGGTCCAGCGGAAGACGCCGGGTTCGATCTGCTCCAGTTGCCACTCCCCCTCGTGCTTCAACCGATGATGGTGACGACACAGCGGTCCGAGGTTGGTGACGTCGGTCGATCCGCCCTGGGCGAAGTCCCTGGTGTGGTCGATGTCGCGAGTCGATCGCCGGCATCCGGCACCCGGGGAACACACAGCGTCGGTTACGTGCCTCGAGATAGCGGCGTTGGGTGAGGTTGGGTCGGCGGCGGGTGATCCCGTTCCAGGCAACCAACCCGCTCTCCGGTCGGTCACGGTGACCCGCCACTCCGAGTGGTGCTGGCTGGCGGCCACCCGCCGGGCCACGTCGGCGACGATCGGCCCGAACCCGGGGATCTCGCCAGGATTGGAGTCGAGCCCGGCGAGGGTGGTGAGATCGATGTGGAGGTCGACCACCCCACGGCGGCGCTTGGTGGAGCGGTCCCCCTCGAGGCGGTCCAAGAGAAGGTCGGTGCGCAACTGGTCGATGCTGCGGGGATCCCCCGACCGCTTGGCGGCGTGGGCCTGCGGCGTCGAGTGATCGCATGCACGCCACCGCCCGCTCGGCGGGGAGGTTGCAGGCCACGAGGTCGGCGGTCCCGTCGGCGTTGGGGAGGCACATCACCCGCCGTTCCTCCACCGCCGCCTGGTAGCGCCTAGCGGCTTCCTCGGGTTGCACGGAGAGGGCGAGCCGCCGCACCCGGGCTCCGAGCTGTCCGGTGGTGAGGTCCTCTGCCTGCTCCAACACCGAGTCGGCCACACGGCGGGCCTCTGTCTCCTCCAGGTGAGAGGTGCTCTCACAGATCACCCGGGCCCGGGCCAGATCTATCCGACCCTGGAGAAGGGCATGCCCGACCTGGGGGAGCCGCTCGAAGAGGTCGAGGGCCAGCCCGAGGTGGCTGTCGGCGGCTCTCCTGGTGAGACACAGGGCCGCCCCGATCTCCTCGGCGGCGAACTCGTCGATCGCTTCGCACCCGCTCCGCCGAGGTGGGATCGGAGGAGCAGTGGGCCACCTCGGCCGTGGCGGCGTAGAGCTCGGCTTGGTAGTGCGAGACCTGGCGGGCCAGCACCTGCAGCAGCGTGACCACATCGTCACCGCTCAACCGGGACCGGTCGATCCCTCCCAGGACCACCCCGAGCTCGGGACCTGGCGGTATCTCCGCCAAGCCAACCGGGAGCGGCACCGCTGTGGGATCAGAGCGGTCCTCGAGCCAGTTCGGCGCTTCCCCAAGCAATGTCATCATCATCTCCGCAACGCGGTTCACAGTGGGGAAGAGCGTTCAGCGTACCACAACGATCCGACGACAAACCGAACACCTGTTCGACAAATCGACGACACACTCTCCGGATGCGCTCGAATTTACGGTCTAGTCGGAGGGCGGGATCAGCCCGTGTTCCACCGCGAAGAGAGTGGCCCCGGCCCGGGTCGACACCGCCATCTTCCGGTAGGCGTTCTGGATGTGACGGTCTGCGGTCTTGACGGAGATGTCGAGCCGGTGCGCCATCTGCTTGGTCTGTAGACCCCGGCCGAGGAGTCCGATCACCTCGACCTCACGCTCCGTCAACCCGACGGGATGCTCGGGTCGAGGTTTGGGCTGCCCGGCGGCCTCGCACACCGCCGAGACAGCGCCGGCATCGAGCCGACCTGCCCGTGCCTCCTCGACAAGGCGGCGCGCGGCCTCTTGGGGGGCGACCCCTCCCCGGTGGGGTCTCGACTCGGTCATCGCCCGGAACGAGTCGGCGGCTGCAAGGAGCCGGTCGGCGGCACTCAGCGAAAGTGCGGCGACTCCTCGGTGATACCCGGTGCTGTCGAGACGCTCGTGATGGGCCCGGGCGCATCCCGCCAAGGGGGCGAAGAAGGAGGAGCGAGAGAGCACACGCTCGGTGTGGTAGGGGTGCAGCCTGATCTGCTCCCAGTCGTCGGACGTGAGGGGGCCCGATTTCAGCCATACCCGAGGGTGGACCGCCACTCGGCCAATGTCGTGTACCAGCGCAGCTCGTCGCACCGCCGTGATGCCATCGGCATCGAAGCCACTGACGCCGGCGGCTGCCGCGACCAGATCGGAAACGCCCCTCGAGTGGCCGGTGAAAGTGGGCGAGACCATGTCGGCAAAGTCGCCCATGCCACCGATGGCGCGGTCGATGGCGTCACCCTCGAGATAGAGGTGGGGCCGGGGCTCGGCACGAAGGACCGCCTGCCAGGCCGAGTCCACGTCAGCCGCCGAGAAGACCTCACCGGCATGCCGCGTGAAAGCGTCGGCAACGGCCGGATCGAAGGCGTGGCCCGCCCGGCTGCGGATGATCTCGACGGCGTGCTCGTCGCCGCCGATGACCCGTTGGAAGGCGGCGTCCTCGGCGACATGGGTGATGCGTATCGGCAGAGGGACCTCGTCGCCCTTTGCCCGGCGGAGCACGCTCTTGCCGTCCCAACGCTCGGTGAGCTTGAAAAACAGCCGATGGACCGAAGACGGCACCCCGAGCCGCTCCGCCAGCATCCCCGCCACCTCGCACATCGCCTCGAAATGGGGGTCCCTGAATCGGTATGCCAGCGGGAGCCGCCTCGCCACCTCGTAGGGCCGGCGGAAGACCGGAATTTCCGGAGGGGACATGGATCTCACTGCTCCGATGAAATGCGCGGCCCCCGATCCGAACTGACGGGGAGTCAAGTTGTCGAGCGCGCTCCCGCCGAAAACTTCTGTGGCCAAATCGGCGTCGGTCGTGCATCCCGCATAGGTGAGTAGCGAGGCGTAGTAGGTCTGCGAAGCCGTCTCGGGTGATACGGAGAGGAGGTCGCAAAGACGCATCGCCATCAAGGTGGTGTGGAGGCCATGCTCGAAGGGGAATCCCATGCCCAGGTCGGTTGCCAAGCATGTGGCCGCGATCACCTCTGCCGTTCGGACACGCTCATCGGAATCGTCGGGTCCACCAGGCATTCCACCACCGATCGGCTGTCCCACTAGAAGCTCCCGGGATAGACGGGAAGATACGCCGATCGGCCGCTCCGGATTTGGGGGAGGCCCGATTGCCGGGAGAACTCCGACCCTTGACGTCCCTAGGGCGAGACGCATTGGTACGACGGTGCCGCCAGCGAACGACCAATCAGGCACCCTCCCGTCATGTGAGGAGAATTCCCGATAGGCGGCCACCGGGGATCTTCCTAGGTTCGGCGGAACACCCGCAACAGGAGTTTTCCGAGTGAGCATTCATCACGTCGAAACCGTGGTCATCGGCGGAAGCCAGTCGGGTCTGGCCACTGGGTACCACCTGGCTCAAAGGGATCTTCCGTTTGTGATCCTCGACGAACACGACAGGATCGGTGATGCCTGGCGGAGGAGATGGGACTCTCTGCATCTGTTCACGCCGGGCCGCTACGACGGCCTTCCTGGGCTGCCGTTTCCCGGATCGCCTTCCTACTACCCGACAAAGGACGAGCTCGCCGACTATCTGGAGATGTATGCCCTCCAGTACGACCTCCCCGTCCGAACCGGGGTCAAAGTCGAGAGTTTGTCCAAGACCGGCGATCGATTCGAGGTGGTCTGTGACCGCGGCACGCTGCTCGCCGACAACGTGATCGTGGCCACGGGCGCCTACAACAACCCCCGCATCCCGCCGTTCGCCTCCGAACTCGATGAGAGCATCGTTCAACTCCACTCCAACGACTACCGCAACCCATCCCAACTCAAAGAGGGCGGAGTGCTCGTGGTGGGTGCAGGCAACTCTGGTGCGGAGATAGCCATCGAGGTCGCTCGCCATCACCAGACGTGGTTGTCAGGCCGGGACACCGGTCAAGAGCCCACCCGTGCCGGTAGTCGTGCCGATCTCCTTCTCACACCGGTGCTCTGGTTCATGGCGACGCGGTTCACGGTGAATACGCCACCCGGGAGGAAGATGCGCGACCACTTCCTCGACCCGCCTCGTGGCATTCCCCTGGGCAGGGTGCGACGAAAGGACATCGTCGCAGCTGGCATCGACCGGGTGGGGAGAACGACCGGTGTAGAGGATGGCTACCCGGTGCTCGAGGACGGAAGTGTCTTGGACGTGTCCAACGTCATCTGGTCCACCGGATACACGCCTAAGTACGACTGGATCGATCTCCCACTGGCCACTCACAACGGCGTCCCCGCCCACACTCGGGGCATCGTCGAGACTTGCCCCGGTTTGTACTTCATGGGGCTTCTCTTCCTCTACTCGTTGAGCTCGGCGCTTGTGGGAGGAGTCGGGCGCGACGCCGAGTACATCGTCAACCATATCGAGGCGAATCGATCGAGCAGAACACAGGAAGTGAGCGGCTCGACCGCCCCTTCGTGACATGGCCCATCCGGGCCAGGTTGGCGTCAACTGAGCCGTGAGGGGGAGGACATACCACCCGCGAGTGGATGGCGAGGCTGCTAGCGGGCGACCAGACTTGAGGTATGAGCCCGGTCGTGGCGTCTCGTACCACCAGCCCTCGGATGGTCGGGCGCGAGGAAGAACTGCGCGCGCTGGGCGGGTTCATCTCCGGTCTGCGCGAGGGGGAGCCGGCAGTGGCACTGGTCTACGGACGGGCCGGGATGGGCAAGTCCCGGCTGGTCACCGAGGCCGCTCACCTATGGGGCGACGCCCGGGTCCTGGTCGGGCGGTGCGTGCCGGATGGGCCGCCCTACACATCCCTGGTGGCGGCTCTGCGCCCTGCCCTCCCGCCCCACGCCCCGGTCGTCGGGATGCTCGCTGCGGGGGAGGCGGCGACCCGGTCCGTGCTCTTCAACGCGCTGGGGGCAACCCTCGCCGACTTGGCCGCGCAATCGCCCCTGGTTCTGGTCATCGAGGACCTCCACTGGTCGGACCTGGCCACGAGGGACATCCTCGCCTATCTGGTCACGCAGGCCGACATCGGGCGATGGGGGCTGGTCGTCACCCTGCGCTACGAAGGCCCGCTGACCCAGACCGAGCTGGCTGCGTTCACCGACGTTCTGGAACGCCGCCCGCTGCTGCGTGCGGTGCTGGGACCGCTGACGGCAAGCCAAGTGGCCGATCAGGTTGCCGGGATCACGGACACCGCCCCGTCACCAGAGGTGGTTGCCGAAATCCACCGACGCAGCGGCGGCATACCGCTGCTCGTCGAGGAGGTGATCGCCGCTGGCTACCGGGGAGTGCCCGACCATCTCCGTGGCCTGTTCCTGGCTCGGCTGCGGGAGCAAGGGCCTGAGGTCGCCGAGGCTCTGGCGGTAATCGCCGTTGCCGAGTCCTGCGACGAGCTCGTTGTGGCCGACGTCTTGGGCTGGGACGTCGCCGCAGTGGCAGACGCATTAGGGCGGTGTGTCGACTCAGACCTGGTCACGGTCGACTCGCACGGGTACCGGTTCCGCCATGACCTGCTGCGCGAAGCGGTTTACGACGCCGTCCCTCCCGGTCGCCGTCGCCAATTGCACGGTCTCTTCGCTGCGGTCCTGGCGGGTCGCTCCGACGTCGATCCCGCGGTTCTGGCTACGCACTGGCAGTTGTCCGGCATGCCCAACCGGGCTGCCCCAGCTCACCTCGCTGCAGCCGACAAAGCCGAACGGCTGCACGCACCGGCCGCGGCCCACCAGCACCTCGAGCGGGTGCTCGAGGCGTGGCCCTCGCTGAGTCGGTCCCAGCAGTCCGCCTGCGGTCCCCGAGACGAGTTGTTGCGCCGGGCTGCGATGGCCGCGGAGCGGTCGGGAGCCTTCGACAGGGCAGCCTCGCTGACCGAGGAGCGCCTCACCCTCGCCCCCGAGCCTGCCGAGCAGGCGCTGCGGTGGGAGCGGTTGGCGCGCTACCGGTGGGAGGGCGGGGACGGACTTGGGTCTCGGGCCGCCTACGAAGAAGCGGTCCGGGTCCTGCCCCCGGACGCTCCCGCCGCGGTGCGGGCCAGGGTGGTCTCCGGGATGGCGTGGCATCTCGCCGCCACGTTCAGTTACCCCGAGGCGCAGCGCCTCTCCGACGAGGCGATGGCCGCCGGCAACGGTTCCGACGATGCCGAGGTCCGCTGGCAGGTGTTCCTGGCGTGGGGTATCGCCCGGCTCGGCACCGGGGAGGGACACAGGGCGCTTGAGGAGTCGTGCCGGATGGCGACCGCCCTCGGTGCCGGCGACCAGATAGCCCTCACCCGGATGTGGCTCAACCTCAGCCTGCAGCGGCTCGGGATGTCCTCTGGGCGGGAGTCGAACCTGCGTGCCGCTCTCCGTGCTGCCGCCCTCGACGGCCTCGGACAGAGCCTGGAGGCGGCCCTGCGCTACATGCTGGCTGAATTGCTGCTCGAGACCGGCCGGTGGGACGAGGCCGCGGCAACCATCGAACGCAACCTCGGGCTCCGGGTCGTTGGCATCCCTGCCTACTTCACCTGGGCCTACCGGGCCCGGCTTGCCTCCTGGCGGGGCGACGGCGCCCGACTGGCGGAGGCCCTCGAGCGGACCCAAGCCCTGGCAGAACTGGCGCCCCAGCAGCCACTGCCCCTCGCCTTCGCACTGACCGCCCAGGCCGAGGCGTTGCTCTGGGGTGGAGAGATCGAGCGGGCGGAGGCCAGCTCCCGGGAGGCCGATCGCCTCGCCGCCGCCGACTCCGATAGCCACGCTGAGGCGCTCGCTGTGCTCTGCCGGGTCGAGGCCAGTCAGGGCGAGCTGAGGATTCTTCGCGGCCGGGACCCCAACACCGAGCGAGCGCGCCCAACTCGCCGTCGCGGTCGCCGAGATCGACGAGGCCGATCACCCCCGCCGGCACGCCCTAGCGTGCACCGCCCGGGCCGAGCTGGGCCGGGCGGCCGGTGAGCGGATCGCTGGACCATGGCACGAGGCCGTCGAGGCGTGGGACCGGGCAGGGGACCCGTATCAGGAGGCGGGGATGCGGTGGCGGCTGGCGTGGGCACTGGCGGCGAACCGCTCGGGCCGTTCCGAGGCGGCCACCCACCTGGCATGGGCGCACGGGGTCGCGCGGCGGCTCGGCGCCGAGCCTTTGCGGACCGCGGTGGAACAGCTGGCCCGACGGGCGCGGCTCCCGCTTCCGGGCGCAGACAGCGCGACGGGAGAAGCATTCTCCGCGGCTCTGACGGCGCGAGAGCTGGAGGTGCTGCCGCTGCTCGCCGCCGGTCGGAGCAATGCGGAGATCGCCAAGGCCCTCTTCATCAGCTCCCGCACTGTGGGTGTGCACGTGTCGCACATCCTGCAAAAGCTCGGCGTCGCCCGACGCATCGAGGCCGCCGACGTCGCCCGGCGGGTCGGCTTGCTGCGCGACTGAGGCAGTCAACCCGGCCGCAGCCGTGCCCTCGCCCGGAAATACGTCATGCGACAGATGTAATGAGGCGGCCCACGCCATACGGTCGGAGGAGTCGTCATCGGCACCGACGTACGGAGGGAGTGAGCCATGACAGGTCCATTCATCGTCATCAGCAGATCACGTACCAAGCCGGGCAAAGCCGAGGCCTACTCGGCGTGGTGCGAAGACTTTGTTCCGGTGGTCGAGGAGAAGGAACCGCGGCTCCTCGCCTTCAACATCTACGAATCCGACGACCACTCGATGTCAGTGGTGGTTCAGGTGCATCCCGACGCCGAGTCGATGGAGTACCACCTCAAGCTCCTTGGGGAGAAGGTCGGGGAAACGTTTGACTACGTCGACGTCGAAAGCGTGGAGCTCTGTGGGCCACCCAGCCCATGGGTCACGGAGTGGGCGAACCATGGCATCGAAGGCCTCAATGTCGTCCTGCATCCTGTGCTTCGTGCCGGGTTCACCAGGCTCCTCCAGCGTTGAACGACGCCACGCCCGCAGGGTGACCAGGTTTAGAGCCTCGGGCACGGGACAGCTTCGGCCCTCCCCGGAGTAAGTTGGCCGGAGGAGACCGAGGAGGGTTCATGCGCACCCTGATCGCCGGTGGCACCGTGGTCACCGCCACCGACAGCACTGCGGCCGACGTGCTGATCGAGGACGAACAGGTCGCCGCGGTGCTGGCGCCGGGAAGCTTCGAAGGAACGACCGACCACACCATCGACGCCATCGGCAAGTACGTCGTCCCTGGCGGGATCGATGTCCACACCCACATGGAGCTCCCCTTCGGTGGCACGGCGGCCTCGGACAGCTTCGAGACAGGCACCCGGGCGGCGGCGTGGGGCGGGACGACCACCATCGTCGACTTCGCCGTTCAGACCAAGGGTCAATCGCTGATGGAGGGCTTCGAGGCCTGGATGGCGAAGGCCGAGGGAAACTGCGCCATCGACTACGGGTTCCATCTCATCGTCGGCGACGTCACCGAGCAGTCACTGAAAGAAATGGACCTGGCCATGGACGAGGGCGTCACCTCGTTCAAGATGTTCATGGCGTACCCCGGCGTCTTCTACTCGACCGACGGAGAGATCCTCCGCGCAATGCAGAAGGCCGCCGAGAACGGCTCGACGATCATGATGCACGCCGAGAACGGCATCGCCATCGACGTGCTGATCGAGCAGGCGCTGGCCCGTGGCGAGACCGATCCGATCCACCACGGTCTCGTCCGCCGATCGGTGCTCGAGGGCGAGGCGACGCATCGTGCGATCAAGTTGGCAGAGGTTGCGGGGTGCCCGCTCTACATCGTCCACCTCTCGGCGCAGGAAGCGCTCGAAGAAGTAGCCATCGCCCGCGACATGGCGAGCAACGTCTTTGCCGAGACATGCCCGCAGTACCTCTTCCTCGAGCTGGACGACCTTGGCAACGGCTTCGAGGGCGCCAAGTTCGTGTGCTCCCCGCCTCTCCGCGACCGAGCCGAGGGTCATCAAGAGGCTCTGTGGGCCGGGCTGGCGAGCAACGATCTGCAGGTGGTGTCCACCGACCACTGCCCATTCTGTTTCGACGACCACCCCGAATTGGGGAGACAGAAGCGCCTCGGAGAGGGCGATTTCTCCAAGATCCCCAACGGACTGCCCGGGGTGGAGCACCGCATGCAGCTCATCTACCACGGAGCCGTCGCCGAGGAGCGTCTCTCGATCAACCGCTGGGTCGAGGTGTGCGCCACCACACCGGCGAGGATGTTCGGGCTCTACCCGAGCAAGGGCACGATCGCGGTGGGATCCGATGCAGACATCGTCGTGTTCGACCCGGATCGTCCCATGGTCATCTCCGCCGAGACCCAACACATGCGCACCGACTACTCGTGTTACGAGGGCATGGAGGTCGCCGGCTCGATCGACACCGTTTTCTCCAGAGGCAAGGTGGTCATCGCCGACGGCGAATACCACGGTTCGCCCGGCGACGGACGCTACCTGCCCCGTGAGACCAATCAATACCTGATCTGAGCGGGTTCCCTCTCATCGGTCAGCCGTCCTAGGCTCGGAGCGAGCCGGAGGACACTGTGAAGCTGATCAACCACTGGATCAACGGCAAACCCTGGGATGGGACGCCGGAACGCACCGGGCCCGTGTTCGACCCGGCTTCAGGTCAGATCCAGGCTGAAGTTGCTTTCGCCTCAGCCGATGTTGTCGACGAGGCCGTCGCCGCCGCCAAAGCCGCATTCGGGAGTTGGAAGGACAGCGCCCTCACAACACGGGCCAATGTCATGTTCGAATTCCGCCGCCTCGCGGTGGAGCACAAAGAGGACATCGCCCGGATCCTCACCACGGAGCATGGCAAGACGCTCGCAGATGCCCTCGGCGAGGTGCAGCGCGGCTTGGAGGTGATCGAGTTCGCCTGCGGTATCCCCCACCTGCTCAAGGGCGACTACTCCGAGAACGTGTCGCGCGGAGTCGACACCTACATGATCCGCCAGCCGCTCGGGGTCGTCGCCGGGATAACCCCGTTCAACTTCCCCGCCATGGTCCCGATGTGGATGTACCCGATCGCCATCGCCTGCGGCAACACGTTCGTGCTCAAGCCGTCAGAGAAGGACCCGTCGGCCTCCATCTTCTGCGCCGAGTTGCTCGCCGAAGCCGGGCTGCCCGACGGAGTCTTCAACGTGGTCCACGGTGACAAGGTGGCGGTGGACCGCATCCTCGAGCACCCCGACATCGCCGCGGTCAGCTTCGTCGGCTCCACCCCGATCGCCCGGTACATCTACGAGACGGGGACCGCCCATGGCAAGCGCGTCCAGGCGCTGGGCGGGGCCAAGAACCACATGGTGGTGCTCCCCGACGCCGACATGGAACTGGCTGCCGATGCCGCCGTCTCCGCCGGGTACGGGTCGGCGGGTGAACGTTGCATGGCGATATCGGTGGTGGTCACCGTGGGCGACGCCGGCGATTCGCTGCTGAGCGCGATGCGGGCGCGCATCGGCGAGCTCACCGTGGGCAGCGGTCTCGACCCGGACGCCGAGATGGGGCCGCTGATCACCGCCGAGCACCGCGACAAGGTCACCGGGTACGTAGACAAGGGGATCGACGAGGGAGCGCATCTGGTCGAGGACGGGAGGGACCTCAAGGTCAGCGGGCACGAGGACGGCTTCTTCCTCGGCCCGTGTCTCTTCGACCAGGTCACCCCGGACATGTCGATCTACCGGGACGAGATCTTCGGGCCGGTGCTGAGCGTGGTGAGGGTGGACCACTACGAGGAAGCCATCGACCTGGTCAACAGCAACCCATACGGAAATGGGACCGCGGTCTTCACCAACGACGGTGGCGCGGCGAGGAAGTTCCAGAACGAGATACAGGTGGGGATGGTGGGGATCAACGTCCCGATACCGGTCCCGTTGAGCTTCTACTCGTTCGGCGGTTGGAAGAACTCGATCTTCGGCGATCACGCCATATACGGCCCCGACGGGGTCCGCTTCTACAGCAGACCAAAGGTGGTGATCGGCCGCTGGCCCGACCCGATCCACCGCGGCGTGGACCTCGGTTTTCCGCAACACCGCTGAGAGAGCCGGGATCATCTATCCGGATGGGTCTCATACCCTCCGAACCCGCTGCGATCGGTTGCCCCCCGGCACTCCCGCCAGCGAATCCGCTGACAGCACGAGCGTCCTCTTCTGGCGAGACCACACCCATCGAAGCCAGCAGATCCACCGCTCGGCGCTTGTGACCGCCCCGGTCGAGTCCCAGCGTTGAGCGCTCGTCAACACCGAGCGCCTCTGCAAGGCGTTGGTGGGCGCGCGCCTCTTCCCAAGGCATGCCCATGCCGGCTGCCTCCGTGGCCGCCGATACCCACCACCGCATGGCCGTCCTTCGCCGTCCTCGATGGGCTGCGTAACCAGCTCTGACCAGTTGGAGCCGGGGCCGGCCGATGGGAACCCCTTTGACGAAGCCACGCAGCAGACTCAGGCCGCGTTTCACGGCTCGTTCCGCTTGAGCGTCGGTGACCCCTGGGGGCAGTCCGGCGTCAAACAGTTCCAGCGCCACCTCGGCGATCCCAGCGTGGGCCTCCAGTCCCCAAGGAACGAGCGCCGCCTGGCCCCCCAGCGCGGCCTCGGCTCCCTCGATGGCTGCCCATGTTCCTCGGAAGTCCCCGTGACGGAGGTTGATCCGGGCCGCAGCAGCAAGCACCCGGGCGGTGTCCACTCGTTGCCCTGCCTTCGCCGCCGCTGCGGTCGCGTCGCTCAGGCACGACTCGGCCTCCACCCAGCGGCCCGCTCGGATCAGCCATTCGACCGTGCAAACCGCGCCCCACACGTGGGTGCCGGGGTGGCCCCGATTCCGACCCGACTCGGCTATTTGTCGTGCGATGGCCACGGCATCGTCGAGGAAGCCGGTGTGCATCGCGACGAAACCGAAAACCAGCTGCGACATATCCTCGAGTCGGCGCATCCCGGTCTGACGGCCCTGTTCCATGGCCAGCGGCAGCACGGCACGCGCCTGCTCCCATTGGCCCTCGTTGAAGAAGAAGGTGCCCGCCACCATCCTGGAAAAGGCGGCGGCGTCGGCACCTGCCGTCTCGGCGGCGCGCAGGCCTCGCTGCGCGTACCAGTTGGCCAGGCGATGTGATCCGGTGACCGCCATCCCGAACCCGATCCCGGTGCCGGCCTGGGCAATTTTCGCAGCCGACCCGGAGCGCTCCGCTTCGTTGAGGCTCCACAACCCGGCGGTAGCCAGCCTCTTGTTCTCCAAGACGTTCAGCATCTCGCCTATCAGGATCAAAGCGCCGGCTCTGAGCGAAGCTGACCGCCGGCGCTCCCCCGAGGTGGCGAGGGTTTTACCCAAGAGCGCTCGATGTCCGATCTGGCGCGTCGTCTCGCCGAACGTCCGGGCAGACCAACCGGCCGACGTCCGCGGCACCTGTCTGCCGAGCACACTCAGGGTGCGAGCCGCCGCCTCTATGGCCTCGGCGAGGTCGCCTATCTGACGATAAGCCTCGGCGATGAGAAGATGACAGCGGGCCTTGAAATTGGCGGTGGCGTCCGGTCGCTCGACCGCGACGCTGAGAGTGGCGACAGTCTCCCGGTACCACCCCCTGAGCCGGTAGACGTGCCACACCGTATCGATGTGGGCGTCGAGCTCACTGATATCGCCATGGTCGATCATCCAGGTGGTTGCTGCCCGCAGATTGTCGAGGTCATCGGCGGTTGGCCCACCCTCGGAAGACAGTTCGGTCCATAGCACCGCCCGGTCGCGGAAGTAGTCGGCGTGGCGACGGCGGACCTCGGCATCGGTGTCGGGATCGGCAGCGAGCTTTGACGAGGCGAACTGCCGCAGCTGCTCATGCAACGAGTAGAGACCGCTCTCGTCCATCTGCAGCAGCGAATGGTCAACCAACGCAGCTAGGCCGCCGAGGTCGGCGTCGGCGGCGCCAACCGCCGTGGCTGCATCGAACCGGCCCCGGAGCACGGACAGCCGAGCCAGCAACGCCTGCTGGGTCGGATCGAGAAGCGACCATGACCACTCGAACACCGACCGGACGCTGCGATGCCGTGGCTCGACGTCGGGGTCGGCGGTGGCGAGCATGTCGATGTCCCGAGCGAGATCCTGTTCGATCTGCTCGAGGGTGGCGGCTCGAACCCACCTGGCCGCCAGCTCGATGGAGAGCGGCACGCCTTCGACGAGGCGGGTGATTCTCCCCACAGTCGCCTGGTCGGCTGAGCTCGCCCCCCCGAGGCGCTGCGCCCTTGCTTCGAAGAGCTTGACCGCGTCATACCTGTGGAGGTCGGCAGCTTCCTCGGGCGGCGGACAGGCAAGTCCTCCAAGCTCGAAGACCCATTCCGGGCCGGCACCGACTCGCCGCCGCGAGGTGACCAGCATCTGGACGCCGGGAGCAACGGCCAGGAGCGACCCCAGGACCGATGCCGCGCTCACCACCTGCTCGAAGTTGTCGATGAACAGCAACATGTCCTCGGACCGAAGTCGTTCGGCGAGCAGGTCCTGGGGGTCCCGCTCCGATCGAAGGGAGACTCCCAACGCCGACGCCAGCCCGGCGATCACGAGAGGTGAGGCGTTCTCGCTGTGGGCCGCTCGGGTGCCGACCAAGGACACCGTGACCACACCGCTGCGATGCCGGGTCGCTCGCATACTCGCAAGCTCCCGCGCCAGCACGGTCTTTCCAATACCCCCCGGTCCGACGATGGTCACCATCCGGCACGACGGATCGTCGAGGAGGGCGTGGAGCCGGGCGATCTCATCGTCGCGCCCGACGAGCGAGGATGCGGTCTGCACTCGAACCCGCTCGAGCGCAGGGTCGAAGCCGACCCGCCGCTGGATGTCATCGGCCAGCGCCATGGTGGTCGCGTCGGGATCGACTCCGAGCTCCTCGGCCAGGACGTGGCGGCATGTCTCGAACTGGGCTAGTGCGGCGCTTCGCTGGTTGGCGGCGGCGAAGAACCACATCAATGCCCGGTGCGCGTCTTCGTGCCACGGCTCGAGCTCGAGGATCCTCCGGGCGGCCGCGATGCCGCGATCTGTGTCGGTGGCCGCCCGTGCCGCGGTCACGATCGTGTCGAGTAACCCGAGAGCGGTGGCGCGTAGCTCGGATCGCTTTCGCGATGCCCACTCGTCAAACAACTCGGCGCCGGCGACCGAGAAGTCGCCCAGGAAATCGCCTCCGTAGATCGGAAGCCTCGGGTCTAGCTCGTCGACCTCTCCGCGCCGCGGCAAGATCCTCGAGCCGCCCAACGTCGGTGGAAACCGATCCGGCAATCAGTCCGACGGTCCCTCGAGTGACTTCGAGATGATCCGGGAGGACCTTGCGCAGGCGACTCAGGGTGAGGCGCAGATTTCCCCTAGCGGCAGTCTCGTCGAAGTCGCTCCACAACAGCCCGGCCAGCTCAGACCTGCCCTTGGGCGCTTCGGCGAGCGCGAGGCGGACCAGGAGGGCTCTGCCCTTGGCGGGGATCAAATCGGTCACGATCCGATCGCCCACGGTGATGTGGGGGGGACCGAGCGCTCGAATCCTCAACTGCTCGACCATGGCTACGGCTCGATTGGTGAGGTACTAGCTCGTCGGGGAGCCTGAGTCGAGGCTAGTCGGGACATTCGAACCTGGGCCACATCGGTTGGAAGCAGACGGCGTCGGCGCAAACACGGCCGAGAAACGATTTCGACACGCGCCGCTGAGTAGATCCGTATCAGAGCCCGCCAAGAGCGGGAACGGATCGACGAGAGGATCGAGAAGTGACCGAGAGAGTCGAGTGCCCCGAACCGGGCTGTGCCGCCTTGGCATCGCTCGGCGAGGTCAGAATGCTTCCGTCGACGCAAGGTCCCGCATTGCACGGGACTGTCGAGTGTGATGACGGCCATTGGTTCTTCATGCCGTTGGACCGGGTGAACGCCGGCTTGGTGGACGACCGGGTGGCTTAGCGCACCCCCGCCGGTCGGGACCGCCGGCGGGCAATCGAGCAAGCACGATGGCCACCCCGGGCAGCATTCCTGATGAAGAGCTGCCGTGAGCCCCATACGACGGCATAAGGTTCGGCTGGTGGATTTCGGGGTGGTACTCCAGACGAACCCACCGGCGAGCCGGGTGATCGAGACTGCCGTCAGGGCCGAGACGCTCGGGTTCACCCATGGGTGGACATTCGACTCGCATGTCCTGTGGGAGGAACCCTTCGTCATCTACTCGGCGATGCTCGCCGCGACCGAGCGGATGATCGTCGGGCCGATGGTGACCAATCCCGGGACCCGCGATTGGACGGTGCTGGCTTCGCTGTTCGCCACGCTCGACGAGATGCACGGGCCTCGGACCATCTGCGGGATGGGTCGGGGGGACTCGGCACTGAGGTACATCGGCCGCCCACCAACAACCCTGGCCACGATGTCGGCATCGATGAGTGTGATCAAGAGACTGGTTGCCGGAGAGTCGGTGACATTGCGCGACACGGAGTTGCGCCTCCCCTGGGTACCCGAAGGTGGGTGGGACCTCCCCATGTGGGTGGCCGGGTACGGGCCAAAAGCGCTCGAGTTGGCCGGGCGGGAGGCGGACGGGTTCATCCTCCAACTGGCCGACCCACAACTGTTGCAGTGGACCGCTGGAGCGGTCAGGCAGGCGGCGGCGGCGGCCGGGCGCGACCCGGCGGAGGTGACCATCTGCGTGGCGGCGCCTGCATATGTTGGCGACGACATCGAGCACCAGCGCGAGCAACTCCGCTGGTTCGGGGGGATGGTCGGCAACCACGTGGTTGACCTGGTCAGCCGGTACGGCGCCGACGAGAGCAGGGTCCCCGCCGCTCTCTCCTCGTACATCAGAGGGCGACAGGATTACGACTACTCCCACCATGGCCGGGCGGGCAACCCCAGCACGGATTTCGTCCCGGACGACATCGTCGACAGGTTCTGCATCCTTGGCCCTGCGAGCCGGCACATCGAGCGGCTCGAGGAACTCCGCGGTCTCGGGGTAGACCACTTCGCCCTCTACCTGATGCATGACGATGCCGACGCCACGCTCGAGGCCTACGGCGAGTCTGTGATCCCCTCGCTGGCCGGCTGAGCGCCTTTCGACTCGATGACGACGTCGAAGCTGAGCAGGTCGGAGCCGGTGCCAACCGGACCCTCTGCCGTGTGTTGGGCGTGCCCGCTGCCGAATGCGGCACTCGAACGCCAGGCCTCGAAGGCAGCGTCGGACTCCCAACGGGTGTATACGAAATAGCTGGTCCCGCCATCGGTAGGTCGAAGCAGCTCGAAGCCGAGAAAACCCGGTGCTCGATCCACCGCCCCGGCCCGATTGGCAAAGCGCCTTTCCAGTTCTTCGCCCCGTCCCTCCGGGATCTCGATCACGTTGATCCGAACCACACTCATGAGCCTCTCCCTTCGGCAGATGCCGTCGTGCTGTCGTGTTGCGCCAGTACGAAATCGATGGAACGGGCCCCCGGTTGGAGCGAGGCCAGGTCGATCGCGGGGTCGATGATCCGCACGGCTTCGCGGCCGTTCACCGAGACGAAGGCATCGACCCGAACCTCGGTGTCGGGGCCCTCCGCCTCGGCCAGCGCCAGCGCCATCTGGGCGATCATGTCAGGCTCGCCCGGCGCCACCCTGAGTTGCGACCGCGTGTAGATACCCGACCCGTCATCCACCCAGGTGCGCCCCTCGGGGTCGGTGATACGAAAACTGACCCATCCGACCTTCTCCACCGCGAGCACGTTCCAGGCGAAGCGAAAACCCTCGCCCGTCCAGCGGGCATCACCCGGGTAGGCGAGATGGCGGAGCGGCAAAGCCACTTGCACCGCAGCCCAGGCCACAAGAGCCGCAGTGGCTACCCCAGGCCAACCGGCCCTCTGTTGTACAACAGGACGAATCTCGCCCGACCGACGGAACAGCCGACGCGGCCAGTCGGGTGGGAAGAAGATGGTGGTGAGGGCGATCATCACCCAGGGGAAAACCCCGATCCGGGGAAACAATGCCCAGGTGGCAACGTGGAATCCGACCACGGCAACCCAAGCCCAGAGGCGGGTCCGGCTGACGAGGAGGAAGCAGACGATTGAAAGGTCGAATAGCACCCCCGCCCAGCTCAGCGCCAGCGAGGCCCCGGGAGCGGCAAGCAGCGGGCCGATCAGCGGGACTTCGGCGCGGCCGGGGAGCCAGAGTCGCAGCGGCGCGCCGTCGAGAAGCCAGTCTGGATGGAGCTTGGCTATCCCGGCGAAGAAGTAGACCGCCGCCAGTTGCAGCCGGATCACCCAAACCGCCCCGATCGGGACGGGTCCACCGGCCCGGCCCGACCTGGCGTCGATCGACCAGACCCGGTTGGCAGGCACCACCACCAACAACGCCGCCACAAGCGTGACCAGCCAGTAGTGGTTGAGGAATGTCGTCGCCTCGATGAACTCGAGCCAGGTGAAGGACACGACGAAGACCGCAGCCGACTGGCGTTGACGCCATCCGATGGCGACGGCCAGGGCCGCGCAACCCGCAACAACCGCAAGCGTCCTGATCCCCCAAGCAGGTGGCACCGGCACCCACGCCAGGCCGGGAAACCTCAGGTGGTGCTGCGGTGTCACATAGAGCGCCTCGATCCATTCGTTGGCAAAGAGACGCCCGATCGACACCGCGCCGACCAACCCGATGGCGATCCGACACACCGCGAGTGACGCACCGTCAACCGGGCGAGCAAGGCCTCGATGCCACGCCAGCACTCGGCTTCCAGGGTTTTGCACGATGGCGATAGTGGATATTAGGTTCGCCTAACAGCAGTGGATCCCATCGGGCCATGGAGGGAACGGGTGCGCACAGCGATGATCGTGGCGGTGCTGCTTTTCATCTTGGCCGCTTGCAGCGGTTCGGAAGAGGCCACTCCCGAGGCTGTGGCGGAGACATACGCCGACCTGGTCTACGCCGCGTACGACGCCTCCGTGGTTTCGGCTACCGAGATGCAGGAGGCGGTCGGCGCATTCATCGCCGATCCCACCGAGGACAACCTCGAGGCTGCGCGGCAGGCTTGGCTCGATGCTCGGGACGACTACGGACCGACCGAGGCTTTCCGTTTCTACGACGGGCCGATCGACAATCCCGAGTCCGGGCCTGAGGGCCAGATCAACGCCTGGCCGATGGACGAGGCATATGTCGACTACGTCGATGGCGACCCGGACGCCGGGATCATCAACATGACCGAGGAGTTCCCCGAGATCGACCTCGACACCCTGGTGTCGGCCAATGAGCAGGGCGGTGAGACCAACATCTCAACCGGATGGCACGCCGTCGAGTTCCTCCTCTGGGGTCAGGACCTGAGCGAGGACGATCCCGGGGACCGGCCGGTCACCGACTACGTCGAGGCCGAGAACTCGGATCGCCGGGCCCAGTACCTCCAACTGACCACCGAGCAGTTGATCAGCGACCTGACCGCGGTGCGCGACGCCTGGGACCCGGAGGCAACGGACGGATATCGCGCCGAGTTCCTGGCCGATCCCCAAGCCGCGTTGCAGAAGATGCTTCGAGGCATCGGGGCCTTGTCGGCCGGTGAGCTGGCTGGCGAGCGGATGGCGGTCGCCTATGAGACCAGAGACCAGGAGGACGAGCACTCATGCTTCTCGGACAACACGAACGCCGACGTGTTGGGCAACGCCCGGGGAGTGAGGATGGTGTACCTGGCCGAGATCGAAGGCGTAGACGGTCCCTCGCTGGCGGATCTGGTCGCCGAGGCCGACCCCGAACTCGACACCACTCTCCGCGAACAACTCGACAACAGCGTCTCACTGGCCGAGGACTTTCCGACGACCTTCGATCAGATGATCCAGGCTCCGGACGGCGACCCGGCGAGGGAGGCGTTGCTCGAGGCCATCGAGTCGCTGGAGGCGCAGGGTGAGAGTATCGCCCGGGCGGCACAGGCGTTGGGGGTCACCATCAACCTGGGGATCTGACCGGTTGCGGCGCCGGGCGCAGGTTTGCGCGCTTGCGTTGCTGGCTGCATGCACCACCGGTCAGCCGGCCGACACCAGCCCGGCGTCGACCACCACCATCCCTGTCGAGGCGCGCTCCGGCGGGGATGCGACCGTGTTCGATGTCTCCTCGAATGCGTTCGGTCTCGCCATCCCTTCGCTCTCGACTCTGGAGCGACGCGCATTCGCAGTGGGCAACAACTTCTTCAACGACAACTGGGTGACGGCGCCCGCCTCGACCGACGGGCGCGATGGGCTCGGACCCCTGTTCAACGCCCAATCCTGCTCCTCGTGCCACTTCCGCGATGGACGGGGCAAGCCGCCGGAGGATGACGATGATCCTGAGAGGGGCATGCTCGTGCGGGTATCGGTGCCGGGGGTAGGTCCACACGGCGAGCCCCGCCCCGACCCGGTTTACGGCGGCCAGCTGCAAGACCGCGCCATCAACGGCGTCCTTCCCGAGGGGATGATCCGGATCCTCGAGGAGCTGGTGGACCACACCTACCCCGACGGCTCCACCGCCACTCTCTCCGCCCCGACCCATCTGATCGTCAACCCGGCCTACGGACCGATGAGGGCAACGATGTTCTCTCCTCGGGTGGCACCGCCGATCCACGGCAGTGGGCTCCTCGAAGCCGTGCCCGAAGCGGAGATCCTCTCGGCAGCCGACCCAGACGACGCCGACGGCGACGGGGTATCCGGTCGTCCCAATCGGGTCTGGAACATCGCTACCGGAGAGCAGGCGCTCGGTCGTTTCGGATGGAAGGCCAACGTTCCCACGCTCGAACAACAGGCGGCTTCTGCATTCGTGGCCGACATCGGGATCACCTCTTCGATGTTCCCCGTGCAGCCCTGCACTCCCACGGAGCGCGCCTGCGCCGCGGCTCCGACCGGTGGCGAGCCGGAACTCGACGACCACAAGTTGGAACGGGTGACCTTCTACACGTCCACCCTTGCGGTGCCTGCACGGCGGGACATCGATGATCCGGCGGTCCAGGAGGGAGAAGACCTCTTCGCCACGGTGGGCTGCACGGCCTGTCACCGCGACACCCTCCGCACCGGGGACTCAGAGATCGAGGGCCTGGCGTCGCAGGTCATCCATCCTTACACAGATCTGCTGCTGCACGATATGGGCGACGGTCTGGCCGACCGGCGACCCGAGTTCGAGGCGAGTGGATCTGAATGGAGGACCCCGCCGCTTTGGGGGATCGGGCTGACCGAGACGGTATCGGGGCATACCCGCTTCCTCCACGACGGGAGGGCGCGCAACCTCGAGGAGGCGATCCTGTGGCACGGGGGCGAGGCGGAAGGCGCCCGCACCAGGTTCGAAGCTCTCACCGCTGAGCAACGGGCTGCTCTGATCGCATTCCTGGAGTCGCTGTGAGACGCCCGGTGGTGATCCTCCTCGCACTAGCCGCATGCGCCACTACCGGCGGGACCGTCTCCTCGGCGCCATCCACCACCGCGGAAGGGGAGGCCGATCGCCGGGCGGCTCTCGACCAGATCAACCAAGACGTGATCGTCCCCGCCTACGACGAGTTGACCGCAGCCGCCACGGGTCTCGTCGAGGCGACCGCCTCGCTCTGTTCGAGGGCCTCCCCCCGGGCGCTCACCGAGGCACGCTCCGCCTGGGAGACCGCCTGGCTGGCGTGGCTCCGGACGACCGCCCACAGCGCATTGATCGACGAGATGCGGCTCGAAGCGAGCTTCGCCTTCGCCCCGGACATCGAGGGAATCGAGGCGTTGGTGGAAGGTGGAGACCCGGTGACCGTCGATGCGATGAGGCAACTCGGGGCAGACCAACGCGGTCTGCGCGCCATCGAATGGCTGTTTTTCGGCACCGGGTCCGATGCGCTGGCCGAGGGTGCAGGGCGAAGGTGCCAGATGGCGGAGTCGGCGGCGACGCTCGTGGAGGAGGCGGCACGGACGGTGACGGAAGGTCTCGACGAATCCTCGTCGGATCGCTCCACCCAGGAAGAGCTCGACGATGTGGTCAACGACCTCATATTCGCCGTCCAAGAGGTGGCCGACAGACGGCTCGGGATCGCCACCGGCAGCACCAATGAAGGCGTCCCCGCCCCCGAGGAAGCCCAAGGTGCAGCCGGCATCGGTGGGCGCGAGGCCGAGGCGGTCATCGAAGGCGTCGCCGCGGTCTACGAGGGAGGGCTGTCACCATTGGTGGCTGCAGGGTTCGCCGCCACCGATGAGCGCGTCCTCACCCGTCTCACCGACCTCGGAGAACTGCTCGGCGCGCTCCCCGACTCGTTCGAGGAGGCTTCACCCCAGGACCTGGCTGCTGCGGAGGAGGCGACGAGGGCGCTCCACCGCACCCTGTCAACCGAGGTCGTCTCGGTACTCGGCGTGACCCTGATGTTCGGCGACACCGACGGGGACAGCTAGCCAAGGACGGCGGACGAGCTTCGCCGCGGTGGGAAACTTGTCATGCTCACCGACAGGAGGATCTAGGTGGAGGAGGCGAAGGAGAGCATCAGCCCGGTTGCCCTTGTGCTCGGGTTGGTCGCACTCGCCCTTCAACTCGTGGTTGGGTACTTCGTGCTGGCTTCCGGCTTGGTGGCGCCGTTGTGGGCTGTTCTAACACTCGTACTCGTGTGGGTGGTGGCGTTGATCGTCGGATGGCGCATATGGCGGGTGCACCCCGCTGTTGCCGTTGCGGTTCCCGTCGTCACCGCTCTCATCTGGCTCGCCGTCATTTTCGCCGGCGGCCAGTTCCTCGGGTGGACCGCTTAGTCGTCAAGCTGTGCCTCCCCGGCGAGGGGGAGGCGCGAGCGGAGCGAGCGGAGGGGGTGACTGCTTTCCTGCCCGGTCACTCTCCCCCGACCCCTCCCTTCAGGGAGGGTGAGCTTCCGCCGTCTTTCTTCCGCGTAGCCTCGAGCTCCATGGAGTGGGCCGTCACCTACGAGCGCAAAGTGCGGTTCTCGGACACCGATGCGCAGGGGGTGGTGTTCAACGGGATGTACGCCACCTACTTCGACGACACGATCACCGACTACTTCGACGCGATCGGGGTTCCGTGGTCGGAGCTCAATACAGGCGGCCATGACATGGTCCTGGCCCGGGTGGAGATCGACTTCCGCTCGTCGGGGCGGTTGGGCGAGGTTCTGGTGACAGGGGCGCGGGTGAAGAGGATCGGCAACACCTCGCTGGTGTTCGAGCTTCGGACCTGGGAGAAGGCGAGCGGGCGTACCGTCGCCGAAGCGGTGCAGGTCCAGGTGATCGTCGACCACGCCGACTTCAAACCGGTGCCAGTCCCCTCTTACCTGAGCGAGGCGGTGGTGCGCTCACAGGGTCCGCTCCCCGATCCCGAGACTTGAGTCGCCGCACTCGTCTCGCCCTGGCAGACTTCCGATGGTGCGGCTCATCCTCATGAACTACCGGCTCGCCGCCTGCCGGCTCGACCCGTGGCAGCCACCGCCGCAGTGGGCGCTCACCAGCCCGTTCTTCTCCATCACCAGGAGCGCCGACGAGCTCTCTGTCATTTGCGACGAGCGCGACGTCCCCCCCGGCCAGGAGGCGCGGACGGGAATCGCCGCCCTGCGGCTGGCCAACTCATCCAACCACGATGAGGCCGGGATCCTCGCCCCACTGCTCGTGGCTCTTGCCCAGTCCGACGTAAGCGTGCTCGTCGTGTCCACATACGACACGGACTTCATCCTGATCCCCGCCGATCGCCTGGCCGAGGCGAGGGCGGCGCTCGGGGAGGCCGGGCACGAGGTCGAGGACCACAACACACCGCGATGACCTCTCTGCTGACCCAGGACCCGCTCTGGTACAAGGACGCCGTCATCTACGAGGTGCATGTCCGCGCCTTCCATGATTCCAATAGCGACGGAATCGGCGACTTCCGGGGGCTCACCAACCGGCTCGACCACCTTCAGGATCTCGGCATCACCGCGGTGTGGCTCCTGCCGTTCTATCCATCACCGCTGCGTGACGACGGCTACGACATCGCCGACTACACGAGCGTCCATCCCGCATACGGCACCATCGACGACTTCGGGGAGTTCCTCGGCGAGGCGCATCGTCGGGGGCTGCGCGTCATCACCGAGTTGGTCATCAACCACACCTCGGACCAGCATCCCTGGTTCCAACGCGCCAGGAGGTCTCCTGCGGGAAGCACCGAACGTGACTTCTACGTGTGGAGCGACACCCCCGACAAGTACCGCCAAGCGCGGATCATCTTCCAGGACACCGAGACCTCCAACTGGTCGTGGGATCCTGTAGCCCGCTCCTACTTCTGGCACCGGTTCTTCAGCCACCAGCCGGATCTGAACTACGACAACCCTCAGGTCGAGGAAGCGCTGCACTCGGTGCTCGACTTCTGGCTCGACCTCGGGGTCGATGGGCTCCGCCTCGACGCCGTCCCCTACCTGTACGAACGGGAAGGGACCATGTGCGAGAACCTCCCGGAGACCCACCAGCAACTGAAGGACCTGCGCCGTCACCTCTCGGAGAGGTACCAGGATCGGATGCTCCTCGCCGAGGCGAACCAGTGGCCCGAGGACGCGGCCGCCTACTTCGGCGACGGGGACGAATGCCACATGGCGTTCCACTTCCCTCTGATGCCGCGGCTGTTCATGTCGATCCAGATGGAGAACCGGTTCCCCGTGGTGGACATCCTCGAGCAGACACCGGCCATACCGGAGAACAGCCAATGGGCGATCTTCCTGCGCAACCATGACGAACTGACACTGGAGATGGTCACCGAGGAAGAGCGGGACTTCATGTACCGCACCTATGCCGCGTGACCGCAGGGCGCGCCTCAACCTGGGGATCAGGCGCCGGCTGGCGCCGTTGCTCGACAACAGCCGTCGCAGGATCGAGTTGATGAACGCTCTCCTCCTCTCGCTGCCCGGGACGCCGGTCCTCTACTACGGCGACGAGATCGGCATGGGCGACAACATCTACCTCGGGGACCGCAACGGGGTGAGGACCCCGATGCAGTGGTCGAGCGACCGCAACGCCGGTTTCTCGGTGGCGAATCCACAGAGCCTCTATCTGCCGGTGATCATCGACCCCGAGTACCACTACGAGACGGTCAACGTCGAGGCCCAGCAGTCCAACCCGAGTTCGCTGCTGTGGTGGACGAGGCGAATCGTCGCCCTCCGGCGCCGCCACCAGGTGTTCGGCCGGGGCGACATCGAGTTCCTCCACCCTGAGAACCCACGGGTCCTCGCCTTCTTGCGCCGCTATGGAGAGGAGACCGTGGTCGTCGTGGCCAACCTCTCACGGTTCAGCCAGTTCGTCGAGCTCGACCTGACCGCCTTCGGCGGCTCGGTGCCGGTCGAGCTCTTTGGACGCACCGAGTTCCCCCGCATCGGCGAAAGCCCGTGGATACTCACCCTGGGCCCTCACTCCTTCTACTGGTTCGAACTGGTCCCCAGCTTCGAGCCGATCACCTCCACGGGTGAGGTGGTCCCGGAACTGACTATCCACGGCCCGCTGGACTCGCTGTTCGAAGAACGGACCGGGTTCCCGTTGGCACTGCTCCGCTACGCCCGAAGGCGCGCCTGGTTCCGCAGCCGGCTACGCAGGGCGGTGGGCGCCCGGATCCCGGAGGTCGTTCCGTTGGGGGTGGATGGGCAGACATCCTGGATGGCGACACTGGCGGTGGACTACTCGGAAGGAGAGCCGGAGCGATATGTCATCCCGCTCGCCGTGGTCCCCGACGAGCCCAACCCGCCGCCCGACCGGCCCGCCATCGCCCATCTCAGGCTCGACGATGGGATGGCGACGGTCATCGACGGTCTGTGGGATCCCCAGCTCCGGGCGGGGACGCTGCGTTTGATGACCGACGGGGGAAGGCGCCACGGCGCCTCGGCGGCACTCGCGGGGACACCGGGGGGCGGGGTCGACCCGGAGCGGGTATCGGCTGCGTTGAACGATCAGGTCTACCTCCACGACTCCCCCGAGGGCCACACAAACGTCGTCTTCGGCGGGGGCCTGGCGGTCAAACTATTCCGTCGAACCGAGCCCGGAATCCACCCCGACCTCGAGTTGCGCCGCTTTCTCACCGAGCGCACCTCGTTCCACTCCCTTCCCGCGGTCCTCGGGGCACTCGACTACCGCGATGGGCCTGAAGAGGCCAGCACGGTTGCCCTTCTCCAGGAGTACGTGCCCCATGAGGGCACCGCATGGGAGCTGCTGACCGATTCGCTCGGGTTGTTCTACGACGAGTTGGCAGCGGCTCCTCTCGATTTCCGCCACAGCCCGCCGACGCGGCGCCACCCGCTCCAGTTGATCGCATCCACCCCTCCCGGGTGGTTGGCCGAGCGCATCGACACGGATCTCCAAGTCGGCGAGGCACTGGGCCGCCTCACTGCCGACCTCCACCGTGCACTGGCATCTGACCTCGAAGACCCGGATTTCCGTCCCGAGCCCCTAACCGCCCTCTACCGCCGGTCGCTGGCGCAGAGTTACAGAGCATCTATCCGACAGACCTTGGCGATGGCGCGGCGACGGGCCCACGAACTGCCACCGTCGATCGCGGGGATGGTGACCTCGCTGTGCGAACGCGAAGAGGCGATTCTCAGTGTCGCCCGGGCGGTGACCGACGAGCGGATCGGGGGGATGCGGATCCGTTGCCACGGCGACTACCGGCTCGACGAGATATTGGCGACGGGTCGCGACTTCATGCCATTCGACTTCGCCGGCGATACTTCGGAGCCGCTGAGCCAGCGACGCTTGAAAGAATCTCCGGCCCGCGACTTATCCGACCTGATGCGTTCGCTCCATTACGCGGCGTTCTCGACGCTGCTGGCGGAGGTGGATCGGGGCGCCATAACCCCCGAAGCGCTCGCCGAATACGAGCCATGGTCCAGGGCGTGGTGGTCGTGGGTGTCCTCGGCCTTTCTCCGTACCTACCTCGAGTCGAGCGACGGGCAGCTGCTCCCCATCGACACCGAGCAACTCGCCCTTTTGCTGGACGCAACGATGATCGAGAAGGCCGTGCGAGAGCTCGCCTGGGAGCTCAACAATCGGTCGCACATGGTGCCCGTGGCCGCGGCCGGTGTCCGGGAGGCACTGGGCGACGAGGAAGTCCTCGGCGCTATCTAGGCGCTGCGGCTCATCCCGGTACGGCGCAGGTGGAGGAGAAGATCGAGGAGATCGGCCACCTCGGCCACCGTGGCAACCCTATGAAGGGCGGCGGTCGGGCCAGTACCGACCTTGACACCAAGATCCGACCGATCCAGCGCCTCGAAGACCGTTTCGTCGGTCAGGTCGTCACCGACGAACACCACGGCGGTCGCTCCAACCGTGCGTCGCAGCGCGGCAAGAGCCGACCCCTTGGTGTTAGGGGTCACGTTCAGTTCGACGACCTGCTTTCCGTCGAGAACCACTACCTCAGGGATGCTCGCGGCCGCTTCGCGGACTAGCGAGGCCGCCCGGTTGGCCTCGATGGGATCCTCGATCCCCCTCGTGTGGAGCACTGCCGATGTCCGCTTGAGTTCGGTCAGTGACCCGGGGTGGGCAGCAGCCACCGCTTCGACCACCGCACTGGCCGCGCTCAGCGCCACATGCTGAGCATTGGTGAGATCGAGGGGGTCACCCCACTCGGCACCATGACCACCGATCAGGGTGACGCCCGCTGGTTCACCTGTGAGGCCCTCGAGGTCGGCACGGGCCCGACCCGAGATCACGGCGCCGTCAGTGGCGGGTAGTGCGGCCAGTGCGGTGAGAGAGGACATGGCGCCCGGGTGGGCCGTCGCCAGCTCGGGGCGGCTGACGATCTCGGCAAGCGTGCCGTCGAAGTCGCTTGCCACGAGCAGGTGCCCGGTGGATGCGACGAGACGAAGAGCCTCTTCGAGGCTCGGTGCGATCGCCGTGGTCATGTCTCGACCCCGAGCGCGGCCAGACAGTCCGCCGCCCATCCGAAGACATCTTGGCGCTCCACCATCGCCCTCATCCGCCCCATCCGGCGACGAGCCTCCTTCGACGGAAGGGTCATCGCCCTCTCCAGGGCGGCGGCGGTGCCGTCGAGGTCGTGGGGGTTGACGATGATGGCGTCCCCCAGCTCCTGGGCAGCCCCGGCGAACTCGCTCAACACGAGCACGCCATCCCCGTCGACTCTGCTGGCGACAAACTCCTTGCACACCAGGTTCATGCCATCGCGCAGCGGGGTGACGATCATGACGTCGGCGACGCGGTAGTAGGCGATGAGCTCCTCGGGTGGCAGGTTGCGGTAGAGGTAGAGGACCGGCGTCCATTCGGAATCACCGAATTCGCCGTTTATCCGGCCGGTGAGCTGCTCGACCTGGTTGCGCATCTCGACGTAGTCCTCGATCTCCTCACGACTGGGCACGGCGATCTGAACGAGGACGGCGCGGCGTGCCAGTTCGGGGTTGGTCGTCAGGAGGGTCTCGAAGGCGCGCAGCCGGACGTCGATCCCCTTGGTGTAATCGAGCCGGTCGACGCCGAGCAGGATGATGCGATCCGGCCCGAGGTCGGCGCGGAGCCGCCTGGTGATCTCCTCCACCTCCTCGGACCCGGCTACGGCCCGATAGCGGGCGGTGTCGATCGAGATGGGGGCGACCTGGATCTGGATTGTCCGCCCCTCGTACTCGAGCTGACGGGTCGTACCGGTGGCGCTGGTGTAGCGGACCGCCGAGCGGGCGAAGTTCTGCGCCGCCAGCCGTGTCTGGAAAGCGACCACATCGGCGCCAAGAAGGCCCTCGAGCATCTGGGTTCGCCAGGGGAGCCGGGCAAAGAGCTCGACGGCGGGAAACGGTATGTGGAGGAAGAATCCGATCGAGACATCGCTGCGGAGACGACGGAGCATCGCCGGCACCAACTGCAACTGGTAGTCCTGAACCCACACAACGTCACCGTCGTCGGAGGCGGCGGCGGCCTCCTCGGCGAACCGCTGATTGGCGGCCACATACGGCCGCCACCAGTGCCGGTGGAACTCTGGAGTGCGGAGGGCGTCGTGGTAGAGCGGCCAGATGGTTCCGTTGCAGAACCCCAGATAGAAGGTCTCCAACTCGTCTGCGCTCAGCAGCACCGGCCTCTGCTCGATGCCTTCGAGCGTGAAAGGGGGATGGGAGAAGTCGGGTATGCCGGTCCAGCCCACCCACGACCCGTCACGCTTCTCGAGTATCGGGGTGAGGGCGCTCACCAAACCGCCCGGGCTCACTTCCCAGTCATCACCCTCTCGTCGCACCGGCAAGCGATTGGCGACGACGACCACACGAGGTTCCCCTCTCACCTGCCCCATCGTGGCAGGTCACACGAGTTGCCACCTATTTGGATCCTGCCCAACGTCTGCTCGTTGCGCGCCAACCGTTCAGGTCAACTCGACTACCAGACCCTCGTTCCCCGCTAACTCTGTGGGACCCGAGACCGAGGTACCTTCGCGCCGCGGGATGGTGGCGACGATCACTCTCCCTCCTGGCACCTCGACCACAGTCGTCTCCTCGGCCAGGTTGAGCGCCACGACCACCGCGGCCGAACCGGGCGCGGAACGCCGGTAGATCAGGCATCCCTGAGGAGCGGGGAGCATGCTGAAATCGCCCCGGCGCAGCGAGGGGGAACGGCGAGCGGCGAGGAGCCGGCGGTAAAGCGCCAACAATGAGTCCGGCTCGCCAAGTTGGTGGGCGACGTTCCGCTCTCTCCAGTCGGACGACAGAGGAAGCCAGGTGCCTCGTGCCTCTTCGGCTGAGAACCCGGCATGGGGGCGGTCGGTCCACTGCATCGGGGTGCGGCAACCGTCGCGGGTGAGGGTGCCCAGACGGATGCCCTGGGGGTCACGGATATCACCGGGCGGCAGTTGGACCTCTGGCATCCCGATCTCGTCGCCGTAGTACATCGTCACCGTGCCCCGCAGCGTGAGGAGCAACATGGCGGCGAGCGAGGCGCGATCCTCACCGAAGCGGGAGGCGACTCGGACCTCGTCGTGGTTGCCAAGCACATGGTTGGGCCAGGCACCGACAGGGACCGCGGCCTCGGCGGCCGCGATGCTCACCCCGAGCGCCTCGGCGTCCCATGGGGCGAAGAGGAGTGAGAAGTTGAACGGCATGTGGATGCTGTCGAGCGCCGGCGGCTGGTAGTAGGAGGCCCAGACGGCCCAGTCCGATTCGTGGATCTCGGCGATGGCGAAACGGTCGCCCGGATAGGAGTCGAGCACGGCGCGGATCCGCCTGAACAGCGGGAGGATGTCAGGGTGACCCCGGTCGTTGCTGTGGATCTGGCTGTCCGGCTCGCCCAGAGGCCGGTAGTCCAATGGTCCCTCAGCCGCCGGGTTGTCGGTCAGATCGGGGTCCTTCATCAGGTAGTGCGCCACATCGATCCGGATGCCATCCACACCGCGGTCCAGCCAGAACCGGAGAGTGTCGAGCATCGCCGACTCCACCACGGGATTGCGCCAGTTGAGATCCGGTTGTTCGGGGAGGAAACGAGTGCAGGTAGTACTGACCGGTCGCTTCGTCCCATTCCCACGACGGACCGCCGAACATGGCGAGCCAGTTGTTCGGAGGGGAACCGTCCTCCGCCGGGTCGCGCCAGACATACCAATCGCGTTTCGGGCTCTGTCTCGAGGAGCGGGACTCGATGAACCATGGGTGCAGGTCTGACGTGTGGTTGGGCACCCAGTCGATCATCAACCGAAGACCGCGCCGGTGGCACTCCTCGAGGAGAGCGTCGAAGCCGTCGAGGTCCCCGAAGAGCGGGTCCACGTCGCAGTAGTCAGCGACGTCGTAGCCGAAGTCTCGCATCGGGGATGGGTAGAACGGTGTGATCCAGATGGCGTCCACGCCGAGGGTGCCGCTGAGATGGTCGAGCTTCGATCTGATCCCGTCGAGGTCTCCGACACCGTCACCATCGGAGTCGGCGAAGCTGCGGACGTAGATCTCGTACACGACGGCCCCCTGCCACCAGGGATCGGGTGAGAGCGGGTTGCTGGTCATTCGTGCTCGGGGCGTCGTCGCATCCGCTTCACCTCGGCCCGTAGCCGCTTCTGATCGAGTCTCTGGCGCTTGGAGGCGGTGGTGGGCCGGGTGGGACGGCGTGGCGGCGGTGGCGGGGCAACGGCCTCGGCGATCAACTCCGCCAGACGTGCCCGGGCGATCTTGCGGTTCCTCCACTGAGAACGGGTGTCGGATGCGGTGACGATCACGATGCCGTCAGGAAACCGCTCGGACAGGCGTCGAATCGCCCGGCTCTTGACCTCCGAAGACAGCGAGGCGCTCGACCGCAGATCGAATGACAGTTCGACCCTCGTGCTCGAGCGGTTGGCGTGTTGCCCGCCGGGACCACCGGAGGGGTCGAAGCGCTCCTCCAACTCGTGATCCGGAATCACGATCTGGTCGCTCACCCTGAGATCGTCGTCGACAGCCATGAGAGTGACATCCTCACAGGATCAATGGGACAGGAGATCGATAACAGCCAAGGCCACGGCGTCCGGTCGTTCCATGGGCAGGAAGTGGCTGGTTCCCGCAACCTCGATCCCCCGTGCTCCGGGTATCCGAGCCGCGGTCTGCTCGAGGAAGCCCGGCGGGTATTCGGCCGATGCGCCGCTGGCCATCACCACCACGGGCAGGTGGAGCTCACCGAGCCGGTACCAGGTTCGATGTCGGTTGGCCCCGGGGTAGATGGCGGCCTCGACTGCGGGGGGACAAGCCAGGCTCACTCCCCCGCCGTGATCGATCAGACCCCCATCGAGATAACCACGGAGCGCCGCCGGGTGCCAACGGGCGAAGGCCGGCTTGCTCGAGAAATTGGCTGCTGCCGCCTCCCGGTCGGGGAAGCGGTGCTTCCGCCGCCCGGTGGCACGGTGAAGCCGTTCCAGCAACTCGTCGCGACCCCCGTCGGGGAAGACGACCGGTTCGACGAGCACCAGCGCCCCGAAGCTCCCCGGGTCGTCGAGTTCGGCCATGATCATGGCGGTGGCGCCCATCGAGTGGCCGACACCCACCGGGCGCCCATCGAGTCGGTGGACCATCGCCGCCACGTCGGCGGCGAACCCGAACCAGTCGGCCGGATCCCGTCGGGGTGGGGTGGCGCCGTGACCGCTGAAATCGAGCGCCACGATCTCGTTGCCGGTCGCTGCTCCACGCAACTCGTCGACAACCGGGCGCCACACCTCCTTGCAGAAGCCTGTGGCGTGTGCCAGCAAGAGCGATGGCGCTCCCCCTGTCCAACTCACCGACGCCGGCGGGCCGGCATCCTCTTCGATCAAGCCGCCTGGTCCACCTGGAGCGGGCAGACGGCGAGCGGCTCGGGGCTCTGATCCTCGTAGCGGAGGTGGAAGGCGTTGATGATGTCCTCGTCCACGCCATCGAGGAGCATGACCGTGGCCCATGAGGAGACCGCGACCGGCGCCGGCATACCCGAACGGGGTGCAACCAGGATCTGGTCCCCGATGGAACGGGCCAATTCCTCGAGCCGCTCTATGTCTTCCTGGGGAAGGGACGGGTCGTACTGCACGATGATCGCCCCGTGCTCGAGCGTGTGGACCTGCTGGATGTCGGTCACCGGCTCGCGGTAGATGCCGCATGCCGCCGGCTGGATGGCGTGGGGTCCGCTGGTAGGCGGGTTGGAGTTGTACTCCGGAGCCGGGTCGCCCGCCGCCAGGTGCTCGACGCCCAGATCCGGGTAGGTGGTTATGTCGGCGCCCTCGAGCGGATCGGGGCGGGTGAGGACGAAGGCGACCAGCCCGCCGATGAGGGCGACGGCGACGCCGATGCCGATCCAGAGGTTGCGCCGGGACGTATGACGCTTCGCCTCTTCACGGGCCTCATCCTTGGCGACGCGCTGCTGGGCGAGCGCTCTTCCACGCGGTCGTGCCATGGCGGGGCAGGGTAATAGGGCCGAGAAACGGCACCGTCGCCGGGGTCAGGGCAGGTTCGACGGTGGCTTGCCGGTCCTGGTGTCGTCCATTTCCCAGCTGAGGTCGGTCTCGACGTCAACGATTCCGTCGAGTCGCCGGGTCAGTTCTTCGAGGATGCGGGCGTCGCTGCGATGCGGCACCTCCCCGCTGATCGAGGCGACACCATCGCGCACCGCGACGTCGAGCGACTTCGGATCTAGCAGGAGCACACGCTTCACGACGTCTTGACGCACCATCTCTGCCAACTCATCGTCGGGGATGGTGAAGGCGCTCATCAGGTCAGCCCTGCTGACGACGCCGACTAGGCCGCCGCCATCATCAACCACCGGTAGCCGCTTCACCTGATGAGCGAGCATCAACCGGGCCGCTTCTGTGACCGTGGCCTCGGGATAGATCACGACCGGCGACGGCGTCATCACCTCCCGCACCGTTGTCCCCTCCGAAACCGGAGCGTTCCTCTGGAGGACCACGTTGAGCAGACGCCCCCGACCCTCCCGTGCCTGGCGTCTGACAAAGTCGGCCTCGGTGATGATCCCGACCAAAGCACCGCTTTCATCGAGCACTGGTAGCCCGCTGACTCCGGCTTCAACCATGATCTGGGCGGCGCTCTTGAGGCTCTCGTCGCCCCTGACCGTGAGCACGTCGCTGGTCATCACGTCGCCCACCCGCATCGCTCCTCCTGGTCGCCAATGCCTCACGCTGGAGGCTAACGGTGCGGCTAGCCCTGGATCCGCTCCGGACCCACCTCGTTGCCCGAGGGCCTGCCCTCCTCGAAGGCCGTCAGGTTTGCCACCGTGACCTCGGCGATCTTCTCGAGCGCCTCGCGGGTGAAGAAGGCCTGGTGGCCGGTCACGAGCACATTTGGAAGCGTGAGCAGTCGAGCGATGACATCATCGCGCACCACCCGATCGGAGAGGTGGCGAGTCCGGCGGTCTGCGCGCTCAGCCGCGGCTCGAGGAACTCCAACTCGTGCCTGCCGGCTGCGGCGGCGCCGAGGTACTCGATGTCGTAGCTCTTGGCGCTGAATACGGCCACCCTCACCGGCGACATCCTGGCACCGATGCACGCCGCTAGAACAGGCCAACTCTTTCCGCTTTGGGAAGCGATCTCGCCGACGGGACGGCGTGTACCGTCCCAACATCCAAGGCCGGAGAGCGCAAATGCGTTATGTGTACGACTTCGCCGAGGGGTCAAAGGACCAGAAGGACCTCCTCGGCGGCAAGGGCGCCGGATTGGCAGAGATGACCAATCTCGGGTTGCGGGTCCCCCCAGGATTCACCATCACCACCGATGCTTGCCGGGTCTTCATGGAGGAAGGCAAGGGCCCCGATGGCGTCTGGGACGAGATCGGCGCCGCCATCGGCAGGCTCGAAGAGAGCACGGGACGGAGCTTTGGCGGCGGTGGCAAGACGCCGCTTCTCGTGTCGGTCCGGTCGGGCGCCAAATTCTCCATGCCGGGGATGATGGACACAGTGCTCAACCTGGGGATCAACGACCTCGTGGTCAAGGAGATCGCCGAGTGGTCGGGGAGCCAGCGGGTGGCCTGGGATGTCTACCGCCGTTTCCTCCAGATGTTCGGCAAGGTGGTCCTCGGTGTTCCTGGAGACCTGTTCGAGGCAGTGCTCACCGAATTGCGTCGGACGAGCGGGGTCGAAAGCGACGCCCACTTGGACGCCGGCGAACTCGAGTCGGCGACCGACCGTTTCCGAAGCCTCATCGAGGATGCGGGCAAGAGCGTTCCAACCGAGCCGATGGAACAACTGCGGGCAGCGGTCACCGCGGTGTTCTCCTCGTGGGGTAACCGGAGGGCAGTGGACTATCGGCGGCTCCACGACATCCCAGGTGATCTGGGCACGGCGTGCAACGTTCAGACGATGGTCTTCGGAGACCTCGGCGAGGACTCCGGAACCGGCGTCTGCTTCACCCGCGATCCATCGAGTGGCGAGCCGAATCCCTATGGCGATTACCTGGTCAACGCCCAGGGCGAGGACGTCGTGGCCGGCATTAGGAACACCCTGTCCCTGGCCGACCTCAAGGACAAGCACCCCGGTGTTCACGCCGATTTGCTGGGGGTGATGCAGACCCTGGAGAACCACTACCGGGACATGTGCGACATCGAGTTCACCGTGGAGAACGGCACGCTCTGGATCCTGCAGACCCGGGTGGGCAAACGGACGGCCAGGGCTGCTGTGCGCTTGGCGGTGGACATGGCCAACGAGGGCCTCATCGATCGGCGTCAGGCCGTGCTGCGGGTCGACCCTGCGGCCCTGGAGCAGTTGCAGCGGCCCACCATCGCCGAAGACGCCGGGGTCGAGCCCCTGGCGCACGGGGTGGCGGCGTCTCCAGGTGCTGCCTCGGGCGAGGCTGTCTTTGATGCCGACCGGGCGGTCGAGCGCGCCGGCCAGGACGTGGCTGTGGTGCTGGTGCGGCATGAAACCACTCCGGACGACATCCACGGGATGGCGGCCGCACAGGGAATCCTCACCAGCCGGGGAGGCAAGACCAGCCACGCCGCCGTGGTTGCCCGCGGTATGGGGAAACCGGCGGTGACCGGGGCCTCGGCTCTCAACGTGGACGAGGTGTCCGGCTTGCTATCCGTCGGGACCGTCACGATCAACGAGGGGGAAGTGGTCACCATCGACGGCACCAGCGGCAACGTCTACGGCGGTGAGGTGCCGCTCGAACCCGCCTCAGATACGCCCCAACTGGAGATGCTGTTGACCTGGGCCGACGAATTCCGCACGATGGGCGTCCGGGCAAACGCCGACACACCCTCCGACGCCATCCGTGCCCGTGATGCGGGCGCCGAGGGGATCGGTCTAGCTCGTACCGAGCACATGTTCATGGGCGAGCGGCTGGCCATCGTTCAGCAGATCATCCTCAACGAGGACCCCGAGGTCCGGAACCCTGCCCTCGAACGGCTGCGCACCCAGCAGACCGAAGATTTTGAAGGCCTGCTCGAAGCGATGGACGGGCTACCCGTGATCATCCGGCTGCTCGATCCGCCACTCCACGAGTTCCTCCCGTCCCGGCTCGAGTTGGAGAGAGAGCGCCGGCAGCGCGCCGAGAAGGGGCAGGCGCCCGACGACCGCATCGCCGAGTTGGAGCGCGCCGTGGCCAAGTGGGAGGAGACCAACCCGATGCTCGGGCTTCGTGGCGTCCGCCTCGGGCTGCTTGTGCCCGAGTTGTACCGGATCCAGGTACAAGCGGCCCTTCAGGCGATGAAGCGCCGCCGTATAGCCGGAGGTGATCCCCATCTCGAGATCATGGTGCCTCTGGTGTCCACCGCCGAGGAGCTTCGACGGGTCCGCATCATGATCGAGGCGGAGATCGCCGATGTGTTCCCCGACGAAGCGGTCGAGGTGCCCATCGGGACGATGATCGAGCTTCCACGGGCGGCGCTGCTGGCCGGTGAGATCGCCGGCGTGGCCGACTTCTTCTCGTTCGGCACCAACGACCTCACCCAAACCACATACGGGCTGAGCCGCGATGACGCCGACCGGTCGTTCCTCCCCTTTTTCATCGAGAATGGGATTTACCCCTCGAACCCCTTCCAGACGATGGACGAGCACGGCGTCGGACGACTGGTTGAGATGGGGACCATCGCCGGAAAGGAGGCCAATCCGACACTCGAGGTCGGGGTGTGTGGGGAGCACGGCGGGGACCCGGCATCGATCGGCCTCTGCCACCGGATCGGTCTCGACTACGTGTCCGCCAGCCCGCCCCGCATCCCGGTCGCCCGGCTGGCTGCGGCCCAGGCAGCTCTCGGCGGGTCAGCATCGGCAGGATCGGTGTGAGCTCTGCCCACCGGGCCTCCCCGGCGCCGATCGACCGTGGCGCGGTGCTCCGGGCGCTGGAGCCATTCGGCGAAAGCCGCACACTTCCCCCGGAGGCCTACCTCTCCCCGCATGTGTTCTCGTGGGAGGTCGAGCACATCTTCACCGGCTCGTGGCTCTGTCTGGGCAGAACCGACGGCTTGCCCGGCCCGGGGCAAGCGAGTGCGATAAGTGCCGGCCGGGCCCGGTTGCTCGTGGTGCGCGATGGCGCCGGCGAGCTGCGCGCCTTTCACAACACCTGCCGGCATCGTGGCCACGAGTTGCTCCCCGAAGGCGCTGTGGCGGCGGTGCGCCAGCTGCGCTGCCCCTACCACTCCTGGACCTATGGGCTCGACGGCTCGCTTCGATCCGCCCCTTCATTCACCGGCACCGCCGGATTCGACCCGGGTGAGTACCCCCTGATACCGGTGCAGCTTGCAGATCGGCATGGCTGGGTGTTCGCCAAGACCGCAGGAGACTTCGAAGACCTGGGGGCGCATTTCGGCAACCTCGACGAGCTGCTCGATCCGTACGACCCCGGCAGGCTTATCGAAGCAGCCAGACATGAATACGTGGTCGAAGCGAACTGGAAGCTGCTCGTCGAGAACTACCACGAGTGCTACCACTGCACCTCGATCCACCCGGCTCTGTGCAAGGTGTCCCCGCCGGACAGCGGCATCGACCTGGTCCCGACCGGGCGATGGTGTGGCGGGCCGATGGAGCTTGCCGACCACGCCGAAACGATGTCGTTCGACGGCAAATCCCACGGGCTCCCGCTCCCTGGGCTCGATCCGCAACAACTCCGCAAGGTTCTCTACGTGGGGCTCTTTCCCAACCTCCTCATCTCGGCCCACCCCGACTATGTGATGACGCACCGCCTGACGCCGCTCGCCGCCGATCGCACCGCGGTGGAGTGCAGCTGGCTGTTCCCGCCCGAGGCGCGAGCGCGTCCCGGTTTCGACCCCGCTTATGCCGTCGACTTCTGGGACGTCACCAACCGAGAGGACTGGTTGGCCTGCGAGGGGGTGCAGCGCGGGCTGAGCGGAGGGGCATATCTGCCCGGACCGCTCAGCAGGCGGGAGAGCACCCTCCATCAGTTCTACGCAATGGTGGGCAGCGCCTACCTAGGCCATCCCGTCTTTAGCGGTGGCCCGCCAGACCGGGGACGTCGAGCAGCTCCGGTGACCAACCCGCTTCGAGCGGCCGGACCTTCATCCGGGCATCGACCACCCGCACCCCCTCCCCTGGCGGGAGCACCTTGACCGGGTTCATGTCCATCTCGACCAATTCGGGGACCGCCTCCACCAGTGCCGACACCCGAAGCAGTGCCTCTTGGAGCGCCTCGAGGTCCCCTGCAGGGAAGTTGCGATATCGACCCTGCAGCAGCCGTGCCGTCTTTATCTCCGCCACCATCTCGGCGGCATCGCGGTCGGTGATCGGGACGATCCGCACCGCCACATCCTTTAGCAACTCGACATAGACCCCGCCGAGGCCGAACACGAGCAATGGGCCGAACGAAGGATCCTCGGTCACGCCGATCAGCACCTCGTGGCCGCCGGGGACCATCTCCTGGACAAGGACTCCTTCAGGATCGCTCACCACGCTCATGAGATGATCGAACCCGGCCCGGACCGCTCCCTCCCCCTCGACATCGAGAAGGACACCGCCCACCTCGGTCTTGTGCAGGGCGGAGGGGGCGATCACCTTGAGCACAACAGCGCCCCCGATCTCGGAGGCGGCGGCCGCGGCCTCGTCAGCGGTGACCACAACCCGGCTCGCCGGAAGCCGTATGCCGAATGCGGCGAGCACCTCGTCGACCTCGCCCGGCTCGAGCCAGCCACCTTCGTCTCCGAGCCGTTCCACCGCGGCGGCCACCACGCGGCGGGCGGCGGCAGGATCGAGTCCCGGCAGGGTGGGAATGGTCCCCTCGGGCCGGCCGAGCCACTCGCCATAGCGGGCCGCACGGCTCAGCGCGATCGCTGCGGGCTCGGGGAACACAAAGGTGGGAATGCGGGCGTCCTCGAAGAGCGCCGCAGAGTGCTCGCTCTCCATGAACACAGTGATGAAGGTCTTCATCCCATGGTGCGCCGTCGCCGTCTCACGCACCGCAGCGGCCACCTCTGGCAACCCATCGGGGGTGGTCGGGATGTAGATCACCATGACGGCATCGACTTCTTCGCTCTCGATCAGCGTCTCGATGCAATGGCGGTAGTGGTCGGGGCCGGCCGAGGCGATCAAGTCTATGGGGTTGCGTGTCGATGCTTCCGCCGATAGACCCTCGGCCAGCTTGGCCCGCAAGCCCTCAGAAAGCTCGGGAAGCTGAAGCTCCTCGGACTCGAGCGCATCGGCAGCGAGGATCCCCGGCCCGCCTGCGTTGGTGATCACGCCGACCCGCCTGCCTTTGGGCACCGGCTGGTTGGCAAGCAGCGAAGCCACCCCGAAGAGCTCCTCGAGAGTGGTGGTGCGGATCACTCCCGCCTGATTGAACAGCGCCTCGACAGCGACATCGAGGCTGGCAAGGGCGCCGGTGTGACTCGATGCCGCCCGGGTGCCTGCGCTGGTTCGACCCGACTTGACCGCCACGATCGGCTTCTTGCGGGCGACGCGGCGTGCCAGGCGGGCGAAGCGGCGCGGGTTCCCGAAGGACTCGAGGTAAAGGACGATCACATCGGTTGCCGGGTCCTCCTCCCACGCCAGGAGCAAGTCGTTACCCGAGACGTCGGCCTTGTTGCCCACCGAGACGAAGGTGGATATCCCGATGTTGTTCTGCCGGGCGTAGTCGAGGATGGCGATCCCGAGCGCCCCCGACTGGCTCGACATGGCGACATTGCCCCTAGGGGGGTACACCGGAGCGAAGGTCCCGTTCATCTGGACGGCGGGATCCGTGTTCAGGACCCCCATGCAGTTGGGGCCAACCATCCGCATCCCTGCAGAGCGGGCCACTTCGAGTATCTGGTGCTCGAGATCGGCGCCACCGGGCACCTCGGAGAAGCCGGCCGTGATGACCACCAGGCCCTTGACCCTCTTCTCGGCGCATTCCCTCACCGCGTCGAGGGCGTGACGGGCTGGCACCACGATGAAGGCGAGGTCCACCGGGTCGGGGATGTCGAGGATCGAGGGGTAGGCCCGAACCGAGTGGACCACCCCCGCCTTGGGATTGACCGGGTACACCGCCCCGGTGAACCCCGAGCCCACCAGGTTGGAGAACAGGCGCGCCCCGATCGAGCCGGGAGTACGGCTGGCACCGATCACAGCGATGGATCGCGGGTAGAAGATGGGAAGGATCGAGGCGGCTACCGCCCGCTTTTCTCTCTCCTCCTCAGCAGCCCGGCTCCCCACCGAGACCGCAGTGGGGAAGTCAAGCGAGTAGACGCCCTCCTCCAAGGTGCGGGTCAGCTCATACCCCGAGGAGCGGAACACCCGCATCATCTGCAGGTTCTCGGGGAGCACGAACGCCCTGAACTCGGACACGCCGTGGGCCCGCCCGTAGCTACCCAGCATCTGAAGGAGAGCAGTCCCTATGCCCCGCCCCTGCTGTGCATCGGCCACCAGGAAGGCGACCTCAGCAGACTCCGGCTCATCCACTGCCCGGTCGTACCGCCCGACTCCCACCATCTCGCCGTCTTCGAAGACACCGAACGCCATCCGATCCACGTAGTCGACCGTGGTGAAGTGCTCGAGCTCCTCTGGGGTCAGTTCATTCTTGGCGCGGAAGAACCGGTAGTAGCGCGACTGGGCACCAGTGTGCTCGAAGAGCGCAAGGAGTAGAGAGGCATCGGCGGGGCGGAGCGGACGGAAACGCGCAACGGCGCCGTCCCGCAGGACGATGTCGAACTCGTAGTCGGTTGGGTAATCGGCCAACTCGGGGCTCCCCTGCTCAGGAAGCCCCGAGTCTGCCAGCTATTGGCGGCGCAGCCGCCGGTCAGGACTCGCGGCGAGGTTCGGCGGGACGCGACCGTAGCCTCTTCAAGTCTCGTCGCACACGGGCCCGGCCGACCTCACGACGCAGCTCTTCTGCGTGGGCCTGATAGAACTTGGGATCTGACATGACTTGCAACACGGTTTTGCTCCTATCAAGGGGAATGCAATTCTTTGTAGTAACAGTTAATCGGCCCTAGACTCATTACACCTTAGCGCGACTTTGTAAGGCTCCAAATGGATTTCTCGCATTACACCGACGCTCCCATCGGGCTGGCGGTGGCGCTGGCAAACACGCTCGATCCGATCACCGGCGAGGACCTGCTCGGCGACCTCGACGGTTTCCGCGCCTTTCTCGCCGAGGTTCCAAAGGAGTGGCGGGAGGAATGGATCGATCTCGACGAGGGCGACCTCGTGGCGGTGCGGCGGCTACGTGGCGGGATCAGGCGCATCTTCGAGACCGACGATGTCGAGCAGGCTGTCGGTGAGCTCAACCGTGAATTGATCGCATCGGGAGCGGTACCGAGGGTCAGCGCTCACGCCGGGGTGGAACCCCACTTCCACTTCGAGTCCAAGCGGCGGGGTGTCGGCCGCTGGTTAGGAGCCATCACCGCCATGGGTCTGGCCACGGTCGTCTGTGAGTACGGGATCGACCGCCTCGGGGTCTGCTCATCCGAAACCTGTGCGCAGGTTTATGTGGACACCTCGCGCAACCGGTCGCGCCGCCATTGCTCAGTCACCTGCGGCACCCGGGAGAACGTGGCCGCCTTCCGCCGCCGGCGCGCATCGCGGAAGGGCTAGACGGCGGACGGCGGACGGCGGACGGCGGACGGCGGACGGCGGCGACTAAGCGTTACGGGACAGGCGGGCCGATTGCTCATACGGGAACACAGGGATCAGTTCGCCGCAACTGACACGGTCCTGCATCGAGCACCACCACGCCGGGTCGAAGAGATGGCTGTGAACCTCTTCGAACGCATCGCGGGGGGCACCGTCTATGCCCACGAAACGCCGGAACTCCTCGGGGAAGACATCGTTCGGGCCGACGGCGAACCAAGGCTCGGCGGCCATCTCCTCCTCATCTGACCGCGGTACGGGGAGGGCCCTGAACCGGCAATCCTCCAGCCGGGCCAGTTCGTCGTAGTCGTAGAAGACCACCCGGCCATGCCTGGTCACGCCGAAGTTCTTGAGCAGCAGATCTCCGGGGAAGATCCCGGCCGCGGCCAATTCCTCAATGCAGGTCCCGTAATCGAGCATCGCCGCGCTCGCCGCCGCCGGCGCCGCCTCGCGCACGTAGATGTCGAGCGGGATCACCCGCCGCTCCACATAGGCGTGTCTGATGACAACCCGGTCTGATTCGATCGCCACGGAGGTTGTGCAATCAGCCGCCAGCTTTCCGAGCAACTCGGGGGAGAATCGATCCCGGTCGAATCCAAGGAGCTCGAACTCCTGGGCGTCCACCAGCCGGCCGACCCGGTCATGACGGAACACCAGCCGATATCGACCCCGTACCCGGTCGGGCGTTGTCGTCTTCGGCGAGGGAAAGGTGTCGTTGATCACCTTGAACACGATGTCGAACCCCGGCATGGTGAACACCGTCATCACCAACCCCTCGGCACCCCGCGCCCGCTCGAACGCCTCTCCGGACCTTGCGAGGTGGTGGATCAACTCCCGGTAGAGGACGGTCTTGCCGTGCTTGTGGTACCCGAGCGACGTATACAGCTCGGCGAGTCGTTTGCGCGGCATGAGGGTCCGGAGGAAGTCGACGAGGTCGTGGGGCCGTTCGACGTCCACGTGGAAGTAGGCCCTCGTGAAGCTGAAGAGGATGCTCACCTGGTTCTCGGTCAACAGCACGGCATCCACCACTGGCCCGTCGGGAGGATTGAGAACCACCACAACGAACGGGACGAGATGCGAGCCGCTGAACAGCCGGCCTATCAGGTGGGCGCTATGACCCCGGTAGAAGATCGCGTCGATCATCTCTGCTCGCTCCACGGTCTGAAGAGCCCCGACATCGCGCAGATGGGCCTCGATCCGTTGAGCGACCGCCCGGGCCTGCGAGCGCAGGTCGGACAGGCCGAGAGGTTGCGAGGAGAGGATCTCCTCGATCAACTCGGTGGTGGACGATTTCCGCCCGAAGGCGATGTGCAGTGGGTGCCTCGGCTGGGTCGGCGGGGTATCGAAGTCGGTGTCGACGAACTCGATCCGAGGGTCGACACCAACAGTTGAGAAGATCCTGCGGGTCGCCGAGTTGAAGAAGGTCTCGGCCAGGTCCCAGTCGTCGCGGCCTTCGATCAGCCCGGAGTAAACCGCCTTCATCGCCGCCCACAGCGAACGGTCATCGGCCCTGTCCATCAGGAGATGGCGCAGGTCCGCGATCACCGACGAAACCACCCGACCGTAGAGGTCGAGTCGTTCGGCCGCGTCCGCCTGCATGCCGCGCCAATCGCGCTCGTCAAAACGGATCCGGGCTCTGCGGGTGATGATGCGGAAGTGGTCGGCGCACTGGTCGAGTCCACCGAGGATCGCCTTGGCGGCCAAAGCTGCGATCCGGGAATCGGACAGATGGTCGGTCAAGGTCGCCACGGTCCCGACCGGCAGCAGGGGCCTAAGGGCAGGCTGTGACTAGCGGGTCGCAGGGGATGGTGGTTGGCGGGTTGAGCGTGCCGGGAGTGACACCGCCCCCGCCGTTGTTCCCTCCGCCGCCGGTGTTCCCGCCGCCGCCGCCTGTGTTACCGCCGCCTCCGCCGGGCGGAGGGGGTTCATTGCTCACTACGGCCGAGCTGCGCTCGAACAGACCGGAAGTGGACTGGCCCAGCAATGAAACCGCGAAGACCGCAGCCAGTGCCACCACGACGACAAGAATCACATATTCGGGGAGACCGGCTCCCCGCTCACCGCGCATTCGCCGGCTCACAAGCCTCACAATAGGGGTGAATTGCCACTAGGGGAATGGGCCGTTCGGCCTAGCGCCGCGGTCCGTTTGGTCGCCCACCGCCAAGGCCCAAGGCCGCTCCGGACGCGGTGCATCATCCTCCATTCCTCGAGGATCGCTCCCAGGTCGAGCCTCTCGGGTCGCTGGCTCGCGGGGATCTCAGCGCAGGCCGACTCGAGCAGTCGGTTGAGCCGGTTGACCTCATCTGTCACCTCGGCGATATCTTCGAGCGCCCAAACCGCCGTCATCGCCCGCTGCACGACGGCGGCGGCATCGACAGCGGCGTGGAGGGCCCGCTCGTTCTCGATCTTCTTGCGGGCCCACCAGTCGGGCTGATCATCGCCATCGATCCCTGGGATTGGTCGCCCCAACCCCGGAAGGCGATCGAACTCGCCGCGCTCCATCGCATCCTGGATCTGACGCTCGACGTGAGAATCAGAAGAGGATGGCACCGGCTACCAGACCCAATAGATAGAGAACGCCGAAGCGGCGGTTGTGAACGAAGGCGATGCTCACATACCAGAGGGGCCATGCGCCCTTCGGGTACTCGGGAGGTGGTGCCTCCGGCTTCGGGTTGGTGAAAACCGGCCAGACGAACCGGAGCAACGGCGTCGCCCCGATCACCGCCAGCACAGGCCAAGGGAGGGAGCCGGTCGCCACCAGGTAGATGGCGAGCAGGTATTGAGCGGCGATCATCGCCAGCACCGTCCAGCGCGAGGCCTTTTCACCGAGGATCACGGGGAGGGTGTGGATGCCTCGCTCGCTGTCGTTGGGGATCTTGTCGATGTGCTTGCCGAAGAGGACGGCGGTCACACCCAGTGCGTAAGGGAGTGAGGCGAGCACCACATCCCACGACCACACCCCGGTGATCACGAAGTACCCGCCACCGACCATGAGTGGACCCCAGACGACAAGAACCGCCGGTTCGCCCAGACCGATGTGCTTGAGCGGCCAGGTGTATGCGATGACGAAGAACGACCCGAGGCCGAGAAGCAAGGCGACCAGCGGACCGCGCTGGACGATGAACCAGACCCCTATGGCGATGCCGACCAGGCCGGTCAGGGCGGCGTAGAGGATGCTCTGCCGCACCGTGATCAATCCGCTCTCCAAGGGCTGCGAGCCGTATTGGGTGCGGAAGGAATTGTCCCGGTCTGTGCCGGTCCAGTGATCGGTGAGGTCGTTGAGGAGGTTGTTGGCGGCGTGCGCCGCCAACAGGCCAACCGTCAACAGGAGAAACGAGACCCAGTCGAAGAGTTCTGCCTGCCAGGCGAGGATCCCGGCGATGGCCGCCGAGATGAGCGTCATCACCAGCACTGCAGCCCTGCTGGCAATGAGCCACCGGCTCACCACATCGAGTCGCTCCCACTCGGCACGGTCAACCCGGGGAACCCCTACTACCGACTCACGCCACATGCGGGTGGACATCTGCGCTGTGAGTCTATGGCCGGGACCACGCAATGATGATGCGTCATGTCGGCGATGACGACCTTGGTGGCAGTGCTGGGATCGGGCGCGGCTGCGGTCAACGCGGCAGCCGCAGACCTGGCCGCCAACGTCACGGTCGAGGCCGTCGGTGAGGTTCCATCGGGGCCGATCGAGGCAGGATCGGTCATCGCCCAGGCGTGGTCGAGAGCGAGGCGGCACGGCTCGGTCTACACGCTGGTGGACGCCGACCCGATCGGAGCGGTCGTCGCCGAGTGGGGCCGCCGGCTGCGCGGGAACGCCAGCGACCTCGAGGTGGCCATCGGGACCGCCGCCGGGACGCTCCCTGACTACTACCTGATCTCACGGGAGCTACCCGACCCCGAGATCCACTGGTACCTGGGGTTGGTCCGCTCGTTGTCGTCGAGTCGCGTGCTGGCCATCGACCTCGTCCCGAGGGTGGTCCTCGAGACGCTGGCATCGCTGCCGCCGGGCAGGGAACTGCCGACGGCGGCGGCGCTCGCCGAGCGGGCGCGGGTCTGGGTCCCGCTCCCCGAGCCATCTGGTACAGGACGGCTCCTCACCTCCTGATCACGGCGGGGACGGCGTCGATGAGCACGACCACCCCAACGACGAGGAACAGGATTCCGGCCCCCAACCGAAGCCACTCGGCGGGGACGACACGGAGCAGCGCCTGCCCGAACAGGGCGGCAAGAGCGGTGGACGCCACCAGCGCCAACGACGCCGAGAAGAAGACCACCCATGGGTTGTTGTCGGCGGAGAAAGCTATGACCGCCAGTTGGGTCTTGTCCCCCAATTCGGCCAGGAACATGGCGCCGAAGATGGTCAGCGCGGTCCTCCACACAACGATCCTCCCGTCTCGGCTGGCACGAGTTTCGCAGTTCGCCGCATCGAACACATGTTCGCTAGCATCAGAGCATGGGCGACCTCCGCTGGAGGCAACGGGAGCAGGGCGATCCAGTGCTCTTCGAGAGCAACCGGGTCGTCGGAAGAGGCGAGTACCGCGGTCTCGAGTTCCTCGAGGTCGAGTCCAAGCGGATCATCAACGAGGTCCCCGCCTCCTCCCGTATGCCCTTTCGGTGGACCATCAACGCCTACAGGGGATGCAGCCATGCTTGTGTCTACTGCCTGGCGGGGGATACCCCGGTGCTCATGGCGGACGGCCGCATCAAGCCGATCTCCGAGGTGGTGCCCGGAGACGTTGTGTATGGCACCACCCGTCGAGGCCCATACCGGCGCTATGTCCCGACGGTCGTGCTCGATCACTGGTCAACGGTCAAGACGGCACACCGAATTGCCCTCGAGGACGGCACCGAACTCATCGCCAGCGGCGATCACAGGTTTCTGACCGATCGTGGCTGGAAACACGTAACCGGCGACGAGCAGGGGCGCGCTCGGCGACCTCACCTGACCACCAACAACTCCCTGCTCGGTGTCGGGCGACTCATGACGACACCGAAGGAAACGATCGAATACCGCCAGGGTTACCTCTGCGGACTGATCCGGGGCGACGGCAGTCTTGGAACCTATCTGACCCGGCGCCCCTCCGGCGGGACCTATCTCGCGCACAGATTCCGATTGGCACTGGTAGACAGCGAGGCTCTCGACCGCGCCCACGAGTATCTCGCAGGGTTCGGTGTCGGCACCACCTCCTTCTCCTATGCGCCGGCGACCGACACGACGAAGGCACTCAATGCGATCAGGACGCAATCCAAGGCGGGTGTCGAGGCAATCGGCAGCCTCGTTCGATGGCCCGATATCCAGACCGCCGAATGGGCTCGTGGTTTCCTCGCCGGCATCTTCGATGCCGAGGGGTCGCACTCGGGCGGCACCATTCGCATATCGAACATCGACCCGACGATTCTCCAGCGCATATCCCAATGCCTCAGCCGGTTTGGATTCCGGCACTGCCTGGAGGCCAACCGGCGGAGCGACGTCAAGGTCGTGAGGGTGCGGGGCGGACTGGTCGAGCGCCTGCGGTTCTTTCACACGGTTGATCCAGCAATCACACGAAAGAGGACGATCGACAATCTCGCCCTCAAGAGTACGGCTCCATTGACCGTGAACGAGATTGAGCCTCTCGGTTTCGAGATGCCGATGTACGACATCACCACGGGGACCGGTGACTTCATTGCCGATGGCGTGGTCAGCCACAATTGCTTCGCGAGGCCCACCCACGGCTATCTCGACCTCGATCCGGGGCGGGACTTCGAGAGCAAGATCGTCGTCAAGACCAACGCGGTCGAGTTGGCGAGGGCGGAGACGGCACCTCATCGGTGGCGAGGCGACCCCATCGCAATGGGGACCAACACCGACCCGTACCAGGCCGCCGAGGGCAAGTACCGGCTCACCCGGGGGATCATCGAGGTGCTGGCAGAGCGGACCAACCCATTCTCGATCCTCACCAAGTCCCCTCTCGTGCTGCGAGATCTCGATGTGCTGGTGGACGCGGCGGCGGGGGCCGACGTAAAAGTCGACTTCTCCATCGGAACGCTCGACGAGGAGGTGTGGAAGGCAACCGAGCCGGGAACCCCACATCCTCGGAAGCGGGTCGAGGCGGTCGCCAAGCTCACCGCCGCCGGTATCAGATCCGGTGTTCTGGTGGCGCCGATCCTGCCCGGGCTGTCCGATGACCCCGAGCAGGTGCGCCGAGTGGTCTCCGCCTGCCTGGAAGCAGGCGCCAGTTATGTCACACCGATACTGCTCCACCTCCGCCCCGGCGTCAGAGAGCTCTACATGGAGTGGCTGGCGAGGGAGAGACCGGACCTGGTGGCGGCGCACCAGGAGATGTACCGCCGCGCCTACCCGCCGCAAGCAGATCGGGATCGCCTCGCGGCGGCAGTAGCCGATCTGGTCCGCCAGGCCGGTGGCACCGAGCGCTGGCGACCCCGGACCTCGCGACCCAAGGCGTGGCGGCCGGAACAGCTGCGGCTGCTGTGAGCGGCGCGGGCCGGGGGTTGGGCCGCTGGGTACCGTGTCGCCGGTGAGCTTCCTTGCCGACGCCGTGGACCTTCTCGCCGCCGCCGAGCGGATTCTCGTCTTCACCGGGGCGGGGATATCGACCGAGTCGGGGATTCCCGACTTCCGAGGCCCTGATGGCTTGTGGAAGCGGGTCGATCCCGACCTGTTCACACTTCAAAGGTGGATGACCGATCCGGAGGTCAGACGTCAGGGTTGGAGACTCCACCTCGATGGGCGCGAACTGGGAACGGCAGGGATCGAACCCAATCCCGCCCACCGGGCGGTGGTGGATCTCTGGCGCCGCGGGCGCTGGGCAGGTTGCATCACTCAGAACATCGACGGTCTCCACCAGGCGGCGGGGCTACCCGACGCCGAGGTGGCGGAACTTCATGGCACTGCGCGTCAGGTGCGCTGTCTCGGTTGCGGCGAATCGTGGACGGTCGCCGAGATCCTCACCAGGGTGGCGGAGGGCGACGACGACCCCCACTGCACCGCATGCGGCGGGTTGGTCAAGACGACGACGGTGATGTTCGGTGAATTGCTCCCGTCAGCAGCATTGGAAGCGGCCGAACGGATGTCCGAATCGGCCGATGCCGTGCTGGCTGTCGGGAGCACGATCTCGGTTTACCCCGCCGCCGACTTCGCCATCGCACCCACCGGGCGCGGCGCTCCACTGGTCATCCTCAACCTCGGCCCTACCGATTGGGACCGCCTGGCGACCGTGAGGATCGAGGGCAAGGCGGGCGAGGTGCTCCCCGAACTCGTGGCGGCCCTCGGGTCGTGACGCCGGCTAGCCCCCCCGCAGATTTCTGAGGAAGCGGTTCACTGCATCGCCGTATCGCTGCGGGATGGCGTTCCACGACTGGACGTGCCCCGCCCCCTCGACCACGACCAGTCGAACCAGATCGGGACGTGCGTCGGCAAACTCCTGACTCTGCTCGACCGGGACCGTGGTGTCGGCGTCGCCATGGAACACGAGGATGGGGACATCGAGCTCGTCGGCGCGGGCGATGTAGTCGAGAGCCTGCCAATCGAGGTCGAATCGCCACGCCGAGATCCAGGTGGCTACCGCGGTGAGCGAATCCGGTAACCCGATATCGATGAACGGGATCGGCAGGTTCCGTTGCGAGGCCCCGTACTCGACCGTCTGGAGGAAGTCGATGTTGGGAGCATCGAATACCGCACCTACCACGCGGTCAGCCAGGTCCGACTCGTAGAGAAACGAGAGCGATATGCCGGCGCCGGAAGACAAGCCGACCAGGACCACCCGTTGCGCACCCTCGTCCACTGCCAACCGAACGGCACCCTCGAGGTCCTGCCACTCGGTCTCGCCGTATCGGTACCAACCGCTCGGGTCGGGTGGCTGGCCCGGGTCGTTGCGGTAGGTGATCATCAGGGTCGGCCAGCCGAGATCGCTCGTCGCCGAGAGCATCCTCATGCCCTCGGTGCGCGTTGCTCCCTTGCCGTGGACCATCACCATCCACGTCCGTCCGGTCCCTGGCACCAGCCAGGCATCCATAGGGCCGATCGGGGTTTCGTAGGTGACCTCCTCGAAGGGCAAGCCGAGTGCCCGCATCGGGTTGCCGGGGTAGACGGTCGGGTCGACGTCGGTCAACACTCCATCAGCGGGGCGACCCCCTTCGAATTCGTTGAAGCGGCGGACCACTTCATCGTCTTCCCGTTCGAGGATCCCGGTGACACGCCCGTAGCCGCCATCCCAGGAGAGCCCGAAGGTCCCGGGGGCGGTCAACTCTTCGTCCTCGGGATCGCCCTGGGCCAGGGTGATCCTCCCGCCGTCCGTCCCCATGACCTCTACCGTCGGCTCGTTTTCCGAGGGTGCCGTTTCCAGGGCGTCGCGCCGCAACTCCTCGGAGAAATACCACCCCGCGGCGGCATAGACCACGAAGACGACGAGCGCCACAACAAGGAGCGTCCTGAGAAGCCGTCTCACCGGCTCACCACCGTGCTCTTGCCCTCACCCGCCCGCCGGCGCCGACTCTACCGACAATCCGGGGGGTCGGCGCGGACCTGCGGGGCCAATGGTCCGGCGACGACCTTTGCAGGTGCCGCCTTCAGCCGTCGAAGCTGACGTCGGCGGTATCTACCACCCCTGCGGAGCGACCCGGCGCCGAGTGCCCCGACCAGTACATGTTGGTATGCGAGATCACCTTGTCCGGGGTGGGGGCACCCCACTCCGAGAGATCCTCTGTGGTGTGGGCATCTCCAACCAGGACCGTGTCATAGCCGCGGGTGATCGCTCCGTGCAGAGTCGAACGGACGCACTCGTCGGTCTGGGCGCCGGTGACGACGAGGCGGCCGATGTGACGCGCCGCCAACTCGGACTCGAGGTCGGTGTCCTCGAACGAGTCGCCGTATCGCTTGTGAACCACGGGCTCCGCCTCGGTCCGCTGGAGTTCGTCGACGTACTGCCACTCGTCGCTGCCCATGGGCAGGTTGTCGGAGGAGTGCTGGACCCAGATGACCGGGACGTCGGCCGCCCGTGCCTTGGCGACGACCTCACTGATGTTGCCGATCACCTCGTCGCGCTGATGAGCGTCGGCGACGACGCCCTTCTGGACGTCGATCACGAGGAGAGCCGTGTTGGGACGATCCGGCAACGTGGTCATGCTGCCTCCAGGTCGGGCCATCCAGAGTAACGGAGCACCACTGCATCGAACCCAGGGTTGGCAGCTACCGCGCCGGTACTCCCCAACCCAGGGTTGGCGGCTCAGGTGCGAGGGGGTGCGGTGGTGCGGCGGACTACCAGACGGGGGGCGATCACGATGTGGCGCGGCGCGGTGCGTCCCGATTCGACCCGCTCCAACAGCAATTCGACCCCGGTCATCCCCATGGCGTGCCTTGGTTGGTCGATCGTGGTCAGACCTATGTGGCCCAACGCGGCGAGGCCCGTGTTGTCGTAGCCCACCAGCGAGACGTCCCCGGGAACGGCCAGTCCGGCGGCCTCGAGAGCATGGAGGGCACCGATTGCGGCGAGGTCATTGGAGACAAAAACCGCCGTTGGGGGGTCGCCTCCAGCGAGGACCGCCTCTACGCCGGCCGCTCCCCCGGCCTCGGTGAAATCTCCACCCACAACCTGAGCGGAACGCTCCAACCCATGTCGCCGCATCGCGGCGAGGAAGCCGGATCGCCTGCTGGCCGCCCCTGCGCCTGCCCCACCGTCGATGTGGGCGATGCGGGCGTGCCCGAGCGACCGCAGGTGATCGACCGCCATAGCCGCTCCGGCGCGGTCATCGTTGACCACACTGTCGATCCCGGCCGCCCTGGTGGCCCGGGCAACGAGGGTGACCGGGCAGGTTCGAGCGGCGTTCCTGATTGACCTGGAGTCGAGCACCGTGCCGGCAAGGATCAGCCCGTCCACCCTGAGTTGGAGCAGCGTGTCCAGGGCCCGCGCTTCGCGAGCCTGCACACGGCTCCCGCTGGTTATCAACGCTCGGTAGTCGGCGGCGGATGCCGCCTCCTCGATCCCCTCGACCACCTCTGTGAAGTAAGGGTTGTGAAGGTCGGAGAGAAGGATTCCCACCAGGTTGGTCCGCTGCCTGACCAAGCTCCGGGCCGCCGCGTTGGGGCGGTAGCCAAGTTCCTCCGCGGCGGCGAGCACTCTCGCCCGCCGCTCGGCACCCACATTCGCTGCGCCGCGCATGACCATCGACACGAGTGACTTCGACACGCCGGCGCGACGGGCGACGTCGATGATGGTGGGATGGCTCGACGCCACCCTTCGACTCTAGCCTCGCTCATTGGAACGTTCCAACCAACGGGATCGGCAGTGTCGGGATCAAACGCCGATGCGCTGGTGCTTGCGTTCGGCCTCGTGCTCGCCACGGGCGACGAGCACCTGCTCGCGATCGCTGACCTCGGGAACGCCTACATCCCACCAGGCATCTCCCTCGGTCCAGCGGTGCGGATCGGTGGTTAGCACCAGCACCGCGGTCCGGTCGGCGTTCCTGGCACGGGCCAGGGCATCGGGCAGAGCATCGAGCGTAGGAACTGCCTCGACCCAGGCTCCGAGCGACTCGGCGTGCTTGACGAAATCGACCCGCACCAGGTCGCCGTGCAGCGTGTCCTCGAGCATGTTGTTGAAGGAGGCGCTGCCCTTGAAGGTCTGCAAGCGGTCGATGACCGCGTAACCGCCGTTGTCACAGAGGATGAGGACGAAGGGGTGCCCGGCGAGCACCGAGCTGTACAACTCGGAATTGGCCATGAGGTAGGAGCCGTCACCGCAGAAAGAGATGACGGCACCCCCGGCTCCGGCCGACTTCGCCATCGCTGCCCCCCATGCCCCTCCGATCTCGTAACCCATGCAGCTGAACCCGTACTCGCAGTCGAAGGTGCCGATACCAACCGAGCGCCAGCCCTTGTTGAGCTCACCGGGGAGCCCGCCGGCTGCAGCAACCACGTAGTCCTCACCGGTGACGTTTTCGTTGACCACCCTGATCACGGCCTGATACGAGGGGGGCTCGCCCTGATCGGGCGGCGCCGCCGCCTCGTCGAGGTAGGAGTTCCACGTCTGGTAGAGGTGCTGACCGCGGGCGAGCCACTCGGGGTCGGACTGCCAGCCGGCCAGGGCTTCCGCCAGGGCCTCCAGCCCCCGCCAGCGCGTCTGCGACCAGCGGGTGCGCCATGTGCTTGACCGCGTCGTGTGTTGCGGCGTTGAGCATCACCAACCGCATCCCCGGGTTTCGGAACACCGACCAGGAACCCGTGGTGAAGTCCTGCAACCTGGTCCCCACGGCCAGAACCACATCGGCCTCGGCCGCCATCTCGTTGGCGGAGGTGCTCCCGGTAACGCCAATGGGACCCACGAAGTTGGGGTGGTCCCATCGCAGCGAGGACTTGCCTGCGACCGTTTCCACGACCGGCAAGCGGTACTGCTCGACGAAAAGCCGCAGCGATTCGGCGGCGCCGCTGTAGTGACCCCCCCGCCGGCGATCACCAGCGGACGGTTGGCCCCCCTGAGCACTTCCGCCGCCGCCTCGAGTTCGGCTGGGTCGGGGCCGGGTCGCCTGATCCTGTGGACCCTCTTGTTGAAGAACTCCACCGGGTAGTCGAAGGCCTCGGCCTGGACGTCTTGGGCCAACCCCAGAAAGGCGGGACCGCCACCGCCGGGATCGAGCATGGTGGCGACGGCGCGGGGCAGGCTGTTGATGATCTGCGCCGGGTGGGTGATGCGGTCCCAGAAGCGGCACACCGCCTTGAAGGCGTCGTTTACGGTCATGGTCGGGTCGCCGAAGTGCTCCACTTGTTGGAGCACTGGATCGGGGAGGCGGTTTGTGAACGTGTCTCCCGACAGGAGCAGCAGCGGGAGCCTGTTGGCCATGGCGATGCCGGCAGCCGTCACCATGTTGGCGGCACCGGGCCCGATCGACGAGGTCGCCACCATGATCTGACGCCGCCGGCGGGCTTTGGCGAAAGCCACCGCAGCCATCGCCATGGTCTGCTCGTTCTGCCCGCGCCACGTCGGTAGACGGTCTCTCTCCATCTCGAGCGCTTCACCGAGGCAGGTCACGTTCCCGTGACCGAAGATGGCGAAGACCCCGGGGAACAGCGGCAGGTCGGCGCTCCCATCCTCCATCCGCTGGGCGATCAGGTAACGGACGATGGCCTGGGCTGTGGTTAGCCGCATGGTCTCCATCGACGACCTCCTTGGACCTATGAAAGCGCGTGACGCCTCTTGACAGCTTCGAGTCGGGCACCCTATGGTATCGCCGCTTGTTGGAACGTTCCAATCTTGCCGCAAGCGAGGCTCTCCATGGACATTGGCGTAATCGGAGTGGGGCGCATCGGAGCGTTCCACGCCGCCACGCTTGCCTCGCTCCCCTCGGTGGACCGGGTTGTGATCGCCGATGTCGATGCTGAGCGGGCGGCGAAACTCGCCGCCGAGCGCGGCTACGAAGAGGCGAGTTCGGTGGACGACCTCCTGGGGAAAGTGGGGGCCGTGGTGATCGCAAGCTCCACCGACACCCACGCCGAGCTCATCCATGCCAGCGTCGATGCCGGGCTCACCACCTTCTGCGAGAAGCCCATTTCGCTCGATATCGAATCGACCCGCGCCGTCGTCGAGCACGTCAAGCGCAGCGGGATCACACTCCAAATGGGGTTCCAGCGACGCTTCGACCCGGGGTTTCGGGCCGCTTCCGAGCTGGTCCTCAGCGGCGGGCTCGGCAACCTCTACCTGGTGCGAATGGCCGGGCACGACCCGGCGCCGCCACACGAGTCGTACATCCCACAGTCAGGCGGCATTTTCCGTGACTTCAGCGTCCATGACTTCGACGCCCTCCGCTTTGTCACCGGCCGAGAGGTCGAGGAGGTGTACGCCGACGGGTCGGTGATCGGGTTCCCGGTGTTCGCTTCCTACGACGACGTCGACACCGCCGTCGCAACGGTCCGCCTCCGCGGTGGAGCGCTCGGCGTCCTCTCGGTGAATCGCCATGACCCGCGCGGTTACGACATCCGAATGGAATTGATCGGCTCAGAAGACGCGATCGCGGTGGGCTGGGACGAACGGATGCCGCTGCGCTCGGTCGAACCGGGGATGCCCCCGCCACCGGATGAGGCGTGGGCCAATTTCCAACAACGATTCGAGCCGGCCTATCGCGCCGAACTGACGGCGTTTCTCGAGGTGGCCGCTGGCCGCCGGCAGAATCCGTGCACGCCGGAGGACGCCCTCGAGGCGCTGCGGGTAGCGGTGGCCTGCGATATGTCTCGAGCAGACCACCGCCCGGTACGGATCGACGAGGTGGCATGATCGGCAGCACGGATCCACACGATCGCGTCGCCGGTGCCCCCATAACTTGGGGCGTGTGCGAGGTGCCCGCTTGGGGTCACCGGATGGAACCCGATCGGGTGCTCTCCGAGATGGCGTCCATCGGAATGCGGGCCACCGAGTTGGGACCAGCGGGTTTCCTCCCTACCGATCCCTCCGCCCGGCAAGAGTTACTCCGCCGCCACGGACTCCGACTGGTCGGCGGGTTCATACCCATTGTCCTGCACCGCCCCGACCGCTGGCGGGAAGAGATCGCTGCTCTGGAGGCAATCGTTGTCTCGATGGCCGCAGCCGGCGCCGACACCGCCGTACTCGCTGCCTCGGGTAGCGACGATTCCTACGAGACATCCGAGGAGTTGTCCGACGACGAGTGGCGGCATCTTGGTATGGCGTTGGAGGAGGCGACCGAGATCTGTGGCAAGCATGGCCTTACCGCATCGCTCCACCCCCACTTGGGAACGGTGGTCGAATCTCCAGAACAGATCGAAAGGGCGCTGGCTGAATCGGCGGTGCTGCTCTGCCTCGACACCGGCCATGTGCTCGCCGGTGGCGGCGATCCGGTGAAGATCGCACTCGAGCACAGGAGTCGCATCGCCCACGTCCATCTCAAGGACGTCGATGCCGCTTTGGCAGGACGGGTGCGGCGCGGCGAGTTGCGCTACCACCGCGCCGTGGCCGAGGGTCTCTATCGACCCCTCGGCGGGGGTGATGTAGACCTCACCACAGTGATCACCACTCTCGAGGAAGCCGGCTACGACGGTTGGTACGTCCTCGAACAGGATGTAGTAGTCAGTACCGAACCAGAGCCGGGCAGCGGCCCTGGCGCCGATGCCTCCGAGAGTATGCGGTGGCTGGAGGCCCAGTTCTCGACAACGGTGTCGCCCGGGCGACCGGGCGCGACAAGGGGTCCCAACAGACCCGTGTAACGGCAGAAGGAGGAGGATGTGACACGGAAGTCATGGCTCGCGTTGACAGGGGTGATCTTGGTGGTGCTCGCCGCGTGCGGTGGTGACGGTGGCACCGCTACCACGTCCGGTGACGGTGGAACCGACACGACCGCAGTAGGCGGAGCCGACACGACCGCCGCCAGCACCGGCAGCACCGAGGCCGGAGGTGGGGTGACCCAGCGCGACTACACCTTCGAGGTGGTGACACACGGCCAGGCCTCCGACCCCTTCTGGTCGGTTGCGGCCAACGGAGTGACTGCCGGGGCCGAGGACATGGGCGTGACTGCCAACTACCAGGCGCCAGGCACGTTCGACATGGTCGCCATGAGCCAGATCATCGATACCGCGGTCGCCGGGCAGCCAGACGGCCTCGTCGTGTCGATCCCCGACGCCGACGCGCTCGGGCCCTCGATCCAAGCGGCGGTCGATGCCGGCATCCCGGTGATCTCGATGAACTCTGGAAGCGACGTGTTCGCCGACCTTGGAGTGTTGGTGCATGTCGGGCAGACCGAGCGCGAGGCAGGGCTCATTGCCGGACTTGCATTCGCCGAGGCGGAAGTCACCAACGCCCTGTGCATCAACCAAGAGGTGGGCAACGTCGCCCTGGACCTCCGCTGCGAGGGGTTCACCGAGGGCTTGGGCGGAACGGTCGAGGTGATCCCGGTGGATCTGAACGATCCGACAGGCGCCCAGCAGTCGGTGGCGTCGGCTCTCCAGGCGAACCCCGATGCCAATGGCATCCTCACCCTCGGCCCAACCGGTGCAATCCCGACACTGGCTGCGCTCGACGAGGCCGGGTCGCTGGGGACGATCACATTCGCCACCTTCGACCTCTCTCCTGAGGTGCTCCAGGCGATCACGGATGGCGACATGGCGTTCGCCATCGACCAGGCGCAGTACCTGCAGGGATACCTGCCGATCGTGCTGCTCACCCAATACCTGGAAACCGGGGCGATCCCGCTGGGAAGCGTCGAGCGCGTGATCCTCACCGGACCTCAGTTGGTCACGGCGGAGAACGCGGCCGACGTTGTCAGTTTCTCGGAGTCCGGGCTCCGCTGAGTTCGGATGGTGGCCCGCTAGGGGGCGGGCCACCTCCGTTAGATTCGAATGAGGTGCGGAGAGGAGGCATAGCGTGACCGCAGACAGCGCGCCACCACCTATGGCGCCCCCGGCGGACGAACGGGTCCGCCAGGTCGGGTTGATCAGCCGCCTCCTCGCCCGCCCCGAGGTCGGGGCGATCGTGGCGGTCGTCCTCGTCTACGTCTTCCTCGCGGTGGTGGCGTTCGACAACAACTTCGTGAGTTGGCAGGCCACCGCCGCCGTGCTCAACACGGCTGCACCTCTCGGGATCCTCGCCGTGGCCGTCGCTCTGTTGATGATCGCCGGCGAGTTCGACCTGTCGATCGGATCGATCGTGGGCTTCGCCGGGATGACGATCATGGTGCTGGTTACCGCGGAGGCGGGTGGCGGCTTCGGCTGGTCGTTCTGGCCCGCCGTGGCGGTGGCTCTGGTGTTATCGCTGCTGATCGGCGCCTTCAACGGGGCACTGGTGATGAGCACCAAGCTCCCGTCCTTCATCATCACCCTCGGCTCCCTCTTCATATTCCGCGGATTGACCATCGCCTTGACGCGGAGCTTGACCAACAGGACCCAGTTGGGCGATCTCGACCAGGTGGCCGGGTACGAGTCGGCCCGACCGTTCCTCGCCGGTCAACTCAACTTCGGCGGGGCACGCTTCAGCATCACCATCCTGTGGTGGATCCTGCTCACGATCCTCGCCACCTGGGTGCTGCTCCGGACACGCCAGGGCAACTGGATCTTCGGAGCCGGGGGGCGACGCAAACGCAGCCCGCAACGTCGGCGTCCCGGTCACCCGGCTCAAGGTGGCCCTGTTCATGACAACGGCTTTGGCTGCATTCCTGGTGGCGTTGCTCCAGGTGGTCCAGTTCACCGGGGCGGACACTCTCCGAGGAACCCAACTCGAGTTCCGAGCCATAATCGCCGCGGTTGTCGGCGGAAACCTGCTCACCGGCGGCTATGGCTCTGCGGTCGGCGCCTCACTCGGTGCGCTCACCTTCGCCATGATCGACCAGGGGATCAGGCTCACCGGGGTCGATGCCGACTGGTTCCAGGTGGTGTTGGGCGGTGTGCTGGTGGCAGCGGTGCTCTTCAACAACTGGATCAGGGGAAGGGCGGTAAAGCGATGACGGCGACAATGACCGCCGAGGCCGAACACCCCAATGGCTCCCCTCTCCTCGAGGTGGAGCACATCTCGAAGTATTTCGGAAACGTCATTGCCCTCCAGGACATCTCTGTCTTTGTCCGGGCAGGCGAGGTGACCTGTCTGCTCGGCGACAACGGGGCGGGCAAGTCCACCCTCATCAAGACGCTTTCCGGTGTGCACAGGGCCGACGAGGGCGTTTACCGATTCGAAGGTGAGGAGGTCGAATTCTCCTCACCCCGGGAAGCGCTGGAGAAGGGGATCGCAACCGTCTATCAGGACCTGGCGATGATCCCCTTGATGAGCATCTGGCGGAACTTCTTCCTGGGCTCGGAGCCCACACGCGGGTGGGGCCCTTTCCGTCGTTACGACATCGACTTCGCCAAGCGGACGACCCGCGAGGAGATGTCGAAGATGGGGATCGACATCCGAGATCCCGACCAGCCGGTGGGCACGCTCTCGGGTGGCGAGCGCCAATCGGTCGCCATCGCCCGCGCCGTCTACTTCGGTGCCAAGGTGCTGATCCTCGACGAGCCGACAGCGGCACTCGGGGTCAAGCAGGCAGGAGTGGTGCTGCGCTACGTGGTCCAGGCAAAGCAGCGCGGCATCGGAGTGATCTTCATCACGCACAACCCCCACCACGCCTATCCGGTCGGGGACCATTTCGTCATCCTTCGGCGCGGCCAGGTATTCGGGGACTACGCCAAGGCGGACATCGCACTCGAACAGCTGGTCCAGATGATGGCCGGTGGCGCCGACCTCGAGGTGCTCTCGCATGAACTCGAGTCGGCTTCCCGCCAGGGTGGCGAGGGCGCAAGTGAGCTGCGGGAGGCTGCCGCCACGCTCCACGCCGAGGCCGAAGACAGCGAGGCACTGGGCGCACCGGAGGACAGCCCACCGGCCGAATGAGCGCCTTCGACGTCCTGACGATGGGACGGGTGGGCGTGGACCTCTACCCCGAGCAGTCGGGGATGCCGCTCGCCGCAGTCTCGTCCTTTGCCAAGTCCCTGGGGGGAACCGCCACCAACGTGGCCGTTGGTGCGGCGCGCTACGGCCACCGGGCGGCGGTGATCACCAAGGTGGGCGATGATGGCTTTGGGGAATACGTTCGCCAGGCGCTGCGCGGGTTCGGAGTGGACGACCGATTCGTGGGGACCCACCCCACGCTGCGGACCCCGGTTGTCTTTTGCGAGCTCTTTCCGCCGGACCACTTCCCCCTTCTCTTCTACCGGGAGCCGACAGCGCCGGACATGACACTCACCGAAGAGGAGCTCGACTTGAGCGCGGTGAAGACGAGCCGGGTGTTCTGGACGACGGGCACTGGTCTCTCGGCACCGCCCAGTCGAGACGCCACGCTGGCCGCTCTCCGCGCAAGAGACAGGAAGCCACCAACGGTCCACGATCTCGACTACAGATCGATGTTCTGGAGCGAGCCGCAGGAGGCAGGGCGCTGGCAACGCGACGCCTTGGCGCACGCCACGGTTGCGGTGGGAAACCTCGAGGAGTGTGCCGTCGCCGTGGGACCAGGGGAGCCGGATGAATTGGCGGATCGACTGCTCGACCTCGGTCTCGAAATGGCCGTGGTCAAGCTCGGCCCCCAAGGGGTGCTGGTCTCCTGGGAGGGCGGCCGAAGCCGGGTGGACCCGGTCGAGGTGACGGTGGTCAACGGGCTCGGCGCCGGCGACGCGTTCGGCGCGGCGCTGTGTCACGGCTTGCTCCAAGGGTGGGACGCGATCAAGACCGTACGGTTCGCCAACGCTGCGGGTGCCTATGTCGCCGCCCGCCTTGCCTGCGCCGATGCCATGCCAGACGAGCACGAGGTGATGGAGTTGCTCGAACGTGACTGATTCACCCGCCGCCGACCCATCGAGCCACGAGCTCGACCGCGGCCGGACCGATCCTCACCCCCAGCGTCGGAGAGCGCCGTCCCAATACGACCTCGACAATCGCCTCGGCGAATTGCTCCGCAGGGACCTCAGCCCAGGTTGCACCGACGTCCCAGGAGAGGTCGTCCGAGATCCCTTGCGCCCTGCGGAACGACACCCGGACATCGTCGCTGAGGCACGCCGCGTCCACGTGGTGGCCAAGCTCGTGCACGAGGGTTCCCGCAAGTCGCGGCGCCGTACCCGGGATCCGGACGGTGATCCTCGATGTGTCGGCGTCGTATTCGCCACGGTCATCCAGCCTCCATGCCCCGGCGAGCCGGATGTTTCCCACACAATTCTCGAGAGCCGGCGCCTCTTCGATGAACTCATCGAAGGTGTCCGCAGCCAGCGCCGCAACATCCTCGGGCGTGCCCGGATCCACCAGCATCCGCGGCGGTGGTGCCGCAGCGGCGAGCCCGGCCACGGCCAGAGCGATCGCCGGGACCACGACGGTGATGTGCCGACCCATCCCCCAATTGTGCCCTTTGCGGGTGTGCCGTGTTGATCGACGATGAGCAGTGGCGGTGGCTGCTGGAGGACAGGGCCCGGCAGCCCGAGCGGCTATTCGAACTGGCTTCAAGCCGTCGGCGCCGTCCCTTGCTCGCCGAGGACGGTCGACTGGTGATCATCGCCGCCGACCACCCGGCTCGCCGGATCCTCGGGGTGGGCGACGACCCGCGGGCGATGGCCGACCGCCGCCGGTTGCTCGAGCGTGTCGTCGTGGCGCTGCGACGACCGGGGGTGGACGGGGTGCTGGCTACTCCCGACATCTTCGAGGACCTGCTGCGCCTCGGGGAGTTGGACGGCCGCGTGGTGTTCGGCTCGATGAACCGAGGAGGATTGACCGGATCATCCTGGGAGTTGAACGACAGGTTCACCGCATACGACGCACCCACCATTGCCGCCTTGGGTCTCGACGGAGGCAAGATGCTGCTCCGTATCGACTACTCGGATCAGGGAACCAACGAGACCCTGGTCGCCTGTGCAGAGGCAGTCGGCGCGCTGGCGGGGGAACGCCTGATTGCCATGATCGAGCCGCTCCCGGCGCGACGTGACCCAGACGGAAGGGTCAGGGTGGTGGACGACCCCGATCTGCTGATCGAAGCAGTTGCAGTGGCGTCGGCGCTCGGTCCGGTCTCGGCCTACACATGGCTCAAGCTGCCTGCCTCTGCCGAGATGGAGCGGGTACTTGCGACGACCAGCCTCCCGTGCCTGCTCCTCGGTGGCGACCCGGGTGAGCGGTCCGAAGAGCTGTTCGCCGGCTGGACGGGCGCCATGGAACTGCCTCAGACACGAGGACTGGTCGCAGGTCGCAGTTTGCTCTACCCCCGAGATGGGGACGTCGGGGCGGCGGTCGATCGGGCGGTGGCGGTGGTGAGGGGGACCAGTGAGCGCTGACCTGTTCCGCCCTGCCGGCACCCTCGCTGACGGGTCCGATCCGGTGGCATTAGACCCCGGCCAGGCTGGATGGGAATACTGCGGCCTCCGGGTGATGGCATTCGATGGAAGCGCGAGCCGCACGCTCCATACCGGGAGCGACGAGGCGGTGCTCGTCCCGTTGTCGGGAACCTTCCGCGTCGAGGGTGACAACTCGTTCGTATTGGAGGGTCGGCAGGACGTCTTCGCCGCCATCACCGACCTGGTCTATCTGCCCCCCGGTTCGACCATCGAACTGACCGGCAGGGGCGAGCTTGCCGTGGCGACCGCCCCGGCAGCCACCGGGTACGAGGCACGACGGTTTGACGCCACCGAGATCGCCGTCGAGATCCGAGGGCGGGGATCAGCCACCCGGCAGGTGAACAACCTGCTTCCCGCCGACGTCGATCATGCGGTACGGATCATCGTCGTCGAGGTGCTGACACCCGGCGGGAACTGGTCGTCGTGGCCACCTCACAAGCACGACGAGTGGTCGTTGTGCGAAGCTCCTCTCGAGGAGATCTACTACTTCCGAGTGCAAGGAGAAGGTGGGTTCGGGTTGCACCGCACCTACACCGATGACCGATCCATCGACGCCACGGTGACCGTCCAGGATGGAGACGTTTTCCTCATACCCCGTGGCTACCACGGCCCGTGCGTCGCCGCCCCCGGGCACCACCTCTACTACCTCAACGTGATGGCCGGTCCTGGCGACGAGCGCGTATGGAAGGCATGCGACGATCCGGCCCACGCCGAAGTCCGACAATCGTGGGAGGGTCTCGAACCCGATCCTCGACTCCCGTTGACGGGTCCCCGGGGCTGAGTTTGGAGGCAATGATGAGAGTTTTGACATGAAGGATCTGGCATGAGAGATCTGGCGCTACTGCTCGATACGAAACCAGGCACGGTCGCCACATTGCTGGAGCGTCTCGCCGACGCGGGCATCCCTCCCGTGGCCGGCTGCTTCTTTCCCCGGCTCGAAGGACGGATCGCCCACGTCGCCTTCGATGACGAGCTCGCCGAACAGGCGCGTGAGGTCATCGTCGACTCGGGTCACACTGTGCTCGACGAGCGCGACGTGGTCATCGTCGATGCCACACAACACGGGCTCTCCGGGGTGGCCAGGCGGCTGGCGGACGCCGGCGTCGGCGTCTACGTCGCCTATTTCAGCCCCGACGGACGCGCTGTGATCGGCACCCAGGACGTCGAACTCGCCAAGAGCGTCCTCGGGGTCTGAAATCAACAGATGGGCGGCAGAATGGGCCGATGGGATCGGCAGACCTCCTCGCCACCGGTGAAGCGGCCCTCGGCGCGGGTCGCTGGGAGGAAGCGCGGACAGCATTCGAGCAAGCCCTAACAGCCGAAGATTCGGCTGATGGCCATCTCGGGTTGGGGTTTGCCTTGTGGTGGCTCGGCGCTACCCGTGAGAGCGTCGCCGAATGCACCAAGGCATATGCACTGTTCAAGCGGGCCGGAACCGTAGAACGAGCCGTCGAGTGTGCACTGTGGCTCGGCATCACCTACAAGGCTGACTACGCCAACCATGCCGCCGGCAACGGGTGGGTTGCTCGGGCGGAGCGAATGTTGGAGCCACTCGATCCCGGACCGCTGCATGCAATGAGCATGGTCACCCGCGCCTATCGCATGAACGATCTCGGCGCTGCTGAGAAGCTGTCGGAACGAGCGCTCGAGTTGGCCAGAGCCTCGGGCGACCCAGACCTGGAACTGACCGCCATGACCCAGTTGGGGCTGATCCGGGTGGGCAAAGGCGACACGGACGGTGGGTTCGCCTTGATCGACGAGGCGATGGCTGCGGTGCTGGGAGGCGAGCGCACAACTCTCACCACCGTGGTCTATGCCTGCTGCGACATGCTCAACGCCTGCGAATTGGCCAGCGATATCGAGCGCGCCGCGAAGTGGTGCGAGGTGGCCGACGGCTTCGTCGAGGAGTACGGGTCGCCCTTTCTCTATGCCGAGTGCCGCATCTATTACGGGAGCGTGCTGGTCGCCAAGGGCCGATGGGACGAAGCGGAGCAGGAGCTTCTTGCCGGCTTGCGGACTGCGGAGGGTTCCAGTCCTGGGCTCCACAGCCGGGGCCTGACGCGTCTGGCCGGGCTTCGGGTGCGACAAGGGCGGCTCGAGGAGGCCGAGTCGCTGTTGACCCACGCCGGCGACGCGGTGGAAGGGGAGAACGAGGCCGCTTTGTCGACCGCTGCCCTGGCGCTTGCCCGTGGGGATGGGGAAAGGGCGAGCCGATTACTCGAGCTGCGGATGCGGCGGCTTGCGGAGCACCGCTCGCACCTGGCGGTTGCCCTCGACCTATTGGTCGATGCCCACCTCTCATCGAACGACCTTTCGGATGCTGCCATTGCCGCCCAGAGGTTGGATGAGGTCGCCGCGGCAGCCAAGGGCTCGAAGATCGAAGCTCTGGCAGCGGGCGCGGCAGGCCGGGTATGTGCGGCCCAGGGCGACACAGAGACCGCGGTGGCCCAACTCGAAACGGCCATGAGGATCTGGTCTGTCCTCGAGCACCCCTTTGAGGTTGCCGCGGCCAGGCTGGATCTCGCCAAAGCGCTCGCCTCGGCCCAGCCCGACGTCTCGGTGGACCTCGCTCGAGTCGCCCTGGCAGGATTCGACGAGCTCGGCGCTTCGGCTGAGGCCGACCGCACCGCCGCCTTCCTGCGCTCTGCCGGCGTGCGCGGGAGGTCCGGTCCGAAATCTGTCGGGGTGCTCACCAGGCGTGAGCATGAGGTGCTCCGCCTCCTTGCCGCCGGTCTTTCAAACCGGGAGATTGCCGAGCGGCTCTATGTGAGCCGGAAGACCGCGTCACACCACGTCAGCCGCATCCTCGCCAAGCTCAATCTGCGCAACCGGAGCGAGGCGGCGGCCTATGCCGTCGCCACGCTCGGGATATCAACCCGGTTGTAGGAACCGGACGCGGTATAGGTCATCTGCCCGATGTGCGCGACCTGCCGACTACTCGATCATGGCGGTCATGACGACATCGACCGAGTCCTTCCAGATCCCGATCGAAGCGGCCGAAGCGTATGAGGACGCCTTTGTCCCGGCGTTCTTCGCACAATGGGCTCCGCTGCTCTGCGAAGCCGTCATGCTCACCGCCGGCCAGCAGGTCCTCGACGTGGCATGCGGCACCGGGATCGTCGCCCGAACTGCTGCCCGCACCGTTGGTCCGCGCAATGTGATCGGCCTCGACCTCAACGAGGCGATGCTCACCGTCGCCGGCCGGGTCGATCCGGACATCTCCTGGCGTCAAGGTGATGTCGCGGCTCTTCCCCTGCCAAACGCTTCATTCGACGCGGTGTTGTGTCAGATGGCCTTGATGTTCTTCCCCGATCGCCCAGCGGCCTTGAGGGAGATGGTCCGCGTGACGATGCCCGGGGGCTCGGTTGGCGTCCTGGTCCCTAGTTCGCTCGATGCCCAGCCGGCATACAAGCCCTTCGTCGAAATGGCGGCGCGACACGCCGGACCCGAGGCACGGTCACTTCTCAGCACCTACTTCGCCTGCGGCGACGCAGTCGAGTTGCGGACATTGTTCGATCAAGCCGGGCTGACGTCGACGGTCGTCACCTCCCACACCGGTCTCTCCAGATTCCCCTCGATCGATGCAGCTGTTGCCACCGAGGTCGAAAGCACACCACTCGGTGAGCGGATCACCGAGGACGTCTATGAGCGGATTCGCCGGGAGGCCAACGAGATGTTTGCTCGATTCGTCACCGACGAAGGCCGTCTCGAGTTTCCATTCGAGAGTCTCGTTGTGGTCGGGCGCAAGGAATAGACGGCGGACGGCGGACGGCGGACGGCGCACACGGCGGGACCATTTGCCATCTACTCGGGCCAGTCGCCCGCCTTGAGGAGCATCGACGGCACCGGGTGGCCGAGTTTCATCTCCAGCCACGCCGAAACCCGCAGAAGGGCAGCCAGGTCGATCCCTGTGTCGAACCCGGCGCGGTGCAGCATGAACACCAGATCCTCGGTGGCGATGTTGCCGGTAGCCGCCGGTGCGAAAGGGCAACCACCGATCCCACCCGCCGAGGCATCGACCACCGTCACCCCGTTCTGCACCGCCGAGAAGACGTTGGCCAACCCGGCGTTCCGGGTGTCGTGGAAGTGGACCCGCAGGGATAGCCCGTCGACGGCGGCGCCGACGGCATGGAGAAGCCTCTCCACTGACCACGGGTCGGCCACCCCGATCGTGTCAGCCAGCGCCAACTCCCCCACCCCGGCGGTGGCGATTTCCTCGGCCAACCGAACCACCTGACCGATGGGGACCTCGCCTTCGAAAGGACATCCCCAAGCGGCGCTCACCGTGCCGGTCACCGTCACGCCTTTCTCCGCTGCGGCGGAAACCACGTCGGCCAGTTCGGTGACGGTCTGGGCGATCGGGACCCCCTGATTGCGCTCATTGAAGGTCTCGGTGGCGAAGACCGGCACGTTCACCTCATCCACGCCGGTGGCACCGGCGCGTTGCCAGCCCTTCCAGTTCATCACCAGACCAATCAGACGCGCGTCGCCCGGTGTGGGTAGGGCGGACATCACCCCCTCGGCATCGGCCATCTGCGGGACGCGCTCGGGGTGGGCGAAGCTCACTGCTTCGATCCTGCTCACACCTGCGCCGATCAGGCGATCGATCAACTCGACCTTGTCAGATGTGAACAACTCCACTGCTTCGTTCTGGAGGCCGTCGCGCGGCCCAACCTCGACGACTCGAATCTCGTCCACCGGATCAGGGTACGCCGGGCCGGTGGTCCCACTCAGCTCTGAGGAATCGGGCGTACCCCGGTGCGAGCCCGGATGGCAACAGAGATGGGTGTCGCCTCGTCACGGCTAGCCAGCCGGCATCCACCCGCGGCACCGGGGCGAAGGCCTTCTTGGGAACGCGCTCCACGATCGTCGTTTCCCACCATGGCGCCCATATCGTTGAGAGCAGCGTCGAGGGAGGCATCCGCGATCGCTTGCGAGCGACCTGCCACTGAACCAAGAGATCGGCCCGGTACGGACCGTGCTCGGGCCGATCGAAGAGCCGTCGCATCACCGCGGTTGTGATCCCGAACGGCGGGCTGGACAGGACCCGGTAAGGCTCGGACGGGAGCGGCGCTGTCAGGATGTCACCGACGACGACCTCGACGCCATCGGCCAAACCAATCTCCGCAAGATGTCCGGTGAGCCTCTGTGCCCAGATCGGATCCGTCTCCACCGCCACCACCCTGGCGCCGGCCTTCGCCAATGGGATTGTGAGCGCGCCGGTGCCAGCCCCGAGATCGAGGACCAACTCGCCGGCCAAGACAGTGGAAGCCATCCGCTCGACAAGAGCGCGGTCTACGAGGAAGTTCTGACCGAGGCTACGACGCTGTCGGTCCCGGGGGGTGCGCCTCGCCACGGCGACGCACCGTGAAGGTACCCATCGGGACAGGCTAGGGGTGCCGTGGCGGACGTGCCCGGCGATTCAGCCGCCCACGACCTCGTCGAATCCGGCGCCCACCGGCGGGTCGATCTGGTCGAGAGTGCACTCCTCGGGCGGCTTGTCGACTCGCCACCGCTCGAAACGGGCGCCGTGCCGGAACCTGCCTTCGGCGAGTTGGTCGAAGCTGACCTCGGCCACCAGTTCGTTGCGCAGCGGAACCCAGGAGAGGTCCTTGCCGCCGGTCCAGCGGCTCTCCGCACCTGGAACCCTCACGTCCTCGCCGAAGCTGGCCCCACCCACCAGAGGCTGGAGTTGCTCGAAGACGGCCTTGCGGTCCTTGTCGGAGAACCCGGAGGTGTGGCCCACGAAGTGGAGTTGACCATTGGGGGCGTACATCCCGAGAAGGAGCGAGCCGACCTTGCCCCCATCCTTGTGCTCGCGGTACCCACCCACCACGACGTCCACCGTCCGACGGTGCTTGACCTTGACCATCTCCCGTTTCTCCTCGACATAACGCTGGTCGAGCCTCTTGCAGACGAGGCCGTCGCATCCGGCCGCCTCGTATTCCACGAACCATCGTCGCGCCTCCTCGGGGTCGGTGGAGAGCGGGCTCAGGTTCCACGGCGCGCCCAGCCGGGGCACGAGGCCCTCCAGCTTCCGCCGCCGTTCGGAGAAGGGATGCTGACGGAGATCCTCTCCGTCTGCTGCGAGCAGATCGAAAGCGACCAGCGCCGCCGGGGTCTCCTCGGCGAGCATCGCCACCCGTGACGCTGCGGGGTGGATCCGGTTTCCCAAAGCGTCGAAGCTGACCCGGTCGTCGATCACCACCACGATCTCACCGTCCACCACCGTCCCGGCTGGTAGCCGCTCCAGTGGCGACGCCAACTCGGGCAGGTAGCGGAGCAAAGGACGACCGCTTCGGCTGTCGAGCCTGATCTCGGGTCCGCTCCAGGCGATCATGCGGAAGCCGTCCCACTTGGGTTCGTACGCCCAATCGCCGAGCGGGATCTGCTCGCGCACCTGGGCCTTCATAGGGGACAGCGGTGGGGCGAAGGGCCAATCGCTCATCGTCGGAGGATGCTAGGGGGCATTCCTCAAGCGGAGGACGGTACCTTTCTCCCGTCAGGGAGGAGGAGCGATCATGACCACCACGGTGCGCAACTTCATAGACGGTGAATTGCGCGATGCAGCCAGCGGGGCGACAGCACCGCTGATCGACCCGGTGACTGGCCAGGAGTTCGCCACAGCTGCGCTGTCAGGCGCAGAGGATGTCGACGCCGCGATGCGGGCGGCGGACCGGGCCTTCGAGACCTGGCGGGAGACCACGCCCTCGGAGCGGAGCATGGCGCTCCTTCGGATCGCCGACGCCGTCGAAGACCACACCGAGGAGCTCGCCCGGCTCGAGGTGGAAAACACGGGAAAGCCCTATCAAGCAACGGTCGATGGCGAGCTGCCCCCGGCGGTTGACCAGCTTCGCTTCTTCGCCGGCGCCGCTCGGATGCTGGCCGGGCTGGCCACCGCCGAATACATGGAGGGCCACACCTCATCGATCCGGCGCGAGCCGGTCGGTGTCTGCGCCCAGGTGGCCCCTTGGAACTACCCGCTGATGATGGCGGTGTGGAAGGTGGGGCCAGCGCTGGCCGCGGGCAACACCGTGGTCCTCAAGCCGTCCGACACCACCCCGGTCACCACCGTGCGGCTGGCCGAGCTCGCCTCCGAGTTCCTGCCTCCAGGTGTGTTCAACGTGCTTTGCGGCGACCGCGACACGGGCAGAGCACTCGTGTCGCACCCTGTCCCGCAGATGGTCTCCGTGACCGGGAGCATCCGGGCCGGCAAGGAGGTGGCGGCGGCGGCAGCCGACCAGTTGAAGCGGGTCCACCTCGAGCTAGGGGGAAAGGCGCCAGTGTTGGTGTTCGACGACGCCGATGTAGAAGCGGCGGCCGCGGCCATCGCCGCGGCCGGCTATTTCAATGCCGGCCAGGACTGCACCGCTGCCACCCGGATACTGGTGGGTGGAGGGGTCCACGACGAGCTGGTCGATGCTCTTGCCGCCCAAGCTGAGGCGACGATCACCGGCGACCCGTTCGACGAAGACACCGCCTACGGGCCGCTCAACAACGCCGATCAACTGGCCCAAGTCGAAGGCTTCCTGGACAGAGCCGGAGACGGAGTCGAGGTCGTTGCCGGTGGGTCCCGGC
>CAWGRK010000004.1:0-106445 GCA_963824995.1 uncultured Actinomycetes bacterium | reverse complement strand
GTCTTCCAATCGGCTGATTCGACCATCACCGGCGTTCCCGTTGGGGTGAGCCGATACCAAGTGCCGTTACAGAGCACCGGCCAACGTGTCTCGTTATGCGATCAGATCTCGTGATCTGTGTGGCTGTGGTCGGAGATCGGTGGATCTGAAGAGAGTTAGGGATGAGCGCTAATGGTGGCCACCGTTGAGGATCGTTTTTACCCGGATGCCAGCAACGGCTAAACCGCAGCGACTCCTTTACGACCTGTCGACCTGTGTCCAGAAATTCTCAGCGTTGTCTGTCCGAGAAACCTGGTGTTCTAGCGCCGAAAACCGCTGTTCGATGGCGTTGGCTCCGGTGGCCGGCCCGCCGGTTGCCACATAGCCTGCGGCCACCCTTTGGGCGCCGGCCCGTTTCGTCATTGCCTCGGTGATCGCGTTTCGGAGACGCTGGGGCGTCAGGTTCTTGGCAGGGAGACGGGTTCCTGAGTCGCTGACTTCGACCCGGCGGGCCACTTCGAGCTGGTCGCGGCCGAAGGGGACTACGCAGACCGGCACCCCGTGTGCCAGTGCCTTCTGGGTTGCTCCCATGCCACCGTGGGTAATGGCGACGGCGGCCCGATCGAGTACGGGGCGGTGGGGGAGGAACTCCCTGATGGTGGCGTTGGCTGGAACCTGAAGATCATCGGCTAAGCCTGCGGGCATGGTGGCCACGATGTGGACCGGTTGGCCGGCAAGCGCCTCGAGTGCGGTACGGACGAGTATGCCGTCGTCCTGGAACTCCGACGAGGTGGTCACCAGGGCGATGGGCTGTTGGATCGCCTCCAGCCAATCAGGTGGGGCTGACGGTGGCTCCCAGGCGCTGGCACCGATCATGACAACGTTGGGTCCCCACTCGGTGGTGGCGTACTCGAAAGGTTTGGACGTGGCCACCAGCATCAGCGGGGCCTTCCGGTAGAGGTCGTCGGCGGACGTGGCTGCAGCTAGACCAAGCCCGGAACGCAGTGAGTTGACAGACGGGAGCACCGCCTTCTCCACGGCACTGAGCACTGCCTTCTTGACGATGGCGTCTCTGATCCTGCCGAGCGGCCCGCCCATCGGTGCTAGTCCTGGCCCGAAAGGCGGTGTGCCCGGCGAGCTGAGCGGTGGTGTGTACGCGGCAAATGAGAGCCAGGGGTCACCGAGTGCTTCGGCGGTAAAGGCGGCGCCCCAACAGTTGATGTCGACGATGGACAGGTCGGGCCGAACCTGGTCCTTGGTTCGACGGAAGTCCTCGGAATCGAGGACGCCGCGCTTGTTCAACACCGCCGAGGAGGCAGTGAGGCTGCCCTTTGCGTTTTTCGCTTTGAAGTCGACGTGGACGATCCGCTCTATCTCGGGGTCGATCGGCTCGACCTGAAACCCGAGGCGTCGCATGTCGTCGACCCGGCTGGCAAGAGTGCGCAGGTGAATGATGTGTCCTCTGTGCTGCAATTCGAGCAGGAGCGGCGTCAAGGGGAACAGATGCCCGATGGCAGGCGAGGTGTAGGCAAGGATGGTGGACATCAGGTCTCCTCAATTGTGAATGGGGCCAGCATCTCGGCGATCGCTCGCTCCGATTGGAATCGGCTCAATCGGTAATCCCGGCGCAACAGTTTCCAGGTGTACACGTCGCAGATCGCCACGAACTGGGCGAGACGGCGGTGATGGTCGCTTCCAGATAGATGTCTTAGGTACGGCTCGAAAACCTGCTCACACCACTCACGATGCACGGTGCGGGCGGTGTCGACGATGTCTTTGATGGTGGGGCTTCGATCCTCCTCGGCCAGGAGTCGCATGGCCTTGTCGCCGGTGGTCTCGTAGTGCTCGACCAAGTTGGCCACCGCTCCGGTGACGTCGCCGGGTGTCACTCGATTTCGCTGCTCCCTGACCCGACCCATCTCACGTTCGACTGCAGCGGCGAATAGCTCCTCCTTCGTTCCGAAACGGCGGATCACGGTCTGCACCGTCACCCCCGCCACGGCCGCCACATCCTCGAGCTTGATCTGGTCGGCGAGACGCTCCCAGAACAGCTCCACGGTCGCATCGAGGATCCTCTCGCCGGTGGCCGCCGTCGACCTGGCGCGGGCAACCATCCGATACGGTCTCTGCCTCTCACGTACATTCATGTTAACTACATTAACATGAACCGAGGCGCCGACAAACCCTCTCACGGACCATGGTGGCGTTATCTGCGGGCGTCAATTAGACGTCACGGCGCCCTATCGACCACCAAGCGGCTAGCAGCGAGACGACGGCCCAGGCCACGGTCACGGGTTAAGCCTCCCCATGGTCCGACTGGCACAGGGCGGATCACCCGTCGGAGGACGCCATCACCTGCTCGAGCACGATCGCACGGGTCGGGCAGGCCGCTGCCACCTCTCGAAGCACGTCTTCGTCGACCGTGGTCGGGTCGAGCAGTTCCGGTTTCAGAAAGTCGCCCTGCCGCCATTGAATAGCGGAAGGGGCAAGCACGATGCAGGTTCCGGCGCCGATGCAACGACGACGATCGATGATGAGTCTCACTGCCACGTCACGCCCGCCTTGATCGCGTACTCGATCGCCTCCGTCTCGGATGCCACGCCGAGTTTGGACAGCAGGGCGGAGACCTCATCCTCTGTCGCTCCATGGTCGACCGACCCGGAAGTGATCGCTCGGAGTAATGCCACCTCAGGGTCCGCCAAACCGACAGCTCCATCACCCGAGTTGAACTCAGAAATCTCAAAACCGACCAACTGGGCCAGCTCACGATGTGCATCGACGGCAAACCACTTCGTCTTGATCTCCGGGTCGATCATGTTCATGCTGAGGTAACCGAGTCCTTGGGCGATCTGATGTGCAAGGGCGTCAGCTTCGGGTGCCTGCTGACGGATCAGCACGCGGCCAGCTGCCCAGAGCACGTTTACGAAGTGGAGAATGTGTGTCAGGCCGTCAAGCGTTGAGAGCGCGATCCGAGATTCATCGGCGGCATCCGAGGGACGGTCCTCTGCTTCGGCTACGACCGCCAGAACCGCATGGGCGACGGCCTCCCATGGAAGATCGCCAGGCAACGGCCTGATCGCATCGAGCGTGGCCCCGGCAGCCAACCGCGCTCGATCCAAGAGAGCTGCATCGCCCGTGGTGGCCCAGAGTTTGCAGGTCTCGATGGCGAGTGCGCAATATGCCTCCGCCCGTGCAGCCGGGCTCTTGGTGCCAGCCAGTTCGGCGGCTCGCTCGAAGTGGGCGCGCAACCCTTCGACATCGCCGCGAGCAGCTGCACATGCACCCCGCCACATCTCCATCCGACGAGCCATTGAGGTACTCGGAACCGTCATGGCCGCCGTGGCCGCTCGTTCCAACCACGCCGTGGCGTCATCTACCGCACCGTACGATGCGCACGTCATCGACATGCCACCGGCTGCCAGCGTCTCCAGCCACCGATCGCCCATCCTCCTCGCCGCCTCGAAAGCCTCGCGGCCTCGTTCGAGGGCCAGATCAGGCTGCGCGTTGTGGCGGGCGTAGGTGTGGATGCTGTAGAGCATGAGAGCATCCTCTCTGCCACGCTGGCTGTCGGTGACGGCGCCTTCACGACTGTTGTGGAGTGCCCGAATGTGTTCGATCCGACCCGCCATGCCGTGGGCTGTCGGGTCCGTGACGTGTGCATAGGCCATCGAGATCAACGCGGACATCGCGCCTCGCTGATCGCCGATCTCCTCGAAGATCTCGAATGCCTGCTCCGCCAGTTGCTTCGGTTCGGCGAACAACGTGGGTCCCATGGCGAGGATCTCGAACTTGGATGTTCCCTCCTGCACGGCGGCAAGGGCCGTCTGTCGTGTCCGCCCCCCCGCGATGACCGCAAGTTCGCGGAGGGCGGTGGCTTCGGCAGCCCGCGAACCCGTCTCGCGTGCAAGCTCCAGAGCCCTCGCATACGCGTCTTCGGGCGGATCGAGATCGATCTCGGTCAAGGGCCAATAGGCCTCGCCGATAGCGCTTCTCGCAAGAGCCTGGCCGAGTTCCAGGCATGCCCTGAGTTCGAGGTCGAGGTCGCCGACCTCGACGGCCGTCTCGCGCACGGTTGTGGCCAATTCGATCGCGGCGTCGAAGTCCTCGATCGCCCGCGAGGCCGAAGCCCTTCGCAGCCTTACTTCGGATTCGAGCGCAGGTGAGGTGATCGCACCACTCAAGGCACTCATCTCGGCGAGATTCGCGATGCGATCCATCCCCCGGTCGAGCATTTCGAGGGCATCGTCCTTGACCCTGAGCATCTCGATCCGGTCCGCGGGGTCCGACGCAGCGGGCAGGGTGCCGTCGATGAGCACGAATGCTCTCCTCTGGTGCGGACGCGGCAAGCGCGGCTTTGGCCGCTGCAACCGCACTCGAGACGGCTTCCTGATTGTTGCCCGATTTCATCGCGTGGTAGGCGAGCATCGACAGGTCCACCTCGCCTTCCTGCGACGAGAGGATCTCAGTGATCGCTCCATGGATGGCCTGTCGGCGACGGCGTGGCATGTCATCGAGGAGCGAGGCTCGAATCTGATCGTGGGAAAACGTGAAGTCGTACTCGGCGTCGTCGGCCTCTTCGACGATCAACCCGAGCTGGACGGCCATGCCGAGCTCCTCAGCCAGCTCCCACTCGGGCTTCTCGTCCTCACGCCTGACGTTGGCGAGAACCGGCGCCAGAACGGAAAGCCTGAACCTCCTTCCGAGGACCCCGGCGTCGGCCAGGAGACCACGACCGTCCCCGGACAACTGTGCGAGACGTCGCTCGATGAGGGACTGAATCGAGGAGGGAACCATTGGGCCACTCAGGCGTGTCATCATCCAGGTTCCGTCCATCAGTTGCAGAGCGTCGGCCTCGCGGTAAGCACGGGCGAGCTCCTCAATGAAGAATGGGACCCCTTCCGAGCGGGCATGCAGACTCTGCACGGTCTGTTCGTCGACGGGGGAACCAAGCACGTTCTCCAGGAACTCAGCCGTCTCCATGCGGGTAAACCGCTCCAGACGCAACACGTGCGTGACCCTCATCCGATCGAGGTCGGCGATCAGCTTGCCGGCGCCGGACGACTCCGAGTAGGGACGGACCGTGGTCAGGAGAAAAATCGGTGCCGTCGGCAGTGTGCGCACGAGGTAGCGGATCATCTGGATGCTGTCCTCGTCGGCCCACTGGAGGTCGTCGAACAGCAGAGCGACTGGGCGTACCCTGGTGATTGCCGAGACAGCAGATGCGACTTCGTCGAAGATGCGAAGCATTCGTTCCTGAGGGGACAGGCCCGTCACCGTTGCCAGACCTCCCGCTGATGGCATCCTGTGCCCGGTCGAGGGGTTCCAAAGCCATTGCCTCGCGCGCGACGACTGTCATTCGCTCGGAACTGAGCAGGGACCGAAACAGGAGATATGGTCCGCTCAGCTCCTCGTCCGCTGCCACGTCGAGCGTCAAGAACGGTGTATCCGACGTGCCGGCCAGATCAACGGTGACCTCGAGCATTCTCGTCTTGCCGATCCCAGCCTCACCTTCCAACACAACTGCGCGCAAGCCGGTTCCGATGACGGCAGAGAGTTGCTCTTTGATGACCCGCTGCTCGTGCACCCTTCCCACAATCGGACCTGCGGACCGTGGGGTCGCTGGGTCGAAGGCTGCTGCGGATGCCTCCTTGACTTCGCGGCTCAGGCGATCACCCGCAGCCTCCTTCTCCCTCCAGAGGACCTCGTAGAGACGCCATCGATCTGGGAATCCTTTGAGCCAGAACAGCCCTCTGTCGACCACCTTGGTCTTCCCGAGTGAGCCCGCGAGATCGGACGCGATCTGCGATACGAGAATCTGACCACCCTGTGCCTTGGCGGCGACGCGCGCAGCCGCGTGGACCGCGGTGCCATGAGCTTCCCCTTCGCGGTGGGTGACATCGCCGCTGTTGAGACCCATCCGCACCGACATGGCCCTTTCCGGTTGGGCGCTGTTGTGTTCCTCGATGGCCCGTTGGATGGTCACGGCCGTTTCAATGGCGTCGCTCGCAGAGGAAAAGAGAGCCATGAACCCGTCCCCGAGCCCCTTGATGTCGGTGCCGCCACCAGCCTCGAGGTGTGATCGCACCAACTGGTCATGCTCCGCGAGGACCTCGTTGGCCAGAATGTCACCGAGGCGAACTCGCAGGTCGGTCGAGCCCTCCAGGTCAGTGAAGAGAATCGTTCGCGTGCCATGCGAAGAGGCGGTGTCCGGCTGAGTCACTCCGGCCCTTGATGTGCCGAAGGAACCATACCCTCGACGTGTCAGGTCGAGAGCTCAGGCCAGTTGCTCGCAGTGGTCGGACTGTTATGGGCGTTCTCGACGTGGCCCCCCAGGTGAGCTGCCCCACCCTCATCCTCAATTCACGCGGCGACCTCCGCGTCCCGGTCTCTCAAGCAATCGAGCTGGTCGCAACCATCCCAAACAGCAAGCTTGTCATGCTCGACAGCCGTAATCACATCCTTACCGAGGGCGAACCCGCATGGCAGACGTTCATCGAAGAGATCGACCACTTACTTGTCCGGAACTGACCGAATTGTCTGGTCCTATACGGCATCTGTGGAGATCTCCACGGCTTCTCCATGACTTCTCCAAGCATTCTGTTCCCAATGGTGACATTCTGCAGCGTCGAAAAGGCGGCCATGGGGGGTCGCCTGCGAGGGGAGAGGGGGAAACCTGCCCATGAGAGTCAGCTACCGCTGCCCGCAGCCCGGGTGCAGCCGCACCGCCGAGGCCAGCGTGTCGGAGACGATGGCATCGACGCAGGTCCCGGTTGTTCACGTTGCGATCGCCTGCGCCGAGGGGGCGCCGAGGGGCACTGGTTCTTCCTGCCGGAGGACTTTCTCGGACGTTGCTTCGAAGAGGCGGCTCAGCCGCAGGTCTCCGTCGCAGTCTGAGCTTCCCGGGCGACAACCGTCCAGGTTCAGCGGAGCTGGCGGGTGGCGGCTTCGAACCAGTTTTGGATCGTTCTTCCGTGAAGATCCGCCCAGCGCTGTCTTACTTCCCAGACATAGTCGCGCAACGGCGGAACTCGTTGTGAGGCGACGGCAGCAACCAGGTCGGCGATGGTGAGATCCCACTCGGGGGGTACCGGTTCGAGTTTCGGGTAGCCGTCGGCGGCGCGACCCGCTTCCACGGCGGCGACACGGACTGCCACGGCGTCGGTGACGGGCCGGCCCTCGACGAGGACAGCGTGCAGCGCGACGAGATGCGCCGCCACCGACTGGGTGGCCTGCGGAGAATCGTCACCAGGATGCTGGGCGGCGTAGGCGTCCACCAGCAACAGCGACCAACGGGAAGGTGGCATCGATGGCTCGCCGGCGAGCAACCGCGTATACAGGTCCCAGCATGCCGGTGAGGCACCGATGTAGCGGTGGGTCGGACCGGCGGACGCCGGAAGTCGTGCGAGGCAACCGGGACAGATCGAGTCCGCGGTCACCGCAGGGGCAGGTACATGATGTGGAGGCTGACCAGTCCGCGGCTCGGTGAACGGAATGTCTCGGGCACCGTGCCGACAATGTGGAATCCGAGGCTCTCCCAGAGCTTGACCGCCGCCGTGTTGGGCTCGACGACGGCGTTGAACTGGATCCCGTGATATCCCTGGTCGGTGTGCCAGGCGATCACGTACTCACCGAGCAATCGTCCGACACCGCGGCCGCGTGCATCCGGCGCCACCATGAAACTGGCGGTTCCGATGTGGTCGCCTGGGCCGGGCCGGTTGGGTCCCATCTTGGCCGAGCCGGCAATGGTCCCCCGGTCTTCGAGGACCACCGTCTGGCCCGGAGGTGGCTCCATCCACAAGCCGCGGCCCGTCTCGGACGTCAGGTCGGTCGGGTATGTGTAGGTCTCCCCTTCACGCACGATGGCTTCGAAGAACGACCAGATAGCGGGCCAGTCGTCGTCCGTGGCAAGACGGATGATCGGAGGCATCAACCGTCACCGACCAGCGGCTTGTCCGTGTGGCCGGGGATCGGGTAACCGTCGATCGGGGGGCACCGTCGCCGATCTGGTACTCGCACCGCGATTGCCGCAGCTTCTGGGGTTCCAAGTACGTTGTAGGCGATGCATCCCGAGCACAATCTCGTCCTCACGGGCTTCATGGGCACGGGGAAGACCACGGTCGGCTATCAACTGGCGCAGAAGCTCGGGATGGAGTTCGTCGACACCGACGAGATGATCGAATCACGCCACGGGCCGATCTCGCGCATCTTCGCTGAACGCGGGGAGGGTGAGTTCCGGGCGATCGAAAGGGAAGTGGCGCGCGAGTTGGGAGCGAAGACGGGTCTCGTTATCGCAACCGGCGGCCGGATGATCCTCGATCCCGAGAACTTTAAGTCCCTCAGTAGAAACGGACGGATCTTCTGTCTGGTCGCGACGCCCGAGGAGATTCATCACCGGGTCATGAGCGACGAGACGCGTCGGGATCGTCCGCTGCTTCAGGTTGAAGACCCTAGGGAACGCATCATCGAGTTGTTGTCCGAGAGACAGGGCGAATACGGGCGTTTCCCACAGCTTGTCACCGATCACGCCGGTCCCGGGGTCATAGCCGACGAGGTTGCCCAGTTGTGGTCGAGTCACAGTACGTATGACATCTCGAGCCCGACCGGAGGTTATCCCTACACGGTCGGAGCCGGCATCCTCCCATTCATCCGCCAACTGGCTTCTATCCAGGGACCGATCGTCGTTATCACCGACGAAGTCGTCGGGGACCTGTACGTCCCCAGCCTGGGTGAAGTCGATTTGACGATCACTCTCCCGGCTGGTCGATCGCAAAAGACCCTCGACGCCGTGGCGACCGTCTACCAGCACCTCTTCGAGGCCGGAATCGACAAGTCGGCCACGGCCGTCTCCCTCGGCACCGGCACTATCGGCGATATCGCCGGCTTCGCCTCAGCGACCTATCTCCGTGGACTGGACCTCGTCCATTGCCCGACGAATTTGATTGCCATGGTTGATACCAGTGTGGGGGGCAAGGTCGGCCTCGACGTGCCGCAGGGGAAGAACCTCATTGGGCTCTACAAACAACCCAAAGCGGTATTGACCGACATCGCGACCTTGCAGACGCTTCCGGCGAGGGATTTCGCAGCCGGGTTGGCTGAGGTCGTCAAACACGGTTTGATCGCGAGTAGTTCCCTGTTGAGTCGGATCGAGTCCACTTCGTGGGAGAGAACCGGCAGTCTGCTCCCGGGCATGCTCGCCGATCTCCAGTCTCTCGTCGCTCAAGCCATCCAGGTCAAGATCGCGATTGTCCAGAGTGATCCGTTCGAGGAGAAGGGTCAGAGGACCTATCTCAACCTCGGCCACACATTCGGTTATGGCATCGAGTACGCATCAGATGGAGCGATCAACCACGGCGAGGCGGTCGCCATCGGATTGGTCGCTGCGGCCACGTTGTCCCACCGGAAGGGCGCTGCCAGCGGCGACCTCGTCGATCGAGTCGAGGCGGTTGTCAGTCACATCGGTCTGAGTGGGAGAATTCCCGCGGCGCTACAACCCCGCGACATTCTCGAAGGTATGAGGCACGACAAGAAGAGGCGGCACTCACGCCGGAGGTTCGTTCTGCTGAGAGGTGTGGGCGAACCCTTCATCTCGGACGATGTGGATGACTCTGAGATCCTCGACCTGCTCGAGAGCCTGCGTGGATCGAAAAGCCGGACTTGAGATCGCGGCCACCGGTTCGCAACCGACGACTCCGGGCATTTGAACGACAGCTTTACATGGGCTTGACCGGACGTCTCCGCTTCAGGTCCACTATTGGGCGAGGTGTCGCAGGAGAGCATCCAAGGCGACGAAGTAGCTGTGGCGACCGAAGCCGGCTACGACACCCACGCACACTGGTGCCAGCACCGACTTGTTCCGGAATGGCTCCCTGGCGTGGATGTTGGAGAGGTGGGTCTCGACCACAGGGAGCGCTACTCCGGCTATCGCGTCGCGAATGGCGATGCTGTAGTGGGTGTATGCGCCCGCATTGAGAATGATCCCGTCGACAAATTCTCGGGCGTCGTGGATGGCGCTGACAAGTTCACCTTCGGAGTTGGACTGGAAGTCGCTCAATTCGACATCCCGGTCCTCGGCGAATGAGCGGAGTGCGCTGACGATGTCGGCGAGAGTTTCGCGCCCATAGACCTCGGGCTCTCGTTGCCCTAGGAGGTTCAGGTTGGGCCCGTTTATCACGAGGATATGGGTCATCTCTGACCTGCGATCGCCCGTCCGGGCGCGACGCCGTCGAGGAAGCTCTCGGCCGCTTCCCGAATGAGCCTGGCGAAACCCTCCGCGCCCAGCTCCTCGCGTCTCTCGTCGTTGGGCACCTCCAGAGCATAAGGAACGGCGGGCATCGCTTCCACGATCGGCATGAGGTCGATGTCTCCCAGTCCCGGTGGTTCCCGATCTGAGCGAGCGATCCTGATGAAATCCTCCTCATCGACGGACCACGGGTCGTGGGCGTCGCACAGCTGGATGAAGTTGAAGAGATGCCTTGGGAGGTCCGAGAGCTCTGTGAGCGACGATTCCGAACGTGCGAAGTGGAGTGTGTCGACCAGGACCGCGCCATTGGTGGAGTCTGCCTTCGTCACGATCTCCACGGCCCTGGCCAGATCGTTGTTGGCCGTCCATGGGATGAACTCGAGATCGAACGTCATGCCGGTCCCAGAACCGAGGTCACAGACTTCCTGGAAGATCTCCACGGCCTTGGCAGCGTCAGGCTCGGGAACCTGGGTGATGATGTGGCGGGCCCCCAGCTCTTCGGCAACCTCGACGAAGCGGCGCCAATCCTCGACCTTCGTTCCCGGATCGGTCCTGATCAGCTCGACGTCCAGCACTGAGACGCCGTACTGGTCGAGTGCCCTCACGACGTCGGCGACGAGCGATGGGTCGGTGGTGAATGGGAACCTGACCTCGTCATCGGTGACCGCCGCGAGGCGCAGGCTGACGAAGTCGTACCCGGTCTCGGCAGCGATCTGGATCATTCGGCGTGGCGGCGTTCCGAAGACGGCCAAGTACGCCAGGGAGAATTGGTGAGGCCCGTCTCCGGTCACGGTGCGGGCGTTCCGTAGAAGTCGCCGAAGAGCTCCTGCTCTGTCGGGCGGTCCTCGGGAATGGGCCTGCTGACCCAGGTCACGTTCAGGTAGTGCTTGAGACTGATGTTCTCATTGGTGACATTGCCTCCCCAGATGCCACAACCGAGGCTCGACGTCATTGGCATACCGTTGGTGAACGAGCCTGCATTGGCTTTCGACTGGGGCTGGCGGACCATCATCCGGCTGACGGGGGCCACCCGGGCCAGCGCATCGATGTGCTCATCGTCGAACGAGTAGATGCCACAAGAGTGCCCGGCGCCCCCCACCTGGTAGATCTTCTCGACCATCTCGAGCGCCTCGTCGAAACCCTGGTAGCGGTAGACCGCGAGCAGCGTGGTCAGTTTCTCGCTCGAGAACTTGTGCTCGCTCCCGATGCTCTCCTGCTCGACGATGAGGAATGTCGTCTCGGGAGGGACCTCGAACCCGGCGAGCTCTGCGAGCCTGGGAGCTGATTGCGCGATCGTCGCCATGGTGCGGGCGCCGTTCTCGTCCCACATCGCCTCTTCGAGTTTTGCCTTCTCTCCTGCGTTGGCGAGGTATCCGCCTTCGGCCTGCAGGCGCTCTACCAGGTCGTCATAGATGCGATCGTCTATCAGAACGTTCCCGTCGGCCGAACAACCCGATCCGAAATCGGACGTTTTCGACATCCTCGTGTTGCGCGCCGCCTCTTCGATGTCGGCTGTCTCGTCGATCACGATCGTGGAGTTACCGGCACCGACGCCGAAAGCCGGTTTGCCCGAGCTGTACGCCGCCTTGACCATGGCGGGCCCCCCGGTGGCGATGGTCATGTCGCAGATCGCCATCAACTCCTGGGCGATGGGGATTGAAGGCTTCTCGACGCACTGCAACAGGTCGGCCGGAGCTCCCTCGCGCTCCAGCACGTCTCTCATGATCCGGACCACCTCGCTCGAGGTCTCCTTGGTCCGCGGGTGTGGCGAGAAGATGACTGCATCTCGAGCTTTGATCGCATTGATCGCAGTCCCGGGCGGAGTCAACACCGGGTTGGTCATCGGGACCAGCGATGCGATCACGCCGGCGGGCTTGGCGTACTTCACCAGCCCGCGCTCGTGATCCTCTTCGATGATGCCGACGCTGGGCTGACGCAGAGCGTCCCGCAGGATCCCATGGAGCTTGAACCTCTTGTTCGGTCGTCCCACGCGGTCGCCGGCTCCACTCTCATCCACCGCCATCTCGGCGAGACGCGTGAACGTGGATTCGTTGCCGAGGGCCCAGCCCACGGCCTGCGCCAGCCGGTCGACGCGGGCCTGGTCGTAGTCGGCGACCTCGGCCATGGCTGCACGGGCACGCTCGAGCATCTGCCCGGCCAGTTCTCTTTCTTCAGGGGTTATGTCTCGGGCCATGGCAGAGGCTCAATCAGTTGATTCGTGCGAGGCGTCGGAGTCGGGGGAGTAGATGTCGAGGATGTTCCAGTGGCCAGTAGTCGGGGTCGGGTTGTTCTTCATCGGGACGTCGATCACGACCGGGCCCACGATTTCCAGGGCCTTCTGGAAGATGGGGAGGAACTGATCCGCCGCCTCGACTCGGAAGCCATCAGCGCCGTAGGCCTTGGCGATGGCCGAGTAGTCCGGTAGGGATTCTCCAGGTTTGCCCGGGAACGTCGTGCCATAGACGGTGTCGAAGTGGGCCTTCTCCAGCCCGGCGATGGTGCCATAGGCGTTGTTGTTCATCACGACCCATACGATGTCGAGATTCAGCTCTACCGCCGTCGAAAGCATCGCCGGGTTCTGCCCAAACCCGCCGTCGCCAACCAGGCAGACCACCGTTCGATCCGGAGCGGCAAGCTTGGCGCCGATGGCTCCCGGCGGGCCGAATCCCATGGTGGCGAACCCTCCAGGCGTCAAGAACGTGCCGGGCTCGCGGATGGGGAACTGCTGGCCCACGCCGTTCTTGTTCCAGCCCACATCGGTTACGAGGTACGCGTCGTCGGGGAGAGCCGTCCGGCAATCGGCGAGGATGCGCTCGGGCATCATCGGCCAGGCGTCGCTGGTTGCCATTGGCTTGTTCGACTCGACGAATCCGATCCTGAACTCGGCGATTTCGTCTGTGAGCTTCGACGAGCCGAAACCGTCTGGGTAGAGCTCCCGGGCGACATCCACGAGGATCCGGAGTGCTGCTTTGGCGTCGGCCACCGCACCTATCTCAGTGGGGAAGTTGCGCCCGATCTCGCCCGGATCGATATCGATGTGTAGGAGCCGCGTCGGCGGTATGTCGAAGGTGTAGCGCCGATACCACGAGCTGCTGTCGGCTTCCTTGAACCGTGTTCCGATCGCCAATATCACGTCCGCTCCGAGTGTCTTCTGGTTGACCAACGAGGTTCCCCAGAACCCGGTCATGCCGAGGACGAGCGGATGGTCGTCAGATAGCGCCCCTTTGCCCATGAGGCTATGGGCAACCGGTACCCCCATGTGATCGACGAACGCCTGCAGCTCGGTACTCGCCCGGGCCAAGAGGACGCCGCCACCAACGTACAGCACCGGCTGTTCGGCCTCGGCAACAGCCTGGACGATCGCGACTGCGGTGTCCCTGTCGAGCGAGGGAGGCCGGACGTTTCGATCGTTGCCCTTGAGTCTCTCGAAAAGCCCCGAATCGATTCTCTCGGAGAAGATGTTCATCGGGACATCGACCAGGACGGGGCCTTGTTGGCCCGACTCTGCGAGCGCGAAGGCCTTCTCGATCGTCTCGGGGAAGAGCGCCGGGGTCTCGACTCGCCAGGCCCGCTTCACGAAGGGCCGGTAGATCTCGTACTGCGCACCGTCGGAGTGCAGGTTCACTTCCTGGTGCGGGTGCTTGCCGAAGTAGAACGAAGGGACGTCCCCGGATATCACCACCATGGGGATGCAGTCGAGAGCGGCGTTCGCCACCCCGGTGGCGGCGTTCGTGAGTCCCGGGCTGAGATGACTCAGCACGACGCTGGCTTTGCCCGTCACACGGGCGTAGGCGTCCGCCGCATGACTGGCCACTTGTTCGTGTCGGACGTTGACGAACTCGATGGGGCTGTCCTCGAGTGCAGCGAGGACGGCGATGTTGGTATGGCCGCAAAGGCCGAAGATGTGACTGACCCCGCGGTCTCGCAAGTAGTCGACCAACTGTTCGGCGACCGTCCTCATATCAGTCCTCTTCGTTTCGATGTCATCTTCAATCGCCTGCCTCTCGTGAGTCGAAACCTCGCACTGCGATACCGTCGTACTCCGCTGCGGTCGGGTCAATGGTGCGCATCGGCAGTTCGCGATCCTGCTCCTCGACATAATGAGCCGCCAGACCGAAGCTCCTGGCGATGGCGAATAGAAAGTCGCCGTACGCCGGGTCGAGACGAAGCGCGGTGAGTGCGACCGCCAGAGCGCCGTCGATGTTGACTGGCACCGGGTTGCCTGAGTGCTGGCTAACCCGTGCAGCCAGAACTCTCACTGCGGCTTCATGCCTTCCGTCGGATAGTTGGGCAGCGACCTGCAACAGCCGATTCTGCGCGGAGGTCGCGGCTATGCCAGCGGTGCCCGATACCTGGAAGGCGCCGGCCGGCGTCACGCTCGGACTCGAACACTCGATTCGCCCAAGGTTCCAGATCTCCATCGGCCGGGGCGGTGGCCATGATTCGCATGGCCCGACTGACTACCGCACCGTGAAATTCGCTGAATGCGAGAATGCCACCGGCCAACCCGCTCATTGGGGTGGCCCGGGTCGAGGCAATTGTGCGTGTGACCAGGGCCGAGGGTGAGAGCGGGCCGTGATCGATGGCTGCGACCAGGCAAGCACCCAGCAGATCCGCCTCGTCCTGCGTCGGAGCGTCGCCCCGCCAAAGCCTAAGCACCATCGCCGGAAATGGCTCTCGGCCAATCGCTTCATCGAGGGCCACGCCACGGACGAAAACACGCTCGTCGGTCGTGGCTGTGATGGCTGTCGACCACGGTTGCGCTCTGTGTGCCTGCCCGGTCGGTGACCCCTGATGAGCACCCGTGCCAGGTCCTGGCGTCACCACGGGCGGGTCTCGCAGTGGGGGGTGTTCCATATATTGGGCCGATAATCCAACATGAGGAACGCTAGTCGTCTGAACCGTAGGGGTGTCAATGAGCATTTCAACCGCTCCTGAGGAGGACGCCGATCTCGGCGGCGCAGTCCTCGAGGGGCTGTCGCAACTTGGCGAACCGTCCCCTGTCGAGACGCGTGGTTGGCGCAGAGACGCACAGGGCGGCCACAACGCGGTCCCTGGCATCGACAATCGCTCGTGGCGGCGGCCGAGACACCTTCCTCACGCTCGCCCATCGACGTCGCCCACCGTTCGGTGCGAATCTGCTCGAGCTGCTCGTCCAGCTTGGCGCCCGTGGCATTGGGCATGCTGGAAGCGTCTCGCTCGCGCCCGATCGAGTTCCAGCTCCTGGACTTGACGATCGGCAAAAGCCAGCAGCAGCTTGCCGGCCGCGCCAACGCGAAGAGGCAAGTGGCCGGCCCAACTGGATGAATGGTCGGAGCACGTGCCGTCCTTCGACGGCCGCGATGCAGATCCGTGTGTCGTGCTCTCGGACATAGAGGTGGACGCTCTCACCCAATTCGTCGCGCAAATTGCGCATCGGTTGTTCGGCCACCAGTCGAAGGTCGAACGTGTCGGCGGCGGCTTCGCCCCAGTAGAGCAGTCGAGGGCCGAGCGAGTAGAGACCATCGTCGGTTCGACGAACGATGCCCAGCGCGGCGAGGTCGTTGAGGAGCCGATGGGTCGACGACTTGGGCATATCTAAAGCCGAGCGCACGTAACCAAGCGTGACCGGTTCGCCGACCTGGCCGAGACAGTCGATGAGTTCGCTTGCCTTCTCGAGGACGGACACGTCAGGGATTCCCGCCCAACAGTCCGATCGTTTCCGGGAGCCAGAGGGTGATTGCGCGGAACGTAGGTGATCAGTAACAGAACGATCACCAGGGGCGGCAGGAAGTAAGCCGCGCCTTTGAAGACGCGTTCGAGCGGGATTCCGGTGACCGAGCTCAAGACGAAGACCACTCCACCCATCGGGGGCGTCAGCAGCCCGATCATCAGGTTGAAGATGATGATCGATCCCAGTTGGATCGGTTCGACGCCGAACGCGATCGCGACCGGCAGCAAGATCGGCGTCACGATGATGAGTGCAGACGTCGGCTCGAGCAGCATGCCGAGGAAGATCAGCAGGACGTTGACGATGAGCAGGAAGACGATGGGATTGTCGGTGAGGTCGATGAGTCCCTCGGCGACCTTCTGCGGAACCTGCTCCCGTGCCAGGATCCAGCTCAGAAGGGCGGATGCTCCGATGATGAACATGATCTGTGCAGTGATGACCGCGGTGTCGCGGAAGATGATGGCCACGTCCTTGAGGGTCAACGTCCGGTAGGAGAGCGCCAGCAAGAGCATGTAGAGGGCCCCGACCCCAGCGGCCTCAGTGGGAGTGAAGAACCCACCGAGTATTCCTCCCAGGATGATCACGGGAGCGACCATCGGAGGGAGGGCGCGCACGAGTGCTCGGCGGACTGCACTCCAGTCATACGGATCACCGACCAGCTCGGGCCTGTGCCTCGCCCACAAATAGACCAAAGCTGCAAGCGCCAAGGTCATGAGGAGCGCCGGAATCACCGCAGCCACGAACAGCGCCCCTGTGGAAACCGCGGCGACGGAGGCGAACACGACCGCCGGGATGCTCGGCGGCATGATCGGGCTGATCAGGGCGGAGCTGGCGCTGAGCCCTACCGAGAACTCTGCCGGGTAGCCCTTCTTGCGCATGTGGGTGACCTCGATGGAACCGATCCCCGCGGCATCGGCCAGCGCCGCGCCGCTCATCCAGGAGAATCCAAGGCTGACGGCGATGTTCACGTAAGCCAGACCGGCCCGAAGCGGCCCGAGGAAAAGTACGGCGGCGTCGTAGAGCCGATCGGCGATCTCCGTCCGTGTCGCCACGATTCCCACCAGGATGAACAGCGGCACGGCGAGGAGCGGCCAACTGTCGATCCCCTGCATGACGAGCCGGACCGCCAGGTGCGGTGTATAGCCCTCGACCAGGAAATAGACGACCGAAGGGCCGAAGATTGCAAATGCCATCGGGACACGCAAAAGGAATAGGACGATCATCGCGATGAGCAGCAACGTCACGCTCATGCCGTGTCCTCGCCGCGACCCGTAGTCCCGGGACGTCCCTGATCACGATCGCCAGGACCACACGCACGACCACCAAGACGAGCCCGACAAGGGGCACGGCGTTGACGAAGCGCAACGACAACCCCCCGGCCGGCGTGACCTGATCGACGCCGCTGGTCACCAGGGTGTAACTGCCGTATATCAGGAAGAGGCAGGTGGCCAAGGATGACGAGGTTGACGAACAGCTTGACTGCGGCCAGCCAGCGGCCCTTGGCCACGTAATCGATGATCTGAATCGTGATGTGGTGAGGGGCGTAAGCCATCAGGTAGCCGGCGAGGAGAAATGTGACCCATACCAACGAGAGGCGGGCGAGCTCACCGGTCCACGGTGCTGACCACGCCAGATAGCGCTGGGCGACCTGGGCCAGGACCAGGACGAGAATCAGCAACAGGAGCAGCGAACCGACGATCTGCTCCAACAAGCCAAGCGCCCGGAAGATCGTTCGCATCGGCTCCCGGGCGGGCAAGAGTGGCGGCTCGGCAGCGGACTCCTCGATCTCCAGTGCATGGAGCTCGGCAGCCGGATGTTCGTGATCCGGGCGCGTCGGCGGTCGACGGGTCGTCGCTTTCGGTCCATCAGAAGGTCATCCTCCGGGGGCCACTGCCGCCGGCGCGTTCACGACCATAGGCTGCTTCGACGGCGAGATGGGGCCCGGGAAAAGCCCAGGCCCCATCGACGGCTCTATCCCCCAGCGGTGGATTGGATCGCATCCAGGACAGCGATCTGCTCCTCCGACCATGCGTCACGCAGGAAGGGCTCCGCCATCTCGATGAACGCCTCGCGGTCGACGTCTTCGACGATCTCCATTTCGCCGCCCTCGCGCCAGCCGGCGAGGATCTCCTCCTCCGAGGTTGCGGCGCAATCCGGTTCCTGGACCATGGCCTCTCCGACCGCGGCTTCGAGGGCGCCCTGCTGCTCGGCGCTGAGCCCGCCCCAGGTCTCGGCGTTGATCACCACGAGGTTGGAACTGAGTTGGTGACTCGACATGCTCAGGAAGTCCTGGACCTCGTCGAGATTGATCGCGTCGATATTGACGATCGGGTTCTCTTGGCCGTCGACCGTGCCCTGCTGGAGGGCCAGATACAGTTCCTCGAAAGCGACCTCGACCGGCTCGGCGCCCATGGCCTCGGCGTTGAGAAGGTACTGAGGCGACGGAGGAAAGCGCATCCGCAAGCCCTGGAGGTCCTCAGGCGAGCGGATGGCCACGTTGGCCGTGAACTGTCGGGCCCCCGTGTTCCACGCACCCAGGATGTGAATGCCTGTCGCCTCCTCGAAGCCCTGAGTCAGCTCGTCTGAGGCATCGCTGGTGAAGTACTGGTACAGATGGTCGCTGTCCTCGAAGACGAAGGCTCCGTCGACCACGCTCATCGGCTCGTAAACGGCGCTGAGGGCTGACGCGCCCTGAATATCGATGTCTATGTCACCCGAGATGACCGACTCGACGCGGTCGGCGTCGCCACCGAGCTGACTGTCACCGAAGATCTCGATCGTCAGCCCGACGTCGGCCGACTCGGTCATCTCTTTGATGACGTTGGCGCCACACTCGACCTGGGGCTGCCCTTCCTGGTAGCTGTGGGCGAGGACGAGTTCCCCCTCCTCGCCCTGCCCCGCTGCAGCGGTCGTCGCAGACTCGGCCCCCGTGGTGTCGGTGGTCGCTCCGCCGGTGGTCGTCGTTCGCCGCACCGTCGCCGCACGCCGCGAGTACGAGAAGCACCGTCAGCAAAAGGGCGAGGATGCGCGGTCGCTTGCTCATTTCGTCCTCCCTCTACGTCACCTTGGAAACCGGCCGAGACAGCCCTGTTCCACATAGTTGGACAGCAAACTATCATACGGGACAGCTCCAGGTGGCGCAACTGGCGTCGTCTTAGGCTGCGACACGGATCCAGGTCTTGCCGCGTGCTGACGCCGCTTCTTTCGAAGGCGAGCTGGGTCCCGTCCAATGGGTATTCGTCGGTGACGATCCGGCCCGGGGCGAGCCTGCCTTCGGCGATCATGGCGATGGCAGTCGCGAAGTCGCCGGGATGGTCGTAGGTCAGCGAGCCGCGCAGAGTCAGCTGGCGGCGGACCATGGTCTGAGCGCTGAGCTCCAATGGACTGCTGTCGAGTCCCAGGCAGAGCAATGTGCCGCCGACCTCGACGCGGTCGAGCGCGACCGTCATCGATGACGGCGACCCCACCGTGTCGACGACGAGGGGGAAACGCCGAGTGCCGTCGGTGGCTGCCGGGAGAGCACCCAGGTCGATCGCCAGGGCAACGCGGGCCTGGTTGACGTCGTCGGCATACACGACAACGCCACGCTCCAGGAGAACGAGTGACATCGTCAGGCCCTGGGCCCCGGACCCGACCACCAAAGCGGCGTCGGGCTGCGCCGTCCCCAAACGGCGGAGCGCCGCCATGGCCACGGTCGTCGGCTCTACGCCCACGAGATCCGTGAAGCGGACGTCGGGGGCCGTCCAAGCGAACGAGTTCGGGACTACCAACTGCTCTGCGAGGGCACCGGGGCGATTCATGCCGACCGATTGCCGGTCGGCACAAGCCGAGGTCCAACCGCGGCTGCATTGATCGCAGGCGAAGCAGGCAACGTTCGGTTCGACCACGACCGTCCGACCGATGCGATCGGGCGAGATATCCGGCCCGACCGCGTCGATGTCACCGAAGGCCTCGTGACCCATGATCCATGGATAGGTCGGCGCTTCCCATCGGCCGCTGAACACGGCCATGTCCGAGCCGCACAAGCCGACGCCGCCCACCCTGATCCTCACTTCCCCTGGTCCGGCTACCAGGTCGGGGACGTCATCGATCGCCACCTTCCCCGGCTCGACGAGTAGCGCCGCTTTCATGTCACCTTCTCCAGCAAACGTCGGGGGTTGGCCACGAGCATCTGAGTGAGCTCGTCCGCGGACACCCCGGCGTCTTGCAGCATCGGGATTATCCGCTTGGTAACCGTGCCCATCTTCCAGTGCGGCGCTGATGCGGCGCGCCACGATGGCGGCGTGACGTGGCTGTAGAAGGCAGCGTCCTGGGAGAGCACCATACGATCGGCGTAGCCGAGCTCGAGGAGCATCACCACCGTTCGAACTCTTCGTTCATCGGGGAGGACATGCTCCATGCCGAACCGGTCCATGCCGATGGTGGATCCGTTGTCCATCAGCTCACGCAGGTAATCGAGGTCCTCGCTGTCACCGGAGTGGCCGATGATGACGTGCTCGGCGGATACTCCGCGCTTGCTCAGGAATGCCTGCTCATCGAGTCCATTCCGCGACGCCGGGTGTGAGTGGGTCGTGATCGTCACGCCGGTCTCCTGGTGGGCGACAGCTGCTGCTGAGAAGACTCGGGCGACGTCGGGCGTGAAGCCCTCTTCATCGGCCACCACCTTGAGCATGCCGGCTCGCACGTTGCTACCAGAGATACCGTCGCGGATGTCACTGATGAAGAGTTCCACGAGTCGGTCTGGGTGGTCGATCCTCCGCCCGGGACCGTGGTACCGGAAGTACGTGGGCAACACGTTTGGGGTGTACCAGCCGGTGGCGGCGATGAGATTGACTTGGACTCGCTCCGCTACCCGGGCGACGAGCCGCACGTCCCGGCCCAACCCCGGAACGGTCAAGTCGACCACGGTGCCGACGCCGTCCCCGTAGAGGGTGGTGAGGCCCTCGACAGCCGTCTCGATCGCAGCGGGTGGATCCCACTCACCGTCCGGGAGGTTCATTTCAAGCTCGGGATTGCGAACGAAGATGTGCTCGTGGATCAGTGTCGTACCGAGTCGGTCGGAGCTGACCGGCCCGCGAAATGTCTCAACCAATCCCACACTCACCGACCTGGGCTATCTGGGTCTCCGCCGCCACGCGGCGCGAAGTGGGCTCGCATCTCCTCAGACGCCTCTCCCAGGTGCTGTCCGAGCGCGGGCACCGCCCCCGGGGTCCGTGAGAGCTTCGGCACCACCCCTGGCACCAGCAGCGGTCGATCGAGCCGCTCGTCTTCGACCTCCACGATGACGCCGCGCTCGCGAAACTGCGGATCAGAGACGATGTCAGCGATGCTGTTGATGGGGCTGACCGGTACCTCCTGATCGCGGAGGATCTCGACGATCTCGTCGACCGTCCGTGTTCTCGTCCAAGCAGCGATCGCCGCGTCTCAGCTCATCAGAGCGCGCCACTCGGGCCTCGTTGGTCTCCAGAGATGGGTCGTTTGCATAGTCATCTCTACCCAGGATCCGGACCAGTGCTCGAAACGGCCCCGGGGTGTTGGCGGCGATGCACACCATGTTCCCATCGGCACAGGGATAGGCATTAGTTGGCGCCGAGTTGTGAGCGATGTTCCCGGTTCTTTGGCGTACCGCGCCGTGGTAGGCGAATTCGGGAAGGATTCCCTCCATCATGGCAAAGACCGACTCGGTCAGTGCCACGTCCACGACCTGGCCGCGACCAGACCTCTGGCGTTCGTGGAGTGCTATGAGGGCGCCGATCACGGCATGCAGCGAAGCGATGGAATCGCCGAGGCTGAGTCCGACCCGCATCGGGGGTAGATCTGGTTCCCCGGTGATCAGTCGCAGCCCACTGGCAGCTTCAGCAATGGTGCCGAATGCCGGCTGGTTTTTCAGTGGACCTGTTTGCCCATAGCCCGAGATCCGAACCACGATCAGCCCCGAATTGGCCTCCATCAGATCCTGGGGATCCAGATTCCACTTCTCCAGCCTGCCTGGGCGGAAGTTCTCTATGAGGATGTCGCTTTCGACGGCCAGCTGCCAAACGAACGCCTGGTCCTTTGCCTCATTCAGGTCGGCGGTGACGGAGTACTTCCCACGCGATTGGACGAGGTGCCACAACGAATTGGTACCGTCCCAGGTCATCCCCCAACTGCGCAGGGGGTCTCCGCGGTCCGGGTGCTCGACCTTGATGACCTCGGCACCGAAGTCCGCGAACAGGCGCCCGGCAAAGGGGCCGGCGATCAATGTCCCCAGTTCGAGGATCCGCAGGTCCGACAGCGGCCCGCTCCGCGTTCCATCAGTGCGTTGTTCCGCATTGTTGGACATGGATCCAGCATATTGGACGCGCTTCGATGTGGTCAAGACACATCGCTGCTTCTCGAGGATGTCGAGCCGGTCGTGTTGTTCCGGCTGATTCGTAGGGCAACCGCTGGGTTCGTCCCTGCCCGCCGCCGACCGATCAGGGAGGTTTGACCCGTCCTGTCAGCTTTCCCTTCCAGTCGCATCCCCGCTTCGCACCGCGACGAACTCCGCCAAACGTCCGAGCGTCTGCTCGCCGCCCTCGACGGCGCCGTCCTGGATCGCCTTGTCGCGCTGGGCGCTGGTTTCGAGGATCGACCGGAGCTTGATCTCGGTTCGGTCATCCCTGGCGGCGATGGTGACGGTGGTGGTGAACGACTCGGGATCGTCGCGATTCTCGCCGTGGCGGTAGATGATCCGCTCTGGCGGGGATATTTCGAGCCACTCGATCCAGTTCGGATAGTCGGTGCCGTCTGGTCCGTGCATGGTGAAGTCCCAGGTGCCACCCGGCCGGAACTCGAAGGCGTGCGTGGTGACAGTGAAGCCATTCGGCCCGTACCACCGGTCGAGGTGGCCCGGATCGGTGAAAGCCTCGAACACGAGGTCTGGGGGACCATCGATGAGTCGGGAGACGACGATCTCCCGGTCCGGTGATGTCTCGCTATTGGCGACGCTCGCCATCTTGCCGCTCCTCTCGTTGCCGTTCCTTCACGTACTCGTTGAGGCGCTCGAAGCTCTGCTGCCAAAACTCCTCGAAGCCTCCGGTCCACTCATGCACGGGCTCGAGCCCGCGGGCGTCGAGACCGTAGAGCTTCTGCCTACCCGCTCGCCTTGCGTAGACGAGCCCCACCTGGCGTAGGACCTTGAGATGCTTCGATGCCGCCGGCTGGTTCAGCCCGAGCGACAACGCCACATCACCGACAGGGCGCTCGTTTCCCCTCAGCAGGGTGAGGATGGCGCGCCGGTTGGGTTCGGCGATGGCGTTGAAGGCGTCGGACGTGGTAGCGGCTCGCGCCATGGGCTGATCATATTCCGATATAGGAAAGTGTCAAGCGGCCGTTCCCAAACGGAATCCTCCTCTTGATCGGATACTCCGCCGGGCCGTAGGGTCGATCGCTCCACGAAGGAGGCCGAATGGTTACCCCGTCCGAGCAGTAACGCGGTTCGAGGTCGATTACGTCTTCCTCCTCGTCACCGACCTTTATCCGCCGTTCAGCCTGAGATGAACGACCACTTGCGATGCTCCACCGCAGTCAGATCTTGGGGAGGTTGAAACCGGACTTCTTGACCACGTAGTCGCGCGACTCGAGCACCGCCCCCTTGACCGCTTCCCAGTCGACGTGGAGGAGCTTGCCGTGGCGCTTCATCACCTGCCCTGCGATGAGAACGGTGTCCACGTTTCCGGTGTCCATCCCGACCACCACCGCAGTGGTGGGATCGTTGAGAGGGGTCACGTTCATCCGATCGGTTCGCAGCATGATCACGTCGGCCTGCTTGCCCGGGGTCAGGCTGCCGACCTTGTCGTCCAACCCGTTGGCGCGCGCCCCCTCCACCGTGGCGTACTCGAGGACCTCGCGCATCGAGACCGGCGGCTTTCCCTGGGCCGCTGCAATGGACCGCTGCAGGGTGAGCACCGAGCGCATCTGGTTGAACATGTCGGCGGGGACGTTGGTCTCGACGTCGACGCTGAGACTCGGCCGAAGCCCGCGATCGAGGAACTTCTGAATCGGCGGCATGCCGTGACCCATCATCATCTCCACCGGTGAGGCGAGGGACACTGTGCCGCCGGTGTCGACGATCATCTGGATCTCGGTGTCGTTGAGGGTGGTGCAGTGGATGTAGGTGGTGTCGGGGCCGAGGAGGCCGGCGGCACCCATCTCCTGGACCTTGGCGTCCTGGCCGTAGGTCCCGACACCGACATGGGTGGTGATCCGCGCCGCGGTCTCCCGCGCCAGCTTCCAGTGGTCGCGGGAAACCTCGAAGTCGGTGAACTCCGGGCCAGGGGCGGCCAGGGCGAGGGTCAGCTTCTGGTCCTTGGTCGAGAAGTACTCGGTGGCGGCGCGGACGAACCAACTGGGCTGGCGCTCCTCCCACTTGCCCCACCAGGGGAATCCGTATGCGAACACCGCACGCAGACCAGAGTCCTTGAGCGCCTCGACCACTGCGTCGGTGTGGGCAGGCGAAGCCTGGATGTGCGACCAGTCGAGGAGAGTGGTGATCCCGGCGTCGATGGCGCCGAGGGCGCTCACCAGATCCCCGATGTAGGCGTCCTCGGGGCGGAATGCGGGCGCCAGTTTGTGAAGGACGAACGAGATGTAGCTGGTTCTCCCCTCCAAGGGCACATCGGTCCCGATGTTGCGGAGGATGCCCTCCCAGATGTGGCGGTGGGAATCCACGAAACCGGGGAGGACGATCATCCCCGAGGCGTCGATCACCTCGGCCCCGTCGACGGCGAGCCCTGGCCCGACTGCCGCTATTCGATCCTGCTCGATGAGCACATCGCCTTCGGCGAAATCGCCCACCTTCGCGGTCGAGCGAGAGCACGATCCCACCCTTGATCAGCTTCCTCCCCGTCGGCACCACCCTGAAGTCGGTCCCGGCGGGATACAGATCGGGGAGCGCGGTTTCCTCGGGCGGCTCGCTCCCGATGACGATGCGGCGGGCTCGCCGGTAGTTCCGCTTGACCAACTCCTTGATATCCCCCACCTGGAACAGCACGATCCCGATGAGGACGAGAACGCCGATGATCAACAGTCCGTAGTCGGCGCTCAGCCCGAGGAAAGGGACCACGGTGATGATCAGTGCAAGCAGCAGGGCGGCGACGACGCCACCGATGAACGTGGCCCTTCCCCCGGTGAGGGCCGCTCCGCCGAGCACCGCAGCTGCGATGCTGTTCAGGGTGTAACTGCTCCCGATCTGGGCGTTGCCGACGCCGGAACGTGCCATCACGAAGAAGGCGGCGATGGCGGCGAACAGGGCCGAGAGGAGAAGGGCTCGGACCCTGATCCAGTTGGTGCGGACGCCGCCCCGTTTGGCCGACCGCTCGTCGAATCCGACCGACCGAAGCTGGAGTCCCGACCCACTCGAGTGCAGCCATACGTCGAGCAGCCCGGCCCCGACCAGTACAGCGATGAACGCTACGGGCACCGGACCGATGCCACCGCGGAGCATGGATAGGAACCCGGGGTCGATGGCGCCGCCCGGCGCCGGTCGCAATGTGAGCGAGATCCCGTCGAGGATGCTGAGGGTGGCGAGCGTGGCGATGATCGAAGGGATCTTCACCCCGCGGACCAGGCCGGCGTTGACCAAGCCGACCAGGATGCCTGCGAGCAGCACCGCCGCGCTGCCGATCAGGATCTGGGTGCCGCTCGCCCCGGTCGGTATGAGGAAAGAGGCGATCACCACTCCCAGGCTGATCATCGACCCGACCGAGAGGTCGAGGTAGCCGACGAGCAGAGCGTGGGTCTGCGCCATCGCCGCCACCGCCAGCGGGATGGTCAGCAGGAGGATGTTGGCGACGTTCGTCGTGTTGACGAATCCGGGGAAACGCGAGTTCGTATACCAGACGACGGCGAGGATCAGCAGCACCTGAAGCGCCACCGGCATCCACAGCCGGACCTTGACGATCTTGCGCCATTTGTTGACGTCGCGGGCGTTGCGCAGGACCTTGCGGACCGCCTGTCTCGCCGAGTCGACCGTCCCCGAAGATCCTGTCATGAGGCAGGCGGCGTCGCCGCTTTGGGCATGGCCACTCCGAGTGGTGAGCGGCCGGCGCGGGAGAGGCCGGGACCGCGCACGATGGCCTCGACTATGCGCATCTCATCGAGCTCATCGCCTGGTATCTCCTCGATGATCGTCCCTCGCGACATCACGAGCACCCGGTCGCACAACCCGGATAGCTCGAGGGGGTCGCTCGATTTGACCAGGAGGGCGGCCCCGGTGTCGGTTCGCGCTCGAAGGGCCCGATAGATGTCGAAACGTGACCCGACGTCGACACCCTGAGTGGGCTCGTAGGCGAGGATGACAACCGGCTTCCTGAGGAAAGTCCTCGAGACCGAGACCTTTTGCTGGTTGCCACCCGAGAGGAACTCGACCGGCTGTTCGAGCGAGGGAGTGCGGACCTCGAGCCGGGCAACCAGGTCCCTCACCGCCAGGCGCTCCGAATGCCGCCGGAGGAACCCGAACCTGGTGAAGCGGCGCAGCGACTGAATGGTCGAGTTGACCCGAACACCCAGCACCGGCATGAGAGCCTCATGCTTGCGATCTCCCGGCAAGAGCATGATCCCCGCCCTCACAGCCTGATGGGTCGAGATCAAGCTGAGCTCATGGCCGGCGCACACCACCCTTCCCGCCCTGGGTGGCGTCCTCCCGGCGAGGCAGTCGAAGAGTTGGGGCTGTCCGTTGCCCTCGGCTCCGGCGATACCGACGACCTCTCCGCTCTCCAGAGTGAAGCTCACCGGGCCAAAAGCCTGGCCCTGGAGCCCGTCCACGACGAGTACCTCGCGACTCTCGCCGGATCTCGGTGACGGTGTGGGAAAGGCCGCTTCGAAGGGCCGCCCGACGATCAGGTCGACCAGGGCGTGCTCGCTCGTCTCCCTGGCATCGAACGTTCCCCGGGCCTTGCCGTCGCGCAGGACGGTGATCCGATCGGCGATCTCGATGACCTCGGGGAGACGATGGCTCACGTAGACCACACCTACGCCGCGCCGCCGGCAGGCGGCGACGGTGCGGTGGAGCGCCTCGACCTCGTCCGGCCCGAGAGCTGTGGTGGGCTCGTCGAGGAGCAACACCTTGGGGTTTGAGACCAGCGCCTTGGCCACCTCGAAGAGCTGTCTTTCGGCGAGCGTGAGAAACCCGGCGGGCGCGTCCGGGAACAGCTCGAGATCCAGGTCGAACTCTGCCAGAAGCCGGCGCGCCCACTTCTTCCTCCGCCAGAACGGCGGCCGCTGGTCGGGTGGGGCGGCCAGGTAGAGATTGTTCTTGACGGGCTGGGCCAGGATCAGCGAGGTGTCCTGGTATGCCATGGCAAGACCAAGTTGGCGCGCCACTGCCGGCGAGTCGGTCCGCAGGAGCTTTCCCCCGATTCGGACTGTCCCCGAGTCGGGTTCGACGAACCCGCTGGCGATCCCGAGGAGAGTCGACTTACCCGAGCCGTTCTCGCCGACGAGGGCATGCACCTCGCCGGCGCGGCAGTCGAAGCTGACATCGGTCAGCGCCCGGACTGCCCCGAACTGGCGGGATAGCCCGCTCAGTTCGAGGACGATGTCCGGGGTCGGCTCTGGATCGCCTGGGCTCAACTCACCCTTCCGGGTACATCAGGGCGAGCACCTCGTCGGGAACGAGCGACGTTCCCGAAACCGTCGGCGTAACCCGATCAGGGTCACAGTCATCCTGGGTCACCTGACGCATCACGTGAGGCACCACGATCTCGCCCGGGATCTCGGCACCGGCGATGTTCATCATCTGGGCGGTCACCGCGGTGCGCGACTGGAAGTTGCCACCCGCGGAGAACCAGATGTTGTAGTTCGGGTTGTTTCGCTCGGCCCAGTCGCAGAACAAGGTCTGCTCGTCGGTCCGCACCGCGATCGTCATGTTGTCGATTTCGACGCCATCCAACGCGGTGAACAGGCCGTCGGCGTACTCGTAGCTGAAACCGGCCATGTCCGGGTTGGTGGACAGCCACCCACGGACGACGTCGCGAGCGATGTCGTTGGCCCAGTACGTGTCACCCGTGGTCGAGTTCTCGTCGGCCGGAGGGTTGATCACCTCGATGCTCTCGCCGAGCGCCGGGATGTGGCACTGCTGCCAGCCGAGCGACAAAGCGTTGCCCGGCGTCCCACCGAGGACGCCGATCGTGCCCTCACCGACTCCATCGTTGATCACGCCGGCGAAGCTCTCGCCGAGCGAACAGAGGTCCTCTCCGACCACGCCCAGGTAGTCCTCGCCGGGGATGAGCGAGCCATCCTGCTCGGGCAGACCGACCCATCCTGCCGAGTACGACATGTAGGGGATGCCTGCGGCCTCGGCAGCCTTGATGGAATCGCCGAGGGCAACACCCCAGTCGGGGTAGCCGATGATGAAGTCGACCCCGCGCTCCACCATGAAGTTGATGTCGCCGATAGGGACCGCCGGGTCGGTTGACCACTGGGCGTCACGGAAGACGATGGTCCCGATGTCCTCGTAGGTGAGGGCCTGGAGGATCGCCTCCATTCGGGTCACCTGCCGCCAGACGTTTAGCCCGCCGCCGTCGGCGTAACCCATGACCACCTCGCCACCGGTCCCGGTCTCGCACTCACCCCCGCCTACGGTCGAGTTGTAACACTCGATGGCGGTGGTGATGGTCGCTTCGTCGAGGTCCTGTTCCGCCCGGGCGATCGACGCCAAGACGATCGGATCGGTCAGCTCGACGGGGCCGAGGGCCTTCTCGACCAACGCCGGATCGGCATCGGTGCTTTCACCGTATGCGGAGAGATCGTCCGCTGCGGAGGCCGTCGTCTCGGTCGCCACGGTCGTCTCGACTGCCGCCGCCGTGGTCTCGGTCGCCACGGTCGTCTCGACTGCCGCCGCCGTGGTGTCGACGGCCGCCGCTGTCGTCGCCGGCTCTTCGGCGACCGTGGTCCCGGCCACATCGCCGGTACACGCCGCCAGCACGAATGCCAGAACGGCTATCAGGGGCAAAACCCTGCTTCTCATTTTTCCTCCTCCAATCATGGTTGTCGGTCCGTTCTCCCCCTCTGGTGACTCATCTCAAGGTTCACCACCTGCGACCAGGGTCTCCTCGCGGGGCGTGGGTCTCGAGCGGTCGCGCAGAACCCTTTCCACCCCCTTGATGATCCGGTCACCCGAAACCAGCATCCCGCCGACGATCACCAGACCGAAGACGACGAACTGGAGCGCCGTGGGAAGGCTCAGCACCCGCATCATCTGGTTGAGACCCGCCAGGAAGAACGCCGCGGCGAACGTCGAGATCGGGCTGGCCAAGCCGCCGGTGAGAGAGGCGCCGCCGATGACCACGGCGGCTATCGGACCGAGCAGGTAGGGCGCGCCCACGGTCACCCCAGGCGCCCGGAGGAAACCCGCCAAGAGGACGCCGGCCGTGGCGTAGAGGACCGCGGCCACGACGTAGGTGACGATCTGGGTGATGTTGACCCTGAGCCCCATCACGGTCGAGGCCACCGGGTTGGCGCCGACCACCTGGAACCTCCGGCCCACCGCGGTGAATCTGAAGATGATGACGAGGAGGACGGTCAGGGCGACGCCGACCCAGAAGAGGCGGGTCACCCCGAGGAAGCTGCTGTTGGCCCAGTCGGATAGCCCGGGCGGGACGGGTTTCTGGATGGCGACGGTGCTGTAGTAGCGGCTGGCCACCCCGAGGACGATCTGGCCGACCGCCAGGGTGACAATCAGCGGGTTGAGCTTGAGCCCGCCAATGAGGATCCCGTTGAGCAGGCCGATCACCGCGGCGGCGCCGATGGCGGTGAGGTAGGCGATCCAGATCCGCTCGTCGGACTGCTGGCCGACCCCCACCATCAACAGACCGCCGAGCAGAAACGTACCGGGGACGCTGAGGTCGATGCCCCCGGTCATGATCACCAGCATCTGGCCGAGTGCTGCGATGGCGAGGAACGTTCCCATGGGGGCGATTGCGGCGAGCCCGGCGCTGGAGAGCGTGGCCGGTGCCCAGATCGAGGCCACCACGACGAGGAGGACCAGCGCCAGGTAGACCGGCATGTAGCGGGAGCCGACCACGAAGGAGGTGACCGCCGAAGAGGGAGTGCGGGGCTGGGTCATGCCGACTCGACCAGAAGGCCCGACGATCCCGCCAGCTGCCTGCGGGCCGTGGCCGCCAGACTGCGGACCCGGTCGAGGTCAGCGTCGACTGCGCCCTCCCGTACCACCGGGTTCCCGGCGACGAACACCCAGTCGACGTTCGATGTGTCCATGCCCCAGACCACGGCGCCGATCGGGTCGTTGATCGGGAAGATATTGGGCCGGTCGGTGCGCAGCACCACGATGTCGGCTTGCTTTCCCACCTCGAGCGAGCCGGTGACATCCCCAAGGCCGATGGCGCGGGCGCCGTCGATGGTGGCATAGCGGATCACCTCGCGGGTGGTCAGCAGTTTGGGGAGACCGGCCTTTCCCGCCAGCTTGGAATCGAAGTAAGTGGCGTGTTGGAGCGAGATCGTCGCTCGAATCTGAGCGAATAGGTCACCGGGCGCGATTCGCTCGGTGTCGATCCCGAGTCCGGGCCTGATGCCACGGTCGATCAATCGCTGGATCGACAGCGTCGGGACCCCGCGCGCCTGTTCGCTGCACGGCGTCAGCACGATCGCTGTCTTGGTCGAGGCGATGGCGTCGAGGTCGTCGTCGGCCAAGTGCGAGCCGTGCACCAGGGTGACATCCGGACCGAGCAGGTTCTGCTCGGCCAACCGGGACACCGAATCGGACGTGCCGGCATGAGTGTGGATGCGGAGTCCGAGTTCACGGGCCGCGGTCCAGTCGTCGGACTCGACCGGCGTTTCTCCCGGCCCGGCGGCCAACGAGGTGTACGGCGCTGTCCTGTTTCCCGCCAGCAACTGGAGCCCGCGCCTCCATCGGTCACCGCCTCGATCGGCCCTGGCGTGGGCGAAGACCGTTCGCAACCCGGAGTCGGCGTGAGCTTGGAGAGCGGCGTCGATATGGGCGGCTTCGGTGTCGACCTCGCACCAATCCACGACGGTGGTGATCCCCGCCTCTGCCGCCCCGAACAAGCCAACCAGGGTGGCGGCGTAGAGAGCTTCAGGAGAGAAGTGGCGGTACGTCCCCGTCATCTCTGGCGTGTCCCCGACACCTCGGAAGATCGATTCCGAAAGGTGACGATGGGTGTCCACGAAACCGGGCATGACGATGGCATCGCCGGCATCGACCACCGTGGCATCACGCGCCCGAAGCGACGGACCGATCTCGGTGATGGTCTCGCCGTCGATGAGGACGTCGGCTTGGGACAGGTTGCCGATGGCCTGGCTCATGCTCAGGACGCATCCGCCCCTGATGAGCGTCCGGGTCACCTGGCTTGCTCCATGGCGTCAGGCTTCATGGCCGATACCTGATCCCACCCCCCGGTGTCGTGCCGAGCCATCCCACCGCCGAAGCGCGCCGTTCACTGTTCAGTGAGGCTACACATGGTTGGCCTCAATCGCTCAGTGTGGGCGGCGATTGTCCGGCGTCGTGGCGTCGGTGGGAGCGAGTGAACAGCACGACTACACGCCGCGTTCTGGATCAGGCCTGGCGAAATTGACCGTTCTGGGCGACTCCACGCGTGACCGCCGGTCTAGGGTCCGAGCAATTGCCCTCAACTGAGCAATTGCTCACCGGAGGTCGGATGCTTGCCGAACTCAGCCGCGACGAGCACGAGTTGCTGGCGCGCATCGCCCACCGGTCTCTCATCGACCGGAGGACCCAGGGCGAGATCGCGGACGAGTTCGGATTGTCCCGGCCAAAGGTGCAGCGGCTGCTCGACCGGGCACGTTCCGCCGGGGTCGTCGAGATCCACATCGATGTGCCCCAGGGGCTCGACCTCGAACTGGAGAGCCGGCTCGCCGAGAGATTCCATCTCACCGAATCTGTCGTCAGCCCGAGCCATGCCGACCCCGAGTCGCAACGGGAGGCGGTCGCCCGCAACGCGGCGCGCTACCTGGAGCGCTCCCTGCGCGACGGGGATGTGGTGGCGGTCAGCCACGGTCGCGATACGGGCGCCGTCCCCCGTCACTTTCACCCCCCGTCGCCCATCGATTGCGTTTTTGCCAGCGCCATGGGTGGGTCGTCGCGGGTGGACGTCCCCACCAACCCGAACGAGATCGGCCAGGCACTTGCGGAGCGGTGCGGGGGCCGCGTCCAGAGCCTGTATGCCCCGGTCTATGTAGAGAGCCAGGCGCTGCGGCGGGGCTTGCTCCGACACGAAGCGGTGACCCAGACGCTCGAGATGGCGGCCGGCGCCGACGTGGCTCTGGTCGGTATCGGTGGCACCGACGACGCCTGCACCATGGTCCGCAGCGGCTGCCTGACCATTGAGGAGATGGCCCGTCTCCGCGCCCAAGGCGCCGTCGGCGACGTCCTGGGCAATTACGTGGATGTGAATGGAAAGCACATCGAGTCTCCGCACAGCCGCCGGCTCATTGGGCTCTCCATAGACCAATTGCGACAGATCGAGACGGTGGTTGCCGTGGTCTCCGGAGATGAGAAGCCGCTGTCCATCCTCGGAGTGCTCAATGCCGGGATCGTCGACGTCCTGATCGTCGACGAGCGGAACGCCAGAGCCGTCCTCGACATGGCGACGAATGGAGGTGCCTAGATGCCCGCCGTCCCCACCGGCGAAATCGTCAGCCGAGCCTTTGCCGAGCGGTACGGGGTCGCCGCCATCAACATCGTCAACGATCTCACCATGGAGGCGGTGCTGGCTGCCGCCGAGGACCTGCGCTCGCCGTTGATCGTGCAGACCTCGGTCAAGACGGTGAAATCGATCGGCGCCGACGCGCTGATGGGGATGTGGCGAGCCATGGCTGCCGCGGTGGAGGTGCCAGCCTCGCTCCATCTCGACCACTGTCCGGAGCGTGACGTCATCAGCCTCTGTCTCGAGAAAGGCTGGGACTCGGTCCTGTTCGACGGCTCGTCGCTGAGTGTCGAGGAGAACAAGCGGCAATCGACCGAAGTGGTGGCGGAGGCGCGGAAATACGGCGCGCTGGTCGAAGGCGAGATCGAAGGGTTCAAGCGGGTGGAGGAAATCGGCGACACCCAGGTGGAGTCGGAGCAGTCGCTGGCGACGGCGGTGGACTTCATCACTTCGACCGGTGTGGATGTCTTCGCTCCGGCGATCGGCAACGCCCACGGGATGTATCAGAGGGCGCCCAAACTCGACAGTCAGAGGGTCACCGACATCGTCGAGGCCACCGGCGTCCCCGTGGCGCTCCACGGGGGCACTGGGATGTCACCCGAGCAGTTCGAGGACCTCATCGCCCGCGGATGCGCCAAGGTGAACATCTCGACCGCCCTCAAGATCCGTTACATGCAATCCGGCTACGACTTCATGACCGAGAACCCCGGCAAGTACGACCCACCGTCGCAGTTCGCTGTGCAACGCGAGTCGGTCATCGAGATGGCGAAGGAGCACATCCGGCTGTTCGGGAGTGAGGGCAAGGCCTGGTGAGCGCCCTCATTTTCGACTGCGATGGCGTCCTAGCCGACACCGAGCGGGATGGTCATCGCGTCGCCTTCAACGAGACGTTCCACCAACTCGGTCTTCCCATCGAGTGGTCGGAGGAGGTCTATGGAGAGAAGCTCCAGGTCGCAGGTGGGAAAGAGAGGATGGCAACCGAACTCACCCCCGAGTTCGCCGCTGCCAACGGTCTGCCGGCAGATCCCGAAGGGCGGGCCGCCGAGCTGGCCAAGTGGCACAAGCTGAAGACCGGCATCTACACAGACATGGTGGCTTCTGGCCGGCTCCCGGCGCGGCCGGGTGTCAGTCGTCTGATAAGCGAGGCGCAGGACGCCGGGTGGCTGCTGTCCGTTGCCTCGACCTCGGCAGAACCATCGGTGTTGGCGATCCTCCGTCAGGCAGTGGGTGAGGAACGCGCCGACCGCTTCGACGTCGTGCTGGCCGGCGACGTCGTGGACAGGAAGAAGCCGGCCCCCGATATCTACCTGCTGGCGCTGCAGAGGCTGGGGGTGACCGCCGACGAGGCCCTTGTCATCGAGGACTCTCGGAACGGTCTGTTGGCCGCCTCGGCCGCCGGGCTGCGGTGTGTGATGACAGTCAACGGCTACACGGAGGAGGAGGACAACAGCGAAGCGATTCTGGTCGTCTCGTCGCTGGGCGATCCCGGAGGTGAGCGGACGCGAGTCATCGCCAACCGCAGCTCCGCCGAACCCGGCGACTACGTGACTCTGCTGGATCTGGAGCGCTGTCTGGCGTCCTGACCCGCGGCCGTCGTTACGACAAACGAGGAGGTACATATGGCAAGATCCACGCTCGACGATGTCGATCTCGTCCTCAAGACGATGGCGACCACGATCGTCGACAACGCCGACTATTTCGCACAGCTCGACGCTGTGGTGGGTGACGGCGACTTCGGCTATTCGCTGAGGAACGGCTTCGAGGTGGTCGATTCCGACTACGACACCTTTGATCGTTCGAGCGTGGGGTCGCTGCTCAAGAAGGTCGGGTTCGTGATCTCGGGCAAGGTGGGAGGCGTGAGCGGTCCCATCTGGGGAACCGCCTTTCTCCGGGCCGCAGCGGCCGCCGGAGAGAAGACAGAGCTGTCATCCGACGATGTGATCGAGATATTCGCGCGCCGCCATCGAGGGGATACAGACCCGCGGCGACGCTTCGGTGGGAGACAAGACGCTGCTCGACTCGCTGGTGCCGGCGGTCGACAGCCTGGAGGCCAGCTTCAGGGAGGGCGTGGCCGATGAGGGGGTCATCGCCCTGCAAGATGCGGCCGATGTGGCAGTGAAAGCTGCCGAGGGCACCATGGGGATGATCGCCAAGCGAGGCCGGGCCGCCTACACCGGCGAGCGCAGCCGTGACTCGGTTGACGCCGGAGCGACCGCGATCGGCGTGATCCTGCAGGACATAGCCAAAGCATGGCGTGAGAAGTACGGAGAAGAGGAGACCCAGGCGTGAACAAGTTCGTAAACGACCCCCGTCAGTTCGTCCCCGAGATGTTGGCCGGGATCCAACTCGCCAGTGGGGGAACGCTCAAGTACGAGCCGAAGTACAACCTGATCTATCGGGCCGACATCCCCAAGGACGACAAGGTCACAGTGATCCAGGGCTCGGGCTCCGGCCACGAGCCGGCCCATACGATGATCGTCGGGCCCGGAATGCTCGATGGGGCATGTCCAGGTGACGTCTTTGCCGGGCCGCCGGTCGAGTTCGTCTACGAGACGTCCAAACTGTTGTACTCGCCGAAGGGGATTCTCCACCTCGTCAACAACTACACCGGCGATCGCACCGCCTGGGAGATGGCCAAGGAGATGTGCGAGGCCGACGGGATGAAGGTCGGGGCCCTCCTGGTCAACGACGACGTGGCAGTCAAGGACTCGACGTGGACCGTCGGCCGCCGTGGCGTCGCGGGCAACTTCTTCGTCATAAAGGCGGTCGGGGCCGCCTCGGAGAACGGTGCCGAATTGGATGAATTGGTGCGGATCGGCGAGAAGGTGATCGCCCAGGTGAGGACGATGGGCATCGCTCTCAGTTCGTGCACCCCGCCGGTGAGGGGCACCCCGCTGTTCGAGATCGCCGACGACGAGATGGAGATCGGGATCGGCATCCATGGTGAGCCCGGCCGTGAGCGCACCAAGTTGGTGCCGGCGAACGACATCGTCGACATCCTCTTGGACGCGGTTGTCCCCGACCTCCCGTTCGAGTCGGGCGACGAGGTGGCGCTGATGATCAACGGACTCGGAGGGACGCCCATCAGCGAGCTCTACCTGCTCTACGGGATCGCCCACAACAAGCTCGCCGAGAAGGGCATCAACGTCTTCCGCAGCTATGTGAACGAGTACTGCACCTCACTCGAGATGGCAGGGGGATCGCTCACAATGCTCAAGGTGGACGACGAGCTCAAGGAGTTGTTGCTGGCTCCGGCGGAGATCTCCAACAGGGTCTTCTGAGACAGCGAGGGTGGGGGGCCTCGGCCTCCCACCCCAACGCTCCGTCCCCCCCGGCAGGGATCAGAAGCAGGCCCATCCCCGCGCCGGACTCCCCGATGGTGTCCTCCAGCCCGTAGGGGCCGCCGGAGACGGTGAAGAACATGATCCACACGAGGGCGCCGAGCCCGAGCGTCCGCCTCACATGGCGGACCTCGACCCGTGTCGAACCGCCGGGAAGCGTTGCCGACATCGATCTCCTACCGACGGGCGAGAACCTGCTCAGGGCAACTTGTGCCGCGCCGCCTGATGCGCCGAAGCGGGCTGGCTCTACGATCGCGTCGATGGAGAGCCGCATCGAGTCGGGTCTGGCCACACCGCCCGGCTACGCCCACACCGCAACCGTCGAAGCAGGCGAGCGTTTGGTGTTCGCCGCCGGAGCCGTGCCCATCGACCAGTCGGGATCCCTGGTCGGGGCGGGAGACCTGAGGGCGCAAACGAGGGCCGTTCTCACCAACCTGGCTGACGCGCTGCACGGTGCCGGCACCGGCCTCGACCGAGTCGTGGCTACCACCGTCTACGTGGTCGCTGCCGAGCATGCAGATCTGTCCATCGTGTGGGACGAGGTTCGCCGGTCGGACCTCAGCGTCGGACCGCATACGTCGACGCTGCTCGGTGTCCCCTTCCTCGGTTACACCGGTCAGCTGGTCGAGATCACTGCGGTTGCGGTCGTCCCTGGCGACTGAAGAGGTTTCTGCCCGACAACCTCTCCCCACGTGATGGGGACGTCTCCCCGCTGCAGGAAATGGCTCCCCATTTCGCTGAGACGTAACCCTTCCACCGGATCGACCTCGAGCATCGCCGCGTAGAAATGGTCGGTTCCGATGTCGGTCAACTCGGCGCTGGCCACGACACCGAGGCCGGCGCTCCCCATCGCTTCCTCGAGCGCCGGCATGGTGGCGCTGGCGTGACACGCCCAGATCTCATGGAACCGTGCGAGATCTCGTCGCTGGATCTCGGTGAGTGGGCCGGCCCGCTGGAACACGTCCTTGACGTACAGCGTGCCGCCGGGCCGGAGGACTCTCGCCAACTCCCCGATCAGGCCCGACAGGTCATCGCTGTAGCAGGTCGCCTCCATCACCGTCACCGCATCGAACCGCTCGTCGGCAAACGGGAGTTGGTGGAAGTCGGCGAGATGGAGATGAACCCGGTCGGCCACACCTGCCTCGGCGGCAAGAACCCGACCGAGCCTCACCTGGACGGGGGAGACGGTGACCCCGTGGACGATTGCCCCGAGATCACGGGCTATCGCAATGGCGGGACCGCCCACGCCGCAGCCGGCGTCGAGCACGAGGTCACCGGGGCCGATGCCGGCCCGCCGCGCCAAGGCTACGGCGGAGGCGTCGGGATCCTCGGACGCACCGGGCGATGCCGGGATCAACCCCGACTGGAAGCTGGAACCCGCCAGTCGGAGGAACGTCTCCGACCAACGGTCGTAGAAGACGGCCGCTTTCCGGGCGGCCGATCGGTCAGACGATCTCGGCGCCGTAAAGCACCCCGAGCGTCGGGTGCTCGTGCTCCTGAGTGATCAGGTCCTTCAACTGCCGGAGGCCGTCCTCGCTGATGTAGATGCCGGCCTCGTCCAGAACCTGGCGGACGTCGGCGTCTTGGGCGAACAAGGCCTCGCGAAAGGTGCGCGACTTGACCACCTTGCCGAAAACCGCCTCCGGGACCTCATTGAGAAAGTCAGGTGCCTCGTCCATGTCCCCTCCACTCGACGGTCGCCGGATGCTACGCCGAGGGCATGTCCAGGAGCGGGACGACCGCGTCAGGCCGACTATCGATCGGCGGCCGACCGCTCAGGCGATTCGATCGGAGGATCGCTGTCGAGCAGGCTCAGGGTATTCGCGCTGCGCTCCGTCTCGATGAGTTTCTGCAACTGCTCCAGACCGATGTCGGCTGATATGTGGATGCGTGCCCTTCGCAGAACCGTCGCTGAGGTCGGCACCTTCGGCGAACAAGTCCGTGCGGAATGACTGACGACGTGATCACCTTGCCGAACACCTCCGTCGGAATCCCTCTGATGAATCCGGGAATCCCATCGAGGTTCCCGATTCATCGTCCTCCGGAATCCCATTGGGGTATCCAGGTTCCTCGTCCATGTCCCCTCCACTCGACGATTGCGGCAATGCTAAGTCGGTGCGCCTGCCGGGGGCGTCTCGAGCAGCGACAGAAGCACCCGCTCGAAGCGATCGGTGGCCGCTCTCTTGGTCGTCTCCGCCCACACCGCCGCCTCGGGCACGCCGAGTCGGACGGCCAACCCAGCCAACTTCGGCCAGACGATCTCTCATCTCGTCGAGTACCCGATCCATCCCGCCGATGAACCTGCCCCTGGTCAGCGGGGCACCGGCGTGCAACCCGAGCAGGTTGTGCACCCAGGTGCGGTTGCCCTCCGCCAGGTCCTTTGCGACCTGGTCCAGGTCGTTGACGATCTGCAGTGCACCGGTCGCCGACAAGATCATCCGTTCGAAATCCGGTTGAAGCGACCAGGCCCCGGCGGCGTCGAGCACCGCCACGCCCGGCACCGCGAGAGGGCGCGACCGCTCCAAAACCCGCTCGAAGGCGGCTTCGTCATAGGCATCGGGATCGTAGCGGATCTCCGCCTCGAACTGCATCGCCTCGGCGTAGCCCAACATGACTTCACGGTGCCAACTCCAGAACCTGGCGCTGAGACCCATCGAGCCGAGCGTCGATTGGGCTGCCGTCAGCACCGCCGAAGAGAGAACGGCGATCGCGGCGGGATCGCCGATCCCCTCGTCCATGAGATCGTCCTGGAGTCGCACCGCGTAGTAGCCGATCGCGCCGGCGGCTGCCGCCGTCTCGACGAGCTCGCCCGTCACGCCACTCCCGATGCCGGCCGCTGCCTGCGCAGCCCACAGGGGAACCAGCACGACCGGTTGGGCAAGAGGATGGAGGTAATCCGGTCCGCCTCCCGTCACTTCTCGCCGTCTCCGGAGCATTTCCTCCCAAAGCCCCCGCGACATGGGCTGGAGCTCGTCGGCGAAGGTGAGAGTTGCTTGGCGGGCGATGGTGGCCAACCGGTCGGGCGAGGGAAGCACCACAGGTGGGAACCTAGATGCGAGAGCCACCCCCGGTAGGCTCGTCGAAGGGGGGGACGCTCATGCCGGGGACCGCCGACCTTCTCGCCAGCTTTCTCCCGGGGCCGTTGCGGCTCCGGTTGGCGACGCGGCCCGAAGTGCCCGAAGGGCTGCTCGCTGAAGAGACCGAACTCGTTGCCATGCAGATGGACGTCTCCGGGTTCTCTGGGCTCACCCAGCGGCTCGCCGCCGATCCATCCATGGGTACCGAGCAGATCGTCGCCGAGCTCAACAGGTACTTCCGCGGTCTGATCGGAGCGGTCGATCGGCACGGTGGGCTCATGGTCGGCTTTGGCGGGGATTCGCTGGTCGCGGTATGGATGCCCGGACCCTCGCTGACAGAGGCCGCTCTCGCCGCAGGCAGATGCGCGCTCGATGCCCAGGACACGATCGCTGGTCTCGGGGTCGGCACGCAGCGGAGTCTCGGCTTCCGAATCGGGATAGGGGCTGGTCGGGCGGTCATGCTCGACCTCGGGGGGTTCCAGGGCCGGCACCAGTTCCTCGTCGCCGGTCCCGCCTTGGCCGCAATGGGTTCCGCGGTGGTCGATGTGGATCCGGGAGACGTCGCCGTCACCGGAGACGTTGCCCGGTTGCTGAGCCAGAGCCGTCTCGTTCCCGCCCCCTCGGGCATGTTCCGGCTGTTGGCGGTCGAGCACTCGGATATCGCGGCGATGCAACCGGCGCAGCTTGACGGGGATGTGTCTCACGCAGTCGAGGCCTACCTGCCCTCCGGCGTGAGCGAATTCCTCGGTGAGGACGAGGGCGGGTGGCACACCGAGTACCTCACCACCACTTCGCTCTTTCTCAACATGAGGGGCCTCGATCTGATCGACACCCGAGATCGCAACGCCCTGCAACTGGTCGTGCGCACCGCCCAGGAGACATTCGATCGTTACGAGGGGACGCTCACCGGGATCCTCGCCGACGACAAGGCGCTGACCCTGCTCGGCGTGTTCGGTCTTCCGCCGCTTGTCCACGAGGAGGATGCGCTGCGCGCCGTGGAGGCGGGTCAGGCGCTCGATCGGGCACTGCTCGACATCCGGCTGGATCACGGGATCGGCATAACGACCGGGAGGGTCTTCACCGGTCTGTACGGAACGGACGTGTTTCGAGCGCGCACCGTCGTCGGCCCGAGCGTCAACCTGGCGGCCCGGTTGATGCAGGCAGCCGGGAACGAGGTCCTTTGCGACCGCGCTACCAGGCGTGCCACCAGGGGCCGGGTTCACTTCGCCCAACTCACCCCGATCCGTTTGAAAGGGCACGACGCGCCGGTGGAGGCATACCGGCCCATCTGGTCGGTACAGCCCGGAGCCAACGCCACCGATCCTCTGGTCGGGCGGGATGAGGAACGGGCAATCGTCCACCGTCGCCTTGGTGCCGCCGCCCGTGGCGAGCCTGTTGTTCTCGTGTTGGAGGGTGAAGCCGGTATCGGGAAGACGCGCCTCGCGGCTGAGGCGATCGACACCAGTCGCTCGCTCGGATTCACCGTTCTGGCCGGAGGGGGCCATCCGGTGGAAGCCGCTCCGTATTCCGCATGGCGAACCGTCTGCGGCGAGGCGCTCGGCCTCGACACCATCGTCGACCCGGCAGATAGGGCCCGGGTGCTTGGAGCGCGTTTCGAAGGAATCCCGGGTGGACCGGATCTGTCCCCGCTTCTCGCCGCCGTGATGGGGATCGACATCCCGGGCACGGCGGCGACGGCAGCGCTCACGCCGGAAGGGCGCCGTTTGCGTACCGCCACCGCGGTGGTGGAACTGCTCAGGTCGCTCGCCGGGGTCCCTCTTCTCATAGTGATGGAGGACTGCCACTGGCTCGATGCCGCCTCCTGGGATCTGCTCAACCAGGTTCACCAAGAGTTGCCGGAGACCGCCCTGCTCCTGACCACCCGCCCCACCGTTGGGGAGCGGCATGAGGTCCTGGAGGCGTTGATCGCCGCCCCGGATGTCGATCTGCTCCGGCTGGAGCGGATCCCGGCTGACGCGGCGCGCCGGCTGGCAAGCGACAGGTTCGGGGTGATCGATCTGCCGGAGGGCCTGGCCCGTCTCATCGAGGCGAAGGCGGAAGGGCACCCGCTCTTCATCGAGGAACTCGTCTACTCGCTGCGCGACCAGGGCTATGTCGACGTGGTCGATGGCAAGGTCGCCACCGCCGTGCCCGGTGAGCGGCTGGAGAACCTCGACCTTCCCGACACCGTCCATGGTTTGACTTCGAGCCGGCTGAGCCGTTTGAGCGCCATCGAGCAGACCACGGTCAAGGTCGCCAGCGTGCTGGGAGTCAGCTTCGACGCGGAGTTACTTGCCGCGATCCACCCGCTGAGCCTCGACGAAAGCCTCATCGCCGAGCAGCTGGACGACCTGGTGCGACGTGACCTGATCACGCCGACCGACAACGGGTTCACCTTTCGCCACGCCGTGGTTCAGGAGTCGGCCTACGAGCAATTGCCCCTTGCGATGCGCCGGCAGCTCCACGAGGAGGTGGCGAAGAGGATCGAAGAAGGTGGCCCGGCGCCGACGCAGTATCCCCTACTCGCCCACCACTGGGAGGCTGCCGGCCACCTGGAACCGGCTCTCGACTACCTCGAGGGCGCCGGAGCGGCCGCACTCGAAGCGGGTGCCTTCGACGACGCCGCTTCTTTTCTGGGCGCCGCCCTGGCCAGAGCGGATCAACTCGATGCTCGTGGCAGCAGCCTTCCGGCGACGCGTTGCGCATACATCCACCAGTCACTCGGGGAAGCCGAGGCAGCACAGGGCCGCCTCGACCCGGCGGTGGAGCAGTACCAGGCGGGCCTGGCCAAGCTGGGCCACGCCGTGTCTGGGGGTTGGGTCAGGGGGACCGCCCGTTTCATCAAGGAAGTGTTCGTCCAGATCGGCCATCTGCTCGGAGGTCGGCCCAACCAGGGCGACCAGGCCGCCGTCACGCGACAGGCCGCCTTCATCCTCTCGGTTCTCGGTCAGGTCCACTACTTCCAGGCCGACGTGCCCCGCTGGCTGGTGACCAACCTGCGTTCCATCAACCTGGCAGAGAGGGCAGGCGACCCGGGGGTGGCCGGTCCGGCGTACGCCGGACTGGGGAACCTTGTTGGGACCGTCCGGCTCCATCGTCTCGCCCGTCGCTATTTCGGTCTTGCCAGGGCCGATCCGATTCGGCCGGTGTTCGAAGGTCAGCCGGGCCCGCTGGCCGCCAAGATCGAGCGTGATGTCACCACCCCATTCCACGTGGCGGCCGACCTCTCGGAAGCCGTATTTCTGCTCGCCGGGAAAGAGGATCACAGCGCCGAGGTGATCGACCTGCTCGACCGAACGGTCGATGCCGCCGAGCGGATCGCCTCGGACGCCTATGGGGCAGCGCTCGCCGTGCGCGGCTTCGCCCGAACCATCTATGGGCCGCTCGATCTGGCGAGACAGGACCTGACCGAACTCGCCGCCGACGGTCACAGACGGGACCAACCGCAGCACGAGACCTGGGCGAGGACGCTTCTCGTTCCTCTCCTGGTCGATGCAGGCGACGTTGACGGCGCGGTCCGCTCCAGCGATGCGGCGTCCTTGGTCGTGGAGAGAGCCGACAGCATCGCTCTCGGACTTCACCTCACCACACGAGCCCTGGCTCTCGTAGCCGTCGGGCGGAGCGACGATTCGCGTCCGGTTCTGGTCGAAGCCAACGGCGAGCTGCGACCATCCCCCATCTTCCTCCACCTCACCTCCTACACGGCCTGGTGTGACTCCTTGGCGAAGCTCGCCGCCGGCGGTGAGAGCGGCGCGCTCGACGAGTTGAAGTCGTCTCTCTCCGGACTGAGGCGGTATGCGCTGCTACTCCCCTTCGCCCGGGCGCGGGTGCAGCTCTTCAAGGGGCGATATGAACTCCTGAGGAACCGCACCTCTGCGGCTCGGCGTCATTTCCGACGGGGGGCTGCCTATGCCGACGCTGGAGGGCTGACCTGGGATGCTGCTCGGCTGCATGCTGAAGCGGCGGCACTGTCCCTGGAAGGAGAAGAGCGACGGACCCATCTGGCGCTCGCCGCTTCCGCCGAGAACCGTCTCGGGACGCTGACCGGGGAGCAACCCGCTCTGGCCACCGGTTGACCATCGAGACTGGCCCCGGTGCGGTTGTCGCACCCCGGGGGTACCTTTCTCCATGTGACCGCCACAGGAGGGCACATGGTTTCCAAGGGGGTTCGGCGACGGTTCGGATGGACGACGACGGCGATTGCCGTCGTTGCGGCGCTCCTGCCGGCGTCGTTGGCGCCGGCTGCGACCGGCGACCCTGTCCTGATCAACGAGGTCCTCGCCAGTCACACCGGGACCGATGACACCGAGTACGTCGAGTTGTACGGCGACCCCGGCTACAGCTTGACGGGGCTGTCGCTGATCGTCGTCGAGGGAGACGTCGGAGCCGCTGGGACCATCGACCGCCGCATCGACTTCCTGCCCTTCCAGACGGTCGGGGACAACGGCTTCTTCTTGATAGGCAACTGCGGCGGTTTGCCGATCCACTACGGCGTCACGCCCGATGACGCCATCGGGACCGACAGCTTCGAGAACAGTTCGCTCACCGTCGCGCTGGTGGAGACAAGCTCGATCTCGGGGGGCATGGTCACCGGGTCCGAGGTGGTTCTCGACACGGTCGCTCTCACCGACGGTGGCATCGATGACTCGTTCTTCTTCGAGGCACCGGTTATCGGTCCCGACGGCAGCTTCTTCCCGGCCGGTGCGCGTAGATCGACCGACGGTGTCGACACCGAAACGCCGGAGGACTGGGTCATCTCCGACTTCGACCTGGGTCCAGACAACACTCCAACACCGGGCGGGTTCGATGGCTGCTCGCCCATCGCGTTGACGATCCCCCAGATTCAAGGTGATGGCGAACGGTCCCCGTTCGCCGGAGAAGTGGCCACCACCAGCGGAGTCGTCACCGCGATCACATCGGGTGGAAACGACGTCTGGCTCCAGGACCCGGTGGGCGATGGTGACCCGGCGACATCCGACGGCGTCTTTCTTCCAGGTGGTGGTGCGCTCGGCGCCCGCCCCGGGGACATGGTGACCGTCACCGCAACTGTCGAAGAGCAGCAGTTCGGCAACGCCTTGCCTCTCACCAGGTTGGCCAACCCCTCGGCGGTGGTGGTCGAGTCGAGTGGCAACCCGCTTCCTGCCCCGGTCTCGTTGACCGATCTACCTGACGTCTCGATACCCGCGGGGATCGAATTCTGGGAGCCGCTCGAGGGGATGTTCGTATCGGCGCGTACCGGGGTGGTCGTCGCTCCCACCAATGACTTCGGCGAGTTCGCCTTCCTCACCCAGCGCGATGCCCGCCCCGGCTCGGGCTATGTACCCGCGGTGAAGCAGATCCTCATCAGATCACTCGGCGGCGACCAGGTCGACTACAACCCCGAGCGGGTTCTGGTGGACGATTTCACCCTTGACGATCCGATCGTCGTTCGGCCCGGCGACAGGGTCCGGTCGATCGAGGGGGTAGTCGACTACTCGTTTGGCACCTACAAGCTCCAGCCGGTGGAGTACGACGTCGATCCGCGCCCCATCCCCTCCGGACCGCAATCTCGACGCGGAGGCGGGCCCGGAGACACCGTCGTCACCACCTTCAACGTGGAGAACCTGTTCGACCTGGTCGACGACCCGGTGAAAGACGACACCGACAGCACACCGACACCCGAGGAACTCGAGGTCAAGTTCGCCAAGCTCGTCTCGGCGATTCAGGTCGAGTTGCGCCTGCCCGAGATCCTGGTGGTCGAGGAAGTGGAGAACACCACGATCCTCCAGCAGTTGGGCGACCTGGTCAACGCCGCCGCCGGCACCGACTATGTGGCCACCTCGTTCGAGACCAGCGATGTGCGAGGCATCGAGGTCGGGTTTCTCTGGGACGCGTCTCGGGTCGGCCTCATCGAGGCGTTCCAGCTATCCGGCCCGGACGTCGAGGCGGCCTTCGGGCCATCGAGCGCCAGCCCGGGCCGTGAGCCACTGGTGGGCCGGTTCAGTGTCGGTGCTGGGGAGATCACGATCGTCGGCAATCACTTCAAGTCGAAGAGCGGTGACGACCCGTTGTTCGGGGTGAACCAACCTCCCGTCCGGGTCACCGAGGAACAGCGCAAGGCGCAGGCGCGGGCGGTGCGCCGTTATGTGGACGAGGTGCTCGCCGCAGACCCGCAAGCTCTCCTGATGGTGGCCGGTGACCTCAACGACTTCCCCTTCGCCGAGCCGGGGGAGGGCGCCGACCACCCGGTTGCGATCGTCGAAGGAGTCGAGGGCGGCCCGCCCCTCTCCAACCTCGTGCTTCCGCGAGAAGCCGGCGGATAGGTGGACCTTCATCTTCGAAGGCAACAGCCAGGTGCTCGACCACATGCTGGTGAGCCAGGCCCTGCTGACCCGCTTCATCGCCGCCGACATCCTCCACATCAATTCGTCGTGGCCGGCCGTGCTCGGCCTCGACCCCGACACACCGCTTCACTCGGCCGACCACGACCCGCTGGAGGGACGCTTCCGCCTGATGCGGTGAAGCACCGCCGACGGCGGACGAACCGGTCACCCCCTCCGAGATCATGACCCCCAACCCCAAGCTGCTCCCATGACCTCCGGTGTCGCCCCTGTCGCGCGATGCGACACCTCACTGGGGGAGGCATACGCTCACCTATCTCACGATGAAGGCGAGCTTGACGTCGGCGTTGTATTGGACGATTCGGCCCTCCGAGATCCGCGCCGTCCAGCGGAGGACCTCGATGCCGGTGATCGCGTCGATGGTCTCCGCCGCCTTGGCCACCGCCTGCTTGGCGGCGTCCTCCCAACTGGTGTCGGACACTCCGATCACCTCGATCACCTTTATGGCGCCGCGCGTGATGCTCTCGGTCATCGCTACTCCTGACAGTGGTGGGAGCGATGGTAGGAATCGGTCCCCGACGAGGAGGGCGGAGTGGAGTTGACCGAGGCGCTGTATACGACCCGGGCGATGCGGAGGGTGCGTCCCGACCCGATACCCGAGGAAGCGGTGGCGGCGATGATGGACGCTGCAATCCGCGCTCCTTCCGGTGGCAACAGCCAGAACTGGCGGTTCATCACGGTGAGCGACCCGGCAATCCGCAGGGTCTTGGGTCCCATCTACCGGAGGGCTTGGGAGCAACTCAACGGCACGGTCTATCGGGGAAGGGTCGAGGAAGCGGCCCGGGTCGGCGATGAAGCCACCCTGAAGGTGATGCGATCGGCGAACTGGCTGGCGGAGAACTTCGAGCAAGTGCCCCTGTGGTTCATGGCGGTGAGCCGCAACGATCCGACCGGGGCATCGATCTACCCGGCAGTCTGGAGTCTGATGCTCGCCGGGCGCGGCCTCGGGATCGGGACCTGCCTGACCACGGTTCTCGGGATCTTTGAGCCTCAGGCGACATTCGAGGCCTTGGGGATTCCCGCAGACAAGGGTTGGATGCTGGCCGCCGCGATCTCCGCCGGATACCCCACGGGAAGGTGGGGACCGGCAAGGCGACGCCCGGCCGAAGAGGTCGTCTACGCAGACCGCTGGGGGCAACCCGTCCCCTGGTCCACCTCCGATCTGAGAGGGATCCCCACCGACTACTAGGCGATGCCTTCTGGGCGGAATAGCTCGTCGTGGAGGCGGAGGGCGAACCGGTCGGTCATCCCCGCCACGTAGTCGATCGCCCTGGTCACGTCGTCTGCATCGTCCTGGCGGTAGGTCTCTGGGATCTCATCGGGGCGGACGATGAAGTGGTCTACCAAATCCCTGATCAGGTGGACCGCCCCGACCCGCTGCCGTTCCGACTCAGGGCGGAGATAGACCCGTTCGAACATGAAGGAACGGAGTGCGTGCATCGGCTCCAACACGCCGGGATCCATGGCGATCCGGCCACATCGCAGCGACTCGTCGAGCACCGCAGTGATCATGCTGTCGATCCAATCCCGCCCCGGCGCTCCAAAGATCGATGTAGCCGCCTCGGGGAGGTCGGACACGGCGATCACACCGGCCCGAACGGCGTCCTCGACGTCATGGGTGAGATAGGCGATGCGGTCGGCGAACCGGCATACGAGACCCTCGGCGGTCCGAGGCGGGGGCTCGATCCTCCAAGAGTGGGCGCCGATCCCATCGAGCACCTCATCGGTGAGATTCAGCGGTTCGAGCACGGCGAGCACCCGCACGCTTTGTGGTGCGTGGAGCCACTCTCCCTCGACGTATGGGGTCAGCGCCTCCTCCCCGGTATGCCCGAAAGGTGAGTGGCCGACGTCGTGGCCGAGGCAGATCGCCTCGGTCAGATCCTCATTGAGACCGAGCGCCGCCGCCAATGCACGTCCGACCTGGGTCACCTGGAGCGTGTGGGTCGATCGGGTGACGAAATGGTCGTCCTCGGGGTTGATGAAGACCTGGGTCTTGTGCTTGAGCCGTCGGAACGCCTTGGAGTGGAGGATTCGGTCCCTGTCCCGCTGGAACGAAGTGCGGTATTCGTCGGGGGGCTCATCGACCGCTCGCCCCGAACTGTTCACAGCGAGCGTGGCGGCTGGGGCGAGCAATTCGCCCTCCTGCTCCTCCCGTCGCTCGCGGGTCAGCCGGAGGAAGGGGTCGGCCATGGACCGATCGTATCGGGGAGGATCGACGGCGGTCCCTCGAAGGGCCGATCAGGGGATGGCGGGCACCACCTCGATCGTCCCCTTCATCCCGTACTCGTAGTGGCCGGGGAGATGGCAGGCGAACTCGAAGCTGCCCGATTCGTCGAAGGTGAAGGTGGTGATGGCGCGGCCGTTCGGGTCAACCGAGACCTCGCCCGGGATCGACGGGTGCTCCTTTTCCGTTCCCTTGGAGTGACGGATGTGGACTTCGGGTCCCCCGGTGATCAGTTCGTGGTGGATGGGGTCATCGTTTACCACGAGAAACCGCACCCGGGTTCCCTCGACCACGGTCAGATGGTCGGGCTCGAATCGGGAGTGGTGGACATCGATCTGGACGGTGACATCACCAGGCCCAAGGGTTCGGCTCTCAGCCCGTCCGGCGAAGGCGTAACCGACCCCTGTGACCATCGCCATGGCGACGAGTGGGACCACGATCAGGAGCGTCCGACGGCGCCGACTCATGTGATTGCGCCCCTCGGATCCAAGTGATGCCGGCGGGTCCACCACACTCCGGCAGCCAGTGCGGTCATACCAACCCCCAATCCGGCATAGATCGGCCAGCGGGGAAGGCCGGGCTGATCACTCCCGACGGAGAGTGACTCGGGAGCGGCGACCCCGGTGTCGACGAAATCTGCGACGGCCCCAGGGGTGGCGGACACGGCGAGGTCGTAGTCGAGTTCGCTCGCCGGAGCGTCAAGAGTCAGGTACGAGAGCCACATGTCGCCCGGGAGCCACTTCATCCCGGCGTCGGAGCGGAGATCGTCGAGAAGCGGGCGATTGGCTTCTTCGCTGCGGTTGAGGGTCAGCCCGGTTCCGCCGGCCAGGAGGTCTGGCTCGGTCTCGGTGAGCAGGAAGACGTCGGCCTCGATGCGGTCTTCCGGCTGGGCGCCGAGGCCCAGGATGCGAATAGGCACCCAAGGATCGTCGGTGGGGATGGTCGCCATGATCGGGGTGCTGTCGCCCGGCTCCTGGGCAAGCTCGGCGGCCCGCTCGGCGTTGAATCGAGCAGCCATGAACACCGGGCTCCGCCGGGCGTAGAAGTCGAGTATCTCGGGAGCGTCGGGGCTGAGGAAGAACCCGTTCTCCGTCGCCCATGCCCCAACCTCGTCGCCACCCCCGCGCAGTACGGTGATGTCGAGAGCGTCGATCTCCACCTCGAGGATGACCTCGGCGCCACCGTCGGCGGCGGCAGCGAATGTCTGCTCCGCCGCGAGGCGCGCCGGCGCTACCTCGAGTGCGAGTCGTTGCAGCGTCCAGTCGCCGCCCCGCTGCACCTTCGTCGGCACATCGGGGAGCGGGATGATCGAGCCCACTTCCTTGCCCTCCCCTGTGAACTCGAAGGCGGTCACGTAGCGCTCCACCCCATCGCTGTATGCGGCCAGTGTCGTGGTCCGTACCAATTCGATGGTGCCGTTCTCCCCGACGAGACCGCCGCATGCCAGGGCGGGGGCGGCACCGAGGGCGAGCAGCGCCGCAACAGATCCCATCACGAAGAGCCATCTGGGTCGAGAGGTCCGGTTCATCACGCCATCTCCTCGGTCGGCGGGTCGTCCGGTTGGACGGGTGATGACGGCCCGACGGTTCCAGCCGTTCTTGTCCGAGCTGGACTGTCGGGGCGTTGCCTACCATCGGTGACGGTGCCGGGACCTGACCTCACCGCCAACGCCCAGACCGTCCTCGAAACCCGCTACCTCCTCCGCGACGAGACTGGAATGCCGATTGAGTCCGCTGAGGATCTGTTCCGGCGGGTGGCCACCGACGTCGCCGCCGCCGAGGAGGTCTGGGGAGGCGACGCCGCGCCTTGGGCAGAGCGGTTCTATCGGTCGATGGCGGCTGCTCGACTTCCTTCCCAACTCGCCCACTCTGATGAACGCCGGGCGGGACCTCGAGCAGCTAGCCGCCTGCTTCGTGCTCCCCATCCACGATTCGCTCGACTCGATCTTCGACACGCTCAAGCTGGCGGCAAAGGTGCACCAATCGGGTGGCGGTACCGGGTTCTCCTTCTCCCACCTCCGCCCACGTAACGACGTGGTCGAAAACGACTATGGGCGTCTCATCTGGACCGGTTTCGTTTCTCGAGGTCTACGACTCGGCGACCGAGCACATCAAGCAGGGCTCGTTCCGGCGCGGGGCCAACATGGGGATCCTCGATGTCACCCACCCCGACATCCTCGAATTCGTCAACGCCAAGATCGAGGGCGGGATAACCAACTTCAACATCTCGGTCGGTGTCACCGAAGAATGGATGGAGCAGGCGGCCACCGGTGCCGTTTACGACCTGATCAGCCCGCGAACCGGTGAGAAGGCCGGCTCGCTCGGTGCAGGTGACGTCCTCGACCAGATCTGCCAGGCGGCATGGGCGACCGGTGATCCCGGGATCATCTTCCTCGACCGGATCAACGAGCCACGGACCAACCCCACCCCCGACCTCGGGCAGATCGAGGCAACCAATCCATGTGGCGAACAACCGCTTCTGCCCTTTGAGGCGTGTGTGCTCGGGTCGGTGAACCTCGACCACTTTGCGGGGACGGATGGGATCGAGTGGGAGAGGCTGGGTGACACCGTCGAATTGGCGGTGAGGTTCCTCGACGATGCCGTGGAGCGCTCCCGCTACCCGGTGGAGGAGATCGAGCGAATCCACAAGCACGGCAACCGCAAGATCGGGCTCGGTGTCATGGGATGGGCGGATCTGCTCATCTCTCTCGGCATGGCGTACGACTCGGACGAGGCCGTCGGTCTCGCATCCGAAGTCATGGGCTTCATCCAGGAGCGAGCCGACCTGGCCTCGGAGCGATTGGCCGGGGAGCGGGGATCGTTTCCCAACTGGGAGCGGTCGGTGTACGGGCCCTCAGGTTGGGACCGACCCATGCGGAACGCCACACGGACCACGATCGCACCAACAGGCACGATCTCGATCATCGCCGGCACGTCGTCGGGGATAGAGCCCCTCTTCGCCCTTGTGTACCACCGCAAGGTGCTCGATGGGCGGGTGTTGCCGGAGGTCCATCCCCTCTTCCGACGCGCCGCCGAGCAAGCCGGTGTCTGGTCCGAGGAACTGTCCGCAGCGGTGACGGCTCGCGGCGGCGTGCGTGGAATCCACGCGGTCCCCGAGCCGATCCAGCGTGTCTTCGTAACCGCCCACGACCTCGGCGCCGATTGGCACGTTCGCCACCAGGCCGCTTTCCAGCGTCACGTGGACAACGCCGTGTCGAAGACGATCAACCTTCCCCGAGATGCCACCGTCGAGGACGTCAGGCGGGTCTACCTGCTGGCCGCCGATCTCGGCTTGAAGGGGATAACCGTCTACCGGGACGGGTCCAAGACCTGGCAGGTGCTCAACCGGGGTACACCATCGGGCACCGATCTCGGCACGGTGGAAGGGTCGGCACCCCAGATGACCGAGAGCTGGCCGGCGGAAGACCACCATCCGATTCCGCCCCAACGAGGCCAGAGCGTGCTCGAGGTCTGTCCGGTGTGCGGCCAGCCCTCGTTCGAGTTCGCCGAGGCTTGCGGCAAGTGCCACTCGTGCGGGCACTCGACCTGTTGAACGACCGGGCGACGCCCTCAGCGTGCCGCCAACTCCTCGACCACCTCGCTGAAATCCTCCCAGCCGTGCACATCGACCGTGCCGGTCACCGGCTGGTTCCATGGCCTGACGAAGCGGCACACAACTGCTTCCGGACGGGAGCGGTGCAACTGCCACACGACATGGGGCGCATCGTCGAGATAGAGGTCACAGGGAACTCGCCACTTCTCGTCGAGGATGTGGACTTCTCTCGTGGGAAGCTGGTGGTCGGCGATCCAGGCGAAGGTGTCATGCACCGCCCAGTTCGGCTTCGAGGTCAGGATCACGACGTCGTGACCCTTGCGCCGCAGATCCGACAGCGTTTCCACCGCGCCGGGGTAGGTCTCCAGATGCCGGAACATCGAATGGCCGCCGTGGTCGCGGGCCCACCGCCAGAACTCGCCCATGTCCCGGAAGTGGGTCAATGACGGTATGCCGTTCCACGCCCTCATGGCGTCGAGCGGGATGTCGGTGCCGAAATCCTCGTTGTACCGGGTGACCCAGCCGGAGTTGAAGTCGGCGACGACTCCGTCGAGGTCGATTCCGAGCCGCACCCCGCAAGCCTACGGTCGGGCCGGCACCGACCGGTCACCGAAGCCTGCGACCAGATCGCGACCAACCAGGACCACGAAGAAGAAGGCGACCGCCACCCCCGCCATGGTGGCGCCGGCGGCGGTGCCGGCATACCAACTGATGAGCAGCCCGACGAGCACCGCCAATATCCCGATCGCTGCTGCCACCACCATCATCACCGGGACTCTCCTCGAGATCAGAGCGGCCGTGGCCGGGGGGGCCACCAACAGACCGAAGACGAGGAGGGAGCCGACGGTTCGGAATGACGTGACCACCGCCAGGGTGATCAGCGCCAGGAGCAGTGCATTGGCCATTGCGGGGTTGAGCCCGAGCACCTCCGCCTTCTGCTCGTTGAATGCAAGGGCGAGGAAGGGCCGGTAGAAGGTCACCGATGCTGCCAGCGCCAGCACGGTCCCAATGGCTATCAAGACAAGGTCGCCAGTGGTCACACCGAGAGCATCACCGAACAGGATCCCGCTGAGACTCCCGGCATAGGACCCTGCCCTGGAGATGATTATCACCCCGAGGGCGAGCATCCCGACGAAGAGGAGGCCGATCCCGGCGTCCTCGGAGAGCCGGGAGCGGCGGTGCACCAGGTTGATCCCACCGATCATCACCAGCGCCGAGAGAATTGCCCCGAGCGTCACGTTGAAGCCGACAACGACGGCGAGGGCGATGCCAGGAAGGACGCCGTGAGCCAGAGCGTCTCCCATGAAGCTCAATCCGCGCATCACCACCCAGGTGCCCACCACTGACGTCGTGACCGCAGCGAGGATCCCGCCGAGCAGAGCGCGTTGCATGAAGGGCTCGGACAGGGGAGTGGTGATCCAGTCCATCACTTTGCCGAGAGCGCCTCGGCCACCAGCCCGGCGTTGGTCAAGATCATCTCGAGGTAGGTCTCGGCGCCGCTACCCGGCTCCCCAAGGGAATCGTTGAAGATCTCGACTACAGAGATCTCCCGGCCCGCCTCGGTGGCGACTGTTTCGGCCAGATTCGTCGGGTTGGTGGCATCGGTGAAGATCGCCGAGACCCCGGCTTGGTCGATGGTGTCGACGAGATCTGCGATCTCCTGCCCGCTCGGTTCGGCAAGGGTTCCTCCACCCGGTATCACGGTGGCGACCACCTCGAAGCCGAAGCGGTCGGCGAAGTAGTCGAGTGAGTCATGGCTGGTGACGAGTGACCGCCGCTCGGCCGGAACCACGGACAGGATCTCATCTGCCGCGACCCCGGCACCGGTTACATCATCGCGGTAATCCGCTGCCTGACTCGCCCAATCGACAGAGTCATCCAGAGCGGAAAGCTCGTCGACAACGAGGTCGATCGCCTCCGCCATTCGGTCGGGGTCGTGCCAGAAATGCGGGTCCCCGGTGGAGGCTTCCGCCTCGTTCCCTTCCACCGAAGCCGGGAGGGGGTCGACGCCTTCGGCCACTCGCAGGACAGGTGTCCCCTCGCTGGCGGCGCCTTCGATGATGTCGGTGAGGCTCTCCTCGAGTCCAAGGCCATTGGCCACCACCAGGTCGGCGTCGTTGATCGACGCCACCTGTTGGGGCGATGGCGCGAAATCGTGCGGGTCGGTGCCCGCCGGTAGCACGACTTCGACCGCGGCGGTGTCGCCGACGATGTTCGAAACGACGTCTCCGATGATCGACGTGGTGGCGACGATCTGGATCAGGTCCCCATCGGTGTTGACAGCGGGAGCGTCCGGGGAACAGCCGCTCAGAACAAGGAGGACAACCAGAAGCGGTAGCGACCAACCTCTAAGGAGCGTCGTTGTCTTTTCGATATCGATTCTCATCCCTTGCATATAATGAGAATCACTCCTACTATGCAGATGGAACGATAGCAGCGGCCGGGAGCACGACTTGAGCCCCATCACCCACATCTCGGAGATCGACCGTCAGGTCGAGCGGCATCTGGGTGAGAAGGATGTCCGTTACACCAGCGGTCGCCGTCGAGTGGTCCGCGCCCTGCACAAGTCAGAGGGGCCGCAGGCTGCCTCGGACCTGCACCGCACCTTGAGATCGTCGGTACCGCTCTCTTCGCTGTACCGATCGCTATCCGTACTCGACGCCAACGGAGTGCTGCAGAAGCACCATGACGCCGCCGGCCTGGCCCGTTTCGAGTTGGCCGAATGGCTCACCGGTCACCATCACCATCTCGTTTGCGTCGATTGCAATCAGGTGGTGGATATCGAGTTGGATGCGGCCAGCGAGAGGGCTCTTGCGGTGTTGGCGGAATCGGCGGGCCGCGAGCGCGGCTACGTCATCGTCGATCATGCTCTCGAGATCGAAGGAACCTGCGCCCGATGTCAGTGAGAGCCGTCGAGGCACGCTCGGTCGGACTCCGTTACCGGTCTCGGGTCGCCCTCCAACCTTCCGACTTCGCCATCGAGCAGGGCACAGTGGCGGCTCTGATCGGGCCGAACGGTTCGGGGAAGTCCACCGTGCTCAACGCGGTTGCCGGTCTGCACGCCCACGACGTGGGGAGCCTGACCGTGTTCGGGAACCCGCCCGTCGAGTCGCGGTCCCGCACCGCCTACGTACTCCAATCGACCAGGGTCAACGGCGCCCTGCCGGTGACGGTCCGGGAGGTGGTGGCCATGGGTCGCTACGCCTCCCTGGGGACGGTGCGCCGGTTTGGAGCGGCCGATCGGACCGCCGTCGAGACCGCGATGGAGCAAACTGAGGTATCCGATCTGGCTACCCGACAGCTCGGGGAACTGTCGGGGGGGCAGCGGCAGAGGGTTTTCGTGGCGCAAGGTCTCGCCCAGGATCGCGACCTGCTACTGCTCGACGAGCCTCTCACCGGTTTAGATCTGGTGTCGATGGAGATCGTTCTCGGGGTTGTCCGTCACGAGCGCGACGCAGGTCGAACCGTGATCATGACCACGCACGACCTCGGCGATGCCTCGCAGGCCGACCACGTCATCCTTCTGGCTGGTCGCGTCATAGCCGAAGGCCCTCCGGTTGAGGTGCTGACCGCCGACCGCCTGAGCGACGCCTACGCCCACCGCATCGTCGCTATGGAAGGCAGGATCATGGTCGATGATCCGGCGCACCAACCGGCCGAGCGGTGGCATGTCCACCTGGACAGATCAAAGAGAAGAGTCCCCCGGAACTGACCAGGGTCAACTCACCTCTGCGACGGTCACCGAGGTGAGCGACCAGAGCGAGAGGTTTTGCGGCTCGAGGATGACGACCTCGAGGTCGTCTGCAGGATCGACAACCACCATCAAGGTGCGATCGAGTGGTTCGACCCCGAAAGCGTTGATCACGGTGGCGCTGGAGGACACGTCGAATCGGGCGTCGGTCGCCCCGACGAGGCAGACCACATCGATGGCCACGAGGTAGGGCGTGCCCGGCTTTAGCCCCTCGAGCCAGACCTCCACTCGGCCCGGGGTAACCGCGCCGATGCCGTCGGCATCCGATGCAAGGTCATCGTTCCACGCCTCTTCGAGTTCCAGCCAGGCGCGACCGGCAGTGACGGGGTTCCCGGGTGTCAGTTCGGCGTGGGGCCGCGTCGCTGGTCGGATGCCATTTCGCTCCAGCGCGGCAGCGGCGAGTCGGCGATGCAACGTGGTGGGAACCGTGGAAGGCGCGTGGGTGGGGGCGTGGACCAGCATTGTTCTCCTCTCGTGACGCCAGTACAGAGGTGCCGGCCCACCGGGAGATACACCGCTCTACGATCGGGTCGTGGAGTACCGGGCCCTCTATCGCAGGTACCGACCGACCACCTTCACCGAGGTGGTCGGCCAGCAGCACGTGACCGAGACCCTCGCTCGGGAAGTCACCGAGGGGAAGGTCGCCCACGCCTACCTCTTCGCCGGCCCGCGGGGGACGGGCAAGACGACGACGGCGCGCATCCTGGCGAAGGCGCTCAACTGTCTCGACCGGCGGCCCGACGGGACACCCTGCAACAAGTGCATCTCGTGCACCGCGATCGACGAGGGATCGTCACTCGACGTGATCGAACTCGACGCCGCCTCTCACAACTCGGTGGACGACATCCGCGACATAAGGGTGAGCGTCTCCACCGTCGCCGTGGGCGAGGGTGCGCGCCGGGTGTTCATCCTCGACGAGGCCCACATGCTCTCCAAGGCGGCGGGAAACGCCCTGCTCAAGACGCTGGAAGAGCCGCCGAGCCATGTCCACTTCGTCCTCGCCACCACCGAGCCGTACAAGTTGCTCGATACCATCCGTAGCAGGGCGCAGCGGTTCGACTTCCACGCAATCGGCTCCGAAATCCTGACCAAACACCTGGCGTCGGTGGCCGGCAAGGAGGGGTACCGGCTCGAGTCCGCGGCTTCGGGGCTGATCGCCCGCCAGGCCAGGGGATCGGCGCGCGATGCCCTGAGCCTGCTCGAGCAGGTCGCCGCCCTCGGGAGCGGGACCGTTGATGTCAAGGGCGTGCGCCGGGCCATTGGGTTGGCAGAGGCAGATGCTCCGATGCGGCTCGCCAACGCCATGGTGGAACAGGACGCCAAGGCGGCCCTCGAGTTGGTTGCGGAGATGATGGCCGAGGGAGTAGACCTGCGTCGCTTCGTCTCCGAGACCATCGCCTTCTTCCGCGGGGTCTTCCTGGCGCACTACGCCCCCAACCTGGCAGAGGTGGCCGATGAGCCGGCCGACGTCCTCGAGGAGTGGAGAGCTGCATCGAAGGTGGTTGCGGCCCCCGATGTCCTGCGTGTCATAGATCAACTCGGGGACTCGCTCATCAAGTTGAGGGAGGGTCGGGAAGAGCGGCTCATGATCGAGTTGGCGCTGCTCCGGTTGGTGCGTCCCGAGGTGGTCGGCGACCCCGCCTCGCTCGCCGCCCGACTCGACCGACTCGAACAGCGGGTCAAGCACCTCGCGGACGCGCCGGCGGTCCCCCGACCAGAGAGGGATCCGGCGCCGATCCCGGACAACCCCGAACCTGTCTCCCGATCGGCCGTCACTCCACCGGTCACAGAGCCGCCGAAGGCCGAGGCACGTCCACCGATTGACGGTCTGACGATCGAGAAGGTCGAAGAGGTGTGGCCGGTTCTGCTGGCATCGGTCCGCGAGGACCTCACCCAACGTCGCTGGGCGTTCTTCCGCGAGGCTTTCCCGGCGGCGGTGGAGAACACCACCATCGTGCTCCACCTCCCCGCTGGTCTCGACTTCCACCTCGCCGAGTTGAACGGCGACTCCCGCGTCCTGGACGTGGTCGAGGCCAAGGCTGCCGACCTGGTCGGCGGTGCTGTACGGGTCGAGTTCCGCCTCGCAGATGCAGTGGTCACCGTCGACGAGGACGAGGTTGTGCCGGACAAGGACAGCCTCCCCGAGGCTCCCGAACACGACCCCGAGCGGCTCGTTGCCGAGTTCCTGGGCGCCGAACTCGTCTCCGAGAGTCCTGTCGACGAGTCGTAGCCCCAAGGCCGGCTTCGGCGATTCGGGGTGGAGCGGTTGTTCTGACCAGCGGTGATACCCTGGCCAAATGGGTATGCGGCCGCAGGACATGCGCAAGCTGATGCAGCAGGCGCAGAAAATGCAGGAAGAGATGGCCGCGGCCCAGGATGAACTCGCAACCAAGGAGTTCGAGGGGACCTCCGGCGGTGGAGCGGTGACCGCGCAGGTGACCGGGTCGGGCGAGGTGGTGTCGATCAGCTTCGCTCCCGGTGTGATCGATCCCGAGGATCCCGAGCTTCTCGGGGATCTGGTGGTCGCCGCGGTCAATCAAGCTCTGCGCGCCGCCAATGAGGCCGCCCAGTCGCAGTTGGGCGGGCTCACAGGAGGTCTCGATCTTGGTGGCCTTCTGGGCTGATGCTCGACGGTCCTATCCAACGTCTCGTCGATGAACTGGCGCGTCTACCCGGTATCGGTCCAAAGTCCGCTCAGCGGCTCGCTTTTCACCTTCTCAACATCGAGGACACCGATGCGAGACGTCTCGCCGAGGCGATCATCGAGATGCGCGATCTGGCACGCCTCTGCCAGAGGTGTTTCAACGTCACTTCCACCGAGGAGTGCTCGATCTGCACCGATGCGCGCCGCGATACGACGGCCGTGTGCGTGGTCGAGCGAGCCCAGGACATCATCGTGGTGGAGCGCACTCAGGAGTTCCGCGGGCGATACCACGTGCTCGGAGGAGCGCTATCGCCGATCGAGGGAATCGGGCCGGGCCAATTGAAGGTCGCCGAACTGAGACGCCGAGTGGCGGATGAGGGGATCACCGAGCTCATCATCGCCACCAATCCCACGGTGGAGGGGGACACCACCGCCATGTACCTGGCCCGCGAGTTCAAGCCACTCGGGGTCCGGGTCACCCGGCTGGCGAGCGGACTGCCGGTGGGCGGCGACCTCGACTACGCAGACGAACTGACCCTGGGGAGGGCTCTGGCAGGTCGGCGGGAGCTCTGAGTCGTCTAGACCCTCGTTCTGTGTGCCCGAATCGTTGCTGTGCCACGCCCCGAACCCTGGGTTCGGTGGACGCAACCACCCTTCGTTCTGTGGGCCCGAACCGTTGTACTGCCACGCCCCGAACCCTGGGTTGCGCGTCCTTCAGTCGAGGGTGACCGCGCTTATCGAGCGCAGTTTGCGGAAGTTGTGGCGGGCGACGATCGAGCGGACCGACCCTGTCTTGGAGCGCATCACGACCGAATGGGTGGTGGCGCCGTCGCCGAAGTACTCGACGCCGTCGAGGTACTCGCCGGTGGTCACGCCGGTGGCGGCAAAGAAGACGTTGTTCGAGTTGATCAGTTCGCCGGTTGTCATCACCTGTTGGAGGTCGAGTCCGTTGTCGGTCGCCCACTCCCGCTCGGTCTCGTCGCGTGGCCATAGCCGGCACTGGATCTCGCCGCCGAGGCAGATCATCGCCCCGGCGACCAGGACCGCCTCGGGCGACCCGCCGATCCCGAACAGGACGTCGACGTTGCTCTCTTCGCGGGCGGTGGCGATTGCGCCCGAGACATCACCGTCACGGATCAACCGAATGCGCGCCCCGGCCTCGCGTACCGCGTCGATGTAGCGCTGGTTCCGTGGTCGGTCGAGGATGATCGCCTGCAGATCGTTGACGTCCTTGCCCCGCGCCTTGGCCACCTGGCGGAGGTTGTAATCGACCGGGGCATCGAGGGCGATGGTCCCCGCCGCCTCGGCTCCCACGGCGATCTTGTCCATGTAGACCAGTCTGCCGGGGGCGTACATGGTGCCCCGTTCGGAGACGACGAGCGCGGCGAGCGCTCCCGGTCCGCCCTCGGCGGTGAGACGGGTCCCGTCCACCGGGTCCACCGCCACATCGACCTCGGGCCCCGCGCCACTACCAACCCGTTCCCCGTTGAAGAGCATCGGGGCGTTGTCCTTCTCACCCTCACCGATGACCACGATCCCGTCGAGGTCGAGCGTGGAGAGATGGGCGCGCATTGCGTCCACTGCCGCCCGGTCCACGGCTTCCTTGTCCCCGCGACCCTGCCAGCGGGCGGCGGCCATGGCGGCGGTCTCGGTTACCCGGACCAGATCGAGGCCGAGGTTCCGCTCGGGGATCTCCGCCATCATCCGACCTTGATTATCAGGGCATCACCCTGCCCACCGCCACCGCACAGGGTGACGGCACCGGTCCCGCCACCGGCCTGGCGGAGGGCGTGGATCAGGGATACCACGAGCCTGGCGCCGGTGGCGCCGATGGGATGCCCCAACGCCACCGCCCCGCCTCGTGCGTTCACCCTGGCCGGATCCAGATCGAGCATCCGCGCTGACCAGAGCGCCACGGCGGCGAAAGCCTCGTTGATCTCGACGAGGTCGAGATCGCCCGATTCGAGACCGGCCCTCTTCAACGCCACCCGGAGTGCCTCGGCAGGGCGCTCGTGGAGCGTGGCATCGGAGCCGCCGATCTGACCGTAGGCGACGATCTCCGCCAGGATGGGTGCTCCCGCCGCCTCGGCGGCGGCGCGGTCGGCGACCACGACAGCGGCTGCACCGTCGGAAATCTGCGAAGCGTTGCCTGCGGTGATGGTCCCGTCGGCAGCGAAGGCGGGACGGAGCGCACCAAGTGATGCGGCGTCGCTGTCGGCCCTAATTCCCTCGTCGGTGCCCACCACCACGGCAGCTCCTTTCGGCTGGGGCACTTGAACGGGGACGATCTCATCCTCGAACCCACCCGACGATGAGGCGGCCGCGGCGCGGGCATGGCTCTGCGCCGCCCACTCGTCCTGTTCGGCTCGTCCGATGCCGAGGTCCCTGTTCTTGCGGTCCGAGGACTCGCCCATGGTGCACTGGTCGAAGGCGCACCACAGCCCGTCGTGCAGCATCACGTCAACCAGAGCGCTGTCTCCCATCCGATGGCCCCAGCGAAGGTCGCGCTGGATGTGGGGTGCGTTGCTCATCGACTCCATGCCGCCGGCTACGGCGAAGGACGCCTCACCCAGCCGGATGGCGCGGTCGGCCAGGGCGATTGCCGCCAGTCCGGACAGACAGACCTTGTTGACGGTGATCGCCGGCACCGTCATCGGCACGCCACCCCTGACCGCGGCCTGCCGGGCGGTGATCTGGCCTTCCCCGGCCTGGAGCACCTGACCGAGGATCACCTCATCGACCTTGTCCGCTCCGACTCCCGACCTCTCCAGGGCGGCGCCGATCGCCACACCCCCGAGTTCCACTGCTCGCAAGGGGCGAAGGGCACCACCGAACCTGCCCACCGGCGTCCGTGCCGCTCCGACGATGACGCTGGACATGCTCCCGACCTCCTGGTGTCGATCGTACCGCCGATCGCTCTACTCTCGCCCAGCAACAATGAAGCTTCTCAACCTCGATCACGTCGCCGTCGCAGTCCAAAGCCTCGACGATTCGCTGGCCGTCTATCAGCGGCTCTATGGGGTGGAGCCGCTCTACCGGGAGGTCGTCGACGATCAGGGAGTGGAGGAGGCAATGATTCCGGTGGGTGGTTCCTTCGTCCAGTTGCTGGAGCCGCTCGGCTCGGACACCCCGATCGGTCGCTTCCTCGGGCGACGCGGCGAGGGGTTGCACCACATCGCCTTCGCCGTCCCTGATGTCGCCGCCGCCCTGAGCCATCTCGAGGCGGAGGGCGCCCAACTGGTCGACAGCAAGCCGCGGCGGGGTGGCGGGGGCAAGCAGATCGCTTTCGTACACCCATCTGCCGCAAACGGCACCCTGATCGAGCTCGTGGAGCTTTCAAATGGCTGAGCGTGTGACGGTATCGCCGGCGCCAGACCCGTTCGCCGCCGCCGTGATCGGCGCGGTGATCGCCCATCTGGAGGCGGAAGCCGCCGGATCGGTCCCCGCACCTGCGCCGCGTCTCCCTGCCTGGGTGGCCTCTGCCCGATCCGGGCGGCCCGAGCCGCCGGTCGACCGGGACCGCCGGCCGGCTCAGCCTCGATCCGGAGAGGGTTGACGCCGCATCAGGATCGCCAACTCGGGCGAGCGCAGTGCCGCCAGACACCCGGCGAACACCCCCACGACGACCAATCCACCCAGGACCAATGCCAGGAACGACTGGCCCGCCGACGGGACGGTCTCACCCGACGTGAACAGGGCGACGATCCCCAGTCCGGCGGCACCTGCCAGCACCGCACCGAGCAGTCCCCGACCAATGGCGCCTAGTACCGACCGAAGCTGGCTACGCCCGGTGACCATGAACCAACCCGCCGCCAACAGGACGGCGTAGACCACGATCGACCCGGTACTGGTGGCTGCGATCCCCTCCAGCCCGAATCTGTCGCCCAGCAGCCAGTAGGCGGGGATTGCGACGATGGTCACGGCGGTCCCGATGAGCACCGGAGTCCACATCCTCCTCTTGGCGTAGAAGGCGCGAGCCAGGACCTGCTGGGCCCCCCAGGCGGGAATGCTCAAAGCGAACACGGCCGCCACCGACGCGGTGACAAGCGTGTCCTCGGGTCCGAAGGAGCCGTGTTGGTATGCGATCCGGACCGCGGGGAGGGCGAGGCCGAACAATCCGGCGGCAGCGAGCATGGCGGCGGTGACGGTGGCGCGCACCGCCCTCCCCACCTCCGTCTGCAACTCCTGCTCCCTGTCCTCGGCGGCGAGCCTGGCGAGGAACGGGTATGCGGCGACTCCAGCCGCCTGCGCCACGACGCCTACAGGGACCATGCTCATCTGGCGACCGGCAACGAGAGCGGTGATCCCGCCCACACCGGCGAGCTGGCCGAACACCCTGATGAACTGCTCGTCGAGTGCGACCACCGATTGGCCGAGCATCAGGGGGATGGCCAGCAGGAGGTACTCACCGAGCGCCGGATGCCTCCAGGGGACCTGGCGGGGCCAGCGGAGCCCGATCTGTCCGGCACCCCACCACTGGAGGCCGAAGTTGCCGATGATCGCCCCTGCCAGCGCACCCCATGCGAAGCCCTCGGGCGACGGGTTTCCCATCGCCCAGGTCACTGCACCGCCGGCGATGATCGCCAGGTTGTAGACGATCGGCGCCAGCGTGGGGACGAGGAACCGCTGCCGGGCGTATTGCACAGCCATGAACAGCGACCCGAGCACGAAGAACACCTGCGCCGGCAGCACCACCCTCACCAGGCCGGTCAGGCGGTCGAGATCGGAGGGTTCGAAACTGCGGTAGAGGAACTCCACCAGTGGCCGGGCCCAGATCATCGCCAGGGCGGTGAGCCCGATCATGACCAACGCCACCGGACGGAAGACCGCCACGAAAGAACGCCACTCGCCCTCGTCGTCGCCGGCCGCGATGTGCCTGCTGAGGATGGGTAGGAAGGTGATGGTCAGGTACCCGCCCGCCATCAGGAAGAACAAATAGTCGGGGATGACGAATGCGGCGTTGTAGAGGTCGGCTTCGCCGCTGCGACCGAGCACGCCGAGCAACACGGCATTGCGGACGAAGCCGAGCAGCCTGGAGATGAGGATTCCCGTCCCCACGAGCAGTGCTGCCCGCCCCATCGTCGTTGCGAAGCGCCTGCGGATGCGCGGCGGGGAGGGTCCGTGGCGGCCGGAGTCCGGTGGGGGGTGCCCGCCGTCCTCCGGTGTCATCTCGTCTGGAGCATCGTCGGGCGAGCCGCCTCCAGGTCGTCGAGGATCGACCCGGGCACCTCCAAATCACCCTTGCCCACGCCCAGCATGATGTCGGGCTTGTAGGCCCCGTGGTAATCGGAGCCGCCGCTCGGAAGTAGGCCGGCACCCGTGGCCATACGGCGTAGCCGCCGCCGGTCGTCTGGCAGATAGGTGGAGTACTCCACTTCGACCCCGATCAGGCCCATCTCGGCGAGACGCCGGAGGTTGGGCAACAGGAGTTCGCCGTCGAGGTTCCCGCTGAGAGTGTGCGGGTGAGCCAGTACCGGTACGCCACCCGAGGCTCTGCCGAGGGAGATCGCCTCGGCCGGCGTGAGCCTTTTTCGACCCACATAGGCGGGCCGGCCAGCGGCGAGATACCTATCGAAAGCGGTCTGGATGTCCGGGACGACGTTCTTGCGGATCATGACCGCCGCCACATGGGGCCGGCCGACCGTCCCTGCACCGGCTTCCTCCATGACCTCGTCGAGCGTGATGTCGATGCCCAGACCGACGAGCCGGTCCACGATGAGGGCGTTGCGCCCGTCCCGTCCCGCTCGCAACTCGGCGAGCCTGTCTTGGAGCGGACCTTGTCCCGACTCGAGGAAGAGCACCACCAGGTGCATGGCCCCGCCTTCCCACTCGCAGGACAACTCGACGCCGGGAATGAGCCTGATCCCGAAAATGTCTGCGGTCGCCGCCGCCGTGTCGAGACCTTCGAGTGTGTCGTGGTCGGTGAGCGCCATCGCTCCCAGCCCGGCCCGCGCCGCACCGGCTATCAGATCGGCCGGACTCTCGGTGCCGTCCGAAGCGGTGCTGTGGACATGGAGATCGATCTGCATCGCCCGGCCAGGGTACCTGCGGGCTGTGACGGATCCTGGGCGTACCTAGGACTCGATCTGGACGCTATCCACGTAGACCGCTTCTCGGGGGAGCGATTGCTCGCCGCTCGGTGCGGGCTGCACCGGAATGGCGGCGATCTGCTCGAGGACGTCGGCTCCTTCCACGACCGTCCCCAGCACCGAGAAGCTCGGGGTCAGCGACTGTGCGTCCGGCCCCACGACAAAGAAGAACTGGCTGCCTGTCGTGTCCGGCCCGAGTTCGTTGGCCAGGGCCATCACGCCCGGCTCATAGACGAAGCCATCCGGCGGAGCTTCGTTGGGAAGCGTGTACCCGGGTCCGCCGTTGCCGTCGGCGAGGGGATCGCCCCCCTGGGCGACGAAGGTCTCGATGATCCTGTGAAAGACGGTCCCGTCGTAGAAGCCCTCGTTGGCAAGAAACACAAAGGAGTTCGCACCCTGGGGGGCTAGGGCCGGGTCGAGTTCGACGACGATCTCACCGCACGAAGTGGTCATCGTGACGGTGATGGGCACATCTGGTGAGAGCCCGAGGTCCTCTGGGCCGTTCGGGAACTCCGCGGGGGTGATCTCGGGTGGTGCCTCGGCACCGCAAGCCACCGGAAGCTCGCGGAAGGCGCGATAGGCGTCGGGAAGCGGCGGTTCCCGACCCGAGAGCAGGTTGACCACGAAGAACACGCCGATGATGAGCAGGGCGAGGCCGCCGAATATGGCGGCGCGCTTCCACGCGGCGCGGATGCGCTTGCGCCGCTCCTCCTCGCGCCTCCGCTCCTCCCGGGATTCCCGCTGCCTCTGACGACGATCAGTCATGGCGGCGTGGAGAGTAGGACGGCGCCCGTCTCATATCGCCCGTGGGGCGGGGAAGTCAACCAATTCGAGAACCAGGCCGGTCCTACACTCGGGCCAGCGCATGCCGCTTGTCGTGCAGAAATTCGGAGGCACCTCGGTTGCCTCGCCCGAGCGGATCCTTGTGGTCGCAGAGCGCGTGGCGCGCGCCCGCAAGGACGGCAACGATGTCATCGTGGTGGTGTCGGCCATGGGGGAAACCACCGACGAACTGCTCGATCTGGCTCAACGGGTATCGCCCAATCCCCCGGCGCGCGAGATCGACATGCTCCTAACCGCCGGTGAGCGGATCTCGATGGCCCTGCTGGCGATAGCCATCCAGGATCTCGGGGTTGAGGCGGTGAGCTTCACCGGCTCTCAAGCGGGGATACTCACCGACGCCGCCCACGGTGCAGCCAGGATCACCGAGATCAGGGGACACCGCGTGCGTGAGGCGCTCGACAACGGTCGGGTGGTCATCGTGGCAGGGTTCCAGGGGGTCGATCCGACCACCAAGGAGATCACCACCCTCGGGCGTGGTGGTTCCGACGCGACCGCGGTGGCGCTTGCTGCATCGCATGGGGCCGACGTTTGCGAGATCTTCACCGACGTGGACGGTGTATACACCGCCGACCCGCGCATGGTTCCCACCGCGCGGTTGTTGCGCGAGGTGTCTTTCGAGGAGATGCTGGAGCTCTCCGCCAGCGGAGCCAGAGTCCTGATGGCGCGGTCGGTGGAGTTTGGGCGCCGCTTCGAAATTCCGATACATGTCAGGTCGTCCTTCCATGACGCCGAAGGAACCTGGGTTAAGGAGCACACAATGGAGCAGGCCATCATCAGCGGTATCGCCCACGATGTATCTGAGGCGAAGGTCACCGTCCGGGGCGTTCCCGACACGCCGGGCGTGGCCGCCGCCCTCTTCGAACCCCTGGCCGAGCGGAGCATCAACGTTGACATGATCGTGCAGAACGTGTCGCGGGACGCCGCTACAGACATCAGCTTCACCGTCCCCAAGGAGTTCGCCCCCATTGCGCGAGAGGTTGCCAGCGCCGTGGCCGCAGAGGTCGGGGCGGCGGGTGTGGACGTCGATGAGAACGTGGCAAAGGTATCCCTTGTAGGGGCGGGGATGAAGTCACACCCCGGTGTCGCCGCCAGGGTCTTCCGCGCTTTGGCCAACAAAGGGATCAACATCCAGATGATCTCCACCTCGACGATTCGCATCTCGTGTGTCGTCGGAGCCGACCAGATCGACGAGGCGGTACGGACGCTGCACGACGAGTTCCAACCACCGCTGATCCTGGAAGAGGTGGGGGCGTGACCAACGTCGCCGTCGTCGGAGCCACTGGTGCGGTGGGGCGGACCATCCTCGAGATCCTCTCCGAGCGGGACTTCCCCGTGGGCGGGCTCAGATTGTTGGCCTCGGCCCGCTCGGCGGGCGACAAGATGGAGACCGCTTGGGGGGAGATCGAGGTCGAGGACCTCGAGACGACCGACCCGGCGGGGATCGAGGTGGCGCTGTTCTCCGCCGGCGCCACGAGAAGTCGGGATCATGCCCCGCGATTCGCCAAAGTCGGAGCGGTCGTGGTCGACAATTCGTCGGCGTTCCGGATGGATCCGGCGGTCCCGTTGGTGGTGGCCGAGGTCAACGACCACGCCATATCCGGGCATTCCGGCATCGTGTCGAACCCGAATTGCACCACGATGACGTTGTTGATGGCGGTTGCGCCGCTGCACCGCCACGCCGGACTCGCCTCGATGGTGGTCTCTACCTATCAATCGGTCTCCGGGTCGGGGCGCACCGGGATCGATGAGCTTTCACGACAGATCGAGCAACTCGGCGCCGACCGCGACGCGCTGGTCGCTGGGGGATGGGCCGACCCGGGTGGGGATCTGTATGCCCGGCCGATCGGTTACAACGTCCTGCCCCTGGCCGGGACCCTCGACGGAACCGGTTACACCGAAGAGGAGTGGAAGCTGGTCAACGAGAGCCGCAAGATCCTCGAGAGCGACACTCTCGAGGTCGAACCCACCTGTGTCCGCGTCCCGGTGATGGTGGGGCATAGCGTCTCGGCCACCCTCCGGTTCACCGAACCGCTCGATGTGGAAGAGGCCAGGCGCATCTTGGCTGCAGCGCCAGGTGTCTCCCTGTGGGAGGACCGGGTCCCCACACCACTCGACAGTGTTGGCTCTGACGACGTACTCGTCGGTCGTGTCCGCCGCACCATGGTCGAGGGAGGCATCACGCTCTTCGCCACCGGCGACAACCTCCGTAAAGGCGCCGCCCTCAACGCCGTCCAGATCGCGGAGAAAGTACTTAGTACTTAGCACTCAGTACTCAGACCAGAAGCCCGTTCCACCCGTTCCTTGCTCGGCGGTTCTTGGATTGTCTTCCGTCTTCCGTCTTCCGCCTTCCGTCCCCTCTGAACCAATCATCACCCTCCACTCGTCACATCTTGTGGACAGCGGACGAAGGTCGCCACTCGGGGCTGGCGATAGCGGCCATCGTCGCCGCCGTGGCTGCCCTGGGCGTGGCGGGAATGTCGCTCGGGATCGCCATCGGGCGGAAGCGTGGACCGGAATCGGCTCAGCCGCCCGGTGAGCGTGTGATCGGTGCCGGCCGATCCGATCCCCCTCAATCGGTTCAGTGGAGCCGTACCGAGACCGGCGCCAGGTCGCCCAGCCTGAACTCGACCGATTGCCCGGGTCCGATCGGGATCGCCGGGATGGTCGAGCCGGTGATCACCACGTCACCGACCTGAAGCTGTTGCCCGGAGTCGGCCAAGGTAGCGGCGATGTGGGCCACAACGTCGAGCAACCGTCCGGTGTGGACCTCCAAGTCGGTGACCGGGTGCAACAAGATGCCATTGTGGGCGACCGCGGCGGTGAGTCCCTCGATGTTCCCGCCGGCCAGTGCTGGACTGGGCCCTCCGAGCACCACGGCACGATGGAAGATGTCACCGGCGAGGACTTCCTCGACGTCGTCGGGAGGGGGGTCGATGTCGGCGAGCTCGATGGCGGCGCCGATTCCCACAATCGACTGGCGGACCTGGTTGGCACTGGCATTCCGCGGCAGGTCGATCCCAATGTGGACCGCAAGCTCGGGTTCGGCGACGGGGTTGGCCCACCCGCCGATGGCCACGCTTGCCCCGTTCGCAATCAGAGTGGCGCTGGTGAGGAAGCCGACAATGGGTCCGGTCAGAGCGAACCGTTCCAGCGCTGCGGGCGCTCCGAAACCTGCCTTCCAACCGATGTGCCGCGCCCCCGAGTCGAGCAGGCGTCGGCGCTCCTCGAGCTGCCGGCTCATACCTCGCTCGATCCGGGCATCCACTGGCGACGTGGTCACGTGGGTGACACCTCGTAGCCGGCGTCCTCGAGCGACCCGGCACCGCTCCATCCCCAAACGAGCGTGACATCCTCGTCACCGGTGTTGTCGAACCCGTGCCAGTGCCCGCGCTCGGTGAAGATGACGTCCCCCTCCACTGCAGAATCCATGTTCTCATCCGTGTAGACCTGACCGGCACCGCTGAGCACCACGAAGAACTCGTCGGCGTTGGGGTGACGGTGCCGCTCGTGGCGAGCTCCCGGGGGGAGCACCGTCCACCCGAGCAGCAGCTGGTCGGACCCGGCGTTGGCCTTGCCAACGAGGAACTGCACCCGCATGTCCACCCATCCCTCGGCTGCGGCTAGACCATCCACCACCGGAATGTCGTGCCGGCTGGTACGGAAGTTGGCGGTCACAGCATCCCCGCCATCGTTCGGTAGACGTCGAACACGATGACGAAGTCCCGCTCGTCCAGCCCGAGGCCGTGGCAGGCGTTGAGCATCTCGTTGGCAGCGGCGGCCAGAGGGACCGGCGTTCCCTGGCGCCGTCCCAGGTCGAGGGCGAGAAGCATGTCCTTCTGCTGGAGGAGGACACTGGCCAGTGGCTTCTCGGGCATCCCGCCTTCGAGGATGAACGGTCCCCGGTACCCCATGACCGGCGAGGCGACCACGCTCTGCAGCATGGCGTCAACCGCGATTTCCCGTGACACGCCGCCCTTCTCGGCGAGAGCCACCGCTTCACAGAACGCCACCATCTCGACGATCAGACACAGGTTGATGGCCACCTTCATCTGGGCGGCGGCGCCGCTGGCACCGATGTAGCTCACCTTTGGACCGATCGCCGCCAGCATCGGCTCCACACGATCGAAGGCGGACCGGTCGCCACCGACCATGATCGACGCCTTACCTTCCGACAACGTGATCGGGCTCCCCGATAGCGGTGCGTCGAGCATGGTCAGACCTGCCGCCGAGAAGCTGTCGGCAATCGAGCGGGACTCGCCTGGATCGATGGTGCTCATGTCGAGGTAGACCGATCCGGGTTGCAACCCTGCGATCACCCCCTCATCGCCCAGGGCGACATCCCGCACCGCGGCGGCGTCGGTCACGATCGAGATGACCGCCTCGGAGCGTTCGGCGACCTGGCGGGGCGAGTCGGCCCACGCCATACCGATCTGGAGGAGAGGCGCCGCCTTCTCGATGGTCCGGTTCCAGCCAGTCACCTTGTGACCGGCATCGATCAGGCGGGGGATGATCCCCTGCCCCATGTCACCAAGTCCGATGAACCCGACCTGCATCGTTCTCCTTTGGCAGTAAAGCCGGTCCTTCCTAGCGGGAAGCTCCGACCGACGACAGCGCCTTTGCCAGCGGCTCGACCATCGAGACGTCGTAAGGAGACCGCATGCTGAAGACGACGACGTCCGCCCCTGCCTCGAAGCGCTCGGCGGCGGCAGCGGCCACAGCCCCGAGGTCGTCGTCCCGGGAGTAACCCACGTGGACGCTGCAGGTGATCTCGGCCGGGTCGCGGTCGATTTCCTCACAGTGGTCGACAAGCACCTCGTGCTTGCGCTTCCACTCCTCGGGCTGGGCCTGGAGCCCATCCCACCAGTCCGCCCATCGCGCCACGGTCCTGAGCGTGCGCTTCTCACCACCGCCGCCGATGGCGATGGGCAGATTCGGTCGCTGGACCGGCTTTGGCTCGCAGCGTGCCGCCGTGAGCTGATAGTGCTCACCTTCGAAGTCGGTGGTCTCCTGGGTGAGGAGACGGACGATCACCTCGACGCCCTCGTCGAATCGGTCCATCCGCTCTTTCATCGTCCCCAGGTGGAGCCCATAAGAGGCGGCCTCCTGCTCCTGCCAGCCGGCGCCGAGACCCAGGTAGAGCCGGCCGCCCGACACGATGTCGAGCGATGCCGCCATGTTGGCGGTGATCGCAGGGTGTCGGAAGTGCATCCCGTTGACCATGCACCCGATGCGGAGCCGAGACGTCGCCTGCGCCAGGGCGGTGAGGGTGACCCACGCCTCCAGGCACGGGCCGTTGGGGTCGCCGTGGATCGGATAGAAGTGGTCGAAGTTCCAGGCAGATTCGAACAGGTCGATGTCGTCCGCTTCCCGCCAAATAGCGAGCATGTCCTCCCACTTGGCGTTCTGCGGCGGGGTCTTGATGGCGTATCGGCCCACGGAGGCTCCTCGATCGTCGCTTGGCATCACTCTGGCAGGGCACAGCGAGATCGGCTGCGGAGTGCCATCCTTGGTCGGAAGGGCCCATGACGCAAAGTCCCGAAAGCGGTCGCACTTTCGGCGGCCGACGAACCAATCTCGTGCTGCTGCTCCTGCTTGGCGGTGCGCTGGTCACCGGTCTCGCCGCACAAGCTCTGGGAACCCCCGGCCTGGGATGGGTCGCCGTGGCCCACGGTGTCGTTGGATTTGCCATCCTGATCGTCGCCCCCTGGAAGTCGCTGGTGGTGCGGAAGGGTTTGGCCCGCCGCAACCGAGGACGAATGTTCTCGCTCCTCTTCGCTCTGCTCGCGTCCATCGTGCTTCTCACCGGGATCCTCCATTCGATCGGATGGCCCGGTGGCTTCGGCTCACTCACAGTGCTCTGGGTACACGTCGTCGCTGCCCTGGTACTGGTCCCGCTTGCGATCTGGCACGTGCTGGCTCGGAAGACCCTGCCCCGCCGTCAAGACCTGAGCAGGCGAAACCTCATAAGGACCGGTGGACTGTTGTCAGCGGCGGCGGTGGCCTGGTTCGCCGCTGACCGCGCCATCGCGTTGGCCCGCCTCCCCGGCGCTGACCGGCGCTTCACCGGATCACACGAGCGATCCTCGCTCGATCCAGTCGGTCTCCCGGTGACGTCGTGGCTCGACGACCGGACCCCCGAAATCGATGGCTCCTCCTGGAGCCTCGTCGTCGAGGATGTCGGCGGGGGACGGTCTCTGAGACTCGATGATCTCGCTGCCCTTCAGATGGACGACCTGACCGCCATCCTCGACTGCACCAGCGGTTGGTTTAGCAGCCAGGTCTGGCGCGGCGTCCGGCTCGACCGATTGGTCCAGCCAGGCTCGGCTCGCAGCCTGGTCGCCTGGTCGGCGACAGGCTATGCCAGACGCTTCCCCGTGTCCGACATGGGTTCCATGTGGCTGGTAACAGAGGTCGGTGGCGAGCCTCTATCACCCGGCCACGGCTTCCCGGCTCGGATCGTGGCACCGGCTCGGCGAGGTTTCTGGTGGGTCAAGTGGGTGGTCCGGCTGGAGATCTCCAACCTTCCGTGGTGGGTCCAGTCGCCCTATCCCTTGACCTGAGCGTCGCTCAGCCGCTCACCTCGAGGTGAGCGGCCGAGTGTTGTGTCTGGAATGGTGGGCTAAAGCGGCTTTCGGTTCTGGAAGTCGCAGTAGACCGTCTCGTCGGCGACAAGATCGATGGTCACCGATCGCTCCGCAAGGTTGACTGTGAACGTGCTGGCACTACCCACGGTCACCTGGCAAGCGATCCTGACCAGGTCCCACCCCGCCACCGGTTCCTCGAAGATCGTGTAGCTGTCGGGGTCCAGGGCGGTGAACGCCTGTTGCGATCCCGCGTTCCCTGTCCCTTGCTCGTCGTCCACGATCACGAATGAACCGAGATCACCCCCGAAAGCAAACGACTGATCGCCGTACGGCAGGGCGTACTTCTCGATGATGATCGTGCCCGTCTTGTCGTGAATGCTCGTGGACGTGGTGCTGCTCGTGGACGTGGTGCTGCTCGTGGACGTGGTGCTGCTCGTGGACGTGGTGCTGCTCGTGGACGTGGTGCTGCTCGTGGACGTGGTCGGCGGAGGCTGCTCGCAGGTGACCCAGAACACCTTGTGCTTGACATCGGCGCCTTGCGAGCCTTCGGCGTTGATCGTCAGCTTCACGTGGAAGCCCTGAACAGGGTGCGGCTCGAAGCCGGCCAAGACGGCGCTCAGATCGTAGGTTGCGCTCGCATCGAGATCGGTGCCGCCACCCGCCGGATCCTCGCCTATGAAGACCTCGTCGGTGAGTAGTACGTCGGTGCCGGTCGGCGGATGGGCCCGGAAGGTTACGTCGGCAGTGAGGTCACCTTCGTCGTAGCCGTAGAAATCGACCTGGAAAACACAGCCAACGTGCGGCTCGTTGTTCGGATGGTCATCGAAGGCCACTCCGTCGATCTTCACCGTGCCGTTGTTGCCTGGAGGAACCGCTCCGGCCCACGGCAATGCGAGAGCCGACACAAGGACGACGACAAGCGAAATGCCAAGAAGCAACCTGATCCTCGAGAGCGGCTTTTGTGGTGCCGATTTGCCGTCAAGAGTGAACATGGGACTCCCCCACCTCCCCCGGGCATTGCCCGGCTCGCTACTGAGACCACGATTGTGGACTCACAAAACAACCCACCCCTACCACATAAAGTATGCCGCTGACCACGCAGCGCGTCAATGGACGACACTGATTTTTTCCGGGTTTCTGATCTCGAACGAACCGTTAAGGACGCCTGGCTACCCTCCCCGGTCGGTGGCAGCGTCTAGTCGAGATGACGTCCCGAACGGGGCTCGGCGATCGATAGAGCGTTGGTTCTCGGCGAGGGGTGTACCCCAGCTCATCGAGGGCTACAGCTCCGAGCAGCGGATCGACCGCCGAGCGGTCCCGCTCATCGGGATCTGGATCGTGGTGGGCACCGTTTGGATCTGGACCCAGCGTCTCGAAGGCTCGCTCATCTCGAACATTGGATCGATACTTCTGGCACTCGCCCTCACCGTGACCTTGATCGGTGGGTTTCTCTGGATCCGGAAGCATCCACCATTCGGGTCGGTCAGCCGTCTCGACCTGCTCGACATCGCAGTCATCGGAATAGTGCCGGGAGTTGTGGCCTCGGTGATAACGGGCGACCCAGGCGCCTTCCGAGGATTCGTGACTGTCGGCGAGGTGCGCCTGTTCACTCCGGGCTTCATCCTCATTGGCGTCGGGATCATCTATGCCGTCGTGAGCCTTGGAGTATTCGAGCTGGCCGGTTGGAGCCTTCGCCACCTGCGCGACAACGTGCCGCACATCGCTTTGCTAGTCGCCCGAACGCTGCCGCTGCTGCTCATCCTGGTCGTGTTCCTCTTGTTCGCCTCGGAGCTCTGGCAGGCGTCCCACCAGATCGGAGCGGTCGATCTGGCGGCGATCATGTTCCTCTTTGTGATCGTCGGTGGGGTGCTGGTGGTGACCCAAGCAAGGGAGGAGATCCGCCTCATCGAACGGCGTGGGCCATCACCTGATTGGCCAGAGCTCTTGGCCGACACTCCGGCATCACCGCTGAATTTCACCACCCTCTCCACGGACGACCTGCGCCGCCCACTGCATCGGCTGGAGAGACTCAACGTCTTGGTGCTGATGCTGATCAGCCAGTTCGTCCAATCACTCTTCGTTGCGGTGATGGTCACGCTTTTCATGGTGCTGCTCGGGATGCTGGCGGTCCCGGCCCCGGTGCAGGAAGCATGGGTCGGCGCGCCGGTCAACGAGCTGATCGGCTTCGATTTCATCGGCGAGCCGCGAACGCTGTCCCTTCAACTGCTCATCGCTTCCACACTGCTAGGGGGCGTTTGCGGCCTCTACTTCACAGGTCTCGCCCTCACCGACAAGACTTACCGAGGCGAGTTCCACTCCCGGGTCGTCGCCGACATCAACCGCATCATGGCGGTCCGTTCCGTTTATCTGTCGCTGCCAGGGATAATCGGTCGCAAAGAGGGTTGACCTGGCGAAGCGGTTGGTCGGCTCATGACGTCGGTGCCCCGATGCCATCGGCGGCGTCACCGTGCCCGTCCGGGTCGCAGAGGTGTCCCACCTGCCAAGCGGTTGCCTCTGACGTCGGTGCACGCTCGCCGCCGGCGAGCGCCACCTGCATCGTGGAGTGCCCTGGTCGCGAACGAGCGACGACGGGCTGAACCACCCGGCGCGAGCCGAAAGCCAGCGGATGCGCTGAACGCTTCGGCGTCGCGACGAGCGACGACGGGCTCGACCATCCTGCGCCAGCCGAAACGCCAGCGGGATGCGATACCGATCCGGCCAACCAGGTCACGAAGCGCCGATCGGTCGATTCCCAGGGGGGCGAGGTTCATACCACTTGGTCCACACCGGCGTTGGCTTCGCCCAGTCCTTCTTCTTGGCCGCATCGCGGCTGGACTTGTTGCCGCTCGTGTAGTGGTACTTCTTGCCTTCGCCGCCCCATTGGTAGAACGGTCCCTTGGAATCCTTGCCCCGATGGACTGGCATCGATCCTCCCTCGTCGGTCGGGATCGGCGCTACCCCAGAGCCATCGCCATCAAACGCGGCCTCTCATTCGGCGAGACGGCACCCGTTCTGCCAGAACCTCACTCGCCCGAGTCGTCATCATCGTTCGGACTGATCTCGCCCAAGCCCATGGTTCGGGCGACTCTGGCGATCTGATCGTTGAGCTCGCGGATTGCATCCTCGGCCACTCCATCGTTTCGGGTCGTGTCGAGCACATCGAGGAGGCCGCGGAGCTCCTCCCCGGCCCGCTCGTCGTTGCCCCGCTCCCAGTAGCGGAGCGCCTTTTGAGTGTCCCGATCGAAGCGGTTGGCCAACTGCTTTTCGATCGAGCCGGTGGCGATTAGCCCGGCGATGCTGGAGCGCAGGTCGTCCACGGCGCGAGCCGGCGTGCCCTGCGGTGGTGTGCTAGCGGCCGCCGGACGACCTGTCGTCGGTGTGAGTACCGATACGGCCGCGGCGATAGTGGGGTTCGTCGGCTCCCCAGTGCTTACAGATGTCACTGCCATCGATGTGGCGGATGCACTCCTCTCCCTCAGGCCGTTCTGGCCGTCAAGGAGTGTCACCGCGATCGCCGCCACTCCGACCGCAGTGACCAGTCCGGCCAGCACCCAGCCCAAGGGTCGGCGGGCCTGGCCACCAGCGTGTCGTGGCGTCCTTACAACAGTTGTGACCGCCGTTGGCTGCGGCCGGTCCCCAGCGTCGAGTGGCGTCTGAGATGTCGGTGTTACGACCTCAGTAAACGGTCGCAGAGCCGCAGCGAATGACGCGGCGTCGGCGGGACGGGCACTCGGTTGCCCCTCGATGGCCGTGAGGACCACCCGCTCCAAACCCGCTGGGAGATCGACCAGCGCAGATGGTGGAGTGGGCCGATGCTCTCTCTTGGCGACTGTCAGAGCCAAAGCGTTATCACCGGAGAAGGGCAAACGACCCGTGAGCATCTCGTAGAGGACGACACCGAGGGCGTACAAGTCGGCCAGTGGCCCGGGTTCGCCGCCTGTCATCACCTCCGGCGCCATGTATGGCGTCGTTCCGAGCACGACTCCGCTGTCGGTGAGCTGGTCGTCAGCCAGGAGATAGCGGGCGATCCCGAAATCCGCCACCCGCACCCGGTCTCCCGGACCGAGCAGGATGTTGGCGGGCTTGATGTCGCGATGGACCACCCCACGACGGTGGGCGTGATCCAGCGCCTCCGCCACAGCCATGGCGATGCGGGCTGCCTCGGCCGGGGGAAGCGCTTCTAGCTTGCCGAGTCGCGACGAGAGACTCTCGCCATCGACGAACTCCATCACGAGGTAAGGACCGCTGGCGTCGACCCCGACGTCGTGAACCGTCACGATTCCGGGGTGGTCAAGCGCGGCCGCAGCCAACGCCTCCCTGCGGAACCTGGCGCCCGCTTCGGGTAGCGCAGCCAGATGGGGGTGGAGCCGCTTCAGGGCAACAGGGCGGTCAAGCGCTCGATCGTGCGCTCGCCATACGGTCGCCATTCCACCGCTCCCGATCGGAGCCTCGGGAATGTATCGATCGGCGACGGCCTCGATCTCCGTGTCCATCAGGGCGCAGGGTATATAGAGCGGTCACGATCCGGGCCGTGGCAGTGGCGACAGCGAAACCGCTGCGTTTCGACCGGAGGATCTGCGAGTAGTCGGAGCCCATGCCGAATCCGGTAGAGCAAAGTCGGGTGAGTCTCACGCATGGCCCGTTGAGTCGGCTTCCAGTGCTCTGTGACAGCGGGGAGCACCTTCTTCCTTGGCCCAGGAGGCTGGGGTTCTGAGTCATCGGACGCTCGCCTTGTGCGTGCGCCGCGGGATGAACGCGGGATGGTCGGATCGGAGGTGCCTGGTCAGACCCGCTCCACTCACCTAACCAGCCACTCTTCTGTCGGGACGGCCGGATTCGAACCGGCGACCTCAGCGTCCCGAACGCTGCGCGCTGCCAAACTGCGCCACGTCCCGTCGGGAGCAGCGATCTTACCTGGTCAGGGCCGGACCGATCGCCGGGGGTTCACCTCACTGGGATAGATGGCGACCTCCGACATCACCTCGCGTCGCAGTGACTGGCGTTGCGCCAGGGTGTCGTCGGCCCGTTGGGCGCCGACCACGGGGAACGGGTCGAAGTCCTGGGTGCACACGGTCCCTGGCGGCGGTGTCGTCCCCTCCAGGAGATAAGCGGCGGTCGCCTCGTCGGCGCAGACGGAGAGGAAGAGCGAGGTGTGGCCCCAACCCTCGACGGTGAGCAGGCTCGAGTTGGGGAGCAAGTCGTCGACGATGAGAGCTCCCTCGTAACGCGTCGCCGGGTCGTACCGAGTTCCCACCACGAGGACCGGGTTGGCGGTGTCGCGGTCGAACGGGCCGAGGTAGCGGTCCTGGTCGAACCCCTGCCAGACAGCGCATATCGAGGAGAACCAGGTCCAGATTCGACCGAAATATCCGAACTGGGCGTCGGATTCGGCGCCGGCGATTGACCAGTAACCGTGATCGTCGGGGTTGACGCTGTCCGAGCAGGAGACGCTGGGGAATCCCTCGACGAAGTTCGGGTAGCGGGGCTCGGGCAGAGACCCGGCGGCCAATCCCACCTTTGCTTCCACCGCCGCCATCGCCTTCCCGATCTCCTCCGGCGATGCATCTTGCTCGATCAGTGCCAGGAGCAGGGCGAACTCAGGCCAGCTGGACGAGTCGTACAGGGCGCGGAGAGTCTCTCCGATCGCGTCGGAGTAGTGGAGTAGGAACGGCTCCCCGGTGAAGGGATCGATGATCTCGATAGGCCCCTGCTTCAACACCTCGGCTAGGGCGGCAAACCGCTGCGCCGAATCACCGGCGAAGGCGCAACCATCGGGCCCTGCCTCATCGCATAGCGAGAAGAACTCGTCAAGGGTCGCTTGGGCGCCTGCGTCGCTCCGCAATCGGGTGGAGAAGGGCTGAGTCAGTGCCTCGGCACCTCGCCCGGTCGTCCATGCGATCGGGTCGAGGACGCCGTCCACCACGACCCGCCCCACCCGGTCGGGGAACAGGCTGGCGTAGGTGACGCCGAGGAACGAGCCATACGAGTAGCCGACGAAGTTGAGCTGGCGATCACCCACTTTGCGCCGCAGCAGGTCGAGGTCTCGGGCCACGTCGGCCGTCGCCATGTGATCGTCGATCGCCCCGCCCCGTTCGGCGCATGCCGTGGCCAGCGCTCGGTCGAGTTGCTCGGCGATTTCCTCCTCGCCCGGCTCGAACGGGAAGGTAAAGGGCCATACGACGCTGAACGCCTCATCCAGGTTGCGGAAGCAGAGCAACGGGCGGCTCCGGTTGATCCCGCGGGGGTCGAACCCGATCAAGTCGTAGCGAGCACGCACCTCATCGGTGTACAGAAAGGGACCTGCCTGAAGCACCATGTCCACGCCCGACCCTCCCGGTCCGCCTGGGTTGACGAACAACGACCCAAGGCGTCGCGCCGGGTCCGAAGCCGGGAGCCGGACCATGGCGATCCCGATGGTGCTTCCCCGCGGGCGGTCGTGGTCGAGCGGGACCCGGGCCACAGCGCACTCGAAGTCGGGGCCAAACTCGGGATAGCAGGAGCGCCAGCGCAGGGATCGTTGCGGGGGTACTGCCGCCGGAGCGACCGGCGCCGTTGGTGCCGCGGTGACCGGTAGCGCAGACGTCAGCATTGCCAGCGCAAAGAGGATCACGAAGCACTTGCGCATCTCTGGCCCTTCAATCCTGGTGGTCGGCCGACCCTAGCCCTAGGTCTCGGCTGTGGCGACCCGATTCCTCTTGGGGGGTCTCCTCGAGTACGCCCCCGTAGCGCCGCTCGGAGTTCCGCGGCGACAATCGGCTTGACCAGGAAGGCGTCGGCCCCGGCCCTCCCGGCGAGAAAGACGTCGGCGCTCCGATCGAGGAGGAGGATGGTCGGCGTCCTAGGGACATGACTCATCGCGGCGGCGTCGAGCAATGCCCGCACGATTGCCATCCCCCCCATCGAGCCGACCTGCATGTCGATGATGACCGCGTCGGCGTTGTCGTCTTCCATGCGTTCTACTGCCCGCCGAGGGTCGGACTCCTCGAGCAGAGTCGAGGAGTCGGCCAGCGCAGCCGCCACCTCGTTGCGCACCCAAGGACCATCGGCAACGAGCAGCAGAGTGACCACGGAGCCACAGTACCGGTGGGCCGCGGGGCGCGGCATAGCCGGGCCGCGGCGATGCCCTCCTACCATCGCGACATGCGCTGGGCCGCAATCATCTTCCTTGCGGCATTCATTGCATCGGCTCAGTCCGCCGCAGCGCAACAGGTGCCGCCGGTGGACGTGCTCGAAGTCTCGGGGTCGATCGACGGTATGGCGCGCGACTTCGTGGTGACCGAGATCGAGCAAGCGGCCGAGCGCGGCTCGCAACTGGTGGTGCTCCAGCTCGACGTGCCCGGTGTCCTCACCTCGGAGATCGATGAGCTGCTGCAACTGGTCGACGCCCCGCCGCTTCCGGTGGCCGTTTGGGTGGGACCGGCTCCCGCCGTGGTGCACGGAGCCGCCGCCGAGATGCTGCGGCTGGCCCCGATACGTTCTGCTGCCCCCGGCGCCGTCGTCGGCTACCGCAGTCCTCTCGTCACCGGGACCGAGCTGTCGGCGCCGGATGGCTTGGCCAACTACGACCAGGTCGTGATCGAGGCACCAGTACCGGGATTGGTGGATGTGGTCGAGCCGGCGCTCTCCAATCTGCTCGCCGCTCTCGACGGCGCCGAGGTGACCGTGCGGGGGGAGACAACCAGGCTGGAAACGCTCGGCCCGGCCACGGGTCCGATGGCGAGCCTCTCCTCGACGACGAGGGCGAACCGGCGGAGACCGTGGTGGCGGAGGTGCGCTTCCACCAGCCGGGACCGCTGCAACGGGTCATGCGGGCTGCGCTCGCCCCGGGCGTCGCCTTCTTCCTGGTGGCCGTCGGGCTGGCGGTGGCCGCGTTCGAGTTCTATGCCGCCGGCCCGGGTGTCGCCGCCGCGGTCGCCGCCTTGTGCCTCCTCGTCGGTGGCTACGGGATGGTGATGCTGCCGCTGCGATGGTGGGCGGTCCTGCTGCTGATGGGTGGAATCTGGTTGCTCACCGCCGAGTTCCAGGTGGGCCGGTTTGGTCGCTGGAGTCTGCTCGGGGGTGTGCTGCTCCTGGTTGGGGGAGCCTTCCTCGCCGATGCCGAGCCTCACCTTTCGCCCTCGTGGTGGGGTGTGACCATCGCCACCCTTGCGGTCGTCCTCTTCTATTTCGCGGCACTCCCCACGGTGGCGCGGGCTCGGTTCTCGACGCAGACGGTGGGTCGGGATCACCTCATCGGACGCGCTGGTGTGGCCACCACCGGGCTGGGACCAGATGGGGAAGTCGAAGTGGACGGAGCGCGTTGGTCGGCAACCTCCCATCGCGCCGCCGGCATCACCGCCGGCGACCGGGTGACTGTCACCGCGGTACGTGGGACGGTGCTCGAAGTCGAGCCGAGAAGCGGCGACGGTTCCATCGGATGAGCGTTAGACGAATGGATTGGGAATTTCCTGGGACAACTGGTAGAAACTTCCTGGTCTCGCCGTGCGGCCGCTGGTAGGTTCGCTCGCCGTCCGGCTAGGAATGGAGTCGCCTTGACGCTTTCGAACGACTGGCAGGTGCGGGCACTGTGCCGCGGCAACCACTCGCACCTCTTCTTCCCCCCCAGTACCTTCGAGCGCAAGGAAGACCGAGAACGTCGAGAGCTTCGAGCCAAAGCCATCTGTGACGTCTGCCCGGTAAAGCTCGACTGTCTGGAGTACGCCAACGAGATCCGGGAGCCGTTCGGGATCTGGGGCGGCCTCACCGAGGTCGAGCGTCGCGACGAGTTCGCCGTCGCCACCGCGTAAGCGTCACCGGAAAGTTCGTAGGTCGCCGCTCCGCCTGGTGACTCCGCGCCGGTCGAGAAACTCCAAGAGCGGGACGACGTACTTCCTGCTCAGGCCGAGCGTGTCGCGCGCCTCCGCCACGGTGAAAGCACCCTCGGTCTGGCGCAACAGCCATTCGATCCGCTCGATCTGATGGGGTAGGTAGGCGAGCGACTCGTCGACCAACACGACCCGACCCGATCGGGCGACGGCGTGGAGCAGTTCGGGGTCGAGATCCAGTTCGGTGATCGATGGGACGGCTAGTCCGGCGCCCGCCAACAGGTCGGCTGCCTCCAGCCAGCGCGACTCCTGCGACGGGTCGAGCCTCGGCTCGAACCCGGCGACAGCGACGTCGGCGCCCCGCATGTCCAGATCGGGATGGGACGCGACCAAGGCATCGAGCACGGCGAAGCTCAACCCGAGTTCTCCGGCGAGTTGGGCGGCGGGCATCCCCGGTCGGAGCCGGTTCGATTGGTGGTGAGCCTCGACCCGTTGCAACGCGTCGGTGCGGAGACGGTCGAGTTCGTCGTCCGACAACGCCAACCCTGCCGCGACATTGGCGTCGGGGACACACCCCCCGCCGCTGTGGGCCGCCAACACATCGACCTGCTCTTGGCGGCGCATCCGAAGCATGACGGAGGCGACCGCATCCGGGCCCACGGTCACTGCTTCGGCCAACCGATCGATGGCCGTGGGGTCGACGCGGCCTTTCGGTGCCGGGTCGAGGACGGCGCCGCCCCCTACCACCCGCCGCCGCCCCGTCTCTCTGAGGATGAACCGGTCACCGGAGGCCAGCGGCAACGCCCTGTCGAGCGAGACGATGGCGGCACCTTCGGCCCCTTGGAGGAGCCTGATCTTCGCTCCCACCGCTCCCGACCCGATGTGCACCTGGTAGGCCCCGCGGGGACCAAGCCGATCGTGGTACCGGGCCGGCCGCAGCGTTGCGACGAACCTCCGACTCGGCAGCCACTGTCCTTCCTCGCCCAGCATCGATCCGCGCCGCACCTGCTCCCGCCGGACGCCGCCCAAGTTCACCGCGGTTCGATACCCGGGACTCGCCACGGGGCGCTCGGTCTCGTGGATCTGAAGACCGCGCACCCGAGCGGGTATACGCCCTGGCCACAAGGTGAGTTGATCGCCGGTATGCAGGTTTCCACCGAGCAGCGTCCCGGTCACGACCGTCCCCGCCCCGTCGATGGTGAAGACGCGGTCCACCCAGAGTCTGGGACGGCTGCGGAATGTCGGGGGACCGGTCCTCCGGACGGCACTGGCCAGCGCATCAGCGAGCGCTCCGACGCCGACACCCTGGGGAGCGGCCACTTCGACCACCTGAGATCCCTCGAGGGTTGTGCCGGCAAGCCGGTCTTCCACCTCGATGTGGGCCAACTCGACAACGTCGCGTTCCACCCGGTCTACCTTTGTAAGGGCCACCACACCTACCGCTACGCCGAGCAGATCGAGGACGGCGAGATGTTCCTCCGACTGCGGCATCCACGCCTCGTCGGCGGCGACCACGAGCAGGGCGACGTCGATCGCCTCGATGCCGGCGAGCATGTTCTTGATGAAACGCTCGTGACCGGGCACATCGACGAACGACACCTCGACACCCCCCGGCAGGGTTGTCCAGGCGAACCCGAGATCGATGGTCAACCCCCGGCTCTTCTCCTCGGGCCAGCGGTCGGGATCACGTCCGGTCAGGGCATGAACCAAGGTCGACTTGCCATGATCGACGTGACCGGCGGTCCCGATCACCGCCATCGGCTAACCGGCGCAGGCGGTAGCGAGCGCCCGGGCAACCTCGGCGTCGTGCTCGGGTTCCACGGTGCGCAGGTCGATGAGGGTCGATCCCGCTTCCCGCCTCGCAACCACGGGGCGTGGATGGGTGGCGAGCAGACGCGGCCAGACCACATCGGCCCCCGGGCGGTCCACCACTATCAACGATGTCGGGATGCCGCCGGCAGGCGTGGAACCGGCTCCGGCGGTGGACTCGCCCGGCGCGGTCTGCCCCTCTACGCCGGCAGACGACAGGAGACCGCGGGCCCGACGCTCGATCTCATCCACCGGCACAGTGGCCATCCTCCACAGCGGGATCCCATTGGCGGCTTCGCCGCCGGCGTACAACTCCAAGGTGGCAGCCAGAGCCGCCAGCACCGCGCCGCCGCACCGAAGCGCTCGGGCCGCAGGGTGTCGTCGCAGCACAGCTACGAGGTCCTCGCGGCCGACCACGATCCCGGCCTGGGGGCCCCCAAGCAGCTTGTCCCCCGAGAAGAGCACCAGATCCGCCCCCGCCTCGAGCGCCTGCCTCACCCCCGGTTCGCTATCCAGCCAAGCCGGAGGTCCCTTGTGGAGCCACGGCGTGGAAGCGTCGAGGAGACCGCTGCCGGCGTCGAAGACCACGGGGGTGCCGGATGAGCGGCCGAGCGCCACCAACCCATCGAGCGTCGCCTCCTCGGTGAAACCTTCGATCCGATAGTTGGATGGGTGCACCTTGAGCAGCAGGGCGGCGTCGGCTGCGGTCGCGTAGTCAGTTACCCGGGTGCGGTTGGTGGTGCCCACCTCTACCAGTCGCGCTCCGCTCGCCGCCATCAACTCGGGAAGGCGGTAAGAGCCCCCGATCTCGATCAATTCGCCACGCGACACGGGTACCGGCCGTCCTCCGGCCAGCGAGGCGAGGGCGAGGAAGAGTGCGGCGGCGTTGTTGTTGACCACCATCGCCGCAGGCGCTCCGGTCAGCCGGCACAACAATGTCTCCACATAGGCACCGCGCCCGCCCCGTTCTCCAGACGAGAGATCGAACTCCAGGTTCCCGTACCCCGTGGATTCCTCGAATGCCGCTTTCGCCGCCGCTTCCGGCAGTGGAGCGCGTCCGAGATTGGTGTGCAGCAGCACCCCGGTGGCGTTGATGACGGGGCGGGAACGGAGCCGAGCCAAGTATTCGATCGCCGCCTCCGCCAGTCGAGCCGGGTCGGCCGTGTCGTCGCCGCTGCTCATGGCGGCTCGCGCCTGATCGATCGCGGCCCTGGCGGACTCCACCACCAGGAGGCGGGGCAGACCGCGGTTGTCGAGTCGGCGAACCAGCGAATCCACCGCCGGAAGGCTGCGCACCGCCATGGGTTGAGGGTAACGCTCGTGGTTAGGCTCGCTCGGTGCCCGACTCCCTAGTCGCACCTGGGCCGGTCGCCGCGGCGAGCATGTGCGTCCTTCGACCGGAGGACAGCGGGTACACGGTCCTCATGGTCCACCGCGGCACAGCTCCCTTCGCCCCGGAGATGTGGGTCTTCCCCGGCGGGAAACTGGAGGAGGCCGACCGGAGCGCAGCCGCAACCGCGGTCGTGCCCGATGGGAATCCGACCGAACTCCTCGCGTCGATCCGTTGTGCCATCCGTGAGACGTACGAGGAGGCGGGCGTGCTCGTCGGAGCAGGGCCCGGTATGGCGTCACATCTGGGACCGAGTCCCGATCCGGATCCCGACCGATTCTGGGAGATCCTCGAGGAGGCCGGAGTCGTGCTCTCCGCGACCGGGATCGCCTACCTCTCCAACTGGGTGACTCCGGCAATTTCGCCACTCCGTTTCGACACCCGGTTCTTCGTCGCCCTCGTCGATCCGGCGACCGAGGCGCGCCACCACCCGGGGGAGATGCTCGACGCCGCGTGGGTTGCACCTGCCGATGCCCTCGCCCGCCACGGCGAGGGGGAGTGGCCCATGATCCTCCCCACGGTCAAGCACCTCGACCGGCTCGCCTCATGGGACGACGCCGCCAAGCTGATCGAACACGCCAGGGCATGCGAGGTGGTGGCGGTTCACCCCCGCCCGGTGCGCGACGGCGATGGCTGGCGGTTCATCCTCCCCGGCGAGCCCGGATACGAGGCGGCGGGGTGAAGATAGAGCGGGTTCTCGCCCCCAACCCCAGTCCTTACACCGGCCCCGGGACGAACACCTGGGTCATGAGTGACGAGGGTCTCTGCCTGATCATCGACCCGGGACCGGTGATCGCAAGCCACCGCGGTGCCATCCATGCCGCGCTCGAGGGTCTGACACCGGTCGGCGTCCTGGTGACACACACCCACCCCGACCACGCTCCTCTGGCCAACCCGCTTGCGGCCGAACTCGACGTCCCCGCCTACGGTCATGCACAGGGACCTGAATTCTCGCCCGACGTCCGGCTGGTAGAGGGAGACACGGTATGGCTAGGGTCGAAGGCGGTGACCGTGCTGCACACACCCGGTCACGCTGAAGACCACCTCTGTTTCCGGTGGGGAGAGGTGTTGTTTACAGGAGATCACATCATGGGCGGCTCCACCGTCATGGTGGAGGACATGGGTGCGTACCTCGCCTCGTTGCGCCGTCTCGAGGCGATGACCTTTGCCCAGCTTTACCCCGGTCATGGCGAGATCATCGACGACCCTGCGGCGGTCATCGCCAGCTATCTGGCCCACCGGATGGAGCGGGAGCGCCAGGTGATCGACGCCGTGGACAACGGCGCGGCCACGGTGGGTGCCGTCGTCGAGACGGTGTATTCGGAGGTGGATCCCCAACTGCACCCGCTTGCCGCCTTTTCTGTCGAGGCACATTTGCTTAAGCTGGCCGAGGAAGGGATCGTGACGCTGGGCGCGACCCCCGCCGATCGGTGGGACCGAGCGGTGGCGCCCTCGGGAGTCAATCAATGAAAGCGCTGCGCTGGGTCGCTGCGACGCTGGTTTTAGGGGTGCTGGCGCTGCCGGCGGCTGCACAAGTGACACCGGATGACGTGGAGGACGCCAGGCAGCGGGTCGCCGAGCTCCAGGGTGATCTCGACGGGGCCGTGGTCCGTTACAACGAGGCGTTGACCCGGTACAACATCCTCGAGGGCGATATCGCCCAGATGTCCGCCGCCATCGAAGACACCGAGGCGCGGGTCGAACGGTCGAGGCAGCTCCTCGAGCGTCGAGCCATCGAGATCTACATGGGAGCGGCCAGCACGGGCGCATCGATACTGAGCCTCTCCGCCACTCCGGAGGAACTGGAGACCGGGGTCGGCTATCTGGAGGAACTCGGGGTATCCGAAAAGGAGCTACTCACCGGGCTCCAGGCGCAGGAGGCCGAGTTGGCCTCCCTGAACAGCGAACTGGCCGAGGCGCGGGCCGAGCAGGCTGCGCTGCGCGACGAGCTCGGAGGCCTGGTGACCGAGATCGACGGGCAGTTGCGGTCCGCCCAGGCCGACTATGAAACGGTCCAAGCGCAACTCGCTGCTCAGATCGAGGCGGAGCGCAGAGCCCGCGAGGAAGCAGAGCGCAGGGCCCGCGAACAGGCGGCGCGCGATGCCACCTCGACCACGGCCCCGGCCGACACCGGCGACGACCCGCCGTCCACCGATCCACCATCCACCGATCCACCGTCCACCGATCCACCTTCCACCGATCCACCGACGACGGATCCCCCTGACGACCCACCCACGCCGACCGTTGGAGACGGTGCCGGTTACTGCCCGGTGCAGGGACCGAACAGCTTCTCCGACACGTGGGGGGCACCCCGGTCGGGCGGTCGGTACCACAAGGGGGTGGACATCATGGCCGCCCACGGCACCCCGGTGGTTGCGGTCTACGACGGTTCCATCTACCGCTTCAGCACGAGTTCGCTGGGTGGTTACACCATCTATTACCAGGACAACTCGGGAAACATGTACTACTACGCACATCTCGCCGGTTACGCCCCAGGCGCGGCAGCCGGTGTGCCCATGGCGGCAGGCGAGTTGATCGGCTATGTGGGGAACACGGGGAACGCCGCCTGGACTGCACCACATCTCCACTGGGAATTTCAACCCGGTGGCGGTGAATCAGTGAACCCAACTCCGCTCGCGACCCAGCTGTGCCGGTGAGGACGGCACGGTCGGGGAGCCTTCGCTGAGGCGCTGAAGCTCCTCCAACGCCAGGAAAGGATCAATCGATGGTTCGTCGCCCGTTCGACTTTGCCATGCGCCGACCGTGGTGGCCATGGCGGGTGGTCGCATTGGCGATGTTCGCCCTGGTCATCGCCGGGCCGGCGCCTGCCCAGTTGGACGAGGACGACGTCGAGGCGGCCCGCCAGCGGATGATCTCCACCCAGGACCGGCTCGACGCAATGGGCGCCGAGTGGGAGGAGGCCGTGGCGAGGAGCGCCCTCCTCGGGCAGCAGGTCGAGCAGATGACCGCGGCACTCCACGCCAACGAAGAGCAGCTTGCCGAATTGCGGAAGGAAGTCGATCAGTACGCCCTAGAGCTGTATATGGGCAATGCCGGGTCGAGCGCCTCGCTTCTGCCCTTCACCTCGTCGCCCGGCGAGCTAGAGGCGGGGCTCGAGTATCTCGAGGACATCGGGGCGAGCGACGACCAGTTGATCCGCGATCTGGAGGCCACCCAGGCGCGTCACATCGAGTTGACCGAGGAACTGGAGGCGACCAAGCAGGAGCAGGCGGCGGCCGAGGCCGAGCTCGAGACGATCGTCGCCGAGCTGCAGGTGGAACTGGTCGCTGCGCAGGACGATTACGCGCAGGTGCAGGCCGATCTCCAGGCGCAGATCGAAGAGGAGCAGCGCCGTGAGGCCGAGGAGCAGGCCAGGCGGGAGGAAGAGGAGCGTCGTCGACAGGCGGCTGCGACCCAGGATGACGATGGCTCGGGAGAGCCAGGCTCGGGGACAGCTGGAGAGGACCCCCCGACGGGCGCGCCTCCCACCTCGGACCCTCCAACCACCGAGCCCCCACCGGATCCCCCAACGATCGGCAACGGCTCCGGGTACTGCCCGGTGCAGGGCCCCCACACCTTCGGTGATGGATGGGGGGCGGCGCGGGGCGGAGGTCGCTACCACTCCGGCATCGACATCATCGCCGCCTCGGGAACGCCCTTGGTGGCCATCTACGACGGGTACGTGGAGCGGGCCGACTACAGCAGTCTCGGGGGCAATCAGGTCTATTACCGCGACAACTCCGGCAACGTCTACTACTACGCCCACCTCAATGGTTACGCATCCGGCATCGGGTCGGGCGTCCATCTGTCAGCGGGCGATCTGCTCGGATACGTCGGCTCCACCGGCAACTCCTCCGGCCCCCACCTCCACTTCTCCTACGGCCCAGGCGGCGGCGGATACGTGGACCCCTACGGGCTGGTTTCGAGTTTGTGTAGGTGAAGACGGAAGTCGGAAGTCGAGCTTCACGTCCCCCGGAGGGGGAAGGGCCCCGCTGCGGAGCAGCGGGTGGGGGGGAATCCCGGACTCCCAACGGTGCTCAATACGCCGCTTACGCAGGTGGGAGTGAACCATTCCCCCACCTCCCCCGACGGGTACTCCCCCCGCCGGGTGGAGGGAATATTTGCTCCCTTCCCCGGATGGGCCGAGGCCCGCTACGACGTTGCTGCGGCGACCTCTCGGGTTTCGAGGGCTTCGAGGAGGCGGGCGATGCGGGCGGTGCAGGTTTCGTCGTCGGCGGGGGGCACCAGTTCCACCAGTCGCTCGGCTGCGGCGGTGAAGGCTCGGGCTGCTGGGTTCTCGGCATCGGCCCGCACTACGGGGAGACCGGCATCGCCTCCACTGACCACCGCCGGATCGAGCGGGACCGATGCGATCAGCGGGACGCCGAGTGAGTCTGCGAGGGCCCGCCCGCCACCCTCGCCGAAGAGGTTGTAGGTCTCGCCGTGGTCGCAGGTGAACCCGGCCATGTTCTCGATTACACCGACGACGGGCAGGTACGAGCGCCGCGCCATGTCGGCCACACGGATCGCCACCTTCTGTGCCGCCTTCTGCGGTGTAGTCACCACCACCATCTCGGCCTGAGGGACCATCCTGGCCAGAGCCATCTGGATGTCGCCAGTGCCCGGTGGCATGTCTATGACCAGGTAGTCGAGGTCACCCCAATCGACCTGCTTGAGAAACTGCTCCAGCGCCCGGGACAGCATCAACCCCCGCCACATGAGGGCGGTTTCCTCCGACTCGATTATGAGACCGGTGGACACCACCTTCATCCCCGCCACCTCTACCGGGATGATCAACTGGGTGTCGTCTGCGGCGGAAAGCCGATCGGTCACTCCCAGCATCCTCGGTACGGAGAATCCCCAGATGTCGGCGTCCATCAACCCCACCCGCAGACCTCGGTCGGCCATGGCAACCGCCAGGTTCACCGAGACCGACGACTTGCCCACGCCGCCCTTACCGGATCCGACCGCAATCACGCGGGTGGTTGGTGACACCTGGGTTGGCTCGGCGTTTTCCCTGGCGCGGCGGCGGGCGGTCGCCATGAGTTCGGAGCGCTGCTTCCTCGTCATCGCGGTGGTGCGCACCACAACGTCACGCACCCCAGGGATTCCCATCACCTTGCGCGCCGTGTCCTGTTCGATCTGACCGCGCGATAGGGCATTGCGCGATGGTCAGGGCTACACCAACGCTGACCACCCCATCGGTGATGTCCACGTCGGTCACCATGCCGAGTTCGACGATGTCGCTACCCAACTCGGGGTCTACGACACCGCGCAGGGCCTGGTAGACGTCGTACTCGGTGGGCATGACCCCCATGATATGAGGCATTTGCACTATGCAGATCGTGGGAATAGATGTCGGGGTCGCGGCGTATAATGACGTACAGCGCCCTTTCCCAGGAGTCACCTTCCGATGACCCAGGTCCTCAACATAAAGCCACGAGCCCCGAAGCGGGCGGTCACCCTCACCGACGGTGCCGTGTCCAAGATCAACGAGTTGCTCACCGCAGAGGGTGACAACACGCTGGCCTTGCGGATGGCGGTCCGTCCCGGTGGATGCTCGGGGTTCTCGTATGAGATGTTCTTCGACTCCGAGATCGAGAGCGATGACGTCGTCGAGGAATATGGCGGGGTGCGGGTCGTGGTCGATCCTCAGAGCCTCGACCGACTGCGTGGGGCGGTCCTCGACTACAAGGACGGGTTGATGGAGGGCGGGTTTGCCATCAACAACCCGAATGTCAGCCGATCATGCGGGTGTGGCAACAGCTTCAGCTGATCTCTAGGTGGTGACCGGCGACTCCGTGGCGCCCATCGTGCCGGCACCGGTCCGGATCGAGCACCTTCTCTCCGCCCGGCTATTCCTCGCTCCACAGATCGCCGGCGACCGGCTGTTCTTCATCTCCGATCTCTCGGGCCGGCTGAGCCTCTACGCGATGGACGCCGTAGGCAGCGTTCCCGAGCCACTGCTTCCACCTGACATCGCACTCCTCACACCGGAACTGATCACCGGCGAGCCCTACATCGCCCTACCAGGACTCGGTGAGCTCTTTGTGGTGGTGGACCGCGACGGGGACGAGAACATGCAGCTTTGTCGCGTCCCTATTGACGGCGGTGACCCCGAGCCGATTTTCGGCGATCGGTTTGCCGGCCAGCAGATGGTGCTCGCCGAACTCTCACCCGAGGGGGTCGGGACCATGTGGGTGGACCCCAGGAGCCGGCCGGAACAGGAGTCCTACGAGATCGACGTCACGACTGGCGAAGCGACGCTGCTGGCGAAGTCGCGTTACGGGGGGTTTCCGGTTGGCCACGACGACGACCGTTCGCGCTACCTGCTCGTGGACGGCTATACGACGGGCGATGACACGCTCTGGATCTGGGAGCGGGAAGTCGGTGAGCGCCGTCTTCTCCACGGGACTCCCCTCGACGAACGGACCGATGGTGGCCCGGTACCACTCACCGGCTTCAACATGGCCTGGTTCGTCGATGACGAGACGGTCGTCATGGAGACCTCGATATTCGAAGATCTCGGTGGACTCGGACGGATGGCGCTGGACACCCCCGAGGTGATCGAACCGGTGGAGGTCGTTGGCACGATGCACCCGGTTGGGGGGGAGTGGGCCCAAGCCGAGCGGACACCCGACGGGCGGTTCATAGTCCACTACAACGTGGACGGGGTTTCCTGGGGCTACGAGGGAAGGCTGGACCCGGCTGTGGGCCGTCTCGAGTTGGAGCGTGTCCTCTGGGGGAGCGATCCTCTGGCTGACGGAGTGATCGGCCATTATCACCACGACGAAACCACCGGTCGGATCTCGGTGTCGTTCTCATCGGGGACCACCCCCGCCCAGCTGGCAGTGATAGACCACGAAGAGACGACTGTTGTCACCCGGAACCGGATCCTCGGCGTCGATCCCGACCTGTTCGCCCCCGGCGAGGATTTCTCGTTCACCAGCCATGACGGTCTGCGGGTGTCTGCTCGGCTCTACCTGCCCGCCGACAGCCTCGGGTATGAGGGCCGCCGCCCCGTCATTCACTACGTCCACGGCGGCCCTCAGGGGCAGGAGAGGCCTGACTTCACCTGGTTCTCGATGCCGCTGATCCAGTACCTGACCTTGAACGGCTTCGCCGTTTTCGTTCCCAACGTCAGGGGTTCCACCGGCTACGGGATGGCATACGTCAAGCACGTTGACCGCGACTGGGGCGGCATGGACCGGCTCGACCACGTGGCCGGCGTTGAACACCTCAGATCCGACCCGAGGGTCGATGTGTCCCGGATCGGGGTGACCGGCCGTTCCTACGGCGGCTACATGACGCTGATGCTCGCCGCCCTCCACCCCGATATCTGGTCCGCCGCCTGCGATTTGTTCGGCCCCTTCGATCTGCCGAAATGGATCAATGGGCTGCCCGAAGCGTGGCAGGTCTACTTCCATCAGGTGCTTGGCGACCCGGCCACAGAGATGGATGAACTCGAGGCCCGCTCACCGCGGACCCACCTCGGGTCGCTGGCCTGTCCGCTGCTGGTGATCCAGGGTGCCAACGACCCGCGGGTCATGCGGTCCGAATCAGATGAGTTGGTCGCCGAATTGCGGGCGGCGGGCAAGGACGTCGATTACCTGGTGTTCGACGACGAAGGGCACGACCTCACGCGCTTTGCCAACAAGGTGAGGGGTTACCAGGCGATCACCGACTTCTTCGCCACCCACCTGCAACCCTGAATCCCTACCCTCGGGCCGGTTCGCTGAAAGAGGTGTTTCATGCCGCGTCGAGTCGTCCCCACCCCGAACGCACCCACGCCGATGGGTCCGTATTCACCGGCGGTCGAGGGCGCCGGCCTCGTGTTCTTCTCCGGGCAGGTAGGCGCCGATCCGGCAACCGGCGAGTCCGCAGGCGACGACCCCGACGTCCAGGCAGCGACAGATCCTCAGCAACCTCGATGTGGTCCTCGAGGATGCGGGGTTGGGTTGGGATGACGTGGTCAAGGCGACGATCTTCGTCACCGACATGGCCGACTTCGCCGCGGTCAACCAGGTGTACGGCGAGGTGGTCGGATCGTCGCCCCCGGCGCGGTCCACGATTCAGGTCGCGGCGCTCCCCGGTGGCTACAAGGTCGAGATCGAGTTGGTGGCTGCGCGCTGATCGCGCCCGGGTCAGAGGTGGGTGGGTTCCACGGCCACCGATTCACGCACCTCCCCTTTCAACTCGACGAAGCGGCGAATTTGATCCACGAGCGGCCCGTTCGGCCAGAAGATGACTGTGTCAATGGCATGGTCAATCGCCAAGCCGGTGCGCTCTTCTGTCCACTGTGTCACGCGTGCTCATTTTGTTGCTGGCGCGACCACCTGTGGGCTCGGGACCGGCGATCCGGGCGGATAACCACCTATCGGCGGTGGAACTCGCCGCCCACCTGATCGCCCACGGGCGACGTCAGTTGGTGCTGGGTAATCCAGACCGTTCGCTCGACAGCGGCGAGCGATGGGAAAGCGCGCCGCGGTGGCCCCGAGGGCTTCGAGCCGGCGCCTGGTCACAAGGTGTGTTAAAAGCGCTCGATACGGGTACCGAGTTCGACGTCGTGTATTGCATCAGCGACCAGGAGGCGTCCGGGGTGATTCGCGTCGCGGGCAACTTCGGGCTCGACGCCCACCTCGCACGGTCGTTGACCGCCAGCCAGCCGATGGGTCAACTGGGCGGCCGAGCTGGCTGACATGCTTTTCGAGGGGATCGCCGGCAGAGCGGTCCCCAGCGTGACCCTGCCAACCACCCTGATCACCCGCCAGAGCTGCGGGTGCCGAGTTGACCAAGGAGGCTGAGTGATGAGCACATGGCGAAGAGGGCTGATGCCCCTGGCAGTGGCGATCCTTCTCGTCGCCGCTTGCGGCCGTTCCGACGACGGCGGTGGCGAAGGAGAAACGGCAACCACACAGGCGGCAGCTGTCGAGGAGGGCCCGGCCACCGGCACCATCTCGGTGTGGGCGATGGGCACCGAGGGTGACAACCTCGGCGTCCTCGGAGATGCCTTCACCGCGGAGAATCCGGAGGCCACCGTCGAGCCGACCGCGGTGCCATGGGACGCCGCCCACGACCGTATCCAGACGGCCCTGGCGGGGCAGCAGACCCCGGACAACAGCCTGATCGGAACCACATGGATGGGCGAGTTCGCCTCAACCGGCGGGCTCGACCCAACCGTGGAGAACATCGACCCCTCCGCCTTCTTCGAAGGAGCATGGGACACCACGGTTGTAGACGGGACCAGCTATGGGATCCCCTGGTATGTCGAGACGCGGATGCTCTACTACCGCACCGACCTGGCCGAGCAGGCGGGGTTCGACGCTCCGCCCGCCAACTGGGACGAGTTGAAACAACTGGCCCAGGGCATGATGGAGCAGGGCGGCGCTGAATACGGAATCTCGCTCCCCGCCGGCGGAACCGGGGCCTGGCAGACATACATGCCCTTCGTGTGGCAGGGGGGCGGAGACGTTCTCGACGACGAGGGCAACTTCGCCTTCGACACCGAACCCAACACCGCTGCGCTCGACTACTACCGATCCTTCTTCGAAGAAGGGCTCTCACCCGTCACGCTCGAGGCTGGTGCGCTGGAGCAGGGGTTCATCGATGGCACCATTGGGATGTTCATCTCGGGCCCATGGCATATAGGGTTGCTCGAGGACGGTGGTGCCGAAGAGGGCACCTGGGACGTCGCCCTGCTGCCCGAGGGAGCGGTCTCCCGCACCTCATTCGTGGGTGGGGGCAACATGGCGGTGTTCACCGACGCCGCCAACCGGGACACGGCATGGAAGTTCGTCGAGTTCGCCGCTGAGCCGGAAACCCAGGTTCTGTGGTTCGAGACGGTGAGGGACCTGCCATCGGTGCAGGCTGCCTGGGACGACCCAGCGCTGGCTGATGATGAGCGGCTGGCCTTGTTCGGTGAGCAGCTTCAAGACGCCAAGAGCCCGCCGGCCATCTCCACCTGGGAGCAGATCGCCAGCGTGATCGACTCCCAGCTCGAGGAGGCGATACGGGCAGACGTAGCGACTGCCGACGCCGTCGCCGCTATGCAGCAGGAGTCCGAGGCGATCGGAACCGGGCAGTAGAGCGATGACGCAAAGCGCCGCCGTGGCTGAGACGGAGGAGGTCACGGCGGCGCGCCTGCCCGACGGGGTGGGCCGCCGGCGCCGCGGGCTCAAGCAGAACTTGATCGGATGGAGCTTCGCTCTTCCCTTCCTGGTGTTGTTCGGGGTCTTCGTAGCCGGGCCCATCGTTGCTTCGCTGGGGATGAGCTTCACGGACATGCGGATCGCCGACATCCGCAATCCGTTTGCCGTGGACATCGTCGGGTTCGAGAACTTCATCGCCCTCTTCCAGGACGAGCGGTTTCTCCAGGCCGCGGCGAACACCGCCTATTTCGTGATCGTGGCGATGCCGCTCACCATCGCCGCCGGTCTGGGTATTGCTCTCGCCCTCAACCAGGCGATCGTCAAGTTCCGCACCGTGTTCCGGGTTGGGTTCTATCTGCCGGTGGTGGCCAGCGTCGTGGCCATCTCTGTGGTCTGGCGGCTGCTTCTCAACGAGGAGACCGGGCTGATCAACGGGTTGCTCGGGGTGTTCGGGATCGATGGCCCGGGGTGGCTCACCACACCGGAGCTCGCCATGCCTTCGATCATCTTGATGACGGTGTGGCGCAACCTCGGCTACCAGATGGTGATCTTCCTGGCCGGGTTGCAGGCCATACCGCAGATGTTGTACGAGGCAGCCGACATCGACGGGGCGGACCGCTGGGCCAAGTTCCGCTTTGTGACACTTCCGTTGCTGCGTCCCACGATGCTGTTCTCGGCGGTGATCACCCTCATCGGCTACCTCCAGTTCTTCGAGGAGCCGTTCGTGATGACCGAGGGTGGCCCCCTCGACGCCACTCTGTCGGTCTCGATGTATGTGATCAACCAGTTCGGCTTTGGCAACTACGGGTATGCGGCAGCGATGAGCTATGTGCTCTTCCTCGCCATCGCCCTGCTCACCCTCATCACGTTCCGCTTCCTTCGACCCCAGGACTGAGCGATGACCAAAACAATCTCCTCGGCACGGCCGAAGGCGCACCGATGACCAACGTTGCCCCTCCCCGGCTGGACACCGAGTCGTCCACCGAGGAGCCTCGATCGGCATCGTCGGGGCGGTCGCGGGGGATCTGGCTGCACGTCCTGCTTGTCGCCGGGGTGTTGGTGATGGTGGTGCCCTTCGTGTGGATGGTGCTCGGCTCGTTCAAGACCACCGCTGAGTTGCGGCAGCTGCCGCCCACCTGGATCCCGGAGAACCCCACGTCGGAGAACTACAGCGAGCTGTTCACCAGGCTCGACTTTCCTCGGTACTTCTTCAACTCGACCGTGGTGGCCGTGGGGATCACCCTCGGCAACATCGTGATCGGGTCGATGTGCGGCTACGCCCTGGCCAAGCTGGACTTCTGGGGAAAGCGGGCGCTTTTCCTCCTGGTGCTCGGCACCCTCCTGGTGCCAGGAGTTGTGCTCTTCCTCCCCCAGTTCGTCCTGATCAGCAACCTGGGGCTGGTCAACACCCACCTCGGGCTCATCTTCCCCTTCCTCGCCGGCCCTCTCGGTGTGTTCCTGATGCGCCAGTTCATGCTCAGCATCCCCGACGATCTGCTCCAGGCGGCACGGGTGGACGGGGCTGGGGAGTACCGGATCTTCGCCAGGGTGGTGATGCCGCTCTGCGGTCCGGCGCTGGCCACCCTGGGGATCATCACCTTCCTCGGCGCATGGAACGGATTCCTGTGGCCGTTGGTGGTGGCCACCACCGAGGACCTGTACACGCTGCCGGTGGCGCTCGCATTGTTTGCCATCGGTCAGCAGGAGACCAACTTCGGGCTGCTCATGGCCGGATCGCTGGTGGTGATACTGCCGGTTCTGATCCTCTTCGTCATCCTGCAGCGCTACTTCACCGCGGGCATTGCCACGACCGGAATCAAGTAGGAGGGGGTCACATGAAGCGAGTCGCTTTGCTTTCGATCATTGCTCTCGTCGTCGCCACTCCGGCGGCGGCGGTAGCCGACGACGGCCTCGCCGGGGGCGACCGTCATGCCCTGGCTGAGTACGCCACCGACACCTGGGCCTCGTTCGAGGCGATGGTGTTCGAGGAGACAGGGCTGGTTGCGGACAACATCGGAGGTGACCTGTCTGCCGAGTCCAGGAGCCGGTTCACGTCGCCAACCAACATCGGCTCCTATCTATGGAGCACGCTGGCGGCGCGGCAGCTGCGGATCATCTCGGCACGAGAGGCGCGGGAACGCGTGGCCGCCACACTGGAGACGCTCTCCACCCTGGAGCGTCACGAGCCATCCGGTCAGTTCTACAACTGGTACGACCCGCTCACCGGTGACAAGCTCACCGTCTGGCCGGTCGATGGCAGCCCGGTCTACCCGTTTCTCTCCAGCGTCGACAACGGCTGGCTGGCGGCGGCGCTGGTGATGGTGCGCAATTCGGTGCCGTCCGTGGCCGATGAGGCATCGGCACTGCTGGAGCCGATGGACTTTGGCTACTACTACGACCCCGAGGCGCGTGGACCCGATTTCGGAGCCGGTCTGCTTCGGGGCGGGTTCTGGGCGGACCCGCCGCCCGGGTGTTATGTGGCGGACAACTACCGGGGTGACACCCCCGACGTTTACTACACCTGCCACCACTACGGCTCGTTCAACACCGAGCCCCGCATCGCCAGCTATCTGGGCATCGCCTTCGGCCAGATCCCGCCCGAGCACTACTTCGCCGCCGTGGCGCACCTTCCCCGCCACCTGCGACTGGGGTTGGCAGGAGCAGCAACCGGTCGGCGAGTTCCGAACATATCTCGGCATCGAGGTCTTCGAGGGTGCCTACACCTACCGCGGGCTGCAACTGGTGCCCACTTGGGGCGGCAGCATGTTCGAGGCGCTCATGGTTCCGCTCCTGGTTCCCGAGGAGCAGTGGGGTCGCCGCAGCTGGGGGGTGAACCACCCGCTCTACGTCGAGGCCCAGATCGTGCACGGTCTGGAGGAGGCCGGGTACGGGTATTGGGGTTTCTCGCCTTCGAACAACCCCGACGGCGGGTATCGGGAGTACGGGGTGGACCCGATCGGGCTCAATCCCGATGGCTACAGCTCCGACCAGGAGCGCACCACCGTCGATTACGGCTTCCCGGGCTGTCGTGAGCCTCAGCCCGAGCCCACCGACTACGGCAGAGGGGTGGTCACCCCCCACGCCTCGTTCCTGGCGCTCGACTTCGCTCGAGCGGCAGCCATGGACAACCTGGCCGCGTTGCGCCAGGAGTTCGGCGACGGGGTGTATGGACCTGGTGGCTTCTACGACGCCATCGACGTGACCACCGGCGTGGCCTCGCAGCGTTACCTGTCGCTCGACCAGGGCATGATCATGGCCGCTATTGCCAACGAGCTCAGCGGCGATGTCTTGCAGGAGTACTTCGTCCGGGGGGAGGTCCGGGAGGCGCTGCGACCGCTGCTCCGGTTGGAGACCTTCACCGCCGGTCGTCTGGATCAGTGACTCTGAGGTCCCCGCCCGGCCCCTGGTCCGTCATTATCAGCCCGGTCTGGCGCCCATGAGCGGAGCCGAGGCCCGTGCCGACTGGGCGGCCCGCATTGGTCGCCCCAGCGACGACGTCACACCGGTGGTGCTGCCCCAGCTCGACCCACCGGGCAATCTTCGAGCTTTCGCGGGAAGGGCCCAGGTGACGCTGCAATGGGATCCGGTCGACGGGGCGGCCGGCTATTTCGTGCTGCGAAGTTCCGACCCGGGCGGCCCGTTCGAACCGGTCGACACCGGATGGTCCGATGTGATCCCGGTCCCCCGTCCCCCATTCACCGATACCTCGGTCGTTCCCGGCGAGGAGGTCTATTACGCGGTGGCATCGGCGGCTTCGGTCGACGCCTCGCCCCTCGAGCACGGCGCCCCGGTGGCGGCGGCGGCTCGGCTCGATGGTGACGCCACGGTTCGGGTGGAGGTCGATGCTCTCTCGGTTGTGTCCACGCTGCACCGACCGTGGCGTCCCGTGATCGGCTCCGAACGCCTGTCCCAGCTCGAAGAGGGCACCGGCCCGGGCGGGCAGCACATCGGCGATGAGTTCGGTGAAGCGTTGCGGCTCGCTCACGCCGAGCTGGGGGTGCGGGCTGTCCGGGCTCACGCCATCCTCCACGACGATCTCGGCGTGTACCGAGAGGTACACGGGGTGCCGACTTACGACTTCTCGGCGATCGACCGAATCTATGACCGGGTCCTCGAGCTGGGTCTTCACCCAGTGGTCGAGCTGTCATTCATGCCCCGCGACCTGGCTCTGGATCCCTCCAAGACCGTCTTCGCATACCACGCAATCGTGTCGCCGCCCCGCAACTGGCAGGCATGGAGCGATCTCGTGAGCGAGCTGACAAAACACCTGGTGGACCGGTATGGGAGAGAGGAGGTGCGCGGCTGGGGTTTCGAGGTTTGGAACGAGCCCAACCTCGAGGTCTTTTGGAGCGGAACCCGCGAGGAGTACCTGCATCTCTACGAGGTCACCGCCAGAGCGGTGAAGGCGGTGGACTCCGGGCTGTTGGTGGGCGGCCCTGCGTCGGCTGCCGCCGGATGGGTCGACGACCTACTGGCTCACGCCGCCGAGACCGGTGCCCCGATCGACTTCTTGTCAACCCACACCTACGGCAACGAGCCGCTCGACTTGCGGCCCATCGCCGCCCGCTACGGAAGGAACGAACTGGAGTTGTGGTGGACCGAGTGGGGCGTCCATGCAAGTCACTTCGACCCGCTCCACGACTCGGTGTACGCCGCCGCCTTCTGTGCCAGGGGGATGCGTAGCGCCATGGGACGGCTCCACTCCCTCGCCTATTGGGTGGTGTCCGACCACTTCGAGGAACTGGGCCGTCCTACCTCGCTGTTCCACGGCGGGTTCGGTCTCTTATCGGTGGGGAATCTCAGGAAGCCTCGCTACTGGGCGCTGTGGATGCTCGAGCAGCTCGGAGATCGGGAGCTGGCCACCACGGTCGTTGGCGACGGTGCCGGGGGAATGGTCGATGCCATAGCCACCATGGACAGCCGGCGACGTCTGTCAGTTGTGATGTGGAACGGTTCCCTCGACCACCGCAACGCCGACGGGGATCCGCGGCTCGACCGCAATGTCGAACTCGCAATTGATGGGTTGGCGGACGGTCGGTACGAGGTCCGGCATCGTGGTGTCGACCAGCACCATTCCAACCTCCCGGCGAGGTGGAAGGAGATGTCGGGCGGCAGTCCATGGCCCGATGAAGGGCAGTGGGCCGATCTGCGCGGTGCCGACCGGCTGGAGGATTTGGAACCGCCCCGGGCGATAGAGACTGACGGAGGAGGCATCGTGTTTGAGCTCCAGCTCCGGATGCCTTCGATTTCATTGCTGGAGTTCACCCCGACCTGAATCGACGCTGCCCGCCGGCTTACGACGGCCGTGGTGCTGTTATGGCTGTTGATGGCGGCTGCAGAGCCCATACCCTCGCAAAGACCTCGAGTTCCCGTCGTGGTCGATTCCGGTACCGTTCCGGCATGATCGCCAAGCACGAGATCTTCGAGCAACTGGGTATCGAACCCCGATCGTCCGGCGCCTTCGCCGGCCGATGGCTGGAAACCGGTGGGAGCGATCTCACGGTCCTCGACCCGACCACCGGTGAGCCCATGGGTCAGGTCGTCAAGAGTTCGGCCGAGGACTACGAGACCGTCGTCGCCAACTCCGCGGAGACTTTCTTGCGGTGGCGGGAACTACCCGCTCCGCGTCGTGGCGAGTACGTGCGGCGCATCGCAGATGAGCTCAGAGAGAACAAGGAAGCGCTGGGTGCCCTCGTCTCGTGGGAGATGGGGAAGATCCGCGCCGAGGGCGAGGGCGAGGTCCAGGAGATGATCGACATCGCCGACTTCGCCGTCGGCCTGTCGCGTCAGCTCTATGGGCTGACCATGGCCTCGGAGCGACCGCGGCACCGGATGTACGAGCAGTGGCACCCTCTCGGCCCAGTCGGGATCATCAGCGCCTTCAACTTCCCGGTGGCGGTCTGGTCGTGGAACGCCTTGCTCGCCGCGGTGTGCGGCGACACATGCATCTGGAAGCCGTCGAGCGAGGTCCCCCTCTCGGCGGTTGCGGTAACCGAGATCTGCCGCACGTGTCATGGAGGGGAGCGGATTCGAGGGCGTGTTCAACCTCGTGGTCGGCAGCGGTTCGGAGGTCGGAGAGGCGCTGATCAACGACCGCCGCATACCGCTCGTCTCCGCCACCGGGTCGAACGTGATGGGGGAGCGGGTCGCCGTCGCCGTGGCGCAGCGTTTCGGCCGTTCCATCCTCGAGTTGGGCGGCAACAACGCCGTCATCGTGATGGACGACGCCGACCTCGACCTCGCCGAGCGGGCCGTCCTCTTCGCAGCGGTGGCACCGCGGGTCAGCGGTGCACGACGCTGCGGCGGCTGATCGTCCACGACGGCATCTCCGACGAGCTGGTATCGCGTCTGGTCAAGGCGTACGAGCAGGTGCCGATCGGCGACCCCCTCGAGGCCGGGTATCGCTCATGGGTCCGCTGATCAACCAGTCGGCGGTGGACGACATGATGGCGGCGCTCGATTCCGCCCGTGCTCAGGGAGGCGAGATCGTCACCGGTGGCAGCCGTGTGGACCGACCAGGGCTTCTTCGTCGAGCCGACGATCGTCCGCATCGGTGCCGATGCCCCCATCGTCCAGGAGGAGACGTTCGCACCAATCCTCTACGTCATCGACGTCAGCGACCTGGAGGAGGCGATCGCCGTGCAGAACGGCGTGCCCCAGGGCCTCTCCTCGGCGATTTTCACCGAGTCGATGAGGCACGCCGAGACACTTCCTCTCGCCATGTGGGCTCGGACTGCGGCATCGCCAACGTCAACATCGGCACCTCGGGCGCCGAGATCGGCGGCGCCTTCGGAGGTGAGAAGGACACGGGCGGCGGCCGCGAGGCGGGCTCGGACTCGTGGAAGGCGTACATGCGCCGCCAGACGACGACCATCAACTGGGGCGGTGAACTGCCTCTCGCCCAGGGCATCGAGTTCGGCTGACCTCGAGCCATCTGGTCCGAGTGGCGAGTCCCGGAGCGATCGCCGTCGATCGATCGCCTGGCGCAGGTCAGCACGATCGAAACGCCAGTGATAGATTCGCCGGCAGTATCGGCGACCAGGGGCAGAGTTCATGGCGGCGCGGAAGGTGTATCACGTAGCCACCTCGGAGAAGGGTGGCTGGACGGTCAAGGCGGTGGGCAACAGCCGGCCAAGTAGCACCCACACAACCAAGGCGGAGGCGGTGGGTGCAGCGAAGGCGCTCGCCAAGAAGGGTGCTCTGGGACAGATCATCGTCCACGGCCGCAACGGCCAGATCCAGTACGAGCACAGCTACGGCAAGGACCCCAAGGAGACCGCCGGCTAAGCCGATGCCCTTGGACGGCTAACACCCAAAATTGGTCCGTCCGCCGCCGGGTCAGCCGTCAGCCGTCTGGACGCTGGCCTATGGCAGCCCCGCCTTCGTAGACCCTTTTGTAGGTGACGCCGAGGGCCACGTACCACTCGATGCCATGGCGTTGCCGTTCGATCTCGTCGGGTCGTAGCTCGCGCAGTGGGCGGGCCGGGGTTCCCACCGCCAGGCGTCCAAGGCGGGATGGACGATCCCTCGGTGAGCACCGATCCGGCCGCCAACCAGGCGCCTTCACCGAGGGTCGAGTTGTTTAGGAGTCGGGCGCCGATGCCCACCAGGCAATGGTCACCCACCAGAGCGCCGTGGACGACGGCCCCGTGGCCAACGGTCACACGGTGCCCGATGTGGCACGGGATCCCTTCGTCGCAGTGGACCACCACCTGGTCCTGGAGGTTGGTCTCCTCGCCGACCACGATCTGATCGGGCTCGGCCCGCAGCACTGCCCCGAATAGGACCACGGCGCGGGGGCCGATGGTGACGTCGCCGAGGATCGTGGCGGTAGGGGCGACAAAGGCACTTGGGTCGATCTTCGGGTCGGCGAGGTCGAAGGGTTCCATCGGCGACACGCTATTCGGATTCATGGAAGAAATTTCGCGCTCTGGGCGACGCGTCGGGAACGGCTTCTATTAGGTTGCCAGCCGACCTCGACAAAGGGTCGAGAGGGGGCTTCCAACCCCACTGCCCGATTGGTGCTCCGCGTCAGCGAAGGAGGGAAGGGCAATGGTCGGAGTGTCGCGTGGTGTTCGCCGCGCCTGGTTTGTCGTCATTAACACTCTCGTTCTCCTGGTGGCTTTGATCGCCCCGGCGGGAGCACAAAACGCCCCCACGTCGCCGGCAGAACCGGCGGACAAGGTCGATGCCGTAGTACGAGAGCGACTCGATGCCGTAGGCGAGACGACGTTCTGGGTTCGCCTCAGCGCCGAGGCGGATCTGAGCGGCGCCGCCAGCATTCAAGACTGGGCGGAGCGAGGTCGTTTCGTCTACGACACCCTGGTCGAGCATGCCCGCGACAGCCAGGCCGGCATCCGGGCCAAACTCGATGACCTCGGCGTGGAGTACACGACCTATTGGGTGAGCAACGCCATCCGGGTCACCGGCGACGCCGCCGTCGTCGAGACCTTGGCCGAGGACCCGGCGGTCGAAGCCATCGTCCCACCCTTCAAGTTCGAGATCCCCGAACCGATCGAGGGAACCGCCGAAGACACCATCGACGCCATCGAATGGGGAATCGACCGCATCAACGCCAACGATGTCTGGACCGACTTCGGGGTGAGGGGCGAGGGCATCGTCGTCGCCAACATCGACACCGGAGTGGACTTCGACCACGAGGCGTTGGTCAACCAGTACCGCGGCAACAACGGCGACGGGACCTTCGATCACAACTACAACTGGCACGATCCCTCCGAGGTCTGTGGAAGCCCCTCGCTGGAGCCATGTGACAACGACGGTCACGGCAGCCACACCATGGGCACCATGGTGGGTGACGACGGCGGCGAGAATCAGATCGGCGTCGCCCCTGGGGCGCGCTGGATGGCCGCCAAGGGCTGCGAGTCCAACAACTGCTCCGACACCGCCCTCCTCTCGTCGGCGCAGTTCATCCTCGCCCCGACCGATCTCAACGGCGAGAACCCCCGTCCCGACCTCCGTCCCCACGTCGTCAACAACTCCTGGGGTGGCGGACCCGGCGATCCCTGGTACCTCGACATGGTCACTGCCTGGATCGCCTCGGGCATCTTCCCCCAATTCTCCAACGGCAACGCCGGACCCTCGTGCGGGACCGTCGGGCTCCCCCGGTGACTATCTCGAGAGCTACGCCGCCGGCGCCTCCGACATCAACGACAACATCGCAGGCTTCTCCAGCCGCGGGCCTTCGGCCTTCGAGGGCGAGATCAAGCCCAACATCGCCGCCCCGGGCGTGAACGTCCGCAGCAGCTTCCCCAACGACACATATGGCGCCATTAGCGGAACCTCGATGGCGTCGCCACACGTGGCGGGCAGCGTCGCCCTGATGTGGTCCGCCGCCCTGACGCTGATCGGCGACATCGACGGCACCAAGGCGTTGCTCGACCAGACGGCTGAGGACGTCGAGAACCTGCAGTGCGGCGGTACTGCTGACGACAACAACGTATTCGGTGAGGGAATCCTCGACGCCCTGCTCGCCGTCGAGCAATCACCGCGCGGCGACACCGGAACGCTCGAGGGGACGGTCACCGACGCCACCACAGGCGACCCGATCGCCGGCGCCGTCGTGACGGTGACCGGTCCGATCGATCGCACGGTCACCACCGACGACAACGGCTTCTACACCGTCCTCCTCATCGCCGGCACATACGAGGTGTCGGTCAACGCCTATGGGTATGCGGTGGAGACCGCCACCGCCGAGATCACCGCAGGTGCCACAACGACATTGGACTTCGCCCTGGATCCGTTGCCGAGCACTGTCGTCACCGGCACCGTCACCGATGGGTCGGGTCACGGGTGGTCTCTCTACGCCCGGATCGACATCGACGGCTACCCCGGCGGCCCGGTCTTCACCGACCCGCTGACCGGCCAGTACAGCGTCGAGCTGGTGGAGTCGACGACTTACACGTTCAACGTCTCCGCTGTCAGCCCTGGTTACGCGATCGAGAGCCGTGAGGTGACCGTTCCGCCCGACTCCGCCACCCAGGACTTCGCCCTCGAGGTCGATGCCGCGGCGTGCGTCGCTCCCGGTTACGAGTTCCTCGGATTCACCGGAGAAACCGAGACCTTTGACGAACCGACCGTGCCCGAAGGCTGGACCGTCGTGGACAACGTCGGAAACGACCAGGTGTGGCGGTTCGACGACCCCGCAGGTCGGGGCAACCTGACCGGTGGCGAAGGCGGCTTCGCCATCTCGGACAGCGACTTCTGGGGGCCCTCGGGCCAGCAGGACACGGAGTTGATCTCCCCGAGCATCGACCTCTCCGGTGCCGATGATCCGGTGATCACCTTCAACACCGATTACCTGAGCCTGTCCGACACCGTCGATGTCGATCTCAGCGTCGACGGCGGTGCCACATGGACCAACGTCTGGCGCCAGACCGCCGACCTGCGCGGGCCGGCTCTGGTGGTGGTCAACATCCCGGCAGCCGCCGGCGAGGCAGACGTCCAGGTTCGCTTCCACCACTACAACTCGTTCTTCGCCTGGTGGTGGCAGGTCGACAACGTGATGGTCGGCGACGCCGAGTGCGCCCCGGTCGAGGGCGGCCTCGTAGTGGGCAACGTCTACGACCTGATCACCGGTGAGCCTCTCAACGGCGCAACGGTGACGGTGGACGAGTCTCCCGAGAACACGGCAACGACACAGGCCACCCCGGACGACCCGGCGGTGGACGACGGCTTCTACATCCTGTTCTCCCCGTTGACCGGTCCGACCGACATCACCGCCGACAAGGCGCAGTACGGCCCGTCGACCGAGACCGTGGACGTGGTGGCCGACGCGGTGGTCGAGCAGGACTTCCAGCTGGGATCGGGGAACCTCGTGGTCGATCCCGACGCGCTGGAGGCCGAGGTCCCGATGGGGAGCACCGCGGACCTGAACATGACCATCACCAACGATGGGACCGCAGCGACCGAGTTCGAGATCACCGAGCGGGACCGGGGCCGCGACATCCTGGCTCAGGGCGCGTTGCCCGACCTGTTGTCGCCGGAAGAGGCCGATTTCACGTCCCGGGTCAAGCCAGGCCCGGCTTCGGCGCGGTCGGCTAAGGCCTCCGCCGCGGCGCAGGCTTCTGCCGTGCCGAACTCACCGGATTGGCAGAGCGCTTCGCCGTTGCCCGTCGGACTGGTTCGGTACGCCTTCGCCCAGTGCCCGGATAACCAGGACATCTCCTACGTCATCTCTGGCGTGGCCGATGGACTGATCATTCCCGATACTTGGCGCTACGACGCCACCACGGACACGTGGACGGAGTTGGCGCCGATCCCGACTGGCCAGGAAGGCCCCAGCGCGGCCTGCTTCGACGGTCGGATCTACGTGATCGGCGGTGGCGGAAGCAACCAGCACTTCGTATACGACATCGCCACCGATTCCTGGGCGGCGGCGGCGCCGGTGCCGCAAGGGGCTGCGATGGCCTCGGCCGGCGCCTTCGACGGAAAGGTGTTCTACGCCGGCGGCGACGACGACTTCTTCCCGGAGAGCGGCGTCTTCGATGACGTCTTCGTCTACGACATCGCTTCCGACGCGTGGAGCGACGGGGCGCCGATGCCGGTGGCGACCTCCGGTGCCGGTACGGCACAAGCAGGAGAGTTCCTCTACGTCGTGGGCGGCTGGGGAGCTCGGCACCCGGCAGCAATGTGAACGCCACCCAGCGCTACGACATGTCGAGCGACACCTGGGAGACCGGACCGGAGTTCACGGCGGCCAGAGCGGATGGCGCACTGGCTGCGACATCCGAGCCCTCTACGCCATCGCCGGCGACGCCAACGGCAGTGCGTTCTTCGAGGCCACCACCCAGGTCGACCGGCTCGAGCTCGCCAGCTGGCCGGGTGGCGCCTGGGAGGATCTGGCTGACCCGCTGCCAGAGGCGCGCAGCGCCAACCAGGCAGGGTTCTGCACCAACGCCATCTCCGGCGGTGAGATCTGGAGCGTGGGCGGGTTCCGAACTTCACCTGGCATGACGACAACTTGTACCGCGAGACCGGTGAGGCCTGCGGTGGCGGCGTCGACGTCCCGTGGCTGTCTGAGGACCCGGTGTCGAGGGCACTCTGGAGCCCGAAGAGAGCGTCGACGTGACGGTCACACTGGACGCCTCGGTACCCGAGGTCGACCAACCGGGTGCCTACCAGCGCCGAGCTCCGGATCAGCGAGGACACCCCCAGACCGTCCCGCCGGTTCCGGTGACGATGAATGTCACCCCACCGGACAACTGGGGCAAGGTGACCGGCACCGTGTTCGGGTTGTTGCGCTGTGACGAGCCGGGGTCGCCCTTGGCGGGCGCAACGGTCCAGATCGGTGACTTCGTGGTGGAGACCGATGGTGACGGCGTGTACGAGTGGTGGCTCGAGGAGGGCACCTACCCGGTCACGGTCACCATCGACGGCTATGTCACCCAAACCGGTGAGGTGACGGTGACCGCGGGTGAGACCACGACGCTGGACTTCACCCTGCGGCTCGACGCACCTGCGCCGACGTCACCCCGACTCGCTCGAGGCGGAGGTGCCACTCGGCTCCTCCACCGACCTGGGGCTGACCGTTACCAACTCTGGAGCAGCGGTCTACGAGTTCGAGATCAGCAAGCGACCGGGGTCGTGAGATCCTCGGCCAGCGGGGCGCACCCGTCAGCCGGGTGTCTGGCACCTTCTCGCCTCTGTCGGCAGCAGCCAACCCCAAGGCGGCGCGTGCTCCGGTGGCTGCGCCGGAGCGGTCTGTCCAGGAACCACCCCTGGACCGACATTGCCGACTACCCGACCGCCATCATGGACAGCACGGCCGATGCCTTCGACGGCCTGGTGTACTCGGTGGGTGGGTTCGACAGTGGAAGTGGCGACGAGCAGCGCCAACGTGTACGACCCCCAACTCCGATTCTTGGAGCCCCATCGCATCGATGGGCTTCGAGCAGGGAGAAGCCGGCGGCGGCATTCGTCGACGGCTTGCTCTACGTGGTCGGCGGCTGGGACGCCGGTGGTGCCACCGTCCCCACGCTGGAGATATACGACCCGGCAACGGAGACATGGTCGACGGGCGCCGATGTGCCGACCGCATATGCGGCGGGCACCGCCGTGGCGCTCGACGGTCAGCTCTACATCATCGGAGGTGTCAGGACGCCTGTGGCAGCACTGACGTGTTCGTCTACGACCCGGCCGGCGACAGCTGGTCGGAGGCGGCGGCGTACCCGAGCCCATCTCGTGGACTCACTGCGGC
>CAWGRK010000003.1:0-125606 GCA_963824995.1 uncultured Actinomycetes bacterium | reverse complement strand
GTCTGTCGCCAGATCAGATCGAAGCGTGCGGTCGCGCCTGCGCACCCCACGCTGGGCCGTCGCCGGGGTTGTCGCCCTGGCCCTCGCCACCCTGGTCGCCTGCGGCGGGGGAGAATCCGAACCCGCGGCGTACCCGGAGGAGGAGATCACCCTCGTGGTGCCCTTCTCGGCCGGTGGACCGACCGACACGGTCACCCGGCTGATCGCGGAACCCATGAGCGAGAAGCTCGGCCAGCAGATCGTGGTCCAGAATGTCGAGGGCGCCGGTGGCACTGTCGCCGCCGGGCAAGTCGCCGACGCCGAGGCCGACGGCTACGAGGTGCTCATCCACCACATCGGCATGTCGACCGCGCCCGCGCTCTACCCCGACCTGCCCTACGAGCCGCTCGCGGACTTCAAGACGATCGGCCTGATCACCGACGCACCGATGACGATCGTCGCCCGCAAGGACTTCGAACCGAGGACGTTGCAGGAGCTGGTCGCCTACGTCAAGGGCAACGCTGACACGGTCACCATCGCCAACGCCGGGGTCGGAGCGGCGTCCCAGCTGTGCGGGCTGCTGATCGAGCGGGCGATGGGCGTCGACCTGACCGAGGTCCCGTACGACGGCACTGGGCCCGCGATCACCGATCTGGTCGGTGGCCAGGTCGACTTCATGTGCGACCAGACGACCAACACCGTGGGGCAGATCCAGTCCGGTGAGATCAAGGGCTATGCGGTGACCACCCCGGAGCGGGTCGAGGCGCTTCCGGACCTGCCGACCACGGCCGAAGCGGGTCTTCCGGACGTCAGGGTTGGCGTTTGGCACGGACTCTACGTGCCGGCCGACACCCCCGACGAGGTCGTCGAGAAGCTCACCGAGGCTCTGCAGGTGGCGCTGGCGGACCAGAGCGTCATCGACAAGATGGCCGATCTCGGCACCAGCCCGGTGGCCGAGGACCAGGCTACCCCGGACGCCCACACCGCCAAGCTCCAGGAGCAGATCGAGCTGTGGACACCGATCATCGAGGCCGCCGGGGTCACGGGAGGATGAGCGACCACCCGGCGTCGTCGGGGACGCCGGGTCGCCGGCCCGCCATCCCTGACCTGCTGGCCGGCGGCACATTCATCGCGCTCGGCCTCGCCTTCGCCCTCGGGGGCAGCAGGTATGACATGGGGTCGGCGCTGAAGATGGGCCCCGGCTACGTGCCGGTCGTGCTCGGCGGCATCCTCGCCGTCCTGGGCGCGGTCATCGCGGTGCAGGCCTTCCGCGGCGGTGACCCGCACGTCCCCGAGGCAGAGGATGAGCGCGGACCGGTGCCCTGGGTGCGCGGAGGCATGCTGGTGGCCGGGATCGTCTTTTTTGGCGCCACCATCGAGGGGCTCGGGCTCGCGCCGACGCTGTTCGTGACGACGTTCCTCGCCGCGCTGGCAGGTTACCGCACCGGTCCGCTGAAGGCCCTGGCCATCTCGGTCGGCCTGACGGTGCTCAGCCTCGGCATCTTCGTCGGGTTGCTGCAGCTGCGCCTGCCGCTGTTCGGCGACTGGCTGGGGGGCTGAGTCGTGGATCTCTCCGGACTGCTCCTGGGGCTCGAGACGGCGCTGGCGCCGAGCAACATCCTGATCTGTCTGCTCGGCGTCACGCTCGGCACCTTGGTGGGCGTGCTCCCGGGCATCGGGCCGACCGCGACCGTCGCGCTGCTGCTCCCGATCACCTTCGGCTTCGACCCGATCGCGTCCCTGATCATGCTCGCCGGCATTTACTACGGTGCGCAGTACGGCGGCTCGACCACCGCGATCCTGATCAACCTGCCTGGCGAGTCCTCGGCCGCGGTCACCGCGCTGGACGGGCACCAGATGGCGCGACAGGGCAGAGCCGGACCTGCGCTCGCCACTGCGGCGCTGGGCTCCTTCTTCGCCGGGACCGTCGCGACCGCCCTGGTCGCGCTGTTCGCTCCGCCGATGGCCTCCGTGGCGCTCGAGTTCGGCCCAGCCGACTACTTCTCTCTCGTCGTCCTCGGCCTGGTCATCTCCATCGCGCTCGCCAGCGGCTCGACGGTGAAGGCGCTGGCCATGATCGTGCTGGGGCTGCTGCTCGGCACCGTCGGCCAGGACCTCTTCTCCAGCGGAGTCCCCCGGTTCACCTTCGGCACCCGCGAGCTCTACGGGGGCCTCGACTTCGTCTCGATCGCGGTCGGCCTGTTCGGCCTGGCCGAGATCATCCGCAACCTGGAGCGCCAGCAGACCCAGAGCGTGGTGACCAAGAAGGTGGAGGGGCTGTGGCTCAGCCGCGACGACTTCCGCAGGATCCGGATGCCGGTGCTCCGTGGCACCGCGATAGGCTCCGCGCTCGGCGTCCTGCCCGGCGGCGGGCACGTCCTGGCGGCGTTCACGTCGTACTCCGTGGAGAAGCGGGTGTCGAAGCACCCCGAGAAGTTCGGACAGGGTGCCATCGAGGGCGTTGCCTCGCCCGAGTCCGCGAACAACGCCGCGGCGCAGACCTCCTTCATCCCGCTGCTCACGTTGGGCCTGCCGGCGCACCCGGTGATGGCGCTGCTCGTCGGCGCGTTCATCATCCAGGGGATCACGCCCGGACCCAATGTCATCAACGACGAACCGGAGCTGTTCTGGGGCCTGATCGCGTCGTTCTGGGTGGGCAACCTGCTGCTGGTCTTGCTCAACCTCCCGCTCATCGGCATCTGGGTGCGGATGATTTCGGTGCCCTACGAGGTGCTGTTCCCGGCGATCATCGCGTTCGCCACGATCGGCTGCTACTCCCTCGGGCTGAACCCCTGGGACGTCTACGTGGTCGCGATCATCGGCGTACTCGGCTACTGGCTCATCCGCTGGGGATGCGAGCCCGTGCCGCTGCTGTTCGGCTTCGTCCTCGCCCCGTTGCTGGAGGAGAACCTGCGGCGGGCGATGATCATCTCCCGGGGCGACCCGAGCGTGTTCGTGACGCGGCCGATCTCGGCTGTGTTGCTGTCCCTCGCCGTGGTCGCGCTGGTCATCGCGATCCTCCCGGCCGTACGACATAAGCGCGAGGCCGTCTTCAGCGAGGAGGAGTGACCGGGTCAGCGTCCCCTCCAAAGCATGCTGCGCCAACACGTTGGTCCTCATGGCGCTGCATTCCCCATGGCGGGCATCAGTTCTCGCTGCACACCGCCGCGGCACTGAAGTTAACCGCCCCAGCCGATCCCGGTTCGGGTCTCTGATTCGCCAGCTCTGGTTCCAAGTTGTCGTCGGCGCCATCGCCGGCATCGCGTCGGAATCCTGTTGCCTGACATCGGCGCCGCGGTCAGCCCGCTCACGGACTCCTCGACGGACACCTCATCCGGTCAACGAAAAGCGGCGGCCTCGACTACACACCGCGACCGCCGCTCTTCCCTGTCCACTTGACAGAACTGCTTCCATATCAGATCTTGCCGCCGGGGAACATCGTCTTGACGGCCTGGGTGATGTTGTCGCGTGCAGCGGTGGCGCTGGTGGGGTCCAGGGAGCTGATGGCCATCACGTAGCGGTGTTCGGGTCCGATCGTGCCGGTGGACACGTGTAACTGGTTGCCGCCGTTCCAGCAGCAGAACCAGCCCTGCTTGACCGCGACCGGTACGGCATAGAGCCCGTCGGGGATGCCGAACCGCTGCGGGTACCCGTCGATTCCCGTCGGTGTGGAGTGCGCGAGGTTGCCGATGATGATGTTGGCCTGTTCGGGTGGCAGCCCGCCGCTCCCGTTCAGCAGCATGTCGTAGTAGCGGACGAGATCGCCGGCGGTGCTCTGTGTGACGTCCCAGTGTCCGTTGTAGGGCGCTGTTGTGCCCGCCAACCCGTACCGCGCCTTGATACGGGCGATGACGGCGTTGCCGCCGCTGCGGTCCCAGAAGGTCTGGGCGGCGCTGTCGTCGGAGGAGCGCAGCATGACATCGAGCGACGAGCGGTCGGCAGCGGAGAGTTTCGTGTTGCCCTGCGACTCCTGCAGCAGCAGGTCGTCGGCGATGAACAGTTTCACCACGGATGCGATCGGGAAGGGTCTGGTGGCGCCGTTGGAGAAGGTCTGGCCGGTGTTGCGGTCCAGCACAACGGTTTCGATGGCGGCTCCGGACTCGGCTGCGGCGGCGGTGGCTTGACGGAGGCGGGCGTCGAGTCCGGCGAGTCCGTCCAGTGGCGCTGCCGGCTGGGCGGGTGGGGCTTCGGGTAGCGCAGGCAGCGGGGCCTGCGGGGCGAGGACCGGTGCCTGCGGCGTGTTCTCAGCGGCCGGCGGCGTACCCCAGACCTGAGCCTCACAACCGTTGACCAACAGCGCCACACAGCCGATCGCCATCGCCGTCATCGCCCGATTCGCTAGCCGCCGCCGACGCATAAGTCTCCTCCACAACAGATCCTGAACCAGGCGAGCCGGTCAACGCTGCGCCCACCGGTTACCCCACCCTAATCGTCTCAACCAGACGGTATCGGGGTGAGGCCGAAGGCCTCGGTCTGCAATCGGACGTGAGTTGCGTGGACGTGCCGTCGAAGAATCGGGGCCTGTCAGTCATAAATAACGGCTAACCCTTTGCGCCTCAGGTCTTCCAACCCCTCGCGGAAAGCCTGGAGATACTCGGGCGAATGCCCCGCCCAATCGGTGATCTCCCCGACGATCCTCACCGGTTCGCGGCTGCGGTACGAGTGCGTCGGATTCCCCGGAAACTTCTTGTCCGTCACGTTCGGATCGTCCTCGACGGAGCCCTGTGGCTCAACGATGTACACATGCCCACGACCCTGCCCGAGGGCCAGCTCGGCAGCCAGCACCGCACCGGCCAGCACTTTGGTCATGTAGACGTGATTGGATATGCGCCCGGGTTCGTAATTGGACGGCCTGCCAGGCACCAGCACATCCCCCACCGCGAGGTCGGCCTTCGTGCCGTGCAGGTACGCCCGCGACTCATGGACGACAAAATGTTCCGGCGTATCCGTCGTGTCCGTCATCGAAAACCTCCATCCGTGGCAGTGGCCGGCCGATTCTGCACGACGATCGGGGGCTTGCCGCAAGCCCCCACCTCCGCCATATAGTGAGAGTGGGAAGAAGCTGTTTCACCAGATGCGCAAGCGGATCCGCCACGGCCGATCGCGCCCCGCGCAAGTCTGCGCTGGGGTTCGGTGAGAGAGAACGGCCAAGGTTGCGCAGTCGGACCGACATCGGTCCCGTTACCCTGTCGCTGTGTGGCTGAGCCGAACGGAACGTGAGCGGGTATTCGCGGCCGTGGCGAACGAGCGGCGGTCGATCGCCACCTTGATAGACACTCTCAGCCCCGACCAGTTGGCCACGGAAAGTTTATGTGCCGGTTGGGATGTCAAAACCGTCGCTGCGCATTTGGTCAGCGATTTCGCCGACGGATTCTGGGGGTTCATGGCCAGCGGTGTCCGTCACGGCAGCATCGATCGGGGAATCGACGCGCTGGCCCGTCGCCGCGCGCAAGCATCAGCCGGCGAGATCGCCGAGACTTTACGTCGTCGAGCTGATCATAGGCTCAGTCCGCCGGTGACCGGCCCGCTATCGGGCCTCACCGACGTGTTGGTCCACGGTGCAGATATGCGCATACCGTTGGGATTTCCGCACCGGACCGATCCTGACCTCGTCGCCCGGGTACTCGATTTCCTCACCAGTCCAACGCAACTCGGCTTCTTCCCACACCGACGCCTGCGCGGCATCGCGCTCCACGACGAGGACACCGGGCGAACGTGGGGTGACGGCCAAACGATCAGTGGTTCAGGCGTGGCGGTGATGCTGGCGATCTGCGGACGCACTGTAGCGTTCGACCGACTCGCCGGCCCTGGGTTGCCCCTGCTGCAGTCCCGGCTTACCTGATCGCGGTGGGCAGCCCCGGCCGCCCGATAGGTAATGAAGATCGGGAGAAGGTTCGTCGGGACCGCGTACGGCGGCTGGATGCAGGGATGAGCGACGGTATCTGTCGGTCTGGCATTGAACTGGAGCCGCGTTCGGTAAAGCCGCGCGACCGCCCGTTGCGGCGCTAACACAGCCACGGCGGCCGACGATAACAATGGCATGACTCCGATCCGCGCTGCAGGCGCGCTCGCCGCTGCGCTGACTGCACCCTGGCTGTGGATGGCGACGGCGCACGCCGAGGACTACGCGCAACTCGGAGCAGTTCCGGTGGTGGCCTCCCCGACTTGTGGCGGTAGCGTCAGCGCCGAAGCCCAGGTGACTCCGGTGCAGATCGATGACCGTGTTGTCGAGGGCGGTGTCCGCGTCGCCATCCGCTACGACGCAGGCATCTACGACGGGTCCTGTGCACTTACCGTGACCGCCGCCTGGAAGAATCTCGACACCGGAGCCTCCGGAAGCGGCGACATCACCGCGGTATCGACGATCGACGGGCACTACGGTTTCATCGGCTACGCCAACACAACGTTCCACACGGGTAGCGGCACGGTAACTGTCACGCTCAGTTCGCACCCGGGCATCGAGATGCGAATCACGGCGTGAGAATTGGGTCTCGCCCAGTTGCCGGTGACTACTGGACCAAATGCGCCTCGGCTACCACTTGGGTGCCGAAGTTGCATGGACGTCGCAGCAAGCTGACCGCCGATATTCCCGTGCGCCACTCGCATTCGTGAGAGCATCACTGATCTGTAATGCTCTCACTCCGGGTGGAGACAGCGTGAATCGTGTATTGAACGCAGCTTCGGCCGCACTCGTCGTCGGCGCATGTCTGTTCGCTCCGCCGGCGGCCGCCGCCGACGGTGACCAGACCATCCGACTCCAGAACGGCCAGATTCGCTGCCTGCTCAGCGCCGACTTCGAAGGCCGCGGGTGGCCCGCAGCGGTCTGCGGACGGGCGGACGGGGGTCCGTTCGGAATGTCGCCCGCGCCGCTCAATGTCGCTGTGGTGGAAGGGTCCGGCGAAATGTACTTCGTGAAGGGGACCGTGCCGGGTTCCGAGGCCGGCGATGTCGTAGTGGGTGCGGGCCAGACATACCAAGTCAACGGTTGGACGGTCAAGACCGAGGAACTGCGGACCCTGATCTGGAATGACCTCAGCCGTCACGGGATGCGGGTGAACCCGGTGGAAGCGGCCGCGATCTGGGTGTGACGCGGCCGGCGTCACGGATTGAAGAACAGGCTCTTGAAGCGCAGCCCGAGCCACGGACGGCGGCCCGACGCCAGCATCCCGCCGCGCAGCAGCGCCCGGCCGAGCGGCATCCGCCCGTAGATGACCAGCAGGTACGTCACCGGGTCCGCGGAGATCACACAATCCACCGGCCCGCCGGCCGCCCGCACCTCCGCCGTGCCGTCCGCGACCCGGATGACGTAGCGCGGGCCGTTGCCGCGCAGCCGGACCTCGTATGTCACCGGCGCGCCGCGGCCGCCTCGGGCCGCACCACCAGCGGCGACATCTCCGGGCACACCGTGCCCACGATGAGCTTCGCGTGCTCGGCGGAGATCGGCCACGACCGGCCCGTCCCGGTCGCGATGTCGTACCCGTGCACGGTCAGCTCCCCAAGCGCCAGGGCGGTGAGGCAGTCCACGGTGCGGGTCCGGCCCGGGCCGTACCACGGCGTCTCGCATTCCATCCGCGGATCGGCCGCCGCGACGAGTTCCAGGAACCGTTGTGCCCCAACGGTGATCAGCTCCGCGAGACGTCCCGCGTCGGTGTGGTCGACCATGGCGATGGTGGCGGCGTTGGAGGCCGCCAGCCGGGTCGGGAAGTCCGCATCCAGGTACTGCTCCGGGGTCAGCACCTGCGCCTCCCCGGCGATCGCCGCGCTGAACCCGGTGAACACGACGGACACATGGGCCGCGGTCTCGGCGACCGTCCAGTCGGTGCCCGCCGCCTGGCGCCCGATGTCATCGGTCTCCCGCAGCAGCGCGGTGAACCGCCGAGCCGCCGCGCTGATCGCCGCCTGGGCGGCTTCCCGGTCGAGTGCCACGTACGCGGTGGTCGGTGGTCTGGATCGTCATGCGGTCTCCTCGGGTTGGTATGAGTCGACGATCCGATGTCGGCGGCGCGAGATCATCGGTCCGGGCGCGTAAATCCGCGCGGTGACGATGTCGTAGATCCGCACGGCGGGGCGGCAAATCTACGCGGTTCCGCTGATGTTCTGCGGCACGTGGTCGCCGCATGCTGGCTAGCATGAGCGAACCGAGCCAGGCGGACACGCCTTTGAACTGGAGCGACCTGGGTGTGAGCGAGCTTCCGACCGGAACGGTGACGTTGCTGCTGGCCGACGTCGAGGGCTCGACGCGGCTGTGGCAGACCCAACCGGAGGAGATGACGGCCGCCATCGCGCGGCTCGATCGAACGGTGTGCGACGTCATCGCCGCCCATCACGGTGTGCGGCCGGTCGAACAGGGCGAAGGCGATAGCTTCGTGGTCGCGTTCGCGCGTGCCAGCGACGCGGTGGCGTGTGCGCTGGAGTTGCAGCGGGCACCGCTGGCCCCGATCCGGCTGCGCATCGGCGTGCATACCGGGGAGGTGCAGCTGCGTGACGAGGGCAACTACATCGGCACCGACCGTCAACCGGACCGCACGGCTGCGCGATCTGGCCCACGGCGGGCAGACCGTGCTGTCGGGCACCACCGAAGATCTGGTTCTCGACCGGCTGCCGGCCGACGCCTGGCTGACCGACCTCGGTTCGCATCAGCTGCGGGATCTCCCGCGCCCGGAACGGGTGGTGCAGCTGTGCCATCCCGACCTTCGTAACGAGTTCCCGCCGCTGCGCACGCGCGAAACCGTTGTCGCCCAGCATCTTCCGGTGCAGTTCACGAGTTTCGTTGGCCGCGAAGCCGAAATGAACGACGTGCGGCAGATCCTGGCCGACAACCGGCTCGTGACGCTCACCGGGGCGGGCGGTGTCGGTAAGACGCGCCTGGCGGTGCAGGTGGCGGCCGACGATCGCGGGTGGATTCGGCGGCGGGGTGTGGTACGTCGATCTGGCGCCGATCACCGATCCCGATCTGGTGCCGGTCGCGGTGATCCGCGCGCTGGGCCTGCCCGACCAGCCGGGCCGCTCCACGATGGACACGCTGCTGCGGTTTGTCGGCGACCGTCGGATGCTGCTGGTGCTGGACAACTGTGAGCATCTGCTGGACGCGTGCGCGGCGCTGGTCGTCGCCCTGCAGGGCGGCTGCCCTGCGGTGACGGTTGTGGCGACGAGTCGTGAGCCGATCGGGGTGGCCGGCGAGGTGAGTTGGCGGGTGCCGTCGCTGTCGCTGGCCGACGAGGCGATCGAGTTGTTCACCGACCGCGCGCGACGGGTCCGCCCCGATTTCCGCCTCACCGACGACAACGCCGCCATCGCGGCGGAGATCTGCCGTCGCCTCGACGGCGTGCCGCTGGCGATCGAGCTGGCGGCGGCGCGGGTGCGCGTCATGTCGCTGACCGAGATCCGCGACAGCCTGCATGACCGCTTCCGGCTGCTGACCGGCGGTGCACGCACCGCGGTGCGCCGCCAGCAGACGTTGCGGGCCTCGGTGGATTGGTCGCACGCGCTGCTGACCGAGCCCGAGCGCATCTTGTTCGCCCGGCTGGCGGTGTTCATGGGCGGGTTCGACCTCGACGCCGCCGAGGCGGTCGCCGGCGGCGGCGACGTGGAGCGCTTCCAGGTCCTCGACCTGCTCACGCTGCTGGTCGACAAGTCCCTGGTCGTGGCCGAAAGCGCAAGTGGCCGCAACGCGATACCGGCTGCTGGAGACGGTGCGCCAGTACGCGCTGGAGAAGCTCGGCGAGTCCGGCCAGGCCGACGCCGTGCGTGCCCGTCACCGCGATCACTACACGGCGATGGCGGCCCTGCTCGACACCCCGGCACCTCACCGGTCATGAGCAGCGTCTCGAGCAGGCCGACACCGAGATCGACAACCTGCGGGCCGCGTTCGCGTGGAGCCGCGAGAACTCCGAGATCGCGCTCGCGTCGCAGCTGGCGTCGTCGCTGCAGCCGACTGTGGCTCGCACGGGGCCGGATCCGGGAGGGGCTGACCTGGTTCGACGCCGCCCTCACCGACCAAGATGGACAGCCGGCGAAGTGGCGCCGGCGGTGCGCGCGCGGTGCTCGCCGACAACGGCCACGCTCAACGCGTATTGTGGGTGCCACCGACAGCATGGAGCAAGCCCTCGAAGCCCTGGCGATCGCGCGGGAAGTCGACGACCCCGCCCTGTTGCTCCGGGCGCTGACCGCCTGCGGTGGCATTGCGGTCTACGACCCCGAGGTGGCCCGGCCATACTTCGCCGAAGCGATCGGCCTGGCCCGCTCGATAGGCGACGGATGGAGGCTCGAGCCAATATTCTGTCGTGGCAGGCGTTCGGATCGGTCATGGTGGGTGATCCGATCGCGATACGCGCGGCCGCCGAAGAAGGACGCGACCTCGCCGACGCCATCGGTGACCGGTTCTGCCTCGCATGGGTGCCGCTGGAGTCTCGGGGTGGCACAGGGGATGACGGGTGATTTGGTTGGAGCCGTCGCGCAGTTGCGTGAGGTGATTGCCGAGGACCGACGCGGCGCACGACCGATCTGGCAGTGCTGCGCCCTATTCATGCAGGCCTTCATGCTGGCGTACCACGGGGACCCGGGTGCCGCGCGGGAGACAGCCAACGCGGCCGTCGAGGTCGCGACGGAGCTCGGTGGGTTCTTCCCAGGCCTCGCCTACGCCGGGTTGACTGTTGCGACCCTCGCCGCGGGCGACGTCGCCGCGGCCGACGATGCGATCGCGGCGGGCTTGCCCCATCTCAGTCTCCAACCCAAGCAGGCGGCGATCTGGATTGCCTACGCGGCCCAGGCCGCGCTGGCGCGCGGGGATCTGACCGCGGCCCGGCGACTCGCCGACGACGCGGTCGCGGCAACGAGCGGCTTTCACCTGTCGCTGGCGCTGACGACGCGCGCCGGCGTCGCGGATCGCGCAGGGTGAGCCCGAACAGGCCGACCGCGACGCGCACGACGCACTCGCGACCGCCGCCAGCACCGGGGCATACGGCGCCACTCCGGACACTCTCGAGTGCCTCGCCGCACTCGCCGTCGGCGCCGGCAGTCACCCTGAAGCGGCGCGGCTGTTCGGCGCCGCAGACATCCATTCGGCAGCGCGGTGGCCTCGTCCGGTTCAAGATCTTCGACGCCATTCTTTGAATTCCCGATCGGCGGCGCTTCGTGATGCGCTGGGCGAGAAGGACTTTGAATCCGCGTGGGCCGAGGGCGCCGCGCTGTCCACCGACGAAGCGATCGCCTACGCACAGCGCCGTCGCGGCGAAACGCAAACGCCCCACCAGCGGCTGGGCCTCGCTCACCCCCACCGAGCGCGACGTCGTCCGACTGGTCAGCGAAGGGCTCGCCAACAACGACATCGCCACACGGCTATTCGTCTCACCGCGCACCGTGCAAACCCACCTCACCCACGTCTACTCCAAACTCGGACTCTCCTCCCGCGTGCAACTCGCGCAGGAAGCAGCCCGGCACGGCTGAGCGACCGTCGGAGTAACGTCCCGCGCCGGGGAACACGTCTCGGGTCAGCGGAAGCGGACGTTCAGCGTCGCCAGGCCGAAGATCTTCTTGCCCGCCGACTTCGCGGCGACCACGACGACGCCGCTACGGGTCTCCGGGTCCAATGACTTGATCCGACCGCTGAATTCGATGTCTGCGCCCTCGTTGGCCGGCACGATCGCCGGCGCGGACAGCCGCACCGCGTAGCGGGTCACCGCGCCGGGATCGCCCGTCCACGCGGAGGCGAAACCGGCACCCAGACCCATGGTGAGCATCCCGTGGGCGATCACATCGGGCAGCCCGGCCAGTCTTGGCGATGTCCTCGTCCCAGTGAATGGGGTTCGCGTCGCCGGCCACACCGGCGTAGTTCACCAGATCGCCGCGCGACAGTCGGGTGTGGTGCACCGGCAGCTCGTCGCCGACCTTCACGTCTTCGAAGGACGGCGTTCCCGGCGTGCGGGTGGTGCCGTCCTCGGCGATCCGGACCTCACCCTCCGGGCGCACCGTCTTGTGGTACTCCTCTTCGCCGATTCCGAAGATGTCGACGTCGTGCATCATCTTGCCGTGCACGGCGGTCTTGATCTCCGGATTCAGGTCCTCGGCGGTAACGCCGACGACGGTGGTGTGCAGGGTGTGCACCCGTTCGCCTGCCGCGTCGGTGAAGGTGTTGGTCACGGTGATCAGGTCGCGGCCGGCGATCCGGCGCACCGAGGTCAGTTCGACATCGACGTGCAGTTCGTCGCCATCGACGATCGGGCGGTGCTGCTCGAAGACTTCCTCGGTCTGCATATAGGTGTCGTAACCGACGACTACCTGTTCGAACATGCGGCGATTGCAGGCCATGCCGGGGGTCGAGGTGAACGTCAGCGGTGCCACCAGGCCCGGATATCCCAGCTCCGCCGCGGCGGCGACATCCCAGTGCGCGGGGTGGTAATCCTGCACTGCACGGGCGTACTCGCGTACTTTTTCGCGGCCGACCAGATAGGTGCCGTCCATCTGGTAGTAGTGGCCGACCCGCGATTCGAGCGCCGAGGCTTCTGTTGCTGCAGTCATGAATGTGCTCAACTTTTCTATCGGCTTGTTCACTGAGGCCGACCCAAGCACACTAACGTGCGGCTACCGGGGCGCCGCTGCGCAGTTCACGATTGCCTGACGGCACCCAATTCGAACAACGAGTGGGCGAACTGAGCGCGTGTCGGCTGATCAGTACGCACCGCGACGCCGAGGCGGTGGCCGACCGTCGCAACCTGGTGGTGAGCGGTGGCACCGGCAGTGGGAAGACGACCCTTCTCAACGTCCTCTCCACCGAGATCCCCGCCGGCGAGCGGGGTGGTGGCGGTGGAGGACACCGCCGAGTTGCGGCTTGCCGGTCACGTCGTCCGACTGGAGGCGCGACCGGCCAACGCCGAGGGTGCGGGAGCGGTGACCATGCAGGATCTGGTGCGGACCGCCCTCCGGCTCCGACCCGATCGGATCATCGTCGGCGAGGTGCGAGGGGCCGAAGCACTGGATCTGGTGTCCGCCCTCAACACCGGTCATGACGGGTCCATGTCAACCGTCCACGCCAACTCGCCCGAGGAGGCGCTGTGGCGCCTCGAGACACTGGCGCTCTCGGGTGGCAGGCGAGCGGGTGAGCAAGCCATCCGCAGGCAGCTACTCGGTGGGATCGATCTCGTGGTTCAGGTAGCCCGGCGCCGCGGCTCCCGAGGTATCCAATCGATCGCCGAGGTCGGGCCAGACGGTTGTGCAGAGCGGTGGAGATGTTGATCGTCGTGGCAGCAGTGGCGCTGCTGCTCTCGCCGGCACCGCTGGGCGGCGTCCTGTTGGCGGTGCTGGCGCTGGCAGCACCCCTGCCGGCACTGGTTGTCATCGCCGCGTGGGCAACATGGTCTCGGCTGGCCGGTGGGCGCCGACGGCTCGGCAGAGATCCAGAAGCTTCCTCTACCTTGCCGCCTTGGCCGCAGAGCGACGCCCCGGCCACGGTCTGCGGGCGTCCCTCGAGGCGGCTGCGGCCCGCACACCCGACCTCGAACTGCATGCAACCTGCCGGCTGGCCAGCGTGGGTCGGCCGATCGAAGAAGTGGCAAAGGCGAACCGCGCGCGCCCTCCCCTCGCACGGCGGAGCGGCGGCGGAGGCGGTGCGGATTGCGTCATCGACAGGTGGACCGGACCGCTGCCGTGTTCGACTCACTGGCGGCGATGGCCCGTGAGGAAGCTAGAGCTCGCCGAGGAGAGGACGGCGGCAGCCGCCAGGCGCGCCTCTCGGCGGCGATCGTGGCCGGAATTCCCGTTGCGGTGCTCGGAGTGACCGCGTTCACCGGGCGCCTGGGGGACCTGCTGGCGGGCGGCGTGGTGGGGATGGTGATGGTTGCGCTCGGCGTCGGCCTGCTGGCGACCGGATCGGCATGGGTGGTCGGGCTGTATCGGAAGGGCCCGCGATGAGGCCCGCTACGGCTCTGATCGTCGGGGGTATGGCCGGCCCTGTCGATACGCCCTGTTGTTGGGGCTTGGCAACTGTGGGCGAGCGTGGTGGCGATCGCTCTCATCGACCCGATTGCCGGCACCGCAGTCGCCGCTGGCCGTGTGGGGAATTGGAATCTGGCGCCGACGGATCGCTGCGGCACGAATGAGGCGCCAGCGTCGCACCGATCCGGATCGCCTGGCATCCACCATGTTGGTCGGTCTCACCGCGGGGCTGCCCGCCACGGCGGCGCTGCGGCGGGCCGGGTCGAAGTGGGCGGGGACGTCGGCGCCGCCGTCGAACAGATCCTCCGTGAAGCGCGCCGAGACGGGCTGGCTGCAGCTCTCGCCGACGTCGAGGGCGACCTGCGCCTTTGGCTGCGACGCTGGCCCGGGCGCAGATCACCGGGCCGGCACTCATCCCGGCGCTGACCGCCCACGTCGATCAGCGAGGGCGATGGCGCGGGCCAGAGCTGTCCAAGAGGCACGGACACTCTCGGTTTGGCTCGTCGTGCCGCTCGCCCTGTTGATCCTCCCCGGATTCGTGCTCATCGCCGCTGGGCCGGCGGTGATCGGTGCGATCAACGGGCTCCTCGGCCCGGTGCTACCCGGCCCCTGAAGATCGCACTTCCCCCGTCGCCGGCCGGCTGCCGGCTCCCGGCTGGTGCCGGGAGGAAGGAGATGGAGATGGACCGCATAAGGCGCTGGCTCTTGCGACTGTTCGGCGACGAGCGGGGTGCGAGCACAGTCGAGTACGTACTCGTAATCATCGCCGCCGCTGGTATTGCGCTGGCGTTGATCACGTGGGTCGGGGGCACCGGTGCCTTCCGCCAGTTGTTCAATGCCGTCGCCCGTCAGGTCATCGGTTACGTGGGATGACGGGCCGGCATCAGCACCGGGGTCGTGACGTGGGCTCGGCAACGGTCGAGTTCGCTCTGGTACTCCCAGTGGTGATGCTCGTCCTCATCGGCTCCATCCAGGTGGTGTCTCTGGTCAGAACCCAGATAGAGCTGACGGGAGCGGCACGCGAGGGCGCCCGGGTGGCGGCGACCATGCCCGACCCCAGCCAGGCAGCATCGGCGGCGAGAGCGGCCCTCTCGCCCCCACTCGCCGCCCGGACCAGGGTCGCCGTGCGCCGGCCCGCCGAGGTCGGGTCCACCGCCGAGGTGGTGGTCTCCTCGACATACCAACTCTTACGGCCGGTGCTGGGTGGCTACCCGGTGGAGCTTCGCTCTCGGGCGGCGATAAGGGCGGAGCGGTGAATCCCGAGGGTGGCGCGGCGCTCGATCATCGCCGCCGTCATCGCCGGACTGCTCGTACTTTTCGCCACTGCGGCTGCGGCGGGCGGGGTGGTGTCGGCCGGGCGGCGGCCGGGCGGTCGCCGCCGCCGACGCTGCCGCTCTGGCCGCTGCCCCTGTCACCTTCCGCCCCTTTGGGACGACGGCTCACCGGCCGAGGAGGCGCAGAGGTTCGCAATCGACAACGGCGCCACCCTGGTCAGATGCAGATGTCCCACCGACCCAAGTTGGTCTTCGAGGATCGTCGAGGTGGAGGTGGCGGTGACCATCGAGATGTTCGGCACCCACACGGTCCGGACGTTTTCCGGGCCGAATTCGACCCGGTCAGGCTGCTGCCGGTCACCTATCCTCGCCCGCCGTGGCAGCCAACGTCACTGCGGCGACACGGGCGCTCGATGCGGCCGGCGTCGAATACCGGATCCACCCATACACGCTCGAGTCCGATCCAGGCACAGCCGCCTCCACCTACGGCGAGATGGTCGCCGCCCGCATCGGTGCCCACCCTGGCCGGGTGTTCAAGACCCTGTTGGCAATGGTCGACGGATCACCGGCGGTGGCCATCGTCCCGGTGAACGGCCAACTCGACCTGAAGGCGCTTGCCCACGCCACCGGTGGGAAGCGCGCCGAAATGGCCGAACCCGCCGATGCGGAGCGTCTCACCGGTTATGTCGTGGGTGGGATCAGCCCGTTCGGCCAACGACGCAGCCTCCCGGTGGTGCTCGACTCGACGGCGGCGGATCAAGAGACGGTCTTCGTCAGCGGTGGGAGGCGAGGGCTCCAGATCGAGGTAGCGCCTGCCGCCCTGGTCGGCGTCCTCAGCGCCTCGCTGGCCCCGATCCGGAGGTGAGGGCCGTGTCGAGGAAGTCGATGGCACCAGACTTGGAGAGCGGCTCGTTGTAGTTACCGCACTTCGGGGACTGGATGCAGGACGGACACCCCGACGAGCAGGGACATGCCCGTATTGCCTCCAGGGTGGCGCCGAGGTGTCTGCTCGCCCGCGGCGAAGGCGATGGGTGACACCCCCGCCCCGCCCGGGTACGCCTCGTATATGAAGATCATCGGTGCACCGGTTGCCGGGTGCCACGTGGTGGAGAGCCCGCCCACGTCCCAACGGTCGCATATGGCGAACAGGGGGAGCATGGCGATGGCGGCGTGCTCGGCGGCGTGGAGTGTGCCGGGTGCTTCGGTGGCGCTCACCGCCGCCTGGCGGAGGACTTCGAGTGGCACCACCCACCACACCGCCTGTGTCTCGAATACCGCGGGTGGCAGGTCGAGAGGGACCCGGTCGAGGACCTCACCACTGCCGATGCGCTTTCGCTGGTAGCCGACGATGTGGCTCTCCACCCTCACCCGACCGAGACGATGCGGGAGCGCTCCCGACCAGGTGGCAGCCTGCTCGTCGACTATCTCGAGCATCTTCTCCTCGCCCGGTTGCGTGTAGTAGTCCACGGTGCCCGGTCTGACCACAACCTGCTTCAGGGCCAGGTCGAGTTCCTCCACCAGGTGGGTCTCCCCCTGATGGAGGTAGACAGCACCGGGATGTGCATCGCGGAAGGCCCGGCTCTCCTCGATCGTCCCGATGGCCCGTCCGCTCGCCGAGTTCCAGATCGTGTATGTCGGCCCGCCGCTGGAGCGGATGTCCACCATGGGCGCGGGTGATTGGCGCCGGCTCCACACCAGCCTGCCCTCGCGCAGCCGGAGGTGACCCGCCTGGACGAGACGGTTCGCCGCTTCCTCGGTCTGCTCGCCCAGAATCTCACGGTCCTCCAGGCCCAAGGGCAGCTCGTACGCGGCACATCCGGCGTGAGCCTCGGTGATCATGGGGTTCGACGGGTTGACCACCGCAGCCTCGTGCGGGCGAGCGAAGAGCTCGCCCGGATTCGACATGAACCACTGATCGAGGGCGTCCTCGCCCCCGACGAGCAGCGCCAGCGACTTCTGCCTCATCCGACCGGCTCGTCCCGATTGCTGCCAGAAGGCGGCGATCGTCCCTGGGAAGGTGGTGACGATCGCCGCATCGAGTGAGCCGACATCTATCCCCAACTCGAGTGCGTTGGTCGCGGTCACCCCGAGCAGATCCCCCGAAAACAGCCTCTGTTCCACGGCGCGACGGTCGGCCGGAAGATAACCCGCCCGGTAAGGCGCCACCCTGTTGGCCAGTTCGCCAAGCCGCTCCGTAGACCACCGGTACACCAACTCGGTCGCCTTGCGGCTGCGGGCGAACACGATTGTGTGGTGGCCCTCACGCACCAGATCGACGAACAGGCTGGTGGCGTCGGTGAGAGCGCTGCGGCGGCGTCCGGTGTCGGTGTCGAGCATCGGGGGGTTCCAAAGTGCCACCAACTTCTCACCGCGTGGCGAGTCGTCTCCTTCCACCACCTCGACATCGAGACCGCTGAGCCGGGCGGCAAGCTCGCCCGGGTTGCCGATGGTGGCCGAAGTGAACACGAAGGTGGGGCGCGATCCGTAGTGAGCGGCTATTCGTCGGAGACGGCGCAGGAGATGCGCCACGTGACTCCCGAAGACACCGCGCAGCGTGTGCATCTCGTCCACCACCACGAACTGGAGCCGCACCAGAAAGTCGGCCCACCGCTGATGGTGGGGGAGGATCCCCACGTGGAGCATGTCGGGGTTGGTCAGCACCGCGGTTGCGTGCCGGCGCACCCACCGCCGCTGCTCGTCTGGGGTGTCGCCGTCGTACGTTGCCGCGGTCACACCGGGGAGCCTGTAGCGCTGCAGCGAACCGAGTTGGTCCTGCGCCAGCGCCTTGGTGGGATAGAGCAGCAGTGCGGTTGTGCGGGGATCCTCCAACGCCCGTTCGACGATCGGCACCTGGTAGGTGAGTGTCTTTCCCGAAGAAGTACCCGAGACGAGGACGGTGTGCCTTCCTTCTCGGATCCGGCGGATCCCGGCGACCTGGTGTCGGTAGAGGCGCTCGATACCCCGCTCTTTGAGCCGTTCCTCCAGGGCACCCGGCAACGGAGGGTCGGGGAGCGCGGTGATCGGATCCCGCTCGGCGAACCGCTCGAGGTGTACCAGTTCGCCTTCGCCGCCGGCCTGCCATCGCTCGATCAGGTCTTCGAGCGCGATCTGCTCCGAGGGTCTGTCCATGTACCCCTGATGATGACCCATCGTCCCGTTTTGGCGTCACCCCGCGTTTCATGACCGCGTTCAGTGACGCCAAAAGCAGAGCTTGCCGGGGCGCAGGGCCATCTCGGCTAGGGTTTGGCCCTGCCAATGGGGGGGTAGGGGAGCAAGTTCCCCTCAGGGGAAAACTTGGACCCGACCACAAGGAGGCCCAAATGAGGCGTACCAAGACCGCCGCGACCGTGATGTCGCTGCTAGCAGCCGGAGTGATCTTTGCCGCGTGTGACGGCGGCACAACCGATGACACCGTGGCCGATGACGGCACCGCAACCACGGTGGCGGTGGTTACTACGGCCGGCGGCTGACAGGCAACCGAAACCAATCCGAGCGGGGCGGCCGAGAGGCCGCCCTTCTCGCGTCAGGACTTCTTCAGGCGCCCATCCTCGAGGTCCGAGAGGATGTCGTAGGAGTCGTCGCCAAGAAAAACGACGCTGGCGCTCCCCGCCCACCCTGTCGAACCGGGCAGCACCAAGTTGGTGACCTTGCGCGGGTTGGTCCTGAGGACGGCGGCGGCGAAGGTCATGAGTTCTTCGGCGCTCAGGTCGGAACTCCCGTACTTCCCGAATGCCTCGACCATCTCGGGAATCCCGTGCCACCCGAGACGCTGGGCCCGCAGCATTCCCGTCATGATGAGCAGGCCCTGATTGAACGACCGGTCGAGGTCGCCCCGAAGGAGCGTCTTCCTGGTGCGGGCGAAGGCGAGAGCGTCAGTCCCGTCGAACTTCTGGGCGCCTGCGTCGAAGTAGGCCTGCGATCCGGCGTCCGACATGGGAGTCGGTACGTCGAACATGAATCCGCCGATCTCGTCCACCATCGAGATGAAGCCGGCGAATCCGGTGAGCACGTGGCCCTCGAGATCGATCCCGCCCATCTGCTCGACGGTGTCGACGATGATGCCCGGCCCCGTATTGGACATGAACTCGGTGATCTTGCCGGTGCTCCCCGAGGCGCTGGTGACATAGGAGTCACGGGGGATGCCGACGATGGCCGCCGAGTGGCTCTTGGGGTGGAGCGCGACCACATGGAGGCTGTCGGCGCGGAAGTCGGGCGGGTTCTGCCCAGGTCGCGCATCCGACCCAATGACCATCACCAGGCGAGGTTTCTTCGTGCCAAACCATGGCTTGCGGTTCAGAGATGCAAGGTGGGCTCCAACGATCCGCCAACGACCCTCACCGTTCGAGACGGCGAGGACCGTGTCCTTCTTGGTCGTGGCCACGGCCACCCGGGCGTCGGGGAGCCTGCGGATGGTCAACTTCGGCGCAACATTGAGTCGGTCCTGCTTCGGGCCTTTCTGGACCACGCGGCGCAGTTCGGCTGGCATCGAGGGAGGCGGGGCGCCCTCCCGATTGGCGAACCTGTAGAGGTTGCGAATGGCGCGGCGGAGCGAGCCGGGACCCTTTTTCACCCTGACGAAGAAGTTCTCAGCGGCGACGGTCGTGGTGGTCGTCGGCGGGACCGTGGTCGTGGTCGGGGGAAGAGTGGTGGTGGTAGTCGGTGGGAGCGTCGTGGTTGTGACGGTGGTTGACGGCGCCGCGGCAACGGTTGTCGCCGCGCCGGCGCCGGCGCACGAGGCGGCAAGCGTCGCCATCAGCGAGATGGCGGCAGCGACGCGCCAACCTCGAAAAGGACGCGATGAACGGCTTTTGTCAAGAGGCATCGACAGACACCGTAAACCGTCAGCGGAGAAGAGGTCAAGCTTCGCCCGGCGGCTCGATCGGTCCGATCGAGGGAGATTCCTTACACTCCGGCGGCCACGAGCCCCCGGGGAAGCCTCTCTGTGACAGACCTGATCCTCTACTCGGCTTTGATCGCAGCGGCGCTGGCGCTGGGGGTCGCTGCGCTCCACGCCCGCCAGGTCCTCGCAGCGCCACCGGGAAACGAAACGATGGTCGGGATCGCCAACGCCATCCGGCTCGGCGCCGACACCTTTCTCAGGCGCGAGTACACCTGGATGGCCGGGTTCGTCGTCCTGCTGGCGGTGATGATCGCGGTGCTCACGCCGTGGGGGGCTCCCTGGGGGTCTGCCGCCTACCTTTTCGGGGCGCTCCTCTCGGCCGCCGCCGGCTTCGTCGGGATGCGGATAGCCACCGCCGCCAATACCAGGACCGCTGAAGCCGCTCGAAGTGGCGGCGTCACCGCCGCGCTCCAAGTCGCCTTTCGTGGGGGAGCCGTGATGGGTTTCACCGTTGCCGGTTTCGGTCTGCTCGGAGTGGCGGCCGGCTATCTGCTCTTCAACGAGGTCTTCGGAATACCGGAGTGGGCCGAGATTCTGGCGGCAATCGGCTTGGGCGGTTCATCGGTCGCATTGTTCGCCCGGGTGGGGGGTGGGATCTTCACCAAGGCGGCCGACGTGGGCGCTGACCTGGTGGGCAAAATCGAGGCGGGTATCCCCGAAGACGACCCCCGCAACCCCGCGGTGATCGCCGACAACGTGGGTGACAACGTCGGCGATGTCGCCGGGATGGGTGCCGACCTGTTCGAGTCGTACGTTGGGGCCTTGGTGGCTCCGATCGCATTCGCCGCCATCGCCTTCACCGGGGCCGACTTCCAGGTACAAACCCTGATCTTCCCCTTGGCGATTGCGGCCGTCGGGATGGGGGCATCGATCGTTGCCTCGTTCTTCGTCAGAGCCAAGGGCGACGACCTGGCCGCCGCCCTGCGGCGTGGCACCCTCGGCGCCGCGGCCATCACCGCAGTCGGGGCCGCAGGTCTCTCGTTTTGGATCTTCGACGGGGTGGGCAACCCGTGGGGGGTCTTCGGTGCGGTCCTCGTCGGTCTCCTGGTCGGGTTGTCCATCGGTCAGATCTCGGAGTGGTTCACCTCCGACGGGCATCGGCCCGTTAAGGAGATAGCCCGCCAGTCACAGACCGGCGCGGCGACCGTGGTCATAACCGGACTGGCCGAAGGGATGCGTTCCGCCGCCTTCTCCGTGCTGGTGGTGGTCGCCGGGATCCTCGGTGCATATGCATCCGGTGAGTGGGGCCTGGGTGATGGAGGCGGCGTCTACGGAGTAGCCATCGCCGCCATCGGCGTCCTGGCGACCCTCGCCATCACCGTTTCGGTGGACGCTTATGGTCCCATCGCTGACAACGCCGGGGGCATAGCCGAGATGGCGCACCTGCCAAAGGAGGTGCGCGAGGCGACCGACGCCCTCGATGCCCTGGGCAACACCACCGCCGCCGTGGCCAAGGGCTTCGCTATCGGATCGGCGGTGGTCACCGCTCTCGCACTTTTCGCCGCTTTCACCAGAGCTGCCGGGATCACCGTGATCGACCTCACCGGGGTCGATGCCGTGGCCGGGTTGTTCCTCGGGGCGATGTTCCCCTTCCTCTTCGCCGCGCTCACCATGAACGCAGTCGGGCGGGCGGCGAGTCGGATGATCGACGAGGTGCGCCGCCAGTTCCGGGAGATCGCTGGTCTGCGGGAGGGAAAGCCAGGAGTGGAGCCCGACTACGGGTCATGCGTCGACATCGCTACACAGGCTGCGCTGCGTGAGATGGTCATCCCGGGTGCCGCCGCCGTCGTGTTCCCATTGGTCATCGGCTTCATCGACATCGAGGCGCTCGGCGCCTTCTTGGCCGGCGCACTGGTCACAGGGTTCCTCCTCGCCATCTTCATGGCCAATGCCGGCGGAGCCTGGGACAACGCCAAGAAGTTCGTAGAAGCCGGGGCATACGGTGGCAAAGGATCCGACGCCCACCGAGCGGTGTTGATCGGTGACACCGTGGGCGATCCGTTCAAGGACACATCAGGCCCTGCAATGAACATCGTCATCAAAGTGATGACGATCGTGAGCCTTATCTTCGCCAGCTCCTTTTGAGGGCAAGACGGAAGACGGAAGACTTCGACTCCGTCCCCCCGCAGGGGGGAAGGGCCGCGCTGCGGAGCAGCGGGTAGGGGGCTGTCGAACTCCCAACGGTGATCGCTTTGCGGCTTTCGCTCCGGAGGGAGTGAACCAGCCCCCCTCCCCCGGACGCCTGCGGCGGCGGGGAGGGGTTCATCGACCCACCTACCACCCACCACCTATCACTTGGGTCCTTGGATCCGGGGGCGGGAGGGGCGAACCTAGGAGGACGATCAGCCCAGGAGACTCAGTGGCTCGTTCCTTCGTCCTCGACACCTGCGTTCTGCTCGCCGATCCAAATGCGCCGCTCAAGTTCGATGAGCACGGCGTGGTGCTCCCGCTGGTCGTGGTGGAGGAACTCGACAGGAAGAAGACGAGGTTCGACGAGGTGGGCGCCAATGCGCGCATGGCGCTGCGGTTGCTGGAGCGGCTTGGGGCATCCCAGCCGGGCGGGCTGCGCGATCCGGTGGTCCTTCCTGGCGGCGGCACGTTGCGCATCGAGCTCAACCGGGTCCACTCCGACCGGTTGCCCGACGTCTTCGATCCCTCGACACCGGACAACCGGATCCTCTCCACCTGTCTGAATCTTTCCGACGAGGGGGGCGAGCCGGTACTGGTCACCAAGGACGCCGCACTCCGCATCAAGGGAGCGCAGTTGGGTGCGCTCGTGCAGGACTACCGCGCTGACACCGTGCCGGTAGACGAGCTCTACAGCGGGATCATGGAGGTGGCGATCGAAGACGAGTGGATCGACCGGCTCTTCCACGAGGGCAAGGTGGCCGTGCCCGGACTCAGTGCGATGCTCAACGAGTTCGTCGTTCTGCGCTCCGGTCCGTCGCGATCCGCCATTGGAAAGGTCGTCCAGGCGGAGCCCGAGGTGGTCCTGGAGCGCACATCAGGTCATCCCCGTGCCTTTGGTGTCGAGCCGAAGAACCTGCGTCAGCACGTCGCCCTCGAGTTGCTGCTCGACCCCGACGTCGCCGCCGTGTCGCTGATGGGCGTCGCCGGGACTGGCAAGACCTTTCTCGCGCTTGCCGCCGCACTCGAGCAGGTGGTCGAGCAGGACCGTTACCGCAGGGTGGCGGTCTACCGGCCGCTGGTCCCGGTGGGTCGCCAGGATCTCGGGTTCCTCCCGGGAGACCTCGGAGACAAGCTGGCTCCGTGGATGGCTGCGGTCCACGACAACCTCCACGCCCTGTTCGCTGACGCGGAGCCCGACATCGCCCGCCACGCCGTAGACGAGCTGATCGCCCGCAACGAGTTGGAGCTGGCGGCGGTCACCTATCTCCGGGGGCGGTCGATCACGGGGGAGTTCGTCATCATCGACGAGGCGCAGAACCTGGAGCTGTCAACGCTCAAGGTGATCCTCACCCGGATGGGCCGCGACGCCAAGGTGGTGTTCTGTGGCGACCTGAGCCAGGTGGACAACCCCTACATCTCCCCATACGGCGGCGTGGCGGCGCTGATCGAGAAGTTCAAGGGATCGCCCCTCTTTGGGCATGTCACCCTGGAGCGCACCGTGCGCGGCCCGCTCGCCGAGATGGCAGCCCGGGTGCTCTGACGGTCGCCTACGACTTCCTGGCTCTCCGCTTTTTGGGCGGCGCATCGGCCAGCTTGGCCCTTCGCTCGGCGAGCAGCTCCAAGGCCCGCTCGAGAAGGATTCGTTCCACCTCGTCACCCTTGCGGAGGGAGGCGTTGACCTCGCCATCGGTGACATACGGGCCGAATCGGCCGTCCCGCACCTCTACCGGCTTGCCCGTTTCGGGGCTCTCGCCAAGCGTGCGCAATGCGCTCGCCGTGCGCTGCTGCCCGCGTCGCCGCGGTGGTTCGGCGAACTTGGCCAGCGCCTCATCGAGCGACACCTCGAAGATCTGACCTTCATCGTCCAGGTTGCGTGTCTCCTCGTCCCGCTTCAGAAATGGTCCGTACCTTCCGTTGAGGGCGAGGATCTCCCTGCCTTCCGGGTCGGTCCCGACTACCCGTGGAAGCGAGAGCAGCCGCAGGGCGGAGTCGAGCCCGATCTCGTCTAGCTCCATCCCCTTGAAGAGCGACACGGTCTTTGGTTTGCCCTCGACCTCCTCGGCGTCGCCAAGCTGGACATAGGGCCCATACCGGCCGGCCCTGGCGAGCACGGTTAGCCCGCTGTCGGGGTCGGTGCCCAAGATCTTGTCGCCGGAAGGCGCATCGAGCAGCTCGACGGCCCTCTCCAGGGTCAGCTCATCTGGAGCGAGACCTTCTGGGAGTGAGGCGCGATCGTCGCCTCGCTCGAGAAATGGGCCGTATCTCCCTACCCGGACGGTGACCGGCGTGCCCTCGGTGGTCACCCCCACCCCGATCGAGTTCACCTGGCGGGCGTCGATGGCGTCATAGGAGGACTCCACCGTCTGGCGCAGGCCCTCGTCGCCGAAATAGAACCGTGACAGCCAGGGCACGGACTCCTCATCCCCGGCGGCGATCCGATCGAGCTCGTCTTCCATCCGGGCGGTGAACTCGTAGTCGACCAGGGTCGGGAAGTGGGATTCGAGCAACGACACCGCGGCAAAGGCGGTCCAGGTGGGCACCAGCGCCGAGCCCTTCTTCCACACGTAACCACGGTCCTGGATGGTGGTGAGTATGGAGGCAAAGGTCGAGGGCCGCCCCACCCCCAGTTCCTCGAGCCGCCGCACCAGCGACGCCTCGGTGAACCGTGCCGGCGGCTTGGTCTCGTGGCCCTTCGCCTCGAGGTCCAGCACCTCGACGAGGTCGCCCTCCTCGAGTGGTGGGAGGCGGCGCTCCTGGTCGTCGAGGTCGGCATTTGGGTCGTCGCTCCCCTCGACGTAGATGCGGAGGAAGCCCGGGTGGTCGAGCACCCTGCCGGTGGCGGCGAAGACGACATCTCGGCCGCCGGCATCACCGCCAAGCCTCACCGAGACGCTCTCACCGGTGGCGTCGGTCATCTGCGATGCGATCGTCCTCGTCCAGATGAGCTGGTAGAGCCTGGAGTCGTCGTTGCCCACCCCGCCGGCAACTTCGTCCGGGTGGCGGAACCGCTCGCCTGCGGGACGGATGGCCTCGTGTGCCTCCTGGGCGTTGCGCACCTTGCCCTGGTACGAGCGCGGCTTGGAGGGGAGAAACCTCGATCCAAAGCGGCGTTCGATCTCGGAGCGTGCCGCCGCCACCGCCGACTCGGAGAGGGCGATGCTGTCGGTCCGCATGTAGGTGATGTATCCCCGCTCGTAGAGCCGTTGCGCCGCCGACATGGTGCGCGAGGCGGAGAAGCCGAGCTTCCTCCCAGCCTCCTGCTGGAGAGTCGATGTGCGAAATGGCGGATAGGGGCTACGCCGGTAGGGCTTGCGCTCCACCGATCGCACCGAGATGTCCGCCGCCGAGCAGGACGTGGCCAGTTGGCGGGCGGTGGCCTCGTCCAGGACGAGCACGTCTGCGCCGGGTGTCCCGGCGGCGTCGAAGTCGCGCCCGGTCGCCAGACGGCGCCCGTCCACCTCGACGAGGGTTGCCGGGAAGGGAAGTTCGCGGTCGCTGTCGGCGACGAAGTTGCCGGCGACATCCCAATAGGCGCCACTGCGGAACCGGATCCGCTCCCACTCCCTCTGCACCACGAGCCTGATGGCGACGCTCTGCACCCTTCCCGCGGAGAGCCGGGGTTGGATCATCCTCCACAGCACCGGGGACACCTCGTACCCGACCAGCCGGTCCAGGACCCTGCGGGTCTCCTGCGCCTCCACCAGTCGCTGGTCGATCTGGCGCGGGTTGGCGAAGGCCTCCTGGATCGCCCGGGGGGTGATCTCGTGAAAGACCATCCGTCTCACCGGAACCTTGGGACCGAGCACCTCGATGAGATGCCAGGCGATCGACTCGCCTTCCCGGTCCTCATCGGTCGCCAGGAAGAGCTCTTCGATCCCCTCCATCGCCTTCTTCAGCTTGCGGATCTGGTCGCGCTTCTCTTTGGGCACGATGTAAAGGGGTTGGAACTCGTGCTCTACGTCCACCCCCAGCTTCGACCACGGCTCGGACCGGAGCTTCTCGGGGATCTCGGCCGAGTTGCGCGGTAGATCGCGCACGTGCCCCATGGAGGACTCGACCGCGACGTCGCTCTCGAGGAATCCCTCGATGGTGCGCGCCTTGGTTGGCGACTCGACAATGACCAGGGTTCTTGCCATCCGGCGCCACAAGTTAGACGGCAGTCACCCGCTGTCTTGTACTGCTGATCAGCCGGCGCCCGGTAGCCTCTCCCCAATGACCGCGGCCGGGGGACCAATTTCCTCGTCGTTCGCCCTGCTGCGTCGGGGGCCCTTTGCACGGCTTTGGTATGCCGGGCTCCTCTCCAGCTTCGGTGACTGGGTGGCCCTTTTCGCCACCATCGCCCTCGCCGACTCGATCGGCGGGGTGAGAGGGGTGCTCGTTCCGTTGCTGGCGCGCCTCATTCCCGGCCTATTTGGCGGGTTCGCCGGGGTGATCGCCGATCGCTTCGACCGAAGGAAGGTGATGATCGTCAGCGATGTGGCGCGCGCCGTCCTGGTGCTGTCGCTGATATTCGTCACCAACCTCTGGCAACTATTCGCTGTCTCGTTCGTGTTGGAGGCCCTCACCCTCTTGTGGCAGCCATCGCGCGAGGCATGGGTGCCCAATCTCGTGCCCGAGGGCGGGATGGTGGCCGCCAACAGCCTGACCCTGGTGGCCGCCTACGGCATGCTCCCGGTGGGCGCGCTCGGCTTCGCCCTGCTGGCCAAGGCGGGGGGCGTCTTCAGCGCCTTCGGTCCGATCGACACCGAAGTGGCCCTCGCCTTTGGTGTCGACTCGCTCACGTTTCTCGCTTCAGCGGCGCTGATCGCCACCATCCCCCGTCCAGGCCCGGTGGTGGGGCAACAACTGACGGCAACGCGCCGCGTCGACCTCCGGGCACCGCTGCGCGACTTCATGGAGGGCGTCCGTTTTGTCGCCGCCCACCCCACCGTGCGCGGGATCATTTTGGGTATGGCCGCGGCACTCTTCGGTGCCGGGGCGTTCTTCGTGCTCGGTCAGCGATTCTCCATCGACCTCCTGGGCGGGGGTCGTGCCGGGTTCGGCGTACTCATCACCGCCCTGGGGTGCGGCGTCGGCCTTGGGATGCTGGCGCTAGCTATCGGGGGAACGCTTCGGGGTAGACGCGAGGTGCTCTTCGCCACCAGCCTGATGGCCACCGGTGTGGCAATCACCGTTTCGGCAACCACCTCGAGTGTGATCCCGGCAGCCGGTTGGCTCTTCGTCGGGGGATTGGGCGCCGGAGGCTCCTACGTGATGGGCTTCACCTATCTCCACGAGGAGGTCGACAACGAGCTGAGGGGCCGCACCTTCGCCGCGCTCTACACGGTCGTCCGGACCTCACTCCTCGCCTCGGTCACCTTGGCCGGTTTGGTCGTTCCACTGCTCGACGACCTGTTCCCGACGCCGTTCGACAGCGGGCTTCGGCTGACCCTGCTCGCCGGTGGCATCATCGTCTTCGCCGCCGGCGCTGCCACCCTGTGGGGAGTGAGGATGACCCTGCACCGTCCCAAGCTCACCGAGTTGGGCTACCGGGCGCTGCGCGAAGCCGGTGACGCCTTCACCTCGATCAGGGGCAGGCGCCGCAGCCCGGACGACACTTGATGGCCGTCGTGACCGGGGCCGGCTCGGGCGATGCCGAGCCGGGAAGCAGTGGGAGGTATGTCGTCTTCGAGGGGATCGAGGGCGCCGGCAAGTCCACTGTGGCGAAGCGGGTGGCCGAGGCGATGCTGGCGATCGGCACCCAAGTGGTGGAGGTCCGCGAGCCGGGGTCCACCGACGCGGGAGAATCGATCCGCCGGGTCCTCCTCCACGGCGGCGCTCTGGAGCCTTGGACCGAAGCACTGCTCTTTGCCGCCCAGCGCGCCCAGCTAGCGGCCGAGGTCATCCGGCCGGCTCTCCGAGATGGTTCGATGGTGATCGCCGACAGGTCGGTCTACTCGTCGCTCGCCTATCAGGGTGGTGGGCGCGAGTTGGGGGTGGAGAAGGTGCGGATCGTCAACCAGCAGGGCCTCGGAGGCATCTGGCCCGACCATGTGGTGCTGCTCAGTGTCGATCCGAGCACCGGCTCAAACCGCCAAGAGATCGCTGATCGCATCGGGGCCGAGCCGGCCGAGTTCCTCACTCGGGTAGCGAGCACATACGATTCGCTTGCCGCCTCCGAGCCGGAGCGCTTCATCGTCATCGATGCCCTCCTTCCGCTGGACATAGTCGTGGAGAGTGTGCTTGGCGCGATCGGAGATGTCATCGAGCCGGGGATGAGGGTCCAATGACAACCGGCGAGTTGGTGACCGCCCACCCCTTCGACTCGGTCGTCGGTCACCGGCGCACACTGGCGATGCTCTCATCGGAACCTGCTACGCCGGCACATGCCTATCTCTTCGTCGGTCCTGAAGGTATCGGCAAGGGGACCATTGCCCGTGCCTTCGCCGCCCTGTTGGTCTGCCCCACCGGTGGAGTCCACGATGGTGAGTGCTCATCGTGCCGTCGGGCGGCCTCGGGGAACCACCCCGATGTGAACATCGTCGAGCCCGAGGGCAGGACCATGCTCACCGTGGGCCAGGCGCGCATCACCATGGCCAAGGCCACTCTGGCGCCCGTCGAATCCACCCGGAAGATCTTCGTGTTCGACGAGGCGGGGGTGATGAGCGAGGGTGCGGCGAACGCCCTGCTCAAGACGCTCGAGGAGCCCAGCGCCACCACAGCGTTCGTCCTCGTGGCCGACTCCGAGGAGGACCTCCCGGCGACCCTCGCCTCCCGCTGCCGGATCATTCACTTCGGGCGGGTGGACGAAGCCGAGGTGGTCGCTGCCCTGGAGCGGGCCGGGGTAGACACCGAACAGGCGACCGAGGCGGCGCGCCTCGGGGCGGGCCGGCCGGGGCTGGCGCTCGGCCTGGCGACCCGGCCGGAAGTCGCATCGTTCCGCCGCGCCTGGCTGGCCGTCCCTGGCAAGGTCTCGGTGCGGCCGGGCGACTCCTTCGTTCTCGCAGAGGAGCTTCTTGACGGGCTCGACCCATTGCTCGCCGGCGTGGAGGAACACGCCCTCGAAGTCGAAGGGCATGCCACCAAGGAGAAGCGGGAGCGTGACACCCACAGAGCGCGGCGGGAACTGCTCGTATCGGGCGTCGAGATCCTGGCCTCCTGGTACCTGGACGCAGCAGCAGTTCAGTTCGGCGCTACGCCCCGCAACCGCGATCTGGAGCTCACCGACCTCACCGAGGTACCGCCGGGTGTGGCGGTGGCCTCGGCCGAGCGGGTGCTCGACGCCGCGGTCGAACTACGCGCCAATCAACGGCCCACCTTGGTGCTCGCCGCGCTCTTCACGGATCTGGCGATGCGTTGAGCGGACGGATGCTTCGCAGCGGAATGGCGCCGACCGCTGGTGGTTTCGTGCCCTCCATTCCTCGGTCCGGGAAGCTGACTTGGAAGGTGGCCTGGCCGACCTTCACCGTCCTCGGCAAGGTGGCGTTGCGATTGGAGGCTGAGATCGACGAGGGGTTCCCCGCCGCCCCGTATGTCTTCGCGTCGAACCACTTCTCTCAGCTCGATCCGCCCCTGATCGGGACCGTTCTGCGGCGTCCCCTCATCTTCCTGGCACTCGACGAGCTGTCGACTGCCAACCGCTTCCTCGCCTGGGCGTGTTCGATCTACGGGACCATTCCGGTATCCAGAACGGGCCGGCAGGTGGCGGCGGTGAGGGCCGCGCTCCGCGCCTTGGATTCTGGCGAGCCGGTCGGGCTTTTCCCCGAGGGGCGTCGGACGATGCGCTGGGGAGACGAGCCGCTCAAGCGTGGAGCGGCCTGGCTCGCTCACCGAGCCGAGGTGCCGCTGGTCCCGGTCGCCATCGAGGGGACCGATCGCGTGATGGGGATCGACAACAAGCTGAGGAGAGGAGCCGTCCGGGTGTCGGTAGGGCCGGGGCTCCGTTCCGACCCGACCGCCGCCGACCCGGTCGCCGAGTTGATGGATCGCTGGCGGGATTGGGTGGGTCAGCGGCTCGGGGGCCGACCGGGGCGCCAAGAGACGGTCTAGCGGAACTGAAGTGCCGCTGGGGGCGTCTCATCCCCACGCGTCAGTGGCACAGTGGTGGAGGTGGATGAATGCGGGGTCGGTCATCGGTGGTGATCTTCGGGCTGCTTCTCGCCGCCTGTGCCACCGCGGCCACCCCCCGAGATTCCAGTTCCGCCACCGCAACTGCTGAAGCGACGGCTTCGACAACCACGGCTGTCACCCCCACCAAGAGCGTGGCACGAGCCTCTGGCCCTGTGGCGGCGATGGGGTTCTCGGCTGACGCCCCGGCGGACATCGAGTTGCCCGAGCTTGGTGCACCCGGGCTGGTGGCCGCGTGCACACCCGAGGCTTGGGGGCCCGGATGGCGGGCCTGGGAAGTGGTCAGCTCCAACGAGGTGCCGGTCCAGGTGACCCTTGTACCGAGCGTGGGCGACCCGATCACCTTCAGTGCGGTCCCTGGAACTACGTGGCTGTTGGCGCCGGCTGGAGATGGGCCAAACCCGGCAAGCTTGATCTTCGGGGGATCGACCGTGGCAACCATCGACGAGGCCGGCCCGGTTTGCCAGGCCGGCGATCCTCCGTTGCCCACGATCGTCCAGGGGTGTCGTCTCGGCGGCGATGTTTCGGCATGGACCCTCCGGGCCGGAGACCGAGCCGCCGTGGCCACGCTGGAGACACCTGGTGGTTCGGTGACCGGGACGGCGAGCGGTGATTCCGTCTGGTATCTCCCATCTGGTGCCGTCCGGCTGGTGGTAGGGGGAGAGGTGATCGCACGGGCCGAGCCGGTTGACTGCCCCGACCCGGCCACCGGCGAAACCACACTCGAGTCGGCCTGCGCCACGGAAGGAGCCATCGAACGATGGTGGCGAGTGGTCAATGGGGCGCCTGCCGGGTTGTCGATGCGACTCAGCGGAGCAGGGACCGTCGACGGAGTCGCCTCACAGGGCGAATCGTGGTGGTTCCTCGCCCCGGCACCGGATGCGACCGTTTCGCTGGCGCTGCGCGCTGGTACCGAGATCGTGGTCGACTCCACTGCAGCGTGGGTGTGCGGCCAGCCACCGCCGACCACCGTGCCGCCGGTAACGACAACTGTGCCCACCACGACGACCGAGCCTCCGACCACGACCACGGAGCCTCCGACCACCACGACGACTGAGCCTCCGACCACGACCACGGAGCCTCCCCCCACCACCGAGCCCCCGACAACGACGACGCCTCCGCCAACCACGACGACACGTCCGCCAACCACGACGACACGTCCTCCTACGACCACTACGCGTCCACCCACGACGACCACCAGACCTCCCACCACGACGACCACCCGACCCCGCACTACGACGACCCGTCCTCCGACCACGACGAGCTCTGGGCCGACCACCACGAGCCTGGTGGTCACGACGACGACTACAGCGCCCTCCACGACAGTGGTCGATGTCGTCCCGACGACGGTCGCCACATCCACAACCACCCCATCGACCACCACCACTAGGCCCGACCGGACGACCACCAGCGAAAAGCCGACAACCACCACATCCACCCCGCCGACAACACTCACCGCCCCGCCGACCACCCAACCTCCCGCCGGTGGTGGATTTGGCGCCGTTGCCCTGGGTCTTCTCGGTGCAACCGCCATCGGCGGGCTGGTCGCCGGCGGTGTGGTGCTCTACCGCCGCCGCGGTCAGTAGCAAGTCGATCGGGGGCCACGCCTCTGGTACCGGTCGCTGCCTCCCCGGTCCCCGACACGGAGGGTGCAGGTAGCATCTATCCCCAGGGGATGATGGGTTGGTAGAGAGAGTGGCCCGAGAGGCCGGGGTGGAGCGTGGCGGAACTTCCCTATCTGGTGACCGTCGATGACGAGCCAATCGTGCTCAGTGCGGTGGCGCGCGATCTGCGCAGCAGGTACAGCGAGGAATACAACGTGGTCGACTTCCCGGGGGGGAGGGAGGCCCTGGAGGGGTTGCGGCAACTTCAACTCCAGGGTGACCGCGTTGCATTGATCCTCGCCGATCAGCGGATGCCGGACGTGACCGGTGTCGAACTGCTCGAGCAGTCCCGCGAGATTTACCCGGAAGCAAGACGCGCTCTGCTCACCGCATACAGCGACACCGATGCCGCCATCGCCGCCATCAACAAGGCCGGCGTCGAGTATTACATCCTCAAGCCGTGGGACCCGCCCGAGGAGCGGCTCTACCCAACGCTCGACGATCTGTTGGAGAGGTGGGAGGGTGCCTACGTTATGGCCTACGAGGGCATCCGCATCGTCGGCGCCCGCTGGTCGCGCCACTTCCACGACCTCCAGGCATTCCTCATCCGCAACCAGGTGCCGTTCTCTGCGGTCGACGTCGACAGCGATCCTGGCGCGAGTCGATTGCTTACCGCGGCCGACCTTGATCCGGCGAAGCTCCCGGTGATGCTCTACGCGGACGGTACGAATCAGGTCCAGCCGACAACAGCCGAGCTCGCCGCCCAACTCGGTCTGGCAGGCGAGCCGACACGGCCCTCGTACGACCTGGTCATCGTGGGCGGCGGCCCCGCCGGGCTGGCGGCTGCTGTCTATGGGGCTTCCGAAGGGCTGTCCACGCTGCTCCTGGAGCGCGAGGCACCGGGAGGGCAGGCCGGTCAGAGCGCCAGGATCGAGAACTACCTCGGGTTCCCGACCGGTCTGAGCGGCTCGGACCTTGCCAGACGAGCCGTCACCCAGGCTCGCCGGTTCGGAGCCGAGCTGTGGGTCGGGGTCGAGGTCGACTCGATGAAGATCGAGGGCCCGTTCAAGACGCTGGTGCTGACCGACGGTCGAGAGCTCACCTCCCGGGCGGTGGTGGTCGCCACCGGCGTCTCATACCGCAAGCTCGATGTGCCGGGGTGCGAGGCGCTCACTGGTGCCGGCGTCTATTACGGAGCGTCACAGGTCGAAGCGACCACCCACCGGGACGAGGACATGCTGATCCTCGGCGGGGGCAACTCGGCGGGTCAGGCGGCGGTCTATCTCGCCGGTTTTGCCAAGACAGTCACCATCCTGGTACGCACCCCGACTCTCGAGGAGTCGATGTCGCAGTACCTGGTCGACGAGCTCGGGAAGATCCCCAACGTCTCGGTACGCACCGAGGTCGCGGTGACGGCGGTACACGGTGAAAATCGGCTCGACGCAGTCGATATCCAACCGGTAGGCGGCGGAGATGCCGAGACGATTCAGGCGGCGGCACTGTTCATATTCATCGGGCAGGCACCTCGCACCGACTGGCTCGACGGCCAGGCGATGCGGGACTCGGCCGACTTCATCCTCACCGGCGCCGACTGCGGGACGCGTCCCACCGGCTGGACCCTGTCCCGGCAGCCCCTGGGCCTCGAGTCGAGCGTGCCTGGTGTGTTCGTCGCGGGTGACGTGCGCCACGGTTCGATCAAGCGGGTCGCCTCGGCGGTCGGTGAGGGGGCGATGTCGGTGCGGATGGTCCACGAGCATCTCGCCGGCCCGTGAGCGACGCTCCGGACGTTCGCCAGCGCCTCGCCGCAGCGGCGATGTTCCAGGGACTCGACGAGGCAGAGCTCGACGAGCTGACCCACAGCGCCAAGACGAAGAACATCGAAGCCGGGGACGATCTGATCGTCGAGGGCAGCAACAGCGATGCCCTCTATGTGGTTCTCGAGGGGGGCTTCGACGTCACCCGACTCACCCAGGGAGGGAAGCTTCCCCTTGGCAGTGTCGACCCCGGTGAGGTGGTTGGCGAGATGGCGATGCTGGAGAGGGCGCCACGCAACGCCACGGTGACCGCGGTCGTTCCCAGTCAGGTAGTCGAAGTCCCCGGCGCCGCGATCGAGAAGCTTCTCAACAACCCGGCAGCCGCATTGTCGATGGTTCGGACCGTGACCGGACGGCTCCGCTCGACCGAACTGGCGCTGAGGCAATCGCAACACATGAAACTGCTCGGCGAGACGACAGCTCTGCTGCTCCACAATCTGAACAACCCGGCGGCGGCGGCGCGGCGTGCCGCCGCCTATCTGGACCAGGCTGTCCCCCGCTGGCGACAGGCGGTTGCACCGCTCGAGCCCGAAGAGGTCACCTATTTGGAGCAGGTCGAGGTCCGCCCGGCTGCGGTGGGTTTGGAGCGGTCGCGCAGCGAGCAGCTCATCCGGTCATGGCTCGGCGAGCGAGGCTTCCCCCGACCATCCGCTCTGTCCGACTCGCTCGTCGGTGGCGGGATCCAGTTGATCGACCTCGATGCGGTGGAGGCGGCCGTGCCCGGCGAAAGGCTGCAGGTAGTGGTGACGGCGTTGTCCGCCGACGTGGAGGTGAGGGGGCTGGCCGGCGAGTTGGCGCTGACCGCCGAGCGGGTTTCAGAGGTCGTCGGGGCGGTGAGACGCTACGCCCACGAGGGCCGGGCGCTCATCCCGGACTACGAGGTGCACCGGGGTCTGGAAGACACGTTGCTCATACTCGGGGGCCGTCTCGACCACATCGAGGTCGTCCGCGACTTCGACCCCGACCTTCCCCGAATCGAGGCCTTCGGTGGCAAGCTCAATCAGGTATGGACGAACCTCGTCTCCAACGCGGTAGATGCCATGGATGGGACCGGGACGCTCACACTGCGGACGGTCGCCGCCGATGGAGAGGTGACGGTCGAGGTGGTTGACACCGGTCCGGGAATCCCGGAGGAGGTCCAGCCGCAGATCTTCGACGACTTCTTCACCACCAAGCAGTTGGACAAGGGGACCGGTCTCGGCCTCCCGTCCGTGAAGGCGATCGTGGTCGAGCATCACGGCTCAGTCGACTTCTCGACCAGCCCCGGCGGCACCACCTTCCGGATCGTGCTTCCCGTCGCCCAACCGAGCTGATCGGCCACTCAGGAGTTGGGGTCAGAGGCCGGCAGCGGTGCCGCGGGCTGGCCGGGAGCAGCAGAACCACCTGCGTTCTGCGGTGCATCCGATATCCGCAGGTTGACCAGTGCACCGCCGGCCATGAGCGCGGCCGATATCCACATCGCCACCCGGAACGAATCGGTGGAAGCGCCGCTCGAGGCCGCCGCCACCTCGGGCGACACATCGTCGTCCGGCGGGTTGAGCGGCGCTACCTGTTCCCTCACCTCTGGGTTGTCGACATCCATGGCGGGAACCGCAACCGCCATCTGGGTGTAGAAGACCGCCGTGATGGCGATGAAAATGGCGGCTCCGGCCAGTTGTGGTCCCACCCGGGACACGGCGTTGTTGATTGCCGAAGCCAGCCCGGCGCGCTCCACCGGGACCGACCCCATGAGCGCGGTGGTCAGCGGCGCCACCAGCATTGTCAACCCGAACCCGTAGATCAGCATCGATGGGAGTACATCGGTCAGGTAGCTGGTGGGAGGCAGCCAGCTAGAGGGGTCACCGGCGACCATCCTCCACGCTTGGCTGTTCAGGGGGAATCGCCCCATCCAGAGGATGCCCAATGCCATCACTGCCGGGCCCATCACCATGAAGCGGCGAGGGCCGTATCGCCCGGCGAAAACGCCGAAGCGCTCGGAGAACAGCCCGAGCAGCAGGAACCCGGGGATCCCGGCCAGACCGGCAGCCAGGGCGGTGTACCCAACAGTGCCCTGGAGGAAAAGGGCCATCACGTAGCCCACGACATATATCCCCCCGTACACGAGGAGAGTCGAGATGTTGGTGATGGTGAAGTTCGAGTTCCGGAAGAGTTCGGGCGGGACGAGGGGGTGAGTCGAGCGCTTCATGAGGAAGGGAAAGGCGATCGCCGCCGCCAGACCGAGTCCGAGAGCAACCCACGCCGCGGTGTCTTGCCACTGACTCTCCTGGCCCCTTATGGCACCTAAAGCCAAACCACCGATGGCGACGGCAACCACAGCTGCCCCAAACCAGTCGAGCCGGGCCGTCGCCGAGTCGTCGCGCGATTCGGGGACGAATCTGAGCGTGGCCCACAACGCAACCGCACCAAGGGGGACGTTGATCAAGAACGCCGCCCGCCACGAGATGGTGTCGACCAGGAAGCCGCCCACCAAAGGTCCGGCCAGGGTCACCAGCGTCGTCGCCCCGGCCCATATCCCCAGTGCCCTGCCCCGTGGCTCACCATCGGGAAAGGTGGCGGTGATGATGGAGAGCGACCCGGGAACCAGGAGCGCACCGGCAGCGCCTTGGAGGAACCGGGCCAGGATGAGGAGCTCCATGGTCGGGGCGATCCCGCAGAGGACCGATGTGAGGGTGAACCCGATCAACCCGATGGCGAACATGCGGCGCCGGCCGTAGTGGTCGCCGACCGCACCGGCGAGGATGAGCAGGGAGGAGAGCGAGAGCAGATAGACGTTGTAGACGTACGACTGTGCCTCGAGAGTCCCGAACAGGGTGGAGGGCAGCTCTTGCCCAATCGTGGGGAGGGCGACGTTGACCACCGTCCCGTCTAGGAACACCATCGCCGAGCCGACAACGACCGCCGATAGGACGCCGGCACGACTTACCGCGGATTTCTCCACGAGACCACGCTAGAGATCGATGGCACGACGCAAAGCGACTCCATGTGCCAACCGATACCGGTTGGGCGGACCGGCTCTGTAGCGTGATCCCCCGATCGGAGGCGTGGTGGAGCTTCCAACCGGGACTGTCACCTTTCTCATCAGCGATATCGAAGGCTCGACCCGCCTGGCGGCGAATCTCGGTCCCGATTGGCCTGCCGTGCTCGGCGAGCATGCGGCTCTCATCCGACAGGCGGTTGCCGCCGAGGGTGGGATCGAGGTCTCCACAGAAGGCGATTCTTTCTTCTGCGTGTTCGTCGACCCTGAGGCGGCATTGCGGGCGGCGGTCGGTGTGGTCAGGTCGATGGCGACGCATGGCTGGCCGGAGGAGGGTCGCGTCAGTGTCCGCATCGGGCTCCACACCGGCGATGGTGTGCTCGGCGGAGACAACTACGTAGGACTCGACGTCCATCGCGCAGCGCGGATTGCAGCGGCCGGCCACGGGGGTCAGATCCTCCTCGCCGAGGCGACTTCGACTTTGGTCGAGAACCACCTGCCCGACGGCGTCCATCTCCGAAGGTTGGGCAGATACCGGCTGAGAGACCTGAACGATCCGGAGCGTCTCAGTCAGGTGCTGATCGACGGGTTTTCGACGGAGTTCGCTCCGCTGCGGACCCTCGAGGTCACCATCCGAGTCCCCATACCACGCTCGACCCTGGTCGGGCGGGAAGAGGAGATCGAACAGGTATCAGCGCTTCTCGATGACGCCCGGATGGTCACGCTCACCGGCCCAGGGGGGACCGGAAAGTCGCGCCTCGCCATCGCCGTCGCCCATCAGATGGCGGCCACTTTCCCCGACGGGGTGTTCTTCGTGCCGCTCGACTCGGTGACCGATTCCGAACTCGTAGCCGACGCCATTCTCGCCCCACTCGGGGTCGCCTCCCGAGGTGCCACCGACCCCTTGCAGCAGTTGGAGGAGTACCTCGAAGGACGTCGGGTCCTGCTGGTTCTCGACAACTTCGAGCATCTTCTCGGTGCGGCCGAAAAGGTAGCGGCGCTCCTGGAGGCAGCGCCACGTTTGGGAATCTTGGCCACGTCGAGGGCTCCGCTCCGCATCCGGGCCGAGCACGAGGTGCAGGTTCCGCCACTTCAGGTCCCTGATGCAGACGATCCGACCGCGATCTCGGATGTCGAAGCCGTTCGTCTCTTCGTTGAGCGAGCGCGTGCCGCTCGCCCAGATTTCGACATCAACGCGGACAACACGGCGGCAGTGGCGGCATTGGTGACGCGTCTCGACGGGCTTCCCCTGGCAATCGAGCTGGCTGCCGCCCGGGTCAGATTATTCCCACCGGCGACCCTGCTCGAGCGACTCGACTCGAGCCTCGGTGTTCTGGCCGGGGGGTCGCGAGATCTCCCTGCTCGCCAGCAGACGCTCGCCGACACGATCGCCTGGAGCTACGCCCTTCTCGAACCGTCTGCCCAGCGGCTACTCCGCCGTCTATCGGTTTTCAACGGTGGCGCCCATTTCGAACAGGTCGAGGAGGTATGCGGGCCGGGTCTCGAAGACGATGTGCTCACGGCGCTGGAGCAGGTCGTCGATCAGTCACTGGTCAAACAGCGCGACGTCGAAGGTGTCTCCCGGTTTTGGATGCTCGAGACCATCAAACAGTTCGCCCGTGACGAGCTGGACGAATCGCATGAGGCCGGTGAGGTCGGCCGGCGACATGCCATCGCCTACCTCGCACTGGCGGAGCGGGCCGCTCCCGAACTGACCCGATCCGAGTGGACGACCTGGCTCGCCAGGCTCGACCTCGATCAGGACAACATGCGGGCGGCGATCAACTGGGCGGTGCAGCGGGGTGAGGCTGAGATCTCCGACCGGCTGCTCGGCGCCCTCTGGCGTTTCTTCCAGATACGAGGGCATCTCGCCGAGGCGAGGCGACTCACAAAAGCGGTTCTCGCCGTACCCGCCACCGATCTCATTGCCAGGGCGAGGGCCTACGAGGGGGCGGGAGGCGTCGCCTACTGGGCGAGCTCGAGTCCGGCGGAGGCCGAGCCTCCCTACCTGGAAGCGCTTCGGCTGTGGCGGGAGATCGGCGACGAGTCGGAGGTCGCCAATGCCCTCTACAACGCGGCGTTCCCGGTGGCCTACAGCGCAGAATCGGGCCTGAAGGGGATCGCTAGGAGCCGACCGATGCTCGCCGAAGCCCGCGATCTATACGAGCGGCTCGGCGACGACGCCGGGGTCGCGCGTGTCCTCTTGGCCTTGGGTACGGTGATCTGGGTCCGTGGCGATCCCGCCGACCTGGTCGAGACTGTGCCCTACTTCGAGCAGAGCGCCGAGCTGTCCCGGGCGACAGGAGATGTCTTCCAGTTGGGTTGGGCGCTGCGGATGGTGGGGAGAGTTCTGATCGAGTTGGGGCGCACCAAGGATGGGGCCGAACATCTGGCTCAGGCCGTGGAGGTCTTCGCCCCGGTCAACGACGTGTCGGCGCTCACAGTGCTCATTTCGGACCACGCCGCTCTTGCTATCGCGTTGGGAGATCTGGACGCCGCCATGCGCCTCGACGGCGCAACCAGCACGCTGCGCGATTCGAGCGGCGCCAACATCGTCGACTTCCGCAGCCACGAGAGGGCGCCCTTGGATGCGATAGCAGCCGAGATGGGAGATCGAGCCCAACGGCTTCAAGACGAAGGGGCGGCGATGCCCATCGAAGAGACGCTCACCCTGATGCGGGAGTTGACTGCGCGGTCATCGTCCACCGAGGCCTGACCAGCCCCGGGACTATATGGGGGCTGCCGACAGCCGGTGCCGATCGACCAATGAGTCTGGATCGGAAGCAGCGATGTATTGATTCAAAGGCGACAGGCGCTTGGGTGCGGAATCGAGCGTGGATAGCCGTCGGCCCGCATCCGAGGGTGGGCTCAGACGGATGTGTACCCACCGTCGACCAAGAGCAAATGTCCATGGACAAAGTCGGATCCTGATCCCGCGAGGAATACGGCGGCACCCGCCACGTCCGTGGGGTCACCGACGCGTCCGGCTGGGACCTTGGGAAGGAAGGCCGTGAGAAAGCCCGGGTCGTCGAGAAGGTAGGCATTCATCTCGGTGCGGACTGCGGTCGGGGCGACAGCATTGACGTTGACTCCCGATCCCGCCCACTCGGCAGCGAGAGACTTGGTGAGGAGCGCAACTCCCCCCTTCGACGAGCAATAGGCGGCGAATTGCGGGAATCCCACAAAGCTGAAGGTCGAGGCCAGATTGACGATCTTTCCGTGCCCCTGATCGATGAACCGTCGCCCGGCTGCCTGGCATGCGAAGAACATCGACTTGAGGTTGGCATCGAGGGTCTCGTCCCACTGCTCCTCGGTGACGTCCAGCGATGGGCCTGTGATCTGCACTCCCGCCGAGTTGACGAGGATGTCGATGCCGCCGAGCTCGGCATCGACGCGGTCGAACAGGGCTGGGATCTCACCAACCCGGGTGAGGTCCTGGGGGGCGGCGACCGCCCTGCGTCCTGCGCCCCGAATCGCATCGGCTACCTCTACGAGCGACTCCTTGCTCCGGCCGACCACCGCCACATCGGCGCCTTCGGCGGCAAAGGCGAGTGCTATTGCGCGACCTATGCCCTTGCCGCCGCCGGCGACGACGGCCTTGCGTCCCTCAAGGGAGCCCATTCACAACCTCCTGACCCGTGGACCGGCCGACCATCGCCAGGGCGAGGTCGTCGTCGTCGATCTGGATCCTTTGCCCCTCCAACATCTTCTTGCCCCGGTAGACGACCAGGATCCGGTCCGACAATTTGTACAACTCCTCGAGATCGAGCGTGATGAGCAGGACCGCTCCGCCCCGGTCACGCATCTCCAGCAGCTTGAGATGGACGTAGTCGATGGCCCCGACGTCGAGGCCCCAGGTCGGGTTATCTGCGACCAGGACTCGTGGCTCTCGGGCCATCTCTCTTGCGAGGACAACCTTCTGCTGGTTGCCGCCGGAGAGGTTGGCCGCCTTTGCGTCGGGGTCGGCCGGCCGCACGTCGTACTCGGTCAGCAGCCGCTTGGCGTTCTCATGTACCCGTTTCCAGTCGATCACACCGCGTCGCCGATAGCCGCCGGAAGCGAGTTCCGTGACGGCCAGGTTCTCGGCCAAGGTCATGTCGAGGATCAGGCCGAGCCGATGCCGGTCCTCGGGGATCACGCCCATTCCCGCGGTCCGCCGGTCATGTGGGTCGGCATTGGTGACGTCGTTTCCATCTATCAGCACGGTTCCGGACTGCGGTGTGATGAGGCCCATCAACGCGTCGACCAGCTCGCGCTGTCCATTGCCCTCGACACCGGCGATGCCGAGAATCTCACCCGACCGAACGGTCAGTGAGAGCCCGTCGACTGCGAGCCCGTCGCCATGTGTGGCTGGCACCACCAGGTCGGTTATGTCGAGTACCGAGCCCCCGATCGTCTCGCTGCGCTCCGGGAGCCGCTCTCGGTCGTGCCCGGTCATTGCCCGGGCCAGCGTCCGTTCGTCGAATCCGCCACTAGTCAGCGATGTGACGAGCTTCCCCCGCCGAAGCACCGTTACCCGGTCGGCGACCTCCATCACCTCGGCGAGCTTGTGGGTGACGAGGATGATCGAGTGTCCCTGATCGCGCAGTTGTACGAGGATTCCAAGCAGATTCTCGATCTGCGTCGGCCCGAGCAGCGAGGTGGGCTCGTCGAGTATCAGGGTCTTGGCACCTCGATACATCGCTTTGATGATCTCCACCCGCTGCTGGAGGTCGATGGGGAGGACGGCGACAGTGGCGCCCGGATCGATGGGCATGTGCAGCTCCGCGGCGCGCTTTGCCACCGCCTGCTCGATTGAGTCCTCGTCGAAGGATGGATTGGTGGCGCTGGCTACCCCAAGCATGACGTTCTCGGCGACGGTGAACGATGGCACAAGGCTGAAGTGCTGATGAACCATGCCAATTCCGTGGGAAATGGCTTCGTTGGGGGCGGAGACTTCGACTTCGTCACCGTCGATGAGGATCACGCCGTCATCGGGTCGAATGTGACCGAAGAGAATGTTCATCAGCGTGGTCTTGCCCGCCCCGTTCTCCCCGAGCAGGACATGAATCTCGCCCTCGCGCACCGAGAAGTCGATCGAGTCATTGGCCACGGTGTCACCAAAGGCCTTGGTGATCTTTCGCATCTCGATCGCGATGAGGTCGGTCAATCGGGTCGCCTCATGCGCACCGGATCATCTCTGTCGGCTGCCGCTGGGTGCATTCTGCTCCGTTGCGTGTGATTTGGAGGCTATTGCCCGTCTGGACCCCGGCCGAGCCATCGATGACATTGGGTTGTACGACGAGGAGAGTCCCGTCCGGGTACTCGAATTCGTCGGGGTGGGTGGCACCCCGGTTGGCTCGGGTTCGGACGATCGGGGGAAGATATGCGCCCCCAAAGCCGTGGACCAGGTCGTCCCAGATGTCGAACCCGGAATCGGTGATCACCTCGGCGGCGTCGAGTACCTGGCCGATCGTCACACCGGGACGCAAGACCTCGACGATCCGGGTATACGCCTCGATCGCCACGTCGTGCAGGCGCAGGTACTGCGGGGTGGGGTCGGCGGCGATTGTAAACGTGCGGAGGATCTGGCCGGCATAACCCCAGAATGTGGTGCTGATCTCGGTCACGAAGACGTCACCGCGTTGCAGCACACGGTCGGGATGGTACTGGTGGGGGACGCAGACCTCTGGTGAGTCCATCGGTGTGCTCAATGAGAAGTGGATGAGGTTCCATCCACGATGCGCGTTGTAGACGTCCTCGATGATCCGGGGCACCTGGTACTCGTTGACACCTGGACGAAGTTCTGTCGCCAGCGCCTCGACCGCCGCATCGTTCATTCTCGAGGCGATATCCACAAAGACCATCTCCGCAGGGGTCTTTACCAACCGGAAACCCTGATAGGCGCCGTTCAGGTCCACGAGCGTGGCGGCCGGATTGGATTCTCGGAGTGCGGTGATGTCGGCGTGAGGGACCACCCCAATCATTCCGATACGGCGGGCACCGTGCTCGAAGGCGATGGCGGCCACCTTCTCGCCGAGCTCGGCGGGCGTATCCCCTCCATAGCGAACATCGTCGATCATGGCGATCCGGTGAGCATCTGGCAGGTGATTCCACAACCGGACCAGGAGTACGGGGGCCTCCTCGGAGAAGAACAGCAAGTAGCTCTGTACCTGGCTCGGCCAGTTGCTGAAGTACTGAATAGCTGTCTCCAACGGGCCGGTTGGGCCCCCTACGAGCAGGAGGTCGATCTCATGTTCGGTCAGCATGTCCGCGGCCCATCGATGCCTGCGCTCCATCTCGTCGATTGGGTAGCGAGGGAACCCGTTGACCTGGTCGAAGGCACCGTTGGGCCAGTAGCGCGAGTCACCGGGCACGTGGTGTCATCCGCCGCCGCGTCGAGGATCGCGGATGGCCCAGGGCTAGGGAGCACCACCAGGACCAGTGCGAGGGGAGGTCTGGGAGTCGACTGCGATCAATCAGGGCAGTAGGCGATGAGGTCGAGGAGAACATGGGAGCCCGGCACCAGCAGCGGTCCGCCGATCTCGAGAGTGGTGGACGCAGGCTTGTCACCGTCGAAGTGGGCTGCCCACTCCTCGATCGATTGGGCGAAGTGTGTGAAATCGTCGTGGAAAGCCTGCCGGCGGCAGATCTGATCGAGGGACGTGCCCGCCGCGTCGCAGATCTTGGCTGCCTTGTCGAGCATGTATCGCATCTCGAGTTTCGGTGGCTGACCGTAGGACGGGAAGCTCGGATGCCGCCGCGTCGACTCCTCGAGTGATCCGCTGTGATCGAAGGGCGCCACGGTCGAGAAGAAGAGGAAGTTCCCGGCCTTGACGGCTTGGGGCTCGTGACCGAGACCAGGAGGCACGCCCTCGGCCTCGATGCTCTCGATCGAGAGGTCGGAGGTCCCCGACAGCAGCTTGAAGGCGATCTCGACGCGCGAACCCCTGCCACCGAGACCCATATAGGGGATCACCACCCGCGCCGGCGGGTTCTCCGGAAACCAGCGACGCCACACCCTGTCCATCGCCTCAAACTCGGATGGGTGCCCGATGTATACCGTCGCCTTGACTGCCCGGTCGAGCGAGGTGCCGGCGGCCTCGGCGATGGCCGCCTGCTTCTCCAGGACGTAGTCGGTCTGACGCTCGACGTCCGAGTCATACCAGAAGTTGGGGTTGCTCCTGGCCTTCAGGGCGACCCCGCTCGGAGTCCCGTAGTACTCGGCACGGCCCCAGTCACCCACCCAGTCGACCGGGATCTCACCAGCCAGGAACACCCAATCGCCGCGCTGGATGGCGGGTGAGTAACCGGCCAGAGGCGAGGGCGTACCCTCGGGCACCGCCGTTCCCTCGCTCGGTCCGGGAATGACCTCTGGGTCCATCCCGATCATGTCGACTTCGAGGATGGTGTCCTTCACCAACAGACCCGTCTCACGGATCCCCATCCCCGTAGACGCCGGACGTGGCTCGGAGATGAACTCGTTGCGCGTATCGAGATACGGCGTGATCGAGATACGGGGCCACGTGTTTCCCGAGGCGAACTCGTCCATTGTGGGGTAAGGAGAGGTGAACCACTGATAGATACGGACGAGGTCCTTGCCGATGTCGATGCCGGCGGCGTCGGCGGTCTTCTTCAGATTCTCCAGGACGAACCGCGACTGGAGCTCCAACCGGTTATCCACGTTCGGATTGCGTCCGTCACCTCCGGCTTCCGGTGCCAGCCCGGTCTTGAAATCCGACGCCAGCTGGCCGGCGAAGAACACCCAGCCACCGGCCTTGATCGCCGGGCTGTAAGGCATGAGCGGCTTTGGTTCGTCACCCCAGATCGCCTTGCGGTCACTCGGCATGGTCTCTCCCATCTCGCCAACTACATCAGTACGACTACGGCCGCCTGCTGTCTACACCGTCGACTTCTGGAGCACTCCGGTCACCTCGTTGATGTCGGTCACTCCGACGAGGTCCTGAGGCAACTCGATCCCGGCGCGAGCGAAGTACTCGGCGAGAAGGGTCGGAGCGTCGACAACCAGTCCGAGGTGGAGCGAGATGACCTGAAGTGCGCCGTGCTCCGCCTCCTCCGAGTAGCCACCTACCACATCCCTGGGCACGATCACCCGAAAGTCGCGATTGGCGGCGTCGAAGGCGGTGGACAACACACAAGCGTCGGTCATCGTCCCGGTGATCACCACGTTGTGGGCATCGAGATTGTGGAGCAGAAATTCCAGGTCGGTTGGATAGAACCCCGACAGGCGCTTCTTGGTACGGACGTAGTAGTCGCCGGCGACCTCCTCGGTGATCAGGTCGAGCCACTTGGTCCCTTCCCAGGAGTGCTCGTCCATCAACTCGTTGTCCTCTACATAGAGGTAATAGAGCACCCGCCAATTGGCCATCCGGTTGTGCTTCCGGTTGTTGAGGTCGTCGATCCCCCCAGTTCGCTGCCAGTGCTGGACATGGATGATCGGGATCCCCACCCTTCGGCACTCGGCCTGGAAGCGATTGTGGGCAGCAACCCGCTCCCGAGCCCGTGGGACCGCCAGCGTCAGACGGTCGTCCTCTCCGACATGGCCGCGATGCATGTCGATCTCGAGCACCGCGGTGTGGGCGGGGTCGAGCCAATCGTCAAACGCCGCGGGATATCCGGGGACGCCCGATGGGAGGGCCAACTTGGTCCGATTTTCCATGTAGCAGTAGATGTCGGTCTTCATGCCTCGCCCCTCCTCCCCGGTGTTGTGGGATCAGCCGCAGCCGATTGAGGCCGGGTCGATCTCTCCGCCGGACCCCTCGCTGCCGATGGTGGGATCGCCTGTCGTCTCGTCGGGGATCGTGATCTCGCCCGACCGCACCCTCTCGACGATGTCCTCGTATTGGGCCAACTCGTCCGCGCTCAGGATCGTCCGGATGTTGTCGTACAGCGGAGCATCGATCTCGGGATCGTTCGTCGCGTCGAAATCGATGAACGCGCTCTCTTCGATCTCACCCGCGGCACCGGCCTGGATGATCTCGTTGGAGGCGAAGGCGAGGCCGTGAATCGCCGACGTCATCACGTGGTCCGGGTCGAGCGACTGGCTTTCGTAATAGGAGGGCACCGCCCACACCTGGCCATCCGCCTCGGCGGCGGCCTCGATTATCCCGAACACGGCAGAGTCGGTGGCCGACAGGATCACGTCGGCCCCACCCGCGATCTCGGCCTGAGCCGCCGACTTGGCGATGGCGGTGTCGGTCCAGGTCTCGATGTACTGCTGGGAGAAGGTTATGTCGGGGTTGACGCATCGCGCCCCGAGGTTGAATGCTTCGGGCTGGCGGGTCAAGGCCGGGAAGGCGAACCCGTTCAGAGATGCGATGTGCCCGCTCTCGCTGACCATGGCGGCCAGCGCGCCGGCGAAGAAGTTGGCGTTGTGCTGCGCCACGTCGACCCAACACAGGTTCGCCGGCCACTCTTCGCCTTCTGCGGGGTTGTACGGTGAGAGACAGATCTGCACGTCCGGGAACTGCTGGGCCAGCGTCAGCGCCGGCTCCACCATCGCACCGTGGGCGATCAAGATCAGATCGAAGCCCTCCGATGCGAAGGCCGATCCCTGCTGGAGCACCGCGGCGGGATCGTTCAGCAACTCAACCGATTCCACCGTGATGTCCGGGTTTGCCTCCATCGCCTGCTCCGCTCCGTCGAACCACGCATTCGACCAGGAGAGGTCGTCGGCAGTTCCCGGGTAGATGAGCGCGACCTGATAGGCCTCGCCACCCGACGCTGCGGTGGTTCCGGAGGCCGCGGCGGTGGTTTCTGTACTCGGCGCTGTCGTGTCGGCAGCGGGAGCTGTTGTCGCGGCAGTAGGAGCTGTTGTCTCGGTAGCGGGAGCTGTTGTCCCCGCGCCTCCACCGGCGGTCGTGGCGGTACCGGCCGTGCCGCCGCCACAAGCCGCGAGGAACATTGCCACCACCGCGACGACCAATGGCCATCGTGGCGCGCGTCTCGGCTTGGTCATGCTCATCTGCATCTCCCTGGGTCTCGACCTACCGCGTGCCGCGGCACCCCATCCACTCTATCTACGGCGACGGTCGGGCGACCCAGATAGCCGGTGGTCAGGAACCGCCCCTCCGGTACGGGATCCCCACCGCGGCCGGGTATGTCGAGCCGGGGGCGAAGACCACCGCGATCACGGTGACGATGTAGGGGAGGGCGACCCAGAACTGCTTTGGCACCGAAGAGAGCGCGGTCACCTGGGCAGCCAGAAACTGGAGACCCTGGGTCAAGCCGAACCCGAGTGCAAAGATCATTATCCAGAACGGCCTCCATTTGGCGAGCACCACCACGCCCAGAGCGATGAAGCCCCGGCCGGCGGTCATGCCGGGTACGAATCCGCCCGAGGTCGACAAGACCAGAACCGAACCTCCCAGTGCGGCAAGAACCGACCCCACGATGACGGCGGGGTAGCGAAGCCGCAAGACGTCGAGGCCGCCGGACTCGGCGGCGATAGGTCGCTCGCCGGCTGCCCGCGCATAGAGGCCGTACCAGGTCTTGTTGAGCAGGTACCAAACGGCGAGCGCCATCGCGATGGCCAGGTAGAGCATCAGATTCTGTCTCCCGAGGATCTCGCCGATCCAGGGGAGCGATCCGATCCCCGGGATGTCGATCCCGCTCAAGGTCGCCCCGTTCTGCCCGGCCAGGTACAACGAGTGGAGGGTTCCAGTGAGCCCCACGGCGAATATGTTGAACATCAACCCCGTGACGATCTGGTCGGTGCCCCGATTCACGTAGAGAAAGGCGAGGAGGGCTCCAAAAACGATTCCGACAACGACGGCCGCGATGATCCCGAGTGTGGCGCTGTCCCGGGTGATCCCCATGTAGGCGGTGACGAAGGCCCCGATGAGCATCATCCCCTCTATGCCGACGTTGAGTACCCCCGACTTCTCGGCCACCGCCTCGCCGAGCGCCGCCATCGCAATCGGCACCATCAATTGGATCCCGATCACGAAGAAGGCAAGGACCAGCGCCTCAGTGAGCATCCAGGCTCTCCGGGTACCTGAACCTGATCACTCTGGTGACCATCAGGAGCACGACGAAGGTGGCTATGACGATCTCGCCCACGACCGGGGACAACCCCGCGCCCGCTTGAAGGCTGTTCGAGCCCACTCGGAGAATTGCGAAGAACAGGGACGAGGCAATGATCCAGAGTGGGTGGAGCCGTGCGACCAGTGCCACGCCGATGCCCAAGAATCCGAGGTTCGCCGAGAAGTCCTGCAGCAGCGAATGATCACGACCCTGAACGATCAGCGATCCGGCGAGTCCGGCTATGGCACCTGCCAGCAGGAAGGTCTGGACCGTTACCCGTTCCGTTCGCACACCCGCAAGCCGCGATGCCGGGTTGTTGGCGCCGATCGCACGGATCGAGAAACCCATTCGCGTGTACTTCATGAGAAACCAGGCGATTACCGCGGTGGCGATCGCGATGAGGATCCCGATATCGAGGAGAGACCCTTCCATCGGCCGAGGAAGCTCGGCGTTGAGATGGATGGCGATGGTTCGCTGGACGAAACCTTCTGGGTAGACCTCGAAGATGACCCAAGTGGCGAGATTGAGGGCGACGAAGTTGAGCATCAGGGTGGTGACTATCTCGCTGGCGTCGAACCGGGCCTTCAGCCAGCCCGGGATGGCGCCGTACAACGCGCCCGCCACCATTGAACCGACCATCACGATCGGGATCAGGAGCCACGGCGACCAGGCGGCGGGGAGGACGATCCCGAGTACGGCAGCGGCAACTGCCCCGACCGTCATCTGCCCCTCCCCACCGACGTTCCAGAGGCGCGCCGAGAACGGTATGGCTGCCGCGAGAGCAGTCATGATGAGGATTCCGGTGATGATGACGGTTTGACCGATGTTGAAGGGGTTACCCAGGGCGCCCTGAACGATGGTCTGGAGCACCTCGAGGGGGCGTGCACCGAGCGCCCAAACCAACAGCGTCATCGCCGCCAAGGTGCCGGCAAGCGAAAGCAGCGTTCGGACCCAAACTGACGTCTCCCTTTTGTCTGTCGCGACCGTCTCCAGGGTCAGGTAACTCTCCTCTCGATCACAGTTCGACCTGTTGGGATCCGGTCGCCGGGAGTGCAGCCGTCCTTGCCGGGCGCCAAGCGACGTTACGTGCCAAGGCGAAAGTGCTCTGACCCGGCCGTGCGTAGGGACCGGAGGGCCCGACTGCGGCACGTGTATCCACTCCGCTCCTCTTGTCGCCCGCCACGGTGACCCGGACCGCCGCTCAGTGAGCCTCTATCGCCTCCGCCAATGCCCCTACGGTCACCTCATCCACATCGAGGAAGGCGATGATGCGGCACGGGCACGATTCCAGTCCGTCGAACTTCCAGGGGAAAGCGCCGACGATGCACCGTTGGTCGAGCACCTGCTCGATGTCCCCACCGACGTTCTCAGCGTGGATCAGGCCCTCCTGAAAGGCGTAGTTGTGGAACGGGAACATGTCGCCTTGGACCCTTCGACCGCTCAGCTTGTGGGTGTACTCGAAGGGGGGGAAGAACTCCTTCACCGGCATCCCGACGTGATCCTCGAACTGGGCGGTCAGATCGGGCCGCATATCGCGAATCGTCGTGTTCATGGGGTGGTCGCCCGAACCGGTGTCGATCCCGAACCAGGCGATCTCCATATCGAGCATCCACTCGAGCAACTCGAGGTTGCCCCCCGGGTGCATGCAGAAGTACCTCACCAGGTCCTGCTGGGATTGCCCTTCGTAGTACCGGTGCCAGCCGGTGTGGATGATCAGGATGTCTCCTTTCCTGACCTCCACCCTCGCGGTCAGCATGTCGGGGGTGATGATGTCCCAGTCGTCGACCATGTCGGAGATATCGATGATTGCGCCCTGGTTGACCAGGAAGGACAAGCCGTAGGAGGCCATGTCGCCGCCACCATCTGCGGCGTGGAGGCCGCCATCGATGTGGGTGCCGGCGTGCATCGCCATCTCCACCCGCTGCGCCACTATTCGATGCGTCTGCAGCGTCTGCGCGTAATAGAGCTTGTTCCCGGCGTATCCCACCCATCCAGGGGTGTGGATGTTCATCGTGTGCGATAGATCGACCAGCCTCACCCGGACCTCCTAGACCTCTACCGCACGTCCCAGTTCGACCTCTGTGAACCCTACTCCAAGAGTTTGAGTGAGGTCACATGGAACCTCGGCGGTCACAGTTCTTCACCCTCCAGCCACAATCGATAGACATCGGTTCGACGGTTCTCCCTGGGGTTGATGCCCGAACCGCGTTGCTGTGCCTGATCGGTGGCAAGTGGGTCGATGTCTGCGGCAACGATCTCCTCCGCCTCGCCCAACGGCCCGATCACGCTGCGACCACGCGGGTCGACGAGTAGCGAAGACCCCAAGAGGTCGGCATGCCCGGTATCTCCCACCTGGGAAGCGCATGCGATGAACACCTGGCTCAAGTTCGCCTGCACAGCCGCTGCTCTCGCTTGAGGGGCATATCCCTCGGCATCGCGCCGTTCGACGTCGAAGCCGGTCACCCAGGCCGTGGGCACGAGCACCATCCGACATCCGCGCAGTGCCATCGCACGCACCACCTCGGGGAAGCGCAGGTCGTAGCAGACGCAAAGGCCCACCCTTCCCCACGATAAGTCCACTACCGGAAGCCCGAGATCCCCGGGGCAGAACACCTCTTGCTCGCCGGCGAACAGGTGGAGCTTGCGGTAGTGGATCAACACACCTTCCGGCCCGACCAGCACCGCGCTGTTGTAGAGGCGGCCATCGGAGATCTCGGCGAGGCCACCTGCCACCCACCCGGAATGCCGCGAGGCAAGTGAACACCAGGCTTCGACGGTTGGACCGTCCATGCTCTCGGCTACCGCCGTCAAGGCGGCCGGATCCGAGACGTAGCCGGGGATGATGAGCTCCGGGAACAAGACGAGGTCTGCACCGTCGGCAAAGGCCGCCTCGGCATCCCTGACGGTGCGAGCCCGGTTGAGGTCGGCTTCGAACGGCGTCCCGGTGATCTGAGCGAGGGCCAGCCTTATGGTCACGGACTGGGGTCGAGAATCGCACCCGCTGCACGGAGCATGGCGTAGTCGGCCGGGCACGGACCACCCACGCTCTCGATCCGCGACCCTCGATCGGCAGTGACCGAGTGCCACACGCCCACTGGAACGTGGACGACCTGACCCGCCTCGAACTCGAGTCGGGTCTCGTTGGTGAGGTCATCGATGGTCCCTCGGCCGTCGAGGATGAAGATCGTGTCCTCGGATTCGCTGTGCACGTGGGGAACGTTGCGCTCGCCGGGTTGCATGTTCACGTAGTTCATGTTCGCTGTTTCGGCCCCGACGCCGGGCCAGACCACGAGGCGCGCGTCCTGGGCGATCATCGGGACCATGAATCCCGGCCGATCGCGGTGGAAGACCCGAACCGCCATCAGATTGCCCTTCGCTGTCGAGCGACCGCCCGCCGGCCGTCGTCCATCACCCCGTCCTCGTATCCGGGATCATGACGATCCCATCGGCAGACGATCGAGGCGGTGACACGAAGCTGACCACCTCGGCCCCTCCCGCGCCCGCGATGGCGGCATGGGGAACATCGGGCGGTATCACAACGACGTCTCCCGGAAAGACCCGATGAGAGAGGCCGTCGATCTCGAAGGTGAGATGACCCTTGATGACGTATGTCATCTGCTCCTGTTCGTGGCGGTGGAGCGGAAACGTGGCACCCTCGGCAAATCGATAGCGGGTGGCCGACATGTTGGTCCCGTGGATCATCTGCCGGAGCAGGCCGTCGCGGGGCGCGTCGTCCGGTGCTGTCGCAAACGCATTCCAGACAGCTCCGTTGGGGCCACCGACGGCGAGATGCCGGTACCAATCCGGGTCCGCCGGGCTTGGACCACCAACCAGTCGCATGCCCTCTTCACCGGCCTGGAAGCGGTACCTGGTACCGGGTTCGACGTGGACCATCGAACCGAGTTCGATGGCGAATTCGTCGCTGGAGTCAGGCTCGACCACGAGGCCCGTTCCGGTGCGGACGTAATACACCGCTTCCATGGGGTGGATCAACACAAGGGTGGCGCCCCCTGGGTCGAGATCGATGGTGTGCATCGAACGCAACCATGCCCCTGTGCCCGGCCAGACGACCGCCCGTGCCACACCCCCGGCTTCGACGATCGGCACCTCAGGGTTGCCGTCCCCCGTTTGGAGTATGGAGACCGCCCCTAGATCGGGTGAGCCGAACCCATTGGTGAGGGTTGAAGGCATTTTGATCATGTTAAACGTGCAAGGCTTGGCGGGGTTTGGTCAGGAGGCCGGACTTCGGGCCGGGAGGGCAACGGACGATCCGGTGCGTAGGCTTCGAGAGCCGAGTTGATGACAAAAACAAATACCAGAATCAAGGCCGAGCCGACCGACACGGACTCGGTCGCCGTGGAGACCTTGCAGGCGATCGGGAGCCGGATTCGGGGCCTCCGTTCGAGCCGTGATCTCACACTCCAGGAACTCGGCGAGTTGACCGGCTTGAGCGCTTCGATGCTCAGCCTTGTCGAGCGAGGAAAGACCAGCCCTTCGATCGGCACGTTGGTGGCTATCTCATACGCGCTCGGGGTACACATGCGTGATCTGGTGTCGGGCGATCGTCCCACCGAGCCCGACCCGGTGTCTCGTCGCGATGACCAGCCCGAGTTCCACACCCCGAGCGGAGTCAGGCGTCGTGTGCTCCGAGACGATCGGCAACGCGGGCTGGAGGTCGCCATCAACGAGTACGCCCCCGGAACCTCCAGCGCCGAACGGCCTCTTCACCACGAGGGGTTCGAATATGGGGTGCTCATCGAGGGCAAGCTGGTGGTGGAGATTGGAGACGAGGAATACGAACTCCGGCCTGGAGATCTGGTGTCGTACGACTCAGCGTCACCCCACCGCATATCGAACCCGGGGAAACGATCGGCCCGGGCGCTCTGGGTCAACCTGGACCGCGCCGATTGAGGTCCGCTGATGGAGATTGACCCTGGCTTGATGCCGCTGCGACACTGGCAACGATGAAGCCAGCGCGGTTCGAGTACTGGGCGCCCACCTCGACCGATGAGGCGTTGGCGATCCTCGCCGAGAGACCGGGCGCGAAAGTCCTCGCTGGCGGTCAGAGCCTGGTGCCGGCCATGAACTTCCGTCTGGCGCGCCCCGAAGCACTCGTCGACATCAATCGACTGGAGGATCTCAGCCAGATCGACGTCGAGGGTTCGGTTCTGCGAATCGGTGCACTCGCCCGCCACCGCCGTTTCGAGCGGCCGGTTGCCCCTGGGGCGCTCGGTGGGGCCCTACCCCGGATCGCTCGCCACATAGGGCATCTCCCAATCCGGACCAGAGGGACTTTCGGCGGCAGCCTTGCCCACGCCGATCCCGCAGCCGAGTGGTGCCTTGTGACACTGGTCCTCGATGCCGAGATAGTGGCGCTTTCAACGACAGGCGAAAGGGTCATTCCCGCCGGCGGGTTCTTCGACACGGTATTCACTACCGCCCTCCGGCCCGACGAACTTCTTGCCGAAGTGCGCCTACCGCTCCTGTCCGATGACGAGGGCGTCGGATTCGAAGAGGTCAGCCGGCGGGCGGGGGACTTCGCACTGGTGATGGCAATGGCGGTCCTCCGCATCGTCGATGGGCGTATCACCGAGGCCCGACTCGGTGTCGGAGGAGCGGCCGATCGCCCGCTGCGGCTTCCCGACGCAGAGGCCGCGCTCACCGGCCAGACGCCGGAAGACGCCGTGTTCGAGGAAGCTGCAGAGATCGCAGCCTCTTCGGTGAGGCCGCTCGAGGACATTCACGCGGGCACCGAATACCGGCGCAGGTTGGTGAATGTGTTGTTGGTGCGGGCATTACGCCAGGCGGCAGCGTGACCCAGATAGCTGAGAGATGGCCGGACCCTGCCCGGGTGAGCTTTCGGGTCAACGGAGAAACCTACGAGGTGGAGGTCGAGCCGCGCAAAACCCTTGCGGACACGATCCGAGAGGACTGCAGCCTGACCGGCACCCACCTCGGCTGCGAGCACGGGGTCTGTGGGGCATGCACGGTCCTGGTTGACGGCGAACCGGTTCGCTCTTGCCTCTTGTTCGCCGTGCAGTGCGGGGGCGCCGAAATCAGGACCGTGGAGGGGCTGGCGGATGGAGACACTCTCCACCCCCTACAACAGGCTTTCTGGGACCACCACGGGTTGCAGTGCGGCTTCTGCACACCCGGCTTTCTGATGCTTGCGGTTGCAGTCCTCGAGGACGATCCCGATATCGACGAGGACGGGCTGAGAGAGGCAATGTCGTCGAACCTCTGCCGTTGCACCGGATACCAGAACATCTTGACTTCTGTTCTGGCCGCCCAGGAAGCGATGCGTCAGCCGGCCACGCGGTGATCGGCCGTTCGGTCAAACGGCTCGAAGATCCACCACTTCTCAGAGGTCGCGGCCGGTTTGCAGCAGACATCGTCCTGCCGGGAATGTTGCACATGAGGGTGGTGCGGTCGCCCGTTGCCTCGGGACGCATCGTGGCAACGGACTTGGCCGACGCCCGTCAAGCGGAGGGTGTCGTCGCCGTGTGGGACGCCGACGATGTCCGTGAGATACCACCCATCGAGTACCGGCAGGTCTTGCTGCCCGAGCTCACCCCCTATCGACAGCCCATCCTGGCGAGTGGGTTCGTGAGATATGTCGGCGAGCCGGTCGCCCTCGTCATAGCCACCGATGCCTACCTGGCCGAGGATGCAGCCGATCTCGTCTTCATCGATCTCGAGGACCTGCCGGCTGTTCTCGACCCTCGCTCGCCTGGGGTTATTCCGCCCGACCTCCCCTCCCACGCCGCCACTGTCAGCAAGGAGTACGGCGATCTGGATGCGGCCTTCGACGCGGCTGATGTCGTAGTGGAGATCGAGGTTGGCATTGGGCGGCACACCGGCGTACCGCTGGAGACCCGTGGAGCTTTGGGGTGGCACGACGCCGCCACTGGCGTCCTCCACGTGTCGGGAGCGGCCAAGCTGCCTCACTACAACCGAGACGCCATAGCGAGAATGCTCGGGCTTCCCCCCTCGAAGGTCCATCTGCACGAGGGCCATGTGGGTGGAGGCTTTGGTGTGCGGGGTGAGCTCTATCCCGAGGACGTGCTGGTGGCTCTCGCCTCGCTACGTCTGGAGCGGGCGGTCCGTTGGATCGAGGACCGCCGAGAGCACCTCGTTGCGGCCAACCACTCTCGAGATCAGATTCACCGGCTGAGGGCAGCGGTCAGTTCGGCCGGCGAGATCCTCGCCATCGACGACGAGTTCTGGCTGGACCAGGGTGCCTACCTACGAACCCACGCGGCCACCGTCGCCGATCTGACGGCGGCGATGCTCCCCGGTCCGTACCGGGTGCCTTCGTATCGATCGCGCGGCCACATCGTCGTCACCAACAAGACCCCGGCAGGCACCTATAGGGGCCCGGGCAGATACGAGGGGACCTTCGCCCGAGAGCGGTTGGTGGACGCAATCGCACATCGCCTCGATCTGGACCCCGTCGAGTTGCGACGGCGCAATCTCATCACACTCATGCCATTCGAACGGGGCGTACTGGCGCTGGGGACCGAGGTCGTCTACGACTCTGGTGACTATCCGGGCATGTTGGAGCATGCCGTCGGTGCCTTGGCCGACCTCATGCGTGATGTCGAGCAGCGACGCCTCGATGGCGATGTCGCCGGCTGCGGAGTGGCGCTGTTTGTCGAGAAGAGTGGGCTCGGTCCATTCGACGGCGTAAAGGTGAGCGTGGACGAGGCGGGTGCCATAGAGGTGGTGACGGGTGCCGCCTCCATGGGGCAGGGGATCGAGACTGTCGTCGCCCAGGTGTGTGCCGAGGAACTGGGAGTCGATGTCGAAGCGATCACCGTCGTCCATGGCCAAACCGATCGGATCGAAGCGGGCATGGGCGCCTTCGCCAGCCGTGTGACGGTGATGACCGGATCGGCGACCCACCTCGCGGCGCGGGTTGTCCGGCTCAAAGCTGCGCAAATGGCGGCAGAAGTGCTGGAGGCTGCACCCGAGGACATCGTCATCGAGTCGGGAGTGGCTTGGGTTCGTGGTTCTCCGGGAGGACCGCGTTTGGGGATCGGAGAGTTGGCCAAACGTGCTTCGGCGAGATTCGCCGTGCCTGCCGGACGTCGACCTGGCCTCTCTGCGACCGAGTGGTTCGCCACCGACCACATGACATACCCATACGGAGCGCACCTGGCGCTCGTCGTCATCGATCGTGGAACGGGTCGGGTTTCAGTGGAGCGATTCGTGGTCGTCTACGACCTCGGAAGGGCTGTGAACCCCGCCCTCGTCGAGGGCCAGTTGGTCGGTGGTGTGGCTCAAGGAGTTGGGGGAGCGATCCTCGAGGAGTTCAAATATGACGAGCAGGGGCAACCGCTCGCCACCAGCTTTGCCGACTATCTCATCCCCACCGTGTCCGAGATGCCGGCGGTCGAGACCATCGTTCTCGAGGAGGCTCCGAGCCCACTCAACCCGCTCGGTGTGAAGGGCGCTGGGGAGGGCGGCATTACCGCCGCCGGCGCAGCCATCGCTGCCGCCATCGACCACGCCCTGGGCCGTCCTGGCACCGTCGATCGGCTCCCGGTAACCCCGGAGTCACTGCTGTCAGCTCTGGCTGAGATCGATGACTGACGTTCTCTTCCAGCCGGGGACGATCGGGACCTTGAAGGTGAGAAACCGGATACTCAGGGCTGGAACGTCGGAATCCATGGCGACGGTGGAAGACGGAGAGGTGACCGACGGGCTCGTCGAGTTGTACTGCCGGCTCGCGGCCAATTCGTTGGGCGCCATCGTCACCGGTCACATGTTCACCCACCCTCGTGGGAGGTACGCCCGTGGGCAGACCGGGATTCACAGGGACGAGCAGACGGCGGGGCTTCGTCGACTCACCGAAGCCGTGCATGCCGAAGGCGCACCGATCTTGGCGCAGCTCGCCCATGCCGGAAGCCAGTCGCGAGTACCCGAGAACAGACCACTAGCCCCGTCGCCAGTTCCCAACCCGCTCACAGGAGCAGATGTCGAGGAAGCGGGTGAAAACGACATCGAAGAGGCGGTCGAGGCATTTGCCTCTGCGGCTGGCCGTGCCGTCCGAGCCGGCTTCGACGGAATACACATCCATGGAGCCAATGGCTATCTGATCAGCGAGTTCGCCTCCGAGGTGACCAACCGGCGCCGGGACGCGTGGGGTGGTTCGCCAGAGCGGCGAGATCGTCTTCCCCTCGTCATTGTCGAGGCGGTGCGCTCGGCGGTACCCGCCGGCTTCCCGGTGACGATGAAGGTCGGAATGGTCGACGCGGTCCCCGGCGGCGTTGATCTCATCGACTCCGTCCGCCGGAGCGCGCTGCTGGTCGCGGCCGGTGTCGACGGGATCGAGGTGTCCTCCGGTCTGATGCAAGCTCCAACCGACTCGGCCAAGACCTATGTCGCCGTCGATCGGAGGAGGGCGCTGGGGGATTTCCTGTTCCACCGGTTGCTCGCCACGCCGGCCCCTGAGGCATATTTCCGCGACTGGGCGAAGGCACTCCGCGCCGATGTAGACACGACAGTGATCCTGGTCGGTGGTCTGCGCACGACGACCACCATGCGGGATGTCCTCAATTCGGGTGACGCTGACTTCCTCGCCATGGCTCGCCCTCTGATTCGGGAGCCGGATCTGATTCGGCAGATCGAGTCCGGACGCGAAGGGCTCGTCGCCTGCACTTCCTGCAACCTCTGTCTCATGCACGAGGGCCACCACTCTCTTCGGTGCTGGCGGGTTCCACGACGGCGACTGATCGAGCACGCCGCCTACCGCCTGTCTGGGGGGTTCTCCGCGGCCGAGGTCATTCCGGTGCAACGACCGCACTGACGCTCTACTTCAGCCCCTGTAACCGCTGGCTCGGGCTGCCCGGCCCTGCTTGCCGGCCTTCCTACTGGCCGCCGTACGGCTGGATTTGTCGCCGCTCGTGTAGTCGTACTTCTTGCCCCCGCCCCATCGATATAACGGGCGCTTGGAGTCCTTAACCCGATTTACTGGCATCGATCCTCCGGGAGAGGACTACCCCCGAACCTCCTGCGAAACACGCCTGTGCGGCGGACGGTTTTCGAGGGCCAACACGCGCAGTCCTGCGAACCGCAAGCTTGTGCCAATCCGTACTCAGGAGCAGATCTGGTCGATGTAGAGGGGCCCGGTCAATCTGTCAACACCGTCAGTCCCGCGAGTGGAGGTTCCAATGTTCTCGAGGCACACGTGGCGACGTCTGACCGTCGTACCGCTGGCGCTTGTAGCGGTTCTGATCCTCTCGACGGCGGCAGCCGCCCAGAGGGCGACCTTCTTCGAGGAGACCGCCGAGGCGTTCTGGGCGGTGCCGTACGAATGTGCCGACGGCTCGATCGCGGAGGGAACGCTGCTGGTGAAGCCAACGCGTGACTTCGAGTCACCCGACACGGAGGATCCGGAGCCGACGGTGAGGGTCCAATTCCTGGCGGTATGCCCGGACGGCGCTTCGTTCTCTTGGGGTGCCCCCACTGTCCCGGCGACCATCACCAGCGTCAGGCCCCTCAGGAGGATCACTGCGGTGGGTTCGGGGACGGCCACGGACATCTTCGGCGTGGCCCACCCAGTGACGTTCGACGTGACCTGGACGGGTCGCGGGCGCCTGGAGACAACCATCAACGCGCCGGGGAGCGTCACCAAGGTGCGGGCGGCCACCGCGGTGGGCGTGGTGACTTTCGACGGCACGGCCATAGCCGATGGTCCAGCGAATCATCCGACCAGACCGGCCCCGTTCATCAGGGTCGACATCGAGAGATAGCAAGACGCCATAATCGGACGTCGACCGAAGCGGTCGAACTGGCTGTCCAGATCGACGAATCGGGAAAGTGGTCCGAGGCGCTCTTCTGCATGAATCCGCCACGCTCGTTGCCGTTCGGATAGCGCTCCAAGGTGAGAGGCCGGCCGGCCAACACCTCGAGCATCCGCTCGCCTACACGTTGGTAGTGGGCGACCAGATCGCCCTTGGTCACGCCGACCTGTGAGAAGAGGACCTTGTCCGGGTGGGAGACCCTTCATCCAGCCGGCTCACAGCGCGGAATTGAGCTTCGCACAGATTGACCGCCGTGGGCTTTGCGACGGCCGGCGCTGCTGAGCCGGAGAGGGGAATCGAACCCCTGACCTACGCATTACGAATGCGTTGCTCTGCCGACTGAGCTACTCCGGCGGGAGCCGGGATGGTAGCCGGGGGGTGTTGACGTTCTCCCAGATCGATGAGGCCGGCACCGGTGGGGCTGAAGCCACAGGCGGCGATGTAGAACGGCTCCAGGTCGGGGTCGAAGTCGACGTGGAGCCACTCGCAGCCAGCCATTGCGGCACGTTCCGCCGCCAGTTGCACCATGGCCGCTCCGACTCCCCGACCTCGAAACGAAGTCGCCACCATCACGTCCTGCAACCAGGCGTGGACGAGACCGTCCCAGGGGACGTTGATGAACCCGGCGATTTCTTCGCCTTCCCTGGCGACGACCCAGCCGAGGCTGTGGTCTTCCACCTGCCGGCACCAGTCCCACTCCACGCCGTCGAACACGCGATGTCGGAACGCTTCGGCGTGAAGCCGGTTGAGTTCTCCGTTCTCGAACTCTCCGCGCCACGAGAAACTGGTCGTCATCGAGGGTCAACGTAGTGGCTCCCGAGTCAGGGTCACGCCGAGAAGAATCTGCGCAGGCCTGTCGATCTGGTCCCGTCCCGATCGACGGCTATGTGAAGGAGAGACTCATACGAGTCCCAGAGAGGAGAGGTGCGGATGCGGGTCATGGCGATCGTCAAGTCCACCCCCGAGATCGAAGAGGGGGCCGAGGCTGACGAGCAGATGCTCACCGAGATGGGCAAGTTCAACGAAGAGCTGGCAAGGGCCGGCGTGATGCTGGCCGGTGAAGGTCTGCACCCCAGCTCCAAGGGGGCGCGGGTCGAGTGGAAGGGCGGAGAGATAACCGTGGTCGACGGCCCGTTCACCGAAGCCAAGGAACTGGTGGCGGGGTACTGGATCTGGCAGGTGAAGTCGATGGACGAGGCGATCGAGTGGGCTCGGCGCTGCCCCAACCCGACCGGCGAGGACAGCGTGATCGAGCTCCGGCAGGTGGTCGAGGCAGAGGATTTCGGCGAGGCGTACACACCAGAGGTCGCCGAGCAGGAGCGGCGCACCCGCGCCATCGTGGAGGGCAAGCAGGGCTGACGTAGAGGCGGGTGTTGCGTTCCAGGGGGGATCTGCTCTGATGGCACCCCGTGGAACGCACAACCCGTGAGATCGAAGTGGTCTGGCGGATCGAGTCGGCCGGTCTGATTGCTTCGCTGGCAAGGAAGACCGGCGATGTCGGACTGGCCGAAGATCTCGCCCACGACGCCCTGGTCGCCGCTCTGGAGCAGTGGCCGAAGTCAGGAGTTCCCGCCAAGCCCGGTGCCTGGCTCATGGCTGTGGCCAAGAGGCGGGCCATCGATCGTTATCGCAGAGACGAACGCCTCGCCCACAAGGTTGCCGTGCTCGGTGGTGGGCTCGAACAGGACACTGGCTTCGAAGCCGGGGTCGCCGAAGCGGTGGATGACGACATAGGCGACGACCTGTTGCGGCTGGTGTTCACCGCTTGCCACCCGTCAATCTCGTCGGAGGCTCGGGTCGCCCTTACCCTCCGTCTGCTCGGGGGGTTGACCACCGAGGAGATCGCCCACGCATACCTGGCTTCTCCGGCGACAATCGCCCAGCGGATCGTCCGGGCCAAGCGGTCCCTGGCATCAGCGGAGATCCCCTTCGAGATCCCATCCGCCGACGAGTTGCCCGAGAGGCTCGGCTCGGTGCTCGAGGTCATCTACGCCATCTTCAACGAGGGTTACTCGGCCACGGCAGGCGAGCGGTGGATCAGGCCGGTGTTGTGCGAGGAGGCGCTGCGGCTGGGACGAATCCTCGCCACGCTAATGCCCGCCGAGCGCGAGGTTCATGGATTGGTGGGGTTGATGGAAATCCAGGCCTCGCGTCTCCGTGCCCGGTCGGGACCAGACGGGAGACCTGTCCTGCTCTTCGACCAGAACCGGGCCCGGTGGGACCGGCTGCTGATCAACCGTGGCCTCGTGGCCCTGCAACGGGCCGAAGCGCTTGGGCAACCCGGGCCCTACACCCTTCAGGCGGCGATCGCCGCATGTCACGCCCGGGCCGTGACACCAGAAGACACCGACTGGGACCGTATCGCTGGCCTCTACGACCAATTGGCCCGGCTCGTACCTTCACCCGTGGTGGAGTTGAACCGGGCGGTGGCGGTTGGTATGGCGGTCGGTCCCCAGGAAGGCCTGGAACTGGTGGATGCTCTCACCGACGACCCGAGGTTGGCGGGGTATCACCTGCTGTTCAGTGTGCGCGGCGACCTGCTCAACCGTTTGGGACGGTCCGAGGAGGCGCGTGCCGAGTTCTCCCGCGCCGCTCAACTCGCCGGCAACGTCGCCGAGCGGGAGTTGCTCTTGGAGCGGGCCCGGGATTAGGGGTGCCGGTCGCTGGCTAGGGTCGCCCTCTGTACGAGCCGGGACGGGGCGGGTGGCTGATCAGGCGAAATTCGAAGACGATGCCATGGGGTTCGCCTCCCAGTTGTATTCGGCAGCGCTTCGTATGACCCGCAACCCCGCTGACGCCGAGGACTTGGTCCAAGAGACCTTTCTCAAGGCATACCGGGCCTATCACAGCTTTGAGGAAGGCACCAACCTCAAGGCCTGGTTGTACCGCATCCTCACCAATACCTACATCAACCGCTACCGAAAGCAGATCCGGCAACCTTCTGAGGTGGACCTGGGCGAGATCGAGGATCTGTATCTCTATCGTCGTATCGGTGCCGGGGAAGCGGGGGACGCCGCCAGGAGCGCCGAGGAGCAGGTACTCGAGGGGTTGGTGGACGCCGACGTCAAGGGTGCGCTCGAGAGCCTGCCCGAGCACTTCCGGCTCCCCGTCATCCTGGCGGACGTCGAGGGTTTCTCCTACAAGGAGATCGCCGAGATCATGGACATCCCCATCGGAACGGTCATGTCTCGGCTCCATCGTGGAAGAAGAGCGCTGCAGCGAGCGTTGTGGGAATTCGCAGCGCAACGCGGACTCGTGAGCCCGGAGACGGCAGATGGCTGACCACAAATGCGATCAGGCGATTGCCAAGGTCTACGACTATCTCGACGAGGAGATGACCTGGTATCGGAAGGTGAGGATCCGCTACCACCTGCGTCGTTGCCCACCATGTGAGGTCGCCTTTGTCTTCGAGACCCGGGTGCGCGAAGTGGTGAGGGAGCGCAGCCAGGACGAGTGCCCGGCTGAACTGTTGGAGAAGCTGCATCGGATGCTCCGTGAAGCCGGGGCCGGAAGCGAGGCCTGACCTGGCTCGACCCCTGATCCCGGCGCGGTATCCTCGGACCCGATGCGGGATCGCCTCCTCGGTTTCTTCACTCTGACGTTGCTCACCCTTGCAATGGCGGTCCCCTTGGCAGGTGGCGCCGCTGTCGCCCAGGAGACGACGGTGCCGGCGGAGACTGCGACCACCGTTGCAGAGGGCGGGGGGACCGGAACGACCGTCGCCGGCGAAGGTGGTGGCGGTGCCGAGACAACCGCTCCCGGACCGACCATCGTCCCCGCTGCTCCCGTCGAAGAAACGGCTGCACTACCCGAGGATGTGCCTTGGACCTATCGGTACCTGATCCCGGCGGTGCTGGTCATCGGTGGGTTGGCCGTGGTGGTGACGATCATCCAATACTTCGTCCGGGTGGTTCGGGCCAGGTACCGGCCGGTACGGTGACCTCGACCATCCCCTGGTCGAGCGCATCGCGGGTCGCCGCCCGGCTCGCTGGTAGTTACCCGCTCGAGGGCTCGTACCACTTTCACCATCTAACCGAGCAGGCGCCTGCTTTGGTCGAGAGCGCCGCTCGGTTGGTCGAGGAGGAGACGGGCCTGCGGAGCCGGGGGATGCCCGAGGTCATGGTCGTCACCCGGTCGGAGTGGGCGGAGCGGAATGTCGCATCGTTCGCCGTGCTATTGGCACCCGCCGAAGAACGCCTCGCCGCAGCTGCCGGCGACTCCAGTGCTGGGCTGAGCCGGCGAGTCCTCGCTGCAGAGACCGGGGCACTCCTCGGACTGTTGGCGCGACGGGTCCTCGGCCAGTACGAGTTGGTGCTGCCCACCGGGTCGGAGGCGGACATCGTCACACTGGTGGGCGCCAACATCCTCGCCCTGGAGCGCACGCACCAGCTCGACCCCACCGAGTTCCGCACCTGGCTCGCTCTCCACGAGTGCACCCATCGCCTCCAGTTCACCGCCGTCCCATGGCTACGCGATTACTTCCGTGGCCTGGTGAACGAATTGGTCGAGAGCGCACAACCCGAGCCCGGCCGGCTCATCCGTGTCGCCGCCGAGGTAGCAAAGGCACTGCGCACCAAGCGGCCGGTGGTTGACGACACCGGGCTCATCGGGCTGTTCGCCTCCCCCGAGCAGCGTGCCGTGCTGCGGCGAGTCCAGGCGCTGATGTCATTGCTCGAGGGTCATGGCCACGTGGTGATGGATCGTGTGGGAGAGCGGGTCCTCCGGACCCAGGAGAGGATGTCCCGCCTCCTCAAGGCTCGTCGTGCCGACCCGCGGATGGCGGCTCTCTTCCGGCTCACCGGTCTCGATCTCAAGATGAAGCAGTACGAGTTGGGCGAGCGTTTCGTCATGGGTGTGGAAGAGGCTGCCGGGTGGGAAGCTCTCGACGCTGTCTGGGAGGACCCGGCCAGCCTCCCCTCGCTCGACGAGATCGAGCAACCGGGACGGTGGTTGGCGCGGGTCGCCTGAACGGGCGCTGATGGACCAGATTCGCCGCCGGGTGCTCGGCGCAACTGCCTGTCTTCCCGATGGCCCGCTGGTCGTGGCGCTGAGTGGAGGCGCCGACAGCGCTGTCGCCGCCTGGGCGGCATGCCAGCGGAGCCCAGAGGTGGTCGCTGCCCACGTGCATCACGGGTTGCCCACCTCCGACGAGATGCAGTCCGCCGCCGTCGCAATCGCTCGGTCATTGGATGTCGATGTGCTGACACGCGAGGTCACCGTCGAGCCGGCCGGATCGTGGGAGGACGCCGCCCGCCGTGCCAGGTACCAGGCGCTCCTCGAGATGGCCGGCTCGTCCTGGGTGGTGACTGGGCATACCTCCGACGACCAGGCAGAGACGGTGCTCATGGCGGTGCTACGGGGGAGCGGAGCGCGCGGCCTCGCCGGGATCCCGGGGCGACGCGATCGCATTGTCCGCCCGCTCCTCGGCATCAGCCGCTCCGAGACCCGTCGGCTGGCAACGGTGCTCGGTCTTCCCTGGCGGGACGACCCGGCCGCGACCGGACTGGCCGGGAGAAGGACGGACATCCGCCGCAACCTCATCCCCGAACTGGAGGGCCGTTACAACCGGGGGCTCCGCCCTTCGCTCAACCGGATGGCCGAGTCGATCGGACACGTCTCCGACGTGGTGGAGCATCTGGCCGATGGGGTGCCCATCCAGCATCGAGCTCTGGAGGTGGCGATGGCGGCAGCAGATCTCACAACGCGTCGCGAAGCGGTCGCCCGCGAGGTGGTGAGGAGGGCGATTCGGCAGGTACGGGGTCCGCATGCCGGAACCCATGAGGAAGTGCTCGCGGTACTGGAAGTTGCGCGTGGATCCCGGAAAGGGGCCACTCTCGCCGAGGGGCTCGTGGCATCGCGGCGCGGCGCGTTGGTGGTGATCGGGCCGAGTGGCTCTCCGGCGGTGCCATCGCAGGTCGATTGGGCTCTCCCCGGCCCGGTTCGTTTCGGCCCGTGGGACATGGACTCCTGGGTGGAGACGACGCCGCCCATTGCCTTTCCGCTCGGCGCGGGGTCGGCGGTGCTCGACGCCGACCGGGTGGGCGATGCTCTCGTTATCCGTGTGCCGCAAAACGGCGACCGGGTTGCGGTGCCCGGTGGGCACGCGCCGCTCGTAGATGTGATGGCCGCCGCAGGTGTGGACCGCCGGGAACGTGAGACCTGGCCGGTGGTGGAGTCCGGCGGAGGCCTTGTCTGGGTCCCGCGGGTTCGGGTGATGGGGCCCGGCGTCGGGCAGGCGACAACCCGCTACCTTTGGCTGGCGGCGCAACGAGAGGAAAGATGGAGGTAGGCAAGGTCCTCATCTCGGCTGCCGAGATCGAGGCGAAGATCGAAGAGATGGGCCGGCAGATCACCGAGGACTACGAGGGGCGCGATCTGCTGGTGGTTGCCGTCCTCAAGGGCGCCTTCATCGTCATGGCCGACCTCGCCCGCGCCATCGATCTCCCCGTCCAGTTCGACTTCATGGCCGTGTCGTCGTACGGCGCGGCGACCCAGACCTCGGGAGTCGTCCGGATACTCAAGGACCTCGACCAGGAGATCGCCGGGCGTGACGTCCTCGTCGTCGAGGACATCATCGATTCCGGGTTGACCCTCAACTACCTGCTCAAGAGCCTTCGGGTGCGCCGGCCGGCGTCACTCGAGGTCGCCGCGCTGTTGGTCAAAGAGGGCATCCAGCGGGTGCCGCTCGACGTCCGCTACGTGGGCTTTGGCATCGGTCCGCAGTTCGTCATCGGCTACGGCCTCGACTACGCCGGCCGCTATCGGAACCTGCCGTACGTAGCCGTCATGGACGAGTGAGCCGCGGCGGCTCCGCCGCCGCTGCCGCCGCATAGTTCCGGGCTTGCCATACGATGATTGGCAACGAAATCTGCCGGACGTGGCGTGATAGTTTTGCGACGCACGCTCGTGTCCTGGTCCCAAAGGGAGAACGGTGAACCGGACGCTTCGCACCATCCTCATATACGGCTTGGCCATCCTCATGATTGCGGTGGTCGGCCAGCAGTGGTTCAGGAGCGCCGGCGAGCCGGAGGAGATCGGGCTCGACGAGTTCTTCACCGCGGTCGAAGAGGGCGAGGTCGAGTCGGCGACCATCTTCGAGCGGTCACAGGTGGTCCGAGGTCAGTACGAAGACACCGCCGGAGACAACTTCGACTTCATGGTCCGCTACCCCGACGGATACCAGGAGCAGTTGGTCAACGCGCTGTTGGCCGGCGACGTCGAATTCGAGACCGATGCCGAGCCGCCCGGTCTGCTCGACATCCTGATCAACTTCCTCCCCTGGCTGTTCCTCATCGGGTTCATGATCTTCATCTTCATGCAGATGCAGGGGTCGGGAAACCGGGTGATGCAATTTGGCAAGGCCAAGGCCCGCCAGATCACCAAGGACACCCCGAAGGTCACCTTCAAGGATGTTGCCGGACTGGATGAGGCGATCGAGGAACTCGAGGAGATCAAAGAGTTCCTCCAGCACCCGGACAAGTTCCGCGCCATGGGCGCCAAGATCCCCAAGGGAGTCCTCCTCTTCGGCCCACCGGGGACGGGAAAGACGCTGCTCGCCCGGGCGGTGGCCGGTGAAGCGGGCGTCCCCTTCTTCTCCATCTCGGGGTCAGACTTCGTCGAGATGTTCGTCGGTGTTGGCGCTGCCCGGGTCCGCGACCTCTTCGAGCAGGCCAAGAACAACGCCCCGGCGATCGTGTTCATCGATGAGATCGACGCCGTCGGCCGCCACCGCGGTGCCGGTCTCGGTGGCGGCCACGACGAGCGGGAGCAGACCCTCAACCAGTTGCTGGTCGAGTTGGACGGGTTCGAGGCGCAGACCGGTGTGATCGTGATCGCCGGCACCAACCGGCCCGACATCCTCGACCCGGCCCTCCTCCGTCCGGGACGGTTCGACCGTCAGATCGTCGTGGACCGTCCCGATCTGGTAGGCCGTATCGCCATCCTGGGGGTTCACTCCCGGGGCAAGCCGCTCGAGGAGGGCATCGAACTCGAGGTGCTGGCCCGTCAGACCCCCGGCTTCACCGGGGCCGACCTGGCCAACCTCATCAACGAGTCCGCCCTGCTCGCCGCCAGGCGCAACAAGCAGCAGATCGGGATGTCGGAGCTCGAGGAGGCAATAGACCGGGTCATTGCCGGGCCGGAGCGGAAGAGCAGGATCATCTCGGACGAGGAGAAACTGGTCATCGCCTACCACGAGACCGGCCATGCCCTGGTGGGTTGGGCCCTGCCCCATGCCGACCCGCTTCACAAGATCACCATCGTCTCCCGGGGCCGATCGCTGGGGCACACATTGGCGCTCCCCACCCAGGACAAGTACCTGATGCGGCGGAGCGAGCTCGTGGACCAGCTCGCCATGCTGCTCGGCGGCCGCACCGCCGAGGAGCGGATCTTCACCGACCCGACCACAGGCGCCGCCAACGACATCGAGAAGGCGACCGAGATCGCCCGGCGGATGGTGATGGAGTACGGGATGAGCGACCGCCTCGGACCGATGCAGTACGGACGTCCATCCGGCGAGGTGTTCCTGGGACGCGACTACGGCCGTCAGCCGGATTACTCGGACGAGGTGGCGGCCCACATCGACGAGGAAGTGCGGCGACTCATCGGGCAGGCCCACGAGGAGGCGCGCGAGATCATCGAGACCCATCAGGACGCCATGGAGCGGATGGTGAAGGTGCTCCTGGAGAAGGAGACAGTGGACGCCAAGGAGGTCGGGCAGATCTTCGCCGACGTCCCCAAGTGGGAGCACGCCCCCAACGGAGCCATCCGCATCCAGCACCCCAACGGAAGGGCCGCGGTAAACGGTGTGGCGGCCGCCACCACCGCAACCCACGAGGCCCGCCCCACTTCCTGACCATGGACCCGGAAGCGCCGGGGCCGATCGACGAGACCGCCATCGCCGAAGCGGTACGGCAGATACTCAAAGCCATTGGTGAGGACCCGGGGCGCGAGGGCCTGGTCGAAACCCCCGAGCGGGTTGCCCGGCTCTACGCCGAGATCTTCTCCGGGCTCCAAGAAGAGCCGGACGAGGTGGTCGATGCCTTCTTCGGGGAGGAGCACCACGAAGAGATCGTGATGGTCCGCGACATCCCCTTCTATTCGTGTTGCGAGCACCATCTCGTGCCGTTCCACGGTCGAGCGCACGTCGCCTACCTGCCAAAGGGGCGAGTCACCGGTCTGTCGAAGCTGGCCCGTCTCGTGGACGTCTACGCCCGCCGCCCACAGATGCAGGAGAGGCTCACCGCACAGGTGGCCGACACGTTGATGAAGGTCCTCGAGCCGCACGGCGTACTGGTCGTGGTCGAGGCGGAACACCTCTGCATGAGTATGCGCGGGGTACGGAAACCAGGGGCGATGACGGTCACCTCGGCGGTGCGGGGGATCTTCGCCGACAGCGCGTCAACGCGCGCCGAGGCTTTCTCGCTGCTCAACGGCGGGCGATGAGTGTCGGGGGTCGACTCGTCCGGTGACGACCGGGGCCCAGCCATAGCCAGCACAATCGCCCCTCCACAGCCATGGCGGGTGGGGGAACGGATGCTCGGCGAGACAGGACGGGTGGCCGTCATGGGGATCCTCAACGTCACCCCTGACTCCTTTTCCGACGGCGGCCTCTATGCCGATCCCGACATCGCGGTGCTGCGTGGTCTCGAACTGTGGAGACAGGGCGCCGACCTCGTGGACGTCGGGGGCGAATCGACCCGTCCCGGCGCCGAGTCGGTCGATGCGGCAGAGGAACTGAGGCGGGTCGAGCCGGTGGTGGCTCGCCTCGTCGAAGAAGGGGTGGCCGTGTCGATCGACACGGGCAAGGCGTCGGTGGCGAGAGTTGCACTCGAGGCAGGGGCGCTGGTGGTGAACGACGTCACCGGGCTGTCCGACCCGGAGATGATCGCAACGGTGTCGGAACGAGGGTCATCGCTGGTGATCATGCACATGCCGGGCGATCCCCGCACCATGCATCTATCCGCCGACTACGGGGACGTGGTAGGAGAAGTGCGCGGGTTTCTCCTGTTGCGCGCCCGTTCGGCCGTCGCCGCCGGTGTCGCCCCGGAACGGATCTGCATCGATCCCGGCATCGGCTTCGGAAAGAACCTCGACCACAACCTGCAGATCCTGGCTCGTCTCGAGGAAATCACGTCGTGCGGCTTCCCGGTGATGGTGGGGACCTCCCGCAAATCCTTCCTCGGCCGTCTGCTCGATCTGCCCGAGCCTGAAGAGCGCGATCTCGCAACCGCGGTCACCGTTGCGCTGGCGGCGGAGCGAGGCACAGCGGTCGTCAGGGTCCACGATGTACCCGCAGCGCGCCAAGCCGCTGCTCTGGTGTTCGCTATGGTGCCGCACGGCGAGGACGGTGGGTGAACGGTGACGGGGCTGAAACCTAGGGGGTTCGTCTGGGTCATCGCTGGCCGGGTCGCCACCTGTGAGAGGATCGGCGGCACCGGCGTGCAGCACCGCAGAGTGCGGCGCGAGGAAGAACTGGTCTGGCTCTCCAAGGAGGCCGGTGTCACCACCATCGTCTCGCTTCTCTCGGGCGGCCAGAACGTCGCCGCCTACGAGCAAGGCGGGTTCCGGGTCCACGAAGTCCCGGTGATCGGGATGGCGCTGCCCAAGGACACCGAAGAGGTGTTCGAGGTACTCGACGGCGTGCTTTCCGATCCCAGCGAAGTCGTGCTGCTCCACCGCGACGGCATCGACGACACGGTCGCCGGGATCCTCGGTGGGTACCTGGTGCACTCGGACCTGCTCGACAACCAGGTGATGGCGGCCGCGGTGATCCAGGAGATCATCGGCAGGCCGCTCGGACCGGAAGGACGGGCCTTGATCCCGACACCCGAGCCCAGCTGATGTTCGAGCGCTTCACGGACAGGGCGCGGCGTGTCATCGTCCTGGCCCAAATGGAATCCCGCAGACTCGAGCACTCCTACATCGGCACCGAGCACCTCCTACTGGGGCTGATCGCCGAAGAGGATGGGGTGGCGGCGCGCGTTCTAGCCGACCTTGGGATCGACCTCGAGACGACCCGCCAGCGTGTGTTTGAGCTCATTGGGGAGGGTCCCGGTCTCGTCGAGGGGAGTGAGATCCCGTTCACCCCGCGGGCAAAGAAGGTGATGGAACTGTCGCTCCGAGAGGCGTTGGCACTCGGGCACAACCACATCGGGACCGAGCACATCCTCCTCGGACTGCTCCGCGAGGGCGATGGTGTGGGGGCGCAGATCCTGGTGGCGTCGGGTACCGACCTGGCGACGGTACGGGCGAAGGTCGTCGACCAAGTCGTCGCTGTTCATCCTGAGCAGGCAGGCCGCCTACGACCCGCCGCCACGGCACCCGCCGCCGCAATGGCACCGCCGTCGGCAGATGAGATCCGCCTCCGCGGGATCAGGGTGCAGGCCCACCACGGGGTCCACCCAGAAGAGCAGGAGAAGGGTCAGGAGTTCATGGTCGATGTCGTCGCTCAGATCGACCTGTCGGCTGCAGGGAAGAGCGATCGGTTGAAGGACACGGTGGACTACGGATCTCTTGCCCAGAGGATCCACGACCTGGTCGCCAGCGAGCGATGGAATCTGCTGGAGCGGGTAGCGGAGCGCGTTGCGCAACTCGTGTTGGAAGACGAGCGGGTTCGGGATGTGGAGGTAACGGTGCACAAACCCGAAGCACCGATCGCGGTGCCGTTCTCCGACGTGTCGGTGACGATCAGGCGGTGGCGCTGACACGCGCTGCTGTGGCGCTCGGGTCGAATCTCGGCGACCGGAACGCAACGCTCCGCTCGGCGCTTGCCGCTCTCGCGCATCTGGGTGAGGTGGTGGCCGTTTCCGGATTCCACGAGACGACTCCCGTGGGGGGACCGGAGCAGGGCGACTTCCTCAACGCGGTGGTGGTGTTCGAAACCGACCTGTCACCGGAACAGCTTCTGGCCCGGTTGCAGGCGGTCGAGGACGACCACGGGAGGGTGAGGGTGGAGCGGTGGGGCCCCCGCACGCTCGATCTCGATCTGGTCGTGATGGAGGGGATGCGGCGGGATAGCGCCCAGCTGACCCTTCCCCATCCCCGCGCCGCCGAGCGTCGCTTCGTGCTGGTGCCGCTGGTCGAGGTGTGGCCCGACGCCGAGGTGGCGCCTGGGCTCACCGCCTCCGAGGCACTCGACCTCCTGTGCGCATCCGAGGGTTGACCCGAACCGGTGGGGGGTATCTGAGCAGGCACCACGAGGAGGTGACCGGATTCCCAAGGGCAAAGGTAAGGGTAAGGCCAAGAACCACGGGCCGACGATTCAAGACGACCGACGGTACGAGGCTCTGCGCAAACAGGGGATGAGCAAGAAGAAGGCCGCCCGGATCGCCAACACGCCGGCATCGGTAGCCGGCAAGCGAGGCGGCAAGGCCAAGAACTACGCCGACATGACCAAGGACCAGCTTTATGCCCGAGCCAAGAAGGTCGGGGTCCCGGGCCGTTCCTCGATGAACAAGAAGGAACTGATCAGCGCACTTCGCAAGGGAAAGTGATCCGTTTTGGCGTCACTTCTGGGGCCGGGACCGCGTTGAGTGACGCCAAAGGGGTTCTATAGCTCGGCGAGTTTCCACACTGCCGGCTCGTAGGCACCGGGCTCGGTGCCGACCTCGGCGAAGATCGCCACTGCCTGTTTGAGGTGGGCCATGGCCGCCTCGCCTCGTCCTGTCTTGTGCAACATGTCGGCGAGGTTGTTGTGAACGGCCGCCTCACGGTGGCGGTCCCCTATTCGTCGGTACACGTCGAGCGCCTGCTCGGCCGCCTCTATGCCCTTCTCCGCTTCACCATCGGCGAGATATGCCAGCGCCAGGTTGTTGAGGACGCCGGCAAGCAGACCGGGGTCCTCTGATTCGACCGCCAGTTCACGGGCGGTCGTGAGGTATTCGAGGGCAAGCTCGGGGTCGTCGTTCCGACGGAGGATCCCGAGCAGGTTGTTGACCCGTGCCCGGTCGCCGGGACCGGCGGCGGCGTCGGCCGCTTCCAAGGCTGCTCCCGCCAGTTCCCCGGCACGCTCGTCGTCTCCGCTCCTGTGGGCGATCAAAGCGTGCTCCACCGCCGCCGTCATCAGCTCCGGATCGTCAGGAGCCAGCAGCTTCTCGGCTTGAAGCATGTGGGCCTCCGCCACCTCCCAGGCCCCTAGATAGGAGTACACCTGAGCCAGCCGCCGCTCACCCCGCGCCGATGGTCCGCCCAGGGCGATTGCGGTCTGGTACGAGCTCACCGCCGAGCCGTATGCCCCTGCAAGCGCCTCGAGGTCGCCGATGGCTGCGTGGAGCGCTGCCGGATCCTGATGCCCCAACGCCAAAGATCGTTGGTACAGGTCGAGCGCCTCGCGGTTGGCATACAGCGCCGCTGCCCGACCCGCGGCCAAGGCGTACTGATCCGCCGCTTCCAGATCGTTGCCGGCCGCCTCGAGGTGAAATCCGATCTGCGCCGCCATCGCCTCTGTATCTCGACGGTGGCGCCCGACGAGCACGTCAGCCGTCCTTTGGTGTAGCAGGCGGCGCCTCGCCAGGGACGTCGACGCCAGCACATGACGCCGGAGCAACTCGTGGGAGAAGTCATAGCCGGACGCCACACCTGCCGGCTCCCTCACCACCCCCCGTCGCAGCAATTCTTCAAGAGAGGTGACGACCTCGTCGTCACTCCGACCACAGACGGCGCGAAGTGACTCGACATCGAACGACCGTCCGATCACCGCCGCAGCCGACGCAACCTGCCGGGCGATGTCGCTCAGCCCGGAGAGCCTCGCGTCGAGGAGGTCGGGGACGTCGATCGATTCCGGCCGACCTTCCTTGATCGAGGTCAGGTACTCGACCACGAAGAACGGGAGCCCCTCGGTCTCGGCGAAGACGATGTCCACGATTCCCGGATCGACGTCATCGCCGAGAAACGCCGATGCGAGCTGCGCCACTGCTGCGGAGTCGAGACGATCGAGTTTGACCAGCACGCCACCACCCTGTCGGTGAGCGGCGGCCACGACCCTCCGCAGCCCATGTCCGGGGGGGAACTCCTCGGTGCGCCAGGTGACGACGAGTGTCATCTCAAGCCGGTGGAGCCGCCGCACGAGATAAGAGAGAAGTTCGATCGAGGCTTCGTCCGCCCAATGGACATCATCGATCACCAGTGCCCTCGCTCCGCAGAGGGCGGCGAGGGTTCGCGACACACCGTCGAACAGCCGAGTGCGAGCAGCGGCGGCGTCGGTGTCCAATGGCGGGAGCGGCACCGGGGCCAGGTCGGGAAAGAGACGCGCTGCTTGGCCGAGGGCGTCGGGCGAGACTCCGGCGAGTCGCGCTTCACCCCCGGCGCGCACGGCATGCTCGATCGCCTCACGAATCAAGCCATAAGCCAGTCCGGCCTCCCCTTGATAGGCCTGGACGAGGACCGGCTCGTCGAGGGAGGTGACAAGTTCCTCGAGGAGCCTGGTCTTGCCGATGCCCGCCTCTCCCTCGATGGCGAGCACCGCGCCCGGCGTCATCGCCCCGTTGATGAGGATCAGATCCGATTCTCTTCCCACCAACGGGATCATCGGGCTCTCGACCGGCAGCCGGGGCTGGTGCGGAGCGGCGGTCACCCTTCGTCCCGCTGAGGGTGCCGGAGGGATGTCGTCTTCGAGGATGGCGTCGTTGAGCTCGGTGGTCTCGGGCAGCGGCGGTACCCCCAACTCCTCGTCGAGGATCCGAACCGCCTTGAGGTACTGCTCCAGGGCCGAGGCGCGATCCCCTGCCCACGCATAGAGCAGCATCAACTGACGGTGTGCCGCCTCGTCGAGCGGGTCGAGCGAGAGCCAGCGCTCGGCGGCGTCTATCGCCTGGCGGTACATGCCTGCGGCCGCCTGCCCGATGGCGAGCCGCTCCAGGATCCCGCCAAGGCTTCGGCGGTGCATCTCTGCCTGGGCCGACTGCCAGTCATCCCAGTCCGGGCTGTCTCGCAACGAGAATCCGGCGAGGAAGTCGCCACGATGCAGGCGTCGCCGCATCGGTCAGGATGGGGACACACCGAGCGCACACCTCGCGTTGCAGGATGTCCGTGCTCCTCGATCTCTGCGAGGCGGTCCCCGACGTAGTCGATGTCGACGAACACCTCGGTGTTCGGGTCGAACGAGACCCACTCCCTGTCAGCTCGGACCCATCGGTCGGCAAGCCCCGACCTCAATGTGGAGAGGGTGCGACGCAGGCTGCCTCTCGCCCGGTCTGGATCGTCCCCCGGCCAGAGCAGGGTCGCAAGGACATCGCGGTTGTGCGGGGTGCCGGTGACGGCGAGGTAGGCGAGCAGAGCCACCGCCTTGCGCGTGTCGACCTTCATCGGGTGGCCGTCGACCAAGATCTCGGGCGGTCCGAGCAGATGCACCTCGAGTGCAACGGAGTCTTGACCAATGGCGTGACGATCTCCCATCCCGAGCCGAGATCGTAACGATGGCTCGATATTTCGGGGCGTGATCACCGCCCAGGAGGGTCGACCTCGGTTGATCTCTGACGGTGCTGGCAACTAGACGCTTCATTTGCTTCGTCCCCGGTGCCGATGATGCCTTGGGAGCGCCCCGCTCGAGCACCAACGCGAGAGTCCGGCGCTCGCAGAACGACATTTCAACGATTACGGGCCCGGGCCGATCGGTCTTGGGCCTGATTGTCGTAACGGCACCGTCACGGGAGTAGGGGACCCTGACGCTGACCGCAGCCAGGAGATCGAGTGGTACGGCGCGGTGAAGAGATGACGGAGAGGGAGTGGGCTATTCCGTCGCGCCCGCTCCGGGTGCTGGCGATGGCGATCCTTGCGCTGGTCGTCCCTGTTTTGCCCTCGTTGCCGTCATGCAACTGTCGGGACAGGATCCCCGACCTCGAGGGGACTGACATCGGGATCGCCTTTCTCGCCCTCAGCACAGTCGGATCCCTGATCGTGATACGGCGGGGCAATCCGGTGGGTTGGCTGCTTCTGCTCGACGGGCTCTTTGTCTGGCTCAGCGTCGCAGGAGTGATGTGGGCGACGACCGGCCGACCGGGCGCCGTGATCGGTCGTTGGTTCTCCTCTGGGGTTGGAACGCCGGATTGGCCCTGATCCCGACTGCTGTTCCTGCTCTACCCGACGGGCCGACCCCCGAGTCCTGGCTGGCGTTGGGTGGTGAGGGTCACCGTCGCGGTCGGCGGGCTATTCGTGATACTGAGCGCCTTCGGTCAGGTGGAGCCCGACTTCGCCAACCCGATCGCCATACCATTGCTGGTCGATATCGGTTTGGCGATCGGCCCTGCTCTCCTCACCGGATTCCTCGTCGTCGGGGTGGTCTCGGTGATCTCCCTCGTCGTGCGATTTGTCCGATCTGGTGGGCTCGAGCGCCGGCAGATCGGGTGGCTGCTCTACGCCGCAGCCGTGTTCATCGTGGTGGTCGGAACCCTCGACCTGCTGGAGCTGAACGAGACCCTCGAGAGCATCCTCTACGGCGTTTCGTACCTGTTGCTCCCCGTCGCGATCGGAATAGCAATCTTCCGCTATCGGCTCTACGAGATAGACCGGATAGTCAATCGCACCGTCACCTACGCCGTAGTCGTGGTGGCGCTGGCGGCGGTGTACCTCGGTGGCGTCGCCGCCTTGGGCGCTCTGGTCGGGAGTGAGAACCCGCTTGCGGTTGCGGCGGCCACCCTCGCCGCTGCCGCGCTGTTCACACCGGTGCGACGGCGGGTGCAGGGGTGGGTTGACCGGCGCTTCTCCCGGTCGAAGTACGACGCCCAGAGGGTGGTCGAGGGGTTCACCGCCAAGCTACGCGACGAGGTCGACCTTCTAGGACTCAGCTCGGAATTGACGCGCGTGGTCAACGTCACCCTCCGCCCGAAGGGGGCGTCGCTCTGGCTCATGGATGAACGATGAACCGGCGCACCCAGTCAGTGGTGGCGTGGTCGATCTTCGTCTTGATCCTGGCCGGCGTCGTAATTAACCAAATCGCTCAGCACGCCTTCGACTCGCTCTCGATCCCGTACCTCGCCATGGCGCTCGTTGGGGCGGTGATCGTTTCGCGCACCGGGGGCAACCCCGTGGGATGGGTCATGGTCGGCATCGGGTTGATCGCGGTGTCGAGCGCGTTGACAGGAATCCTCGCCGATCGGAGCGATGTGCCCGAGTGGTCGTTGGTGCTCGGTTCGCTGTTTTCCGATTCGATGTTCTTCGCCACCCTCGCCGGGACCTTCGTGTTCCTCCCCCTCCTCTTTCCTAATGGGCGCCTCCCGACTCCCCGCTCGGGTTGGGTTGCGTGGGCGGCCGTGGGCGCCGTAGTGGTGAACGCGGTGCTCGTAGTGATCCAGCCCACCGTGGCAGACGGGGTCCCCAACCCGCTCGGGGTCGCCGGAGCCCCGGGAGCCGAGGACTCGGCCATCGGGACGGCCGTGATCGTCGTCCTGCTGGCGTGCATGGTCCTCGCCGCGGCGAGTCTCGTGGTCAGGTTCCGGCACTCTACAGGCGTCGAGCGCAAGCAGGTCGCCTGGCTGACGTACGCGGTGGCAATGATCGCGGTCACGCTCGTCGCCCAAGAGCTTGCGCCCATCTTGGGTCTCGAGATACCGGATTGGGTTGGGAATTCCTCTTTCGTGTTCGCAGTGTCCGTCTTCCCGGTTGCGATTGGGATAGCCGTGCTCCGCTACCGCTTGTACGACATTGGCCAGTTGGTCCGACGGACGGTGACCTACACACTTGTTGCCGTGCTCCTTGCGGCGATGTATCTCGGCGGCATCGCCGCCATCGGGGCTTTGGTGGGGCGAACAAGCCCGCTCGCAGTAGCCGGCGCCACATTGGTCGCCGCGGCCTTGTTCAACCCGGTTCGGCGCCGAGTTCAGGCATGGGTCGATCACCGCTTCGACCGGGCTCGTTACGACACGGGGCAAGTCGTCGAGGGGTTTTCGGCTCGACTGCGTGACGAGGTCGATCTCGACGGACTGACCACGGGACTGACAGGGGTCGTGGCAGCCACGCTTCGCCCGGTTTCCGCCGGTGTGGTCCTGTTCGGGAAGTCGAGCAGGTGAGCCCCGCCGTGCGTCGTCGCTGGGGCTTGGTCATGGCGGGGATCTCGGTCGTGAGCGGGATCGCGGCATTCGTCCTCTTCGCCACCGGGGATGAGGGCTTTTCCTCCGAGGTGCTGGTCTTTGGCTGGATGCTGGTCTCGTTCACGCTGACGGGAGCCGTTCTGGTCGCGCGCCGTCCCGAGGAGCCTGTCGGTTGGCTGGTTGCTCTCGTTGGGCTTCTCGCCGCGCTCAACGTCTTAGCCGACGAGATCATGGAGGCCCTGGCCACGGCTGGGGTGGCGGCACCATGGCCGCAGATCTTCTACTGGCTTGGCGGCGTCGGTTTCTTCGGCTGGGTGACCGTCCTGACCTGCCTGCTCCCGCTCCTGTTCCCCAACGGCCGGCCTCCGACACCCCGGTGGCGTTGGATCGCATGGGTCGGTGTCACGGGGTTCGTGTTCGTCGCAGTTGCCGGGCTGCCTGCCGCCCTCGAGTTGTCGCCGGTCCAGCTCTTCACCGGCGACGAACTCCAGCCGACGAGCCCGATCCTCGCTGTGCTGAACACGGTGGGTGTACCAATGATGCTCTTCGGGGCGGTGGCGGCTCTCGGATCTGTGATCGTGCGATTTCGCCGTTCACGGGGTGTCGAGCAGGCCCAGGTCAAGTGGTTCCTGTTGGCGGTGGCGGTCGTCGCAGCGGGCATCGTCGCCGAGTTCACCGCACAGGGAAGTGTGATCGCCGAGCTCCTCTTCCTCGGCCTCGTCCTGCTTCCGGTCTCGATCGCCGTTGCCGTCTTCCGCTACCACCTCTACGACATCGATCGATTGATCAGGAGGACGGCCGGCTACACGTTGGTGGCCGCGGTGCTTGCCGGGGTCTACCTGGCGTCCGTTGCGCTGGTGGGGACAGTTTTGGGAAGGACCAACCCGCTGGCAGTTGCCGCCGCCACTCTGGCTGCGGCCGCTCTGTTCAACCCGTTGAGGCGCCGGATCCAGCAATGGGTGGACCGTCGGTTCGATCGAACCCGATACGACGCCCACAAGGTCGTCGAGGAGTTCTCGGCGAGGCTCCGCGACGAGGTTGATCTCCAAGGTCTCACTGGAGACCTCACCCGACTCGTCGGCGACACCCTCCGACCGGCCGCCGTCTCCTTGGTGCTTGTGGGGGAGCGGACATGAGACGTCGCTTCGCCGCGAGCGCCACGATCGTGGCCCTGGTGACGGTGGCAATTGCACTGGTAGGGATCTGGTCGGCCTTGGCTAGCCGGAACTTCCCGGCACTCGCCGACGTCGCCCCTTGGGCGACCCGGCTCGCCTCGTACCCGAGCGGGCTCGCTATTGCTGCAGTCGGCTGGCTGCTGGTGACCCGTTTCCCAGACAAGGGGTACGGATGGGCTTGGTTGGGTCTGGGATTTGCCCAGATAATGCAATCGGCATGCCGTGACTACGGGGTTTTCCTGCTCGCCTCCGGGCAGACGGGACCGCTATCTACGGGGCTGCTCGGTCTGATCGGCGACTACGGCTTCCTCTCCTCGTTATGGCTGATAGGTCTCGTCTTGCTCCTTTTCCCCGACGGCAGACTCTCCTCAACATTCTGGCGAATCGTGGCCTGGACGACTTCCATCGCCGTGGGGCTGATGGCGGCGGCGAATCTGGATGCTCCCAGCTGAAAGCGGCACTTTTCCGGCCACATGGAGCGGCGTGGTGAGCAAGACATCCGCTCAAGCTCTCGAGCCGGCGGGGAGCGTGCTCTTGATAGTGCTCTTTGCCGGAGTGCCCCTGGGCGTCCTGTCCGTGCTGCTCCGCTACCGAAAAGCCTCCGGGGTCGAGCGAAGGCAGATCAAGTGGCTCGCCTTGGCGGCAGTGTTCAGTCTCCCATCCTGGGCCATCGACCTTCCTGGCGTGCTCGACCAGATAAACGAGGCCGTTGCCGGTGTATTGCTCCCTGCGGCAATGGCGGTCGCAATATTCCGGTATCGGCTGTACGACATCGACCGGTTGATAAGCCGGACGGTGAGCTACGGATTGGTTGCTGCGGTCCTCGCCGCGGTCGATCTGGGAGGAGTGGCGGCCCTCGGAGCGGTTGTCGGGAGCGATAACCCATTGGCCGTGGCAGGTGCGACTCTGGCAGCGGCAGCGCTTTTCACTCCTGTCCGCCGGCGGGTTCAGGGGTGGGTGGATCGCCGATTCGATCGGACCCGCTACGACACTTCGCAGGTAGTTTCCGCTTTCTCGGAACGGCTACGCGACGAGGTGGACCTCGAAGGACTCACGGGCGGTCTCACCCGAATTGTGGGCGAGACCCTCCGCCCGGCCGGCGTATCGATGTGGCTGGCCGGGGAGGGGTCATGAAGCCTCGGACGCAGACGGTCCTGGCGTGGTCTCTCTTCGGGGCGACTCTGGCGGGGGTAATCGCCTACGGGTTCTTGCCCGCGGGGACAAGTGATACTTGGGAAGGCCTCGACCCGCTGGCGGCAGCCTTCCTGGCCATGTCACTGGTGGGAGCCACCATCGTCTGGCGGACCGGCGGGAACCGCGTCGGCTGGGTGATGGTGGCGATCGGAGCGATCGCTCTCATCGAGCGCGGTGGGGAGTCCTATCGCCGAGCGAGCCTCGACCGGTGGATCGACCGGCCTGGCAGTCGCCGGATTCCTGGTGAGCGACATCTTCTTCATCGCTGCCGTCGTCTGCACCGTGGTCATCCTCCCGCTGCTCTTCCCGACCGGTCGGCCACCCACTCCCGGATGGGCCTGGGTCGGGTGGGGGGCATTGGGAGTTGTCGTGTGCCACACCGCGCTCGCGCTCGTTCAGCCCACCCTGAACGGGGTGATCTCGAACCCGCTTGGCGTGGGGATGGCGCCCGACTATTCCGAGGGCTCTTTGGCGGAGACAATGGTCATCTTCGGCATCCTTGCTGGCGTTGTCTTGGCGTCGGCCTCACTGGTGGTCAGGTTCCGCAAAGCCTCGGGTGTCGAACGGAAGCAGCTCTCCTGGCTCACGTTCGCGATGGCGCTGGTGGCGGTCGCGATCGTGTCACAGGAGATTGCGGTGGCCTTCGGTGTCGACGTGCCGGATGCGGTCGAGAATGCCAGTTTCGTTCTGGCCGTGCTGGTTTTCCCGATTGCCATCGGGATCGCGGTGCTCCGCTACCGCCTTTACGAGATTGACCGCCTCGTCCGTCGTACCGTGAGCTACACCGTGGTGGCCGTGCTGCTCGCCCTGGTGTACCTAGGTGGGGTGGCGGCGCTGGGAGCGCTCGTCGGGAGTGAGAACCCGCTGGCGGTGGCCGGGGCGACCCTGGCGGCGGCGGCGTTGTTCAACCCGCTACGCCGCCGGGTGCAACGTTGGGTGGATCGCCGCTTCGACCGGGGCCGCTACGACGCTGTCCGCGTGGCGGAAGGGTTTTCGGCCCGGCTACGCGACGAGGTGGATCTGGAGGGATTGACCACTGACCTCACGACAATCGTCGGCTCGACGCTGCGCCCGGCCACGATGTCGGTGGTGCTGGTCGGAGAGGAGCTCGTGAGACGGGCAGCCCTGGTCGTCTGGCTGGCGAGCATCGTCTCCTGGTTGGCAGCCGTTGTCTACGGCGCGTATGCGCCATCGGCGGGTGCCAGCCCGGTGCTCGAAGCGGTCGAACTGTTCGCATTCGTCATCCTCGGGACGTTCGGCTTCCTCATCGCGCGTCGTCAGCCAACCAACGCAGTGGCATGGCTGGCCCTCATACCCGGTCTGGTTTTCCCACTGGAAGCACTGCTCTCGGACCTCGCCCACTATGGCCTGACCAATTTGGGGCCCGATCATTGGGTGACCTTGGTGGCGGGGTGGTGCTCCCTCTGGGTGTGGATCCCAGGGCCCTATTCGATCCCCTTCCTCCTAGCGCTCTATCCAGACGGTCGGCCGGCATCTCCTCGGTGGCGCCCTCTGTTATGGCTGCTCTGGACGCTGGTTGGGCTCACGTTCTTGATCAGCGCCTTTGCCTCGGGACCGGTGGACGAAGAGCTATTACCTGGTTTGAACAACCCGCTGGGAATCGCCAGCTTCATGCCCATCGCAGAAGCGCTAGCACCGATCGTCTTCAACGCCATCCCCGTCGCCTCGTTGATCGGGGTCACCTCGCTCATTTTCCGCTTTCGGCGCGCCGGTACGGTGCAGCGCCAGCAGATCAAGTGGTTTGCCTGGGTCGGCGTCGTCGCGGTGATCTTCTTCGCCGTGTCCATCCCCGGCGACATACCGCCCCTGCTGTCCTCTTTCATCAACATCGGCTTCGTCATCCTCGATTGGCGGCACGCTGTTCGTGGCTGTGACGCGCCTCGGTCTGTACGAGATCGATCGGCTCATCACTCGGACTCTGGCCTACGCGATCGTGGCCGTGATCGTCGCCGGCGCGTATCTCGGGGGGATAGCTGCGCTCGGCGCTGTCGTCGGTCGGGACAATCCGTTGGCGGTCGCGGGAGCCACCCTGGCGGCGGCCGCGCTCTTCACCCCGGTTGCGACGGCGGGTCCAGGGGTGGGTGGACCGCCGCTTCGACAGGGCGCGCTACGACAGTGTGCAGGTCGTGGCCGGGTTCTCGGCGCGCCTGCGCGACCAGATGGAACTGGATGCGCTCACCGCCGACCTGGAAGGAGTTGTAAACCACACGCTTCGTCCCACCATCACCGGGGTGTGGCTGGCATCGACAAGAGGTGATGCCTGATGGCCGACCCGGACCGAGGGGCACCGTCCGCGGAACATGAGGTCGTGGGCTTCGGCTGGCGGCGACCGCTGGCCTGGGGCATCGCTGTGATCGTTCTCGCCATCTCGGTGTCCTACATCCTCATCACGATCCGCCAGGGTGAGTTGGACCGATTGGATGGGGATCCGGTCTTGGTGCTCATTCCATTAATCACTGCAGCGGCGGCGATGCTCATCCTCGCCTCCCGTCCCCGCAACCCGATCGGTTGGCTGCTACTGGTCTGGGCCCTGGGAGCCTCGTTGTCGGGTCTGACCGCCATCCCACTTTCGTCCTTGACGGCTCCGCCGACCGTTGACCTCGGCGTCTGGCTACTGATCTGGTTTCAGGGCTGGTCCTGGGTTCTGTTCATCTTTCCGATCTTCCATCTGCCCCTGGTGTTCCCAACCGGCACGGTTCCCACCCCACGCTGGCGATGGCTGGTGGCGTTGGAGGCGGGGATGCTCCTGGTCTTCACGCTCCTCACCGTCTTCTCCGCAGAGCTCGAGCTGGTAGTTGGGGAAACAACCATCTGGTCGGTGCCCAATCCGATCGGGTTCATCACCAGTGAATTCTGGGAGGGGGGCTTCTCGCCTGTGTGGGGGGTGGGGTTGGTAATCCTGGCTCTGGGGAGCGCGTCGGCGGTCATCGTCCGCTATCGCCGCGCCCGGGCGGAGGAACGCCAGCAGATCAAGTGGCTCGCCTACGCCGTCGGGATGTTCGCCACCGTCTACTCCTCCATGTTCGCTTTCTCCGGTGGTGAGGAAACGCCGGCGTGGCTGGACCTCCTCTTTGTCATCTCGATCGCCGCTATCCCGGTGGCCATCGCCGTTGCTGTGATCCGATATCGCCTCTATGAGATAGATCGACTCGTCCGCCGTACGTTCACTTATACGGCCGTGGCTGTGCTACTGGCGCTCGTCTACCTGGGGAGCGTCACCACCTTGGGCACCATCATCGGTCGCGACAACCCGTTGGCTGTGGCGGGCGCCACCCTGGCAGCCGCAGCGCTGTTCAACCCGGTTCGACGCCGTGTCCAGAGTTGGGTGGACCGCCGATTCGATCGTGCACGCTATGACGCCCAACAGGTTGTGGAGCAGTTCTCCTATCGACTGCGAGCTGAGACCGATCTGGACGGCTTGCGCAGCGACCTGACCGGGGTGATCGAGGAAACACTCCGCCCCGCCACGATGTCTCTCTGGGTGCGGGAGGCGGAGTCGTGAGACGGTTCGTCTACCCGCTCGCAGTCGCCGTGGTGGTATACCCGTGAGTCGTCGGTTCACACGGTTGCGGGAAGCGCCGTGAAGCTCCGATCCCGACTCATGGCTTGTCGTCGTAGCCATGGTGGTGGTCTACGTCACCTGCGCCTTCCTGATCCAGCTGTTCAACGCACGGAGTGGTCGGTTCGCCGACGACCCTGCGGGCAATGTCGGCCTCCTCCTGGCCTTCTCCGCCTACATGGCCACCGGCTTGCTGATCATCCTCCGTCGTCCTGGCAATGCGATGGGCTGGATACTTTCTTCCATTGGCCTGCTGGTGATGATCGGCGCCCTGGCTGGTGAGTACGTCGCATATGTGGTCGAAGCGAGGATGGTGGATGCGCCCGCATTGATACCGGCGGCCTGGCTCGCCGAGTGGTACTGGTACCCGACGCTCGCCTTGGTGCTCTTCTTTACGCCGCTCCTCTTTCCGGACGGCACACCGGTGAGCCGTCGGTGGCGACCGGTTCTGTGGCTCGGGATTGCTGTCACCGGGGTGATAACGGTGATGGCGGCGCTCTCCGAGAACCTCGGAGAGCCCGACTTCTCGCTGCCCAACCCAGTCGGCTTTGCCGGCATGCCCGATGTCGAGGACAGCACCATCGGCAGCGCGCTCTTCATTCTGCTTGCCGCGCTCGATCCTCGCTGCGGCGTCCTCGGTGGTGGTGCGATACCGACGCTCCCGGGGCGACGAGCGGCTACAGCTCAAGTGGTTCACATTCGCTGCCCTCGTCACCGCGCTGATACCGGTCGACCGAGGACCTCCTCCAGTCGCTGGCGGACCTCTCGGTTGAAACCGACGTCCCCTTCGCCGTAGCCATCAGCCTCTTGCCGCTCGCCATCGGCGTGGCCATCTTCCGCTATCGCCTCTATGAGATTGATCGGCTCATCAGTCGCACCGTCTCCTACGCGGTCATTGCCGTCGTCCTGGTAGCGGTGTACGCCGGTTCCATCCTGGCTCTCGGATCGCTGGTGGGCCGCGGCAATCCGCTGGCGGTGGCAGGGGCCACTCTGGCTGCGGCGGCATTGTTCAACCCGTTGCGCCGCCGGGTTCAGTCCTTCATCGATCGGCGCTTCAACAGATCGCGGTACGACGCAGCGAGGGTGGTCGACGGCTTTGCCTCGAGGCTCCGGGCGGAGGTGGACCTCCCGGGGCTCACTTCCGATCTCTCGGGTGTCGTGGGCCAGACACTGCAACCCGACGACCATGTCGGTCTGGCTCCGGGAGGACGCGTGAAGCAGGCAACCGTTGCCTCGCGGCTGGGGCTCACGCTGCTGTTCCTGCTGGCGCTCGCCGGCCTGATCATCGGGGCGATAACCCTGTCCGACAGCTGGTGGATGCTCAGCTGGGTGGGATTTCCGACCGTCGGTGCGTTCATCCTGTGGAAGAGACCGGGGAACCGGATGGGGCGGCTCCTTTTGTTCATTGGCTTGGCATGGAGCCTGACCTTCTTCCTCGAGGGGCTGTTAGCCGGAGAGATGATCGGAATCGTCAGCGTTTGGGTCGAAATGCTGAGCTCGTCTCTCGGTTACTCGGCGTTCGTTGGTCTAGCCCTCATTCCGGTGTGGTTCCCGCATGGCGCACCAGCCACCGGTTTGGATCGATTCCTGAGCAGGGCGCTACTTGTCGTCTTGGGTGCAGTGGTCTTTGCCGAGCTCGTCAGCCCGGCCCCCAAGGAGATCACCGGCCTGGTGAGCCCGCTGGCAGTCGACACGTCTCTCCGGTTTCACCGCCTTCATGCTCGACCAGGGGTTCTTCGTGATCCCGTTGCTCCTCCTCGTCGCCTTGGGCAGCCTGGTACGGAGGTGGCGCGCCAGCAGCGGGGTGGAGCGGCTCCAGTACCCATGGTTGATGACGGCGATCGCGTTCGTGATCGTGATGCTGGTGATCACTCAGTTGGTCCCGGAGAGCGTCATCCTCGATGTGTCACTCGTCTTCATCGCCCTCAACGCCATACCAGCGGCCATCGGCGTCGCCATCCTCCGCTACCGGCTCTACGACATCGACAAGCTGATCAGCCGCACCGTTTCCTACGCGGTAGTGGCGGCGGTCCTTGTGGCGGTGTATGCGGGTTCAATCCTGGCCCTCGGATCCCTGGTGGGGCGGGGCAACCCCCTGGCCGTTGCGGGAGCAACGCTTGCTTCGGCGGCGCTCTTCACGCCGGTGCGGCGCCGGGTGCAGGCCTTCATCGACCGACGCTTCGATCGGGCGAGATACGACGCAGCCCAGGAAGTGGACGACGTTCTCCTCGCGGCTGCGTCAAGGCATAGATCTCGACGGCCTAGTTGGCGACGTGACCAGCGTCGTGCGGCGGACGCTCCACCCCGAGACGGTCTCGCTGTGGGTCAAGGAGAGGGGCTGATGGGCTCTACCCCAACGACTTCTGCCGCCGCGGGGGTGGGCCGGCGCCCGGGACTCGGCCTCCTGCCGGGGCTATCACTGGTATGGCTGCGGAAGGAACCATCATGATCCGGCGCTGGTTGGGCATCGGCATCGCCCTGGTAAGCGTCGCCGTCATCGTGTATGGGCAGACTCAGAACCAGCAGAGCGACGGTTGGCTGGTCGACGCAATGGGGCTGCTGGCGATCGCCTCTCCCAGCGTCGTCGGCGCCTATCTGGTCTGGCGGCTCCCCGAGAATCCGGTGGGCTTGATCCTCGCCGGTTTCGGCCTCACCTTCGCACTCGGCGTGATGGGAGAGGGCGTTTCTGCGGCCGGAGGGCCCTTGGCGGGATGGAGCGCATGGCTCGGGATTTGGCTGTGGGCGGCCTCACTGGTGCTGCTTCTCGTATTCCTTCCGCTCTTCTTCCCCGATGGCAGACTGCCCTCCGCCCGCTATCGGTGGGTGGCGCCGGCGACGCTGACCGGGCTTGGGCTATTCATCTTCGGAAACGCCTTCGTGGAGTCGGTAACAGTGGGCACGGCATCCGACCCGACCACCATTGCCCTTCCGATCAGCTTTCCCAGACTGTCACCCTTCTTCGAGCCGGCCGCAGTGGTAGGCATGGCGCTGGTGCTGGTGGCGGTGGGCGCGGCACTGTTTGGGGCGGTCCAGCGGTACCGCCGGTCTGTGGGGATTGAGCGCCAACAGATCAGGGTCTTTGCCGCAGCCCTCGCCGTTGCGGTGACGGCGATAGTCCTCAACATGGTTCTCTACGAACTGGGTTACACCCAGGACGCCAACCTGGTTTTCGCGCTGGTGGTGTTGGTTTTGGTCTCTTCGATCGCCGTTGCCGTGCTGCGCTACCGCCTCTACGACTTCGACAAGGTGATCCGACGCACGCTGACATACGGTCTGGTGTCGGTCGTGGTGGCCGGTGTCTACATCGGCTCGATCCTCGGATTGCAGGCCATTCTCGGCTCGAACGACCCGCTTGCTGTGGCTGCCTCGACGTTGGCCGCAGCGGCGTTGTTCCAGCCAGTTCGGCGACGGGTGCAGGGCTTTGTCGACCGCCGCTTCGACCGCTCGCGATATGACGCCGGCGTGATCGTGGACGGCTTTGGTGCACGGCTCCGGGACGAGGTTGATCTCGACGGTCTCGCCACCGACCTCACCGCCGTCGTCGGACAGACGCTGCGGCCCGCAAGCGTCGCCCTGTGGCTGCGCGAGGAGAACCGATGAGGCGGCGAATGTGGTTGGGAGTGGCCGCCGGCTTCGCCGTGGCTTGGGTCGCCATCGTCGCATTCATGGTCGACCGGTCGGCCACGCTCACCAATCTCCGGCCGCTCGCCGATGCTATTCCCTGGCCGGCGTTCGCCGTGGTGGGGGCGATCATCCTCGCCCACCGCCCAGGGAACCGTATCGGTGTGCTCTGCATCGTGGCCGGTGTGGCGCAGACCCTGACGTCGATGGGGCAGGTCTATGTCCTCTCATCGCTGGCGTCTGCCACCGCATGGCCGTTGGAGCACTTGATCGCCTGGTATGGCTCTTGGGGATGGGTGGTCAGCATCTGCGCGTTGCTCGTGTTGCTGCTGATATTCCCGACCGACCTCACTGCCGTCGTCAACAAGACGTTGCGGCCTGCGTCGGTTTCTCTCTGGCTCAATGGAACCGCACCGTGACGGATGTAGAGCCCATGAAAAGGTGGGCGCCGTGGGCAGCGGGGTTGCTGTTCGTCGTCGCGATCGCATCGTGGCTCCTCGGCTTCCTGTTCAACTCCGGGGCCGAGGTCGTGATCGATGACGTGATTTGGGCGTCCGCATTCATGGGGTTCCCAATCGTCGGGTTGCTGCTGGCAGCTCGCCGGCCCGAACACCCCTTGGGTTGGTGCTGGCTGGCGGGAGTCACCGCGCTCGGACTGGCCGTCAACCTGCAGAGCATCGCCGAATCTGTCTGGTTCCCGGTGCAGACCGCATCTTGGGCAGGATGGGTGGCCCTCGTCGGTGCGATCCTGGTGCCTCCCGCTTTCGGCCTCATCGCCTTCCCGGCGACGTTCTATTTCCCAGATGGTCATTTGCCCGGGTCGAGGTGGCGACCGGTGGTGGCGGTTGGCTACGCCGCTCTGGTTGTCTTCGCCCTGGCATCGTTGTTCAAACCCACCATCGTGACCCCTTCGGGTGTGGGCGACAACCCAATGGGCATCGACGGAGCGGAGTGGCTGGAGTCGGTCGTCCCCGTCGCCGTGGTGATCCTCGTCCTGGTGATCGTGCTCGGTGCTCTGTCGCTCATCGGGCGGTACAGAAAGGCGTCGGGCGTGGAGCGCGGTCAACTGAAGTGGGTCGCGCTGGCCCTGGTGGCGGCGCTCCTCGGTTTGGTCTTCATGCTCGTCTCCGAATTGTTGGGTTTCGAGGGCGACCTGGTGGGGCTGGTGCCTTGGGTGGTTGCCGGTCTGGGCTTCCCGATAGCGGTCGCCATCGCGATCCTCCGTTACCGCCTCTATGACATCGATCGGCTCATCAGCCGCACCGTCTCATATGCGATCGTGGCAGCGGTCTTGGTGGCGGTCTATGCCGGGTTCGCCGTGGCCCTGGGTGCGGTCGTCGGTCAAGACAATCCGTTGGCGGTGGCAGGTGCCACGCTGGCGGCGGCAGCCTTGTTCACCCCGGTTCGCCGCAGGGTCCAAGGCTTCATCGACCGTCGCTTTGATCGGTCCCGGTACGACGCAGGTCGCGTCGTCGACGAGTTCGCCTCGCGGTTGCGAAGTGAGGTGGATCTCGACGGGCTCACCGACGATCTCTCGAGGGTCGTCGGACGGACGCTCCGCCCGGCGACCGTCCGGCTCTGGCTACGCGGGGAGGGCGGGTGATCACCATTCCGCACCCGTTTCGACCGTTTAGGCGGCGGCTCTATCTGCCGATACAGGGCCAAGCGGCTTTCAGGTTTGATGTTTCGCGTCCTCAGAGGCATGGAACGGGTCATTCGTAACGATGCCGTCACGAGGGCGGGGTAGAAGAAAGGCAACATGGTGGTCCTGTCACGCATCCGCAAGGGTCGTTCCGCAGCCGAGTCCGAGCCGCAGGAAATGGAGACGGCGCCGGCGGCGTCGATCCATGTCGATATCGCTCCCAACGATCCGCTGCTGCCCTATCTGCAGACCGCGGGCGCGCCTGTCGAGTTGGAGCGGCTCAGCCTCGACTCCCCGGCGGTGGCAGAGTTGCGCGAAGCCGGAGTCGAATTGGTGGTCCCGCTCATCAGCCAGGGTGAGCTCATCGGGATGCTCAACCTTGGCCGCCGACTCTCCGATCAGCCGTATTCGTCCGACGACCGCAAGCTTCTCGAAGGACTCGCCTCCCAGGTGGCGCCTGCGATCCGCGTTGCCCAACTCGTCCGCCGCCAACAGGCCGAGGCCAAGGAAAGGGAGCGGATCGAGCACGAGTTGCGGGTCGCCTCGCTGATCCAGCAGACACTGCTGCCCCGTCAGCTCCCCTCGTTGCCCGGTTGGGAGATCGAGGCTTATTACCGGCCGGCCCGCGAGGTCGGGGGCGACTTCTACGATTTCATCCCCCTCGACGGTGGCCGCTTCGGCGTCGTGGTGGGCGACGTCACCGACAAGGGCGTACCGGCGGCGCTGGTGATGGCAACCTGTCGTTCGGTGCTCCGCGCCAACGCCACGTCCGGTGCGACTCCAGGCGAGATCCTGGCCCGCGCCAACGAGATCCTCGTGGCCGACATCCCCGAGGGGATGTTCGTGACCTGTCTCTTCGCCATTCTCGACCCCGCCACCGGCGAATTGGACTTTGCGAATGCTGGCCACGTCCTTCCATATGTGCGGAGTGACACCGGTGTGATCGAGCTCAGGGCGACCGGGATGCCCCTCGGCCTGATGCCCGGGATGACCTATGAGGAGAAAAAGGCGACCCTGCAAACGGGAGACGTGATGTTGCTCTCCAGCGATGGTCTCACCGAAGCCCACTCGCCGGAACGCGAGATGCTCGGAGTGTCGCGTGTCATCGACACCATCGGATCGCGTCCCGAGGGCGAGAGCCTCATCGGAGTCGTGCTCTCCGAGCTCGACACCTGGACCGGGCCCGATTGGGAGCAGGAGGACGACGTGACGCTCGTCCTGGTCAGCCGCTGCTCGTCGGCCGAGCAGAGCGCCCGCGCCTTCATCGACGGCGGCGACTGGCAGTCACTCGGCGAGTTCACGCTCCCCAGCATCGCCGGGAATGAAAGGGTCGCCATGGATCGGGTCGCCGAGTGGGTCAGTCCGCTCGGTATGGAGCCGGGTCGCATGGAGAGATTGAAGACGGCGGTAGCCGAGGCGACCATGAATGCCATCGAGCATGGCAACGGCAACGAGCCGGACAAGCCGGTAGAGATAGAGGTGTGCGCCAACGTCGGAGCGGTGAAGGTCACCATCATCGACCAGGGCGGCGGGCGGGAGGTTCCCGACCCGGAGACCCCCGACCTCGACGCCAAGCTGGAGGGATTGCAGACGCCGCGCGGTTGGGGCCTGTTCCTGATCCGCAGCATGGTGGACGACCTTCGGGTCCACACCACAGATCGCCATCACACTCTCGAACTCGAGATGAGCCTGGAAGGAGAAAGCGATGCAGGCGAGCGCCTTTGAGGCGACCGTGCACGACGAGGAGAGACGGGCGCTGATCCGACTCGAAGGGGACCTCGACGGGAACGCGCGGGAGCGCCTCGCCGCCGCCTACGAAGAAGCGGCGGTCCTTGAGCCAAGTTCCGTCGTGCTCGACTTCACCCAGGTCGGGTACATCAACAGCACAGGGATCGCGGCGATCGTGGGGGTGCTCGCCCGGGCCCGTGCCGAGCAGCGCGACATGTCGGCCTTCGGACTGAGTGACCACTATCGGGAGATCTTCCAGATCACCCGGCTGGCCGATTTCGTGCACATATATCCGAACGAGGAAGCGGCGCTGGCGGCAAACGCGGCGTCCTAGGTAGGGAGTGGGGAACATGCCACAGGCAGAGGTTGCAATGGAAGTGAGAGAGGCGGCTCCGGGGGTCCGCGTCATCGATATCGATGGCGAGGTCACGGCGTTTTCCGAGGGTGTCCTCATGGACGCCTTCGCCGAGGCCAGCGGCAATGGGGTGCGTGCCGTGATCCTCAATTTCGAGGGGCTGCAGTACATGAACAGTGGCGGCATCGGTCTGCTCGTGACCGTGCTCATCCGGGCGAACCGTGCCGGACAGCAGCTGCTCGCTTATGGCCTCAACGAGCACTACCGCCAGATTCTTTCGCTGACCCGCCTCGACGAGGCGATCGGCGTCCATCCCGACGAGGCGTCGGCAGTAGCCGCCGCCGGTTGAGCAGTCTGACGACGTCGCCGCCGGTCTCCCGACCGGCGGTGCCGCGTCCGTAACGATGTCCGGACGACCTCGCGGTAGAACCATCGAAGGTCGATCCACTGGAGGAATGATGACCGTCAATGATCAGTCGCCCAACGGGAGCGACACGGAGAACTGGGCACAGCCAGTCGATCGCCTAGTGGTGGGACCTGCCTCGCCCGGAGCGCTTTCGCTCAACGTCGCAGGGCGCCGCCTCACCGGTCCCCTGCAGGGATTCGGCCGCCTTTGGCAGAAGACCTACAAGGTGAACGTGGGCGAGGTCACCCCGAGCGGTGTGATCTCGGTCTGGAAGGAGAACTACGGGGACTTCTGGCCCTCGTACAACCGGTTCTACGCCCCGATCGCCGGAATCAAACCGGGCGAAGTGGGCACGATCAACACCGTCCAGGGCCCCATGACGCTCTCCACCGGAGTGATGGTGCTCTATGCCGACGACGTCTCCTTCACCTTCATGACCCCGGAGGGACATCTGTTCGCCGGGTGGGTGACCTTCAGCTCGTTCGAGGCCGAAGGCGGGACGATCGCCCAGGTGCAGGTGCTCATCCGGCCCAGCGACCCTCTCTATGAGCTTGCTTTCATGATGGGTGCGGGTCGGATGGAGGACAAGATCTGGTTGCACACTCTCCGCTCGCTGGCGGCCCACTTCGGTTCGACTGCCGAGCCGGAGCTTGCGGCGACGATCCTCGACAAGCGCCGCCAGTGGCGCTACGCCGGGTACATCAAGCACAACGCCGCCATCCGCTCGGTGCTCTACACGATGGGCACACCGTTCCGGGCGATAGGGAGAGCCTTCAAGTCCACTTGATCCGACGCCAGAATCACCCGGGTGATCCGGGTCGGGACCAGCGGCTGGCAATACGACGACTGGCGAGGGACCTTCTACCCAGACGACCTGCCCAAACGGCGGTGGCTCGAGGTGTGCTCTCGACGGTTCCCCACCATCGAGGTCAACAACACCTTCTACCGCCTTCCCCGAGCGGGGCACCTTCGAGCGCTGGCGCGAGGAAACTCCCGAGGGGTTCTGTTTCACGGTCAAGGCAAGCCGGTACCTGACCCACGTGAGGCGACTCGTCGATCCCGGAGAGCCGGTCCAACGCCTCTGGGAGCGCGCCTTGGGGCTAGGCCCGAGGCTCGGTCCCGTGCTCTTCCAACTCCCACCCACCTTCAAGCTCGACATCGACAGGCTGACCGGTCTGCTCGAGGCTCTCCCTTCCGGGATGCGTCCCGCCCTCGAGTTCCGCGACCCCTCGTGGGACGTGCCCGAGGTCCACGAGCTGCTCGACCGCCACATGGCGGCATTGGTCTGGGCCGACCCGGGCCCGATCGCACGAGACAGACCGACCGGTGGCTGGCTCTACATGCGATTTCACCGCGCCGATTTCGATGGTTCGTGGGAGTACGGGCGCGACCGACTCCGCCCTTGGGCGGAGCGCATCGCCAGAAGTGACGCCGAGGAAGTCTTCGTCTACTTCAACAACGACCCCGGTGCCGCCGCCATCAGGGACGCCGACACGATGATCGACCTCCTCACCGAACTGGTGCCCGAGCGAATGGCGGCTAGGTGAACCGAGACGGCGGACGGCGGACGGCGGACGGCGGGCAATCCCCGCGGTGCGCCTCGCCGCCCATTCTCTCCGTCCCCCCGAACGGGGGAAGGGCGCTGCGAAGCGGCGGGTAGGGGGAGCCCCAAGCTCCCAACGGCGCTCGACGCGCGCCGATCGCGCTTCTGGAGTGAAACATTCCCCCTCCCCCGAGTCGCAGGCTTCCGGGGAATCGTTGCTCGCTCACGCGCCGTCAGCGCCTAGTGCGCACGAGGATCTCGACACGGCGGTTCAGGGCACGCCCTGCGGCGTTGTCGTTGGAGGAGCGTGGGCTTAGCTCGCCGAACGCCTCGATCGTGATCGACTCGATGCCTCCCTGCTGATCAAGGATGTCGGCGACAGTCTCAGCTCGGCGTCTCGAGAGCTCCCGGTTTGCGCGGGACCCTCCCACCGAGTCGGTGTGGCCGCGGACGATGATCGGTCTGCCGGGGAAACGTCCGGATATATCCCGAGCCACCTCTCCGATGATCACGGTGGAGCCAGGGCGGAGCTCAGTTTCACCACTGTCGAAGAGGAGGTCGGCGGGGAGGGTGTAAAGCGCCGTCCGTGCGCCACGGTGCACCTCGACCTCTCTCCTCAGCAGAGGCGGATCCGGTCGGGCCGGCACGGTCAGCGTCGTGGAGGGGGCCACCGAGGAGTTGGTGGTCGTCAGGCTCTGAGTGGTCGTCGCCGGTGCCGCGGTGGTATTGGGTGGAGCGCCGGTGGCCGAAGGTCGCTCCTGCGTGGTGTCGCCCGGAGCAGCCGAACACCCGGCCACGAGGACCATGACCAAGAAAGCGGCTCCGCCTCGCATCCTCGGGGAGCGTAGGACGGGGCATCCGGCGCCCGAGGGAAGCCAGGCCCTGCGTTAGCGTCCGGCGCGATGAAGGTCATCCTCGTCGGTCCGGGGCGCGCCGGGATGTCGCTCGGTATTGCGTTGACCGAAGCCGGGCACCGGATCGTGGGAGTGGTGGGACGCAGCGACGCCACCCGGTCTGCCGAGCGGCTCGGGGCAGAGGTTCTTGGACCGGACAGCCCGCTACCGCCGGCGGACCTGGTGGTGGTAGCGGTGGGCGATGAGGCCATCGCAGAAGTGGCAGGAAGCGTGGCGCGGCAGGGTCACCGATGTGGGCGGTGCCGTCCATCTCAGTGGGGCCGTCCCGGTCTCGGCTCTGCAGCCGTTTGCCTCGCGGGGGATAGCCGTAGGTGCGTTCCACCCCCTGCAGAGCCTCCCTGACCCCGACCGGGGAGCTCGAGCGCTCGCCGGTTCGGCCGTGGCGATAACCACAACGAACCCCGACCTTCACGAAGTGCTCGAGGGTTTGGCCGCCGATCTCGGAATGACCGCCTTCAACCTCGGTGATGATCATCGGGCGCTCTACCACGCGGCGGCATCGGTTGCTTCGAATGCGGTGGTGGCTGCGCTCTGGCTGGCCGATCGGCTCTTCGAAGGCGCCGGGGTCGATCCCGAGGTTGCCCGGCCGCTGGTGGAGAAGGTCGTTTCCCACAGCCTCGGAGGTGGCGCAGCCGCAGCTCTCACCGGCCCGGTGTCGAGGGGCGACATGGCGACCGTGACCGCGCAGATCGATGCGGTTCGTTCCGCCGACCCGGCGGTGCTCGATGAGTTCGTCGCCGCGCTGCGGCTCATCGCCGGAGCGGCCGGACGAAGTGACGAGATCGCAGAGGTGCTCCCTTGATCGAGGCGGCCACCTTCGCCGAGGCCCGCAAGGAGGCTTCCGGAGTGGTCGGTCTCGTCCCGACGATGGGGTTCCTCCACGAGGGTCACCTCTCATTGATCGAGGAGGCATTGGCATCGGCCGACACCGTGATCGTCTCGTCATTCGTCAACCCGCTCCAGTTCGGCCCCGCCGAGGACCTGGAGAGCTACCCGCGTAACCCCGATCGTGACCGGCGGCTTGTCGCCACAACCGGGGCGCAAATTCTCTTCGCTCCCTCGATCGCCGAGATGTACCCCTCCGACCCCAAGGCGGCGGTGCATGTGGAGGACCTCACCGAGAGCATGGAGGGTGCTCACCGGCCGGGCCACTTCACTGGTGTGGCAACAGTGGTTACCAAACTCTTCGCCGGGCTCCGACCGGACCTGGCGTTCTTCGGTCGCAAGGATGCCCAACAGCTGGCCGTGGTCCGGCGGCTGGCGCGAGATCTTTCCTTCCCCCTGGAGGTGATCGGCTGCCCCACGGTGCGCGACGCCGACGGGCTCGCTCTGTCGAGTCGCAACAGCTACCTGTCGGTAGCGGACCGTGAGGACGCTCTCGGGCTCAGCCGTGGTCTGATGGCGGCGGCGGATGCCATCGAGGCCGGCACGTCTACGGGGCCGACACTCGAGGCCGTGGCGGCCGGCGAGTCGGGGCTCGAACTCGACTACGCCGAACTGCGGTCCCAGGATGAGGTCGCTCGGCTCGATGTGCTCGACCGTCCCGCCTTTCTGGCAGTCGCCGCCCGGGTCGGGGGCACCCGTCTCATCGACAACATCCATGTCGATTGGGTGGACGGCAGTCCCAAGGTCGACCGTGGCCGCCCACTCGATCAACGCATCGGGGAGGTCTGAAGGTGCTGCTGGTGGTTGACGTGGGCAACTCGACCACCGCCGTCGGATTGGTCAGCGACGACCGGGTGGCGCAGCGCTGGCGGTTGTCCACCATCGCCGAGCGCACCGCCGACGAGTACCGCCTCCTCTTCTCGGGACTGCTCGCTTCGAGCGAATTGTCCCTGGAGGGAGCGGCGATCTCGAGCGTCGTCCCGGCTGCAACGGCGGCGGTCCAGGTCGCCGCAAGGGACATGGTGGACGGCCCGGTGGTGGTGGTGGGCCCCGGGGTTCGCACCGGGATCGCCATCCACACGGACAACCCACGCGAGGTTGGTGCCGACCGGGTGGTCAACGCCGTGGCGGCCGTGGAACGTTACGGGGCCCCTGTGGTGGTGGTCGACTTCGGTACGGCGACCACGGTGGATGTCGTGGGTGCAGCCGGTGACTATCTCGGGGGAATGATCGCTCCGGGTCTCGAGGTATCGATGGATGGCCTGGTCGGTCACACCGCAGCGCTCCGCCGCGTGGAACTGGTGGCGCCTCCACGGGTCGATCGGGCGCAACACGGTCACTGCCATCCAGTCGGGTCTGCTCTACGGCCACGCCGGGATGATCGACCGCGCCATCGAAATGATCTCCGCCGAGATAGATGCCCGGCCCTCGGTGGTAGCCACGGGCGGCCTGGCTCCCGTGGTGGCACCGCTGTGTCGGGCCGAGATCATCGTCGACGACTCGCTCACCCTGGAGGGTTTGCGGATCATCTATCGGCTGCAGACTTCACCATGAACCACGGAGCTTGCTCGGTACCCTCGGCCACGGCATGAGCGAGAACCTGCCCGACGAGCACCAACTCCGCCTGGCCAAGCACGAGGCGCACCTCCGGTCGGGTGGCTACCCGTATCGCTTCGAGCGCACCGCCACCGCTGCTGAACTGCACGAGCGGTTCGCCTCGCTGGAACCTGACGCCGACAGTGGTGAGCGAACGGTCGTCGCCGGGCGTCTGGTCCTGCAGAGGAGCTTCGGGCGACTGGTGTTCGCCACGCTCCAGGACGGAACGGGACGAATCCAGCTGATGGCGGACAGGTCCGAGCTGCGAGCAGTTCGACGCTTTCGCCGGTCTCGACCTGGGCGACTGGGTTGGAGCGGAGGGCAGGGTGGTGACGACCCGCAAGGGCGAGCTGACCGTCCGCGTCGAGCGCTTCGAGTTGCTGGCCAAGGCGCTCCGATCTCTACCCGAGAAATGGCATGGCTTGGTGGACGTCGAAGTGCGGAGCCGGCGGCGGTACCTCGACCTGATAGTCAACGAGGAGGCGAGGGAGACGGCGCTCCGCCGGGCGGCGACGTTGCGCGCCCTGCGCAGTGCGTTCGAGGATCGCGGGTTTCTCGAGGTGGAGACGCCGACGTTGCAACTCCAGGCAGGGGGCGGGCTCGCCCGTCCCTTCGTCACCCACCACAACGCACTAGATGTCGACATGTATCTCCGCATCGCCCTCGAACTGCCGCTCAAGAGGCTGGTCGTCGGCGGATTGGAACGGGTGTTCGAGTTGGGGAGGGTGTTCCGCAACGAGGGGATCGACTCCACCCACAACCCCGAGTTCACCATGCTCGAGGCTTACCAGGCGTTTGCCGACTACGAAGACGTCCTCGGCCTGGTCGAGAGTCGTGATGGGGGAGGTCGTCGCCGCCACCACCGGTGGCACCGAACTCACCTACCAGGGCCGCACCCTCGACATGACCCCGCCATACCGGCGTGCCCGCTACCTCGACCTGGTGCAAGAGGCGGTGAACGACGGCATCGGGTACGAGACTCCACTGCATGAGTTGAAGGCGTTGGTGGAGGCCGCAGGGACCGAGGTGCATCCCGCTTGGGGGCCGGGACGGTTGATCGCCGAATTGTTCGAGCAGCACGTCGAGCCATACCTGTGGGAGCCGACCTTCGTGCTCGATCACCCCGAGGAGACGTCTCCGCTGGCGCGGGCTCACCGCCAAGGCGGGTCGGAGGTGGAGCGGTTCGAGCTGATCGTTGCCGGCGCCGAACTGGTCAACGCCTTCTCGGAGCTCAACGACCCGATCGAACAGCGTGCCCGGTTCGAGGCCCAGGCGGAGGCGAGAGCCGCCGGAGAGGCGGATACCCACCCGCTCGACGAGGACTATCTAATGGCGCTGGAGTATGGGCTGCCACCGACAGGTGGGCTCGGCATCGGGGTGGACCGGCTGGTCATGCTCCTGACCGACCAGGCATCGATCCGGGAGGTCCTGCTCTTTCCTGCGCTGCGGCCCGAGGACTGACGGTCAGCCCTCTCTTTCCCGAGGGTCCACGAAGGGGGGTCGGAGGCGGGGAACGATTCGATGGCCGCCTCGTCGACGCGGTTGGGGGGAGGTGCCGGCTCGGCTTTCACACCGTCGTCGCCTCGGCGCACCTTCACCCAGAGGCCGTTGACCCGGCGGTGGGAAGGGAGCAACTCGGCGACAGCATCCGACTCGTCCTGCTCCAGCTCCCTAAGCGGCTCCATCCACGCCGACCAGGCACAGACCGGAGTCGGACTTCTCGATGGCGTGGCCCACGTTGTGCGAGCGGGCCCGCTCGATCAGTTCCTCCTTGGTCAGTCAGAAGCGCAGTCGCGATCGATCACAAAGCCGGTAGCGACGACGTCGGGAAGTTCCGCCATGGCTCCGGACGTTACCCGGCGAGGAACGGCCCCCGCCGTCAGAAGCGATCGATCACCGTCACCCCGGTGCCGTCGAATCGGCTCATCGCTTCCAGGGCGTCTGATGCCTCGCCCAAGGCGATGCGCCTCGTCACCAGGCGACCGGGGTCGACAGCACCGTGGTTCATCAGGGAGAAGATGCGCTGGTAGTCGGTCGCCGGGAGCCCGCGGCTGCCAACGACCTCCAATTCCCACATCACCACTCGTTCCCACGGAAGCACCAGTTCGGAGTCCTCGCCGTGGAGCAGTCCGACCTGGACATGCCGACCTTGCTTGCGGAGCGATCGGACCGAGTTGGTGGCGGTGGTTGTGTTCCCCAGTGCATCTATCGAGACGTGTGCTCCGCCACCGGTCAGCTCTCGCACGGCACTGCTCACGCTGGCGACTGCAGCGGCATCCACGGTCGCCTCCGCCCCCAGCTCGGAGGCAAGGTCGAGGGCGCCCTGGGTTGATGTCCACCGCAACCACCCTCGCTCCCAGCGCCGCCCCAACCATCACAACCGAGAGACCCAGCCCACCGCACCCGTGCACCGCCAGCCATTGCCCGCTCTCAACCCCGCCCCGATCGGCCACTGCCCGGAACGCGGTCACGAAACGGCACCCGAGTGCCGCAGCGTTGACCGGGTCGAAGCCGTCGGGCAACGCGATCAGGTTGGTGTCGGCGTGGTCGAGGGCGATCAGCTCGGCGAACGAGCCCCAAGTGGTGAACCCGGGTGTGAACCCTTCGTCGCAGGTGTTGAGATGCCCGTCGGCGCACGAGGGGCAACGACCGCAACCCATCGAGAATGGGACCGTTACCCGGTCGCCGACGTGCCAGCGTTCGACGCGCCGTCCCACCCCCACCACGGTCCCGGCCATCTCGTGCCCGGGTACGTGAGGCAATGACGGCAACCGCTCGTGACCCATCCATGCATGCCAGTCGCTGCGGCACACGCCGGTCGCCTCCACCCGAAGCACTACCCCGTTCTCGGGCACGTCCGGATCGGCAACCTCGGTGACTTCCAGCGGCTCCCCGAACGCTGTGATCAGCGCAGCGCGCACGGGTTACCGCGGGTTGGCACTGGGCGTTTTTGTGACCGGTCACGGTCGACACGGCTCATCGTCTACCTCGGGCGGGCACCGACGGGGAATCCCTCTGTTCAGCTTCAAACGCTTGGGACGGGTTGTGGCAGCGAAGGTTACGACGGACGCACATAACGCGTATCGCAGCCGGATCCACGGGCTCAGTCCCTCGTCTCACCCGCCATCCGGGCGGGAGAGGATGCGTCACCCCAGGGAGGGAACATGCGCGCTCGATGGGTTCGTTTCGTCGCCACAGCCGGCTTGGTCGGCTCGTTGGCATTGCCGGGAGGCGTCGCCGCCGGCACAGAGTCGGGTGCACCCGACTGTTCATTGGTACCGCAGGGTTCGAAGACCGAGTTCGCATCGTGTCTGCAGGGTCACTGCCACACTCGACCGGGCTCCTTCGGTCGGTGAGACGGCAACGCTCACCGTCGACGTCGAGAGCCAGGTCGACCTCGGCCCGGTGGAGGTCGAGATCAGCGTTCCCACCACACTCGAGGTGGCTTCAGGTCCGGGCAGCAATGCTCCGGCTGTCGCCGCCCCCAATGGTGTCGGTGAGGTCGTTCCGCGGGTGGCCATCCTTTCGCCTGGAGCGGGTACCGAGAGCGTCGGCTTCGAGGTGCGTGCGGTCGACGAGGGCAGCGCCCCGGTCGAGGTCCGTGCCACTGCCCAACTGGCTGATGGGGTCGTAGACGGCGCTATCGCCGTCGTCCCGCTCACGGTCGGCTCGGGCAAGTCGCAGCTGGGCTCGGTCACCGAGACATCCGGCGGCACGGTGCAGTCACCTACGGCGCCTTCGGCTCCGTCGTCCGACCTGCCCCATGTCTCTGCTCCGCTCCCCGCCGACGTGGCGGGCATCGGCTCGGAGCCGGGGATCCCGGGCGGTTCGTGCATCACCGGTGTCTGGGGCTACCAGCACCCGACGTTGGGTTACACCGGCGTAGGCAACTACCAGGTGCAGATCTGGGACGACGACAGCGGCACCGACGACCTCATGGCGACGGTCGTGACCTCGGGCGGTAGCTACTCGGGGTGCTTCACCACCGACGACGAAGAGGGCGCCGGGACCATGGAGGTCTACGTCCGCTTCATCTCGGAGAACTCCGTGTGGCGGGTGCGCGAATACAGCCGCTTCGAACACCAACTACGTCAACACCTCGGGTGTTGTCAACGTCAACGAGGGCGTCGATTTCAGCTTCGGCAACCTCCAGCCGAGCAACAACATCCACCGTGGTATCCACGCGTTCGATGCCGTCAACAAGTTCTGGCTGTGGGGCCACGATCCGAGCGGTCTCTGCTTCGACTGGGGCGAGTCGCCCTGCCGGCAGATGATCGTCAACTGGACCGAGACGTCCACCGACGGGACCTACTACTCGCTGGCCGGCAACGACATCCACCTGGCTGCCGCCGATCCGGACGCCGAGCACGTGGTCATCCATGAGGCGACCCACGCTGCCATGGACGACGTCTACAACGACAACTACCCGGCGTTCCCCAACTGCAGCCCGCACTTCGTCAACGGCGACAGCTCTACCGGCTGCGCCTGGACCGAGGGGTTTGCCGAGTGGGTACCGGCCGCCGTCCTCAACGACCCGTTCTTCCGCTGGGCAAGCGGCGCATTCGCTCGATCTGGAGAACGTGGACGTCAACTCGGCGGGTTGGGCCGATGGTGACGACGTCGAGGGCCGGGTTGCCGGTGCGATGATCGACGTCCAGGACTCGGCGAAGGCGACTCTGGACTTCTACGACTTCTGGTCCGAGGGTGACTCGGTCCAGTACAGCGACTTCCAGAACCACGCCTTGACCGGCGTTCGTCCCGGCACGTATCTCGAGTACTGGGGCGACCGCGCCGCACTGGGCCACAACACGGCCAACAACGGCGCCAACGCGTCGAACTTCCAGAACACGATCGACTATGGGTTCGCGGCTCCGGGCTGCGGTGGCTTCGCCGTCACCCAGTTCGGCACGACCTCATCCGATGTGATCACGGGAACGAGCGGTGCCGATGTCATCCACGGTCTGGCCGGTAACGACACCATCTACGGGCTGGCCGGCAACGACGTCGTGTGCGGTTCGGGCGGTGAGGACACCGTCTTCGGTGCCGGCGGCGCGGACACGCTCTACGGCAACGAGTCCGCTGACAGCCTCACCGGTGGGGTCGGAAACGACTACCTGAATGGCAACAGCGGAGGGGACACGCTGAACGGTGCCAAGGGCAGCGACGCGATCTATGGCGGTCCGGACAACGACACCGCCAACGGCGCGGCGGGTAGCGACACCGTCAACGGAGCCACCGGAAACGACACCCTGACGGGTGGTGACGGCGCCGACACGGTTAGCGGCGGAGACGGCAACGACGGCATCGCCGGCGGATCGGGCTCACCCGACGCCTGCAGCGGCGGTGCCGGGACCGACACCAACAACGGTGGCTGCGAGTCGATCAGCAGCATCCCGTAAGGGGAAACCAAGTTGGGGACGAACGAGGCGCCCTGCGGGGCGCCTCGTCCGCGTCCGTTCCGTGGGCTCGAAACGCTGCGGTGTGACAGTTCGAACCCTGGGTTCGGGGTCTCAGCTGCACCGTTAGCCCTTGAATACCGGCGTCGCCCTTCGAGCGAGGTGATCATGCAGCGTCCCATGAGTCGCAGGCTTTTCCTGGCTGACCTGGGCAAGGGCGGGGTGGCGGTCCTGGTGCTGGGGTTGGTGGCTTGCTCGGATTCGGGTAGCGGCGGCGAGATCACCACCGGCCAGGCCTTTCCCACGACGGAAGGCACACCGTCACTCGGTGTCGCCGGGGACGGGTGCTCGGCCACAACCTCTCAGCCAACGACCTCAGGCTCGTCGGACCTCGAGTGGCATCAGGTCTCGCTCGGATTCGTCTCTGCCTACGTGCTGGCGCGCCAAGGCGAAGCGGCCGTGGTGGACACCGGTGTCGCCGGGAGCGCCTCCGCCATCGAGGCTGGTCTCGGGGAGATCGGGCTGGGCTGGGACGCCGTGGGGCATGTCATCCTGACCCACAAGCACGACGACCACGCGGGGAGCGTGGCCGAGGTGCTCGAGGCGGCCGGCGCGGCCACCGCCTACGCCGGCGCCGACGACATCGGGTCGATCACCGCTCCCCGGCCGCTCACACCGGTCGGCGACGGCGACCGCGTCTTCGACCTCGAGATCATCGCCACCCCCGGACATACACCCGGGCACGTCTGCGTGCTCGACAGCACTGTCGGGTTGCTGGTGGCGGGCGATGCCCTTTCGGTCCAGGGGGGAGTGGTCGCCGGCCCAAACCCCTCGTTCACAGAAGATCTCGATCAGGCTCACGAGTCGGTTCGCAAACTCGCCGGATTCCAATTCGGAGTGTTGTTGGTAGGTCACGGCGATCCCATCGAGACCGATGCTTCGCAGCAGGTCGCCGAGTTCGCTGCCGGCCTCTGACCCGCAGCATGCCAACCCTTCCGTCAGACCCTTTCCAGGACCACCACCGGGATCTGCCGCTCGGTGCGGCGCTGGTACTTCACGTAGTCGGGCCAGATCCCGGCCATCTCGGTCCAGAGCCGCTCCCGCCGTGCACCTTCCGTCGTCGAGGCTCTTGCAGGGAAGCTCTCCGCCCCGACCTGGACCTGGACTTCGGGCTCGGCCACCAGGTTCAGGTACCAAGCGGGGTGATCCTCCGATCCCCCCTTCGAAGCGACGACCACATAGCTGTCGCCATCGCGCCCGTAGATCAGAGCGCTCCGCCGCAGCTTGCCCGTCCTCCTGCCCCGAGTGGTCAGCAGCAGGGTGTCCACCCCGTGCCATCGGTGACCCTGTTTCCCGTCGCTCTCGACGTAGCTCCGGATGTGGCGGTTGACCCATCCCGTCGGGCTGTCGTGGACGTCCTCGGTCGACGGCAACGGCGTGGCTCCTACTCGCCCGGTTTCCAGTGGCGCACGAAAGCAGCGCTGTTCGTGCGTTTCGGGGTGCGTCCCGGTACCCGGCACCGCGGTCGGACACCCGCAGCTCGGTGAGGAGCTCGAGCGCCCGCTCCGGTGACGCGACGCCGTGACGGATCAACCAGGCCCCCACGACGGTTCCGGTGCGGCCGAGCCCGCCCCAGCAGTGGACGTAGACATTGCGGTCCTTGTCGAGCAGATCGTCGATGGCATCGAGCGCTGAGACCATCGCGTCTCTTGTCGGGACACTCATGTCGACGATGGGGTGCCGAACAATCACCGAATTCGGTGCCAGGCGCTCGAGTTCGTCTTTATAGGGCTTCAGGTGACTGTCGGTAGAGGGGTGGGTGCAGGTCTACGACTGCATTCACGCCGGCCCTGAGCAGGTCCCCAATCAGTTGGATTGCTTGCTCCTCGTTGACATGGAAGGGGTAAGCCCCGGCCAGGAGCCGGTCTTCGACCACCCAATAGGAGCGATCAGTGGGCGATTGGGCCGTGCCGGTGCTCACCGCTCCCCATCGGGTGTCGCCTGGGCGGCTACGTCGTGACGTCATCGACCTCTCCCGGGCCCGAGCCCCGTAGTGGAGATGCTTGCTGGCGCGGGAATCATAAGAGACGGCCATGGCTGCGGCGCTGCCCTCGAGATCGGCGGCGTCGTCGAGCAACTCGGCGGAACGCGGCGAACTCGGGGCCATGGCCCGCAGGTGGTCGGCGCTGTCGCGCAGGAGGACCGACGCCCCCTGGACATCTCCGCTGTCGGCAAGCCTCCGCGCTTCGCGGACGCGCCCGGACGGCAGAGAGCACGGTCACCTCCTCTACCACCTCGAGGTCGGGATCGACCTCTCCGGCTTCGGCAGACGTGACCAGATTCACCCCGATGGGCACGGTCTTCTGGACCATCTCGACGCTCTTGGCGCCGATCGATGCCCAACGGATGACGACTTCGCCGAGCACCCTGGGACCGAGTTCGGCAATGGCGGGGACGTGGAGTCGAAATACGAGCCTTCGCAGTTCCCCTCCGTAGATGTCACCCAACTCGACCTGGATCCCTCCATCGACCGCGACCGGCGGGACGTCGCTGATCAAAGACACGCTCTCGACCTCGGGGGCCGGACGTATCTCGATCGACAGGTTCTGCGCCTGGATCGCGGCCAGACCCTCGAACTCCTCGGCGAAGATCCCCGGCGCCTCATCCGGCCCGTCGGCGTAGTAGGCACGACCACGTCCGGCGTCGGCCATGGCGGTGAGAAGTTCCTCCTGGAACCCATCGCCGTAGCCGATGGTCGTCGTGGTCACCCCGAGCTCGGCGGCGCTACGCGCCGTGGCCGCCAACCGCTCGGGATCGCTGATCCCTACATTGGCCAGCCCGTCGGTCAATAGCACCACTCTCCTGACCCCATCGGAGCCGCGTCGCAGCTCCTCCACCCCCTTCAGCCAGCCGCCGGAGAGGTTGGTCTGCCCGCCGGCGTCGATCTGCTCCAGAGCCGCCCGCACTTCCGGCCGTGGGGGTCCGAGCGAGGTCACAAGACGCACTTGGTCGTCGAAGGCAACCACCGCCAGCGAGTCGTCGTTACCCAGCCGGTCGTGGAGGAACGTCGCACTCCGCTTCACCGTCTCGAGCTTCTCGCCTGCCATCGACCCGGAACGGTCGATCACCAGAGCGAGTCGCAGCGGTGGCCGGTCGCCCGTCGGTGCCTCAGGGGCCCGCAACTCCACCATGGCGTGGAGCGTGTGCTCCGACTCCACAGCCAATACCGAGTGATCCAATTTTATTGCCGCATCCATCCAGTCACTCACCTCCGCAACGGAGGGTACGACCGGGGTGTGACATTCTTGGTGGCGGTCCGAGCCGAGGTGTGCCCCAAAACAAGACCTGGCACCATAGGCGGCGATGAGACGGCTTCTCAGCGCCCTGCTCCGCTTCCGGGGGTGGACCTTCGAGGGCACCATGCCCCCCGACCCAAAGGTGGTGATCCCAGCCGCCCCTCACACCTCCAACTGGGATTTCATAGTCTTCCTTGGCGCGGCCCATACCCTGGGGATCAGGCCCCGCTTCATCGCCAAGCACGGGCTGTTTCGCTGGCCGCTCGGATGGCTGATGCGGCGGCTGGGGGGCATCCCGGTTCGGCGCGACGCCAGCTTCCGAGTGGTTGATCAGGTTGCCGCTGAGATCCGTGAAGCACCCGGTCCGATGACGCTGCTCATCACGCCCGAAGGGACCAGGGCGGCTGTTCCCTACTGGAAGTCGGGCTTCTATCGGATCGCCGAGGCAGCCGACGTCCCGATGGTGCTCGGCTTTGCCGACTATCCGTCGCGTCGAGCTGGCGTCGGCCCCGCCATCCAGCCGAGCGGTGACCTCTCGTCCGACATGGATCTCATTCGCGCCTTCTATTCCGACAAACGGGGCTTGCGACCCGAGGGTGCCGGTCCCGTACGGCTCCGCGAGGAGGGCCGCCCGGCGAACCGCGCCTGAGCACGATCTCCCATCTGGTAAGCTCTCCTCACCGCCAGCGGTTCGAGGCAGCGCATCTACGCGCTCCCGTGGCGGATTCAGAACGGTCGCCTCGACCGATCTCTCGATTTCGTTGCACTGCTGTGGCGACGCTCGAGCGAGCAACCCACTGTCCAGGAGCAAACGATTTCCATGTCAACCTTCGCCGAACTCGGCGTGCCCGCCGACCTCGTCGGCATACTCGACCGGGCCGGGATCACCGACCCGTTCCCAATCCAGGCGGCCACCATCCCCGACGCCATCGCCGGCCGGGATGTCTGCGGCGGCGCTCCCACCGGTTCGGGCAAGACCCTCGCCTTTGGGCTGCCGATCATCGCCACCGTGGCCAAAGCCAGACCCGGGCGCCCACGAGCCCTGGTGCTAGCTCCCACCCGTGAGCTTGCCGAGCAGATTCGCAACGATCTAGCGCCTTTTGCGAAGGCAAGACAGCGCTGGGTGGGCACCATCTACGGGGGTGTCTCCTACGAGAGGCAGCGCAAGGAGTTGAACAGGGGAGTTGATGTTCTCGTCGCATGCCCGGGACGTTTGACAGATCTGATCGACCGGGGTTGGGTCCGGCTCGACCAGGTCGAGACGGTGGTGGTGGACGAGGCCGACCGGATGGCGGACATGGGTTTCCTCCCCGAGGTGAAGCGATTGCTCGACCAGACGCCGTCCGACCGCCAGACGATGTTGTTCTCGGCGACGCTCGATGGAGAGATTGCCCAATTGACCCGTCGCTACCAGCGGGACCCGGTTCGTCACGAAGCAGGTACCGCCGAACCCGAAGGAATCGACGCCAGGCACTTCTTCTGGCGAGCGGCCCCCGATGAGCGCTTGGAGCACACCGCAGCCGCAGTAGCTGCAACCGGCTCCGCCATCGTCTTCACCAGGACCCGCCACGGTGCGGACAAGGTGGCCAGGCAGCTCGCCCGGCTGGGAGTCGAGGCGGTGGCCATCCACGGAGGGCGATCGCAGAGCCAGCGCAACCGTGCCCTGAACGCGTTCTCCACGGGCCGAAGCCAGGTTCTGGTTGCTACCGATGTCGCTGCCCGTGGTATCCACGTGGAGGGTGTCGCCTGCGTGATCCACTTCGACCCACCCCTGGACGCCAAGACATACCTCCACAGGTCAGGCCGCACGGCCCGAGCCGGAGCGTCGGGTGTGGTCGTGTCGATGGTCTCCGGCGATCAGGCTCGAGCGGTCGGCCGCATCCAAAGTGAACTGGGACTGGTGGGGCCGCTGCGGCATCCCATCGCCACCGAACTCGGAAACGGGGGGCTGCGTGTCGGCGCCTCGCCCCAGGCGAGGACCCGGCCGGAGACGGTCGGTGACGTCCGCGGCAGAGGCACCTATCACAACCGCCGCCGGGCGAGGCGAGGCCAGACCCCTCGCCGATGATCCTCGGGGGGTCGGTCGGACTCGACCGGCCCCTACGATGCGAATGGTGATCCGGTCGGAGCAGTCACCTCCCGCGCTGAGATCCTTGGGGCGGATCGAGTTCACCTCGCTGCTCGCCATGATCATGGCGCTGGCAGCACTTGGCATCGACCTCATGCTCCCCGCCTTCGGGGCGATCAGGTCCGACTTCGGCCTTCAGGCCGACTCCACCGCGGTAGCGGGGATCGTCACCGCCTATCTGCTCGGGTTGGCCGTCGCCCAACTCTTCTACGGACCGCTCGCCGACCGCTTCGGGCGCAAACCGGTGCTCTACTTCGGGTTCGCCATCTACGTGATCGGTGCCGCAGCCGCAGCCCTCGCTCCAAGCCTCGGTGCTCTTTACGCCGCCCGGTTCGTATGGGGGATCGGAACGGCGGGGCCTCGGGTCATCACCTTGGCGGTGGTGCGGGACACCTTCTCCGGTGCCCGAATGGCGAGGGCCATGTCCTTGATCATGACCGTCTTCATCGCCGTCCCGGTGGTGGCACCGAGCCTCGGGGCGATGATCGTGGGTGTGGCCGATTGGCGCTGGGTGTTCGGCTTCTGTGTGATCGCCGCTCTGGCGGTCGCCCTGTGGTCTCTCCGCCTCCCCGAGACGCTGCGGCCGGAGTTCCGGCGTGACCTGCGCCTTTCATCTCTTCTCCAGGGAGCCCGCGCCGTGTTGGGCAATCGGCAGACCCTCGCCACCACCCTGGCCATCACCGCTCTGTTCGGTGTGTTCACCTCGTACCTGGCGAGCAGCGAGATCATCGTCGCCGACGTTTTCGGCATGGGGGAGCAGTTTCCGCTCGTTTTCGGGGGCTTCGCCGTCGTGCTGGGGGCGGCGATGCTGGTCAACGCCCACGTGGTCGGCCGGGTGGGGGTGGGTCGGCTGGTGAGGATGGTCTTACCCGTGTACGTCGCTGTGGCCGCGCTGACCGTGGTGATGGCAGTGGCCAGCGGCGGCCATCCCCCCTTCTGGGCATTCGCGCCGGTACTCGCTCTTCTCCTGGCTGGGCACTCGCTCCTCATACCGAATCTCAACACTCTGGCCATGGATCCGATGGCGGCAGTTGCCGGGACCGCCTCGGCGGTGATAGGGACATTGTCCACTGCCGGTGGCGCCGCCATCGGCTTGTTGATCGACCGGTCCTTCGACGGGACGATCATCCCGATCTCGATCGGTTTCCTGGCGTGCGGGGTCGTGGCCATGGGCCTGGTCTATTGGGCGGAGCGGGGAAGCAATCTCGCGTCGACCGGGGATGTGCAACCCGAGCCCTCGTTGCGGTGATTTGGCCCGCCCAGGGGGAGGATCTCACCAAACCGGTCCGTCCTCTAGGCGGCCGACTCCCTGACCGCCTCGACCCGCTCCACCAGGTAAGTCCCCATGGTGGTGAGGACATCGCGAGCCATCCCGGCGGCGAGAGTCGCCGTCGCCTCGGTGGCCATCGTCGAGCGACGGAGCGCCTCGTCGAGCACCCGGTCGACGGAGCCAGCGCCTCGCACCAGGGAGATCACCTCCTCGACCACCGCGTCGGGGTAGGGGCGCGGTTGGGAGAGAAGCCGGCGAACCTCGGTGCCGTTTGGTGCGTCGCGTGCGAGGAGGACAGGGAGTGTGAAGGTGCCCTCCCTGATGTCGGACCCCGCGGGCTTCCCGATGGCTTCCTCGGTCCCCACCAGGTCGAGGGCGTCGTCGGTCATCTGGAACACGAGCCCGAGCTCCCAGGCCCATGTGCTCACCGCCTCGACGGACTCTGCAGTGGCATCAGACGCCATCGCCCCCAGACGGGCCGAGGTCCGGATCAGGCTGGCGGTCTTGCCCCCGATCACCCGGTAATACTCCTCGACCGTGTGATCCAGATCGCCGACCAGTTGAAGCTCTCTGGTCTGGCCCTCCACCAATTCAGCGTATGTGCGGGCGAGCAATCGGACCGATTCCTGGCCGAGCCGTGTCGCCGCCACCTCCGAGGCGCGCGCCATGAGAAAGTCGCCCGCCAGGATCGCCACCGTGTTGGTCCAGTTGGAGTTGACGGATGCCGCCCCGCGGCGGGTGTCCGCCTCGTCGATCACGTCGTCGTGGTAGAGGCTCCCGACGTGGATCAGCTCCACGGCGACCCCGGCCTCCACCGGACGATCATCGTCAGCGGGCCCAAACTCGGATGCCAGCAGAGCAAGCAGGGGTCGGAAGCGCTTCCCTCCAGCCTGGAGCAGATGCTGGGCAACCTTGGTGAGGAAGCCATCGTCGGATACGGAAGCTTCGAACAGCCGCTCCTCAACGCGTTCTAGTCGATCCCAAACACCGTCGATGGGGACCAGGTCCTGGAGCGATGGCTCGGTGGTCGTCACGGCGGGGGATGGTAGTGATGGGGGGCGGCTCGACCGCCGGCGCGGGCGATTCGCACCTACGACGCCCTATCACCGGCTTTCCGCGGGGTTGGAGCCGATTTGGAGCGCCCCTCGATACGTTGCCCAACATGCCGGGCATTGGACCCGGGCAGCAGGGGAGGTGTGATTGACCTCCGCCACCACATCGAGGAGGCAACACCTCCTTGGTGAGCCGAGAAACGAGGGGCACGGCGTGTCCCGAAAGGGGTTCTTATGAGACATCGGTTGCTGTTTTCAATCGTGGTCGTGAGCTTGGTGCTCGCGACCGGGCCGGCCGCCGGGGCCGCCGGGTACGCCTCGGCGACCGGTCGCGATTCCCATCATCCGGACGCGGTCGTCGCCTGGAGCGAGAATGCGGGAGAGGCCTCGGTTGCGGCGTGTTTCATCGGCGGCTACGGGCCGCAGGAAGCGCGCATGTACGCCATGATGCACGTGGCCATCCACGATGCGCTCAACGGCGATAGACCGTCGCTCCCGCCCGTATGCCGCGGACCTTCGGGTAGTACGCCGGACCTCGGCCGATGCCGCGGTGGCTGCGGCGGCGCGTGATGTGCTCGTCCCGGTCCTCGGCTCCTTATCCTTCTTCCTCGACCAGGACTGCATCGACGCCGGGTTGGCGAGCGTGGAAGCGGACTACACCGCTGCGCTGGACGCCATCCCGAACGGCATGCCGAAAAGGCGGGGCATCGAACTGGGACAGCGTGCTGCAGAGGCGATTCTGAGGTTGCGGGCGGATGACGGATACGACACGCCGCTGATCGACCCGAACTATCAGGAAGGCACCGCCCCTGGGGAGTACCGCTACACACCGGGCACCCCATTCGCCGGCGCCCCGCATCTGGGAGAGGACCTCATCCCCTTCGCCCTGCGGGACGGATCGCAGTTCCGCCCGGGTCCGCCGCTCCGACTGACCAGCCGCGCGTACGCCGCCGACGTCAACGAAGTGCAGCGCCTCGGTGGCGACGATGTCACGACTCCGAGCGCTCGTACCGACGACCAGACCGAGATCGCCCTGTTCTGGGTGGAGAGCTCGCCTCTGCAGTGGAACCGGATCGCCCGGACGGTCTCGACCGCCGAAGGCCTCGATCTCTGGGAGAACGCCCGACTGTTCGGGCTGTTGAACATGGCCTTGACCGACGGCTACATCGGCACGTTCGAGACGAAGTACCACTATCGGTTCTGGCGACCGGTGACCGCGATTCGTCTCGCCGACATCGACGGCAATCCAGCGACCATCGCCGACCCGACGTGGACGCCCTTGCGGCAGACCCCGGCCATTCCGGACTACGACTCGGGGCACGCCGTCGAAGGAGGAGCCGGGGCACAGGTCCTGAGGCGGTTCTTCCATACCGACCAGATGCGGTTCTCGGCATGCAGCTTCACCCTGCCGGAGGGGGAGACGTTGCAGCGATCCGACCCCCACACTCCGTCATTTCACCCGGTTCTCGCAAGCGGAGAACGAGAACGCGGTGTCCCGAATCTACGTGGGCTTCCACTTCCGGGACGCGGTGGTGACGGGGAACCGCCACGGCGAGAAGATCGCCAATTGGACCGTGACCCACGTTCTGCGCCCCGTGAAGTAGGGGTTTCAATCCCGAGACCCTGACGAGCATCCGGGGTGGAGCGACCACGGCGGTCGGCCCACCCCGGATCGCGTCGTCCGTCGCCGGAGACCTGATATCACTGGGTGCCGCCGGGGCAACGACACCGGAGCGAATCTGGAGTGCTTCTGGAGCGCCGCCCGATACGTTCGCTGGATGGAGCCCTTGGACTGGGAGCAGGATTCGGGCCGGCAGGCCGGTACCGCACTGGAGTACGGTTCCGGGGTGGACTTCGCGGTCCTAGGCCCAATCCGGGCCTCTATGGGGGATGAGACGGTCCGTCTGGGGGGTCCGAAACCACGCACCGTGCTCGCCGTGCTCATTGCCGAGGCGGGGCGGACGGTGATGGCCGACGCCCTGGTGGAGGAGGTGTGGGGGGAGGAGGCCACCGCCGGGTCCCGGAGCACCCTCCAGACCCATGTCTCCAACCTGCGGGCCCAGCTGGGTGACCGGCTGGTCACCGAGGGGGGCGGTTATCGGCTCGATGCGCGCCCGCGACGAGGTGGACGCCTTCCGCTTCGAGGACGCGGTGGCCGAGGCCCGGTCTCTCCTCGAGTCCCGCCCGGCCGAGGCGGCGGAGCTGCTGGGCGAGGCCCTGGCGCTGTGGCGGGGCCATCCCTATGCGGACGTGCCGGGGTCGGCGCGGTTGGAGGCGGAGGCGCGCCGCTTGGAGCAGCTGCGGTTGGGGGCGGTGGAGGATCGGGTGGAGGCCGAGCTGGCCCTGGGTCGCCATGCCGAGCTGTTGCCCGAGCTGGAGGTGTTGACCGACGAGTTCCCGCTCTCGGAGCGTTTCCGGGCCCAGCAGATGGTGGCGTTGTATCGGGCGGGGCGCCAGACCGAGGCGTTGCGGGCCTATCAGAAGACCCGGCTGTTCCTGGCCGAGGAGATGGGGATCGACCCCTCGCCCGAGCTGCAGGGGTTGGAGCAGCGCATCTTGGAGCACGACCCGGGGTTGGAGGCGGAGAGCGCCTCCCGGGTGCAGACGATGTCGTTCCTGATGACCGACATCGTCGACTCGACGTTGCTCTGGGAGCTTCACCCCGCCGAGATGCCCGAGGTGCTCGCCCGCCACGACCGGCTGCTCACCGAGGCGGTGGAGCAGGCGGGGGGCCGGGTGTTCAACCAGGCGGGGGATGGGGTGTGCGCCGCTTTCGCCACGGTGGGGGAGGCGGTGACCGCGGCCCGGAGCGCCCAGGAGGCTCTGGCGGCGGCGGACTGGGGAGAGACGGGTCTCGTCGGTGCGGATGGCGATCGACACCGGTGAGGTGGAGAGCCGTGGCGCCGACTTCTTCGGTCCCCCGTTGAACCGCTGCTCCCGGATCATGGCGGCGGGTCACGGTGGTCAGGTGTTGCTCTCCGAGGAAGCGAATCTGGCCCTGGCCGGCGACGTGTCGGGTGGTTTTCAGGTGCGGTCGTTGGGGGAGCACCGCTTCAAGGGGTTGGGCCGCCCCGAGCACGTCTTCCAGCTGGTCTCGGAGGGACTGCCCGGCACCTTCGGGCCTCTCCGGATCGATCGGCAGCCGGCCTCACTGCCCGGTGGCGTCCGCTCGGTGCGGGGTTATGAGCTGCGGGAGCGGGTGGGGGCGGGCGACTTCGGGATCGTCTACCGGGCCTATCAGCCGTCGGTGGGCCGGGAGGTGGCGGTCAAGGTGATCCGCCCCGAGTTCGTCAACCGGGCCGAGTTCGTGCGCCGTTTCGAGGCGGAGGCCCATCTGGTCGCCCTGTTGGAGCATCCCCACATCGTCCCGCTCTACGACTATTGGCGCGACCCCGACGGGGCCTATCTGGTCACCCGCTGGCTGCGGGGCGGGTCGCTGCGCGAGGCGCTGGACCGGGGACCGTGGAACCCCGAGCCTGCCGGCAGGCTGATCGGGCAGGTGGGTGCCGCCTTGTCCTACGCCCATCGCCGCGGGGTGGTGCACCGTGACGTCAAGCCGGCCAACGTGCTGTTGGACGAGGACGGCAACGGCTATCTGGGCGACTTCGGGATCGCCTCCCGTCTCACCGAGGACAACGAGCGGACACCGGTGAGCTCGTCTCCCGCCTACCTGGCACCCGAGGAGCTGCGGGGCGAGCCGCTCTCTCCCCGCTCCGACATCTACAGCCTGGGTCTGCTCACCTTCGAGCTGCTCTCGGGGACCCGGCCGCCGATGGACGGCGACCTCCCCGCGGTGAGCAGCCTCCGCCCCGGGGTCCCGGCTGCGGTCGACGAGGTGATCGCCCGGGCCGGAGCGGACGACCCCGCCGATCGCTTCGACACCGCCGAGGGGTTCTTGGAGGCGCTCTCGGCGGCGCTGGGCCGGCCCGCCGCACCGGAGGAGATGGCGGAGGCGGCGCTCACCGCGGCCCGCAACCCGTACAAGGGCCTGCAGGCCTTCCAGGAGTCCGACGCCGCCGACTTCTACGGCCGGGCCGATGTGGTCGACGAGCTGTTGGCGGCGGTCTCATCGGATCGGCTGGTGGCGGTGGTGGGACCCTCGGGGATCGGCAAGTCGTCGGTGGTCCGGGCCGGGCTGGTCCCGGCGCTGCGGGGCGGTGCCCTCGGGGGGGACTGGCTGGTCACCGACCTCTACCCGGGGAGTTTCCCCTTCGACGAGCTGGCCGCCGCATTGTTGCGGGTGGCGGTGCGCCGCCCCCCCAGCCTGGTCGACGACCTCGCCGCCGACGAGCGGGGACTGCTCCGTTCCGTCAGGGAGATCCTCCCCCCGGGGTCCCGGTTGCTGTTGGTGATCGACCAGTTCGAGGAGCTGTTCACCCTCACCCCCGACGAGGACACCCGCCGCCGCTTCCTCGACAACCTGGTCACCTTGTCCCGCGATGAACGTTCCCCGGTGACGGTGGTGGTCACCTTGCGGGCCGACTTCTTGGACCGGCCTCTCCGCTACCCCGAGTTCGGTGACCTGTTGGGCGCCTCCACCGTGATGGTGGCCGCCCCCGGCCCCGAGCAGCTGGCCGAGGCGATCACCCGACCGGCGGAGAACGTCTCGGTCGGTTTGGAGCCGGGGCTGGCGGAGCGGATCGCCGGGGACGTCGCCGACCAGCCCGGTGCTCTCCCCTTGCTGCAGTATTCGCTCACCGAGTTGTTCGAGCGGCGCAGCAGCGACCGGCTCTCCGAAGCCGACTACCTGCGCTCCGGTGGGGTGGTGGGGGCGCTGGGGCGGCGGGCCGACGACATCTACCAGGGCCTCGACCACGCCGGGCAGGAGGCGGCCCGCCAGGTGTTCCTCCGGTTGGTCACCGTCGACGAGACCGCCCAGGACACCCGGCGCCGGGTGGCCCGCCGTGAGCTGCGGGGTCTCCCCATCGAAACCGCCGCCGTCGACCAGGTGTTGGACCGCTACGGCGAGCACCGGCTGTTGACCTTCGACCGCCATCCCACCACCCGCGCCCCCACCGTCGAGGTGGCCCACGAGGCGCTGCTCACCCACTGGGACCGGCTGCGGGGCTGGATCGACGAGCGACGCGAGGACCTGCTGTTGCACCGCCGCCTCGCCGAAGCCGCCACCGAGTGGGAAGGATCGGGCAAAGAGCCCAGCTATCTGCTCGGCGGGGGACGTCTCGAACAGTTCGAGACCCTCGCCGCCACCAGCGACCTCGCCCTCAGCGGCGACGAGCGCGACCTGATCGAGACCAGCCGCATCGCCGACGACGAGCAACGGAGCCAAGCGCCGCCGCCGCCGCCAGGGCATCCTCGCCGGGTTCGGGGCCGCCGCCCTGGTCTCCCTCGCCGCCGCCGGTGTCGCCTTCACCAACCAGCAGCGGGCCGCCGACGAAGCGGACAGGGCCACCCAAGAACAGGCCCGCGCCGAGCAGGAAGCGGCCCGCGCCGAGCAGGAAGCGGCCCGCGCCGAGGAGAAGCGGCCCGCGCCGACGCGAGGCGCGGGAGGCCACCGGCCGGGAGCTGGCCGGCGAGTCGATCCTCGCCCTCGAAGAGGACCCCGAATTGGCCATCCTGCTCGGCCTCGAAGCCGCCGAAGTCACACGGTCCGTCGGTGAGCCGGTGCTCCCCGAAGCGATGGCGCCCTGCAACGAGCGGTTCAGACATCCAGGCTCGAGATGCGACTCGAGGGCGGGTTCGGACTCTTGGCGGTCAGTCCCAACGGCGAGTGGATCGCCACCGACATCGGTTGCTGACGGCCCCGATGCAGTCGTGTGGGACGCGTCAGGGGTCAGAAATTGGCGACGCTGGTCCGGACCCGGAGCCGGGACTCAGCCGGGATGGCCGCCAGCCCGAGCGGGAGTTTGGTGGCGGCTCAGCTACGACACCATCCGCGGAATCATTGGACGAGGTCGGCTACGACGCCGCCGACCGGGGACCATCCCGCCGTCATCGTCTTCGATCCGGAGACCGGCGCCGAGGTGACCGGATTCCGGGTCCCCCCGGCTTCATACGCGTACCGACCTTCAGCCCAGACGGCGAGCTAATCGGCCGCAAACCAGACCGACTGCATCGGGGTGACCGCTTGGGAGGTCCGCTCGGGGAGGGAGCTGTTCACCATCGAGCCGGAAGGCGGAGCCGGCGAGATCGCTCTTCCTGCCCGGACGGTGACACGATGGCCGTCTTGAGCCGAGCGCAGAGCGGGTCGGGTTCTATTCGACTGCGGATGGGCGCCGAGGTCGGGTCGCTTGACGGCTTCGGTTTCCAGCCGACCGACATGGCGCTCGACCCTTCGGGTGAGCGATTGGCTCTGGGTGCCCAGAATCCCAGGCGAACTGCAGGTGTGGGATCTGGAAACCCGCCGACCTGGTGTTGAGATGAGACCTACCTGACCGAAACGACCGCCTTGGACTGGAGCCCCGACGGGCAGCATCTCGCCTTCTCGGGGAACCAGGGAGTCGTCACGCTGGTCGATCGCGGAGACGGGCGATATCGTGATGGAACTCCCCGGGAGCGGGTCGTCGACCTTCGACCTCGCCTTCTTGCCCGGCGGAGAGCGGCTGGCGAACGTGTCATCGACGGGGTGACTCGGGTCTGGGACGTGAGCGCCGACGGTCCGCCCGAATGGGAAGCGCTCGCAACCCGCACCGGGCGCTCCGAATGGTTCCCGAGATCTCACCCGACGGGTCGCAAGTGGCGGTGACCACACGTGAACCCGACGGCTTCGAGCTGCTCGACATAGACACTGGCGAGACCCTCGCTTCACTCACCGACATCCAGTAGCTTTCCCTCGGTCCAGTCGTCAGCCCTGACTGGCGATATCTCGGGTCGCTTGCGCGGCAGCGAGGCAGCGGCACGGGCCACGATTCGGGATCTGGCTTCACCGCAGCTCGAGGTGGTGACCGAGCTTCCCCCGTGCACCAGCGTCAAGGCGTTCAGTCCTGACAGCTCGCTCGTCTTGCTCAATGGCATGGGTGTGCAACGAGGATCCTCCGCCCGGAGCCGAGTTGAGGAGCCGGGTGGTCGAGGTCGAGTCTGGCCGTGAGGTGCTCGACCTGGGCGAGGCTGGGTGTACTCCGCGCGTTCAACCCGGCGAGGGGAGTTTCCCGGCGGCCGCTACCTGGCTGTCAGCCGAACGACTGATGTGGCCGAGTGATCACATCTATGACTTGGAGACTGGCGAGATGATCGCCACCCTGAATGCCGGCGACATGGGCATCACCGCCCAGTCTCGGCCTTCCTTCGACCCTCAAGGCAGGTTCCTCGCCGGTGGGACGACTCGACGGCATGGTCTGGGTGCTCGACCTCGCCGAGTGGTCGCCGGCGCCAGCGCGGTCGACGCCCTTGTGTTCAATCAGTTGGCGCACACCGGCACCGCTCCCGCGACCGTCGATCACCAGCGATGGCATCTTGGCCACCGCCGGTTTCGACTCGCTGATCCGGCTCTGGGACATCGACACCGACGAGCTGATCGTCGAGTTCAGGAGCGCCGTCGGCGGCTAGCCTCAGATGACCCTCGCGCCCGACGGGAGCTATGCCCTCTACGCCGACGGGCCCGTTGCTCCGTAAGTTCTATCTCGACCCTGAACGACTCATCGAGTTGGCTGAGAGCCGGGTCACCCGCGAGCTCACCCCCGATGAGTGCCGCCGCTACCTCGACCCGGAGACCTGCCCCGCCGAAGAGCCGGCTTCTTGATCACGTCCTCGTGCCCGACTGGCCCCCAACGCTGCCTTCGGCGACGCCGACGGGCGCGCACCATCTACATCACGGGCCGAGGAGTGGTCTACGGGGTGAGGCTGGCGAACCCCGGGATCTACTAACCCGGGTCGATTCGGGTGGGAGCGAAGCAAGATCGCTTCATCCGACAGCGCCCTCGGTGCCGATAACCATGTAAGGCGCTCGGGAGCCCCCCGAGCTAGACAGGGTCGAGCGGTATACTCGGGGTACCCCAGTAGGGGCTCGATCGGAGGAGATCCAGACTTGTTCGAACGCTTCACCGACAGAGCACGAAGGGTCGTGGTCCTCGCCCAGGAAGAGGCACGCCTCCTCAACCACAATTACATCGGCACCGAGCACATCCTTCTCGGGCTCATCCACGAGGGGGAAGGCGTCGCCGCCCGCGCCCTCGAGAGCCTGGGTATCAACCTCGACGGCGTCCGTCACGAGGTCGTCGAGATCATCGGCCAGGGCCAGCAGGCGCCCAGCGGGCACATCCCCTTCACCCCCCGCGCCAAGAAGGTTCTCGAGCTGTCCCTGCGCGAGGCGCTGCAGCTCGGTCACAACTACATCGGCACCGAGCACATCCTTCTCGGGCTGATCCGCGAGGGCGAAGGGGTCGCCGCCCAGGTGCTCCAGAAGCTGGGCGCCGACCTCCCCAAGGTGCGGCAGACGGTCATCCAACTGCTCTCCGGTGTCCAAGGCTCAGAGGAGCAGCCCTCGGGTGCCTCCGCCGGCTCCGGTTCGAGGGAGAGCAGCTCGTCGGGATCCGCCGTCCTCGACCAGTTCGGGCGCAACTACACCCAGCTCGCCAGGGAGCGCAAGCTCGACCCGGTGATCGGTCGTCAGCGCGAGATCGAGCGGGTCATGCAGATCCTCTCCCGACGCACCAAGAACAACCCGGTGCTCATCGGCGAGCCCGGCGTCGGCAAGACCGCCATCGTCGAAGGGCTGGCGCAGCGCATCGTCGCCTCCGAGGTGCCCGAGACACTCCACGGCAAGCAGCTCTACACGCTCGACCTGGGGGCGCTCGTGGCCGGGTCGCGCTACCGGGGCGACTTCGAGGAGCGGCTCAAGAAGGTCCTCAAGGAGATCCGCACCCGCGGCGACATCCTGCTGTTCATCGACGAGATCCACACCCTGGTGGGTGCCGGCGCCGCCGAGGGCGCCATCGACGCCGCCTCGATCCTCAAGCCGATGCTGGCCAGGGGAGAGCTGCAGACGATCGGCGCCACCACGCTGGAGGAGTACCGCAAGTACCTGGAGAAGGACTCGGCGCTGGAGCGCCGCTTCCAGCCGGTGCGGGTCGAGGAGCCCACCGTCAGCGAGACGATCCAGATCCTCCACGGGCTCAAGGACCGCTACGAGATGCACCACAAGGTCCGTTTCACCGAGGCCGCCCTGGTGAGTGCGGCCAACCTGGCCGACCGCTACATCTCCGACCGTCACCTCCCCGACAAGGCGATCGACCTGATCGACGAGGCGGGGTCACGCATGCGGATCAACCGCTCGTCCAACCTCCCCGAATTCAAAGAGATCGACGAGCGGCTCGGTCAGTTGCGCCGTGACAAGTCCGAGGCGGTGCAGGCCCAGCAGTTCGAGCGGGCGGCGCAGCTGCGCGACCAGGAGCGGACCCTGATCTCCGAACGGGCCCAAAAGGAAGGCGAGCTGCGCGCCTACCGGCGAGGAAGTCGGCTGGCTCATCGACGAGGAGGAGATCGCCGAGGTCCTGGCCCTCTGGACGGGCATCCCGGTCCACCGACTCACCGAGGAGGAGACGGCCCGGCTGGTGGCCATGGAGGGCGAGCTCCACAAGCGGATCATCGGTCAGGAAGACGCCATCGTCGCCGTGTCGCGGGCCATCCGGCGTACCCGCGCCGGGCTCAAGGACCCCAAGAGGCCGTCGGGTTCGTTCATCTTCCTCGGCCCATCGGGGGTGGGGAAGACGGAGACCGCCAAAGCGCTCGCCGAATTCCTCTTCGGGAACGAAGACGCCCTCATCCAGCTCGACATGTCGGAGTACATGGAGAAGCACACCGTTTCCCGGCTGGTGGGATCGCCACCCGGGTACGTCGGGTACGACGAGGGCGGTCAGCTCACCGAGGCGGTGCGCCGCAAGCCCTTCTCCGTTGTGCTCTTCGACGAGATCGAGAAGGCCCATCCGGACGTGTTCAACACGCTGCTCCAGATCCTGGAGGACGGGCGGCTCACCGATGCCCAGGGGCGCGCCGTGGACTTCAAGAACACGGTGATCATCATGACCTCCAACCTGGGTACCCGGGACCTGCGCAAGAAGAGCATCGGTTTCCACGCCGACTCCGACGAGGTCACATACGAGAAGATGCGGGCCAAGGTCAACGAGGAGCTCAAGCGGCATTTCCGCCCCGAGTTCCTCAACCGGATCGACGAGGTCATCGTCTTCCACGAGCTGTCGCTCGACGAGGTCAAGCGGATCGTCGACCTGATGCTTGCCAGGGTTCGCAACCAGCTCACATCGCAGGGTCTCGACCTGGTGCTCACCGACGACGCCAAGGGCTTCCTCGGCACCAAGGGTTACGACCCCGAGCTCGGCGCCCGGCCACTGCGCCGGGCCATCCAACGGCTGCTCGAGGACCAACTCTCCGAGCGTGTCCTGCTTGGCGAGTTCAAGGCCGGCTCGACCATCGTGGTCGGGTTGGACGAGGAGGCGGGCGAGTTGACCTTCGAGGCGATCGAGGCGCCCGATCAGCCGATCGTCGAAATGGCGGGTAGCGCCGAGGGCTGACAAACCGACCAGGTGTTCGACGGTTTCACCGATGAGTCGCTGGTACTGGCTGACGTCACGATCCGGGTGCGATACGGCGGTTCAGGTCCTTCGGTCCTCCTGATCCACGGTCATCCTCGAACCGGTGCCACCTGGCACCGTGTCGCTCCCGGGCTGATAGAAGCAGGGCTCAGTGTCGTCTGCCCGGACATGCGCGGATACGGGCGGTCGAGCGCTCCTTCTCCCCTTCCCGACCATTCCCAGCAGTCGAAGCGAGCTGTTGCCGGTGACCTGGTGGAGGTGATGGGGCTACTCGGTCACGATCGGTTCTCCGTCGTCGGTCACGACCGGGGGAGCTACGTCGCTTTGCGGCTTGCCCTCGACCACCCCGATCGGGTCGAGCGTCTCGTCGTCATCGACGGCGTCCCTATCTGCGAAGCGCTCGACCGATGCGACGCCCGGTTCGCCGAGCGGTGGTTCCACTGGTTCTTCTATGCGCAGCCCGACAGGCCGGAGCGGGCCATCAACGTGGATCCGCTTGGCTGGTACGGCGGTGATCCCGAGGCGATGGGCGAGGAGAATTTCGCCGAGTACCTCGAGGCGATCAACCGTCCCGAGACAGTGCTTGCGATGCTCGAGGACTACCGGGCCGGTTTGAGCGTCGACCAACACCACGAACGGGACGACCGGGACGCCGGTCATCACATCGATCGCCCGACCCTGGTGTTGTGGTCGTCCCATGACGACTTGGAACGGCTCTATGGCGACCCGTTGACGGTCTGGCGAAGTTGGGCGCCGGACGTGCGTGGCCACTCCATCGAGTCGGGCCATCACGTCGCCGAGGAGAACCCCGAAGCCCTGGTCCAGAGCCTGGCCGACTTCTTGACCGGAGCGCACTGACCCGCTCGTCATGGTGATCGGCTCCAGGCGGATGGGTCTAGCGACTCATTCAGCCACCGGCTGTCGGACCGATAGTCCTTTCAGGCGCACCCGGGGGGGTGCGGCGGTAGGGGGCGGTATCGCGCCTCGTGGCAAAGAGGCCCGGGGCGCGGTTCCGCCTGTTCTTAGGGAGTATGGATGCGTTGGCTTCGCCTGTTGGCCGTGATCGGTGTGCTCATTGGTTCCCTGGTTCCCACCATGGCGGGTGCCCAGGAACCGGCGACACCCAAGTCTGAAGCAGTCATCGAGGGCGAGTGGAAGTTCACCTTCACGCGTACCAAGCCGTAGACGAGCAGCGGTTCGACGCCCCCGCCGAAGTTGTCGCCGACTACGAGGCCGACGCTCCTCCGCTCGAGTCGGTGGGGAGTAAGAAGCGCCGCGAATATGAGTTCTCGGCGTCCTGCGACGGTGACAGCTGCACGCTGAACCTGGCGCCCGACTGTTCCTGGACCCGGAACGGAGCGCAGTTGTCGGGCCCGCTTCCTCCCAAGACCCAGCCGGGGGGAGAGCCGCCGAGCTGCAACACGCCGGGATACGACCGGACGGTCGCCTCGTTCAACAACATCTCGCTCCGAGTGAAGGACATGATCGAGACCACCGAGGGGCCGGTGGCGACGATGCTGACGGGGGCGGGCACCGTGGTGGACTACGGGTATTGGTGGTGGGACGACGTCGATCCGACCCGACGGGTGGCCTACGTCCAGCTCGCTGACGTCCAGGCGGTAGCACGCCGGCTCGATGCACCTGCTCCGCTCCCGACAACCACGACGACCTCGAGCACCACAACCTCGAGCACGACCACTTCCAGTACGACTACGTCCACCACCGAGGTCACGACTACCACCACCCCTTCCACCACCTCCACCACTGTTGCCGCCGTGGCGGTTCCTGGTGGCGAGGGTCCAGTCGATCCCGGTGACGGCGAGGGCGGTACCGCACCCAGCGGCCCGACCGCTCCTGCCGGGGTGCCGGTTTTGGCTGCTTCGTTGCGTGGTCCCGATGGGGTTTCGTGGGCTATTCCCGTGGTGGCGACCAACGCTTTGTTGGCCTTGGCGTTGGTGTTGTTGATGCCTTTCCCTGGTGAGTTGTTCAACCGGACCCTCGATGAGCACTACGACGAGGTGACCGGTTGGTTCCGCCGGCTGTTGCCGGGGGGCCGTTCGGAGCGTTCCCCGCAGCGGCGCTCGCGGGTGCGGGGGTCATGGTTGACCCTGGGGTTGGTGTTGGTGGCGGGGACGCTGCTGGCCGGCCTCTTGGATCCCGGGTTCGGGTGGAACCGCTCGACGGGGGCGCTCCTTTTGGGGGCTGGGTATCGGTCTCCTCGGGGTGATGGCGGTCGGTTTGGGGGTTTCCGCCTGGTTCGTCCGGCGTCGTGACAGCGGTGTGTCGTTGTCGGTGCGGGCGCTCCCCGGGGCGCTGGTGGTGGCCGCGGCCTGTGTGCTGTTGTCCCGGGTGGTGGGGTTCGAGCCGGGTTACCTCTACGGGGTGCTGGCCGGTCTGGTGGTCGGTGGTGCCCTCTCGGCGGTGGACGAGGGCAAGCAGGCTGCTCTGGCTTCTGGGGTGACCGCTTTGGTGGCGCTGGCGGCGTGGCTGGGGTGGTCGTGGTTGCAGCCGCTCGCTGGGGTCGGACCCCTCGTTCGGGTTGACCGTGGTGGACACCGCTTTGGCCACCCTCTTCGTCGCCGGTCTGGAGGGTCTGGTGTTCGGGCTGGTGCCGATGCGCTTCCTGGCCGGCTCGGCGGTGTTGCGCTGGTCGAAGCTGGTGTGGGGGTTGCTGTTCGGGGCTGGGGTGTTCGCCTTCCTCCAGTTGCTCGCCCATCCCGGTGCCGGTTACGGGCCGACCGAGTCGGCGGTGCCGTTCGTCACCGCGGCGGCGTTGTTCGCCGGTTTCGGGCTGGTCTCGGTCGGCTTCTGGGGCTGGTTCCGCATCCGCGACCGGCGCCAACCGGTACTCGAAGAGCCTGAGCTGACCTGATCAATGGGTCGCCCGACCCATGTAGGGCTCTGCTCAGGTACCGATATCAAGACAGGCGTCAGGAGTGGGGCGCAGGCAGGAAGCGGAATCGGGGTCGAAAGGCCCCGATTCCCTTTTGTTTGAGTGACCCTCGTTCAAGAAGTAGTGCTTCAGAGTGTCGGCGTATCGCGCTTCGACCGCCTGTAAGCGGCTCGAACCCGGCGCCATGAACGTTCCCGATCAGCTCCTAAATCCTCGGCCACCCGGCCGGTCGTCCCACAGGGACCGGTAGACTCCCGCCGCCGGCGATGTCGGCTGTATTGAACATCAGGAGGATGATTCGTGAAGAACACGAGCAAGATTGCGGCGATTGCCGCGGTGCTCGCGCTGTTCGTGGCCGCATGTAGCGGGGGAACTGCAGACACGACGGGAGCGCCAGCTGACACCACCGCAGCGGGCGCCGACACCACGTTGGCCGCCGACACCACCGTAGGTGCCGACACCACAATCGCGGCCGATACGACCGTCGCTGCCGACACCACGGTTGCAGCCGACACCACAGTGGCAGGCGAGGCGCTCCGGGTTGGTGTCGTCACCGATGTCGGGCAATTGGAGGACAAGTCCTTCAACCAGTCGTCCAACGAGGGTGCAATCGCCGCCGCCGAACAGCTGGGCGGTGAGCACGACGTCATCGTCACCGAGGAGATCTCGGATTACAGCCAGAACATCCAGACGTTCATCGACCAGGACTTCGATGTGATCGTCACGGTTGGGTTCCTCATCGGCACCGATACCACCGCGGCCGCACTGGCCAACCCGGACGTGAGCTTCATCGGTGTCGATCAGGGCATCTGCATCACTCAGGGGGCTGAAGCCGACCCGAACTTCGCCTGTGAGGGCGACCCGGCAGTACTGCTGCCCAACTATCAGGGTCTCGTCTATGCCGAGGACCAGGCGGGATACCTCGCCGGGATCGTGGCGGGGAGCATCACCGAGAACAACACGGTTAGCGCCATAGGTGGGACCAATGTCCCGGCTGTGGTCAGGTACGCCCGTGGCTATGAGTCCGGGGTCAAGTCGGTCACTCCCAACGCCACCGTCCTCTATCAGGAGACCAGTCCCGATCCGGCCGTCGGCTTCAACGATCCGGCAACCGGTCGGTCGATTGCCGAGCAGCAGATAACCCAAGGCTCTGACGTCATATTCCAGATCGCTGGCCTGACGGGCGAGGGTGCCCTTCAGGCAGCGTGTGACGCCGAGATCTACGGGATAGGGGTAGATGTCGACCAGACGCAGACGTTGCCCGACCTGGCGGGGTGCATCGTGACCAGCGCCACCAAAGCCCTGGAGGAATCGGTGACGGCTGCCATCCTCCGGGTGGCCGACGGCTCCGCCGAGGGGGGGAACATCGTCAACTCGCTCACCTCCGATCCCCCGGGCGTGGGTCTCGCCCCCTTCTACGACTTCGAGGGATCGCTGATCACGCCCGAGATACAGACGGCCATCGATGACGCAATGGCTGGAATGATCGACGAGTCGATCGTTCCCTGTAACGCACCCGGCCCTGCGGCAGCCACACCGGACTGTCCGTGATCTGATTCGGAAACCGATGCAAATGGAGGCGGCCGGCCGAGACCGGCCGCCTCCGCCGTTGACGAGCCGTTAGTCTCCGCCCCGCTCCGGGGGGATGCAACCGTTCCGGGCGCGCCTGACGAGGAGACAAGGCAGGGGATGAGCGACGAGGTCATTGCTCCCGCCCTGGAGATGCGGGGCATCACCAAGCGTTATCCCGGGGTGGTTGCCAATGACGGGATCGACCTAGAGGTTCATCCCGGCGAGATCCATGCTCTGCTCGGCGAGAACGGTGCGGGCAAGTCGACGCTCATGAACATCCTCTACGGGCTGGCTTCGCCCGACGATGGTGAGATCCTTCTCGATGGCGAGCCGATAACCATCTCATCGCCGGCTGATGCCATAGCCCGTGGGATAAGCATGGTCCATCAGCATTTCATGCTGGTTCCGGTGCTCACCGTGGCTGACAACATCGTCCTCGGCGACGAGACAATGGCCAACCCGATCTTCTTGGATCGGCGCGAGGCGCACAAGAGGATCGTCGAACTGGGTCAGCGCTTTGGGTTCGAAATCGACCCCGAAGCGAAGGTGGAGACACTCTCCGTGGGGTGGCAGCAGCGGGTAGAGATCCTCAAGGCGCTGTACCGAGAGGCTCGGATACTGGTGCTCGACGAGCCGACCGCGGTCCTCACCCCCCAGGAGACCACGGAGATCTTCGCCGTGCTCCGCCGGTTGGCCGACGAAGGTCACAGCGTCATCTTCATCAGCCACAAGCTTTACGAGGTTCTGGAGATCGCCGACAGGATCACCGTCATCCGCCGGGGCAAAGTGGTGGGATCGCGCCTGCCTGAAGAGACCGACGAGGACGATCTCGCCGAGTTGATGGTGGGTCGTGAAGTTCAACTCACCGTGGACCGCGGTGCGTCACAGCCCTGGCGATGCCGTGTTGATCGTGCAGGGTCTCAGGGTTCGCGACGACCGCCACCACGAAGTCGTCCGTGGCGTGGACTTCGACCTGCGCGCCGGTGAGATTCTGGGGATCGCCGGCGTGGCCGGCAACGGACAGGACGAGCTGGTCGAGGCGATCACCGGGCTGCGCAAACCGCTGGCTGGAACAGTGATCCTCAACGGCGAGGACGTCACCCACGCCAGCGTTCGGGAGATGCGCGAGGCTGGGGTCGGATTCGTCCCCGGAGACCGGCACCGCTTCGGTCTGGTCCTCAGTTTCCCGGTCGAGGACAATCTGGTCCTCACGACCTATCACCGAAAGCCATTCTCCCGAGGGATGATGGTGAATAGCGACGAGATCAGTCGCTGGGCGCGGCAGGCGATAGACGATTACGACATCCGCACCCCGTCGGCCGACGTGCCCTGCGGCAACTTGTCCGGCGGCAACCAGCAGAAGGCCGTGGTCGCCAGGGAGTTCGGTCAAGACCTCAAGGTCTTGGTGCTCGATCAGCCAACCCGGGGGCTCGACGTCGGGAGCATCGAGTTCATCCACCGTCAGGTCGATCGAGATGCGCGACCGGGGGATCGGAATCCTGCTCGTCTCAGCCGAGCTCGACGAGGTCCTCGAGCTCTCCGACCGGATCGCGGTGATGTACCGAGGAGAAGTGGTCGCACTGGTGGACGGTCCCACCGCCAACCGCGAGGACATCGGTCTGCTCATGGCGACCGGGGGCAAGGGCGACACGTCTACCGCGACCGAGCAAGCCTTGTGACCGAGCCTCCCTCAAGCCTCGAAGACGACCTCGGCGAACGGGGACCGGCACCGCATGCGGCGGTGCCAGAGCCGTTGCCACAGGGCCGCTGGCGGCGGTTGGTCGCGGTTGTGGCGATCCCGGTCGCATCGATCGTCCTTGGCCTTCTCGCCGGGTCGGTGCTCATCCTCGTGTCCAGCCCTGCCGTCGAGGGCACGATCGACTGGACCTTGCCGCTCACCGCGTATGGGGCCCTACTTCAGGGCGCTTTCGGAGGGCCGACCGAGATCACGAACACGCTGGTCGCCACTGCTCCGTTGATTCTCACGGGGCTTGCGGTCGGCGTGGGGTTCAAAGCGGGCCTCTTCAATATCGGCGGCACTGGTCAGGTGCTGATCGGCGGTTTCACCGCGGCAGTGGTCGGCGCCGCTCTGGCCGATGCGTCCCCCTGGGTTGCCTGCCCTGTGGCGGTCATCGCCGGGTGTCTGGCGGGCGCCTTCTACGGGTTCATCCCCGGCTTCCTCAAGGCATTCACCGGGGCCCATGAGGTGGTCACGACGATCATGCTCAACTCGATCGCCGCATTCCTCATCTCGGCGCTGGTCAATGACATCCTGCGTGCCCCCGGCTACAG
>CAWGRK010000002.1:0-331420 GCA_963824995.1 uncultured Actinomycetes bacterium | reverse complement strand
GTAGGGGTGACGGTCACGACGCTCGGAATGGCGCTTCTGGCGGCCTTGCTGATCACCGAACGGTGAGACGACGTCGTCGATCCGGCGCTGGGTCTCTTCGGGTTGGGAGCGGGGCGCTCTGGCTGGTCGCGCTGATCTTCCGTCTCACGGTGCAGGAGTGGGCGGCACAGACCCGTGAGTCGGCGCGGACCCGTTGGATACGAGGCGTGGAGCCGATGGTCCGCGCCATCCATGTCTTCCACTGTCGAGCGCCTACGGGTCTGGATTTTCCTGGCGGTGCCATCATCATCACGACCCTCGCCCCCGCCTGGCCCGGATGGGCAGGGGGTTGTTCCGGGGATAGTCCTCGCTCTCGGCTTCATCGCGGGCACCGGGGCGGGCCTCCGCCCCGCCGATCCTCGCCGACGCCATCCGCCCGCCATCGGGATCGCGCCGCTCGTTTAGGTCTCTGCACCGAGGTGCCAGCGACGGAGTTGGATCACGTTGGCGGTGACTAGACGGGCGAGATCGGAGGAGAGCAAGGCGATGACCTTGCCATCTTCTTCCGGTTGGGCGACATGGAAGTGGCTTCGGCATCTTCTCGCCACGAACGCCTCGACGGCCGGGGTCACCCTCCCGTGTCGGTGACAGGCGGCGTACGACGTTGGCGGTGATGCCGTAACTGCCGAACTCGAACGGTGGCCGAGATCGTGTAGTCCACCTGGCGGCCTTGGCCGCCCCGTACGACACTCCTCCTCGGGGAACCCGAGAGGGCCGCCTGAGGTCAGCCCGATGATGCGACCCCACGTCGCTTCTCTAGCCACGTGCTCGGGCGAACTCGGCGATGAGCAGAGCGGCGGCGCGGGCATCGACCCCGAGACCTTGTCAAACTGGAGGCGCTGACCGTCGTACGTTGCGTCCGAAGTCGACCGCTAGAGCTCGGTGAAAGGTGTCCGGCACCCACCGCTGGCTGTTCACCAGGATCTCGACCGGACCCAGGGGTGGTCGGCAGCATCGAAGAGGAGGGCGCATGCCTCGCCTCTTCCGCCAGGTCGGCCTCGACCGCCTCGGCGTGCCCGCCATCGCGGTCGGATCTCCTCCACGACGGCGGCGGCGCCCCTGCTCGACCCGCGGCGTACTCGGCGGGCGTACCCGGTCCTGGATCGTCGTCGAGACGCAGGTAGGTGATGAGGACCCGGGCGCCATGGCTCGCCAGGGACCTCGCCGTGGCAGCCCCGATCCCGTGGTTGCCACCGGTGACGAGAGCCATCCGCCCCTCGATACCGGGAAGACGGTGAATCGACTCAGCCACCCGGCCATTCTGGCGTAGCTGGGTCGGTAGATCAGAACGCGCTCGATCGAAGCGCCTTTCCCCTGTCAGGATGTGGGTGATACCAGGCTGATGGAGCCATATCGAGCGTGGTGGTGACCGGTGGCGGCGGTGCATCGGGTCGTGCCGTCGCCCTTCGACTGGCGTCCGACGGACTCGGGTGGCGGTGGTGGATGTCGATGCCTCGGTGGCGTCGGAAAGTAACGGCGGCACTGATCGCAGACAACGACGGCGAGGCGGTCGATTCGGCTGCGACCGCGCGACGTCTCGGCCTGATCGATGCCGTCTCGATCGGGTCGAGCACGACCTCGGACCGTTGGCGGTTCTAGAGCCACGCCGCAGTGTTCCCGGTCGGTCTTCCTCGAGGTCACCGAGGAGGTACTCACGAGGCGGGTCAACGAGCGCGCGGATTTCGTGGTGCAGGCGGTCGTCGTTCGATGATCCGCTGAGAAGGCGAGCGATGGTCACATTGCTCCACCGCTGGCATGCGGGTGGGCTGAGATGCCGCCTTACGTGTCGACGAAGGGGTGGTCGTGGCGATGATACGTGCCTGGGCCCGCGGGTCGGGAATGACGGACTCCGGCCACGCTGTTCGGCGGATTCCGACGAACGCCTGAACGATAGAGTACTGGAATCTTGAGGCCTACCGAACGGCTGATCTCGATCCAGGGACGAAGAGGCCAGGAGCTGATCGAAGAACTGGCGCCGTGGTGTCGTTCCTCGGCCTCGAAGCCTACCCTTGACAGGCGAGACCATCAACGTGGACGGGCGGCCTGGATCATGAGCCAGGCGGATGAAGGCCTTCGAAACTACGACGAGCAGGTGAACTTCTTCGAGAAGAACTTCGATACAATCTGATGAACGGTTGAACGAGATGGTATGATGATCTTCTCATCAATTCTTCCGGCTGCGCCGCGACGCGACCAGGCGGCATAGTGGGCGCCGTGCCATCGACGTGAAGGAAGGGCGTCTTCGTTGGCCGAGCGACGACCCGATGAGCTTTGCGGGCGTGGAGAAAGATGTCGCGATCCCGAGAGGGCTTCAGCCTGGCTACGAAGCGCGCATTGAAGACCGTTGCAACGGACCCAGCCCGCGGCGGCTGGCGGCCGACCGACCGTTGGACCAGTACGAGGAGCTGTGGCGCGTCGGGATCGACCGGACGACCAGCTGTCGCTGAGACGAAGGAGCAACCAACGACCGTCAACCGCCGTCCGCAAGGATCAGTATCAACTCGACGATGACGATGAGGCAGAGTTCGACGCCGACCGAGCGCATCTGGAGCTGGTGGGCGGATCGACGATGTTGGAGCGCGGCGGGTTCTGCTGATCTTACCCGGAACCTCGACCAAGTACGACCTGGAACGGGAGCTGTATCGAGTACGACATGACGCCGAGGCTGATCAACGCGGTGGCCGGCGGGAAGATCGTCGAGGCAGTACGCACCGAACGGCCGCTTCCGCGACGGCTTCAACGATGAATGGCACCAACCACGACCTTCCGGTCGCACCGCTGGGCGACCATCGAGGAGATCGTGACGCAGCGGATGAGCAGGTCGATCAGCAGCGTCCTCCAACGCCGAGGCGATGAAGAAGGCGGCCATGGGCATGGAGGAGGCCCAGCAGGTGGTCTGGGTCAGATCGACGCGATACCGCCGTGGATGACCGACGAGATCGATCTCGCGGTGCCTCGACGATAGAGCCGCCAGCCTCTCGAGGAGACACTGTGACCACTACGACCACGACGAAGACTGCGAGAGCACCGGAAGTGCCCGGCGCCACGTCGACCTACGACGTCGCCAGCCGAGAGCATGGAGCCGCTGCCTGTCACTGCTTCGCCGATGGGCGCGGCGGGATCGAGCCCGTTGCCACTTCTTGGTTGACCGAACTGTCGTCACATACGATCCGTGGACGGAGTGAGGCGAAGTGGACCATCCTGCCCGAGGTATCGCTGACAGTACACGCCGACGATCCGCATCGCCTCATCGAGGAAGTCGTGGGCCCGGTCGACCTCTTCGCCAGCAGCGCGGCGGCGAACTTCCTCATCGGTCGCCAGGCACCCGGAGACGCTCCAGGTTCTAGCCCATGGAACCATCTTCGCCCCGCAGGCGCCGATGAGCTGTGCAGGCGCGCGCCGAACACCACCATTCAGCGCAGCGGATGGCTGGATGGCGCACTCATCGTCATCGTCAGCCATCGTGGACCGTTCAGGACAGAAAGCGGCCGAGCAGCCGCTGCGATACCGAGAATGTCCGGGATGCCAACTGAGGAATGATGAACTGGACGAATACGACGCCGGCAGAACATGATCAAGATGTACCGACGACGAAGCGGACGACGACGCCCTGCGCTGCTCGACGCGGATCGTGATGGTGGCCGTGAAGGGTCTGAAGGGCGACTCTGGCCAACCGTGGCGACACGCCGTCGCCGAACGCTGTACCGAGGCCATCGCCTTCTCCGAGCCGAACCACGCTGGCTCCCTCGGCGGCGAATACGGCCGAGACGGTGACCGAGCGTTCGCAACCAGCTGCGCCAGGTCCTCACCGCGGATCGAGAGGAACGGCTACGAAGACGTTGACACCGTCGACTACCCGGTCAACGGACGCGGATAAAGCGTTCACTACGGTTCGCACCATGTCAGCGCTGCCGCTTGGTGGTCGTCCCCAGACCCGCTACCTGGAGACCCCGTCTCGGCTACCTCGCGTACCAGGTCTTTGGCGCAGGCGAGCGCGACATCATGTTCATCAACGGCGGGATCTCCAACGTCGACGCTATCTGGGACGAGCCGTCGGCCGTCCGTTTCTACGACCGGCTCGCCAGCTTGGGCCGGGTAATCCAATACGACATGCGGGGCTCCGGGGTGTCGGACCCCATACCGGGGGACAACACCTGGCTCCCGCTCGAGGGGAACATGGACGACGTTCGGGCTGTGCTGGATGCTGCCGGGTCCGAGCGGGCCGTGATATACGGCGACACCGAGGGCGGATTGTCGGCCATGATGCTCGCCGCCACCCATCCGGAGCGGGTCAGCGCACTCGTCCTCGTCAACGCCGTGCCGCGGATCCCGCGGCCGACGACTACCCGATCGGGGCACCGCAGAATGTGGCCGACGCCCTGTCCGAGCAATACATCGCCCAGCACGGCACCACGGGTGACATGTTGCGGCTGACCGCTCCGAGCGTCGCCGACGACGCGCGTTTTCGGGCGTGGTTCACGAGGTATCAGCGTCTGGCGAACTCGCACGGGTTGGTCAAGAGCACCTTCGAGCTGGTTCTACCGAGTTGACGCCAGGGCGGCACTGCCCCTCATCCACGTACCCACCCTCGTCGTAGCACGACGCGATGCCCGCTACCACCGACCGGAGTACGGCGAGTACATCGCCGAGCACATCGAGGGAGCCGAACTGCGCGTGGTGGAAGGCGCCGACACTCTCCCGTTCCACGCGGGCGACTTCGGGCCGACCCTCGACCACGTGGAGGAATTCCTCACCGTAGACGCGAGTCGACACGCGGTCGAGCGAGTCCTCTCGACAGTGTTGTTCACCGACATCGTCGACTCCACTCCAAAGCGGTCTCGCTCGGCGATGAACGCTGGCTCGACCTCCTCGGCGAGCACGACCGCATCGTCCGAGCCCAACTGGAGCGTTTCCGGGGCCGGGAGATCGGCATGACCGGCGACGGTTGCGTCGCCACCTTCGACGGACCGGCACGGCCGTCCTCTGCGCAGTGGCCATTACCGATGCCGTCCGCAATCGGGATCGCCGTGCGGGCAGCATCCATACCGGGGAGATCGAGGTCAGGAACGGCGAGGTCGGTGGTCTCGGGCTTCATATCGCCTCCCGAGTGATGGACCAGGCCCAAGAGGGAGGGGTCCTGGTCTCGGCGACGGTGAAGGACCTGGTTGCCGGATCGCAGATCGAATTCGCTTCGCGTGGTGGCTTCACGCTGAAGGGTGTCCCGGGTGAGTGGCAGCTCTACGAGGTGCGCGGCTCGGGCTGAGCAGTCAGCCCAGGGACGGGAGCTACCGCTCGGGGGTGGACTGCCCGGGATCGTCGGGAAGCCCGGTGGACCCGTCTGGCCATGCGGCGATGCAGACGCGGTTGCCCGCCCGGTCGGAGAGAATCCAACTCCCCGGCGCCCCTGAGTCGTCCACGATGCGGCCCCCTGCTGCCAGCGCCGCTTCGAGCCGGGTCGCTACGTGTTCGCGCGCCACCGACACGTCAATGTGCATGGCGTGCCGCAACTGCTTGGCATCATCGAGTGGCTGTATCGACACCGTCATCGATGTCCGAGCGGATCGACCGGCTTGTCGTCGGCGATCGGCCCGTAGCCAAGACGGCCACCAGAAGCCGAGGTCGATCGTGCCGGGCTTGGCAGCGATGGCGAACGTCGGCACCTCGTGGACGAAGCTGCGCGAGTTGCGCCACTGCAAACCGTCCGCCGGGCGACCGCCGAGACAAGCACGGGCGAGGTCAACGTGCTGCGACTCGAGTCGCCACAAGTCGCGGCTCAAACCGCACAGTGAGGCGGTCTCGCGCGATCGTCAGCAGCGCTCCGACCCTTCGAGACGGGGGACCTGCGCGATTCGCCTCGGCCAGCCGCGCCGCCCTCGCGGACCGATCCGACACGGAATGCCGCCGTTGCACCACCTGGAGACGACCCAATCATCGACACCATCCCGCGACGAGAAACGCCTGCCACCCCTGTTCGCTCACACCCGACCTCCTATGGGTACAGCACGCTTCCTCCTCGACCGCTTTGCGCTCTCGTCTCCATTGCCATCAGGGCGTTCCAGGTCGGCCGTATAGCGCTCGGCCGCAGGGCGGTCATGCTATGAATGTCCCCGGTCTGGGTTGTGTTGACTTATTGCCCTCTCCCCGAGGACCGCCGGCATCGTCGTACGTGATCTGGAGTACGGGGACCGGAAACTCATCGGGACGCTGATAGAACCGGTTGGCCGAGAACACGATCTCCCCTGGATTGGGAACGGTCTCGGCCACCAGCCTCTGCGGCCACCCGTCGAAGCTGATCAACTGGCCGGGAATGATGTCCTCTCCCGCGAGGGACCCGGGTGGCGAGCCCGTTGAGCAGGGCGCCTGCCTCCTCCATGCCAAGCCCGAAGACGAGCAGCTCGGGGTGGCCCAGCCCAAAGAGCCCAACCGTGTAGGCGAATGCCACCTCGTCGTCGCATGATTCGCACCCGGGCACCGTGCACGCGCCACCACCGATGTACTCGATTGCCCACCCGTGTTGGCGGACCATGTCTTTCATCCGTGAATCTTCTTGGTCGAGCCAGGCTTGAGTACGGGCATCCATGGGACCGCTCCTTCCAGTAAGTCGGCTGCGAACGTATCAGTTGCCACCGACAAGAGTCTCGGGTGGAATGGGAGTCGGGGTCGTGACAGCGGTGGGAATGGGACCGGTCCAATCGCGACGATTGGCTTCGGGCTCAGCTGTGCTGTGCCCCGCCAGGCACGAGGTCGATGACGCGTGGCGCATGCAAGGGTGCTTGTTCAGCTGAGCACGGCTGCGGATTCCGACGCTCCACCGACGACCCGAGCCTGCTGAGGGTGCCGACAGCGAAGGGGATGTCAGCGAGGCCAGTTGAGGAAGCTTGGCTACAAGGGACCGTGGAACATAAGCGAGCGGCAGAGGGCCGTGGCCTTGATTGGAGGCGTGGAGGGACCGCAATTGAACATATGGAGGCAGATAAGAAGCGCAAGAAGCGCAGTGCGGGACAACCGAGCGCGACCGAGGAGTCATCGTCACCAACCGACCGAGTGGGCTAAGACGGATCGATCCGACGGTTCTCCTCACCCGGCAGGTGATAGCGCCCCGACCCGGACAGCTCCAGGTGGTTGCCACCGAACACGAACCCGTCGGCGTGGAGACGATCGACGACAAGCGTCACTTGGGCGCTATACCACAGCAGCAGGTCGGCGAGATAGTCGATGGTGGCCGGGCGCGGCGCCGACGCTTCGAGGACCGCCCCTTCGTCACTGGTAAGGGGGCGGCACGCATCCCGGGGCACGCTACGTCGTGGGGATGACACGTCGTCCGAAATCATCAACTTTGGGGATGCCGCCGTGAAGGAAGGGGAGGACGAATGACCCCCCAACCTGTTGGCCCTAGCCGATCCCCCTCTTAGACGGACCCTCACCTGTCTAGAGCGCTAGGGCCAACGGTGGGGGGCACCATACGCCGCCTTCGGCGCGCCCCGCCCCCCGGACGAAAGGGACCGGGGGGCGGTGGCTTCCGGACAGGGGGATCCCCCGGCTGGTTCGAAACGACACCGGACGGAGGAAAGACCGGAAGCGTGGTCGATGTTTACAGCTTCGACCGTATCCGTCGCCGTTCTCGTTCCGAAGTACCGCCCAGATCCCACTGCTGAAGATTTTGAGTGCCGATTCAAGACACTCTCCCGTCACCGGGCAGCTGGCGCAGAGCTCCTTGGCCTTTCGGACGCTGTGACCGTGCTTGGAAGAACCAGTCGAGCGGCGCATCGAGGCAAGCGGCGTGATCCCACCATGCGCGATTCGTCACAAGGGCAAAGGTATCGCCCGAACCGTTGCCGGGCGACGAGCCCAGCAGCAGTTGGCCCTGGCCGATGTGCTGCGTGGTCCGGGCGGGGCGTTCGAGGGGGTCCAGCTACGCAAGCTGTCGGTGCCCCGTGGCGACGAGAAGGTACGCACGCTGCACCGTCGGCTGCATGGGGATAATCGTGCCTTGGAAGACGCCTTCTGGCGCTGGCCTGGCACCGGGGAGAAGCTGGCCTATCCGGGTTGCGGGTATTGACCCGACGCCACGGCCAACTGCCGGTGTTTTCTGTGGTTCGCCCCTGCCGGGGAACTGGCCGAGGCTGAGCCGGAGCCTCTGGTCCCGGCTGACCTGGAGAAGTCGTTCGACCTGGCCGGTATCTGAGCCTGGTTAGTTGGCGGGTCGTATCACCGCGCTGGTGCGGATGCGGACGTTGCCTACTTCGTTCCCGGCGAAGGCGGCGTAGCTCCAGCGGAAATGGGAATCAATTCCAGGGGGGTGGCTGACCGAACCCCAGGTGCGCCAGCCATTTTCGCTGATTGCCACCGCGGACCGGTCGAGCAGGGTTTCGACTTCCCCGTTGCTGCCGTGGGAGCCAAGCGCGATGGAGAGCCGCTGCACGGTGCCGTCAAGGGAACGCACTTGGCCTCTGACCACCACCACCTCTCCGGGGTCGGCAATTCGATCCGCGACGATGCCGAAGGTGCAGGTGGTGGCGTTGATCCCTTCGCGGTAGGTGCAGGTGGAGGGGGCGAGTAGCAGGGCGGCGAGAGCCACTGCGGGTAGCAGCATCGTGGGGGAAATAATACACCAAGTAAGGGCGCGTAGGGGGCGAAAAATGGCTAAGCGGAGCCCGTTGGAAGGGGGGCGGCGGCGCTACTCGTCCTACCGCAAGGGAATCAAACATAGGCTGCATGGCAGCCGTCATGCCGAGATATCGGTAGCAAATTTTCCCGGCCCTTCGGAAAGGAAGAGAGAGGCGCCCCTCGTAGCTTGCGAATCGATACCTGGCTACGACACCCCGACTCGGGCCCGATGCGCCCGCTGGCGGCAGCGGTCGCTGCAGTAGCGCTTGCCTCTCGGTCCGGGGACCACCTCGACCCCGCACACCGGGCAGGGGGCTGGCTCCTGGTAGCTCTCGAAGCGGATGGCCAGCGCCACCCGGTTCATCAAGCCCCGGCACTCCCGACAGCCGCAGCTGCGGGACCCGCCACCGTGGAGGAAGCGACTTCCGGCGGGATTCCTTGTCCCCCGTCGCCATCGGTCCATTCCCGGCAGGCTACGGGATGATCCCTCCGTCACGGCTGAACATCGGGGGCAAACAGACAGGAGCGCAAGCTGTCTGGATCGACCGTCGGCTCAGAAAAAATGGGCCGCTGACCAGGGGTTTTGTCTCGGCTGCGATACCGCATCGTGATCACGATGACCATCGTCATCGAGTGACGATGGTGATCACCACACCCTGCTCGGGATCGGCGTGGTCGGGATCTCATGGCGTCTCGTGGCGTGGCACCGATGGCAGAGCGATCGCAAGTTGTGCGGCGAGTCGCCGCCGCCGAGGTGCCTCGGCACGACGTGATCAACCTCGACGGCACGCTCACCACACAGGACGCAGGCGTAGCCATCCCGCTGGAGGATGGCGGCCCGCAGCTTCCTCCACTTCCAGGTGCTGCCCCGGGCGCTGACGCTGCTGGTCATCAGGATCGCCGCCGAGCCTTCTGCCTCTTCTCTGCCTGATTGGCCTGCTCCTCTTGGCGGCGGATCATCTCGGCATGAGCCTCGGGCGTTTCCAAACGGGGACCTTCGCCGACGCCGTGCAGTGGATCTTGCCAATGCCACGAGCCGGATCCTCTTCTGCTCCAACCCGCTATCGCCAGCTCGCTCCACATCTGCTCGGTGGTCAGTGTCTCGGCCATCTCGTTCCTCCTTTCGCTGCGACCTACTCACCCAAGACCGTGACCCGGGGCCGTGGTGGGATCGACGGCATTGGTTGTGACCCTGGCTGCAGCTCGACCTCGTTGCCGCCCTCGAAGTCCACCCCCCACAACTCCAAGCCGACCAGGCCGAACCCGGTCGGTGTCTCCACCAGGAGCGGTCGCGCATACCTGGTGACACCGTTGGTGATATCGAGGGCGTGACTGTGGGGCTTGGCGTAGGGATCGTCCTTGGACCCTCCGCTGCAGTGGTCGGTGAAGGTGGAGTCGTCCATGCTCACCACCAGGCCGTCGGGCCCGACGACCGCGGCTGGCGATGCCGATGCCGGCGCCGTTGTACTCGCCGGGACCCCACACCATCAGCCTGCCGGGATCACCGGGAGCCACTCGGGCTCGAGGTCCCGCGGGGAGCACGACGTGCCAATTGCCCATCAGCTTCCCCTCCGGGAGCCGGGTGGCCCGTCCGGTCCCCATTTCGGCTCTTCGCCGATGACCTGGAACGGGGCCCGGGGTCGCGTGGCGGGGAACAGTTTGCTGGGCGGAGCAGCCGGGTCTTCCAGCACCTCGACGGGGACCACGCTCGGGTTGAGCCCGATCTCGGTTGCCGCCTCGAACTCCAGGACTGCCAGGTGGCGGGGAGCGGAGTGGGGGCTGCGGTTCCGGAACGCCTTGGAGGTGTTGGCGCTCCACTCCCACAGCGCGCTCGCTTCCGACCACGTACCGCAGATGTCAAGTGCATCGTCGTAGGCGCGCCGGTCCTTGTGGTCCCTGGCTCGCTCGAGTCGGCCTTGGATCTGCAAGGCGAAGTCGTCGGTCATCTCATCCAAAGGCTTCCGCACCGCGTCGCTGGCGCCGAACTGCCGGGCGCGGCGGTCGGCGAGGTCGGCTGCGACCTGGGCGTGGAACGCTTCGGCGAACGCTTCGGGGATCCCCTTGGTCATGTGGGTGAAGAGCGGGCCGTCGTCGGACGGCGGACGTTCCCCCTCCTCCAGCCAGGGGCGCGACCCACTCCGCATCGGCGGTTAGAGCGTCCTTGAATCCTTCGCCGGCTTGGGCGCTCATCCACTCCCGCGCCGCGTAAAAGGCGGCAGCGTCGGCGTCGCCCACCTCCTTGATCACGTCGGCCAGCTCGGGGAGGTGGCGGCGAGCCAGATCTGTCGGGGGCAGCATCGGCCGGTTGATGCCGTTGAGGGCGGCGAGGTGGCCGGCGAGGTTGGGCATCCCCGCCATGAAACGAGCGGGCTGGAGGGGCTGGTACTCGGGCACCTCGGGACGATCAGGCTCGTACCGGTACGGCTTCTCGGGTTCCTCTTTCGGTCGCTTGCTCGATCCGAACATCAGTCCTCCTCGGTCTCGTAATTGTCGTCCTGGGCGTCGCCACCGTGGCGGATGGTCGTCGGCCGCCGAAGGGTCATCATCTCCTTGACGGCGGCGGCGTACTCCGGCCCCGGAGCTTTCTCCTCCGCCCGGTCCAGCGCCGCCCGGGTCATCGGTTCGTACCCGAGACCGGTGAGCGTGCTGAAGTGCCAGCGGCTCACCGCGCCGCCCGCGCCCTTGCGGATGAAGTGCTGCCAGTTGAGGAGGAGCACACCGCCCGGTCTGAGCACCCTGCTCACCTCGAGCCAGGCGGCACGGTGGAAGTCGCGGTTGTCTCGATCCCCACGGAATGGCGCCGTTGTCGTCGGGATCGACAGGCGACACGAGGGCATAGGCGACCGCGGCGAGCGTCGCATCCCGGAACGGGAGAGCACGAGCATCGGCTGTGACCATGCCCAAGCGGCTCTCGGTTCCGGCGTCGTCGAGGAGCATGCCCACCACCTCACCCCACCGGGCGGGCGGGACATCCGGGTGGAGGACCCCGGTCCCGTCGAATCGGAAGAGACCACTCCCGTACTCCCCCATCCTGGCCATGACCCCACCCGAAAACATGACCGAGCGATCGATGAATGTCACGACGGCCTCCTTTCGCTGAGCTTCTCGAGCAGGACGTCGCCGTGGCAGTCCTCAAGGGCGCACCAGCAAGCGAGCACCTTCCCGCCACCGAGATCCTCGATCCCCTCAAGCCAATCGCGATCACGCCGCAGCATCTCGACGAAGAGCGCGATGACCTGCTTCCGGTCGCCGTCCTGGGGTATGCGGTAGGGGTTGGCCCATCGGCTGCCTTTGTGCCGACGTGTAGGCCGGCCGATGTAGCGGTAACGCCCCTCCGACTGCGCCCAGGCGACGAGGGCTTTGTCGGTGCTCTCGTTGGCGAGGACCGAGCGACCCGATTCGACCTTCTCCTTGAGATGCAGCTCCCTCTCGGTCCAGGCGGCGCGCACGGCGGTCACGATGGTGGCCCATCGCGCCAACGAGGCGAGAGGACTTTGGCGATCCGCTCAAAGTCCGCTGGCCGCCACAGGTACACCTCGATGCCGGGGCAACGCTCGAGCAGCTGGAGCCAACGCGCCTGGTCGGTAGTCGGCTTGCCCTTCTCACTCTTGAGCTCGATGAACAACACCCTGGGCGGCCTCACCAGGCACAAGTCGGGGAACCCGGACGGGGATCGCTGCGACCGATAGGTGTGGTACCTCAACCAGTGGGTGCGGCGAGCGATGTCGGCGACTGCGCGGTCGAGGTCCCTCTCGCTCATCGCGGAGCGCCCGACCTCGATCATCTTGTCCCGCGCCCGTTGGGCGGAAGTCGGAAGACGAGCAGAGTCGAAGCGTTGCGACGGGCGTGGATCTGGCGGCGTCCTGGTGGTTGGGCGCGGACGGGACCCACCAGGTCGAATCGGTCCACCAGGTCGAGTCCGGCGTTCTTGGCTGTCATGGCGAACTCGATCGTCTGCCAGCGGACCTTGCCCGAGCACACCTGGTCCTGGCATTTGAGGAGCAGCCGCCCGGCGCGTCGAAGCTTCCGCGCCTGCTCGACGATCCCAGCGCGGATCAGCGCGTGCCGGTCTTGCCAGCGCGTCGGCACCTGGATGCCGTAGCGAACGTCGAAGAGGCCGCGGTCAGGGGTGCCGTTCAACCGGTAAGGCGGGTCGAATGCCACCACATCGACCGAGCGGTCCGCATAGGGGAGGTCGGTGAAGTCGGTGCCCCGGGGTGGAACGATCAAACCCGGCGGCTCGTACAGCTTCCACCAGGCCCCGAGCCCGTAGGTGACATCGAGGACCCGCCCCTCGAGGTAGCCGAGTCGCGCGACGTCAACGATGAGCTCGGCGTTGGTCCGCCAGGACTGCACAGCGGCGACCGGACGAGCCATCAGGACCGCCCGGTTTCCCGGTGCGTCTTATGCGTCAGAAGCGTCATAAGGGTGTGCCCGCCGACGACAGCGGGGGCTTTAGAACGCATAGGACGCTTTAGACGCACGGCGGAGCACGGTGACCGGGCGGCCTCCGGTGTCGCGTTCCTCAACCTCGATCCGCCCCGCCTCCAACAGCGACGCGATCACGTTGTCGATCCGGACCGTGCTCCAGTGCTTGCCGGTGAGCTGGTACAGGTCGTTGCGGGTCAGGTCGCCTCGTTCGGCGAGGAACCCGATGACCTTCTCGGCGTCGGGATCTCCGGTGTGCTCACCGAAGATCTCCACCAGGCTTTCCATCCAGTAGTCGGCGACGGCACATGCCGCCTGGAGGTGGGACATCTCGACGACGGCGGAGCCCGCAGCGAGCGCATAGATGACCTGGAGCCGGAGCAGCTGGGCCTCGAGTCGGGCGAGCAGGTCGCCAACGAGCCCGGGGACGTCATCCCGGAGAGCCCCGTACACCTCGCGCCATGCGGCCTCCGCTGCCGGGGACCTCGACATCGTTCCGATCGTCTTGGCACGGGCGATGGCGTTCCCCACTTCTAGACCGAGGTCCTTCAGCACGAGCGGATCGAGGTTGCCTCCGCCGGGGAGCCGCTTCGATCGCTCCGCCCACACCATCAGGTATCTGTTGGCGAAGCCATTGGCGATCTCGCTGTCGTCGAGGGTGCGGCGCAGCTCGGCGGCGGTGATAGTCCCCACCATCGAGACGTGCGCCCCGTCACCCGATGCGGCTGCTGCTTGGTGAGGTTCTGAAGCACCCGCCCGTCCCACGCATCGCGCAGCACCGGTGAGAGGATCGAGCCGTCCCGCCGGCTGACCCGAAGCACCCGGACGAACTCGTGCTCGACGATGAGGAGCCGCCGGTCCTCGAGCTTCTCCAGGTGGGCTATGAGCCCTTCGCCCGAGGCGAGCCCCGACTGCAGGTTGAACTCGACCCAGGCATCGTCGGCGACGGTCATCACCCGCTCCACCTCGGACCACGCCGAACCCTTCCGAGCGCGCGAGGTGCGGCCCACGATGAGCACGTTGAGCCGGGGCGGATGCCGATCGGCGCCGGCGGTCATGTGCGGGCCCCTGCCGACGACGCTGCCGAAGGCGGCCAGGAATCCGAGGAGCAGCGCCGCCGGGTCAGCCTCGGGTGCGCAGGGTCGAGGGTGCGGACCACCTTGCCGGGTATTCCGTGCAGGCCCGCCTTGTGGAGCATCGGACGGTCGCCTTGAGCCGATGGGACGGAGGCAGGGTCAGGGGTCGGCATCCCGCCGAGAGCGAGGAAAGCCTCGACCTCACCGCGCGCCCGTGCACGGTTGCCGTCGTAAACCTCGAGGACGGCCGGGTCGTCGAGATAGAGATCCAACCAAGCGAGGTCACCGTTGAACTCGGGCACCGGACCGTCGAGGACAGCACCGTGACCGGCCTGCCGGAGCCGTTCCAGGGCGGCCAACCGGGCGGTGTGTGACCGGGATCGAGCTTCTCCCACAGATCGAGCAAGGCAACATCGAGCGTCCGCCCGCTCATCACGACGCCTTGCGCACCAGTTGGTGCAGCACCGAGGCGACCCGGCCGGCCCGCCAAAGGAGGATTCCCAGCTCGTCGGCTACGACGCCGGGACCGAGCTCCCGCTTCGCCCGGTGTATGGCATGAGCGGCCAGGTCGAGCAACTCGGCGGCGAGGAGGATCTTCTCCTGGGACGGTGATTGAGTCCTCGGGTAGCCTGTGCGCCGGAACGGCTATCGATGGCTTGGAGACCGGCCTCAGCGGGGGGCCGGTCTTCTCTTGGGGGTGCCACCGGTCACCTACGAACGCCGGTGCGCTGCTCGATGAGCCGCTAGATCTCGCTTACTGGGGATCGAGGGACCGGCTGCCGAGCTTGAACACCTTCAACTCACCGCGTCGCAGCAACCTGAAGATGGTCGCTTTGCTGACAGACAAGGCGAAGGCCGCCTCATCGATGGAGTAGGCGAGTCGCTCGCCGTTGGTAGGGTACTCATCACAATCCTCCTCTGATGGGCGCCTCGATGTCGCCGGGTGCCCCTCCCCTCGTATCCGAGGAACGACCGCTCTTTCGGTGACCGGACCGGGTGCCGAACTGGGACGCCGGTGGCTTCCTAAAACCCGGTAGGAACTACACGCTTGGGATTCGCCCTGCAACTCCCTGATTCAGACTGCCACTCCGCTAGAGATAGGCAACCAGAATGGCAACCAGAGAGCTGATCAGCAGGCGCCCTGAAGTGACCCGACATCAAAAAACCCGCCGTGACCAGCGGGTTTCTTGGTGGAGCTGAGGGGATTTGAACCCCTGACCCCTTGCATGCCATGCAAGTGCTCTGCCGAGCTGAGCTACAGCCCCCAGGATGAGGGGAGGATTGTACCAGTGGGTGACGAAGTCGGCTTCGCTGCTGACGGCTTGGTGCTCGATGCGGGGGGCATCGCCCCAGAGGCGCTCCAGGTCGTAGTAGGCACGGGTCTCGGGGAGGAAAAGGTGGACGACGAAGTCGCCGTAGTCGATCAGGAGCCATGAGCCCGACTGGCGACCCTCGATCCGGATTGGCTTGCGCTCAAAGGAGTCGAGGCGTTCCTCCACGGCCTCGGCGAGCGTCTGGACGTGGCGCTGGGACGTGCCGGTGGCGATGACGAACCAGTCGGTGATCTGTATGAGGCGGGACACTTCGAGGAGGACGACCTCCCCGCCCTTCTTGGCATCGATCGCATCTGCGGCGGCCTCGGCGAGGATCCTGCTCTCGAATTCACTTCCAGTGACGGTCCCTACCTCCTGTTCCGAATCTCGGAAGGATCATAGTGAGACCCCGGGCTTCACCGGATTTGCCGTCGACTCACCGTTCAGCCAGATAGAGATCGTGACGAAGCACGTATCTCCACACCGGGTCGGGCACCAGGAACCGGAAGGGACGGTCCTCGGCGGCGCGGGCGCGAATGTCGGTGCCGCTGACGTCGAGGTCGGGCATATCGAGCCACACCACTTCAGTGCTGCCCACTTGATCGAGTGCCTCCTCGACGACGCTCTGCGGAGTGCCGGGGCGGGGTGCCACCGCGATCCGAGCTCGCCGCACCACCTCGCGAGCACGTTCCCATGTGGGAAGGCGGGCAGCCGAGTCTGCGCCGAGTATCAGAACCAAGTCGTCGCCGCGGTCGAACTCGGCGAGCGTGTCGGCGGTGAAAGTCCATCCGGGCCGGACCACCTCGCGCTCATCCAGCTCGAAGCCGGCCGCCTCCTCGACGGCCAACCGGGTCATGGCCGTTCGATGAGCCGCAGGCGTGACATCACGCCCTGCCTTTTGCCAGGGATCCCCGGCAGGGATGAACCGCACCTCTTCCAAGTCGAGTTGGTGGCGCGCCGCAGCCCCCGCCACGAGATGACCGACATGGACCGGGTCGAAAGTGCCACCGAGAAGCCCCCTCCTCACGCCTGCAGCCTAGGACCGCCTCCACCTTCCAGGGTCAGTCCCACTGGGTGATCAGGCCGATCACGATCCGTCGGGTGGCGGCAGCAGCCAGAGTGCCTTGGTGATGTCCACCGGCACGCACCCGAGGGCGCTCATGGGGTCGACATAGTTGCCGTCGATCCGGACCGAAAAGTGGAGTGCCTCTGTGCCGTGAGCCAGTCCTGAGCGAGCAATCACCTCGCCGGTGCTCACACTTCCCCCGTTCCAGGTGACAGCCTCCAGGTACGAATAGCTGGTCTGGAGCCCGCCGCCGTGGTCCACGGTGATCGTCCGGTTCCCCGCCACGATCCCGTTGAAGCTGACGGCCCCGTAACCCGCAGCGCGCACCTCGGTGCCCGGGACGACCCCGAAGTCGGCTCCCCAGTGGCCGGCCCACCGCCCGATAGGGGCGAAACCGGCGACCACCGGACCGTCAACCGGTCCGGCGAGTCCAGCGCATATCTCGGACGCAGGAGCAAGGGTGGCCATCGCCAGGACTAGGCAAGCCACGGCTCGCATCTCGGGTCACACCTCTCCCCCGTCCCCTCCTTCAACGTACCCCAGGATGGCACCGGCCGGAAGTGAGCCGTTTGGAGGCTATTAGGGTCGCGCCGCGCGCACTATGGAAGGACCTCGATGACCGACCGACCGGTACGAATCGGGTTGATGGGCTTCGGGCGGATCGGACGCAACCTGTTCCGCCAACTCCGCGGCCACCCCACGCTCGAGATATCCCACATCGTCGACACGGCCGAGCCAGAAGGGCTGACGTACCTACTCAAGTACGACTCGATCTACGGGCGCTTCCCCACCCCGGTGACCCTCGAGGGGAACTCGCTGAGCATCGCGGGCAAGAGCAGCGAGTTCCGCCAGGAAAAGGCACCCGGCGACACGCCCTGGGGCGAGCTAGGGGTCGATGTGGTCGTCCAGGCCACTGGCAGGTACCGCACCTCCGACTACGCCCAACGCCACCTCGACGCCGGTGCCAGCAAAGTGATCCTCGCTTCCACCCCGGAGACACCGGGTGACGTGCCGATCCTCCTCCGTGGGATCAACGATGAGTTACTCACGCCCGAGCTTGACATCGTGGCGCTCGGCTCCAATACGTCGAACGCGGTGGCGCCTCTGCTACTCATCCTCGACGAGACCTTCGGGCTCGACCGGTGCTTCTTCACCACCGTCCACGCCTTCACCAACTCACAGCGGCTGGCCGACGTCCCCGGATCGGACGGCTTCCGCACGAGCCGGGCCGCCGGGGAGAACATCATCCCTGCGGAGACCAACTCCCCTCAGATCCTCGAGGAGGTGATGCCCCAGCTGACGGGGAAGATCCAGGGTGTCGCCCTGAACGTCCCGGTGGCGGACGGCTCGACCGTGGACATGGTCTCGATACTCGACCGATCCACTTCGATCGAGGAGCTCAATGCCGCGGTCGAGGCGGCGGCCAAAGAGCGGTTCGCCGGGATCATCGAGTATTCGATCGACCCGATCGTCTCCAGCGACGTCGTCGGATCGACCCACTCCGGGGTGTACGACAGCCTGGCCACGATGGTCATCCAAGGCAATATGGCGAAAACGATCGTCTGGTTCGACAACGGGTGGGGATACACCGCCCGGCTCATCGAGGTTCTCGAGACCACCGCCTCCCAGCTCCCCAAGGAGGTGAGCGCATGACCAAGGTCGCCATCAACGGTTTCGGCCGGATCGGCCGTGCTGTCTTCCGGATCATCGCCGAACGTCCCGAGTCGGGGATCGAGGTGGTGGCAATCAACGACCTCGCCGACGATGACGTGCTCGCCTACCTCCTCAAATACGACACCGTGATGGGCAACTTCGAGCACCAGGTCGAGGTTGCGGACGGCACGATGCGCACAGCTGGACACACGGTGAAGATGTTGATGGAGCGCGACATCGCCTCGCTCCCCTGGGGCGATCTGGGGGTTGATGTCGTCATCGAGTCAACCGGCGTGTTCCGCGACAAGGCGTCGCTGCAGAAGCACCTCGACGCCGGGGCCAAGCGGGTGATCCTCACAGTGCCCGCCAAGGACCCGGTGGAGACGATCGTGCTCGGGGTGAACGACGATCAGCTCGACAGCAGCGACCTGATCGTCTCCAACGCATCGTGCACCACCAATTGTCTGGCGCCGGTCGCCAAGGTGCTCCACGAGCGGTTCGGGATCAAACGGGGCACGATGACCACTGTCCACGCCTACACCAACGACCAGCGGTTGGCCGACGTGCCCCACGAGGAGCTGCGAAGGAGCAGGGCGGCAACCGAGAACATCATCCCGACCACGACGGGAGCCGCCAAGGCGGTGGGACTGGTGCTCCCCGAGCTCAAGGGCAAGCTCGACGGGATGGCGATGCGGGTGCCCGTACCCGATGGCTCCACGGTGGACCTGGTGGTCGAGTTGGAGCGGCCGGTGACGGTCGAAGAGGTGAACGCAGCAATCAAGGAGGCTGCATCGGGCGAACTGGACGGGATCCTCCAGTATTCGGAAGAGCCGCTCGTCTCCACCGACATCATCGGCAACCCGCACTCCTCGATCTTCGATGCGCCCTCCACCCACGTGCTCGGCGGGACTCTGGTCAAGGTGCTCGCCTGGTACGACAACGAGTGGGGCTACTCCAACCGTGTGGTCGACCTGATCCTGCGGCTTGCCGATGTGATCGAACAGGAAGAGGTGCCGGCTCCCGCCTGAGCCAACCGGGCGGCGGTGTGCCTATGAGCCGCCCGTGGCCCGGCGTATCGCCTGCCACACCTTCTCTGCACGGAGCGGGATCTGCAGATCGGTGACACCAAGTGGCGCCAATGCGTCGATCGTCGCGTTGAGGACCGCCGGGGTCGAGCCAACGGTTCCCGCCTCGCCTACTCCCTTGGCCCCGAGCGGGTTGGTCGGGCTCGGCGTGCAGGTCTCCCCCAGTCCAAAGCTGGGCAGCCGGCCGGCAGTGGGGAGCAGGTAGTCCACCATCGAGGCGGTGAGTAGGTTCCCCTCTGGGTCGTAGCGCGCCTCCTCCCACATCGCCTGGCCGATCCCCTGGGCGAGCCCGCCGTGCCTCTGACCGGCGGCGAGCATTGGGTTGACGATCACCCCGGCGTCGTCCACTGCCCAGATCTGTTGCAGGTCCACGTCACCGGTGGAGGCATCGACCTCGACCACGGCGAGGTGCATCCCGAACGGGAAGTTCAGGCCGCCCGAGACGAAGTGGTGCTCCTCCTCCAGCCCCGGCTCATCGCCCGGTGGTAGCTGGCGGGCAGACCACGCTTTCCCGACCAACTCCTCCCAGCCGACGGCGACATCGGTCCCCCTGACCGTTGCCTGCCCATCGGCGAGGACGACGTCCTCGGGTGCCGCCTCGAGAGCGTGGGCCGCGACCCGCCGCATCTTCGCCGCCACGAGGCGGGCGGCGCCGAGCACCCCGCTGCCACCGTGCGCCACCGAACGCGAGCCCGACGTACCCCAGCCGTATGGCGCTGCAGCAGAGTCGCCCTGCTCCACGCGTACCTTGCCTGGCTCGATCCCCAGTTCGGAGGCAACGATCTGGGCAAAGACCGTGCGGTGACCCTGACCCTGATCGAGGGTCCCCGCCGACGCCGTGACCGATCCGTCGGGGTGGACGGTGACCCGGCCCGCTTCCCATTCCTCGAACCCACAGGCCTCGACGTACGCGCCCAACCCAATCCCCAGATACCGCCCCTCCTGACGCAGTTGCTCCTGGGTACGTCGCAGGTCGTCATAGCGCGACAACTCGAGGAGCCGTTGCAGCGCGGCCGGATAGTCACCCGAGTCGAAGGTATATCCCCCGGCCGAGGCATACGGGAACCGGTCGGGCGGGACCAGGTTGACCCTCCTCACCTCCGCCGGGTCAAGGCTCAGCTGGGCGGCGACACGGTCGATCACCCGCTCCAATGTCAACGTCGCCTCGGGTCGCCCCGCCCCCCGGTAGATCCCCATCGGCGCCCTGTTGGTGTAGACCCCCCGCTGCCGCCAGGCATACACCCCGATGTCGTATGGCCCTGTCCCGATGCGGGGGGTGGAGGGCACCGGCGCCAGGTAGCGCTGCCGGCACCCCAAATCGACGATCGAATCCACCCAGAGCCCCAGTATCCGACCGTCGGGACCCGCCACTGCCCGGAAATGGTGCCGCTGAGCCCTGCCATGGCCGATCACGGCGATGTGTTCGCGGCGTGACTCCACCCAGCGCACCGGACGCGAGCACCTCCTGGCGGCGATGACCGCCAGCATTTCCTCCTCGGCCAGGTCGAACTTGCAGCCGAAGCCGCCACCGACGAACGGCGTCACCACCCGGACCGACGATTGAGGGAGATCGAACGCCTTCGCCAGCTCCTCCGCCATCAGATGGGGTGCCTGGCTACCGAGATGGACGGTCAGGACCTCGTCGCGCCATTCGGCGAGCACCGCCCGGGTCTCGATGGGGCTCGGGACCACCCGGGGATGTTCGATCGTCCCCTCCACCACCGTGGCGGCGGCGAGGGCGTCGAGCGCCATCGAATCCCCCCCTTTGCGCTCGTAGGCGACGTTCCCCTCCATCTCCGGATGGATCGGTGGTGCTTCGACCCCCTCTTCGGGGTCGTTCACCACGGGGAGAGGCTCATAGTCGACGATCACCAACTCGGCGGCGTCAACCGCCTGCTGCGGGGTCTCGGCGATCACCGCCACCACCGGGTCTCCCACCATCAGCACCCGGCCCTGTGCCAACGGGCTGCGCGGGGGGATGTTGCGCCGAGGATTCCGAGCAGGCGGCCCGTGGACGTCGGCGACATCCTCGGGTCGTAACACGAGCACTACACCTTCGGCGTGGTCCGCCTCCGATGTGTCGATCGCCTCAACCGTGGCGTGGGCGTACGGGCTGCGAACCAGCGCCATGTGCAAGGTCCCCGCAGGGCAGAAGTCACCTGTGTACCGGCCCTTCCCGGTCACCAGCGCCATGTCCTCGAGACGGCGCATGGGGGATCCGATGGGGCTGCCTCGACTCACGAGTGGGGCAGGGTACCGGCCGGTCGGCATGGTTCCGTCCTCGGGCGCACCACGCCGCGGTTGATGACCATCGGGCCGCTGTTGATCTTGCGCTGTCCCTACACCAGCGCAGGCTCTGGATCGAAACTTGCCCTTCCAGTCGTACCTGCGACGCCGTCGGGCCGAAGGAGGTGAATTTCAGACCGAGAGGGATCACATGCCTGCCCGTCCTGCCGAACAGGTGTTCGGTTTGTCGTAGCCCGGTGGTACGTTGAACGCTCTTCCCCACTGTGAACCGCGTTGCGGAGATGATGATGACATTGCTTGGGGAAGCGCCGAACTGGCTCGAGGACCGCTCTGATCCCAGAGCGGTGCCGCTCCCGGAGGGCTTGGCGGAGATGCCGCCCGGTCCCGAGCTCGGAGTGGTCCTGGGAGGCATCGACCGGTCCTCTCTGAGCGGTGACGACGTGGTCACGCTGCTGCAGGTGCTGGCCCGCCAGGTCGCCTTCTACCAAGCAGAGCTCTACGCCGCCATGGCCGAGGTGGCCCACTGCTCCTCCGATCCCACCTCGGCGGAGCGGGTGCCAGCGATCGACGGGTTCGCCGCCGAGGAGATCGGAGCGGCCCTCTGTCTCACCAGGAGAGCCGCCGACAGCCACCTCGGGCTGGCACTCGATCTCTTCGAGCGGCTCCCCGGGGTCGGGCAGGCCCTTCTCCAGGGTCGGATAGATCTGGCCCGGGCCCGGGTGATCTGTGAGAGCACCTGTCACCTGGAGGAGACAGAGGCCCGCCGTGTGGCCGACGCCGTGTTGGAGCAGGCAGAGGACCTCACCACCGGACAACTCGGAGCCCGGGTGCGGCGGCTGGCCCTCTCCGTGCAACCCGAGGAGGCCGCCAGGCGCTACCAGGCGGCGGTGGAGGAACGGCGGGTGATGTGTCTCCCCAACGCCGAGGGGACCGCAGACCTCGTTGCCTGCAACCTCCCCGCCGAGCGGGCGGTGGCCTGCATGCGCACCCTCGACGCCGAGGCCCATATGGCCGAAGCGGGCGGGGGATCCCCGCAGCATCGACCAGTTGCGCAGCGACCTCCTCTTGGACCGCCTCTGTGGGGACCGCTCCACCAAGGGGCGCCGGGGGGTGGTCGACCTCCACATCGACCTCACCACCCTCGCCGGGCTCGACTCCAACCCAGGCGAGATCCCCGGGTTCGGGCCGATCGTGGCCGACGTCGCCCGCCGGGTGGCCGCCAGCCAGCACGACTCGGAGTGGCGGGTCACCGTCACCGACCCGGAGAGCGGGTTGGTTGCCTGGAACGGGATCACCCGCCGCCGACCCAACCTCACCCAACGCCGCTATCTCGAGGCACGCAACCGACGCTGTGTGTTCCCCGGGTGCCGGATGCCGGCGATGGACTCCGACATCGACCACACCAGGGACTTCGCCCAGGGCGGATCGACCGACGTCACCAACCTCGGGCCGCTGTGCCGTCACCATCATCGGTTGAAGCACGAGGGGGAGTGGAAGCTGGAGCAGATCGAACCCGGCGTCTTCCGATGGACCAGTCGACTCGGACACGTCTACACCGTGGGGCCGGGACCGCCGTGACCGGTTCCGGGGGTTCCGTACCGCTAGGCGCGCTCGGCGTCTGGAGGTCGAAACGACCAAACTGTCATTGCAGGGCGACCAGGAGCCGACCGGTGGACGTATTCATAGTCGATGCATGCCGCACTCCCATCGGGAGAATCGGCGGTCAACTCGCCCATGTCAGGCCGGACGACCTCGCGGCGCATGCGATCCGCAGACTTGTCGAGCGAAATCCCTCGCTGGCCGTCGAAGCCATCGAGGACGTGATGTGGGGCGCCGCCAACCAGGCGGGCGAGGACAACCGCAACGTCGCCCGGATGGCTGTGCTGCTCGCCGGTCTGCCCGACAGCGTCCCTGGTGCAACGGTCAACCGGCTTTGCGGATCGGGGCTGCAGGCGGTGGTGACCGCCTCGCACGCCCTTGCCGGGGGGTGGGGTGACGTGATGCTGGCCGGGGGCTCTGAGTCGATGAGCCGGGCGCCGTGGGTGATAGCCAAGCCCGACCGCGCCTTCCCCACGGGAGCTCCCGAGACGGTGGACACCACGCTCGGCTGGCGGTTGGTCAACCCGAGAATGGCCGAGATCCACGGCTTGCTGGCGATGGGCGAGACCGCCGAGGTCGTCGCCGAGCGATACGGAGTGGACCGGGAGCAGCAGGACGGCTTCGCCCTCGCCAGCCACCAGAAGGCGGTAGCGGCGCAGCAGGACGGGAGGTTCCAAGCCGAACTTGAACCGATCGAGGCCCCTACCGACCAACGCCGTCGGACCACGACGCCGTTGACCGCCGACGAGGGACCCCGACCCGATACCTCACTCGAGGCGCTCTCATCGCTCCGCCCAGTCTTCCGGGAGGGCGGGACGGTCACCGCAGGAAACTCCTCACCGATGAACGACGGTGCCGCCGCCTTGTTGCTCGCCACCGAGGAGGGGCTCGACCGTCACCGGTTGGAGCCGATGGCACGGGTGATGGCGTCGGCGGCGGCGGGAGTTCATCCGGACGTGATGGGGATCGGGCCGGTCCCGGCAACACGCAAGGCGCTCGATCGAGCGGGGCTCACCGCAGCCGACCTCGACCTGATCGAACTCAACGAGGCGTTCGCCGCCCAGGCTCTGGCGTGCATAGGTGAGCTCAAGCTCGACCCCGACCGGGTCAACGTCAACGGTGGGGGCATCGCCCTCGGGCACCCTCTGGGCGCTTCCGGTGCCCGGATCCTCACGACCCTCGTCCATGAGATGACCCGCCGCGGAGGGCGCTACGGGTTGGCGACCATGTGCATCGGGGTCGGCCAGGGGATCGCTCTCGTGATCGAGCGGGTGTGACCGCACCGCTCTCGGGGGTACGGGTCATGGAGGTGGCCAACCTTGTCGCCGCCCCATACGCCGGTTTGTTGCTCGCCGATCTGGGGGCCGATGTCATCAAGGTGGAGCCGCCAGGGGGCGATCTCTCCCGCGGGTTCGGCCCGTATGTAGACGGACAATCGGTCTTCTTCGTGGCGATGAACCGGGGCAAGAAGTCGGTCTGCCTCGACCCCAAGCAGCCGCAAGCCCGGGCCGCGCTGGCACGACTTGCCGCCACCGCCGACGTGGTGCTGCACAACCTGCGCGCCGGTGCCATGGAGCGGATGGGACTCGGCGAGGACGAGGTGCGGCGCGACAACCCCGGCGTGGTGTATGCCGTGGTCACCGCCTTTGGGAGCGACGGGCCGTACGCCGATCGGTCCGGAATCGACGTGGTCTTCCAGGGCGAGTCGGGGATGATCTCGATCACAGGTCATCCGGGCGACTCGCCGCAGAAGACCGCCACCACCATCGGTGACTACGTCGCTGCCGCACACATCGCCGCCGGCATCGCCGCCGCATTGAAGGAAGGGGCCGGCCGCAGGGTGGAGGTGGCGGTACGCGACGCTCTTATCGCCGTCCAGTCAGGGTGGAATGCACTCCACTTCGCAGACGGTGCGCAGCCTCCCCGTACCGGGACTGCCTCCCCCTACCTGGCTCCAAACCAGGTGCTCGCCGCCGCCGATAGGCACCTGACCCTTGCGGTCACCTCCGACCGGCATTTCACAATTCTGTGCGATGTCATCGACAGGCCCGATCTGTCGGCCGCCTACTCGGGGAACGAGGAGAGGATGGCAGCAAGAGCACACATAGCCGCCGAACTGGAGGCAGTCTTCCGTACCCGACCGGCAGCCGAGTGGGTCGACCTGCTGGTCGGTGCCGGCCTGCCTGCGGGGAATGTCCTCACCTTGCCTGAGGTCTTCGCCGACCCTCAGGTGCAGTTCAACGAGATGGTGGTGGAGATCACCGACCCGCGCGCCGATACGGACGACCGGCACGCCGCTCCGAATCGATTCAGCACCGGCACGGGCCTCGCTCCCTCCGCCCAGGCTGGGCGAGCATAACGCCGAGGTGCTGGCCGAGCTTGGCATTGGTGAGATCGGAGGGGAGGCGGTTTGATCGTGCGACCCACTGCCGAACTCCTGGCCGCGGCAGGCCTCGACCCGGCGTCGGTGGTGGTGGTCGCGCCGCCCGCGGGCCGGATCGAGACATGGGAGGCAGCACGGGCAGCCCTGGTCGAAGCATTTGTCACCACCAAAGAAGCCGCCGTTGCCGGCATACCGGTCGTGGTGATCGTCCATGGCGACGACCTGTTGGGGCGTCGAGGTGCGCCGCAGGCGATGGCGGCATGCGGTCTGCTCTCGGGAGCGCGCACGGCAGCGATCGAGGGGCGCAGGTCCGGTGTGCCGGTGAACGTACTCGCAGTCGAGGAAGGCACCACAGCAGAGACAGTGGCGGCGTGGGTGGCCCGACTCGTCGAGCCGGGCGGGCCGAGCGGCGAGTTGATTCACCTCGGGAGTGCTCACATCGGCAAGGCCCTGGCATGAACGCAGTCATCACCGGCGCTGCCACCGGCATCGGGCGCGCCATCGCCCGGAGGTTCGCCGCCGATGGGATGAGGCTGATCCTCGCTGACTTGTCCCCCCGGCTGGCCGAGGTGGTCGCCGAGCTGGAAGAGGGCGGCAACGAGGTCTCGGCCGCCCAGGTGGATCTCACCGCGGCCAGCGCCCGCCGCGAGGTGAGGCATATGGCGGAGAGCGCCGGGGGACTGGGGGCGCTGGTCAACAACGCGGGGATCACCCGTGACTCTCGGCTGGTCAACATGAGCGAAGAGGCGTTCACCGCCGTGCTCGACGTCAACCTGGGAGCGACCTATCAGCTCACCGTCGAATTGGCCCCGCTGTTCGACGAGGGCGCCGCCGTGGTGAGCCTTGCCTCACGCGCCTATCTGGGCAACTTCGGCCAGTACAACTACAGCGTCTCCAAGGGTGGGGTCGTGGGGATGACCCGGGCCCTGGCACTGGAACTGGCCCCCGGCGTCCGCGTCAACGCCATCGCCCCCGGGCTCATCGGTACCGAGATGACCATGGCGATCCCGTCCGACGTGAGGAAGAAGATGGTCGATGCCATCCCTCTGGGAAGGATGGGCGAACCCGAGGAGGTCGCCGACCTGGCCGCCTTCCTCGTTTCCGATTCCTCCACCTATCTCACCGGTGAGGTGATCGTCGTTGGCGGAGGCAGAAGCCTGGCATGAGCGACTTTCGTCGCTAGACGGAAGGTGGAAGGCGGAAGGCGGAAGCCCGCCCTGTGGGGGGTGTCCAAGGGGGGTGGCTCCCGCCAGTCCCCCTCGGCCTGGTCGGGGCGGCGTGTACGGCCCGACCAGCACAAGTCTGCGCGGCCCGAAGGGCCGCACGATTGACATGCCCGGCGGCCTGCCGCCGGGCAATCACCACAAAAGTCTTGTGAGAGTCTCCGCGACTAGCGCAGGCTTCTCGGATCCCTCCAATTCGACGGTGACCGTTCGCTTCAGTTGGACGCCTCCGGGAACCTCGGTCACCTCGTCGAGTCGGGTTCGGGCGCGCACTCTGCTCCCTGAGGGGACCGGAGTGATGAAGCGGGTCCTGTCGAGCCCGTAATTGATCCCCATCCTGGGAGTGGGGACGGGCAACTCCTGATCGGCGAGCAGCGCCGGGAGCAGCGAGAGGGTGAGGTAGCCGTGGGCGATGGTCCCGCCGAATGGTCCCTGGGCCGCTCGTTCACGATCGACGTGGATCCACTGGTGGTCGCCGGTGGCGTCGGCGAAGGCGTCGATCCGGTCTTGGTCGATCACCTGCCAATCGCTGACGCCGATCACTTCGCCGACGAGCGTCATCAACTCATCTTGTGGTGCCATGGGATCAACCTACCGATCCAACGTCTCTCCCCCGGGCTAGACCGCCAATCGCAGCCGCCCCGGCGCCGGGAGCGCAACCTGTTCGACGAATGCCTCGAGTTGCCTGAGGTTGCGCACCTCGTGGACGCCATCGCAGAACGGTGCGTAGGCGGACATCACCGAGTCGCCGGTGTCCCAATAGGCCCGGGGCTCGGGGTTGAGCCAGTAGAGGGCCCGGGCCGACTGGGCGAGGGCGGCCAGCATCTGCGGCCGGGGATTTCGGTAGTTGCTGCGGGCATCGCCGGTGATGATCACCGTCGATCTCGGGGTGACCGCGTCGGCAAAACGTTGCCCGAACCGCTCCAACGCGTTGCCGTAGTCCGAGTGGCCGTCGAGCCACACCACCTCCGCTTCGGTGGTGATCCTCTCCATCGACCTGGCGAAATCCCCCCCCGCCTCGAAGAACCCGGTGACCTCGTCGACCCCGTCGATGAAGGCAAAGGAGCGCACCTTGGAGAACTGGCCGGACATCGCATAGGTGAACTGCAGGGTGAAGCGGGCGAAGGTCGCCATCGACCCGGAGACGTCACAAAGCAGGACGATGTCGGGTTTGTGCGGGTTCGGGGAACGGAAGACGGGTTCGAAGGGGACACCACCGGTGGCGAGGGCCCGCCTCATGGTGCGTCTGAAGTCGAGCCGGCCCGCTCGCCGCCTCTTCCGCTTCTGAGCGAGTCGTGCCGCCAGCTTTCTGGTCAAGGGTCGGATCGCCTTCTCCACTCTGGCCAGATCGTGTCTGGTGGCGTGCATCAGGTCGATGTCTTCGAGCAGCGGGGACCGAAGGGTGCGAGCGACCGCTTCCCGCCCGCGGTCGGCCACGAGCAAGCGTCTGATCTCGGCCTGCAATTCGCTGCGTAGCCGGTCGATGCGACGTTCCATCTCCTCGCGCAGCAGCCTCTCCTCGAGTGGGCTGAGGCTCCCGGCGCCCACTCCTGCCTCGTCGAGCAATCGCTCCATCATCCCGTCGACGTCGAGGCGCCGCAGGGTGCGATATAGGTAGTAGGTGCCACCCACGGGCCGCCCCGGCTCGATCCCGGCGAGGCGCCGGACCGCCTCCTGAGCCCCAGCGCCGAGCATCGCCCAATCCTGGGCGCTGAGAGCTTCCATGATCGCCCTAGCCAACTCCTCGAGATCTGCTGTTCCCGCGCCTTGACCGGTCATCGGCTGCTGCGCTGGCGAACCGGTCTGTTCGTCCGGGGCGGGTCGGTCGGGCCGGTCCCTGTGGAGGGCGAAGAAGGCCTCGAAGGCGGCATCGAATGCCTCGTAGTGCCGCTCGTTCTTGATCATGGTGGCGCCGAGGGTGTGCTTGAACGCTGACCGGTCGCCGAGGTCCACGTGCTCGAGGGCGGCGAGGGCGTCGATCGCCTCCACCATCGAGACCGGAACACCGACGGCACGCAACTCGTCGATGAAGGCGATCATCGTTTCGATCATCGTCGGTCAATCCGGCTCGGTGACCGGGCCCAGTGGCGGGTCCTGCAGCGAGAACTCCTTGGCGACCTTCTCCACGTCGCTCTGATGCTTGAGAAGCACGTGCAGCGTGGAGGAGATCGCCTCCTCATCCACCCGTTCGATCCCGAGCGCGATGAGGGTGCGGGCCCAGTCGATGGTCTCCGAGACCGACGGCGACTTCTTCAGGTCGATCTGACGCACCGATTGAACCACCTGCGCCACCTGATCGGCGAGGTGCGGTGGGATCCCAGGCACCCGGACCGTGAGGATCTCCCGCTCCCGCTCACGGGTGGGATAACCGATGTGAAGGAAAAGGCAGCGCCGCTTGAGCGCCTCCGAGAGCTCACGGGTGTTGTTCGAGGTCAGCACAACGGTGGGGCGGGTGGCGGCGGTGATGGTCCCGAGCTCGGGGATCGAGACCTGGAAGTCGGACAGCACCTCGAGCAACAGCGCCTCGGTCTCTACCTCGACCCGATCGACCTCGTCGACCAGCAGGACCACCGGCGCCTCCGAGCGGATCGCCTCGAGCAGAGGCCGCTCCAGCAGGAAATCCTCCGAGAAGATGTCGTGCTCCAGCTTGCCCCAGTCGTGCTGCTCGTCAGCCTCGATGCGGAGCAACTGCTTCTTGTAGTTCCACTCGTAGAGGGCCTTGGCCTCGTCGAGTCCTTCGTAGCACTGGAGCCGGATTAGGCGGCGATCCTGGGCCCTGGCAAGCGACTTGGCCAGTTCGGTCTTGCCCACACCGGCCGGGCCCTCGACCAGGATCGGCTTCCCCAGTCGTTCGGCCAGGAACACCACCTGGGCGATGCGCTCGTCGGCCAGATACCCGGCCTCGCCCAGCTTCGCCCGAACCGCGGCCGGACCGTCGGCCGCGAGGGGGGTCACAACCGCACCTGCCCCTCGCCCCGGACTACGTAACGCTCCGTGGTGAGGGCGACGAGCCCCATCGGCCCTCGCACGTGCAGCTTCTGGGTCGAGATCCCGATCTCGGCGCCAAACCCGAACTGCTCGCCATCGGTGAACCGGGTGGAGGCGTTGACCATCACCACCGCGCTATCGGTGCGTCCCACAAAGGCGTCTGCCGCCGATATGTCCTGGGTGACGATCGCTTCGGTGTGTCCACTGCCATGAGCAAGTACATGCTCGACAGCCGCGTCGAGATCGGGAACCACCCTCACCGCCATCACCAGATCGAGGTACTCGGTGTCCCAGTCCTCGTCGGTGGCCGCACCCATCTCGGGGACGATCTCCCTTGCCGCGGGATCGCCGCGCAACTCGACTCCGGCATCTCCCAGCTCCTTTGCCACCCGTGGCAGGAACTCCGCAGCCACAGACTGGTGGACGAGGAGTTTCTCGGCTGCGTTGCAAACGCCGGGGCGGTGGGTCTTGGCGTTGACCACCACCGAAACCGCCTGGTCGAGGTCGGCGGCCTCATCAACATAGACATGGCAATTCCCGGCGCCGTCGATCACCACGGGGACCGTCGCCTCCGCTTCGATCTGGGCGAGGAGCCCAGGGCCACCACGCGGGACCAGGAGGTCTACCCAGCGTCTTGCCCGTAGCAACTCCCGCGCACCCTCTCGTGATGTGTCCTCGAGGACCTGGACCGCATCCTCGGGTACGTCGGCGTCGGCGAGGCCGGCGCGAAGGGCTTGGCCGATCGCCAGGTTGGAGCGCAATGCGGTGGACGAACCGCGGCAGCAGGGCGGCGTTTCCCGACTTGAGACACAGTCCGGCGGCGTCGGAGGTGACGTTGGGCCTCGCTTCATAGATCACCGCCACCACGCCGAGCGGGACCCGGATCCGGGTTACTTCGAGACCGTTGGGCAATCGCCACCCTGCGGTGACCTCACCCACCGGGTCGGGAAGAGCGGCAATCGATCGAAGCCCGGCCGCCATAGCCGCCAGCCGGGAACGGTCGAGACGGAGTCGGTCCAAGAGGGCCTGGGAGATCCCATCCTCCTCCGCCCTGGCCACGTCGGCGCCGTTCGCCTCGAGCACTGCTTCGGTTTCGTTCTCGAGATGTTGCGCCATTGCGAGGAGCGCTGCGTTCTTCGACTCGGTCGTGGTCCTGGCGAGCCGGCGCGTGGCGACCACGCGCCCGTTCACCGATGGCATCGATCATCGTGCGAGTGTACCGGTGGTCCATATGGCGCCCTCTCAGCCGGCGAGGATCACCAGATCGTCACGGTGGATCGTCTCGGTGCCCCGGTGGCCGGCGAGGCGGCTCAAATCGGTGGCAGCGAGACGGGCAAGACCCTTCGCCACGACGACGCCGTCGGGCCCGAGCACGTCCACCGCGTCGCCGGCCTCGAAGTCACCGCCCACCTCGACGATCCCGACCGGCAGGAGCGAGCGGCCCTGCTCGACCAGTGCCCGGACAGCCCCGGCGTCGATCCGCACCGAGCCTTCGGAGCGGCGGCCGAACGCTATCCACAGCTTGCGGGCGGGGAGCGGCCGGGGACGGGGGTCGACCCACGTCCCAACCGGTTCCGCTGCCAGCGCCGCCCGGATGGTGTCGTCGTCGGCCGCCGGTCCCACCACCGTCGGGATCCCGGACCACGCCGCGATGCGCGCCCGCCGCCACTTTGGTGGCCACTCCCCCGGAACCGAGCGGCCCCGAGCTGCCAAAGCCGACCTGGTCGAGTACCTCGTCGCTGTGTCTGACGGCGTCTATCAACCGTGCCTCACTGTCGAACCTGGGGTCGGCGGAGAGCAGTCCGGACGTGTCGGTCAACATCACCAGCAGGGTGGCACCGACCAGGTGAGCCACCAGGGCAGCCAGCCTGTCGTTGTCGCCGAACCGAAGCTCGTCGAGCGACACGGCGTCGTTCTCGTTGACCACGGGTACGACCTCGCTGCCCACCATCCGCTCCAAGGTGCGCTTCGCATGGAGGTATTGACGGCGGTCGGCGAAAACCTCGCCGGCCAAGAGCACCTGCCCGGCGACCCGCCCAACCCGATCGAACTCGGCGGTGTACCGCTCCATGAGGCGCGACTGTCCCACCGCTGCCGCCACCTGGAGTGTCGCCGCATCGTCGGGCCGGTTCGGCCAGCCGAGGGCGGCTACTCCCACCGCCACCGCCCCCGAAGTCACCAGCACCGTGGGGTGGCCTCGGCTCCAGGCGTCGGCGACACCATCGACTACACGACGCAACGCTGCCGGGTCGAGACCGGTCCCGGTAGGCGCCAGGCTGGATGAGCCGACCTTGACCACGACCGGCCGGCCGGGTGCAGCCGGCCGCCTCACCGATCTTCCTCTTCGAACTCGAACACCAGATCGCCTATCCGGACCTCGTCACCCGGCATCGCCCCGGCACGCCGCAACGCCTCGTCCACCCCGAGCCTTTCCAGCCGTCCTGCTGCCCGGTCGGCTGCCGCGGGGCGGGTGAGGTCGTCGAAACCCACGGCACGCATCGCTCCCCTCCCTTCCACCACCCACGTCGCGCCTTCCCGCCGCACCGTGAAGCCGGGACCGATAGGGCGGTGAAGCTGGAAACCGATCCTTTCTGGAGCCTCCCTCCGCGCCTGGTCGACCGCATCGGCGATGGCGTGCAGCAGCTTGGGAAGCCCCTGGTGGGCGGCCGCCGAGACGAGGTGAACCGGAGACGGGAGATCTGCGACGATCCCCTCCGCCTCAGCGAGATCGATGGCATCCACCTTGTTGAGCACGGTGACCCTTGGCCGGCGTGCCAACTCGCCCGAGTAGCTCGTCAACTCCGACAAGAGCACTTTCAACTGTTCGGCCGGGGATCGCTCCTGGAGGGGGTCGAGCAGAACGACAAGAGCCCGGGCCCGCTCGACGTGGCGTAGAAACTCGTGCCCGAGGCCCTTGCCTTCGGCGGCGCCCTCGATCAGGCCGGGAACGTCCGCCATAACGAATTGCCGGTCGTCGATCTCGACCACGCCGAGATGGGGCTCGAGGGTGGTGAACGGGTAGTCGGCGACCTTGGGCCGCGCTGCCGAGACCGCCGAGATCAGGGTGCTCTTCCCTGCATTGGGGAAACCGACGAGGGCTGCATCGGCGAGCAGCTTCATCTCGAGGACGAGTCGGATCACCTCCCCGTATTCGCCCTGTTCGGCATAGCCAGGGGCGCGGTGGCGTGGCGACACCAGGGCGGCGTTGCCCCGCCCCCCTCGTCCACCCTCCGCGGCTACGACACGTTGCTCGGGATCGACCAGGTCGGCGAGCACCGTGCCGTCGGACTGGCGCACCACCGTTCCTGCGGGCACCGGAAGCACGAGATCATCCCCTCGTCTGCCGTTGCGATTGTCCCCCTGGCCGTGGGCGCCGTGACCGGCGGCGCGGTGGGGACGTCGCAGGTAGTCGAGCAGGGTGCCCATCTCGGGGTCCGCTCGGAGCACCACATCGCCACCGGGGCCGCCGGATCCGCCCGATGGCTTGCCGCGTGGCTTGCCCGCCATCCTGGCGAAGGCGGCAACACCGGCGCCGCCGTTGCCTCCGCGGAGCTCGACCTCGACCCGGTCGACGAAGGAGGTGGAGGCGCTCAGTCGGTGAGGATGTTGACCAGCCGCCGCCCGTTGCGCCGGCCGAACTGGACCTTGCCGTTGATGGTGGCGAAGAGCGTGTCGTCGCTGCCGAGGCCGACGTTCTCCCCTGGGTGGATCCTGGTACCGCGCTGCCTGACCAGGATGCTCCCGGCGGTCACTGCCTGACCGTCGAACGCCTTGACCCCGAGGCGTTGCGCATGCGAATCGCGCCCGTTCTTGCTCGAACCACCGGCCTTGGTCTTCGACATCTCAGGTCTCCTCGGTTTCGGGTCCGTTGTCGGCTGCGGCGTCGGTGGCAGCCGCCTTGGCCGGGGTCTTCTTCTTGGCCGTAGGCAGGTCGATGGCAGTCACCTCGATCGTCGTGTAGTGCTGACGATGCCCGATGTGCCTCCGCCTGCCCCCCTTCGACTTATAGGTGGCGACATCGATCTTCGGGCCTTTCGAGTCGCCCACGACCTTCGCCTTGACCTTTGCCTCGCCGAGGGCGGCACGGCCGGCGTGAGTTTGGCCGGAGTCATCGACCACCAGCAAGGGTTCGAATTCGACCTCTTCGGAGTCGCCCTTGAGCAACTCGACGTCGATCACATCGCCGGGTCGAACCTTCGCCTGCTTGCCGCCTGTGCGGATGATGGCATACATGAGAAGAGGTCCCTGGGGAGGGGGATTGCGCCAGATATTAGCGCGATACGGTGCCAGTCAATCCTCTTCGAGGGTGGGGCGGTCAATCCTCCTCGAGGATCGCCGCAACCGGGACGCCTTGCACGGCGGCCTCTTCGTGGAGCAGGACGCCGCGGCCCTCGCATGTCGGGCAGGGCTCGGAGAACATCTCCAACAGGCCGGCGGACACGTTCTTGCGAGTCATCTCGACCAGACCGAGGTTGGAGACATCGAACACCTGGGTGCGGGTGCGGTCCTTGGCCAACGTCTCCCGCAACCGGCGGAGCACAGATCTGCGGTTTGACTCGCTCTCCATGTCGATGAAGTCGATGACGATGATCCCGCCGATGTCGCGCAGCCGGAGCTGACGACCGATCTCCTCCGCCGCTTCCAGGTTGTTCTGTAGGACCGTCTCCTCGAGGCTCGAGGTACCGACGAACTTGCCGGTATTGACGTCGATGACCGTCAGCGCCTCGGTCCGGTCGATGACGAGATGCCCGCCCGACGGTAGATAGACCCGACGATCGAGCGCCTTGCGCAGCTGATCCTCGACGTGATAACGCTCGAAGAGCGGCATCGGGTCGTTGTAGAGCTGCACCCTCGGCAGCAGTTCGGGCGTGGTGGCCCGCAGGTAGTCCGCCACCGCCTCGTGCGCCTTGGCGTCGTCGAGCACCAGACGGCGAAAATCGGGGGTGAACTGCTCGCGTATCACACGGATAAGCAGTTCGGGCTCCTCGTAGAGCAGACCGCGGAGCCCCGCCGGCGTCGGCCGCATCCCGGATCTTCTGCCATGTGCCGACCAGTCGGGAAACGTCCTCGTCGATGTCGCTCCGGCTGGCTCCCTCGGCGGCGGTTCGGACGATGACACCCATATCGTCGGGCTTCACCTCGTCCACCAAGGCCCGCAGCCGGGTCCTCTCCTCGTCGGGTAGCCGGCGGCTTATCCCCTGGGCATCGCTGTCGGGGACGAGGACCAGGAAGCGCCCGGGGATCGAAGGCTGGTTGGTGAGGCGGGCACCCTTCGCCCCCATCGCATCGCGCACCACCTGCACCAGGACCTCGTCGCCTTCATGGAGCACGTCCTCGATGCGGGGGTGCTTGCGGCCATGAACCGAGCGGTCGTATGCGATGTCATCGGCGTAGACCACGCCGTTCTTGCTGGCGCCGAAATCCACGAATGCCGCTTCCATGCCGGGAAGGACGTTCTTGACCCTCCCCAGGTAGACGTTGCCCACCAGTGAGGCGGTACCGGACTGGGCGACGTAATGCTCGACAAGCGAAGGTCCCTCGAGCACCACGATCTGGGTCTGCTGGGGCATGGTGCGGACCAGCATCTGCTTGCGCGCCGTTTCCGGCGGGATGATGATCTCATCTTCTACCGGCCGAAGCCGGGGCCCGTTACTACGGGAGGTGCGGCGCGGTGCGCTCGGCTTCTGCTCTGGGGCAGGGACCGAAGGACGAAGATCGCGCACCCGGCGCACTTCGACCAACTCGCCAGAGACCATCCGGGTGGTGCGCTCTTCGACCACCGTGTCGTTGCCAACACCCTTGCGGATGACCTCGGCGGACTTCTTCCGAAACCACGGCATCTGGTAGTTCTCCTCTCCCGGCGTGGCGCGGCCCGATCCGTTGAAGGGGTCTTCGGGCGGCAACTGGGCCGGTGATCTCTATGGGGTCAGGCCGGCGGAGCACAGCAGCAAAGCCCTCAATTGGATGGCCCGGCGGTGAGAAGGCCGGGCGTCCGTCGCGGGAATCGCTCACCGCTAGCTCCGATGGCTCGAACGACCTGGTGACCGGGGCCAGATGGACCCCGAGTGATGGGTGGAGGGTAGCAGCGGAAGGCTGCCCCCCGGCGCCAACCCAGGTTTGGCAGCTACCGGGGCGGTACTCCCCAGCCCTGGGGTTGACTCGACGGGGTGAACTCACCTTCCGAGAGCGAGAGCCTGCTGGGAGGGCTCACCCGGGCGGTAGCACCGCCGGCAGCGGGCCTCGTATGCATCGGTGGCACCGAGCACCACCAGGTCATCGGACTCGACGATCCGCTGGGTGAACGCCGCCGGGGCGCCGCAACGGTGGCAAACAGCCAGCATCTTGGTGACGTACTCGGCCCGGGTGGATAGCCCGGGGATGGGATGGAAGGGCCGACCCAGGTAATCGAGGTCGAGTCCGGCGACGATGACCTGCTTGCCACCGAGCGCCAATCCCTCGCACACCTCGATGAGCCCATCATCGAAGAACTGACCCTCATCTATCCCGATGATCTCGGTGTCATCCTCGATCGAGCCGAGCAGTTCGTCGGAATCCCCCACCGGCTGCGCCTCGACCTCCAGGTGGCTATGCGAGACCAGCCTCGCCTCGGCATAGCGGTCGTCCACCGCCGGCTTGAAGGTCTGGACCGGGATCCGAGCGATCATCGAGCGGGTGATCCGCCGGATGAGCTCCTCGCTCTTCCCGGAGAACATCGGCCCGCAGATCACCTCGACCCAGCCGATGTCGTCACGTCGCCGCACAGCCGGGGAGCGTAACCGGTCGCTCCCGGCGAGCTTCAGTCGAGGAAGCGGTTCCCCGGCACCGGGGTCCTGCGCCGCCACACCGAGTGCGCCAGACCGAGGGCGATGGCGGTGGTGATATAGAACGACCCGCCGTAGCTCATGAACGGGAGGGGCAGCCCGGTCACCGGCATGATCCCGATGGTCATGCCGACATTGACGAAGGTGTGGACCACGATGAAGGCGGCGACCCCGACTGCGATCAACCCGCCGAATGCGTCGCGTGCCCTCGCCGCGATCACCAGCAGACGCCACACGATCACCAGGAACAGAACCAGGACCAATCCGGCTCCGACGAATCCAAGCTGCTCCCCCACCGCGGTGAAGATGAAGTCGGTCGGCTGGGCTGGGACATAGCTCAACTCGGTCTGGGTGCCGTGGAACAAACCCTTGCCGAACAAATCGCCGCTACCGATCGCCAACTCCGACTGGAGTCGGTTCCAACCTGCCTGTTGAGGATCTGCGGTCGGGTCGAGGAAGCTGGTGAGGCGGGTTATCTGATAGTCGGCGAGCACCTTCGCCTGGAACAGCGCCCAACCCCCGGCGATGGCGGATGCCGTCAACAGGAGGAATTGGCGCATGCTCGCCCCACCGGCGTACAGCATGATCAGCGCGATGAACCCCCAGACCACCATCGTGCCGAAGTCGGGCTGGCGGAAGATCAGTGCCATGGGGATTGCGGCGAGCACCACGGCGAGCAGCAGCCGGCGCCACGACAGACCGCGGCTGTGGGCCGGGGCGAGCACTGCGGCGAGGGTGAGGATGAGCGCCACCTTGCCGATCTCGGATGGCTGGATCTGGACGAAGCCAAGCTGGAACCAAGACCGGGCGCCATTGACCGGACGGGTGAAAAGCACCCCCACCAGCGCCAGGACCGAGATTATGTAACCGGCGGGCACCAGCGTCTTGAGCAGCCGGTAGTCGATCAGCGAGGAGACCACGAAACAGACCAGACCGATCCCGACGAAGATGAGTTGTCGGCGCACCAGACCCTGGGGATCGTCTCCCTGCAATGCCAGCAGTGGGCGTGATGCGGTGTACACCATCAGCAGGCCGAGCCCGCTCAGCACCACCATCGCCGCAGTGAGGAAGAGGTCGGGTCCGGGGCGGCGCCGCTCTGTGACCACCACCGCCTGAGAGCGAGCAAGTGTCGCCATCAGTCCGACTCCTCGCCAGGTACGAGTTCGGTGGGGGTGTTCCCCATCAGCGACTGGAGGATACGACGGACACCCGGCGCAGCCACTCTTCCTCCGTTGCCCCCCTCCTCGACCACCACCACCACCACGTAGCGGGGGTCGTCAACCGGAGCAACACCGACGAATAGCGCCGTCGGGTCCCGGGTGTCGGTTCCCTTGGTCGTCCCGGTCTTGCCCCCCACCTGCTCCAACCCGGGACCGAAGTCGGCAAATGCTCCCTGGGCTGTCCCGATCGACGGGATGAGGGTGAGGTCCTGACGGAACATCGAAATGGTGGCGGGGTCGATGTCGAGGCGGCGGACCACCTCGGCGTCGTTGGAGAGCACCTCGGTACCAGAGGCGTCGCGGACCGACTGGACGACGTGGGGCTTCCACACCACACCGCCGTTGACGATCGAGGCGTAAGCGTTGGCCAGTTGCAGCGGCGTTGACAGCATGAAGCCCTGGCCGACCGCCATGTTCATCAGGTCGCCCCCCTGCCATCCGGTGTTGCGGATGACACCCTCGGCGGCGAGATCCTCGAAGAGGGCGCGGTCGGGCACCAGGCCGTCGTGCTCGAAGGGGAGGTCGATCCCGCTGGTGGAGCCGAACCCCATCTGCCGGGCCCAGTTCTGCAACAAGTTCTCCCGCTCGGTGCCCTGGTAGTCACGCCAGATCCGGAGCGCCACCTTCCAGAAGTAGATGTTGCAGGAACGGGCAAGCGAGGTGTGCAGGTCGAGCGATCCGTAGTCCTCTGGGTGGTACCAGTCGTAGAGGACCTCTTGGCTGCCGTCTCCGAAGGGGAACTCGATCCTCCCGTCGCACTCGACGGTTCCCTCGGGGCCGGGAACGGTGATGTCCTCGGGCCACATCTGCTCCTCTAGGGCGGTGACGTAGCCAACAGCCTTGAAGGTGGAGGCAGGGGCGTACTCGCCCTGGATGACGAGGTTGTTGAACGCCTGGCTCTCGTTGAGGCTTTCGAACTCGGTCTGGCTGAGTCCCCCGACGAACACCGATGGATCGAAGTCGGGGTACGAGGCCATGGCGATGACCTCACCCGTCTTCGGGTCGAGGACCATGCCGGCGGCGCGCTCGGTGGTGTGGAGGAAGATCTCGTCCTCATCGGTCGCCTTGACCTCGTTGGAGAGCTCGATGACACCCTCGAGCACCTCCTCGAGCTCGCGCTGTACCTCGAGGTCGATAGTGAGGTAGATGGTGTCGCCCTGTGTGGGTGGGATCTCGCGGAGCTCGCGGATCACCTGGTTCCTGGCGTTGATCCGGTATGAGACGGTCCCGGGGTCTCCCTGGAGGAACTCGTCATAGGTCCGCTCCACCCCTGCCTTCCCGATGATCACATTGGGGTCGATTTCGGGGCGCTCGGCGACGTCCTCCTCGCTGGGCCGTCCGATGTGACCGAGGACATGGGCGAGCACATCGCCCTCGGGGTAGACACGGGCGGGCACCAACTCGACCACCACCCCGGGAAGCTGACGACGGCGCTCCATCACCCGGTAGGCGGTCTCGGCATCCACCTCGGCGATGGTGATCCGCGGTCCGCCCGTCTCGAATGCGTCGGCGATCTCGCCGGGCGGAATGTCGAGCATGGTCGAGAGCTGCTGTTGCACGTCCTCGACGAGGTCGGTCGGAAGCTGCTTGCGGTCCACCAGGATCGCCGGGACGAAGCGTGAAGTGGCGAGCAGCCGGCCCTCCCGATCGCGTATCTCGCCCCTCGGCGCCTGGGTGGAGACCTGGTACACCGTCTGACGGCTCGCCTGCGTCTGGTACGTCTTCCCCGCCGCCACCTGGATGAACCAGAGACGGGTGAACAGAAGGAAGAACAGGATCAGGAACATCCCGGTGAGCATCACCAACCGCCACCCGGGACGGGAGGAACGGGGCCGCGTCTCTTCGGCGCTCGGGGTCACCACGAGAGAGGGTCCGTCGGGTTCCGGGTCACAGCAGCGCCTTCTCCCGCTCGCTGAGCCGGAGGAGGCGGGTCATCAAGGGCAGCACCGCAATCCCCAGCACGAGGTCGTAAAGGGGAACGAGAAGAAGGGCGCGGGCAAATCCAGGACTGGTCACGGTTTGCTCCTGGACCAGGGTACCGACAACCCCGATGATGAGCACGCCAACCGCTACCAGCCCTACGAGGATGGCGCCACAGGTGAGGACATTGACCTCCATCCGGTCGCGGAGACGCACGGTGAGGTAGGCGACGACCGTATAGGCGAGCGCCCGCAAACCGAGGACCTGGGCACCCAGAAGGTCGACCACGATGCCCCCGGTGAACCCGAGGAGCACCGCCGGCTGGGGGTCGAGCCAGCGAGCGGCGGCGATCACCGTCAGCAGAACCAGGTCGGGCGCCACGCCGAGAGGCCGGACCTCGCGGAACAGCGTGGTCTGGATGAGCACCGACACCAGCACCGCAGCCAACGCAAGCAGGATCCGCGATCTGAGGATCATCCGCCGCTCACCGTCGTGTCGGTGGTGTCATCGGTCCCAGAGGTTCCGCCTTCGGTGGTCGAGGCGGTCACACCGGGCTCGCCGGGCAGCGGCCAGCCAAGGACAAGAACGACGCGCAGACGGGTCACATCGGCCAGCGGTTTCACCTGAGTTGTCAGATATGCAGCCTCCGGGGTGGCAGCACCCACCACCGTACCCACGGGGAGGCCGGCCGGATAGCTGGTGGTGTTCCCGGTGACGACGACGTCGCCTTCTCCGAGCGGGCCGATCGCCTCGAGGATCTCCAAGTCCATCCGATTGGGGTTCCCGCTCCCGATGACAACGCCGGTCTGCGCCCCAATGGTGACCCCAACCGCCTCGGTGGGTGCCACCATCGGGAGCACCCGGGCCCCGCCTTCGAACACGTCGGTGACCACCCCGACGACGTTCCCTGCGGGATCGATCACCGGGTTGCCAACGAGCACGCCATCGGCGGTGCCGCGGTCGATCGAGAAGCTCAGATCGAGCGGGTCGCTCCCACCGAGGACGTTGGCGGTTACGCGGGTGATGTCCTCGCGGTCCAGTTCGAGGTCCTGAGCCTGCTGGAGCAGTGCGACCTGGGCTTCCAATTCGTCGACCCGGGCCACCCGCGTCCGCATCTCCTGGAGCTCGGCGCGGAGCAGGGCGTTCTCCTCGCGCAAGCCGGCGAGATTGGCCATGCCGTCTACAACGTCGACCACCGGGGCGATGGCCCTGCCGAGCAGCCCCTGCACCGGCGAGAACACCGCCTGGGCGCCGGTGCGGAGGGTGCCCCCGACCCCCTCGCCCGAGGCGCGCAGGTCGAAGGTCATGAGCACGAATGACACCACTACCAGCGCCACGGTGGTTACCAGTGTGCGGCGGCCGCCGCGTCGGAGTTCCCTCACCGGTCTGCTCCCGGCGACTCGGACAACGACATCAGGAGGTCAGGGCCGGCTGGAGGAGACCAGCACCCCTTGGAGGACATCGAACTCCTCGAGACACTTGCCCGAGCCCACAACCACCGACTGGAGCGGGCGGTTTGCGGTGATGATGGGCATGCTGGTCTCGTATGCGATCCGCTCGTCCAGCCCGCGCAGCATGGCGCCGCCGCCGGTTAGGACGATTCCTCGCTCCATGATGTCGGCGGCCAGCTCGGGTGGTGTCTTGTCGAGCGTGTACTTCACTGCGTCGACGATGGCCGCCACCGGCTCCTCGATCGACTCGCGCAGCTCGCTCGAGTGGAGCACGACCGTCTTGGGGAGCCCGCTTATGAGGTCGCGGCCCCGCACCTCGGCGGATGGTTCGTCCGGGTAGGGGTAGCCGGAGCCGATCGCCATCTTGAGCTGCTCGGCGGTGCGTTCCCCCAGCAAGAGGTTGTGCTCCTTCTTGACCCACTCGATGATCGCCTCGTCCATCTCGTCGCCGGCGACCCTGATCGAGCGGGAAACGACGATGCCACCGAGCGAGATCACCGCCACCTCGGTGGTCCCACCGCCGATATCCACCACCATGCTCCCCGCCGGCTCGTGAATCGGCAGTCCCGACCCGATGGCGGCCGCCATCGGCTCCTCGATGGTGTAGGCGCGGCGGGCACCTGCGTGATAGGCGGCCTCCTCGACGGCTCGCCGCTCAACCGGCGTTATCCCCGATGGCACGCAGATCACGATCCGGGGGCGGGCGAACCGCCTGCGGTGCACCTTCTGGATGAAGTAGCGAAGCATCTTCTCGGTGATGTCGAAGTCAGCGATCACCCCGTCGCGCAGCGGCCGTATCGCCTGGATGTAGGCGGGGGTACGCCCGATCATCCGCTTCGCCTCCATACCCACGGCGAGGGCGCGGTTGTTGCGCGTGTTTATGGCGACCACCGACGGCTCGTTGAGCACTATCCCCTGGTTGCGTACGTACACCAGGGTGTTGGCGGTCCCGAGGTCGATGGCCATGTCCTGGCCGATGGAGAAAAGAGAATCCGGCATGACGGCATCCCGGTCGAGGTTGGGCCAGCATAGCCACCGGCCTCAGCCCGCCCGCCGGGGAGGGGGGCGAGTATTGACACCAGTGTTGGGAATCGGCTCGGCTGCCGTCTGCCGCCTCAGCTAGCTCCCGAAGAACAGAGCGAGTTCTCTCTGCGCGCTTTCCGGAGAGTCCGAGCCGTGAACGATGTTCTCGGTGACGATCAACCCGAAGTCTCCCCGCAGAGTCCCCGGTGTGGCCGCGCGGGGATCGGTCGCCCCCATGAGGGTGCGGGCGACGCTCACCGCCGATTCGCCGCGCCATTCCATGGCCACCACCGGCCCGCTGGTGATGAACTCGATCAGATCCGGAAAGAATGGCTTCTCGGTGTGTTCGGCGTAGTGACGGCCCGCCATCTCCTCGTCGATCACCAACATCCTGATCTGGCGGAGGCTGAGGCCCTTTCGCTCCAGCCGCCCGATGACCTCGCCGACCAATCCGCGCGCCACACCGTCGGGCTTGACCATGATGAAAGTGCGTTCCTCGGCCACCTCACTCCTCCGCTAGGGCGGCGGGATGGTAGGACCGCTCCAGGGCCATCCCCTCTTGGCGGATGCCCAGCGTCTCCCGGACCTCACCGGCGAGATAGAGCGAGCCGGCGACCACCACCGAGCCATCGGTGCCGGCCAGTTCGAGGGCACGGAGGATCGCCCCATCCGAACGCTCGATTGTCTCGATGGGCACGGCATCGCCCCACACCGACCTGATCGACCGAGCCAGCTCTTCGGGAATTACGGGCCGGGCTCCTCGAGCGGAAGTGGCGATCACCGAGGAGAACAGCTGCGGATCGAGTCGGCGGACCATCGCCTCCCGATCCTTGTCCCCCATGACACCCATGACCAGCACCCAGGAGCGCGGGCCGAACTCCTCGGCGAGCGTCTGCTCGAGTGCGTCGAACCCCTGCTCATTGTGGGAGCCGTCGATCAAGACGAGAGGACGTCGCCGCACCACTTCGAGCCGCCCGGGTGAGGTGATGCCGGCCGCACCTCGGCGGACGGCATCGACTGATAGCGGCCTGCCCAACAACTCTTCGACGGCGACGACGGCAATTGCGAAGTTCACCGTCTGGTGTCTGCCGTGGAGCGGAAGGAAGATCTCGGGATAGGTGTCGTAAACCCCTTCGACGTCGACCAGCCAGCCACCGACGGCGAGTTGTGCGTCCGCGACCTGGAAGTCGTTGCCGTAACGCCGGTGCGGGATGTCGATCTCCATGGCGCGGGAAGCGGCGACGCTCTCTGCTTCGGGTGGGATCGGCCCGGTGACGAGGACCGCCCCCGATTTGGCTATGGCAACCTTCTCGGTGGTGATCTCCTCGATGGTGTCGCCCAGGTACTCGGTGTGTTCCCTGGCGACCCCGGTGACCACGGCGACGACGCCGTCGGCTGCGTTGGTGGCGTCGAGCCTGCCCCCCAGACCCACCTCGATCACCCCGACATCCACCGCCTCGGTGGCGAACCACGAGAAGGCGGCGAGAGCGGTGAGTTCGAAGTAGGTCGGTTCCTCACCTCCCTGGGCGGTCCACACCTCGACGAATGCGGCGACATCCGTGATCGCTTCCGCGAACTCGTCGGAAGTGGCTACCAGGAGATGACGCGACAAGCGCTCCTCGACCCGCTGCAGGTGCGGTGACACGAACGTCCCAGCGGAGAGCCCGTGTGCCGCCACCAGCGCGCTGACCATGCGCGCCGTGGTCGTCTTGCCGTTGGTCCCGGTGATGTGGACGATGGGGTAGGCCCGTTCCGGGTTCCCCATCAACTCCAGGATGCCTCGCATCCTCTCCAGACCGGGCTTGACACCGAGTTGGACGTGGCGGTCCAGGTACTCCACCGCTTCCTGGTAGTCCGTGGGATGCTCCTCTCGCCGAAGACTGCCTAGCGGGCGGGCGATGGTACCGGTCAGTGACGGCAGACGGCAGTCGGCAGACGGACGCCCAATGGCCGAGGATCTTGTAGGGGGCTCGATTACCCGCGCTTCAGGCGGAGCGTTCCCGGGGTTCTTCGATCGTGGGGTGAGGCACCAGGGTCGGGTTGACCTTCTCACGCACCACGTCGCCGTCGATCTCCACCCCGGCGATGTCGGTGCGCGATGGCAGGTCGTACATCGTCCCGAGGAGGACCTCCTCGAGGATGGCCCGCAGACCCCTCGCCCCGGTCCCCCGGAGTAACGCCTGGTCGGCAACCGCCTCCATGGCGTCGGCGGTAAAGCTCAACTCGACCCCGTCGAGCTCGAAGATCCGGGCGTACTGGCGGATCAGGGCGTTCTTCGGTTCGATCAGGATCCGCAACAGGGCGTCGCGGTCCAAGTCGTCCACGGTGGCGATGACGGGGAGACGCCCGATGAACTCGGGGATCAACCCGTATTTCATCAGATCCTCGGGGAGCACCTGGGAGAGCACGTCTCCGGACCGCTGCTCCCTGCGGGAACGGATGTCGGCGCCGAACCCGATCTGCCTTCTTCCCGATGCGCGACCCGATCACCTCTTCCAACCCGGCGAATGCGCCGCCGCAGATGAAGAGGACGTTGGTGGTGTCGATCTGGATGAATTCCTGGTGGGGGTGCTTGCGGCCACCTTGCGGCGGGACCGACGCCACCGTCCCTTCGAGGATCTTGAGGAGCGCCTGCTGCACACCCTCCCCGGATACGTCCCGGGTGATCGACGGGTTCTCGGCCTTGCGGGCGATCTTGTCTATCTCGTCGATGTAGACGATGCCCTGCTCCGCCTTCTTGACGTCGTAGTCCGCCGCCTGGATCAGCTTGAGCAGGATGTTCTCGACGTCCTCGCCCACGTAACCCGCCTCGGTGAGGGCGGTGGCGTCGGCGAGGGCGAACGGGACGTTGAGCTGACGGGCGAGGGTCTGCGCCAGCAGCGTCTTGCCGCAGCCGGTGGGACCGATGAGGAGGATGTTCGACTTCTGCAGTTCAACGTCGTCACGGCCGTGTTGACCGGCACGGACCCTCTTGTAATGGTTGTAGACGGCGACGGAGAGGACCTTCTTGGCCCGCTCCTGGCCGACCACGTAGCTCTCGAGGAAGTCGTAGATCTCCCTGGGCTTGGGCAGCTCGGAGAAGCTGACCTCCTCGGAGGCGGAGAATTCCTCTTCGATGATCTCGTTGCAGAGATCGATGCACTCGTCGCAGATGTAGACGCCGGGCCCGGCGATGAGCTTCTTGACCTGCTTCTGCGACTTACCGCAGAAGCTGCACTTGAGGAGATCGCCGCCGTCGCCGAACTTCGCCATCCGTCCTCCCTACGCCCCGGCCGCCACCGCGGCCAGTTCTCGCCGGGTGAGGATGGCGTCCACCAGACCGTAGTCCTTGGCCTCGTCCGAGGTCATCCAGAAGTCCCGCTCGGTGTCGATTGCCACCTTCTCGTAGGTCTGCCCGGTGTGCTGGGCGAGGATCCGGTTGATCTGCTCGCGCATGTGCATGATCAGCCGGGCCTGGATCTCGATGTCGGTCGCCTGCCCCTGGGCGCCGCCCGACGGCTGGTGGAGCATGACCCTGGCGTGGGGGAGGCCGAACCTCTTGCCCTCGGCACCGCCGGCCAGGATGACCGCGGCCGCCGACGCCGCCATGCCCATGCAGACAGTGTTCACGTCGGGCTTGATGTACTGCATCGTGTCGTAAATGGCGAAGAGCGAGGTGATCGAGCCACCCGGCGAGTTGATGTAGATGAAGACGTCCTTGTCGGGGTCCTCGGACTCGAGGTGGAGCAGCTGCGCCATGATCAGGTTGGCAACCGTATCGTCGATCGGGGTGCCAAGGAAGATGATCCTGTCCTTGAGCAGCCTGCTGTAGATGTCGAATGCCCGTTCACCGCGCGAGGTCTGCTCGACGACGGTGGGGACGAGATAGCTCTCAAGCTTCATCGCTGCTCCTCTGGGGGGCCGGCAGGAGCGCTGGTCTCCTCATCGGGCTGATCGGCCCCATCGTTGCCTTCCTGGTTACTGGCCTGGTCAGTTGCCTCAATATCTGGTGCCTCAATATCTGGTGCCTCGTCATCTGGGGCCCCATCGCTGGGCTCGTCGTCCTCGTCCCCCGCTTCGTCGGTTGCGAACCCGACTTCAGGTTCTTCATCGGGTAGCGATATCGGGGACAGGTCGAGGACCGTGCCCGCCTGGTCGACGGGGAGAGCACCGGCCTCGAGCCGCTCCAGTGCCTTCCTTCGCAGGATATCACTCCTGAGGGCCTTGCTCCGGGCACTGTCGGCTAGGGCAGCACGCACCGCTTCGGGGTCCTCGGAACCCGTGGCCATCGCCTGGCTCGCCTCTTCCAACTCCTCCTCCGATACCGCCAACTCGGCGTCGGCGGCCACGGCGTCGAGCAGGATGTCGATCCGGATCGAGCGCTCGGCCTGGTTGCGCAGATCGTCGGTGAAGGCCTCTCGATCGAGCCCGGTGACCTGCATGTAGTCGGCGAGGGTCACCCCCTGCGCTTCCAACCGGTGGGCGAAGCGGTGCAACTGGGACTCCATCTGGGCGTTGACGATCGCCTGCGGCAACTCGAGATCGAAATCGCCGACCAGCTCGTCGAGCAGCTTGTTGCGAAGCTCCATCCGGGCCGTGGACCGCCCCATCGCCTCGAGCCGTGTCCTCAGGTTGGACCTGAGCTCGTCAACAGTGTCGAACTCTGTGACCTCGGCAACCCAGTCATCTTCAAGGTCGGGGAGCTTGACCCGTCTCACTTCCTTGATGAGCACGCGGAAGTCGACTTCTTCGCCGGCGCGCTCGCCAAACCCGGTGGGCAGCGGTCCGACGAAATTGAGAATCTCACCGGCGCCCTTGCCGGGGAGGATGTCGTCGAGGCCTTGGACAAACGTGCCCGAGCCGAGTTCATAGAGCAGGTCGCTAGCTGTGGCCTCGGGCACCTCCACGCTTCCCGCGCTCGCCGCGATGTCCACGGAAACGAAGTCTCCGTCCTGGGCCTGGCGGGTGACGGTCTCGAGTTCTGCGAATTGCCTCCGCACCTGGGTGATCTGCTCTTCCACCCGCTCGTCGTCCACCACCGGCGACTCGATCTCGATGCGCCGATCCATGTAGTCGGGCACCTGGTCGGTCTCGGGCCAGACGGTCACTCTTACGTCCACCTCGACTCCTTCGTCGATGGTGCGCATCGCTTCCACCGACGGCGTCACCGCGGGCGCTAAGTCCGTCTCTTTGAGCGCCTCGTCCACCGCAGTTGGGAGCAGGTCGTCTATCGCCTCGCTCCTCAGACGATCCGGTCCGACCGTGGCCTCGACGATGCGGCGCGGCGCCTTGCCCGGCCGGAACCCCTTGATGCGGATTTCCCTGGAAAGCCGGCGCGCAGCCTGCTCCTCGGCGTCCGCCAGCTCGCTCTCCTCCAACCGGAGGGTGAGGATCTTCTCGAACGGCCCGGCGTCGCTCAGCGTCGTGTTCACAGATCGGCTCCTTGGATGGTCGGGCGCCGACCAATTGCGGCGCGGGCGCGCCACGAAGGCGGCTGGGGTGACCGAGGGGACTTGAACCCCCGACCTCCAGGGCCACAACCTGGCGCTCTAACCACCTGAGCTACGGTCACCATGGCTGTCCCACCGATGCGGGACCAATCGGGTCGGCGCCCCCGGGAGGATTCGAACCCCCGACTAAGAGCTTAGAAGGCTCCTGCTCTGTCCTCTGAGCTACGGGGGCCGATCCTCGCGCTCCGTTCCCCGACCCGCGGAGCGGGTGAAGGGAATCGAACCCTCACCACCAGCTTGGAAGGCTGGGGCTCTACCATTGAGCTACACCCGCAAGACGGCCCACCCAGGATAGTGCGGGGTATGCAGCGGTCGGTCAACCATGGGTTGACAGCCAAACCGATCAAGGCATGATCGATGCCCCGGTAGGCTGGATTACGACTCGGGATGTGGCGCAGTTTGGCAGCGCGTGGCGTTTGGGACGCCGAGGTCGCCGGTTCGAATCCGGCCATCCCGACCAAAACCTTGGACCTGAGTTCCCTGTCACACCTGAGCTTTACGTTGCCCTAGTGAGACCGGAGCCCGTCGAGGAGTTGCTGGAGGCGATCGCCCGATGGGACCGCCTCTCCCGCTGGGAGCGCTCCGAAGTGGGACGGTCGCTCCGCCGCCTCGGCTGGACCTACGGCGAGATCATGGAAGTGATACCTGTGGGCAAGGGCACCCTGTCGTACTGGTGCTCACCGATCCGCTTATCGGCCGAGCAGATCGAAGCGATCAGAGAGCGCCGCCCGGCGGGAGTGAGAACCGGGATTCCGATTGACACGCAGCGGAAGAGACGGCAAGAGGTCGACTACATCCGCGGGAATGCACGTCTTGAGGTGACGGAGTTGCTCGGCGACCCCTTGTGGCTGATCGGGACCGTTCTCTATTGGGCCGAGGGAGACAAGTCGACACGTCGCCTCGCTTTGGTGAACACAGATCCTGTGGTATTGCGGGCCTTCGTGGCGTGGGTACGCCGATTTCACAATGAGCAAGCAGAGTTCGTCGGCGCCTTGCATCTGCACGAGGGCAACGACGACGAGGACGCCCGACGCCACTGGACCTCGACGCTGGGCCTCTGTGGTCTCCGGTTCGACAAGACCTACGTCAAGCCTGCCGGTACCGGTCATCGCAAGAACCATCTCCAACATGGGATTTGTCGGTTGAGGGTGTCCAAGAGCGGGAACGGCTTCCACAAGACGATGGGGTGGATCGACGGACTAGCAGCGGCATTGGACTCGTCGCTCTAGAATCTCGTCGGGCCGCTAGCTCAACTGGCAGAGCAATTGACTCTTAATCAATAGGTTCCGGGTTCAAATCCCGGGCGGCTCACAACTCTCTTACTTGCGGGCGTGGCGGAACGGCAGACGCGCCGGGCTTAGGACCCGGTGGGCGAGAGCCCATGTGGGTTCGACTCCCACCGCCCGCACTTCAGCCGGTTGATTCAGCTTGGCGGGTGGTCTCCAGTCGCTCCGTCGATCAACTCGCGCATGATGTCCAGGTGACCGGCGTGGCGCGCAGTCTCCTCGATCATATGGATCAGTACCCACCGCATCGACACAGCGTCCCCGAACCATGCCCGACCGAGGTCATCGACCTCCATTTCGGCAATAGCGGCGTCGGCGGCGCTGCGGGCGCGCCCGTAATAATCGACGATCGCCTCGACCGTCTCGTCGGTTTCGATGCGCCAGTCGGCGTCGGGGTCGTCCGGATCGAAGTGCATCGGATCCGCCGGCCTGTCGAACGTCTCGCAGAACCAGCCGTACTCCACCGACGCCAAGTGCTTGACCAAACCGAGCATGCTCGTGCCTGAGGGTGTCATAGGCTGTCGCAGTTGGGCGTCATCGACACCTTCGAGCTTCCACAAAACGACATCGCGGTGCCGCTCCAGGCTGGCTACGAGGCTCTCCTTCTCCGTGCCTGTGAGGGGGACCCGTCTTCCCATCGTCAGCCCTCAGACCCGGCGAGAGCTTCGGCCAGAGCCTGTATCGCCCGGGTGCGGTGGCTGAAGCCGAGCTTGGCCTGGTGACCCCACTCCGCCAAGGTTCGGCCGTCCACTTCGAAAACGGAGTCGTATCCGAACCCCTCCGAGCCACGCTCCTCTAGGGCGATCTCCCCCTCCAATTCGCCGGCAGCCACCAGTTCGCCACCGTCCGGCCAGGCGACGCACATCACCGTGCGGAACACGGCCGATCGGTCCGTCACGCCGTCGAGGGCGGAGAGCAGCGCGGCGCGGTTGGAGGCGTAGGTGGCACCGGGACCGGAGAAGCGGGCGGTGCGCACTCCAGGTGCGCCATCGAGCGCCGTCACCTCCAGACCGGTGTCGTCGCCCAGCGCGGGGAGTTCGGTCAGTTCGCTGACGGTGCGAGCCTTGAGCCTGGCGTTTCCCTCGAGGGTCGGCTCGGTCTCCTCGATCTCGGGCCAGTGCAGACCGCGGGCCAACTCCGCCACCAGCCCCGAGTCGACCAGGACCGCCTCTATCTCGGCGAGCTTGTCCGGGTTCTTCGTGGCCACCACCAGCCGGTCGATCACGTGGCGATGGCTTGACGCTGCAACTCGCAGAGCGTCTCGATCCCCCCTTGGGCGAGGTCGAGCATCTCGTCCAACTCGTTGCGGAGAAAGGGCTGGCCCTCCGCCGTCCCCTGGACCTCGACCAGCAGGCCTCGACCGGTCATCACCACGTTCATGTCCACGTCGGCAGCGACATCGTCCTCGTACTCCAGGTCGAGCATGGGGCGGCCATCAACGATCCCGACCGAGACCGCCGCCACCTGGTCGATCAGCGGGACCGCAGTGATCGATCCCCGCTCGACGGCGGCGGTGAAGGTGTCGTGGAGCGCCACCCATGCACCGGTGATGGCAGCGGTCCTCGTGCCACCGTCGGCTTGGAGCACATCGCAGTCGACCCGCACCATCGTCTCCGGGATCGCATCGAGACGGACCACGGCGCGCAGCGAACGCCCGATCAAGCGGGAGATCTCGTGGGCCCGCCCCCCTTGGTAGGAGTCGCGCCGGATTCGTTCTCCGCTCGAACCGGGGAGCATCCCGTACTCGGCGGTGACCCATCCCCGTCCGCTGTCGCGCATCCAGCGGGGGATGTCGGCATCCACCGAGGCCGTGCACAGAACCCAAGTGCGGCCCAGCTCGATGAGCACAGATCCGGCGGTCATATCCGTGTAGCGCCGGGTTATGTTCACCGACCGAAGATCGTCGAGGGCTCTCGCCCGGGTCATTCAGACCGCCAGTTCGACGCCGGGGACCGCCAGGTCCACGTCACGACCGAAGGTGACAGACGCCTCGGACACCGACCTGGCCGGGTCGAGCGTCGGCCAGATGTGGGTCAGAACCGCCTTGCGCGCTCCGACCCGCCTGGCGATCTCCCCCGCCTCCGTTGCGGTGAGGTGGTGGGCCCACGGCTTGTCGTCCGGGGACCCTTGGTAGGTGGCCTCGACCAGCATCAGGTCGGCGCCTTCGGCGAGTGCGGGCCAATCCCCGTCGGGGCCGGTGTCCGCCGAGTACGCCAGGACCCTTCCGTCACTTTCCAGACGTGAGGCGAGGGTCGGCACCGGATGCTGGGTGGTGGCGAAACGGATCTTGATCCCGCCCACCTCGATCGTGTCTCCGTCCCCGACCACGACGAACTCACACGTGTTCGCCAAGTCGCCATCGCCGGCACCCATGAAGTGGAGCAACCGGTCGGGAAGACCCGACGGGCAGTAGATGGGGACGCCTTCCCGGCGTCGGGCGCCATAGCGAACCGCGTGATAAAAGCCGATCAGGTCGGTGCAGTGGTCGGCATGGACGTGCGACAAGACCACTGCGTCGAGCGAAACGAAGTCGGTTACCGCCTGCAGCGCTGCGAAGGTGCCCGGTCCGGCGTCCATCCAGATCTGGGTGCCGTCCTGACGGACCAGGTAGCCGGATGCCGGTCTGCCAGGCGTCGAGTAGGTCCCATTGCTGCCGAGAATTGTCAACTGCACGAGGATCACGGTAACGCACCAGGGACCGCATCCCGCCGGTCCGTTGGTTCCCTGCCTCAGAAATAGAGTTGGGTCCCCAGACGGCCCACGGCTTCCTCGAGGGTGCCATTCCACAGTCTCGAGCTGAGGTATTTGGCTCCGGAGTCGGGAAAGAGGGTCACCACCACACCCTCGTCGAGCCGCTGTGCCCAGCGGACCGCGGCGTGGGCAGCTGCCCCCGAGGAGACACCGGCGAAAAGACCCTCCTCTGCGAGGAGCCGCCTGGTCATGGCCACGGCGTCCTCGGTGCGCACCAAGATCTTGGCGTCGATGGCGGCGGGATCGAACACCGGTGGGATGTAACCGTCGTCGAGCGAGCGCAGTCCGGTCACCGACTCCCCCACCGGCGGCTCGGCGGCGACGATCTTCACCTCCGGGTGCACCTGCCGCAATGCCGTGCCGACCCCCATCAGGGTGCCACCCGACCCGAGCCCGGCAACGAAGGCATCGACACGGGTAAGGGCGGTGAGGATCTCGGGACCGGTTCCCAACTCGTGTGCTCTCGGGTTGGCCGGGTTGCCGTATTGGAACAGCATCAGATCGCCGGTCTCGGTGGCCAGGTCTCCCGCCCGAGAGATCGAGCCGTTGGTGCCCTCCTCTCCCGGGGTGAGAACCACTTCGGCTCCCCAGGCGCGGAGCAGGTCGAGACGCTCGGTGCTGACGTTGTCCGGAACCAGGACGGTGAGATGGAACCCGTCCCTGCGGGCGATCCTTGCCAGCGCGATCCCCGTGTTGCCCGAAGAAGGCTCCAACACGCGGGTCCCGTGACCGAGTCGCCCCTCTGCCTTGGCCTGCTCCACCATCGCCTCGGCGACGCGGTCTTTCACCGATCCGGTGGGGTTGAGCCATTCGAGTTTCGCCCAGATCTCGACCGCCGGAGACGGCGAGACGTGCTTCAGCCTGATCAGCGGAGTGCCACCAACCGGCCGGCTGTCGACACTTCCCGCGGACATGCCGGCTCCATTGGATCAACCACCAGCCACCGCCGGGAGTATCGAGACCTCGGTCCCGTCCGGGATCGGCGTGTCGAGGCCGTCGAGATAACGGACGTCCTCGTCACCCACGAAGACGTTGACGAAGCGGTGCAACCCGCCATCCGGGTCAAGGATCCTCTCGGTGATCCCCGGGTGCCGGTTGCCGAGATCGGAGAGCAGCGCTCCCAGAGTGCCGCCCTCAGCCTCGACGACAGAGGCGCCACCGGTGTGTGACCGCAGCACCGTTGGTACACGAACGGTTGACTTCATCGTTCACTCCACAACGAGGGGCTCCTCCGTGACCTTCCCGGCCTCGATCCACCAGCCACGCAACTCGGGTCCCGCGGAATTCGCCAACCCGAGTATGAGATGAACCCATTCCGGGTCGGCAGCCTGACGGCGATCGGTTGGGGAAGGATAGGGGGCGCTATGGGTGTGGGAATGGAAGACGCCCGTGATCTCCAGGCCGGAACCGTCGGCGTCCTTCATCACCCGGAAGTGGTCGGTTGGATCGATGGTGAAGCTCGAAGGTGAGGCGTCGATGTTGGCGCATGGGTGGAATGCCGCCACCGTGCCCCGGTCCACGCCGACGAGAAGACCACAGGCCTCGTCCGGGTACCAGGAGCGGGCGTGCTCGACCATCGCGTCGACCAGCGATCGGGTGAGCTTCATGGGGTGGGCGAGGTCACGGCCACAGCCGCTCGACGATCCAGTCGCCGGAGTCGAGCCTGTAGCGGAACCTGTCGTGGAGGCGATCTCTCCTCCCCTGCCAGAACTCGAAAACCTCGGGGACGATCCGGTAGCCCCCCCACCACTCCGGTCGCTCGACCTCGCCGCCATCGGTCGTCTCGGCGAGACGGTCCACTGCGGTATCCAGGGCGCTCCGGTCGGCCACCACCTCGCTCTGGGAGGATGCGGCCGCTCCGATCTGGGCACCGCGGGGCCGGGATCCGAAGTAGGCGTCCGACTCGGCTTGTTCAACCCGCTCCACGGTTCCCTCCACCCTCACCTGACGGTGGTGCTGGAGCCACACGAAACAGGCCGCGGCGCGTGGGTTCTCAGTCAGTTCACCGCCCTTTCGACTGCGATAGCTCGTGTAGAAGACCAGTCCTCTTCGATCCAGACCCTTGAGCAGGACCGCCCTCGCCGAGGGGCGGCCGTCGGCGGTTGCCGAGGCGACGATCATGGTGTTGGGTTCTGGTAGGTCGCCTATCTGGGCGGCGTGAAGCCATGCGATGAGTTGGGCTACCGGGTCGGGATCGAGGTCGGCGACGTCGAGTCCCGTTGTTTCGTAGTCGACCCGTCCCCGGAGATACTGCTCGTCCACCGCTCTCACGGTAACGCCGGCCCGCATCCCTACGATCGGTTGGTGATGGCAGGCCCGGGTCTGGGCAGGATGATCGGAAGGGCGTTTGCCCGCCGATGTCCACGCTGTGGCGCTGTCCCCGTCTACCGGCGATGGATGGACATGGTCGAGACTTGCCCGAGTTGTGATCTCAAGTTCGAGCGCGAGCAGGGCTACTGGGTCGGCGCCATGACCCTTGACACCGCAGCAACGTTCGGCCTGTTCGCATTGATCATCATCGGGATGGTGGCGGCGACTTGGCCCGACGTGCCTTGGACCGCACTTCTGATCACCGCCCTGGTGGTCAACGGTGTCTTCCCGATCCTGTTCTACCCCTACGCCAAGCTGCTCTGGGTGGCGCTCGACCTGCGGGTCCGTCCGGTCGAGTGAGCGTCTGGCCTCAGGCGCGCTTGGCGATCTCCTCGAGCATGACCTCGGTGGCGCCGCCCCCGATGGTGTGGATCCGCACGTCGCGGTACATTCGCTCCACCGTGGTCTCGGTGATGAACCCCATGCCGCCGTGGAACTGGACACATGCCGCCAGCACCTCGTTGACCAACTCGCCGCAATAGCTCTTCACCATCGACACCTGCCGGACTGCGTCGCCGCCCTGACCCAGGAGCCACCCGGTGTGGTACACGAGTTGACGGCCCGCCTCGACCTTGGCCTGGAGCATGGCGAGGCGGTGTCGTACCGCCTGTTTCTCCCACAACGAAGCGCCGAAGGCTCGCCGCTGGCGGAGATGGGAGACGGTGAGCTCGATGGCCTTCTGAGCCTCGCCCATGGCCATGGCGCCGATGACGAGCCGCTCCATCTGGAAGTTGTGCATGACGTGGTAGAAGCCGCGTTCCGGCTCACCCACCAACTGGTCCGCCGGGACCCAGCACTCCTCGAACACCAACTCGGCCGTGTCCGAGGAGCGCCATCCCATCTTGGAGAGCGATCGCCCCACGGAGAACCCGGTAGCTCCCCGCTCCACGGCGAGTATCGAGATCCCCCGCGAGCCCGTGACCGAGGGATCGGTGCGGGCGGCCACGAACACAAGGTCGGCCGTCGCCCCGTTGGTGATGAACATCTTGGTGCCGTCGATCACGAATCCGTCGCCGTCCCGCCTCGCCCTGGTGCGCATCGCGGCCACATCCGATCCTGCATCGGGCTCGGTGACGGCGATGGCGGTCAGGGTCTCGCCGCTGAGGATTCCCGGCAGCCAACGCTTCATCTGGACGTCGCTGCCAAAGTTGAGGAGATACGGCGTTGCCAGGTCGGTGTGGACGAGGACGGTGATGGCAAACCCGCCGAAGGTGGACCGCCCCAGTTCCTCGGCGAAGACGACGGATGCCAGGGGCCCCATCGCCACGCCACCGTGCTCCTCGGGGACACGGAGACCGAAGAACCCGATCTTCCCCATCTCGAGGAGCACCGGCCGCGGGACCTGACCCGCCTCCTCCCAATCCGCGCCATTGGGCACGACTTCGGCTTCGACAAAGCGCCGCGTCTGTCCCCGGACCGCCTCGAGGTCCTCGGTCTCGTAGATCGACCGCACCATCAGTGAGGATAGGGTCGGCCGGAAACTCAGCCCCCTTGAGGAAGAGGACACCGATGATCGATGGGAGAGCGGACCAGAGACACCTTGCCCGCTTGGATGCCGATCTGGTCGAAGCCGCCCGACCGATTCGGTTGCTCGACCGCCTGAGATGGCCCGAGGAGGAGCGGGACCGCTTCCTCGATGGTTGGCGGGCTGGGCGCCCGCGCCCACCCGTGGTGGAGGCGCAGCCGGCATCCCACCCGGAGTCGAAGGAGTCACTCGAGGCGGTGATGGCCGAGACCGATCGCTCACACCCGCTCGGCGAGTTCCTCTACGCCACCGCCCGCTGCTACCACACCCTCGCCCGGATGATGGAGTCGATCGGGACACCCGCCTTCACCGAGAGGTCAGTCGAACTGTATGGGCGCCCCGACTATGTCTACGAGCGCCAAGGCACCTCTGCTCTGATACTGGCCGACGGCCTGTTGGCTCTGACCGACGAAATCCTCGGAACCGGCGACGTAGACGAGGCCGTGGCCGACATCCCCGCAGAGGAATTCGCTGCCGAGTTGTCTGCCCGCCTCGGGGACTTCTTCACCGATGACGCCGTCGAGGTCGTGGTGGATCCCGACATGGCCGCAAAGGCCGCAGCCGGAAGCAAGAAGGTCAAGATCAGGGGCGGCGCCATGTTCAGCCGCAACGACCTCGACCAACTGACCAATCACGAGGCATTCGTCCACACCACAACGGTGCTCAACGGGAAGAAGCAGCCGCTGCTCACCTCGATGGCGCTCTCCGCACCGAGGACAACGAAGACCCAGGAGGGACTGGCCACCTTCTCCGAGCTCGCCACGTATTCCATGGACATGAACCGGCTGCGCCGCATCGCCCTACGGGTAAACGCAGTGCAGGCGGCTCTCGACGGCGCTGACTTCGTCGACCTGTTCCGATTCTTCCTCGACGCCGGTCAGAGCCTGGAGGAGTCGTACCAGTCGGCGCAGCGCGTGCTCAGAGGAGGCGACCCCGCCGGGGGTGCCGCCTTCACCAAAGACGCCGTCTACCTGGAGGGACTGGCTCTGGTCCACACCTTTCTCACCAAGGCGATTGCGGACAACCGTCCCGGTTTGATACCCGACCTCTTCGCCGGAAGGCTCACCCTGGGAGACGTCGTGAGCCTGCAACCGCTGTTCGACGACGGCACTCTGGCCCAACCTCGCTACGTGCCCCCGTGGGCCCAAGGCCTCAATCGCCTCTCGGCCTACCTCGCCTTCTCCACGTTCGCCAACCGGATCCGGCTGGAGCGGGTCGAACTGGAGAGGTTCTCCTTGCTGGAGGACCAGCAGGGAGGGGGCTGAAACTCCGTTTTGGCGTCACCTGGCGCGGTCGTGGCGCGTCTAATGACGCCAAAGCTTGGCCTAGCCGGTGAGGAGGAGCAGGGCATGGATGGCGATGCCAACCAACGCCCCGACGATCGTCCCGTTGATACGGACGAATTGGAGGTCTCGCCCCAATTGCAATTCGAGACGACGGGAGATCTCGGTGGCATCCCAACCGGCAACAGTGGTCTCGATGAGCCCGACGACCTCTTCGTCCCATTGCTGGGCGAGGCGCTCTGTCGTCTCGGCAATCCAATTGTCGATTCTCGCCCGCAGCGGCGCGTCGTCCAGGACCGCGCCGCGCCCACCACCGGATCAGTTCGGCAAGAGTCTGCTCCAACTCGGAACCGGGCTCAGCGGCGGCCCGGGCCAGGCCCTCTTGCAGCACCTTCCACTGCGACTCGATGGCCGCCGACCATTCCGGGGAGTCGAGCAGTCGCAGCTTCGATCCCTCGATCCGCGCCGCCAGGTCGGTTGAGTTCCTCAGGTCGTCGGCAACCCGGCCAAGCATCCGCTCGATGTCGGCGCGCACCGGGTGGCTCGGGTCCGCCACGATGTCGTCGATGAGGATCCGAACCGAAGCGATGATCCTCTCGAAGACGAGATCCCCGGCCCACTGCGGCATCCACCACGGGGCCGAGCGGTCGAAGCTGTCCTTGAAGTAGGGCAGGTTGTCGTCGAGGACGACGTCCATCCCTCGGAGGGCTGCCTCGATCGACTCCTGGGTGTGGCCACCCTTGAGCCAGGCATCGAACACCAGCGAGATGAGTGGGGTGACCGGCGTCTGCCGGATCCAATCGAGAGCAGCCTGAGTGACCACTCCCGCCACCGTTTCGTCGTCGAAGGACTCGGCGGCGGTGGCTGCGGCCTGGACGCCGCGCCGTGCCGCCCGCTCGCTGTGTTCTGGAGTCTCGAGCCACGTGGCCACCCGCCCGGCGATGTCCGAGCCGGAAAGCCAGTTGCGGAGATTGGTCGGGTCGAGGAAGTTCTGTTGGACGAACTCGGCCAGCCCCCGGCCGATCTCGTCCTTGCTGCGCGGGATGAGCGCGGTGTGCGGTATCGGGATGCCGAGCGGGTGCCTGAACAACGCGGTGACTGCGAACCAGTCTGCGATCCCACCGATCAGGGCGGCCTCCGACGCCGCCTTCACGAAGCCATTGACCACGCCATCGGACCCGAAGAAGTGGCTGACCACGAATACCACCAGGGCGCCGAGGAGGAACCCATTGGCGCGGCGCTTCCAGCGCCGAAGCTCCTGGATGCGTCGCTCCTCGTAGCCAGTCGCCGACCCGAACCCGGGACCTGATGTCACCGAGAAATCGTAAGCCCCCGAGGTGACTTCCTCACGGCACTGGACGAAGCACGACAGGCATTATGTCGTCCTGGTTAGTGGAGGTGCGGGGAGTCGAACCCCGGTCCGCTGAGACATCGGCGACGGCATCTCCGAGCGCAGCCGTCAGGAGCGTTTTCGGGAAAGTGGACCCTGACGGCGGGTTACCCACCCTCCCTATCCGGAATTGTCTCAGCCCCCAGGTCCCGGATCCCCGGGGGAGCCGCCTACGTTACGACGCCCGGATCCGGCGGGGTAGGCACCCACCGGGCGGACGGGCTGCGTTGTTCAGGCAGCCAGGGCCAGACTGTCGTCGGCACTTCTTGGTGTATCCCGGTTCTTTAACGAGGACTCCGGGGACCTCGGCTCGCTTCCGTCGCTTCAACTCTCAACGTCGAATCCAGTTCACCCCCGTGGTTGAACCAACGAACCTGAGAATACCTTCCTGCTGCGACAACCCCGGCGCGTCCCGTGCCGCGGCTAACTTCGCCCGGCGATGGTTGCCCCATTGGTGGCCTTCCTGTTAGCCGCCACTCTGGCCGCTGTGCCCGTGACGCAGCAAGCCGCAGCCCCTGATATGGAGCCGGGCGGCACCTTTTTCGACGATGACGGGTCCACCCATGAGGGTTACATCGAGGCGTTGGCAGCCATCGACGTGCTCCGGGGCTGCAACCCGCCGCTTTCCGACTTCACCTGCCCGGCTGATTCGATCACCCGCGGTCAGATGGCGGCGCTGCTGCGGCGGTCGCTGAGACTCCCTGCGACAGCGAAAGACACCTTCGCCGACGACGAGGGCTCGACCTTCGAGGACGACATCAATCGGGTGGCAGCCGCCGGGATCACCCGCGGCTGCGACGCTGACAACCCGCGTCTGTTCTGCCCGGACGATTACGTCACCAGGGGTCAGATGGCCGCCTTCCTAAACCGGGGATTCGATCTGAACCCCAGCACCGAGGATCGATTCAGTGACGACGAACACTCGACCTTCGAGGAGGACATCAATCGGGTCGCCTCCGCCGGCATCACCGAAGGCTGCGACCCGGACGATCTGCGGCTGTTCTGTCCCCTGGAGTGGGTGACACGCGGGCAGATGGCTTCATTCCTGGGGAGGGCGTTGGGTCTCGACCCTCTTCGCCCTCCCGAGCGTCCCTCCTTCACCCTCGCCGTCACCGGCGACATACTCATCCACTCTCCCTTGGTGGATCGCGCCGCCGCCTTCGGAGACGCCTCGGGACAGTCATACGACTTCCGGCCGATGTTCGAGCGGATCGCCCCGATCATCTCGGCGGCCGACCTGGCGCTTTGCCATCTCGAAGTTCCCCTCTCGGCGGACAACCAGGACCTCTCGGGGTATCCCTTGTTCAACGCCCCTCGTGAGGTAGCGCAGGCAATCGCATACGCCGGCTACGAGGGCTGTTCGACCGCGTCGAACCACTCGATCGACCAGGGGGTCCAGGGAGCGGCGGAAACGCTCGACATCCTCGATGCCGCCGGTGTCGGCCACGCAGGCACGGCACGCAACGCCGATGAGGCAGCCAACCCGCGCCTCTACCGGGTGGGTGAAGTGATGGTGGGGCACCTCTCCTATACCTATTGGCTCAATGGGCTTTCACCGCCCTCTGGTCAGGAGTGGGTGGCAAACGTGATCGATCAGTCGGCCATCCTGGCCGAGGCCGGGCGGGCGAGGGCCGAGGGCGCCGACCTCGTCGTGGTGAGCCTGCACTGGGGGGTCGAGTACCAAGCCGATCCCACTCCGTCACAGGTGGCGCTGGCCCAGGGACTGCTCGCGATCGGGCACGATCGACCTGATCGTTGGCCATCACGCCCACGTGGTACAGCCGATCGGGAGGGTGAGCGAGCGGCACGTCGTCTACGGGTTGGGCAATCTCGTGTCGAACCAGTGCTGCGACGAGACCCAGGACGGCGTGATCGTCGAGATCGAGATGGCGCGACGTGCCGAGGACTGGTGGGACGCCAGGCGCACCGCGTTCTTTCCCACGAGAGTGGAGCGCAGCGGGTACGTGGTGCTCCCGGTCACCGCCACCCTCGAATCGGGGTCATACGACTGGCTGAGTTCCGAGTTGGAGGCGTCCCGCGCCCGCACCACCTCGACCATCCGCCGGCTCGGAGTGGAAGCAGAGCTTCGCTGAACGGCCCGGGTGCCAGACTGACGGGTCCATGACCGTCAAGAAACCGACAACCCGGAATATCGCCACCAACAAGCGCGCCCGCTTCGACTACGAGATTCTCGAGTCGGTTGAGGCGGGGCTCTCGCTCATGGGGTCCGAGGTGAAGAGCCTCCGTGCCGGCAAGGCGAGCATCGCCGACAGCTACGCCCACGTCAGAGATGGCGAGGCATGGCTGGTTGGTGCCTACATCGCTCCCTACTCCTTCAGCAGAGGCGGCGGCCACGACCCGGAGCGGACCCGGAAACTGCTCCTCCACCGCGGTGAGATCGACCGTCTCGCCGGAAAGCTGGCCGAAATGGGTCTGACGCTGATCCCGATGCGCGTTTATTTCGACCGCGGGAAGGCCAAGATCGAATTGGGTCTCGCCAGAGGAAAACGGACCTACGACAAGCGGCGCTCGATCAGGGAACGCGAGGAGAAGCGCGACATGGAGCGCGCACTCAGCAACGTCCGCCGCCGGGGATAGCGCTCCACGACTCGCTCCTCCCGGCCGGGGGAGTACCCGACGCCGCAGGGTTGGTCGTAGGGGGCTGGTCACCTCCCCACGGTGCGGGCGCCGGGGATCGTCTGCCGTCCGCCGTCTTGATCAGCCCCCCAACCAGCTCAGGGGATCTGTCGCCGCCCCCCAGACTCGGGTCTCGAAGTGGAGGTGGGGGCCGGTGCACAGCCCGGTGCAGCCGACCGTTCCTATGACCTCACCCTGGGCAACCCACTCGCCGTTCACAACGAAGATCGTCTCCTGATGGGCGTAGATGGTGATCAGGCCGTCGCCGTGGTCGATCGCCACCGTGTTCCCATAGCCGCCATAGGGGCCGGCGATGATCACGATCCCGTTCCCGGCGGCGAGGATGGAGGTGCCGGCGGAGCCGTCGATATCGATTCCCGTGTGGAGTCTCATATCGGCGTAGATGGGGTGGAAACGCCAACCGAACCCAGACGTGACCAGACCCCAGAGTGGCCAACTCAACCCGTTGTCCGCGGGCGCCACGGTGGTCGAGGTGGTCGCCACCTCTTGCTGAGCCAGTTGCTCGGCAGGTCTCCGGCTGCTGAGTTCGGCTTCGAGTCTGGCCGCATCGGCTTCCAAGCCCTGGCGATGCTGCTCCGCAGCCGATAGCTCGCCCTCGATGTCGGCCAAGCGATCCTCGGCCTCGGACACGGTGGCGGCCCGACCTGCCTCTACCTCCCTGAGCTCCGCCAGGGCGTCCTCGAGCAGGTCCTGCTCAGCCTGCAGTGCCTCAACCGCCCTCCTGACCTCACCACTACGTCGCTCCAACTCGGTCTGTTGGCCGATGGCTTGACGGCGCAGACCGGCGAGGATCCGCATCGCCCGGTCGGTCCGGCGTACGACGGCACCGGTGTACTCGCGCGCAGCCTCCATCTCGATCAGGTCGGCCATCCCGAAAATCGCGATACCTCCGCCCACGGCCTCCATGTACATGGCGGCGGAATCACGACGTAGTCGCCGTCTCTCGGTGGCATCGGCCAGCCGGGTGGCAACGAGGTTCCCGGCGACCTCTTGGCGGTGCCGTCGCAACTCCCAAAGCTCCTGGCGGCGTCGGGCGACGCGCGCCGCCGCTGCTTCGACATCCGCCTCACCGGCGGCAACGGCCGCTCGGCTCTCCTCCAATGCGGCTTGCGACTCGAGCAACCGTTGGGCTGCCGAGCCCTTATCGGCACGGGAACGCTCGATGTCTTCACCAAGCTCTTCGATCCGGCGCTCGACTTCGGACAGTTCTTCCTTGGGACCGGCGGCAGGCGCCGGGAGCGCCCCGATCAGCGCCAGCGCGGACAACTGTGCGGCGACCAGCCGCCGCACGGCTAGACCCTGATGAAGCGCCTCAGACCGAGCAGGCTGCCGAGCACGCCTGCCGCGGCCCCGAAGAGGACGAACAACAACCCCCAGCGCAGGAAGAAGTCCGTCGGTAGGGACAGCCGCACGATCTCCACGCTCTGCTCGACCGACGCCAGCCGGTCGGACGCGAGCCAGACGGCGAGGACGGCGAGCCCTGCACCGACGACCCCCTCGATGAGCCCTTCGAGCACGAACGGGACCCGGATGAACCAGTTGCCGGCGCCGACGAGCTTCATGATGGAGACCTCGTCACGCCGGGCGTAGATGGCCATGCGGATGGTGTTGGCGATCAGCACCACCGCAGAAACCCCCAATACCAGCGATGCCACCAGACCGAGGCCGTTGAGCACGTTGCTCACCGCCGACAACTCGTCGATCCGCTCACCAAGCGAGCGAACCCGGCGTACCGGCGCCTCGCCCGCCAATTGGAACTCGACCTGGCGGTAGTCGGCGATGTCGTGGAGGCGGATCCGGATCGACGCCGGTAGCAAGGCCGGGTCTATCTCCTCGAGAAGGGCCGGCTGTTCGGCGAATATCTGACGGAACTCCTCGAGGGCGTCGGACTTGTCGTAGAACTCGGTCGACTCCACCTGGGGCCAACCATCGATCTCCTCGAGAAGTGCCCGCTGCGCTGACCGCGTCACCCCAGCCTGCTCGTCCTTCAGGAAGACGATGACGTGGGTGCCCTCCTGCCATTGGATCAGGTTGACCCGGACCAACTCGTTGACCATGAGGGCGCCGAGCGCCAGCGACATCGACACCAGCACCGCCAACACGGCTCCGCTGACCACCAGCGCGTTGCGGCGCAGATTCACCAGGGCATCGCGCAGCAGATAGAGGAACCGGCTCACCGCTCAGTCCCCGACCTGGACTACCGAAGAGTCGTACCGCCCTGCCGCCTGATCACGGATGATCCGCCCCCGCTCGAGCTGGACCACCCGCCGGCGCATCGCGTCGACGATGGCGTGGTCGTGGGTGGCCATGACCACCGTGGTCCCGGTTCGGTTGATCCGGTCGAGCAGCCGCATGATCCCCACCGAGGTCGCCGGGTCGAGGTTCCCGGTCGGCTCGTCGGCAAGGAGGATCGGCGGACGGTTGACAAAGGCGCGGGCGATGGATACCCGCTGTTGCTCACCGCCCGAGAGCTGGCGGGGATAGCGATCCGCCTTACCGGTGAGGCCGACCAGTTCCAGCACCTGGGTGGTCTGAGTGCGCACCACCTCGGGTGGCCGGCCCAGTACCTCGAGGGCGAAGGCGACGTTCTCTGCCACCGTCTTGTTGGGGAGGAGCTTGAAGTCCTGGAACACGGTCCCGATGGACCGCCGCAGATAGGGAACCTTCCAGCCGGGGATGGCGGTGATGTCCTTTCCTGCCACCCAGATCTTCCCCTTGGTGAGGTCCTCCTCACGCAGCAGGAGCCTGATCAGCGTGGACTTGCCCGAACCGGACGGCCCCACGAGAAAGACGAACTCGCTCTTCTGGATGTCGAGCGTTACGTCACGGGCGGCAACGATGCCACCGTCGTAGACCTTGGTGACTTCCTGCAATCGGATCATGGGATAAGAACCCTGGGATCGGTGGGAACGCGGGTCAACTTGTTCGTGACCCCCTCCACCCGCCTCACGAGGTTACCAACCACCGGTCGGTGGAACCAATCATCCCGTCAAGGAGAGCCGGAGTGATCTTTGGTCTCGTGACGGGTGCGTCGCCAATGGAGGTAAGCATCCACGAAGGGCTGCAGGTCGCCGTCCAGCACGCCTTGGACGTTCCCCACCTCGACGTCGGTGCGGAGGTCCTTGGCCATCTGATACGGCTGGAGGACGTAGGAGCGGATCTGGCGACCCCAAGCGGCTTCACCCTGTTCGCCCCGGATCTCGTCGAGGTGGTCCAGGCGCTCCAGCCTGGCCCTCTCTGCGAGCCGGGCGCGGAGTAGGGCCATGGCGCGGTTGCGGTTCTGCAGTTGCGAGCGTTCCGCTTGGCAGGCGGCCACGACCCCGGTCGGAATATGGGTGATCCGGACTGCGGTGTCCGAGGTGTTGACGTGCTGACCCCCCGCCCCCTGCGACCGGTAGGTGTCGATACGAAGGTCCTCGGAGTCGATCTCGACGGTGGCGTCCTCCACCTCCGGGATGACGTCCACGCCGGCGAACGAGGTGTGCCGCCTGGCGTTCGAGTCGAACGGGCTGATCCTGACCAGGCGGTGGACCCCCCGCTCCCCCTCGAGCATGGCGTAGGCGCGCTCGCCGCGGACGGTCATCGTCGCCGATTTGATCCCGGCCTCTTCACCGTCGCTCACCTCGTCGACCTCGGCGGCAAAGCCGGAGTCCTCGAGGTACCGCTGGTACATCCGAAAGAGCATCTGCGCCCAGTCCTGGGCGTCGACACCGCCGGCGCCGGCGTGTACCGACAGGATGGCGGCATGCTCGTCGTACTCGCCGAAGTAGAGCGACTCCTCCTCGAGACGGTCCAATTCGGCCGCCACCTTTTCGAGTTCGACTCCGATCTCGGCAGTGATGCTGGCGTCGTCCTCGGCGGCGGCAAGCTCGAGCAGCTCTGCTGCGTCGTCGAGCGAGCGCTCCAGCTCATCGACCATCCCCACCAGCTGTTCGTTACGGGCCAGCTTGCGGGTCAAAGCGCGCGCCGCGTCGGGGTCGTTCCAGAGATCGGCCGAGGAGGCCCGCTCCCGAAGCTCGCTCAGCTCGCGGCGTTTGCTGGCGACGTCAAAGGAACCTCCCGGCCTCGTCGAGACGGGAGCGAAGATCAGCGACGAGGGCCTTGGGGTCGGTGGCAGGGGTGGTCATCGCGCCCGACCAGCGTAACTCGATCACCCACTACCCAATACCCAGTACCCACTACGAGCGGTCGCTACGCGACCGCTCCGTGGCATTTCTTGAATTTCTTTCCGCTTCCACACGGGCACGGATCGTTGCGGCCCACCTTGTCCACGGCCATCGGCATCGTCGCCACCTGACCGGCGGAACCGGCGACCGCTGCCACCTGTGCTGCCTTGGGAGCACTCCTCACCGGTGCGCTCGGCGCAGGCTCCACCACCTGAACGTGGAAGAGGTAGCGGACCGCATCCCGCTTAACCGAGTCCACCAGGTCGGCGAACATGTCGTATGCCTCCCGCTGGTATTCGACCAGCGGATCACGTTGCCCCATGGCGCGCAACCCGATCCCGGAGCGCAAGTAGTCCATCTCGGCGAGGTGCTCGCGCCACTTGTTGTCGATGATCGAGAGCACGACCTGTGTCTCCAATTGGCGGAGGGTCTCCGGCCCGAGTTCCTCCTCCCGCCCGTCGTATGAGGCGAGTGCCTCCTCGACGGCGGCGTCCTCCAGGTCGGCGACGATCACCCCGCCGCCCTGTTCCTCGATCCACTCAGGCCCGAGGTGGGTCTCGTAGTACTGACCCAGCTCCTTGCCGAGCAGTTCCCAGTCCCAGTCCTGGGGCTGCTCGTCCTGGGCGACAGACAGCCCAACCGTGTCGGAGACGACATCTCCGATCCACTCCCTGACCAGAGTCTCGCTCTTCTCGCCGAGCATGATCCCCCTCCGCCAGCTGTAGATCACCTCGCGCTGGCGGTTCATCACCTCGTCGTACTTGAGGACGTTCTTGCGGATCTCGAAGTTCTGCGCCTCGACCTGGCGCTGGGCCCGCTCGATCGACTTGGTCACGATCCCGGCCTCGATGGGGACATCGTCTGGGATGCGCAGCCGCTCCATGATTCCCTGGACCCTGTCCCCCTGGAAACGGCGCATGAGGTCATCGCCCAGCGAGAGGTAGAAGCGCGACTCCCCGGGGTCGCCCTGGCGCCCCGAACGGCCGCGCAGCTGGTTGTCGATCCGCCGGCTCTCGTGCCGCTCGGTCCCGACGACGTAGAGCCCACCCACGTCGACCACTTCGTCGTGTGCGCTCTCCAGCTCGACCGAGATCCGGTTGGTGGAAGCGTGGAGGCGCTCCTCGTAGCTGGGGTCGGACGGGTCGATCCCCTCCCGCTTCAGCTCGGTCTTGGCCAGACCCTCGGGATTGCCGCCCAACATGATGTCAACTCCCCGCCCCGCCATGTTGGTGGCCACGGTGACTGCACTCTTTCGACCGGCCTGGGCGATGATCTCCGCCTCACGTGCGTGCTGCTTTGCGTTGAGGACCTCGTGGCGTATCCCCTTCTTCTCGAGCAGACGGGAGAGCCGCTCCGACTTCTCGATGGAGACCGTTCCAGCCAGGACCGGTTGACCACGCTCGTGGCGCTCGACGATGTCGGAGACGACCGCATCGAACTTGGCATCTTCGGTCTTGTAGATCAGGTCGGGCTGGTCGAGCCGCACCGTGCTGCGGTGGGTCGGAACCTCCACCACCTCCAACCCGTAGATCTGGGCGAACTCGGCCGCCTCGGTCTTGGCGGTCCCGGTCATCCCCGAGAGCTTGTCGTAGAGCCGGAAGTAGTTCTGCAGTGTGATGGTGGCGAGGGTCTGGTTCTCCTCCTTGATCGCCACCCCCTCCTTGGCCTCGATCGCCTGGTGGAGCCCCTCTGAGTAACGGCGACCCTCGAGCACGCGGCCGGTGAACTCGTCGACGATCTTCACCTCGCCGTTGTCGAGCAGATAATCGACATCCAGCTGGTACAGCTCTTTCGCCCTGAGGGCGACGTCCAGGTGGTGCACCAGGTCCACCGAGGCGTGGTCGTACATGTTCTCGACGCCGAGGACGTTCTCGACCCGCTCCACACCCTCCTCGGTCGTGATCACCTGTCGTTTCGCCTCGTCCACCTCGTAGTGCTCGTCGCGCCTGAGAGTGTCGGCGATCCGGGAGAACTGCTGATACCAGCGTGCGGTGTCGGCCACCCGGCCGCTGATGATCAGCGGGGTGCGCGCCTCGTCCACCAGGATCGAGTCGACCTCATCGACGATGGCGAAAGGGTGCCCGCGCTGCACCATGTGATCGGCGCGCATCGCCATGTTGTCACGCAGGTAGTCGAACCCGAACTCGTTGTTGGTCCCGTACGTGATGTCCGCCGCGTAGGCGGGACGGCGGCTCTCCGGGGTGAGACCCGCCTGGATCAGGCCGACGGTCAATCCGAGGAAGCGGTGTACCCCTCCCATCCACTCGGCGTCCCGCGCCGCCAGGTAGTCGTTCACTGTCACCAGGTGGACACCGCCGCCGGTGAGGGCATTGAGATAGACGGGCATGGTCGACACCAGCGTCTTTCCCTCGCCGGTCTTCATCTCGGCGATGGCCCCCCGGTGCAGGGCGCCGGCCCCGATGACCTGAACGTCGTAGTGCCGCTGCCCCAGCACCCGCCTCGCCGCCTCCCTGACCACGGCGAACGCCTCGGCTTCGAGATCGTCGACGAGGGCGCCTTGCGCCAGCCTCTCCCTGAAGGCTGCGGTCTTGGCGCGCAGCGACTCATCGTCGAGCGCCTCGATCTCGGGCTCGAGACCGTTGACCCGCCCTACCAGGGCCTGGAGATCCTTGAGGGCGCGACCTTCTCCGGCGCGCAACACCTTGTCGAAGAGGGACATGGGAGGCATGGTACTTAGTACTTGGTACTCAGTACTTAGACAGATCCTCGGCGGCTCTTCGAGCCGCGGCTAGGTGGGACTGAGCCCTTGGTACCTGGTACTCGGTTTTAGACAGATCGTCGGCGGCTCTTCGAGCCGCGGCCAGCTCGCTGCTCGCTAGGCGGGCTCGATCAGGCCATAGCCACCATCACTCCGACGGTAGACAACGCTCGACAGGCCGTTCTCGGCATTCTCGAACAGAAAGAAGCCGTGACCGAGCATGTCCATCTCGAGGATCGCCTCATCAGGGGTCATCGGCTTCATCACGAACTGCTTCACCCTGACGATCTGGAGGCCCTCCTCCTCGTCATCGGTCCCGACTTCTGGGGGCGGGGGCTCCCGGTGGTTGCGTGAGCGGCTGACGAGCCGGTCCTTGAGCTTTCGAAGCTGGCTCTCCAGGCGGTCGACCGCCTGGTCCACCGCCGACTCCGGGGTGCTCGCTGCCGCCTCGACCCGCAGGGTGTGGCCTGCGGCGAGCGTGGTCACCTCCACCCGGAAGCGGCCATCGGCCCTGCGGGGGTTGCCCTCCTCGGTCACCTCGAGGTCCACCTCGCCCACCGAGCTACCGAGGAACCGGGTGGCGTGGTCGATCTTGGCCGCCAACCCATCCTTGAACTCACTGTCGAGGTGCACGTTGCGAGCATGGACGTTCACCGCCACAAGCGACCTCCCCACATGATCTCGCGCCCGTCCTCCGGGCCTCTGCTCCGAGGCTAGTGCCCGTTGCTGATCTCCTCACCCGGTGAAGCACGCTCGAGACGACGTGGCGGTGCCGCGGTCGCTACCAGTGCCATGCCGGGTCCCGAGCCGAGTGCCTCGGAGGCGGACCGCAGCGTCCGCCCCGTGGTCAGCACGTCGTCAACGAGTACGCCGGCGATCGGCCGCCCGGAGAAGCGGGGCGGCCGTCGATGGGCACGACTCCCCGCCCGCTGCGACGCCCAGAGCGGCGCCCTCAGTTCGGAGCGCACCGCCGTGCCGCTGATCGCCGCCATCGCCATCGCCAACTCGAATGCCGGGTCCACCCCGAATCGCCAAACCCGCATCGCCGCCCGAGGGATCGGGACCATCGGTGCCGGAGGCGGTCCCCACCGCTCGAGCACGCCGGCAGCAAGGACCTCGGCGGCGGCCCGGATCCCCTCGTACTTGAGACGGTGCACCAGGGCTCGCGCCGGTCCGGCATGGACGAATGCCGCCTTGACCACCAGACCACCCTCGAGATACCGGTCCGGTGCCGGCACCAAGGCTGCTCGGCACCACCCGCAAAGCACACCCGACCCCCACCGACGGCAAGCGAGACAGGTCATGGGGTCAAAAAGTAGGTGCCGGGTGTGACAGAGCAGAGACGGAAGACGGAAGAAGAAGGCGGCGGACGGCGGACGGCGGACAATCCGTGCCCCTCGGGGAAGTCCCGCCGGGCTCACCTTCGGTCCCCCCGCAGGGGGAAGGGACCCGCTGCGAAGCAGCGGATAGGGGGGCTGCCGAACTCCCAACCTTGCTCGACGCACGCCAATCGCACCTTTGGGAGTGAACCGTTCCCCCATCCCCCGCCGCCTAAGGCGTCGGGTAGTCCCCCCGCCCGGGGGAGCGACAATCTAGAGGACGCCGTTCCGACTTCTTTCCGTCCCCCGTCGGGGGGAGGGAATCCTTTCGACTTCCGTCTTCCGACTTCCGTCTTTCGACTTCCGTCTTCCGGTCTAAGTACTGAGTACTGAGTACCAAGTACTGGGCCTCAAGTCCCTTCCTGCCAGCTCGACATGTAGTCGATCTGCTCCTGGGTGAGCTTTTCGAGACCGCCGCCCAGGTGGGCGAGCTTGATACGGGCCACCTCTTCGTCCACCTCGCGGGGGAGGGTGTAGATCATCGGCTCGAGGGTGCCCTCCCGTTCGACCAACCACTCGGCAGCCATCGACTGGTTGGCGAAGGACATGTCCATCACATCGGCGGGATGCCCCTCCGCAGCGCCGAGGTTGACCAGGCGGCCCTCGGCGGCGAGGAAGAGGCTCCGCCCGTCGGGCATCACGAACTCCTCCAGGTTGGTCCGGGCGACCTTGCGCTCCACTGCGGTGGCCCTGAGGCTGGTGAGGTCGAGTTCGGCGTCGAAGTGCCCAGCGTTGGCAAGAACCGCGCCGTCCTTCATCCGGTCGAAGTGCTCCTGGCGCAAGACGTGCTTGTCGCCGGTGACGGTGATGAACACGTCCCCAAGCGCAGCAGCGTCGTGCGCCGTCATGACCTGGTATCCGCTCATGGCGGCGTCGAGGGCACGGACCGGGTCGACCTCGACCACGATCACCCTGGCGCCGAGGCCATCGGCGCGCTCGGCGACACCGCGGCCACAGTCGCCATAACCGACCACCACCATGGTCGAGCCCGCCATGAGAAGGTTGGTCGCCCGGATGATCCCGTCGAGGGCAGACTGTCCGGTCCCGTAGCGGTTGTCGAAGAGATGCTTCGTGGCGGACTCGTTGACCGCCACCACGGGCACCCGAAGCGTGCCATCCTCGGCCATGGCCCTCAGGCGGATGACGCCGGTCGTGGTCTCCTCGGTGGAGCCGATCACATGGAGGTCGCGCCGCTCGGTGTGGAGGATGGTCGCCAGGTCGGCGCCGTCGTCCATCGTCACCGCCGGTCCCGCGTCGAGGACGGCGTGAATGTGCTTGTAGTAGCTGTTGGAGTCCTCTCCCCTGATGGCGAAAACCGAGATGCCCTCCACCACCAGGGCGGCGGCTACGTCGTCCTGGGTGGACAACGGGTTGGAGGCACAGAGGACAGGCTCGGCACCGCCATCACGGAGGGCCAGCATCAGGTTGGCGGTCTCGGCGGTGACGTGGAGGCAGGCCGCCACCACGTGCCCCGCCAGTGGGGTTTCCTTGAGGAAACGCTCCCTGATGGTCCCCATCACCGGCATCCGCCGCCCTGCCCAGGCGATTCGCCTCGCCCCGGCCTCGGCGAGCGAGAGGTCGGCTACGTCGTGGTCAACACTCATCTTCAAAGCAACTTTCTCGGTACGGGATGTGGCATTGTGGCAAGGCTGCGGACCAGCGCGCCACCGAACTCTTGCGTGCCACTGGCGAGACGGCGGACGGCGGACGGCGGACGGCGGCTTTAGCGCCGGTCGTCGCCTCCGGACGTCAGCTCGTCGGTGCGGTTCACCCAACAGAAGAGCTCAGCCGGCCAACTCCGCCTTGAGCTGGTCGAGGATGGCAATGTCCATCGGGTCGACACCGGCGCGCTTCGCCACGCCGAGCGACACCAGGTCGCCAACCGCGATCAGGCTCAGGCACCTCGCCAGCGACGAGGTTCCCTGTGACCAGACCTCGCCTACCCAGCCAACTCGGTTGGTGCACAGCCGGCGGGTGATCTCGAATCGCCTGGCGACCTGGGGATGCTCACCCTGGTCGCGCAGCGACACCACGCCGATCCGCCTACGGGAGAGGTCGGGGTCGGCATCCCAGCCCACGATTTCGTTGTGGTCCAGCTCGGGGATGATCCCCCAGCCGGCGGCTGCCTTGGCGTTCTCGTTGAGCTGGGTCTTCCAGCGCTGGGCCGCGGGGTGGGCGGGGCCCGAGGAGCCGTAGATGATCGAGAACCTGCCGGCGAGGCCTTCGGCGAGATCATCAGCCAGCGCGGCGGCAGCTCCACCGACCAGATCGTCCACCAGATCGGCCGCCTCCTCGAGCGGCGAGCGCATCGAGGGCACAATCTGCGCCGCCTCGAGAACCCTCAGCACCGCACCGGCCAGGTAGCCCAAGGCGGCGCGTGGTGGCAGCCCACCGGGAACCGTGATGCTCGGCCATCCCTCGGCGGCCGCTTCCTCCCCGAGCCGGCCGCCCGTGGTGACCGCCACCAGCGGAAGTCCGGCTCGGCGAGCTGCGTCGACACCGGACAACGTCTCCTCGGTCGCCCCCGAGAAGGAAACGGCGACCACCAACGGTTTGACTGAGCCGGCCCATCCGGGGAGCCCGTACCCCTTGTGGACCACGAGGAGCGAACCGGCCTCGTCGGCCATGGGCGCGGCGACGTCGCCAGAGATCCCCGACCCCCCCATGCCGGCGACGATCACCGCAGGAGGACGCTCCAGCCGGTCCATCTCGATCGCGGTGGCCCAGCGCAGTTGGTCCCCGAGGCCGGCGACCATCCCCGCCATGTCGGATGCGGCGCCGGTCACCGCGGCCCGTCGGGCAGTTCGGCCTCCTCGACCAGCATCACCGGGATGCTGTCACGCACCGGGTAGCGGCGTCCACAGCTCTGGCAGACGAGGGCAGGCCCGCCCTGATCCTCATCGAGCGCGGCCTTGTCCACCGGGCAGACCAGGATCTCGAGGAGTTCCGGGTCGATCAGCGCCATATCAACAGCGTCGGTTCATCCGGGTCCCACCAGGTGCTCGACCTGACTCACGAGCTCCGCCACGTCGCCCGGGGTGGTCGCCTCGACGTTGAGCCGGAGCACCGGTTCGGTATTCGAGGGGCGGAGGTTGAACCACCTGTCCGGCCAGCTCACCGTCAGGCCGTCGAGCCGCTCCAACTCGGCACCGGGGAAGCCGGAGGCCACGGCCTGCATCGCCGACTCCTGGTCGGCCACCCTGAGGTTGATCTCGCCGGACTGCGAATAGGGCTCCACGTCGGCCCGAAGCTCGGAAAGCGGCCGGCCGGCATCGCTGATAACGGTGAGCAGGACCAGCATCGCCAGGATCCCCGAGTCCGCCCGGAAGTTGTCGCGGAAGTAGTAGTGCCCCGAGTGCTCGCCGCCGAAGACTGCTCCGGTCTCGGCCATGATCTGCTTGATGAAGGAGTGGCCCACCCGGGTGCGGATCGGCTCGCCGCCATAGGCCCTCACCGTCTCCCCCACCGCCCGGCTCGTGATGAGGTTGTGGATGATCTTCGCCCCCGGCTCGCGCTCCAGAAACCACCTGGCGATCAGCGCCGTGGTGGCGCTCCCCGAGAGGGGCACTCCCTGGTCGTCTATGAAGAACGCTCGATCGGCGTCACCGTCGAAGGCCACCCCGAGGTCGGCCGACTGTTCGTCGATGACCGCCTGCAGGTCCACCAGGTTCTCCGGACGGAGCGGGTCGGGGGGATGGTTGGGGAAGGTCCCGTCTGGCTCGAGGTAGAGCGGGATCAACTCGGCGCTTATCTGCTCGAAGACCTGGGGCAGCACTGCGCCCGCCATCCCGTTCCCACCGTCCGCAGCCACCCTGAGCGGCCGGATCCCGGTGGACTCGACCAGCGAGAAGAGATGCTCGACGTACCCCGGGGTGGGGTCGAGGGTCTCGACCTCACCGGGTTGGGCGGAGTGGGCAAGTTCCTCTTCGGCCAGTTGACGCACCTCCGCCAGCCCGGTGTCGGCTCCGACGGGGACCGCTCCCTCCCGGCACAGCTTGATCCCGTTGTACTCGGGCGGGTTGTGCGATGCGGTGATCATGGCCCCGGGAACCTGGCGGCTGCCGGCTACGAAATAGACGACATCCGTCGCCACCTCACCCAGAGAGAGAACGCCCGTCCCCTGGCTGATCACCCCCTCGACAAAGGCATCCCGCAGCGGAGGAGAGGACAGCCGGCAGTCGTGTCCCACCGAAATGGTGTCGGCGCCGGTGAACCGGGCGAACGCTGCCCCCACCTTGCGGGCAATGTCCTCGTCGAGCTCACCGTTGTCGGTGCGGCCCCGTATGTCGTATGCCTTGAAGATCAGATCGAGGTCCATCGGCCGCTCATCCTATGCAAGCTCACCTTCGCCGCGTTCGTACACTCGCCGCCGGTATGAGCCGACCGACAGTCACCGTGGTCATCCCCGTCCACAACGAGGCGGAGATCCTCGCCTCCGCCCTCGAGACCCTGTTCGGCCAGCTGGAGGCGGTGGATGCCGACGTGGGCGTCACCCTGGTCGAGAACGGCTCGACCGATGACACCTATCGACGCGCTGCGGCCCTCGCCGATCGCTGGCCGGCTCTCACCGTCATCCAGCACGACGAACCCGACTACGGGGCGTCGATGCGTGCCGGGTTTCTCGCCGCCACCGGCGACTGGGTGGTCAACTTCGACATCGACTACTTCTCCGGTCCGTTCCTGGCCACCGTCCTCACCGATCATGCGGAGGCCGACATCGTGATCGCCTCGAAGCGGGTGGAAGGTTCGGAGGACCGACGGTCCCCCTTGCGGCGACTAGGTACCTTCGGCTTCAACCGACTTCTCTGGTTGCTCTTCGGGTCGTCGGTCAGTGACACCCACGGGATGAAGGCATTCAGGGCAGACGTTGTCGCCGAGTTCGCCCCAAAGGTGGTGAGTCGAAAGGACCTCTTCGACACCGAGTTGGTGCTGCGGGCGGAGAGGGCGGGAAAACGGATCCGTGAGGTCCCCGTGGTGGTAGAGGAGTTGCGCGAGGCACGCTCCCCATTTCTCAGCCGGATACCCAGGACACTGCGCGGGCTATGGGAGATGCGGCGGCTGCTCCTGGCCGACTCTGAGGAGCTCTAGTTCTCCCCGGGAACGACGCGGTCCTCTGCGTCCACGCTGCGGAGCGAGCGGTGGAACACCAGATCGCGATAGGCGGCGAACTTCGGGAGGAGAACTATCCCGGTGGCGACCAGGTTCGCCATGTTGAGCCCGAGAGGCCCGAGACCCGGCCAGATGAGCTCGGCACCCTTGACCACAGCGACGGTGGCAGCCCAGGAGAGGGCATTGACCATGTAGAACGACCCGGATTCGCCCCAAGACCCGGTGTTGCGACCAAGACGGAAAGTCCAGCGTCGGTTGAGCACATATGAGCATCCGGTGGCGATGGCGAAAGCAGCGGTCACCGACCAGAAGGTGGTCCAGCCGACGGCGAACCTGAACAGGTTGAACAGGGCGAAATAGGTGAGGGTGTTGAACAACCCGATGACAGCCATTCTCATGAACTGCCCCATGGTCTCCCTGGTGGCGAAGCTGGCTAGGTAGTTCTTCACCGCGCCGCCCTCCTCCGCCGCCAGACGAGCCCCCAGGCGGCGAGGCCGGCGATCCCGACGGCGCTGAGGACCAACCCGGTCGTCTCCACCCAGGTGTTCTGGAACTCGAGCACGACCTCTTCCTGGGTCGGCACCACCATCATCAGGGAGGGAGCCGCACGCCAGGGTCCCTCGGCTCCTTCAGCCGTCCAGTTGGGAAAGTAGGAGACCTTGACAAGGTGGGGCACGCCCACCGCTGTCGTCCGGAAACTGATCCGCTCGTCGTCGATGACGACGTCGGACACCTCGCCGCCGCCCGCTACGGGCGTGGCAGTCCGTTCGTCCAGGCTCGTGATCCGCGGCCACTCCGCCGGCCCATCGGCAGCAACCCACTCGTCCATGGCACCTATGTCGTCGTACCACTCGAGGGCGAACTCCTCGAAGGTGGGGGCCGCCACCTCCTCGGTCCCCTGGGCAGAGAGGATGCCGCCGTCGGGTTCCTCGTACACCGAGGGAATGTTGGTGGCCACGTCCACCAGCGACGACGGGGGCAACTCGTAGATCTTGAATGGAGCGGTCTCGGCTACCAGCGTCAGCCCTTCGGTCTGCTCTGCCTCGGCAGCGGCCTCCTCTGTGAACGACACGTAGTAGCTCACCCCGTAAATGCCCAGGTGCTCCACACCCCGCTCGAAGTCGAAGGTGTGGTAGTTGAGCCCGGGGATGGGGTTGGAGGGCTTGTAGCTCATCTCGGCGTGGTTGAGGAAATGGAAGGGGGTTGTGATCGACGACTCGAAGAAGAGACCTTCCATCGACGGGTGGGTCCACTCCGTCCAGTACGGGAAGAGCATCGGAGACATGGGTGTGCCGTAGCGCTCCAGGTCGCCGTTCGCCTCCCACTGCACCCTCCCCGAAGGAAGCGAGTCCATTACCCGCATCAGTTGCTCGTACTCCGGCCATCCCTCCTTGGCCTCGTACCCCGAGTAGTTCCAGCGCGCCCATCCGTTGACAAAGCTCACCCCGGCCAAGCCTCCGCCGATGAGAAGGACGACGAGCGAGATGGTCAGCACGGGGCGAACCGAAACCCGACGTGGCAGAGCGAAAGAGCCTATGAGAGCGAGGGCGAAGGGCATCGGCGCCACCCATCGGACCCATATGGGCAGGGCGTCGGTTGTAGAGGTGACGATGAACGCCGCGGCGGCCCCGACCACCAGTAGCGCCCGCGGCCACCACGACGACATCCTCTCGGGGAGACGGCGCAGCAGGGCGTCGCCGGCCAAACCGACCGCCAACCCGGCGAAGAGGTAGATACCGAAGAACCAGTAGGGAAGAAGCCGGCCGTTCCACAGTTTCCACCGGTCACCCAATCCCGGGATCAGGTCGGGGAGGACCACCGGGATCCAGAAATAGACAAGCGGGATGAGGGTCGCCACAACGGCGGGCACCACCCGCGCGGTGCGACGTAGTGACCAGACCACCCCGACGACGGCAAGTGGGATCACCAGCCATGCGTCCACGGGAAAGAGGTCGGACCACTGGCTCAGTGGAGTCCACGCCATGTCCGAGGTGAGCCCAATCCGCATGACCAGCGGCAATGCCCAGAAGGCGGCGATGAAGAAGCCCCAGATCCAAACGGTCATCGCCCGACCTGTCCCCCTCTTCCACAACAGGACGGGGATCGAGGCGATGATCACCACCAGCGTGGTCAGCACGTGACACAGGGCGGTGGCCGCCAGCGCGGCGGCGGCCCACGGGAGGAACCTCCGATCGTCCTTGACCGCCTTGACCAGCAACCCCAGGTACACCAGCGAGAGTGCGAACGACCACGAGTAGGAGAACTCCCCAGCGAGGGTGGAGGCGATGTTCCCCCCATAGATCGTGTAGCTCTCCATGAAGACGAAGGCGCCGGCGGCGGCCGCGGCCACGGTGGCCGTCGTACGGCTGAATCGCATGGACCGTGCGAAGAAGTAGGCCGCCGGCGCCATCGCCAGAAGTCCGAGGACGGTCACGATCTTGAAGGCGACCCCATAGGGAAGAAGCACGTCGAGGGCGACTATCACCAACGAGGGAAGCGGGAAGTAGAAGTAGAAGATGGGGAACCCGGCGAACCATGAGTTCGACCACCCGAGCACCTTTCCCTCGGGGAGGAGGACGTCGCGTAGAAAGGCCGGGCCGAGCACGTGTGCCCCCATGTCACCGCCCGACGGCGTATTCGCCACGACAAGCAGCTGGGGTTGGAGGACGGCCAGGACCAGGAGGCTGGTGAGGGTGATCCCGACAATCGCCACCCAACGAGGCGCCGGGTCGGCAGGTGCCGGAGCCGCGGCTATCTCGGGGGCGGTGGCGCGCATTGCGGAAGTGTAAGTCTGGGCCGGGTCAACGAGGTCTGTGTGGGCTGTTAACGAATTGCTGGTTCGCCATGCGGCATTCGGCCGCTCGTGCTCGATGGGTGGAATCGGCTGCAGGCGCGGAGAACTGAAAGACCGGTGAGTCAGTCCTCGTCGAGCAATTTCCCTATGTACCGGGTGCGGCGCTGCCCCTCCTCCTGCCAGTAGGCATACCAGTAGGGGCCATGGGGACACCGGGTGCACCCCGCCTTGCCGCAACGGATGAACCTCTTGCGCAGCCGTACCTCGGTGTCGGGAACCGATCTACCGGTGCCTTCGAGCCGTGCCCTCGCCAGGATCAACAGCCGGCGCAATTCGTGTTCGTCGAGTTCGCGCACCGCATCCAGCAGGTCCCGGTCGAGGCTCATTGGATGAGCCTCGACTCAGGCCACTTCGAGCGGAGCGAAGAGCCGGGGAGAATGCCGGTGGTCTGCCAGGGTCCACCCCATGGGTGGACGGAACCGATCGGCATGACGATGGCACAGGGCATACCCCGCTCCCGGTTCGGGTGGCTCCACCAGGTCCTCGAGCCACACCTCAGAGGAGGCATAGTGGTAGCCCATCACCGCACCAGCCGGGCCACCACATCGTGCGCACTTGTGCATGGGGCGTCAAGGTACGCATCGCAGCAGCAACGGGCAAGGACCGTCGCTCTGCAGAGTCCTTCTCAACGGCCCGCGACCCGCTGGGCGGCACGACGGAGACGGGCCGGCTTTGGTGAGCCCTCGACCCACCAAGCGAGTCCTTCCCGTCCGATCACCGCCACCAACGGCACTGCCCTCACCCCGACGCGGGCGAAGGTGTCGGGGTCGTCCTCCCAGACGACGAGGCGGTAGCGGTCACCGACCGCCGATTGCACCGCGGTCTCGGCAGAGGCACAAGTGTCACAACCGCGCGAGGCGAAGACCACCACCCCGGGGGCCATCCCCTCGATCCGTGGACGGGCCGGTCGCGGACGGCGCGATAGGAGCAGACCGGCCCCGACCGCAAGCAGACCGATCAGGACGATCAAGCCGAGACGCGCCAGCGGGTCATCCATCGATGGGGAGTCCCGTCGTGGCCGTCAAGTATTCGTCGGCCACCACGCTCCACCCCACTGACAGCGGACCGGTCGATTCCACCAGCAAGCCGCGACCCGTGGAGCGGTTCAAACTGATCGTCCGCCGCGAACCGGGCATGACCCTGACGGTTCCTTTGGCCTCACCTCGGCCCAGCGCCCGGAACATGACCTCGATCGGCTCGGGACCGGTGTTCATCAACCAGAGCTGCCTGGTCGCTCCGGTCAGAGGTATCCCCGGCAGGAGCCAGGTCGAGCCGAGCACTGCGGCCCCGGTGGCCACGCTCTGGCCTTCCCCCCGATCTCTGACGACCACCGCCGCACCGATGTCGGTGGTGGCAGTCACCCGTATCCCGAACATCTCCTCATCGCTGAAGATCTGGCGGAGCGGGATCCGGACCTGCCCCGAGGGGTCGATCTCCCCCTCGAACACCGTCGGAGTCCCACCCTTGTCGGTGGCGATGTCGACGGTGTAACCAACCGGAGTGGGCGAGTCGGTGACCAGGACAAGCCACGCCTGCTGGCCTTCTTGAGTACGTGTCACGGGGAGCTCGATATTTCGGCTCCCGGGAGTCCCACTCCAAACGGCCATATCACCTTCGCCGACCTGGGTCATTGCGGGAATGACATGACCCTCCACGGGCTGGACGACCACCGAGAGCGAGTCACGGAACTCGAAGGTTGAGGAGAGATCGACCGACCGCGTCGACCGGGCAGGGACTGCGAAACTGTCTAGGGCGGCGTCGGCCTCGACGCCCAGGTTGCTCGAGGCCCGCACCGAGACGACGGCGTCGCTGGGGAACGGGTTTGCGAGGTGGAGTTCGAGCGCCTGGCCGGGCTCTGTGGAGCCTCCGGGGAGATACCAGATGTCGGGCAGGCTCACCGGGCAGGTGTCGGCGGCCCTCGACCCCTCGCCACGAGCTGCGACCGCGGCGGCAGCGGACTCACCCGGTACCTCGACCACCGCCGAGACCACGCCCGACAGGGGCACCTCCGTGGGATCGACCCGGCCCCCGCCATCGATCAGCCGCACCCGGGTGGTGGCTGCCACGTCGCCCACCACTGGCCAGGAGACGGTGGCCGTCTTGGCCCCCGGTGCCAGGACACCCATGGTGGTGTTGAAGGTGTCGGTGGCCGCCAGGAACGGGCAAACCGCCTGAACCTGGCGATCTATCAACGGTGTGGCTTCGACCGGCTGCTCGGTTCCCGCTCCCGGGAGCGCCCAAGCCGCCGCCGCCAAGGCGAGGATCGCGATCAGGGACAGCGAGCGCCTCATCGGCCACCGCCAACCGGCTCGGGGACAGGCGCGCTGTCGGGTTGCGGTTCCGGCAGTCCGGGGTCGGTCCGCCTCCCGTTCGCTCCCCCACCCCAGATAGCGACCACCGCGCTGGCCACAACGACCACTGCGGCCGCGATGGCCAGGAGCCGGCGGACCGAGTCATGGGCGAACTCGGCTGAGCCGTCGGGCGCCGAGACCTCGTTTCGCCACCCTGCTTCGGACCACTCCTCGCCCCACCGCGGATCGGCGCTCTCCGCAATGATCACGCGGCCATCCGGCTGCGCAGCACCGGTGTATCGGGGTGGCTCGAACCTCCACGGCCGCCCTTCCAGGGTGCTGGCGCGTGGGCTCGGTACCTCGTTCTGATAGGACGCAGTGTCCTCGGCCAGGTTGAGCGGGGCCATGTCGAGCTGCGTCCGGAACCCTTCGGACAGGATCGTGGGGCTGAGGAAGACCACCCACCGGATTCCGAACGGCGCCAGAGCGGCCCCTGGGCGGAGGATGCGTCCCTGTTCGATCCCGGCGAGGACGGCGGCCAGCTCGTCATCACCCGGCAGAGGTGCCGCCAGCCACGCTTCGTCGAGGGTGGGGAGCGGTGCCGATACGACCCGGTAGGCGTAGCCCGATGGCGCCTGCCTCGCTTCTCCGGGCATATCGGCAAGCTCCCCGACGAGGAGGATCCGGTCTGGCCCATGTGGTTCGGAGAGTGTCTCGGTGAACTCGAGCGCCTCGGTCAGCCGGTCCGGCGGCAGACCCAACCTCCCATCCACCATCACGAGGGCAACGCTCGCCGTGACCACCAGCCCGGCGAGACAGGCGATCCAACTGAAGGCGACCTGCCGTGACCGCTCTTCGCGGCGTCTCGGGAGGTCGACCGCGACGGCGACCACGACCGCCAACCCGAGTGAAGCCATCACCAGGCCGGCGATCGAGGGCTCTCGCCCCAGGCCCATCCTGGAGAGCAAGACGCCCATCGTGGCCAGCAGCCCGCCCCAGGCTGCCAGCGCCGACTCGATCCGGTCACCACCGATGACCGCCGCCACCAATGCCACCCCGGCCGCCACCAGCATCCACAGGGCCGGTGACCATGTGATCCCCGCGCCATCGCGCAGCACACCCGGTATGGCGTCGAGCGCCCAGGGGAAAAGCACGATGCCGCCGAAGACGGTGACGATGAGCGCTCTCCCGATCGGGCGGATCGAGCCTGCGCCCATCAGCCAACCGCCCAAGAGGGCAACCACCGGAGCCAATAGGGCGACCGGTGCGAACGCCGCCAGGATTGCCACTGCCAGCAGCCAGCCTGCGGCCCGTCCAACCCGCGCCCGCCAACTCGTCGACCGTGGAAGGAAAGCGGGAAGGACCGTCCAGGGGATGGCTCCGAGCGCCATCACCGCCGGCCAATACCCGGCGCCGGTGAGCGCCGTGGCCACGGGACCGGCGAGAAGGACCAGACCGCCGATGGCGCGGGCCCAGGCCCCCAGGCCGAATCGGCCGAGCAGCCGGGTCATTCCGATTGCGCCGGCCAGAAGGGCGATGATGGTGGCCAGAGCCACGGCGAGCCCCTCGTTCCCGAAGACCAGCGCCTGGAGCCCGGCGAGCGCCCCCACCGCCGGATGAAGCGCTTCGGGCGAGCCAAGACCGCCGAAGTTCCAACCTCCTGCAAACGACACAAGCGTCGCCGAGGCCGTTTCCCGCAAAGGTAAGGCAAAGCCACCGGCGGGAAGCTGCCCGGACAGCAGCCCTCGCGCCGCCAGCCCCAGAACGAGCGCGCTCCCCAGCGAGACCAGGAAAGAGGGACGCTGCCACATCGAGCGCCGGGCGCCGAACAGCGCCTCCAGCTCCACGGGAAGGTCCTCGCCCGCTCTACGGTCGAGCCTCAAGGCGAAGTCGTCGGCCAGCCGCCGCATCGCCACCGACCCTGAGACCTGGAAGCGGAACAGCTCCTCATCACCGACCTGACGGTGTTTCTGTGCCGCCCGGCGCGCCTGGAGAGTCGAGGGGATCATCCCCAGGTTCCACAGCCAGGCGCGGAACCAGTCGAAGAGCCGGATGCGGGGAGTCAGGAAGAGCCTGACCAGACCGTCGATCAGCCCAATGAACCACAACGTCGGGATGACCCACAACAACGTCCACGGCCGGTAGGCGACCAGCGCCGCCCGGATCCTCCCCGCTTGTTCCCTCCAAGAAGGCACATCGCGCACACAGGCGGCGTGGTGCTCGACTTCGGAGGCCGGCGCCACCACCACCCTCCCTCCTGCGACGCGTGCCCTCTGTGAGAAGTCGATGCTTTGTGAGTCCTGCGGCATTTTTCCGTCGAGGCCGCCGACTCCGCGCAGCAGGTCGCGCCGCACCAGCATCGACACGTTCGAGATGTAGGAGACGTCCCTTACGACGTCGTACTGCTCCTGATCGATCTCGTCGTCTTCCAACCCGGACGATGGCTGACCAAACACGTCGGTCGCCGATCCGACCGATTCGAGCATCTCGCCGTGACGCAAGATCTTGGAGCCGACCACCGACGCCTCGACGCGCTCACTGTCCGCGACCATGGCGGCCAATGCATCGGGGTGCGGGCGAGCGTCGTCATGGATGAGCCAGACGTGCGTCGCCAGCGGGTCGAGACGTTCCACCAACTCGGCAAGGTCCGGTACCCACGGCAACCGGCCCATTCCGCTGGTCCGTGTCTGATCGCCGCCGACAACGAAAACCTCCAGCGGGGTGTGCGTCTGGGCGTATACGGCTTGGAGCGTCTCGTCGAGGAACCCGCCGGCGCGGGCCAGCAGGGCTACGACCACGGTGGCCCGGTCGGAGAGGCTCCCCGCCGGCGCGGGGATCTCGGGAATCGACATCGGAGCAGACATTGTGCCTTGGATCAGGTACGCGAGGCAATACCGAGACGGCAGACGGTCTGCGGTCAGAATCGCCGCCGTCCGCCGTCTGCCGTCATTTCTCTGACTACCTTTGCCCGTTCGATGAGGGTTGTCGTGCTCTCGGGTGGTGTCGGAGGGGCCCGGCTGGGGCGGGGGTTGGCGCGGCTCGGGGACGTGGAAACGACGATGGTGGTGAATGTCGGCGACGACGAGGTCGCCTACGGTCTGCACGTATCCCCGGACCTCGACACGGTCATCTACACCCTCGCCGGAATCGAAGGGCCTGAGGGATGGGGACGAGCCGGCGATTCATGGGAGGTGATGGGCCACCTCGCCAAACTCGGCATCGACACGACGTTTGCGATCGGGGATTCGGACCTCGCCACCAACCTCTACCGGACCCTCCGGTTGCGCCAGCGCCAGCCGCTTTCGACAATCGTCTCCGAGCTTGCCGCCCGGTTCGGCGTGACAGTCACCGTCCTGCCCGCAACCGATCAACCGTTGAGGACGAGAGTCGCCACCGGAGACGGACAGTGGCTGACTTTCCAGGACTACTTCGTCCATCGCAAGCAGCGCGACGAGGTATCGGATCTGCGATTCGATGGGGCGGCGTCGGCGAGTCCCGCTCCTGGGGTCCTCGGCGCGCTGGGATCCGCCGATACCGTGATAATCGCGCCATCCAACCCGCCGCTCTCCATTTGGCCGATCCTGGCGGTGCCTGGACTCGAGCAGGCGATCGCGGCGGTCGACCGGGTGATCGGGATCTCCCCGCTCTTCGGTGGGGAGGCGCTCAAAGGCCCAGCTCACCGGGTACTGGCCGGGCTCGGCTACCCGAGGGGAAATGCCGGGGTGATCGCTGCCTACGACGGGTTGCTCAGCGACCTGATCATTGACCGCTCCGACGGTGAGGAGGCGACCGCCCTGCGCCGGGCCGGGCTCGACATCCATGTGTCCGACACCCGGATAGCCGAGCCGGAACGCGCCGAGCAGTTCGCCCGATGGCTGGTCGGATTGCTGAAGTGACCGGCACGGTGACTGTCATGCCCGTGGCCGGGATCCCCGAGGCGAGTCCGGGGGACGACGTCGCCGCTTTGGTCCTGGGGGGGCTGGAGCACTCCGGCATCGAACTGGCGCAGGGTGATGTCGTCGTCCTGACCCACAAGCTCGTCTCCAAGGCGGAGGGGGCGGTCGTCGAGGTGGCCGAAGAGGACCCCGCTGCCTACAGGACAGTGGTGGAGGCGGAGGCGAGGCGGGTGCTCCGCCGGCGGGGTGACCTCGTCATCGCCGAGACGACACACGGATTCGTCTGCGCCAATGCGGGGGTCGACCGCTCCAACGTGAGGGCAGGGAGCGTCGTCACGCTCCCCGTGGACCCCGATCGCTCGGCTCACCGTATCCGGGTCAAGCTGGAACGAGATAGCGCGGTCGGGATAGGCGTGGTGATAACAGACACATTTGGGCGCGCTTGGAGAAGCGGTTTGGTGGACGTAGCGATCGGCGTCTCGGGACTGACGGCGGTCATCGACCTACGCGGGACCACGGACGCTTTCGGCAGGACCCTCGAGGTCACCGAGATAGCCATCGCCGACGAGATAGCCGCTGCCGCCGACCTGGTGATGGGCAAGGCGAACGGGATCCCCTGCGCCGTGGTGCGTGGCCTCGATGTCGTGCCCGGTGACGGGAGGGGCACCGACCTCGTCAGGAACGTCGAGGACGACCTCTTCCGCTGACCTGACTCACACCGGGGCGACGGCGCCTCGGAACCACTCCACGCTGCTGACGATCCCCTCGTCCAATGTCGTCCACGGCTCCCATCCGATGACCTCCTTGGCGGCAGACGGATCGACCACCGAGCGGAGAACGTCACCGGAGCGCGGAGGGGCGTAACCAGGGCCCCCTTTGAAGCCTATTGCGGAGATGATGGCGTCGGTGAGGCGATTCACCGTGGTCTCTACCCCCGTGCCGATGTTGAGAAGGCGGGAACCGCCCCTTTCCCCGGCGCGGGCGAATGCATCGGCAACATCCTCGACGTAGACGAAATCTCGGGTCTGCTCGCCGTCGCCGAAGATCGTGGGCGCCCTGCCCTGGAGCATTGCGCTGGAGAACAGGGCGACCACGCCGGCCTCTCCCTGAGCGTCCTGGCGCGGGCCGTAGACGTTGGCCAAAGCCAGGAGCACGTAATCGATGTCGTGGTTCGCCCGGTAGTAGCGGAAATAGTCCTCGACGATCTTCTTGGAGATGCCGTACGGCGAGTCCGGTGACTTGGACATGTTCTCCCTCACCGGTAGCGATGCCGACGACCCATAGATGGCGCCACCCGAAGAGGCGAACACGACGCGCTCGGTGCCACTCCGCTTCGCCGCCTCCAGGACGTTGATCGTGCCCACGACGTTCACCTCGGCGTCGAAGCGCGGCCGCTTCACCGATACGGGGACCGCGGCCTGGGCGGCGAGGTGAAAGATGACATTCGGAAGGAAACGCTCGGCAACCTTGAACAGGGACTCGTCACGGATGTCGAGTTGGTGGAGCTTGACCCCGCCGCGCGCCCTGGCGGGCGCCAGGTTGTCGGCATGGCCTGTTGAAAGGTCGTCTACCACGAGGACCTCATGCGACTGGTCGACCAGGCGATCGACCAGATGACTCCCTATGAACCCTGCCCCGCCGGTTACCAACGCGCGCATCAAATGCTCCTAATCGAATCAGGTCGGCGCCGAGAAGGTAACGGCTCTACTGCCAAGCTCGATACCGGGGGCGACCCGGACACCGTGGCGCAACTCGCACCCGGCGCCGATCACGCTCCCCTCGCCGACCACCGTGTAGTCGGCAACTACGGCTTTGTCCTTTACCTCGGCCCCCCAACCCACGATGGCATCCTGCACCGCCGCGCCGGCCGCGATAGACGCCTCGTCGAGTACCACGGCATGGCGGAGTCTCGCCTCCGGGTCCACCGCCGCATTCAGCCCGATCCACGACCATTCGCCTTCAGGCATGACGAATCCGCCACGTTGCCCATCGAGTTCATAGAGCATTGTCCGTCCACCTGCCACGGTGGCGTGGGCTTCGATGTACCGCTGCGGTGTCCCGACATCCAGCCAGGGTCCCTTGCCGAGCACTCCGTCCAACTCGCCCCTCGAGGCGAGCAATGGGAAGACCTCTCGTTCCAGCGAGCGCGGCCCCGGGTGCAGTTCCTCCAAGATGCTCCGATCCATAAGGTAGAGCCCGGCGTTGACCGTTGCCCTGGCGTCCCCAATGAATTCTGGCTTTTCCTCGAACGCCCTCACGTTGGAGCCATCGAGCAGTACTGCGCCATACGAAGAGGCATCGTCGACCACGGTCAGCGTGAGGCGCGCCCGACAGTCGTCATTCCATGACCCCAGCAGTATGTCTGGGTCGATGTCGAGGATGACGTCGCCGTTGAGCACGAGGAATCGGTCGGCAAGTCGATCCCTTATGCCCACCAGTGCCCCGGCCGTGTCGAGTGGCTCGGGTTCGGCCGCGACCTCGATCTTCGGTCCTTCATTGGCTTCGCGGTCAGCCAGATGGCGGAGCCAGGCCGCCTGTTTCTCCGCCCCGACGGCGATCACCACATCGGTCACCCCGGCAGAGGACAGCCAACGAAGCTGCATCTCGAGAAACGGCATCCCGCCGACCGGGAGCAGAGCCTTCGGATAGTTGGCGGTCAACGGCCACATCCGGGTTCCCTTGCCCCCGGCGAGGACCACCGCTTGGCGCGTCACCGGGATGAGTCGTTCCGATCGACCACGTCCAACCGCCGTCCCACTCCCTCATAACGCAGCCCGGCAGCCACGACCCGCTCGGGGTCGAGGAGGTTCCGAGCATCGATCAGCACGGCCCCCCGCATCACGGCCGAGACCTCGTCCAATGGCACTACGGCGAACTCGGGCCACTCGGTTGCCACCACGACGGCGTCGGCAGCTGAAGCCGCCTCGATCGGGCTGCCCACCTGGACCAGACCATCCCTGTCAAGGTGGCCCTCCGGGTCGAATGCCTGGATGCGGGCGCCGTCGGCGATCAGGGCATCGGCGATGTCCACTGCCGGCGAGGCGCGGACGTCGTCGGTCCCCGCCTTGAAGGCGAGGCCCCACAGCCCGATGGTGGTACCACCGAGGTCTCCTCCCACCGCCTGGCGCACCTTGTCGACGATCCGGCTTCGTTGCTCCTGATCGGCGGCGATAACGGCTTCCAGTAAGCGGAACTCGTACCCTGCCTCGCCCGACAGGGCGAGAAGGGCCTGAGTGTCCTTGGGAAAGCAGGAGCCCCCGAAACCGGGTCCTGGCCGGAGAAAGTGCGGACCGATGCGCTTATCCATCCCGACTGCGCCGAGCACCGCGGTGACGTCGGCGTCCACCGCCTCGCAGACGTTGGCGAGAGTGTTGGCAAATGTGATCCGGGCCGCCAGATAGGCGTTTGACCCGTACTTGACCATCTCGGCCGACACCGGGTCCATCACCATGACCGGCGCCCCAAGCGCTTCGTAGAGTTCCGCCACCGCCTTGGCGGCGGCGGGGTCGTCGGCACCGACCACCACCCGGTCCGGCTGGAGGAAGTCGTCCACAGCGTTCCCCTCGCGGAGGAACTCCGGGTTGCTCACCACTGGGACCCCGGGCTGACCCTCGGCCAGCCGCGCCTGGAACCTGCGGGTAGACCCAACGGGGACCGTCGACTTGAGCACCACAATTGTGTCGGGTTCGAGCCGGCCGCTCAACTCATCGATCACCGATTCGATGAACGACGTGTCGGCGCTGCCGTCGGAGAGCGACGGCGTCGGGAGGGTGAGGAAGACAAAGCCCGCACCATCGGCGGCTTCTTTGTTGTCGCTGGTGAAGCTCAGCGAGTCGGCCTCGATCCCCTTGGTGACGAGCCGCTCGAGTCCTGGCTCGAAGATCGGTATGTTTCCGGCGCGGAGCGCACCAACTCGATCGGGATCGCGCTCGCCGACTCGCACCTCATGGCCGATTGATGCCAACCCGGCCGCGGTGACCAGCCCGACATATCCCCCTCCGATAACTGCGATAACCGCCACGGGCCCCTCACTCTCGACCTTGTCATCGATTGTCGGCAGCAAGCCGCCGCCGCTTCAGTAGCCCTTGGCGTCCTCTCCGATGGTCACCACGGCATCGACGCCCTCGGGTACAGCACCTGTGACGATCTCACCGAAGCCGAGTGACTCGAGGAGCACGGTCGCCGCCCGGGTCATCTCGGGGCGAACCCTGATCACCGTAACGTCGTAGTCGAAAGTGGCGGCGTCGCCATAGTCGACCACTTCGAAGCCGGCGGTCTCCAGGTTCTCCGCCCACAGACCCGCCGCACCGACGACACCGTTGCCGTTACGGACCACGAGGCGGAGCGGCTCCTCGGGGATGGCGTCGCTCATGGCATCGCCGTTGACAAATGCCGCTGTCATCTCCGCGGCCGCCGGCTCGATCGGCAGGTTGTACCAGACACCGTCAACCTGCTCGATGTCGGTGGGAAGGGTGGCCGGCTCCAGATCTTCGGCCTGCAGCCCGCGCATCGCCCAGGCGAGCTCTGCAAGCTCACGCGGCTGGAGCGACCCGTCGATGGTCAGATAGGTCCCGATCGAGCGGATCAGCTCTCCCGCCTCGCCGACGGTGGACGGGTCTTTGAGTTCCTTGATGATGCCGTAGACCAGTTCCTGCTGTCGGTGGGTGCGGGATATGTCCCCTCCCTCCTGGGTAACCCAGGTGCCCCCCTTTAGCTCCTCGTACTGCCGCGACCTGGCGTAAGCGAGTGCGGTCCTCCCGTCGACCGTGTTGCACCCCGCGGGCGCATCGAGCAGCGACTTCGCATCGCGGGCGGGGTACTCGAGACACAACTCCACGCCCCCGATGGAATCCACGATCGAGGCGAAGCCGAAGAAGTTCACCTCGACGAAGTTGTGGACGTGGACCCCGAAGTTGTCCTTGATGGTTCGGACCATCAAGGGCGCCCCGCCGTAGGCGTATGCGGCATTGATCTTGTCGGTTCCATTTCCCTCGATCTCCACCATCGTGTCGCGGGGGATGCTCAGGATCTGGGCGGTGCCGCTGGCCGGGTCTACATGGACCATCATGATCACGTCGGCACGCTGCCCGCCGAAACTGCCGAATCCCCCGAAGTCCTCCGGTAGGTCCTCGCGGGTGTCGGAGCCGATGAGCAGGATCACGCGGGGATCGAGCACGGCCTGTGTGGGAGCGAGTTCGCTCACCACGGCGTCGTCCCTGGTCACCGCCTCCTCGAACGTGGAATTGAGGCTCCTCACGTACCAAAGGACCGCGAATACACCGAGGTTCGCCACCACCAGCGCGCTGATCAGCAGCCGCCGAGGCCATGGCGACCTGGTCGGGGACGGAGCATGCCTTCGCCCACCGGGCGGGTGTGATCCCCCTCGTGGTGTGGCGGGCGTCGTTGGCGGCGGAATGGTGGACGTCATGGGTTCGCAATCGGCGCCGGGACGGGCGGGAGACTACCAGTGGGCCCTGGTGCGGCCTTCAACCGGCTGCGGCAGGCGAGGGCTGGGGCATGGTCGCCCCGAGAAGCTCGAGCATCCGGGCCTCTGCGTCGTTTGCCGCGCCTCCATGGTACGAGGTTGCGTCCGGATCGAGGAAATCATGCCCGGCGCCCTCGTAGAGCAGCCACTGCCCACCCGGTGCAAGTTGAGCAGCGAGGTCAACGCTCTCCACCGGTACCTTCTCGTCATCGGCGCCGAACACACCGAGGACCGGGACCGCGAGCCGGGGGATCACCGCGGCGAGTGGACGGGCCCGATCTTCGTCTCCCCCCAACGGTGTGTATGCCACCACCACCGACCGGACCGCCGGATTGTCGAAGGCGTAGAGCAGGGCGAAACGACCCCCCACATCGAGGCCCACCACCGCAACGTCGGGCTTCGCCGTCCATGGGATGTCCTCGCTCTGGAGGAACTGATAGCCCTCGTCGATGGCGAGCAGTGCAGCCTGATCGGTGGTGGCGGTGTAAGCGGCGATCGCCGCGTCGAGATCCGCAGGCGACCGTCTTCCTCGGTACAGGTCGACAGCCAGGGTGACGTATCCCTTCCGGGCCAGCCTGCGCGCCAGGTCCTTCTCGGTCCCAGTGATCCCGCTGATGTCGTGGAGCAGCAGAACTGCCGGGAAGGTGCCTGCATTGTCGGGCCTCGCCAGGTAGCCCTGGACGATCGTGCTGCCGACCGGTACCGGATAGGTCCCGTAGAGGATCGGGAAGCTTCCCTCGAATGCCAGCACCGCCATTGGGCGGCAACGGTAGTGGTAGAAGCTATGACGGAAGACGGAAGAACAAGAGGTCTGCTCTACCTGATGTGTCTGACCTCCGTTGCGACGAGTGACACCACTCCTCTGGAGGTCTCGACGAGTAGAGCGCCGTCTTCGGCAATGTCGACTGCGCGGCCCTGCCCATCGGGCTCCCACGTGATGTCGCGGCCAAGGGTGGCGCAGACGGCGACATATTCCGCCCGCCCCCAGCGCTCGGGGCCACGTTCGACCCGCCGGAGGAAGTCGGCCGACCAGGCCACCCCGATATCTTCTCCAAGGTCAGGACCGGGATCATCCTCGAGCAGCGCCGCCGACCCTTCGGGCGGTTCGGACCAATAGAGGTTGGCACCGATCCCGGCGACAACCACGCCGCCGGACGCTTCCACGAGGATGCCGCCCACCTTTCCCCGACCGGTCACCAGATCGTTGGGCCACTTCAGGCGGGGGTCACCGGGAAGCACCGAGGAGCCCGCCAGCCCGGCCACCAGGCTGAGCCGGCCCCAAGTGTCGGGAGACCATGCGGGCGAGAATGCGAGGGATGCGGCGAGGGCACGTGTGGCAGAAGTCCACACTCGGCCATGGCGACCCCTCCCTCGGTTCTGCCGCTGCGCCAGCACCAATACCGACGTGCCATCGAAACGGGTTCGAGCCTCGTCCTGTGTGGACCCGACCTCGTCCAGCCTCACCACCTGCACCGCCTCCATGGTGGCGAACCTACCGCCACTCGTCCCGCCCTCCGTCCCGCCGTCCCGTCCGCCGTCTGCCGTCTGCCGTCTGCCGTCTCAAGATGTATCCCCCGGGGCACTCGCGAGGTCAAATAGCGGAGTCGCGGGAGGGAATTGAATGGGCACGGAGGAGCGGATCGAGGAGCTGCGCAACCTGCGAGACGAGGCGCTGCATTCCGGTAGCGAGCGCGCAGTAGCCCGTCAACACGAGCAGGGGAAGCTCACCGCCCGCGAGCGGATCCAGTTGCTACTCGACAAGGGCTCGTTCGAAGAGACCGACATGTTCGTGCGCCACCAGGCCAGCGGGTTTGGCATCGAGGAGACCCGCCCGCCTGGCGATGCCGTGATAACCGGCTGGGGCACCATCGACGGGAGGACCGTGTTCGTCTTCGCCGAGGACTTCACGGTGTTCGGTGGGAGTCTGGGCCGTGCCGTATCGGACAAGATTTGCAAGGTGATGGACATGGCGCTCGAGATGGGGGTGCCGGTGATCGGGCTCAAGGACTCGGGTGGCGCCCGCATCCAGGAGGGAGTGGCGGCGCTCGACGGATACGGCCGGATCTTCGAACGGAACGTCCGGGCATCGGGTGTGATACCGCAGATCTCCGTGATCATGGGTCCTTGCGCCGGGGGCGCGGTGTACTCGCCGGCGATCACCGACTTCGTATTCCAGGTCGAGGGGACCAGCCACCTGTTCATCACCGGCCCGGACGTGATCAAGGCGGTCACCGGTGAGGAGGTCACGTTCGAGGAACTCGGTGGAGCGCGAACCCATGCCGGGATATCGGGTGTCACCCATTTCGTCTCCGAGCGGGGAGCCGAGGCGATGGAGGAGGTCCGTTACCTGCTCTCTTTCCTCCCGCAGAACAATATGGAACCGTCCCCTTACTTCACCCCGACAGACGGCTCCGACAGGGTGGAGGACGAACTCGACTCGATCATCCCCAACTCCGCAAACCAGCCGTACGACGTGGTGCGGCTGATCGAGTTGGTGGTGGACGACGGGGAGTTCTTCCAGGTACACGAGCACTGGGCGGCCAACATCGTGGTCGGCCTCGCACGGCTCGACGGCTCCTCTGTCGGGATAGTCGCCAACCAGCCATCGGTCCTCGCCGGGACCCTCGACATCGACGCCTCAGACAAGGCGGCGCGCTTCGTCCGGTTCTGTGACGCCTTCAACATCCCCCTGGTGACTTTCGTCGACGTTCCCGGGTTCCTGCCCGGCGTGGACCAGGAGCACCGCGGGATCATCCGCCACGGCGCCAAGCTGTTGTTTGCCTACAGCGAGGCCACCGTCCCCCGGGTGACCGTCATAACCCGCAAGGCGTACGGCGGGGCGTATGTGGTGATGAACTCCCGGGGAATTCGCGCCGACGTGGTCTACGCCTGGCCGTCTGCCGAAATCGCCGTCATGGGGGCCCAGGGCGCGGTGAACGTGATCTTCCGCCGCGAGATCCAGCGTGCCGAGGATCCCGAAGAGCGCCGCTCCGAGCTCATCTCCGACTACGAGGAGCGGTTCTACAACCCCTACCGCGCCGCAGAACTCGGCCTGGTTGATGAAGTCATAGAGCCCAGCACCACCCGCCCCAAACTGATCAGAGCCCTGGCCATGCTTAGAACCAAACGCGAGACCCTCCCCGCAAAGAAGCACGGGAACATCCCGCTCTGAACGGCTTCGCCGCTCAGAGCGGGAGACGGCAGACGGCGGACGGCGGACGGAACGTCTGGCGCACCTTCAACTTGAGCGTATGGGTCTCGAAGGTCTTTCGGCGGAGACCAACAGACGTCCGGCAAGCCTTACGGAGAGTCGCTTGACCGATCCCGCTAGGGCGAGGGCGTCTGCTGCCGCCTCTTCGTCGATGTATTTCAAGTCGATGGCAAGAAACAGGTGAGACTCGACCTCGTAGACCGAACCCAGGGCAATATCGACAAATCGGGCAAACTCACGGGGACCGCGCCGTCCACATCCCTCGGCAATATTCGAACTGACCGATATTGCTGCCCGGCGAGTCTGCGCGATCAGCCCGAATTGCTCGTTCCTTGGGAAGCGCGCTGTCAGGTCGTAGATGCAACGGACAAGCTGCCTGCTGGTTTGCCAGGACTCCAGTTCTCGGAAGTCGCGCACCCAAACGTCATACAGGTTGTGTCAGTGGCTGCCAAGTACTTCGTTCGAATCAGGACCGACATGCGGAACGAATCGTCCCCCCTGACATCGGTCTGCGGCCGTGCCTGTCACGGTGGTCGGAGGCGGCCGTCGATATGTCATGGCACCCGTACGCCGGTTCCTGGTCGCCGTCCGCCGTCCGCCGTCCGCCGTCTACTCGTAGGATCCCCCCCATGAACGCGCTGCTCGTGGCGAATCGAGGCGAAATCGCCGTACGCGTGATCCGGGCGGCGAAGGAAATGGGGATGCGAACGATCGCGGTCTATTCGGAACTGGATCGCGATGCGCTCCACGTGGCTCTGGCCGACGACTCCTGGAATATCGGGCCAGCACCGGCCGCCGAGTCGTACCTGGCAGGTGACCGGATCATCAAGACCGCAGTCGATGCCGGCGCCGACGCCATCCACCCGGGTTACGGGTTCCTTGCCGAGAACGCCGAGTTCGCCAGGGCGGTCATCGAAGCGGGCCTCGTCTGGGTAGGCCCGCCACCGGACGCCATCGCCATCATGGGCGACAAGATCGAGTCGCGACGGGCCGCCGAGGCAGCCGGTGTCCGGTCGGTGCCAGGGACGCTCGAGCCTCTCGTCTCGGCGGCGACCGCTGCGGATATCGCCGAGGAGTTCGGCTACCCGGTAGCGGTAAAAGCCGCTCACGGAGGAGGTGGCAAGGGCCTGCGGGTCGTCTATCGTCCCGAGGACCTCGTCGGCGCCTTCGAGGGAGCGGCGCGGGAAGCCGAGGCCTACTTCGGCAACCCAGAGCTCTATATGGAGCGCTACCTCGACCGTCCCCGCCACATCGAAGCTCAGATCGTCCTCGACGACCATGGCAACGGGGTCTTCCTCGGCGAACGTGACTGCACGGTTCAGAGGCGCCACCAGAAGCTCATCGAAGAGACACCGTCGAGCACGCTCGACGAGAGCACCCGAAAGGCAATCGGGGAAGCGGCCCTTGCCGTGGCGCGTAACTGTGGCTACGTCAATGCGGGAACTGTGGAATTCCTCGTGGATCAGGAAGGAGAGTTCTTCTTCCTGGAGATGAACACCCGGCTCCAAGTGGAGCATGCCATCACCGAGATGGTCACCGGGATCGACCTGGTCAAGGAGCAACTTCGGGTCGCTGCCGGCGAGTCTCTCTCCTTTGATGCCGTGCAGCCATGGGGCCACGCCATCGAGTTCCGGATCAACGCAGAGGATCCCGCCGCCAACTTCACACCCGGTCCCGGGAGGGTCTCCGAGTACCGCGAACCGGGCGGCTTTGGCGTGCGGGTTGACTCGTGGATACAGCCCGGCACGAGAGTCAGCCAGTACTACGACAACCTGATGGCCAAGTTGGTGGTGTGGGGCCGGGACCGCGCCGAGGCCATCGAGAGAGGTAGAAGGGCGCTGCTGGAGTTCGTGATCAGCGGCGTGCCGACCACCATCCCGGCGCACCTCGTGGTGATCGACCACCTCGATTTCATCGAAAGCAGGCACCACACGAAGTGGATCGAGGATGAGGTCGACCTCAGCCGCGTCGAGATGACGGTCCCCGCTGCGCTGCCTGAGGACGAGGCGCTGGCGAGGCGCGACCTCACGGTCGAGGTGGGCGGCCGGCGCTTCACCGTCAGCTACTGGTCACCCGAGAGCGCCCTCTCCACCGCAGGAAGCCGGACGGCACCGCGTCGCCGAGCGCCCAAGCTGTCACGCTCGCCTGTTCCGCTGGGAGGCGAGCCGGGGATGATCCCGGCACCCATGCAGGGAACCATCGTCAAGGTCCACGTGAAGGCGGGAGACCGGGTCGGTGCCGGTGACCCGGTGTGCGTCCTCGAGGCGATGAAGATGGAGAACGAGGTGACGAGCCCCGTCGAGGGCGAAGTGGTGGACCTCAGGATCCGTCCCGGTGACACCGTTGCCACCGGCGCGGTGCTCGCGATAGTCAGGTAGTGGGTAATACGTGGTGGGACTTGGGTAGTCGGGTTACTCAATACTCAATACTCAAAGAATCCGTTTACCCAGTAGAGAGCAGATCAGCTCTACGGCCAGTTCGGCGGTGCAGTTGCGCACATCCAGCGCCGGGTTGACCTCGACGAACTCGGCCGAGGTGATGATGCCGGCGTCGTTGAACGCCTCCATCATCAGGTGGGCCTCGCGGTAAGAGAGCCCGCCGGGGACCGGGGTGCCGGTTCCCGGTGCGTGGCGTGGGTCGATCGAATCCATGTCGAAGCAGAGGTGGACCTGGTCCACCCCGCCACGACTGGCAAGCCTGATCGCCTCGGCGGTCACCCGACGCATCCCCAACTCATCGACGTCGCGCATGGTGAAGGCGGTCGCTGGGCTCGCCCTGACTCTGTCCTGCTCACGCGGATCGATATCACGCAACGCGATCCACACGAGGTTCTCCTCGATCACCTTGGGGTTGACGCCGCCGACCTCGGTCAAGCGAGGGTCACCGTCACCCACGATCGCCGCCACCGGCATCCCGTGGATGTTGCCGCTGGGTGTCGTCTCGGGGATGTTGAAGTCGGAGTGGGCGTCCACCCAGATCAGCCCATGACGTGGTTCGACCCTGGCCACACCGGCCATGGTGCCGATGCTCACCGAGTTGTCGCCGCCCAGGACCAGCGGGAATCTCTCCGCTCTGACCGCCGCCTCCACCACGTCGGCCAGCCTTTCCATGTCCGTCACAACCTGATCGACCCAACGCAGGTGGGGGTCGCCCGGCTGCTCGGACGCCATGTCGGAAGTAACGATGTCGCCCGAATCGATGACGGTGTGGCCAAGGGCACGGAGCTTGTCGACCACCCCGGCAACCCGCAGCGCCGATGGCCCCATGTCCACGCCACGCTTCGCTTGCCCCAAGTCCTCGGGGCATCCGATGATTTGGATGATCATGATGAGCCTTGGATTGGTAATGGTCCAAGTACTGAGTACTAAGTACCAAGTACTGATTCGTTCCTATTCCCCCGCATCGCTGATGCTCTCCGACAGCGAGGGGTGAACCATCAGCGTCTCCACCAGCGTGTCCACCTTTAGCCTGCCCTGGACGGCCAGAGCGAGGATCCCGATCAACTCCGAAGCTCGGTGCCCGACGATGGTGCCGCCGAGGATCACCCGGGTGGCGGGATCGCTGATCACCTTGACGAATCCCCGGGTCTGCCCCTGGAGGACGCTGCGGGGATTGGCGGCAAAAGGGACCTTGGTGATCCGTACCTTGCGCCCCTCCGAGGCTGCCTCGGCCTCCTCCAAGCCGACCGAGGCGATCTCCGGTTCGGTGAACACGGCCTGGGCGATCTTCGAGTAGTCGATCGGGGTCACCTGGTGGCCGAGGGCATGGCGGGCGATCTTCCGTCCCTGCATCGCAGCCACCGAGGAGAGAGGTACCTGCCCGGTGATGTCGCCCGCGGCGTAGATGTGGGGAGCCGTGGTGCGCTGGTACTCGTCCACGACGACAAAACCGCCGTCGGCTTTGATGTGTGCCTCTTCGAGTCCGATCCCTTCACTCAGCGGGACCGACCCGATGGCGAGAAGGGCGTGGGATCCCTCCACACGCCGCCCGTCGTCGCTCTCGACCAGGACCCCACCGTCCTTGCGCGATGCACCGGTGGCACGAGCACCGATCAGCAGACGGACACCCCGCTCCAGGAAATCCTCCTCGAGCACGGCAGCAACCTCGGGATCGGCGTGCGGGAGGACCTGTTGGCGCGAAACGACCAGCGACACCTCCGACCCGAGGCTGGCGAAGATGTGGACGAACTCGACCCCGGTGACCCCCGAACCGATGATCACCAAGTGCTCGGGAAGCACGCTCAGGTCGTAGGCGTCCCGCGTGGTGAGGATGCGCTCCCCGTCGATCTCGGCCCAATCAGGCACCCGTGGTGCCGATCCGGTCGAGATCAGCGCCAGGTCGAAATCGATCGGGATCTCGCCCTGCTCGGTCTCGGCGACTGCCGAATGGGGACCCGTGAGGCGTCCCCGCCCGGGGATGATCTGCACATCCTGGGACTCGAGCAGCGAGACCACCTTGTTGCGCAGGTCGTTGGAGATGCTCTTTATCCGCTCGGCCAGCGTGGTGAGGTCTACGACCCCCGGCTCGGCGAGAAGACCGAGCCGGGCGGCATGGCGTATCGACTCCATCCGGATCGAGGTGGCCGCCAGCGTCTTGGAGGGGATGCAATCCCATAGGTGAGCCGCGCCCCCGACGATCTGCTCTTCGACGAGGGTGACCCTGGCCCCCAACGACGCTGCGATCGTGGCAGCCGTGTTCCCCCCCGGCCCCCCGCCGATGATGAGAAACCGTGGCCCTTCGTTCCGGTTGGTCACGTGGAGAGGCTACAGAGAGAGACGGAAGACGGAAGACGGAAGGCTCCCCTCCCTGAACCAGCGAGGGGGTGGGGGGAGGGTGAGGGGCCGCTGACGCATCACCCCCTCCCCTCGCTGCTCGGTCCCCCCGCGCAAGAGGGAAGGCACCCGCTGCGGAGCAGCGGGTAGGGGGCTGGCTAACTCCCAACGGTGCGAAGTCAAGGCCACCTACGACCTATATGTCCCGAACACCTTGCGGAGGACGTCGGAGACCTCGCCCAGGGTGGCGTCGAGTCGTAGGGCAGCCGACATCAAGGGGAGGATGTTGCCGTCCCCGGCGGCCGTCTCCGCCACCCGGGAGAGGGCTTCGTCCACCGCCACTTGGTCGCGCTTCTCGCGGACCGCAGCCAGCCGAGCGACCTGGTCGGCCTCTAGTTGAGGATTGATCTCGAGTAGCGGCACCGGTTGGTGCACCGGGTCGACGAAGCGGTTGACCCCCACCACCACCGATGATCCGTCCTCGACCCGGCGAGCCTCTTGGTAGGCGGAGTCCTCGATCTGGCGCTGCACGAATCCTTCCTCGATCCCCGCCACCGCCCCACCCATCTCCTCGACACGTTCGATGAGCTCGAGGGAGAGTCGCTCCACCTCGTCGGTGAGGGCCTCCACGTAGAACGACCCGGCGAGCGGGTCAGCGGTGTCGGTCACTCCCGACTCGGCAGCGAGGATCTGCTGGGTTCTCAGGGCGATCGTCGCCGACCGCTCGGTGGGCAGCCCGAGCGCCTCATCGAAAGCGTTGGTGTGAAGCGACTGCGTTCCCCCCAGCGTCGCCGCCAGCGCCTGGACCGTCGTGCGGACGATGTTGTTCTCGGGCTGCTGGGCGGTGAGGGTGCTCCCCGCCGTCTGGGTATGGAACCGCATCTTGGCCGACTCGGTGCTCGCCCCGATACGCTCGGTCATCAGCTTTGCCCAGAGCCGCCGGGCTGCCCGGAACTTGGCCACCTCTTCGAACAGGTTGTTGTGGGAGTTCCAGAAGAAGGAGAGCCGGGGGGCGAAGTCGTCCACCCCCAGCCCGGCATCGATCGCCGCCCGGACGTATGCGAGACCGTGGGACAGGGTGAAGGCAACCTCCTGCACTGCCGTAGCCCCGGCCTCTCTGATGTGGTATCCGCTGATGGAGATCGTGTTCCACGACGGGAGCCGGGTGGCGCAGTAGGCGAACAGGTCTGTCACCAGCCGCATCGACTCCCTGGGCGGGTAGATATAGGTCCCCCGGGCCACGTACTCCTTGAGTATGTCGTTCTGCACCGTGCCCCGGATGGCATCGGGTGCGATCCCCTGCTCCTCCGCGACCGCCTCGTAGAGAAGCAGCAGGATTGGAGCGGTGGCATTGATCGTCATCGAAGTGCTGACCTCGCCCAGCGGGATTTCGGCGAGTAGCCGGCGCATATCGTCGAGGGTGTCGATCGCGACGCCGACCTTGCCCACTTCACCCGCTGCCATGGGGTGATCCGAGTCATACCCCATCTGGGTGGGCAGGTCGAAGGCCACCGAGAGCCCGTGCTGTCCGGCGGCGAGCAGGGCTCGGAACCGCCTGTTGGTCTCCTCCGCCGTGCCGAAGCCGGCGTACTGCCGCATAGTCCACGGACGGCGGCGGTACATGGTGGAGTGCGGTCCCCGGGTGAAGGGGAACGCCCCGGGGTCCTCGATCTCGATGGGGTCGGCGGGTGGGCGGTAGACGACCTCCACCTCGATGCCGCTGGTGGTGGAGCGGTCGGTAGACACTCGATCGCCTCCGCGGCCGGTATGCTGATAGGACCGCGCCGCAGGTTACCCGGAACTTCAAACGCGCCCCGAGCGTCCTGTCCTGGTACGCAGCGCCATCGGCGGTGCCGAAAAATCGCCGTCAATCAGAGCAAACTCAACTTTCCATGGCCAAAGCCCCCATCCACGAACTCGAATGGCGCGAGCGGCGCAGCCGCTGGTTCGTGGCGCTCGCCGTGCTGCTTTCCATCGCGGTGCTCGCTTCCACCTGGGTGGCGCTCTTCAGCTTCCTCGGATTCAATACCGCCTACGGCGTCTTCCAGGGTCTCGAGGAGAAGTACCGACCTGACACCGCGGCGATGGAGTTGGCGCTCCCTGACCTGTCGCAGGTATCACGGATCTACAGCGGCGACGACCTGCTCCTCGCCGAGCTACACGACGGGCGCTTCAGCGAGCCGACCAGGATCGACGACGTTCCCAAGAGGGTGGTCAACGCCATCCTCGCCTCGGAGGACGGCCGCTTCTTCGAGCACGAGGGAGTTGACTGGCGCAGCTTCGGTCGGGCGCTGTTCGAGAACGTGATCGGTCGATCCGACCAGGGTGGCTCGACCATCACTCAGCAGGTGGCCAAGGTGTTCGTCGGCAACGAGATCACCGCCGAACGCAAGATCAAGGAGATGTTCGTCAGCGTCGAGTTGGAACGGCGCTACACCAAGCGGCAGATCCTCGAGTTCTACCTCAACTCGGTCTACTTCGGCTGGAGCGCCTACGGGATCAAAGGTGCCGCCCGGGAGTATTTCGGCAAGGAGCTGGGCGAACTGACACTTGCCGACGGGGCATCGCTTTCGGTGCTCATCCGCAACCCATCGCTCTACGACCTGCGGCGGCGGCCGGACAACGCCATCGAGAAACGCAATGCCACCCTCGATCGGATGGTCGAGTTGGGGTTCATCAACCGGCGTCAGGCGCGCCAGGCCAAGAAGGTCCCCCTCGAGGTCGTGGACCATCAACCGTTCGTCGGGCCTGCCGAGCACGTGGTCGCCGAGGTGAAGGGGCAGTTGCTCAACGACCCGGAGTTCGCCTTCCTCGGTCGAACCCCCGAGGCGCGCAAGGAAGCGGTCTTCGGCTGCCCGGGTGATGTCGTCGAGTGCGACGGCGGTGGTGGCTTGCGCATCGAGACCACGATCGACATGGGCCTCCAGCAGTACGCCAACTCGATGCTACGCGAGTGGCTTCCCCCGAGCACAGATCCGGACAACCCGACCCCCACGGGGGCCATCGCCATGGTGGACAACCAGACCGGAGCGACCAAGGTCATCGCCAGCGGGCTCAACTTCGAGGAGGAGCAGTTCGACCTCGCCGTGCAGGGACGGCGCAACCCCGGCTCGGCGTTCAAGCCATTCGGGCTCGTCGCCGAGTTGGAGAACGGCGGGAGCCTCAGCTCATTCTGGGATGCCACCAGCCCGCTCCAGTTGGAGTGCCCTTACGTCTGCTCCGAGGACGGGAACATCTGGGAGGTGGACAACGCCGAGGGCGCCGGAAGCCGGCTCATGTCGCTCTACGACGCAACGGTTGCCTCCACCAACGTCGTCTACGCCCAGTTGTCACTTGCCGTCGGTCCCGAGAAGATCGTGGACGTCGCCCATCGGATGGGTATCGAGTCGGACATCCCCGACGTGCCGTCAGTCGTGCTCGGGTCCGGAGCAGTGAGCCCTCTCGAGATGGCGTCGGCCTACTCGAGCTTTGCCACCAACGGGCGTTGGGCACGCCCCTACCTCGTGTCGCGGATCGTCGACGCCACCGGAGATGTCATCTACGAGCGGGCCCCGGAGCGGACCCAGGTTATAAGCCCCGCCCTCGCCGCGGCAGCGCGCCGGCCGCTCGAGGAGGTACCTACTGCCGGTACTGGCACCAACGCCAACATCGGGCGCACCCAGGCGGGCAAGACCGGCACGCACATGGAGCACCGAGATGCCTGGTACGTCGGGTTCGTCCCCGAGTACACCACTGCGGTGTGGGTCGGGTTTCCCGACGAGCAGCGTCAGTTGGTCGACGTTGTGGCCAACGGCCAGCGCTACGACCGGGTGTTCGGCGGCACCGTCCCCGCCCCGATCTGGGGTGAGTTCATGTCGCACGTGCTCGAGGACGTCCCCGAGAGCGACTTCCCGGCCGACCCACCCGGCGTGGAAGCCTTCTTCAAGGTGCCCACGACAGTGGTGCCATCGGTCGTCGGACTCGACCAGGCCTCGGCGCTGGCGGTACTGCGTGAGGCGAGGCTCATCGGCAGCAGCGTCGACGTGGTCTCGCTCGAGACGCGAGGAACGGTGCTCAGCCAGTCGATCGGGGCCGGGGCCGAGGTGGTCCAGGGAACGGCGGTGACCATAGGAGTCTCTACCGGAGAAATACCCAAGACCGCCATGCCCGATCTGCGTGGAATGACCGTGGACGAGGCACTCGCCGCCCTCTCGGCGCTCGAGGCCGAGACCGGGGTGGGGGCGCTCACGGTCGGCGTCGCCAACGAACCGGTCCGTAGCCCCAAGCGGGTCGGTGTCGTCATCGCCACCAACCCGCCGCCCGGCGGAGTCATCCAGTACGGCGGCACCGTCACCCTCGTGGTCGGCGTCCTCTCCGACGCGCCACCCGGTGGTGGCGGCGACGGTGAAGGGGGCGGGGACGATTGACGCCCCGGTCCTGACCTAGCTCTCCTCCAATTCGCGCTTGAGCACCGCCGGGAGCCGGCGGCGCAGCCGTGGCGGTACTGCAGGCACCACTTCGCGCACCAACAGCTGGCTCCCATCACCGCTCACCAACCCCTCCTCGACGAGTACCGAGAGGTGGATTGGCCGTCGCACCTGCCGCTCACGCCGGGCGGCAGCGATCAACCGCAACAGGTCCGCGGTAGCACCGGGGCCGATCGCCGGCGGCCAGTAGCGGAGGACGTAGGGATCGTCGGGTGGCATCCCATCGGTGCCATCCTCCCAAATGTGCGCCGCCATCCACGGTCGCTCCACCACCGCCGGTCTGAGTGCGGGGAGTGCGTCCGGAGGCTGCACGGCGGGTGATGCGGGAGGACGGGCATCTCGACCTCCGGACGCTGCTCCCTGCACCCGGTACAGCTACCAAAGGCGTCTACAGTCGTCAAGAGTGTTGGATGATGGTCGGCAAAACTTAACCTAGCTCACCGCCAGTCTGAAGGACCTCGAAGCGGCACTAATCTCGGGAGGCCCAAGGAGCGCCATGCCACTGAGTTATCAGGACCTCGTCCGCAAGGCCAAAGAGCAGATCACCGAGGTCGAGCCTGCCGAACTCGAGCCCAGATTGGAGCAACGCTCCGATTTCGTGGTGATCGACGTGCGAGAGATCGACGAGTTCGAGCAGGGCGCCATACCGGGGTCGCGCCACATCCCCCGGGGCCTGCTGGAAAGCACCATCGGGAGCCACGTCCCCAACCCGGAAACGGAGATCGTCCTCTACTGCGCCGCCGGGGCACGATCGGCGCTGGCGGCTCAGTCGCTTCAGGACATGGGGTACGACAAGGTGCGGTCGCTGCGCGGCGGGTTTGGCTCGTGGAAGAGCGGTGGCCACTCCTGGTCCACGCCGATGACCCTCAGCAGCGAGCAGCGGTCACGCTACAGCCGCCACATCCTCCTCCCCGAGGTGGGCGAAGAAGGCCAGCGCAAGCTGCTCGACGCCAAGATCCTGCTCATCGGGGCCGGTGGGCTCGGATCGCCGGCCGCCCTCTACCTGGCCGCCGCCGGTGTGGGGACACTGGGCATCGTCGACTTCGACCGGGTCGATACAACCAACCTGCAGCGGCAGATCCTCCACAACCTCGATCGGGTCGGCCAGCCAAAGGTGGAGTCGGCCAGGGAGACGATCACCGCCCTCAATCCCGACGTCAAGGTCGAGCCCTTCACCGAACGGCTCTCCGCTGAGAACGTGATCGAGGTCCTGTCCGGGTACGACGTCGTGGTTGACGGCGCCGACAACTTCCCCACCCGGTATCTGCTCAACGACGCCTCGCTCCATCTCCGCATCCCGGTGGTCCACGGGTCGGTGTTCCGGTTCGAGGGTCAGGCGACCGTCTTCGACCCCTACAACGGCCCCTGTTACCGGTGCCTCTTCCCCGAGCCGCCGCCCCCCGAGCTTGCCCCTTCGTGCGCCGAGGCCGGGGTGCTCGGCGTTCTCCCCGGGATTATCGGGTCGATCGAGGCGATGGAGGCGATCAAGATCGTGCTCGGCATAGGAGAGTCGCTGGTGGGCCGGCTTCTGATCTACGACGCTCTAGACGAGGAGTTCCGCACCGTCCGGCTCCGCCGCCACCCCTCTTGCCCCGCCTGCTCGGACGAATCGCACCCTCCCCGCCTCGTGGAGTACGACGATCTATGTCTGCCTGGTGGGAATGTGGAGCGGGCTACCTCGCCCCAAACCCGGTGATCACGGTCCAGAGGGACTTGCCGAGGATGGTGAGGTCGAGGCCTGGGGACATGTGCTTGACGTAGTACAGGTCATAGGCAAGCTTCTCGATGGTGTCGGCCCGATCGTCGGCGTAGCCGTAGTTGACCTGGGCCCAACCGGTGATGCCGGGTCTCACCAGGTGCCGGTTCCCATAAAACGGAATCACCGCCTCGAAGTGGTGGACAAAGGCGACCTGCTCCGGACGGGGACCGACCAACGCCAGATCGCCACGCAGGACGTTCCACATCTGCGGGATCTCGTCCACCCGGAAGCGGCGAAGCCACCGCCCGATTGGAAAAACCCGATCATCGTGCTTCACGGCGAACTGGGGTCCGTCGCGCTCTGCGTCGAGCTGCATCGTCCGGAACTTGTACAGCGTGAAAACCCGCCCGTTGAGACCGATCCGAGGCTGCTTGAACAAGACGGCGCCGGGACTAGCCAGCTTGATCGTGGCCATCACGGCCAACCCGAGGAGCAAGGCGATCGGCGACAGGACGAGCACGATCAGCGTGTCGATGACCCTCTTCAGGGGGGTGAAGGGGGCGCTTCGCACCACGGGGACGGTGAGCTCCCAACCCTCGGCAAGGTGGACGATGGGAAGCCGGCCGGTGTGCTCCTCGTAGACCGGCGTCAGGTGGCGGACGCTGAGTCCCGCCAGAACCGATGAGGACACGAACTGGGCCATCCTGTCGGACAGCACCGCCCGCAGGTCGACCACCAGCGTGGTCGAGTTGCTGAGGGGCTCGAGTTCGCCCTCAAATCCCGGGTCGAGCACGTTGACAACACGCGGATGGGGGGCAACGGCCAATTGGTCCACAGTCTCTTTCTCGGCGCTCACCACCACCATCGACTCTGCCCAAGGTCGGCGACGCCTCACGAATCGGTGGGCGAAGGCCGCCCCCAGCCAGACACCGACCACGACCGGGATGAACGCCCGCGACCAGTACGTGCGGAAGATCAGGGTGCCGATGGCGACCGACGCCAAGCCGATGACGGCGATCGTCGTCGCCCGTCCGTAAGAGGGACGAGGGACGCTCGCGCCGGGCCGCGCCGTCATCACCGAGCCAAGGACGCCGCCGGCGAAGAGGAAGCCCACCATGGGCCACACGGAGTTCCCGGGACCGAGCCTGACCTGCCACAACCACGGGGTGCCGTAGACCAGCACTGAACCGATGCCGATCGCCAAAATCAGAGCGGCGACATCCGCCACACCTCCCGACACCACGACCCGGCGACGCATGGTCCAGCAGGTTACCCGGGGCGGACATGCGCGCCGTTGCGCCCCACCGGCTAGCTCGGACCCATCTCCCCCGCCGCCAGGACTTCGCAAAGAGCGACCAGCGTCCTCACCCCGAAACCCGAGGCACCCTTGCGCTGGTAGTGCTCATCGTCCGGCCAGCGCGCCGGTCCGGCGACATCGAGATGTGCCCATGGGACCTCTCCGACGAACTCGGAGAGGATCAGAGCGGCGGTGATGGCGCCGCCGAACCGGCCCCCGGTGTTCTTCATGTCGGCCAGATCGGAGTCGATCAGCGGCCGGTAATCATGATGAAGTGGCATCGGCCATACCGTCTCTCCCGCCGTCGTCGCCGCGGCGACGATTCTGTCCACCACCCAGGCTCGGTTGCCCCACACCCCGGCGACCTTCTCCCCTAGGGCGACCCTTGCCGCACCTGTGAGCGTGGCAACGTCCACCACCAGATCCGGTGCCGACTCGGTGGCGAGAGCGAGGGCGTCCGCCAGCACCAACCGCCCCTCTGCGTCGGTGTTGAGCACCTCGATGGTCTTCCCGTTCCGGGTGCGGAGAACATCGCCCGGCTTCATCGCCGACCCCGACGGGAGGTTGTCGGCCAGCGGCGTGATGACCTCGACACCGAGGGGAAGGCCCAGCCTCGCCACCGCCTGCAGAGTGGCCACAACGGCGGCCGCTCCCGCCATGTCGCTCTTCATCGGTTCCATCAACTCAGCCGACTTGATCGACAACCCGCCCGAATCGAAGGTGATCCCCTTTCCCACCAACGCCAGCGAGCCGACCGCTCCGTCGGGGCGGTGCCGAATCCGGACCAAGCGGGGCGGCCGGTTCGAACCTGCCCCGACACCGGCGAGACCACCCAACCCGGCGGCGGCGATCTGATTCTCTTCGAGCACTTCTACGGTCGCACCCGCTGCCGTGGCGACCTCGACGAATCGTGCGGCGAGATCTTCGGGGGACTGGGCCGCTGCTGGCTCGAGAACCAGGTCGCACGCGCCAAGGCGACAGCCTCGGCAACCACCGTCCCTGTCTCTGACTCGTCCATCTGGGCGTCATCGGCGCCGGACAGCACGAGATGTGATGCCGGTGGAGGCTTGGGGCGCGACCGGTAGCGATCGAACCGGTAACTGCCGAGTAGGAACCCCTCGGTGACGGCCCGGGCGGCGCCTTTTTGGCCGACGGCGTGCATCTCGGTGGCAACGGTCGCCGAACCGGCGGCCGAGCGTGCGGCCCAACCGGCGGCGCGGCGGAGTGCCTCATTGTCCGGGGTGGGTCCAACTCCCACGAGTATGACCGATGACGAATCGACGTCATCCGGTGCCGGCAGCCTCACAACCTGTCCCGGGTCGCCCTTGAAGTCCAAGCCGTCGAGAAAGGCCCGGTTGGCATCGAGCAACGATGACCACCGCTCGGATCCCGGAGCGAGGACCCGTCCGGCGAGCACTCCAATCAGGATGGCCCCACCGGGTGCCGATGGAGGCTGGGGGCCCCCTTGCACCGAAGTCATCAGTCCCATCAGTTCAGCGCTCCTGGTCGTGCCATAGCTGCGACTTGCCCTCCTCGGCTCGGGCGAGCAAGAAAACGAAGTCGGCAAGCCGATTGAGATAGACCAGGACCCTGCTGTCCTCGATGCCTGCGCTGTTCAAATGCGAGACAACCCTCCGCTCTGCACGACGAATCACTGCCCGCGCCATGTCGAGCGCCGCCGCAAGTGGCGCCCCACCGGGCACGATGAACTCCGGTGGTAAGTCGACGCTCCGTTCGAGATCCTCGGTCCACTCCTCGATGCGCCCGACCATGTCCGCGTCGACCAGAGTCGCACCCGGTTCGAGCTTTCTCCGGTTGGCGGCGGCGGTGGCCAACTCGGCGCCAGCCACGAAGAGGTCACGCTGGATCTGGAGCAGCCTCTCCGCCGTCTCGCCCTCGGCTAGCGAGCGCGCCACTCCGAGCGCAGACACCGCCTCGTCAACGGTGCCGTACGCCTCGGGACCGGTGTCGTCCTTTTGGACCCGACCTCCGAACAAGAGACCGGTGGTGCCGTCGTCGCCCTTGCCCGTAGAGATCTTCACCGGGCGGGGAGTGTAGGTAAGCGCCCGCCAACCCAGGGTTGGCAGCTACCGCTGCGGTACTCCCCAACCCAGGGTTGTAGCGGTTGCAGAGGAGCGCTTCGGGCCCACAGAACGGCTCAAACGGGGAGCAAGGTCCTGCCCAGCACGGTGGCGGCGAGCGAGGTGATCAACGCCAGGTAGGAGAGACCGGTGGCAGCCATCACCCCGGTATACGCCGGCTGTCGGAGAGAGCCCAGCACAGCCGCCATCAGGATCACGGTGGCGATGGCGGCGACCACAAACGCCCAAGCGATTACGGACCCTCCCGCCGGCCAGGCGCCACGCACCAGCAGGAGCACTCCATCGACTGCGGCCGTAACGAGACCGGCGATGGCCAAGGCTCGCAACGCCCAGCGGGGCAATCGGGGATCGACCAGATACCAGTGGCCGAGCAGCATCTCGTCGGTGACGGCTCCCAGTGCAGCGGCACCGCTGAGCGCAAGCAGGGCATCCCCCGACAGCGCCGCCGAAGAGACCAGCACACCGGCAGATGCGGCGAGGAGCAGCGAGGCCAGCTTGGGTCGGGTGGCGAGCAGGATGGCGAGCGCGGCGAAGATCGCCCCGAGGACGGCGGGGATCCCTCCACCGGCGGCGGCCGCCGCGGCCCCGAGCACACCCGCCACCGCGGCGGCGAGCCAGATGAATCCACGGCCGACGATCCTCCACCAGGCGATGAGCGCCGCCCCGGCGGCGATCCCTCCCGCCCACATGGCGAGCACCATCGGCGGCGAGATCTGGAGACCGGCGGGCATCGCCGGCACGGTAGAAGGGTTACCGTCGGGTTGATGGATGGCTCATGGCCCTCGGTGGCCGTGGTGATCCCGGTTCTCGACGAGGCGGAGTCTGTCGGGGACGCGGTTCGCTCGGCCCTCGACCAGGAGTACGAGGGCACGATCGAGGTGGTGGTCGCCGACGGCGGATCGAGTGATGGGACAGCCGAGATCCTCGGGCGCCTCGCCGCAGCGGACCCCAGGGTGCGGGTGGTCCCCAATCCGGCAGGAAGCGCTCCAGCCGGGCTCAACGCCGCCATCCGGGCCTCGGCCAGCGACGTCATCGTGCGCTGCGACGGCCACGCCATCCTCCCGCCCGGGTACATACAAATTGCGGTCGAGACTCTCCTCGAGACTGGCGCTGGGAATGTCGGGGGGGTTCAGGAAGCGACCGGGCAAGGCCTCCTCCAGCGAGCCATCGCCCTCGCCATGTCGATCCCCATGGGTGTCGGAGACGCCAGGTTCCACTATGGGGGAGACCCCGGACCCACCGACACGGTTTACCTGGGCACCTTCCCAAGAGCGGTGCTCGACAAGATCGGTCTCTACGACGAGTCACTCATCCGCAACCAGGACTACGAGTTGAACTGGAGGCTGCACGAAGCCGGCGAGGAGGTGTGGTTCGAACCGCGTCTCCGCGTCCTATACACCCCGAGGGCCGACCTTCTCGCCCTCTGGCAGCAGTACTTCGACTACGGCCGCTGGAAGAACCGGGTCATCCGCCGCCACCCTGCCTCGCTCCGACCCCGTCAACTCGCCCCGCCTGCTCTTGTCGTCGGTCTGTCGGCGTCTGCACTTGCCGCGTTGGCGGGGCGTGCTGCGCTTGGCGCGGTCGTCCCTGGGGTCTACGCCGTCGCCCTCGGTGCCACAGCAGCGGCCAATGTGGCGAACCGTCGCGACCCCGCCGCCCTGTTATTGCCAGTGGTGCTACCGGTGATGCACATCGCCTGGGGAATCGGTTTCCTCGTCGGGTTCCGGGGCGGTTGACCAGGCGATACCGTCGGACATCTGACCATCCGGGCGGTCCGTTCTGTGGGCTCGAAATGCTGCTGTGCGACCGTTCGAACCCCGGGTTGCCCGATTTCTCCGCCTACTCCCAGACGAAAGAGCGGGCGAGGAAGCTGGCCATCTCTGCTCGGGGCAGGGCCTTGTTTGGGCAGAACCGGGTGCCGGCGCTGTCACAACCCTTGGTGATCCCGGCTGCGGCGATGGCGTTGATCGCCCCCAAGTGCACCGAGTCGGCCGGGACGTCGCTGAACTGGCGACCGTCGATCGGGTCGAGCCCGAGCGCCCTCGCCAGGAAGCTCGCCATCTGGGCCCTGCTCACCGCCTCACCGGGGCAGAACCGGGTGCCGGCCTGGTTGCACCCCACCGTTATCCCGGCGTCGGCGATGGCGTTTATCGCACCGGCGTGGGTGGAGCCACCGGCTACGTCGCCGAAGCGGTTGTCCTCGGACGGTTCCAGGTCGAGCGCCCTAGTCAGGAAACTGGCCATTTGGGCCCTGGTGACGATGGCTTCAGGGCAGAAGGAGTCGGCGTCGCACCCCGCGGTGATCCCGGCGTCGTGGATGGCGAGGATCGCCTCGGTGTGCGTGTCGCCGGTGGAGATGTCGTCGAAGGGGAGCGCGGCGGTCTTGGTCACCCCCCGGACGTGCGGCGATCTGGTCCCGAATGTCTGGTAGATCCATGGTCCGGTGACCGTCGTGGAGACTGCTTGGCCGCCGTCTCTCCCGCCCACCTGGAAGGTGGAGTTGGGGGGAACGGTGAGCAGCGTCACCGAGTCGACCTCGTCCCATCCCAATGCGGTCGCCAACTTCCCCGCCTTCAGATCGAAGGTCCAGGTGGCGTATGGATTCCCCACGGCCGGGTCTATCGCCCACGGATCGGAGACGCTCTGCAGGTAATCGCGCCAACCTCCCCAGATGTCGACACTGCGCTCGGTGACTCCGCCGGATGATGCCGAATAGAAGGCCTGGATGATCCCCGACTGGGTGCCGTCTCCCCCGTAAGTGACCACCTCCCCGCTTGTGGAGGTCACCGCGTCCGGCCAGGCGGCGCCGTAGGTCTCCTTGGCCCACCCGATGTAGTACTGGTCGCGGGTGTCCCCGTAGAGATGACACCAGCATTCCTGGCGGCGGGTGTTGTCGAGGCCGGCGATGGGGCCGTATCCGAGAACCTTGTACGCCCCGTAGCTCCGGGCGGCCACCGCCTGCGCCTTGAGCGTCGCCACCGGCCAGTCCGTCGGGACCTCGGCGATGCCCCTGATGTACTCGTTCATCGACACTTGGAGCGATACGTGGAAAGCCTTCTGGTCGGGGACCGGTCGCATGTGGAGCACACCTCTCGCGTAGGTGTATCCGGTGCCCGAGAGCAGGATCCGGGTCGGTGGGCCGCCCAAGGCGACGTCAACCCGGCACTTGCCCCTCGATTCCCAGACGCGATTGCCGTTGCGGAGGATCCGGCACCCACCCTTGTCGGCGGTCCGCACCTTCCACTCTTGCCCCTCCTTGGCGTTGGCGCAGCGCCGGCCACTCGAGAGCTTGTCCTGACACACCTTCACGGTGTGACCCTCCTCGACGACATACGGAGAGAAGGTGGCGGTGGTGAGCGATTGCAGCAGACCCACCCAGACGGGCCGGATCTTCGTGCGGAGGAAACTGCCCGACCCAACCGAGTCGGCGATCGTGCCGACAGACGTGCCCTTGTAGTAGTGGGTGACGATCTCCTTGTAGCCGTAGCCCTCCATCGCCATGCCCCTGTGCGCCGTACTGGCTGAATCCGACGCTATGGCCCCATCCCCGACCCTCGAAGGTGTAGACGTCCCTCTCGTCCGCTCCTGCAGGAGCGGCGACCATCCCCACCAGCAGCACCGCCAGCGTCGCGACCAGCGCCCTCCGCATCATTCGAGAAATCCCCTGTCGAGGAAGCTGGCCATCTGTGCCCTGGTGACCGGCTCCTCGGGGCGGAAGGTGCCGTCGCTGAAACCGGTGGTTATTCCGGCCTCGGCGATGCTGTCGATCGCCTCGTCGTGGACACTGTTGTCGTCGTCGTCGAACCAGTCGTCGGGGGACGGCGGCAGGTCAAGCGCACGGGTGAGGAAGCTCGCCATCTGCCCGCGGGTCACGGCCTGGTCCGGTCGGAAAGTCCCGTTGGGGAACCCCTTCGTGATCCCGGCCTCGGCGATGCTGTCGATCGCCTCGTCGTGGACACTCTTGTCGTCGTCGTCGAACCAGTCGTCGGGGGACGGCGGCAGGTCAAGCGCACGGGTGAGGAAGCTCGCCATCTGCCCGCGGGTCACGGCCTGGTTCGGGCAGTAGCGATTACCACCACAGCCGACGGTGATCCCAGCCTCGGCGATGTCCTGGATGCTGAACTCGTGGATCGACCCGTCGTCGTCCACGAAGGGCGGCCTGAAGACCAGCACCGCGGTGCTCGCCTGGCGCGGGGTGCCGCCATCGGACGTCTCGGCGGTCAACTCCACCGGATACCAGCCAGGTTCGACATAGGCACCCTGATGTATGCGGTCCCAGGTGATGGTGGCTGCCTTGCCGGTGCCAGAACGGCTCACCATGGTCGAGCCGTCCACATTGTGGGACAGGCGGAACGACCAGGCCATCCGCTCGGTGAAGCCGAGGTGGAAGACCATGTCCTGGCGATACGGAGTGGGCTCGACGTCTGGGAACCCGCCATAGATCTTGGCTCCTCCTCGCTTCTCGACCGCTTTTCGGATAGACGGAAGCAGCACGTAGCAGGAGTCGCCCGGGCAACTCGTCGCCTGTGCGTCCCTGTGGCCGGCGATATTGGGGAGGGTCACCCAGTCGCCGAAGGGGTAGAGCGTCGAGCCGAGCGACATGACCTTGGACGAACCGGTGGGGTCGGCGTGGTTGAGATCGAGCTTCCACGCAAGCAGGTGCTCGAGCGACTCGATCGCGTCCGGGCCCGGGGCGGCCGAGGTGTGATCGCCGATGAGCGCCACCCCGCTCGAGTATGAGTTGAAACCCTTGGTGTGACCGCCGTAGACGGCCTGGCTGACGCCGCCGGCGCGGCCCTCATACGTGTTGCCGAAGCGGTCGATGAGGAAGTTGTAGGCGATATCGCTCCATCCCAGTGTGAAGACGTGGTAGGCGCACACCGACCGGATCACCTCGGGCGCCTCGGCCTCGGTATAGCCATTGGCGGTCGCGGTGTGATGGACGAACATGACCCGGACCCGGGTGATGTATTCGGGTGACGAGGGGTTGGAGGGTTGACAGGAGTCCGCCCCCCACTCATCTCTCGATATGAATTCGGGAGCCGTCGGCGACGCCCCTGCCTCCACCGCGCTGGTCAGCTCTATCCCACGGACCACCAGGGCAGCTCTCTCCAGCACGCCCAGCTGGCGACCGGCTGTCTCGACCACCTCGGCCTTGACCCTCCCCGGCTCGGCGCCCTCCACCCGATACTGCAGCCAATTCGCCTCGCCGACGTAGACCGGCTCGCTTGCGGGACGCGATGCCGCCGCCTCGGCGGTGCCAGGGTCAGGCCCGTGTTCGGAGTCCACCTGAAGCTCGGTCCAGGGCGACCACTCCGACCCGTCTTTGCTGGCCCGGACCCAGGCGCGCCTCGGGGGGTCGCCCTCCCACGACAAGCCGGCGATGGTCGCTGCTGCCTCGATGGGGGGCGTCTCCCAGGTGTCGGAGCCCGCTTCCTGAAAGGAGAGTGCGAACGACGATGCGGCCGGCGGCGCCGGGAGGGCTTGGATCGTCAGGCGGGGCGCGATGAGGGCTGCGCCGACAACACCGGCGACGACCGCGGTGCGCAGCAGGAGCCTGCGACCGTTCATCGAGCATCGTGCCTGAGCCTCAACATGCATGCGAGGGCACCGTCCAGCTTCGACCGAAATCCCCCGCCTGCTCCCAACCCGGCATCGCAGACTAGGCCGACCTGGCGTTGTCAGGCAATCCCTGACAGGTCCGAGACACGATGGCAACCCGATCCGGACGCCCCACCCTCTGGGTCCCGGCGGTTTGGCCTATTGCGCTCCGTGTTGTTCCATGCCGGGAATGATTCGCCTACTCATCGCCGTGCTGGCGGCGGTGACAAGCCTTCCCGGGACCGCGCCCACCGCAGCACCTTCAGAGGTGGAGACGGTGGCTGACGAGTACCTCGTGCCCAGCGACCAGGCCGATGCCGCTGCTGCCGCCACCGGCGGGAGCGTCGAGATGCTCGGCCTGGGGTGGGCGCTGCTCCGGGTCGATCCCGGAGCCGAGGCCGACGCTGCGACCCGAGCCGGTGTGGACCTCTACCCCAACGCCGTGCTCCTCCCCCAGGAAGAACCCCTCCAGGAGGCGCAATGGGGCCTGGCCAAGGTCCGGGCACCGGCGGCGTGGGAGGTGACGCAGGGCCGTTCGGCGATCGTGGTGGCGGTTCTGGACACCGGTACCGACCTGGAGCACCCCGAGTTGGAGCCGAGACTCTGGGACAACGCCGGTGAAGTTCCGGACAACGGCGCCGACGATGACGGCAACGGGTTCGTCGACGACGCCCACGGATGGGATTTCCGCGACGGGGACAGCCAGCCCGACGACCTCGGGTATCACGGCACGATCATGAGCGGGGTGCTGGCGGCCGCCATCGACGGCCAGGGCGTTGCCGGGGTTGCGCCCGGAGTCAAGCTCATGCCGTTGCGGGTGTGCGACGACATATGCCCCGACGCCGACGTGATAGCGGGTCTGGCGTACGCCGTGGACAACGGCGCCGATGTCATCAACATCTCGCTGGGACGGGCACCTCTCGGTGGCGACCTCGATGCGCCCCTTCGCCAGGCGGTGAAGGCGGCGGGCAAGGCCGGGGTCCTGGTGGTGGCGGCTGCGGGGAATCAGGCCACCGATGCCGATGAGAACCCGCTTGTCCCGGCGGCGTTCTCGGGGAACACGATCGTGTCGGTGGCGGCCACCGATCCGGACGACCTGCTCGCCTCGTTCTCCAACTGGGGTGACGAGAGCGTCGATCTGGGCGCCCCCGGGACGAACATCCTCTCCACCACCCCGCTCGACTATGAGCCCGCTCCCGGACACGGCTCGCTGAGCGGCACGTCACCGGCGACGCCGCACGTCACCGCGGCGGCGGCGTTAGTCCGCTCGGCCAACCCGTGCTCGCCGGCGTCGGTGGTTCGCAAGACGGTGCTGGCGACGGTGGACCCGGCATCCGACCTGGTGGGCCGAACGGTCTCCGGTGGTCGGCTCGATGCCGCAGCGGCCGTATCCGCTGCCCTCGACCGCTACGGAGGCCCGATGCGCGTCGAGGCGTCGGCAGTTCCCCGGCACGGCGGCGCCCCGCTCAGCGTCGACCTATCCGGCGATGCCAAATGCGACCCGACAGGCAAGCTCGCCGGGTACCGCTGGACGTTTGGCGACGGCCAGGCCGCCGACGGCAGCAATCTGGTCCATGTCTTCGACGAACCCGGCATATACACAGCCAGGGTCACGGTCAGGTCTCCTGTCGGAACCGAAGGGCGGGCAACCGTTCCCGTCATCGTCGGGCTCCCCTTCGAGGACCTGGCCGCCTCGATGTTCGACAAGGAGATCGCCTGGCTCTCTGCCACGGGAATAACGCTGGGTTGCGACGATGCAGGAACCCTGTTCTGCCCCCAATCCGGCGTTCGCCGCGGCCAGATGGCCAGCTTCCTGGTGCGGGCCCTCGATCTCCCGCCGGGGCCGGACGCCTTCGGTGACGACAACGGCACTACCCACGAGGACGCCATCAACGCCCTCGCCGCCACCGGTATCACCGAGGGATGCACCTCCAGCACTTTCTGCCCCGACGAGGAGGTGACCCGTGGTCAGATGGCCAGCTTCCTGGCACGTGCTCTCGACCTTCCTCCGGGTCCCGACGCCTTCGGTGACGACAACGGCACTACCCACGAGGACGCCATCAACGCTCTCGCCGCCACCGGTATCACCGAGGGATGCACCTCCAGCACTTTCTGCCCGTTGGTTGAAGTGACCCGCGGCCAGATGGCGGCGTTCCTCTATCGGGCACTGGGATAGGTCGGTCGGCGCCCCCTCCCGGTGAGGGAGGGGTCCGGGGGGAGTGATGTTTCTCGCCCGCACTACCCCTCTCGCTCGCTCTGCTCGCGCCCTCTCCCTCACCGGGGGAGGCGGAAATACCCGTGTACCAACGCAATCCTCAGTCCGCTCCCGCGATGTCGAGCGCCAGGCCCGGCCACGACATCTCTGCTTGATCCAAGAAGTACTTGTCTTCGGCTTCCCAGGTATGGCCCGTGCCGCGGCGCTCGAGCACGTACCCGAAACCGTGGGTCCGGTAGACCCGCCCGCCCGCCTGGTGCACGTCCTCGATCAGCGCCCGGTCGACCGAGCGCGGCAGCGGCTGCCACCCGCCGATCCGGTCGAGCTGTTGGCGGCCGATGAGCAGAGCCCCACCGCCGATGGTGGTGGTCCAGGTGTCGGCACCACCGATGAAGCGACGGATGGTTGTCTCCGAGCTGGTCAGGTACACGAACTCGCTCCCCTTCCCCACCAGGGCGGCACCGGATACCTCCCTCGCCAGCACGAGGTCCCAGATGTGATCCGGCCCGTACCAGTCGTCGTCGTCCACCTTGCTGAGTAGCTCACCGCTCGACGCTTCAACGGCCATCTGCAGCACCTCGCCCAGGGTCAGCGAGGCGTCAGCCTCTATCACCTTGATGTCTCCAGGGAGATCGTGCGCCCTTGCCGCTGCCGGTCCGTGGAGTCCGACCACCACCTCGAGCTCGGGATAGCTCTGGCGCTCGAGCTGGCCGATGGCGTGATCGATCTGCTCGGGTCGGTTGGTCGCCAGTAGCACCGAGACCGATGGCGCCGACGCCGATCGACCACCAGCGGCCATGAGATGTCGGAACCGCGCCGCCGACCCATGCTCGATCAGTGCCGCGTGGCGCAGGTCGACCATCCACCGCTCACGGGTGGTGGCGTCGTCCCATCCAACGTGGTCTACCGTCGTCAGCACCTCCACCAGTCGATCGCCGACGAGGGAGGCCAGCTCGGGGTCGAGCCCATCCACCACCAGGGGAGCGGCCGCCGCAGCCATCCGGGTGAGGTGCGCCGCCCGGGACCGGATCGAGTCGTGCAGCCCGGGGTGGTCGAATACGACCCGAGCCGACCGCAGTGACTCCGCCCACCCCGCCGAATCCGCAGGAAGTTCGAAGACCGATGTCCCCGGTGCCGTTGCCCCGGCGAGCTCGACGCCTAGCCCGAGCCTGGCGGCTGCCTCCAAGGCAGACCTCAGGTCGGAAGGGCTCTCGGTGGCCACCAATCGTGCCACTGGCCGCCAGGTGATGCCTGCCAGTCGCCGCCCGAACTCCACAGAGTCGACTGCGGGGAGCGTGTCTCGCGATGGAGCAATCCGCCCCTTGCCCTCGGGGTCAGGAATACCTGAGAACACCACGGCACCACCGGCGGACGCCACCCGCAACAACTCCTCCGGCGTCAGGGCGGCATCGGGGCCGACCACCAACAGATCGGGGAGCGGGTCCTCCACCAAGCCCCCGACAACCGAGATCGCACCAGGGAAGGACAGCCGCCCCCCGGCCACTGCCACCCGTAGAACCGGCGTTGCGTCGAGTGGCTCCTCCGTCTCAAGCCGGGCAGCCCTCCAGGCTTCGGTCCGACGCCGGGCGGCAGTCCATGCCCAGCGCAGAGCGGCGGCGGCATCGTGGGGGGAGCGGATCCGGCTGGCTCGGCGGAGGACCTTCTCCACCGGCGAGGTGCCCGGCAGCTCTCGCCGAGTGTCCATCCTTGGTGATGGAGACCGCACGCCAACGAGCCGCGCCGGCACCCGCGTCCGATCCTCCACGGTCAGCCACGGATGGGGCGATCCGCGGCGCTCCTCTCGCCGCAACGCTGCGGTGGTGGCGGCCACAAGAGTGGCGCTGCCCAATGGGACTTCGACTGCGTCCCGTCCCCTGAGCCGATCGAGCAACCGATCGAGCGCCCCCCGGGTGAGCCGCGCCCCGGCGGGAAGCAAGACCCGAACCGGGGCGAAGGGCACCCGCTCCATGTCGTCGGGCCGATCACTGATCAGCACCCGGGGATCTCCCTCGTAGCGGCGTCGCAGCCATACAGCGTCGGGGTGGGTGTCGGGCACGGTGAGCGATACCACCAGATCGTGGAGCCGCGATCCCACCGCCGACTCGACCGATCCGGCCACATCCCCGGCCGCGGCCTCGGAGCCGTCGACCCTCACCACCACCATGGGTACCCGGTAGGAACGCCCCGCCACCCGAGGACGAAAGCTGGGCTCGGCGATGAGGTGGGCGAGGAGCGATCGCTGCTCCTCGAGAGCCTGGGCCTCACCGGGATCGGGCAGCGTCCCGAGGCCTTGGTGCCATGCCGCCGCCAGCCGCTCGGGGACGAGCAGCGCTCCCCAGGTGAACGCCCGGTACCCGAGCTCTGTGTCCTCGGCGCCCCATCGGTCGAAGCCGGTATCGAACCCACCGAGTTCGAGGATGGTCTGCCGCCTTATCCCGAGGTTCCCACCGGTCACCACGCGGAAGAGGTCGGTCTCGGATCGTGTGAGCGCATTGGTCCGCTCCAGATGGAACTCGATCCACTCGGGCCGCTCCTGGCGCCGTCCGGCGAACAACTGGTGTAGCGAGCCGGATTCAGCCGCGATCCCCACATCGGCGGCGGTCAGCCCCGCCACCTCGACATGCCGCCGGAACCCGAGAGTGAGGGCGTCTCCGACCAGGTGGTGCCAGCGGGCATGTGCCTCGGCCCACTGCGGCTCGGGGATCATGTCGCTGTCGAGGAAGATCAGGATGTCACCCGAGGCGCGCTCTGCGCCTAGGTTCCGGGCCCGGGCGATACCGAATCCGCTGCGTTCCTGACGGACCATCTCGACGCGGACCCGGTGGGCAGAGGGCGGTCTCAGCGGTGGGTCAGACCCGTCGTCGACCACCACCACCGAGAGCAGTTGGCTCGGGTAGGTCTGGCGGTCGAGCGCCGCCACCGTCAGAGCGAGCTTGTCCGAGCCCTGATAACAGGGGATTACCACGGTGACCGGGCGCTCTGGGGTCCACTCCCCCATCGGCGGGGGCGTGAGATCGACCCAGCGATTGCCGCGTAGCGTGGTGGGGGGAGGCGGCTCCATTCCGGCCGAGGTTAGGACTCACCCGTTTTGGCGTCAGGAAACGCGCCCCCACCTCGTTTGGTGACGCCAAAACGGATCTCTAGTTGCCCACGAAGCGGTAGACCGCGCTCCCCGACAGCAAGTACACCCTCCCCTGGGAGTCCTGGCCGAACGAGTAGATGGGCTCGGAACTACCGATCAGATCGGTCCACTCCCGATGCCCGAGCGCGCGACTTTTCCAGTGCCGGAACGACCACACCCTCCCGTTGAGGTCTCCGTACAGATAAACCCCCTCGAGGTGGTCTATGCCGCCACGGACCACGTACCCGCCGATCACTGATCGTCCGACTCCGTGGTCGTATTCGACCACCGGAAGAACCCGGCCGGAGGTGGTGCAACCCGAGGACGGCTCGTAGCAGTGGGAGCCCTCCATATCGTTCCACCCGAAGTTGAGCCCGGGTGCTCCAGTGGGAACGACATCGACCTCCTCCCAGGCGCTCTGCCCGACGTCGCCGATGTAGAGCAGTCGCTCCTCGAAGTCGAACGACCAGCGCCACGGGTTGCGCAGCCCATACGACCAGATCTCCTCGGCGCCACCCTGACCATCGGCGAATGGGTTGTCGGCCGGGATGCCGTAACGCGAACCGCTGTCCACGTCGATGCGCAACATCGACCCGAGCAGCGTGTTGGTGTTCTGACCGTGCTCGTGAGGATCACCGCCCGATCCCCCGTCACCCAGGCCCCAGTAGAGATATCCGTCCGGGCCGAAGGCGAGCCCACCCCCGTTGTGGTTGGCGTACGGCTGATCCACCTCGAGGAGCAGTCGCCCGCTGTCGGCGTCGGCGACGTCGGGATCGGGGGACACTTCGAACTCATAGAGCACCGAGTCGCCCGAGTTGTTGGTGTAATCGACGTAAAGGAGGCCGTTCTCGCTGTAGTCCGGGTGGAAGGCGAGGCCGAGCAGACCTTGCTCACCACCGCTCAGCACCGGCCCGCTCAGGTCGATGAACGGCTCGGGCAACACCTGGCCGCCGTCGATGATCCTGACGAGACCGCCCTGCTCCATCACGAAGAGCCGGTCGTCCCCGGGTGGCGCGGTGAGCAGCAGTGGGCTGGCGAAGCTGCCGGGAAGCTTCTCCAACGACAACCGGAACTCGGGCGGATCGATCTCTGGCCAGTTCCTCGCCCTGGCGATGAAGGATGCCATCTGGTCCCGACGCACCGGGTCCTTCGGGCAGAAGAAGTTCCCGGCCGGGTCACATCCCTCGGTGACCCCCGCCCTCGCCAGGGCGTTGATGTTGCCTTCATGGACGCCGGAGACGTCCTCGAACACATCGCCTGGCACGGGGTCAATCTCGAGCGCCCTGGCGAGGAAGCTCGCCATCTGCTCGTGGGTCACCGGAAGCCGCGGGCCATAGGTCCCGTCGTCGAAACCCTCGGTTATCCCCGCTGCCGCCAGCCGGTTGATGTTGTCCTCATGGACGTTGCCATCGTCGTCGGGGAAGAAGTCCCGTCCCGCAGCGGCCAGTTCGAAGGCGCGGGCGAGGAAGGAGGCCATCTGGTCGTGGGTGACCGACTCGGCGACGCAGTAGATGGTCCCGTCCGGGTCACAGCCCAGTGTCACCCCGCGGGAGGCGATCGCCTCGATCGCACCCTCGTGGACGTTGCCATCGTCGTCGTAAAAGGTTCCCCCGGGCGGAACCTCCTGAGCGCCGGCGGGCGCCGCTCCGACCGCCGCCATGGACACCACAACCAGGATGAGCACGAGACGTCGCATGCGACTCCTACCTTTTCTCGTCACCTACGGCCCCACCCGGCATCTTGGTTCTGCACGAAGAGTTGTGCCAAGCCTCAGCGCTGTTGGACCGCCAAGGACCCCGCGCTCACCAGGGCGTAATCGCCGCGAGCGGCGAGTACCGCAGAGGGGTCGACGCCCCAATCCTCGGGCCGGACCAGCACCGGCGTCGCCGGGTCGAGCCAACCGACGTTGCCCGGGGTGGTGACGAACACCGGTGCCGACCACCACCAGGACGCCCAACGTGCAAGGGAGATCTCCGCGCCCACCGCCACCATCTCGATGTCGGGCCGGGGCGGCACCTGTTGGAGCAGGGCCCCTGCCTGGGAAGGGGTCACGAAGTAGCGCTCCGGATAGGTCCCAATGACAACGCCGGCCAGAGCGGCGGTCAGGGCAACGGCGGCCACCGCGGTCACGGCCCGTCCACGAGCGAGCCTCCTCGTGATCATGTCAGCGAGAGCGGCGGTACCGAGGGTGACTGGGAGGAGAAACGTGAGGTTCCAGTAATCGTGGATGAAGGAAGCATCGGTGGGCACGAGAGTCCAAAGTGCGGAAAGGGATGCCGTGATGACGACGGGGATTCTGGTTCGGCGGTCACCAAACCCTGCTACCAGTGCCGGGATGACCAGCAACAGCCACCACCAGGTGAACAACTCGGTGGCGAACCACCACTGACGCTCGACAAACCTGGCCGGGTCGATGGCGGCGATCCGGTCGCTCGCCCGGGTAACGAGATCGGCGCCGCCTCCGGACCCGGCGAGCCAGACAACAAGGAGGAGGGCGCCGCAGCACCACCCTCCGAGCACCAGGCGGGTGATACGGTCGAGGCCCCTTCGTCGCCACAACCACGCCCCGAGCAGAGCGCCCCCGATCGCGCCCGGCCAAGACAGCAGAACCGTGAGGGCGGCCAGCGCTGCGGCGGTCGCCGCCACTCCGCGGCCCGGTCGCTCGACTCGGCGGATGTGGGCGACGATTGCGGCGAACCCAGCCAGCACGGAGAACCCGGCGCCCAGGCGGCCGTAGATCCAGAACATGGGGGTGGCCGCCATCGCACCAACCGCAAGAAGCGTCGGTGCCCACCCAAGCTCCAGCGCCCGCAGCAGCAAAGCCACCGCCACCAGCGTGGCGAGACCCGCCAGATAGCCGGGGATGCGGAGGTGCCATGGCTGGTCGCCGCCGAGCATCCCTGCGGCGATGACATGGAGGATGTTGATCAGCGGCGGGTGGTGGGCGTAGAACCCGTTCGGGTCGTAAGGCTCGAGTGACGTTCCCCACCTCGAGCCCACCAACCCCAACCGCCACACATTCGCCGCCTGCATCCCGAGTCGGGCCAGGATCCGACCCTCGTGCGAGTCGCCCAACGGCAAACCGATCTGGGGCAGCCACGTCAGCAGCATCGCCCCCGTCAGAGCCGCCAGACTCCATGGTCCCCATCGGAATGCACGACTCCCACCAGGCACCACCGGTACCGAGACCCGGGTCTGCTGGAGAACAGGCGTCACCAGGCGAGGGTACGTCGACTGCCGGCGGCTCAGTCGGTGATGGCGCGCCGCAGGTCGCTGACGGTGAACAGGGCGTAGTCCCCCTCCTGGTCGATGGCGACCTCGGCGATGTCGTCGGGGAGCCAGCCTGGGAGTCGATCGAGATTCGCCACCACCAAGGCTTCGGAACCGGCTTGCGGGAGCCGATCGGGGGTGAGTTCGCGTATCCGGCGATCCCAGTACCAGGACGCCCACCGTGGCCCATCGATCCCGATCACGAATTGGCGTGGAGCGGGTGACGGTTCGTGGCCCCGGGCCAGTGCACCGGCGGCCGATCCTCGGATGAATTCGCGGTTCTGGTACGGGCCGGTGACGGTGACGATGAAAGTCGCCAGGACGGCGGCGGCGGCAACCGACCCAACAATCCCCTTCCAGAGTCCCGGCAACCAGCGGGAAACGGCGGCGCAGAGAGCTGCCAGGCCGATCGTGATCGGCAGCATCCAGTTGAAGTTCCAGTAGGTATGGGCCTCAGCGCCTTGCTGGGGGGCGAAAGTCCAGAAAGCGGCGACCCCGAGCGTGATCCCGGTCACCACGCGGGTTCGGCGATCCCACAACCCGGCAACCAGCGCCGGGACGACCAGGATCAAGATCCAGAGTGGCAGGAGTGCCCGGGCGTGCTCGAGTTGCTCGGTGAGGAACTCGCCGAAGGTGAACGCAGAGGTGTCGGAACGCTCTCTCGCCGCGTTGACCAATTCAATGAACCTCGTGGCCTGAAGCATCCAAGCGGCGGTCAGGGCAGCGCCGAGGAGACCGCCAGCCGCAACCGGGATGGTGACCCGGTCGAAGCGCCGGGCGGTTGCCAGCCAAATCCAGAGCAGACCGGCGCATATTCCGGCCAGCCACGAGAGCATCACTGTGAAAACGGCCAGCACCGCGGTTCCCCACACCGCCCAGTGGGGAGGGTCGGGCAATCGCCGCAGCATCGCTACCGCAGCGGCGAAACCCGCCACCAGAGCAAAGCCACCGCCCACCCTGCCATAGACCCAGAAGAACGGCGTGGCCGCCAGGGCTCCGGTGGCGATCAGGGTCGGGCCCCATTCCACGCGGAGGGCGCGGAGCATCGCCGGGATGAGCACCAGTGTCGCCAGACCGGACATGTAACCGAAGAGCCGGAGTTGCCATTCGGCCTGTCCGAGTGTTCCCGCGACCACCACATGGGCCAGGTTGGTGAGGGGTGGATGGTGGGCGTAATTGGTGACCAGTTGATATGGGGAGAAGTCCGTCGCCCAAGCCGATCCGGCAGGGCCCTTCTCCCAGAAGTTCTGGGCGTGGATCGCCAACCGGGCGAGTATCCGGCCCTCGTTGGTATCGCCCAATGGGAGGTCCATCACCGGCAGCCAGGTGATCAGGGTCGCCAGGACGATCAGGGCGACCACCACCCATCCCCACCATGAGGGCAGCGTGCGGCGACCGGAATCGACGGGGAGTGAGCGGGTGGCGGTGGTTGCCAAGGCCGGGACGAGGGTAACCGCAGGGTAGGCCGTGCCCGGTTTCCAAACGACCGACCGATACTCTCGCCCGATGCTTGTCGCCGTCGCCGGGTGGATCGGTTCCTCCAACCTCGGCGACGAGCTGATATTCGCCGCCATCAACCGGAAACTCGCCTTCCGAGGGGTCGAGGTGGCAGCGGTTTCGGTCGATCCGACATCCACCAGCGGAGAACACCCGGTCGCCGCAATCCGTGCTGCCTCGTTGCCGCTCAGGCCACCCGATCGTCTGATCTTCGGTGGTGGCGAGGTGTTGCAGGACGAGACCAGTGTTTGGAACCTGCCCTATCACCTCTCCAGGGTCTGGTCGGGACGGTTGCGAGGGGTTCCGTTCGGGGTTCTAGCCGTTGGGGCGGTGGCTCTCCGCTCTTCGTCGGGGAGAGCGATGGTGCGGCGCTCACTCGCCCCGGCCATGGTGGTGACCGTGAGGGACCGACCCTCGCTAAATGCCCTGCGGAGGCTCGGGCTTTCCCCGATCCTGGCCGCCGACCCCGTGTTGTCGCTGCCTGTGGAGGCAGCCGGCGCCGACCGTCTCGTGGTGTGTCTCCGGCCACCGGTCGGTCATCGCGGCCGTCTCGGTCGCCTGCTCCCCGTGGGGTCGGGCCCGGCGGAACCGGACCCAGGATGGGTTGACGCCATGTCGGTAGCCCTCGACCAGACAGCGCAGGCTCTCGGCCTGACGACCCGGTTCGTCGCCATGCAGCGGGGACGCGACGACCTCGTCCACAGGCAGGTCGCCGAGAGGATGAAGACACCCACCGAGCAGGCGGTCCCGGGGCTCGGGAGTGTTCTCGACGAGGTTGCCCGGGGTCAGGTGGTGGTGGCGATGCGCTACCACGGCGGGGTGGCGGCGCTGGCGGCGGGCCGCCCCGCGGTGTTGATCGGCTATTCCCCCAAGGTGGCCGCGCTCGCCGAGGATGCCGCTCCGGCGGCGCTGCTCGTCGCCAACCACCCGAACGCCTTCGGAGACCTCCCCCGGCTTGCTCGGGTGGCGCTGAGCCATCAGCGGGCGGTCGAGCGGGTCACGGAGCGCCTACGAGAGCGAGAAACCGCCAACGACCGGGCATTGGATCGCCTGCTCGACGACCGATAGGCGTCCTGGTGAGGACGGCTCAGAAGCAGACGTAGAAGGTGCGGTGACGCTCCGGCTCATATGGAGGAGCGAGGGGATACACCTCGTGGTATCCGGCCTCGTGGAACATCGAGATCAACGACTCCTCGGTCGGCCAGAAAGGACCACGGGTTCCCCCACGACGCCGTCGTGGCCTCCCTCTGCTCGGCGAAGAGAAGGCCCTCGTACTCCGCAGCGGGCCCCTTCCCCCCTCCTGGGGAAGGACAGATTCCGTCTGCCGTCTGCCGTCTGCCGTCTATTCACGCCAAGCCTGTCGCCACCAGACCCTCAACAACGGCGGGAAGCGATTCACGCCAGGGCGGGAGGGGTTCGATACCCAGGTCCTCGAGTCGCTCTGAACCCAGGACCGAGTAGGCAGGACGGCGCGCCGGGGTCGGGTACTTCTCGGTCCCGATCGGGGATACTCGTGTCGGATCGAGACCGGAGAGGCTCACCGCTTCCCGGGCGAACTCGAACCATGTGGTCTCACCCTGGTTGGTGAGGTGAAGCAGACCGGTCGCCCCGGCTTCGAGCGCTCGGAGAGTCGCAGCCGCCAGGTCGTCGGCGATGGTGGGGCATCCCCTCTGGTCATCCACCACCCGGAGCACTCGTTCCCTGGCATTGCGGATGATCGTGGCGACGAAATTCGGGTGGGTGGCTGAGACCACCCAGGAGGTCCTGATCACGAGAACGCCCCGATGAGAGAGCGCCGCTTCCTCCCCTTCGAGCTTCGACCACCCGTAGGCGTTGATCGGGGCGGTGTGGTCGCTCTCCACGTATGGCCTGGTCCCGGTCCCGGGGAACACGTAGTCCGTGGAGAAGGTGACGAGCCGCGCCCCGTTGCCGTCCGACCACCGGGCCAGTTCGCCGACGGCGGTGGCGTTGACCGTCCGAGCGAGATCGGGTTCCTCCTCGGCGCGATCCACCGCCGTGTAGGCGGCGCAGTTGACGATCGTGTCCGGCCGGATCTCGTCGAGCGTCTCTCGCACCAGTTCGGGGTGCGACAGATCCAGGTCTGCCCGGGTGAGGAACTCCGCGTCGGGGATCGACTTGCGAAATGCGGCGCCGAGTTGCCCACCGGCACCGGTTACGACGATCACTCGCCGAAGATCTCCGACTTCTCGCCCAGTGTCATCTCGACGAAGCCGGATGGTGCGTTCCCATGAAGGTGGCTGTCGCGACCCAGCAGCGAATTCCTGATCCGCCAGCCATGGACCTCGGCACCATTCATGATGATCGAGTCCTCGACGGCGGCGTCCGACAGGCGGCACTGGTCACCGATCGAGGTGTTCGGCCCGACGGTGACCCGGGTGAGGCTGACACCGGAGCCGATGACTGCGGGCCCGGTCACGACACAGTCGACCAGCCTGGAGCGCTCTGCTACCTGGACGGCACCGCGAATCGTGGAACCGACAAGTTCACCACGGATGTCGTCGGTCAGGTTGGTCAACAGCAACTCGTTGGCGTGGAGCAGGTCCTCTTTCCTACCGGTGTCCTTCCACCACCCGCGGACCACGCTGTGGCGGACGTCGCGCCCGTTCTCCACCAGCCATTGGATGGCATCGGTGATCTCGAGCTCGCCCCGGGCAGACGGGACGATCGCATCGACCGCGTCAGCGATCCCCGAATCGAACAGGTAGACCCCGACAAGTGCCAGGTCGGAGGGGGGTTCTTTGGGCTTCTCCACCAATCTCACCACCCGACCCTGCTCATCCACCTCGGCGACCCCGAATGCGCCCGGGTTCGGTACCGAAGTGAGCAGGATCTGGCAGTTGGGTCGGTCCCGCTCGAAGTCGGCCACGATCTTGGCCACTCCCGGCTTGAGCAGGTTGTCCCCGAGATACATGAGGACGTCGTCGCCGGCTACCCAGGGAAGAGCCGTCTTCAGAGCATGAGCCAGCCCTGCGGGTCGGTCCTGAACTATGTACTCGACCTCGGTAAGTCCGAATCGCGTGCCATCTCCGACCGCCTTCCGGATCTCGTCACCCGTCTCCGGCGAAATGACGATCCCGACTTCCTTCACCCCGGCAGAGGCGATGTCCTCCAACCCGTAGAACAGGATCGGCTTGTTGCCCACCGGCACTAGTTGCTTGGCCATCGAGAATGTGATGGGCCGCAGCCGGGTCCCTGCTCCACCGGAAAGGACTACGCCCTTCATGGCGCCACCTCCGGTGGCGCCGGACGGCGGACGACGGACCTCTCCGTCCCACCGCACGAGGGAAGGGACCCGCTGCGGAGCAGCGGGTGGGGGGCCTGGTGAACTCCCAACACGTCGATCATGAATCCCCGCGCATCGGTTCCCACCAGTCGCGGCGGGCGCGGTACCACTCGACTGTCTCGGCGAGGCGCTGCTCGAGCGTATGCATCGGTGCCCATCCGAGCGCCCGCGTCTTGGAGGAATCGAGGGCGTAGCGGCGGTCATGACCGGGGCGGTCCTCGACGTACTCGATCATCGACTCATCGAACTCCATGATCGCCAGGATGCGTCTTGTGAGATCGAGGTTGGTCACCTGCGCCTCGGCCCCGACGTTGTACAACTCCCCCGGGACTCCCCGTTCGACAATGAGATGGATGGCAGCACAGTGATCCTCGACGTGCAACCAATCCCGCTCGTTCCCGCCATCGCCGTAGAGCGGCACCTTCTGCCCGGCGAGGAGATTGGTGACGAATAGCGGGATCACCTTCTCGGGGAACTGATAGGGCCCGTAATTGTTGGTGCAGCGGGTGATGATCGCGTGATACCCGTAGGTGGTGGCGTAGGAACGGACGAGCAGGTCGGCGGCCGCCTTCGAAGACGAGTAGGGAGATGAAGGGTCGAGCTTGTCCTCCTCGGTGGCGAAGCCCTCGGCGATCGACCCGTAGACCTCGTCGGTCGAAACCTGGATGAAGGTCGGCACACGGTGGCGGCGGGCGGCATCCAGGAGGACGCCAGTCCCCACGACGTTGGTCTCGAGGAAAACCGACGGTCCCTCGATGGAGCGGTCCACGTGGGACTCGGCGGCGAAGTTGACCACCACGTCGTGACCAGGCACCACCGCCTCGATCAATTCGGCATCGCGTATGTCGCCCTGGATGAAGTCGTGCCTGGGCGAGAGATCGAGTTCGTCGACCGTCGTCTTCACCCCGGCATAGGTGAGCAGATCCAGGTTGGTGACATGGGCGTCCGGGTCGGCAACGAGGAGATGCCGGATGAAGTTGGAGCCGATGAACCCGGCTCCTCCAGTCACCAGGAAACGACGCGACATTGGTACCTTCGATCAGGGGAAGACATCGGCGGCAGTCAGCGGGCTGCCCATCTTGTCCTTGGCCGACAGTATGGGCTCGCGACCCCCGAGCGGCCAATCGATGGAGACCTCCGGGTCATCCCACGCCAGGGTCCGCTCGCTCTCCGGGGAGTAGAAGTCGGTCGCCTTGTAGAGGATGTCGGCCGAGGGGGAGACCACCAGGAAGCCGTGTCCAAAGCCTTCAGGAACCCACACCTGGCGGTGGTTCTCGGCAGACAGCTCGACCCCGACCCATTTACCGAAGGTCGGCGACGAGCGCCGCAGATCTACGGCCACATCGAAGACCGCTCCCACCACGACGCGTAGCAGCTTCCCCTGGGGTTGGGCGATCTGATAATGGAGGCCCCGCAGCACCATCTGGCTTGACCGGGAGTGGTTGTCCTGGACGAATGTCCGCTCCAACCCGGTGGCGGCGTGGAATGTCCTGGCGTTCCATGTCTCCACAAAGAACCCGCGCTCGTCGCCGCGCACCTCGGGATCGATTACGAGCACATCGGGTATCGAGGTGGGGACGACGGACACGCCGGTCGACGTCGCCCCGATTCGGGCGGACACCGGCGCAGGATAAGCCCGCGGCCGGCGCCAAAAGGAGCTTGTCAATGTGACGTCAGCGCCAATAACGATCGATCGTGCGATGACCCGTCGGGGAAGTCGCCCCTCCTACCATCTCGTGCGTGACCACCCACGGCCCCGAGGGTTCGAGGCATCCCCGTCCCACCGGACCGCTCGAGATCGTCCTCGAGGAACTCGCCGCGGTGGTCAGGCAGGCCGACGAGGTGGCGCTGTCGGTGGCCAGGGGAGACGCCGATGCCGCCGACCGCGCCGCAGGCCTGAGCTCCCGGCTGCGGGACGTGCGGCGCAGCGTCGAGTGGCTGGGGCTGCGGCTCGCCTCGGTGGACGATCTCCGCCGGCGCCTCGACCAGACATCCGACACGCTGCGCCGCCTCCAAGCGAGGAAGTCGGTGCGGCTTGCGCTCAGGGCGGCGGAGATGACCAAGCCGTTGGCGGCGGCCCGACGACGCCTCGAACCCGGCATGAGACTGAAGCGGCGCCGTCTCGACCCAGAGGGAACGACGGCCGCCATCCTCGCTCTCCGACAGGAGCCAGGACAGAGCGAGGGCCCGCTGGTCTCGATCGTGGTCCCCACAAGGAACGGACGGCATCACCTCGAACGATTGCTCGGTGGACTCGAGCACAGGACCCATTACCGATCGTTCGAACTGGTCGTCGTCGACAACGCCTCGGACGATGGGACGGCCGAACTACTGGAGCAGACGCATTCATTTCCAGTTGCGGTTGTCACCAACACCACCAACGCCAGCTTCTCCCGGTCGTGCAACCAGGGCATCGAGGTGTCGGCGGGCGAGTACGTCCTCCTGCTCAACAACGACGTCGATCCGGTCAACCATGGGTGGCTGGGGGCGATGGTGACGGCTCTGGAGGAGAACCCCGAGCGCGGTGCCTGCGGCGCACTCCTCATCTACCCGGCGCGCAAATCGACGGCTGCTTCTGATCTCGACCTCACCGTCCAGCACCGCGGGATCGCCTTCGGCTGGGACGAGCATGCTCCACGGCCGGTCAACCTGGGACGGGGAGAGGACCCAACCTCTTCCGAGCTCACCGGTCTGATCGAGCAACCCGCCGCCACCGCCGCATGCCTGCTGGTTCGGCGCGCCACGCTCGAGCAGATCGGCGGCCTTGCCGAGGAGTACCTCTACGGCTGGGAGGACGTCGATCTGTGTCTATCTCTCCGGGATCTCGGGCTCGCCACGGTGGTCAGTGGCGACGCCGCACTGTTCCACCACGAGTTCGGGACACAGGACACCCTGGGCAACGAGGTCCGACGGCTCAATTACCTGTGGAACAGGCGGCAGTTTGCCCAGCGCTGGTCGCCACGTCTCTCCCGCACCCTTCGGCTCGACCGCCTGCATGGTGGCGGGTTCTGGACGACGAGCACTTCACCAAGTGCTGCCATCACGGTCACCAACGAGGACCCAGCCGCCGGGTTCGGCGACTGGTATACCGCCCACGAGTTGGGCAATGCCCTGGGGTTGATCGAATGGAGCGTGGAGTACGCACCGCGTCTCCGTGACCGGTGGTACCAATTAGGGGACGATCTGGCGCTCCTCATCTCCCTTCTCCCCCAGTTCGACCTCGATCGGGCGCCACATGGTGCGGTCCGCATCGCCTGGATCCGGAACTGGGTGGACAGATGGATCGAGAACGACTCGTTCGAGCGCTACGACCTGGCGGTGTGCGCCACGACCGCCTTCGCCCGACGGGTGGAAGCGCGCAGCAGCGTCCCGACGCTGGTCCTGCCCCTCGCCACCAACCCGGAGCGTTTCAGCAGGGTCACGGTCGACCCGGACCTGGCAGCCGATTTCGCATTCACCGGCAACCACTGGGATGTGGATCGGCCGTTGCTGGAGCGGCTCGAGGTCCGGCCGGACGAGGACTTCCGCATTTATGGGAGCCGGTGGGAAGGGGTGGCCGAGGCGAAGCCGTACCTTCGTGGCCCGCTGCCCTACAGCCGGCTCCCCCACCTGTACAGCTCGACCCCGGTGATCCTCGATGACACCGCGGAACCCAACGTCCCCGCACTCAACTCCAGGGTGTTCGACGCTCTGGCCACAGGCGCACTTGTCATCACCGACAACCCGGAAGGATCCGCTGAGTTCTTCGACAGCCGGCTCCCGGCGGCAACGACCACTCGGGAACTCCGCGCCGCCCTCGACCTCTACCTGGCTGACGACGATGCCCGCACCGCATTGGTGACCGATCTGAGGGAACGGGTTCTCGCCGAGCACACCTACAGGCGGCGCGCCGACCAGTTCGTCACCGCCGCCGACGAAGTCGTCACACGTCCCAAGGTGGCGTTGCGGATCGGGCCTCCCAACCGGACGATCGCCGACCAGTGGGGCGACACCCATTTCGCCCGCGCCTTCGCCCGTTCGTTGCACCGCAACGGGTTCGCCACCGACATCACGGTCCTCCCCGAATGGGACGATCCGGCGCGACAGGACGCCGACATAGTCGTTCATCTCCGCGGGCTCACTCCGTACTCCCCTCAACGCGCCCACCTCAACGTGCTCTGGATCATCAGCCATCCCGACGAGGTGTCGGCGGTCGAGTGCGAGCGGTTCGACCTGGTGCTGGTGGCCTCCGAGCCCTTCGCCCGGCTGCTGCGCGACAAGATCGACGTGCCGGTCGAGGTGATGCTCCAGGCCACCGACCCCGACCTCTTCAAACCATCACCCGACCCGGAGCTGGCCTCTGACCTTCTCTTCGTCGGCAATTCGCGGCGTCAGCGACGGCCGGCCGTGGCATGGGCGGTGGAGCGGGGATTGCCGCTGACCCTCTACGGAGCCGATTGGGAGGACATCGTCGGCGCCGACCGCGTAGCCGGAACGTACGTTCCCAACCACGACCTGCCAGCGCTGTACTCCTCCGCATCGATCGTCCTCAATGACCATTGGCCGGACATGGCAGCCCACGGGTTCATCTCGAACCGCATCTTCGATGCACTGGCATCGGGTGCGCTGGTCATCTCCGACCCAGTCGAGGGTCTCGATGCCTTGGTGGGCGCCACCGTCCCCACCTTCACCGATGCCGAGGATCTGGAGAGCCTGGTACGGCGCCTCCTCGACGATCCCGGTGAACGGGCGCAGCGGGTTCAGCAAGGTATGGAATACGTCCGCGAACATCACACGTTCGATGCTCGCGCCGCTCGGTTCACCGAGTTGATCACGCCGCTCCTCGCCGACCGGAAGCTGTTGTTGTGACGCTCCACCGCTGGGCGCTGCCCGACATCAGAAAGCCCGGCGCCAAGACGCAATGAACTGGATGCGCGTCCTTCGGGTCGTGTACCTCGTCTTGCTGACGGCGGCTGCCACTTTCCTGGTGGTCTCGCGGTGGGACGAGATCGTTGAGTTGGTCGCCAGCGCGCGGCCGTGGTACCTGATCCTCTCGCTGCTCCTTTCTTTTGGATTGGTCGTGCTCAACTCCCAATTCTGGAGGACCGCCCTTGAAGCCCTGGGTAGCCCGGTGAGGACCAGCGCCATGCTCGAAGCGTCCGCTCGAAGCCTCCTCGCGCGATGGATCCCGGGTGGGATCTGGTACGCCGCCGGCAGGGCGACGTTGCTCTCACTCCGCCAAGTGCCTACTCCCGCCCTGACCACGGTCGCCGCCCTCGAGTTGACCGTTCCCCTTCTGGTAGGGATGGTGATGGGGACTCTGTTGCTCGCCGCCAACAGGAGGCTCCCCGGGGGCATCTGGTGGCTGGCGCCTGTGGGGGCGTTCATCGCCGCCTTGGCCCTCCGCCCCGTGGTGAACCGAGTACTCCTCTGGTATGCCCATCGCCGCGGGGTGGAACCGATGAATCTCCCCCAGCGGGGCTATCTGGTGCTCGTCGGCTGGACGGCCATCTATTGGCTGTGGGCGGGCGTCACCTTCGTCGCCTACCTGGCGGCTTTCCCCACCCTCGATCCCGGCCCACCACTGGTGGTGGCGGGGGCTTACATGGTGGCGTGGGGGGTCGGCTTCGTCGTGCCCATTGCCCCGCAGGGCATCGGGATCTTCGAGGTGACGCTCGCCGCTCTGCTCGGTGTGGCCGACCTCGGAGCAGGATCGATCATCGTGGCCGGGTTCCGGCTGGTCACGCTGGTCCGCGACCTGATCGCCACTGGAATCGGAGAGATCTTCGCTTCGATGTCGCGGTCCGGTCAGAAGGTCGAACCAGAAGGTCCCGTCTGAGAGACCACCTGATCGCCGAGGAGCGAGTCGATGATCTCGTCGGACGGTTTGGCTGTAATGGCGTGAGGCGCACGCCTAAAGCGCTCGGGTTCGGCCAGGAACCCATCGACGAACCTCGGCTCGGTACCCGCTGATCACGACGTTTTCGCCGAGACCGTCGGGACGCTCGGTGTGCCCTCGCCATAACAGGGTGGGGACCCCGAGCAGAGCGCACTCCTCCTGCACGCTCCCGCCGTCGGTTATCACAAACGGCGCCGCCGCCAGCAGCCTGGTGAATGCACCGTGACTCTGGAGGGGCATCAATTCGACCCCGGCCGCTATCAGCGTGGCGTCGAGTTTTCTGGCCCGGAGAATCGCCGCCGTGGGCTGGTGGACGACGAAGCTGACGGGACGAGTTCCGGCGATCGCCGCAATCGAATGGACAAGACCCTCCATTCGGCTGCGCCGATGCAGGTTCTCCACCCTGTGGGTGGTGACGATGGCTGATCCGCTCCCAGGTCGGGGCGGCTCGCCGAGGGCATGGCGAAGCGCCTCGACAGACGTGTTGCCCGAGAGCCTCACGATACGTCCCCGGAGTCGCATCGATTCGAGTTGGGAAGCGGCGACCTCGTCGGGGGCGAAGAGGATGTGGCTCCACCGCATCACCAGAATTCGGATCATCTCCTCGGGGAAGGGGTGGAACATGTGGCCGGAGCGAAGACCCGCCTCTAGATGGGCCACGGGAAGCCCGGCCCGCCGTGCGAGCAGCGTGGAGAGGAGAGTGGAGGGCGTGTCTCCGTGCACTACCACCACCCCGTGCTCTCCGCCGAACACCTCGTTGAACAACCGGCCCCCGGCGACCAGGCGGCTGGCCACCCTGACGGCCCAAGCAAATGCTTGCGGGATCGAGGCGACGTCTTCTGCGCCACCGAGCAACACGTCGGGATGGCGGATGCCGAGTTCGCGTCGCAGATCGGCGCTGAGACGGGCGTGTTGCCCCGAGTCGATGAGCCGGTAAGGAACCCCCCTCTCGTCCATCCGGCGCAATACGGGTGCGGTCTTGATGTACTGCGCCTTGGTTCCGATGAAGACGTGGATCATGGGGCCGTCAAGTATTACAGCGGTCCGTCACGCAGCGGCCGGCGCCACAAGGACGTGGGCGGACATTCGATCAGCGGGAGATGGTGCCGTACTCCACGATGGCTTCATCGCCGAATCGGGCCACGACGGTTACCCGTTCCGTCCCTTCTGGGATTTCGGCGATTGGGATTTCGACGTCGAACCCGCTCTCGGCAAGCTTCTCGCTGTCGAACCATTGCGGCACGTCGGTGCGGGTCGAGTTGAGCGGACCGCTGTACGCCAGGACATCTCCGAAGAAGACGAGGATTTCGCTGGGTAAGACTTTTTCGGTCGGGTCCGCCGACCACCCGGACACCGAAAGTTGGTCGCCGACAACGGCGCTTTGGTCGATCACCAGCCGGCGCGTGCCCTGTGGGAGTGATCGCCAGCTCGTCGCCGTCGACGTTGCGCAGCACCAGCGATGCGACCGCGCCCTCCCCGGCGGCGATCCACCCGTCATCGGATCCGGGGATGAGCAGCACGACCTCGTTGGCCCCCGAACGGTAGGCCTCCTCGGGCACCAGGACCTGGAACGTAGACGTGGTCCCACCGGCACGGACCATGAAGCCGGCCCCAGCCACCTCTCCATTCACCGCGACCATTACGTCGGGAGAGCTCGCGTCTGGAGTCGTCACCCTCCCGGTGAGCAAGGTCGGGACGACGCCTGCGGAGGGGTCGAGGTCGGTGAGCTGCTCGGCCTGGTCGAACTCAGCTACGACGTCCGGAAATTCAACCGGATCGAGCGCCCCCAACGCCTCCCCGACGAGGTCGTTGTAGGGCCCGACTGCGGCGACATCGGCCCAGCTGGTTCGATCTGGAACGAGCTGGTATGTCGTCGCCACCTCCGTATCGAGGCGTTCCGTCGTGCCCCCGAGTGCCTCACGATGACCTATGAAATGATCGAAAGCATGGGGTCGTTGGGCGGGCAGATCGGGATCGAAGAGCGATTGCCCCTCGAACTGCCACTCCGGACCGAGCTCGACGTCGAGCAGGTCGACCAGAGTCGGAAGGACGTCAATGACGTACGCGCTTTCGTGATGCACCTGGCCCTCGGTTTGGCCCGGAACCCGGATGAACAGTGGTACCCGGTACAGGGCGTCGAGGTTGGTTGGCGTCGTCCAGCGGCGATGCTCGTTCGGCACGAAGGAACCGCCGTGATCGGCGGTGACCACGAAAATGCCGTCATCCCAGATCCCGCTCTTATCCATTGCGTCGATCATTCGCCCCAAGAGCCGGTCAATGAGCCCGAGCTGAAACAAGTGACGCTGAAACCCCTGCGCAGCCCGGGATTGGGCGTCGATCCAGTAGCCGTGCTCGACCCCGGTCACGGCGGCACCGACGTCCTCCGGGCGGTCGTACTGGGTGCCCGACGGGTTGGCCTGCCAAGGAACGTGCGGCGCGACGACGTGCAGGTAATGCAGGGTGTTCGGGGAGGCGTCAGCCAGATTCTCGGCGGCGGTGAGCATCTTGTCGACCCACGCCAGGCGTTCCCCGGGCGGTGCCAGCGTTAGCCCGGAGACATCGATCTCGCCGCCTCCCGCCCCCCCACCGACGAAACCGCCCCACTGCTCGTCGATTGCAGGCAATTCTTCGGTGACCAGAGGCGGCTGCGTGAGATGGCCCCACACGACCGCGGCATCGGCCAACATCGCCGACATCGCCATTTCGTCGACGCCGTCATCCGTTGCCGCGGTCAGCCGGCGCTCGACAGAGCAAAGCGAGCTGGGGCACACGCTGGTGATGGTCTCTTGGACATCCATCTTGTAGCGGTCCCCGAGCATCGTGAAGATGCTGCGGGGGTGATCGCGCGAGGTTGGCCTAGCCCCTTCGGCGATTCGACCGGTGAGCAGGATCGGCACGCTATCAGTGGTGGCGATCGAGTTGGATTGCCCGTTCTTGAACCAATGCGACCCATCGGCCAGCCGGGCGAAATTGGGAAAGAGGGCGGCGTTGACCTCACCCTCTCGGGTGAGCAACGACGACAGAGGCAGTTCGTCGAAGACCACGATCACCACCGGGGTGTCCGGGTCCATCGAGACGGACGTATCAACTTCTGCCTCCGGCTCCCAAACCAGGGCGGAAGCTTCGGAGAAACCAAGAAAGAGGATGGGAGCGGCGAGAGCGACCACGGCGAGGATCCGAAACCAGGATCGGGCCCATGACACTCTTGCCTCGAGCCACACGACTCCGGCGGAGACCAGCGCCGCCAGCAAGAGGGCCACGTCGGAGCCTGGTATGACCTGGTGCAACACCGCCGATGCGGCCACGAAGGCAGCCAGAGCCAGCAACACCCGGTAGGCGATGTCTCCGATGCGCCGGCCAAACCGGGCAGTGACGAAAAGCACGATGCCAAAGACCAGGACCGGGACCAACGTGACAACGAGCACGAACATGACGATGCGCAGACCTCCGGCACGGGCTGCGATGAAGACTTCCGGGTTCTTGCCGTAGAGGTCGAGCAAGGGCTGGATCACGCCCAGCCCCAACAACCCCCAAAGGGTGAGCAGACGCCACCACGTCGAGTGGAGCCTCTCGGCAGGCAACATCGATACCGTCTGCGATCCGGTGGTCACGACGCTACCGGGCGCACGGCAGTCGGACCCCGCCCTCCATGAGCGATGTTCTAGGCGACATCAGTGGATCACATCGTCGGGTTCGGCGAATCTCTGAAGGTCTGATCGTGTCATCGTCTGGAACAAGGCGGGCTTTCAAGGTTAGGGCGGCGACAAGAGGTCGTGATCGTGTTCGGAGGGCGTGGAGGGGTCGGTCGCGGCCTCTGTCGAGTTCGCGAGAGCGGGCGGCCGCAGGCCAAGAAGCTACCCCAGCGTGGTAACTACACCTGCTCGGATACTTGGGGACGGGCTCGCTGACGTCTGCCGTACCCAACCGAGGACCACCAAATCGGGATCCGACATCGCGTCCCTGTCTTCCGTCATCGATCGACTGACCAGGACCTGGGACCGCCTGCCGATCTGAAGCGTCATCGGCGGAAACACCGACTTCACGCCGCCTTGGACCGTGTCGGCTCTGATCTCGTAAGAAGGTCCAATCGCTCCGATCGTCCCAAGCACTAGGCGGCAAGCGCCCTGAAGAGAAAGGCGGCCATCTGGGCGCGCGTAACGGGGTCGTTGGGACAGAACGACGTCGGCGTGCATCCCTCGGTGATCCCGGCGTCAGCGAGGCGGTTGATAGACCTCTCGTGTACCGACCCCTCGTCGTCGTTGAAGGGGTCTCCGGACGCCGCATGCAGATCAAGAGCGCGGTCGAGGAAAGAGGCCATTTGCGCCCGGGTGACAGGGTCGTTCGGACAAAACAGGATTTCGGTGCAGCCCATGGTGATCCCCGCGGCCGCTAGCCGGTTGATCGCTGCTTCGTGGACCGAGCCCTCATCATCCTCGAACGCATCACTCGTGGATGCCGCAAGAGGCAACGCCCGATCGAGGAAAGAGGCCATCTGCGCCCGGGTGACCGGGTCGTCGGGACAGAAACGGCGGGAGACGCAACCCTCTGTGATTCCCTCGCCGGCAAGCCACTCGATCTCGGCACGGAAGCCCGACTCGATCGCGTCCACGAAGACCGCCGACTCACGCTCGTCGACCCAGGCATCCATGCGCCCGTCGAATATCCACGCCGAGTCCGAAGGAGGTGACCAAGTCCGGTAGCCCGCACTGAAGTTCGGGTCGACCGAACTGCCGACAATCACTCGGTAATCATGATCCTTGGATTTGTTGAAGTAGTTGGCACCGATTACCTGACTTTCGCTCAGCAGTCCGCTGAACATGTCATCGATCCAGTCTGCCCTGCCGCTTCCTCCCACCGTCGCTGTTTGGGTCACCAGGATCGGCTTGTCGAGCGAGACCTGCGACTGCATCTCGCCTATGTGGGTTGCGAAGGTCTCGTCGTAGTCCCGCCAGGGGTCTCCTCGGTTGATCTTGGCGAAACCGATGATGTCGACCACTTCGTCGCCGGGGTAATAGTCCCGATACGAGCCGACAGTCGATTCACCATTCATGGCGAAGACGAACCGGACGTGGTCGGGGCCGAGTCCGGCGTCAAGGAAAGCCTGTCTTATCCGCCGATATCCTGCTCGATATCCCGCGGGATCGCCCCCCCACGGATGCTCTCCGAGGTTCGCCTCAGGGAGGGGAGCAACCAGAAGACGACGCCCGCCAGTGAGGGCCGCTGCGTAGTTGGCGGCTGTGGCTCTCAAAGTCGCGTCGAGATCACCGCGGTTCAGCGCCGCCAAATCGTCCACGATGATCTCGTGGAAGATGACGACACCGAGAGCCTCGGCCGTCTCGACCTGAACCTTGACGAAGTTGGCGTCGGTGGTGCTCTCCAACGGGAAAAAAGCCACGAGGATCGCCGGCGGCTTGCCCACGACGCCGGCGAAGTCATCGAACGTCGTTTGCCATTCGTCGTCGGCGAGACCGAGGAGTTTTGGCTCGTGCTCCTCGTTTGGTGCGGCGACGGCTGGGCCGGCGGCGGCGACAACAGTCACCAACAACGCTGCCGCAATGACCGTTCGCACCCGTGCACCGTAGCGGGGAGCCGGCTCTTCTAAGCAGGCTCCTATCAAGTCTTAACCCGCAGATCGGGGATGGGTCGCCGAAGGAATAGGAGCTCGCCCGAATCGACGCGGCCTCGACCGGGACTCACCCCATGGCCGGCCGGGCGGCGTCGTCAGCAATCAGAGTGGGCTCCCGATGGCCGGTACCCGAGGCGAGCGCCCGACTACCGAGAATCACCAAAACGACGAAAGCCGTGACCTCGGCGAGAAGGAACGCCCAGGTCACGCTGGTTAGGGGCTCACCCAAACCGAAAATGGCCCAGCCGACAGCGACGAACGCGGCGATCACCCAGGGGAGGGTGATGGCGCGGGCTCTACCGCCGGCCACCAGAACCAGGGTGTAAAACAACGAACCGAGCGCCAGGGTGCTCCCAGCAGCCACCACACCGATCAATCCGGAAGGCAACGTGACCTCCGGGCCGAATACAAGTTGCAACAGACTGGATCCGACGGCGGCGCCAACTAAAGCTCCCGGCGGGACCAAGACGGCCACGATGACGATCGTCCTCTGGGTCAAACGTCGGATCGTCGACGTGGTCGCGTCTTTCAGCAGCCGTACCAGCGATCCGGTCACGCGAGCTGCGAGACCAGTAGCCAAGAGGTAGGGAGCACGAAACAGAGCCAGCGCGCTGAACAGCCCGGTCACCTCGGCTGGTGTCCCACCCAGTGCGGCGAGAATCAGCGGACCGCCCGTCAAAACCACCTGCGCGATCAGTGTGCCCCCAGCTACACCGGCGAGGAAGCCCATCGGTGAGGTTTGCTGCCCAACAGGCTCACCATCGGTGAAATGCAGCGCCGACGGCCAAAAGAGGGCGACAAGGAACCCGCTGGCGATTGCGACTGCAAACGCCTCGCTTCCCCAACCAGCCAGGACAACGCCGACGCCCGCAACTACCCGAATCAAATTCTCTCCAGCGATGGCCGCTCCAGCGGCGACGAATCGGCGCCGAGCGGCGAGAGCACCGCGGGTGAACCCCACGACCGCCGAGCCGAGCGGTATAAGCGCTGCCAATGCGGGAAACAGCGGGCCGGTGTCTCCGAAGAGGGTTGCGCGCGTCAGCCAGGTAACCGCTCCCACCACACCCGAGAGCAACACCGCGGTACCGAGGATTCGGGCGTGGGCTGCTCGAACCCGGCCCTCGATGCCGTCGGCCTCAACGGTGCGGATGACCCAGTGCTGCACCGGAAACGTCACCACTGCTGAGCTCATCGCCCAAATGGTCCATAGGACCGAGATCGGCGCAAAGGCAGTGGCACCGAAGGTCCGGGTACCCAATGCGACGTACGCATAGGCAAGTAGACCGTTCAGTGCCGCGCCCGCGAGCAGTGCGCCCGCGTCGCGAAGTACGCCAGGTTGGGCTCGTGGCAAGGCGGCAGAAGGGTACAGCCGGCTGACCTGAATCGACGAAGCGCCCCGATTGGTCGAATAGGCTTTCACCTTCAACTACGTACAGGGGTGACGGTGGTCGAGTCGATCTCGAAGGTGACCCGCCTTCCAGAGCGGGTAGTCCCGCAGGCCATGGAAGGCAAGCTGTTCACCGTGGTCATCCCGGTCTTCAACAGCGGCGGCATTGTCGGCACGACCATCGACCGGACTGTTGCCGTCCTCCGTCAGTTGGCGATCCGCTTCGAGGTGGTATGCGTCAACGACGGCTCCCAGGATGACAGCTGGAAGGTGCTGGAGGCGAAGGCCGGCGAATACCCGGAGGTGGTTGCGCTAGACCTCCTGCGCAACTACGGCCAGCACAGTGCCGTTCTCTGCGGCTTGCGGCAGGCGCAAGGTGACTGGGTCGTTACCATAGACGACGACCTGCAGAACCCTCCTGAGGAAGTAATCCACCTCATTCGCAAGGCCGACGAAGAGGGATACGATGCGGTCTTCGGACGATTCCGGCGGAAGCAGGCCTCCGGAACGCGTCGGTTAGGAACCCGCGCCATAGAACTCATCAATCGACGCATATTCGGTCAGCCATCCGACCTTGTGGTCACCAACTTCCGGCTGCTCCGTCGTGACGTCGTCGATCGCATTTGCGCCGACAACTCGGCCACACCATACATAACCGGTATGGCGCTGCTGTACTCGCGAAACCCTGGAAATGCGACGGTCGAGCACGCCCCACGCGCCGAAGGATCCAGCAACTACAGCGCTCTACGCATCGCACGCCTGGTCGTCACCATCCTGTTCAGCTACTCGGCCTTTCCCCTGCGATTGTTCGCAGTGCTCGGCTTCCTGGTCGCTTTTATCGCATTCGTGATCGGCGCGGTCTTTTTGGTTCTCGGGCTCACCGGCCAAACCCAAGTCGAAGGATGGACGAGCCTCATCGTCCTGACCGCCTTTCTTGGCGGTATGACCATCGCGATGGTCTCCATGCTGGGCGAATATCTCGTCCGCACCCTCAACCAGACCAGTGCTCGACAGCCATACCACGTGAGCCGCGTAGCCGGTTCCGGTGACTGAACGGGTCTTTATCGTCGGCGTACAGAGGTGCGGCACCACCTATCTGTATAACCTCCTCGACTCCCATCCGCAGATTGCCATGGCGAAACCGGTGAGGCCGGAGCCCAAGGTGTTCTTGGCCGAGGGGGTGTCCGGCGACCCAGAAGCGTATGACCGGCTTGTATTCCCGGACGCTCCGACGGCTTCGGTGAGGGGAGAGAAGAGCACCAGCTATCTCGATCACGAGGACGCTCTACGTCGCATCTGCGAAACATTCCCAGAGGCCCGGTTCCTGATGGTTCTTCGAGACCCGGTTGAGCGTGCCCTGTCCCACTATCGCTTCTCGGTCGACAGCGGCGTCGAGACCCGGCCGATCGAAGTTGCACTCGGTGACGCCCTCGATGGCCGTGAACCAACATACGACCCCGCCATCTCAGTCTCGCCCTTCGCCTACGTTAGAAGGGGCCATTATCTGGAGCAGCTGAGCGGCCTCGAACGGTACGCCCCGAAGAACCGCATCCGGGTGGTGGTCTTCGAGGATCTTGTCAAGGACAGATCGGTGATCTCGGAGATCTACCAGTTCCTCGCGGTCGAGAAGGGCTTCAAGCCTCACGCCCAGCGCATCAATGCCTCCACGTCAACCGACCGACTGCATCCCAGGATTCGGGAGCTTCTTCGTGCCCATTTTGGGCCTTTGAACTCCCAACTAGAACATCATCTGGGTCGGAGCCTCGACCAATGGCAAAAGTGATTGATTCGCATTCGGAGGTCCGATGTTTCCTAGCTCATCGCTTTGATCAGCGCCACCGCTACCCGCTCCTGATCCTCTGCGGACAGCGTGTTGTGGAACGGAAGGCGCAGGAGGCGCGCGCTGACGTTGTCGGTTACCGGGCAGTCCGTCGCCTCATCGGCGAACCGAAGGCCTCCTTCCGAAGAGTGCAGCGGTATGTAGTGGAATGTGGGGTAGATCTCCTGAGCGGTCATCGTCTTCAACACCTGGTCCCGAGTCGTCGCGTCGGGAAGCAGGATGTAGTACATGTGCCAGGCACATTCTCTGTCGGGCGGAATGACCGGAGTTCGAATGCCGAGGTCGGTAGCGATGGGCCGAAGCAGGGAGTCATAACGTTCGTACACGGTCCGTCGCTTGGCCAGGATCTGTTCTTTCTGCTCTAGCTGGGCCAGCAAATAGGCGGCCAGGATGTCGGACAGACCGAAGGACGAACCGGTGTCCCTCCATGAATACTTGTCCACCTGGCCCATGAAGAAGGCCCGGCGGTCGGTCCCCTTGTCGTAGACGACATGCGCTCGGTCTACGTCAGATGGGTCGTTGATGAGGAGCGCTCCGCCCTCGCCGCAAACGAAGTTCTTGGTTTCGTGGAAGCTGAGTGTGGCGAATCGTCCAAAGGTTCCGAGGGGTTCGCCTCTGTAGCTACCGAACAGGCCGTGAGCGTTGTCCTCGACCAACTCCGCATAGGGATAGTCGGCAAGCACGGCCCCCAGGGCATCGACGTCACAGCCGATACCCGCGTAGTGGACGGCAACCACGGCTCGCACCCGCTCATCCATCAGGTCGGCCACCGATTTAGGGTCGATACCCAACGTCTCGTCCTCGATGTCGGCGAACCTCAGACGTGCGCCTGCGCGTACGAACGCGAGGGCCGTCGTGACGAACGTGAACGACGGGACGATCACCACATCTCCAGGCTGAATATCGAGCAGCAGCCCACCCATTTCCAACGCCGCAGTGCACGATGTCGTTAGCAGCACGTCGGCGGCACCATGATGATCGCGAAGTAGATCCGTGGCCCGTTTGGCGAACGGCCCCGAGGAAGACGTGTGGCCCAGTTCCACGGCCTCATGCATGAAACTCAGCTCGTGGCCCTCGATCGTAGGGCGATTGAAGGTGATCCTCGGCATACCTAAGCTCGGCTCGCCCACCGCACACCTCCCGGACTGATCATCGGCCCATTCACGCAGGTCCCATGCTGGCCCGGTTCGTGCGACAGACCTCCTTGCAGGTCAGACCTGCGCCGGTGCTAGGGGACCCGGAATAACTCGCGGAGCACTGTACCGCCATAATCGAGAGAACAATCAACACCGAGCGTCTCGGAGCGTCGCCTATCACCTACCGTCTGGCCAAATCCTGTCCGCGACAGACCTGCGTACGAGCCAGATCCAACCGGGCGCCTTGCCCCTTTCCAAGTAATTGTCATCGATCCAATCACTCCATTCCGCAGTGACAGCTGTCGGGTCAGTGAACCTTCGCGTTCCTTTGAAGGCGATGATCTCGGGCGGATTGGCCTCCAATTCCTCAACGAAGCCCACTCATGCCACCGGGCCAGTTCGCCTGGAGATGATGCACCGGCGCCTGAAAGGGCGTGAGATAGGGATTTGCGTTTGTCAACCCGCTGAGCACCATCACGTGGGGAGCTCCAACGCTCATCACACCATCTTTGACAGACAACTTGGCCAACATACTCCCGACAGCGCGCTGCTGATCGACTAGGCGACCCTCGCGGCGATCCAGTGCAATAAAGGCGGCGAGGAGTACAAATCCAACCGCGCACGCCGCAGATACGATAGCAACTATGCGGGGCGAGGCCACTCGACTCAGAACATCCAAAATGACGCCAATGCCGATAGAAGCAAATGGCAACAGGATGAGCAGGTCCGGTGGCCCCTGGAAGTCGTAAACGGTCCAAGCGACGCTCAACACGAACCCGATGAAGATCACCAAAAAGGGGTCGTCGCGTAAGCGCTTCCGCTGACTCCGCAACGGCTAAGCGCCATAGAGCTGCACCCGCAAGGCCGATCATCCCGATTCCGAGTACCCAGACAGATGGCCCATAGCCTCTCTCAGCGTCGTGAAAGATGAACGCCAGCCTATCAACAATATATAAGTCGACCGCAGTTTCAGCACGGAGGCTAACGTCAAGAAAGCCGTCTACGAATGGCTGAACCGCACCCTGTGCTGCGAAGTAGGCGACAACGGCCACCACGGGAAATAAGGCTCCTAGGACAACCTTCCAAGCGGCGCGCCACCCTCCTCCGACAGTGATCAGGGCCGTAATTAACACAGCCAAGCCGATGGCGATAGCCGGCTGCCACGTCAAGGTCGCCAGCGACGCTGCTACACCGGACACTATCCAGCGGCGACGCACCGCGCATAACAGCGCAATCACGACAAAGAGAACCATGACGGTCTTCTCACGAGGACCTGCGACTGCGTAATGAAGGAATGAAGCGAATGTCACGAACGAGGCAGTCGCCGCTAAAGCGACGAGTCGGCTGCTGAAGAGGGTACGTGCGAGAAGGTATAGACAACCCACGGCAAGAATCGCGAACACGAGAAATAGTAAGCGCATGCCAAGAAGATCCTCGAGGCCCAAGCCTCGAGCGACCAAAGCGCCGAAGGCAGCCAGAAGGTGTCCCATAGGGCCGATCACGTTAAAGACGCTCACGTATGGCGGGGTTCCCTCTAAGACCTGTTGGCCACCGTAGGCGAAAATCGATGTTTCGGTTTCGAGCCCCTCTTGAAATCCATGCAACGAGTAGACAGCCGCTGCAGCGACCATGATCAGTAAGACACTCGGATCTAACTGCCTTCGTACCACAGGTGAAGACCCGTTATCTTGAGTGCCACCGCTCGATTGCGTTGTCGCTGGGCTGGACACCGTGACAGGCGGCAGCTCCTTGGTCATCGCCGCCCGATCCCTAAACCACAGTCACCACGTCTCGTCCCGTGCCGTAGATAGCCGTCAGCGACACCCTCGATCAACAAGAACATCGGCCTTTCGATGTCGATTCCACCCGCGGGAGGGCTCTGACGGCGCGTGTCCGCCTGACCCAGTGCTAGGAGACCTGAGGTCACAATCTTACTGCGTTCGGGCCGCACATACGACTTCTGGATGGTGTGCCCTCAACCAATACGACACTCCCTTGGCAAACGGCCCGGAGAGAGGATGTGTGCCCCAGGTCAAGGGCTGCGCAGCCACCCACCCTGTACCTCCGGGGCGTCACACGAAGCTTTGCCACCGGTGAACTTCGACTCCCCAATCGTCGCGAAGCCTTTCGACCTGGGGTTTGTACAGCGCGGTGAGACCATCCCGTAGGCCTTCGGGCCAGTTCCATTCCGCCTCGCCAGTCGACGTGCGCGACGCGGCCTCGACGTTGCGAAGCTCGACCGGCGTGAGCCCCAGCCGTCGCCACACCGTGTCGCAGGCCGACTGGGGATCACGACAACCTCCTCGTATACCAGGACGACCATTCGATCCCGGCCGACCACCCGAGCCCACCCCTCCAAGCTGCTCGGCGTACATGCCCATCCACTGGTGATAGGGAACTGCCACATCGGTGGTCAACGCTTGCCACGGATGCTCCGGAGCCGCATTGCGGAAGCGAATCGTTCGACGGGTCCCGCAGGAGCACCAGGAACGGCGCATCGTTCGCGGCACAGACGCAACGCAGTCGTCGGGGTCGAGAGGGTCGGAAGGTATATCGGAGTCCACTCGCCCCGCAGTAGGTCCCGGGGGAACAGCCGCAAGTACGAATCCGCGTCGTCTGAGACCGACAGCGACTCGGTGTAACCGATGCTGCTCCTTCTTTCCGTTGGTACCAAGGGCGACGTTGGGATGTTGGATGAGAAGGTCGGTAAACCAGGTCGTTCCACTGCGCTGGGCGCCGATTCCCAACCAAGCGGGACCTCTCCCGTCCAGGGTGGTCATCGTGCTCCCAACAAGGCGATCCAGCAACTCCGTCCACACACCTCGTCGGCAAAGAGCCCATGGCGCTCCTTGAAATCGCGCACCGCACCTGCGGTCTCGTTGTCGAAGTCCCCGCTGACACCGATTTCGTACCCGGCGGCGCTCAGCAGCGCCTGGAGTCGAGCGACCTCCGGCCCTCGATCGCCCCGGGTCAGTCGCGGCAGCGACAGGGCTCCGGGCCGCATCGACTCGTACTTCCACCGCGAGTAGAAGGAGACGTAGACCTCGGCGAGTTCATCCAGCCTTGCCAGATGACCGGGGTCGATGGTCCCTCCTGTCGGCTCGGTGGCTGTTTGCAGCAATTCCCAATAGACGCGGTCGGCCAGATCGTTGAGGGGTGCCCAAGCGCCGATGGCATCCCAGGTGGCATGGCTGCGGTCGGTGAGCGACCGCAGCCATTGCTCGGCCTCTCCGCCGTCCACCCTCGAACCGGTGGATTGCGGCGTATCGAGTTCCTGAGTCGCGTCATCTCCACGCCGGGATCCTTGAGCAGGCGGCTGTAGGCGACCACGCACCTGTCGAAGCCTCGGGACGCCCACTCGGCGCCTAGTGCTGTGGTCAGCCAGGTCTCCACCGACCTGGCAACCCGGCGGCCGTAACTCGCCTCTTCACGATATCGGCGGGTTTGAGCTCGAACATACGAGGCCGGATCCCGGATCACCACCACGACCTTGAGTCGCCTGTCCAGCGCCGCGGCCACCTGCCCCCAGATCGGAAGCGTCCAGGTCAGCCCGGGATCATTGATGCACACCGGGCTGAGCTCGACGATCTGTGGCATCAACCAGCGCAAGGCCTCATCGGCCCACTCATCGAAGCGTGGGTGCCGGGTCAACTCGACTATCGCCTGCGGCCGAGGTCTGCGGAGATCGACGTGTGCCTCGCGTGCGACCGCGTCGTGGAAATCCGTCAGCCAGGCCGAGCCGGACGAGCCCCCATCGGCGACTTCGCCGGCGAGCGGGAGGCCGTCCCTCTCGAGGGCACCGGTCACGGCTCCGGGGGCGATCCGCCCCGTCCCGATCACGACGACGAGCGGCGTCGCTGCTTCGCGAGCCTGCGAAATGCCCTCCAGACGCGGCAGGTCATCCGCCCGCTCGGTAGGCGCCAAAGCCGGGCGGAGTGCTCCACTGGCCTCTTTGTGCAACTCGTACTCGGGTCGTAGGAAGTCTTCGAGCTCCGAGCGAACGGAGGGACCGAGGTCGAGGTCAAGGGGTGGGGATTGATTGACTACAGGAAGCCCGGGTAGTTGGCCCACCTTGCCTTCGAGGTACTCGAGGAACAGATCGAGATCTTCGTAACGAAACAGCCGGTCGACGCCGAGCTCCCCGGACTCGTCCAACAAGAACTCGACCTGTCTACCCACATCCGCGAATCCGCCACCGCCCTCCATGTAGTGATGCGCAAAGCCCTCGAACGGCAGGTCGCCGACGTAGTGCTCGTGACGCGGGTTGGCGGGGTCGGCCAACTCAGGCCGTGTCCGGTAGCGGTACCAGCTATGCAACCAGTCGATCGGCTCGCGCATCAGAGCCACCACCTCGTAGCTGCGGCGTGGATAGCCGAAGCGGTCCAACAGAGGCTCGAAGAATTTGGCGAAATCGCGGTAGTGGACGTGCTTCAGCGGCGGATCGCGACGGGTAGCCAGTACCGCGAACGGCTGCAGCACCTCCTGGATTGCGGTCGATGCGCACTTGGTCTGCGCGAGAAACACAAGACCGTGGAGCGGTGCGACGATCACTGCTGCGGCTCGAGAGGCACGAGTGGATGGTACCGACCGATGGTTGTGCGCCGTTATGCGGGGTTTCCTCGTTTTGCACCTTTGCTCGCTAGCCTTGCCGTGCCCCAAATCCGAGCAAGGTGATGCGCGTTCCGACAGGTCCAGACACAACAGACGTCATACCGCCGGGGACTGAGATCGTCAGCGACGCTACGGAGAACGAAGACGATTCGGCGGCGTTGGAGGTTGACGACGAGTCTGTAGAAACCACCGAAGCACAGACACTCGTGTTGGTGGTGGGATCCGGGCGAAGCGGGACCAGCGTGCTCGCAGGAGCGCTCCAACGCCTCGGCTTCCATGTGCCCGAGCCGGAAGTCGCCGCCGACGAGACCAACCCGTTGGGCTTCGCCGAGCCACAGTGGGCGGTCGACTTCCACACCACGCTCCTCCGCCGCCTGGCCGTCCACACCACCGACGCCCGACCGAGCGTCTGGGCGCGGACCGGCGAGGTGGCCTACGATCTCGAAACGCGCCGCGTGCTGCGGGATTGGCTGATTGAGCAATTCGACCGCTCGCCGCAAGTGGTGGTCAAGGACCCCAGGCTGCTCTGGTTCGTTCCTTTGTGGAGCCGAACCGCCGAGGATCTCGGTATTGAGCCCCGGTTCGCCACCATGCTGCGGCATCCGGCACAGGTGGTGGCAAGCAAACAGCGGTGGTACGAGGCACTCGACAACCCACCCAATCGGCTGGCTGGATGGCTGAACACGATGCTCTACGCCGAGCGTGCCACGAGAGGCGCAAGACGCGCTCTGGTCCGATTCGACGATCTGCTGTCAGATTGGACCCGTACGATCGCCGAGGTTGACGAGCGGCTCGACCTCTCGATCCTCAGAACCGTCCGCCTCCGGCACATGCAGGCGGTAAGTGCTCTGATCGACCCCGGGCTCAATCGATCGACGGAGGGCTGGGACGAGATCGATGCCCCGGCGACCCTGGTGGAGTTGGCTGAGCGAGTCTGGGACGACCTGACCAGGCTGGCCGGCCATGACGATGCCGGTGACGGTCGGGACGACGTCCTGGCCCGACTCGACGTCAAGCGGCAGGAGTACCAGCACCTGTACGCCCAGTCGGAGGCGGTCGCCTACTCCAGCATTTTGGCGGCCGAGCGGGCCGGGCGCAGGCAGGGCCAGGCTGCCGCCCGGCGCTCTGCCGAGCAGCCCGCCGAGGTGGCTCCCCTTTCGACGACCACCAGGACAATGCTTCGCAAGAATCTCGGGCGGCTGGGACGAACCGCTCCGGTCGGCTTGAAACGATTCGTGCCCGAGGCGCTGAAGGGGCCACTGCGCCGCAGGCTGGCATGAGCGCTTGGAACCCAGTCGTCAGGAACCGTGAAGGCCTGGCCGAGTTCTACGCGGAGTGGGGGTGGTCCGACGGCAAGCTCGAACCCGGGTTCACTGCGGTGCTACGCGTCAAGGACGAGGCACGCAACCTCCCCTTCGTCCTCCCGCCGCTGCTCAGATCGGTGACCCGGGTCCTGGTGGTGGATAACGGGTCGAGCGACGGCACCCCCGACGTCGCCCGTAGCGTCGCCGCTCAGCTCGGAGCCGCCGACCGCCTCGACGTTGTGACCTACCCGTTCGCGGTGTCACGCTGCGGAACCGAGCATCTCAACACCCCGGCCGACTCGGTGCACAGCCTCACCTACTTCTACAACTGGGCGTTCTCCCAGGTGCGCACCGCCTACTCGCTGAAATGGGACGGCGACATGCTGCTCACCGAGGAAGGCGAACGAATCCTCGCCGACCTCTCCTGGCAACTCGAAGGAGAGAGCCTCGTGGTCAAGGTGCCTCGGTATGGGCTATACGTGGCACCGAGCGGAGAAGGATGGGTGGACTCGGCGCTCGACAACCGCGAACCGTGGGGATGGCCCAATCGGGGCGGCTTCCGCTTCGGAAAGGGGTTCGAGTGGGAGATACAGCTGTTCCCCAGGCGGGGCGGCGCGATGGATCGAACCTCCCCGACGGCGTCTGCTTCGAGATCAAATGGCTCGACGCTGACGAGTTCTCCCATTGGTCTCCGATCGACTTTGGACGGAGCCGACCGAACCGCCCGCAAGCAACGCGAGATCGATGTCTTCGCCAGGCTGAGTGGCGGCGAGGTGTCTCCGGGTCTGATCCCGTTCAGCCCCGACGGATCGCGCCACGTGATCGAGTTGGTCGGCGATCTCTCGGTGCCAGGATGGCACGAGCTGGTCGCCGGAGTCGCCTCGTGACTCCCACTGCCATCCCGATCCACAACCGTGAGGGCCTGGCCGAGTTCTACGCGGAGTGGGGGTGGTCCGACGGCAAGCTCGACCCCGGGTTCACTGCGGTGCTACGCGTCAAGGACGAGGCACGCAACCTCCCCTTCGTCCTCCCGCCGCTGCTCAGATCGGTGAGCCGGGTCCTGGTGGTGGACAACGGGTCGAGCGACGGCACCCCCGACGTCGCCCGTAGCGTCGCCGCTCAGCTCGGAGCCGCCGACCGCCTCGACGTTGTGACCTACCCGTTCGCGGTGTCACGCTGCGGAACCGAGCATCTCAACACCCCGGCCGACTCGGTGCACAGCCTCACCTACTTCTACAACTGGGCGTTCTCCCAGGTGCGCACCGCCTACTCGCTGAAATGGGACGGCGACATGCTGCTCACCGAGGAAGGCGAACGAATCCTCGCCGACCTCGCCTGGCAACTCGAAGGTCGGTCATGCCGGGTCTACATGATGCGGGTACCGCTCTATGTCGTCTCACCTGAACTGGCCTACGCCGACGCCGCCAAGCGCTATTTCGAGACGTGGGGGTGGCCCAACGCCGAAGGGGTCTTCTTCGCCAAGGGCTTCGACTGGGAGGTGGTGCGATTCACCGCCGAGCTGCCGCATCAGGTGCTCCCCGATGGTGCCTGCTTCGAGATCAAGTGGCTCGACGCAGACGAATTCTCCAACTGGTCTGATGGCGCATTCGACCAGAACCCACGGGTGGAGCGTAAGGCCCGCGAATGGCACGTGTTCAGCAACTTGAGCGACGGGGATCTGGTCGGTGGCCTGGTTCCGTTCACCACCGACGGGACCGAACACGTGATCGATTCGGTCGGCCGCACTTCGATACCCGACTGGAGGACCTTGCGCTCAGCTGCGTTAGCCGACGGCTGAGCGGTCTGTCGTACCCGTGACCGGAGCGTTGTCGAGTGCTCTGGCCGAGCTGATGGCTCGGCGAACCGGCGGCAGGATACAGAGCGACACACACCGCGACCGATCGGCCAGCTACTCGGTGGAGCAGCGTCGTCTCACCTGGCTCGGAGGCGGGTCGGTACGCAGTAGTTGACCTGGTGGGCGAGGTCGAAGCCATCGCCGAGATTGAGCAGACCCTCGAACTGGAGGGATGGCACCACCATTTCAAGACGGCGATCGAGCCAGGGCGCAGCCTTACTCACCGCCGCACGTCTGTGGTCGACCGAGAGCCGCCGCCGACAAAGGGTATGGCTCCACCCGGGTACCGGGTGCTGGCAGTGATGACGACGTTCAACGAAGCCGACATAATCGAAGGGATACTCGACCGTGCCGCCGACGAGGGTCTTTCGGTGCATCTGATCGACAACTGGTCGACCGACGGGACTCTCGAGCTTGCGGCGAGGCACCGAGCGGTGGTCGCCACCGAGCGGTTCCCCGACGGCCCGGCCCGTCATTACGAATGGGAGCGTCTGCTGCACAGGGTCGAGGAGGTGGCGGCAGCCGCCAACTCCGAATGGGTGATTCACCACGATGCCGACGAGTGGCGCATGGCGCCGTGGCCGGGGGTGCCAATGTCCGACGCCCTGTTTTGGGTAGCCGGGCAGGGTTACAACGCGATCGACCACACCGTCATCGTCCACCCACCGACCAACGACTCGTTCGTGCCGGGCGACGACGTCACCGCAGCCCTCCGCCACTTCGAGTTTGGTCGCAGGCCGGGACACTTCACCCAAATCAAGGCTTGGCGTAGCGGGACCGGGGTCGACCTGGCATCCACCGGTGGCCACGAAGCCAGGTTCCCGGGAACGGATGCTCTTCCCCTTCAACTTCCTACTTCGTCATTATCCGATTCGTTCCCAAAGTCATGGGATGCGAAAGGTGCTCGAGGAAAGGCAACCGCGCTGGTCGCCAGCCGAGCGAGCGCGGGGGTGGCACAACCAGTACGAGGGGGTGCGGCCCGATCACCGGTTCCTGCGCGACGACTCCGAGTTGGAGTTGTTCGACGAAGCGAGCCTTTTACCAACGCCACATGTACCAGCGGCTGGCCCGCATCGGTATCGAAGTAGAGAGGCCGTGACTGTCCCGCGTCACGCCTCGGACAGTCGACGCCCATCGGCCAGGCTCCAGATCCGGTACTCGGGTTCGAGGAACGCTCGCAACTCTGACTCCACCTCGGGCGCGAGCACTTTTGGACGGTCCGGCGAAACATTGCGCCGCTCGAGGTGCAGCGTTGTGCCGACCTTCGACCCCAAGTAGTCGAGCGCCGTCTCCAGTTGTTCAAACCGGAACAGTCGGTTCACCCCGATCTCAGAGTCTTGCCCTCGGACAAAACGAGCTTGACGGCCCACTCGGGAGTAGCCGGGATCGCCCCCAACGTAGGCGGCAGCGAAATCGTCAAAGCTGACCTCGCCGGTGTACTGCGCATGGCTTGGATGCCTGGGACGAGCCAACTCCTCCCTCCCCCGAAAGCGCCACCAGCTGTGAAGCCAGTCGATTGGCTCGCGCACTACGCACACCACCTCGTACGTATCTCTCGGATAACCGAGCTGCTCCAGCCACGGTTGAACAAACCGCTCGAATGCCCCGTAGTTGAGGTGCTTGGTGCGCGGCTCACCCTGCGTGATGATCTGTCCCCAGGGTCGGAGTGCCTCCTCGATGGAGGTCGATGCTGTCTTGGTGACGCTGAGAAAGACGAATCCGTGCTTGGGTGCGGCTATCACGCCAATCAGGGTACCGACACGCTCAGCACCGAGACTTTCGAGGAACCGACCGGGCTGCGAGGCATGACCTGATGTCTTGGTCGGGCAGACCTGATCCCGACGACGCCCAGCATTACGATCCGCGGCCACCGTGACCAGCAGCATCGTCATCGTCGCCGGCTTCCACCGGAGCGGGACGTCGGTCGTGGCACGGCTGCTCCATTCCGCCGGGTTCTATCTGGGGGATGACCTCATTGGAGCGCTTCCCTCGAACCCATACGGCCACTTCGAGGACCGCGAATTCGTCCGGCTCCACGACCGCATCCTCGAGGACAACGGAGTCAACTGGCAACTCGACCATCAATTGACGCGGCTGATCACTCCACAGCGTTGGGCCGAGATGGAGACGCTCGCCCACGCTCGGAACGACCAGCATGACCTCGTGGGGATTCAAGGATCCTCGGGTTTGCCTCTTCCTCGATGCGTGGAAGTACCTTCTTCCCGAGGCACGTGTCGTGGCCGTGTACCGAAACTGGTCCGATGCGACCTACTCGCTCGAGAGACGGCACATCGAAGAGATGACTGCCGGCGTGGGTTCGGTCGATGTCCACGAACGCTTCTGGACCGTGCCCGACCTCGGCCTTCGCATGTGGATCGAATACAACCGCGCTCTCCTCCGGTTCGCCTCCGCTCACCCCGACGACGTGGTGCTTCGTCCCGTTCCACGCTCTATCGGACGGGAATCGAATCCTGGATGCCCTGAACGAGAAGTGGGCTATGAGGTTGCGCCAGGTGCCGGATACCGACCTGTTCGACCCCGACGCCACGGCATCTCGACCTGGGTCGCAACCGCTGACGGACGAGCGCCTCATCGGAACTCTGCACGAGACGTGGGAGCAACTGGAGATCTTGGCAAGCGGCGATTCACCGAGCAGCCCGCCAGCGGTCGGCTTCTACAGGGCTTCCGAGGCCGAACGCATCGCCAGACGACCGGCTCGCATTGGAGGTCCCCGCCCTGCGACGGAACCTGGAACAGGCTCGCCACGACCTGGACGCAGGCCGCCAGGTGATCCGTCGTCTCCAGGACGAGGCCGAGAGACGGCGAGCCGAACTGGAGAAGGCTCGACTTGCCCGTGGCGACCTGACGTGGCTGGTCAATCGCCTCGCCACGAGCCCGGTCGGTTGGATCCTGCGCCGTTGGAGCGGATGGCGGAAGATGGAAGACCGGTGGCGAACCAGGCCCTGAGCCCTGCTCAGGAAGCCGAGCGCTCCTCGTCGATCGAGACGACCGAAGCATCGGAGATGTCGGACTCGCCGCGGGGCCGCAGTTTTCGCCTCTTGGTTCCGGCTGGCTCGGATCGACTCCCGGTAGGAGCGGACCACCTTCTTCGCCGGTCCGAGTCGGCGAATCCTTCCCGTGATGAAGCCACATGCACGCGGTCACAGAAATTCGAAACCGTCGCCAAGTTGTGCGATACGAAGACGATTGTTCCGGAGTTCTCCACCAGGCCCTGCATCGCCTGAACGCTCTTGTCCTTGAACGACTCGTCGCCCACAGCCAGCACCTCGTCGAGCAGGAGGATGTCCGGTTCGAGGTTCATCGCAATCGAAAATCCGAGCCGTGAGGCCATCCCAGTGGAGTAGGTCTTGAGCGGGCGGTCGAGCGCGTCCCCCAACTCCGAGAAGTCGAGAATTGCGTCGAACTTCTCGTCGATCTCTGCCTTGCGCAGTCCGGCGGCCAGACCACCCAGGTAGATGTTCCGCCGCCCCGACAACTCGGGGTTGAAGCCGACCCCCAACTGGAGCAACGTCGAGGTGCGGCCTCGGACATCGACGGTTCCCTCGTTGGGCTTGAGCGTCTGGGCGAGGACCCGCATCAACGTGCTCTTCCCGGCTCCATTGCGTCCGATCACCCCGAAGACCTCGCCCCGCATCACTTCGAACGAGACACCGTCGAGCGCAACGACCTCGCCGGCGAGACGTCTCCCGAGTCGGGCTATCGAGCGCCGAAAAGTGGGGCTACGGTCGAGGTAGGGCCGAAAGCGGACGGTGACGCCATCGATGACGATCGCCGGTTCCCTGACAGGCTGGTCCATTGCAGTCACAAGTACCTCACCATGCTTCCCTCCTGGCGCACGAACACGGTGACGCCGACCAGGAGGACCACCACCGCCCAGGCTCCGGCCAGGAGCCAGGCTGTGGTGCTGATAGGGCGGGCGAGCAGGGCTCCACGGTAGATCTCGAGGATCCAGTACATCGGGTTGCTCTTCATGACCGTCTGCGCCCATGCCGGGGCGCGCTCGATCATCGATATTGGCCAGATGACTGGCGACAGGTAGAGCCACAACCGGATCAGGAAAGGCAACAGATTGCCAATGTCCCGGAAGGGGACGGCCAGCCGTGCGACCAACGCGGCAAGCCCCACGTTGAAGAGTGTCTGTAGCACGAATGCCGGTGCGATATACGCAATGCTCCACGACGGTCGGATTTCGCTGAGCGGGATGATCAGGGCAAAGAAGACGACCAACGACACCAAGAAGCCGATCCCTGCCTCGATTATTGCCGAGATCGGGAGGATCATCCGGGGGAACCGAAGGTTCACCAACAACTTTCCGCTGGTCAAGATGCTGTTCGCACCTGCCGTCATCGATTGTGTCGTGTAGTGAAATACGAAGAGGCCGGAGACCAGGTAGGCGAGGTAGTTCGGGTCGCCCCGCTGGGTGCCCAGGATCACACCGAAGGCGAAGAAGTAGACACCGGCGAGCAAGAGCGGGTTGAGCACCCACCACAACAAACCCAGGGCTGTTGAGGCGTTTCGGGCCCTCAGCTTGCCCATGGCCAGGTACCAGGCGAACTCGCGACGACGCCACAGCTCGCCCAGGTAGCCGACCGGTTCGGGCAGGCGCGCTGGTTCGGTAACAGTGCTGGAAGTCACGACCTGAGTCTAGGGAGCAGGTTGCCGCACGCAGTCGAACCCCGGGCTGGCCGATCGACCCTCCCTCAGTCGCTCCGAAGTCGAGCTCCGAGCGGAAGTCAGGCTCCGATCGCCTCCCGCACCGCGGTGACGATGGCGGTGGCGGAGATCCCGGCGGCGTCGCGCAGCTCGTCGGGAGCTCCGGAGCGGGGCATCTCGGTCACTGCGAGGTGGACGACTCTTCCCGAGAGCTCGTCCTCGGCGAGCGCGGCCAGCACAGCGTCACCCAGCCCACCCTCGGCCCAGTGGTCCTCGACGACGATGAGCGGTATGGCCGCACTCCGCAGCGTCTCCCCGTCGATCGGCTTGATCGAATAGCAGTCGATGCACGCCGACGGAGACCCCATCTTCGGCCAGTTGATCGGCCGCCGTCCAGCGCCTGGAACACCGTGATTCCAGTTGCCACCAGGGTCGCCCGGTCGTCCGTCGCTCGTGGCGGATCACCTTGCTGCCCCCGATGGGGAACTCATCCTCGGGCCCGTATAGGGCGGGAGTGTCCTCGCGGATGGTCCGAATGAATGCGATCCCGGGCCAATCGAGGGCCGCCTCCACCAGCCGGACCGTGGACGTGGCGTCGGCCGGGCTGAGCACCGTCGATCCGTGTATCGACCTCATCATCGAGAAGTCCTCGAGCGCCATCTGCGAGGCGCCGTCCTGCCCGATCGACACACCGGCATGCGACCCGGCGAGGACCATGTGGGCACCGGAGACGGCGGCCATCCGGATGAAGTCGTAGGCCCGGGTGAGAAATGCCCCGAACGTGGCGGCAACGGGGGTGAGCCCGATGACCTGGAGTCCGACCGCCGCTCCAACCATGAGTTGCTCGGCGATGAAGACCTCGATGAAGCGGTCCGGCGCCTCCTTTTGGAAGAACTCGGTATAGGTCGAGTTGGCAACCTCACCGTCGATGACGACCAGATCGGAGCGGGAGTGCGCCAGGGCGGCAAGCGCCTTGCCGAACGCCCTTCGGGTCGCCAGTGGCTCGGTGAAGGTGGGCCTGGTGTACTCCTCGGGTGAAGCCCCATCGTCGGGGACGGGCTGGGGTGGTGCCGGCGTTGATGGTGAGCGAGCGCTCCCCGCCCAGTTCTTCAACTGCGGTGGCCGCCTCTTCCTCGGACAGAGCCTTCCCGTGCCAGCCATCCCTGTCGGCGAGGAAGGAGACTCCGTGACCCTTGATCGTCTTGGCGACGATCAGAACCGGTCGGTCGGTCTCGTTCACCCGCCCATAGGCAGCGTCGATGTCGTCGACGTCGTGCCCGTCGACCTGGATCGCCTCCCACCCGAATGCCTCGGCGCGGCGGGCATACGTGTCGCCGTCCCACTCCAACATGGTCGGTCCCCGCTGGCCGAGTCGGTTCATGTCGAGGATCCCCACCAGGTTGCGCAACCCGTGGTGAGAGGAGTTCTCCATCGCCTCCCATACCGACCCCTCGGCCATCTCGGAGTCGCCCATGAGCACCCACACCCGCCCCGGCAGTTGACGGAGCCGCATCCCCATCGCCATCCCGAACCCGATTGGCAGGCCCTGTCCGAGGGCACCGGTGCCGACGTCCACCCATGGCATGTCCTCGGTCGGGATGGGGTGCCCCTGGAGCGGGCTTCCGAACTTGCGGTAGGTCAGAAGTTGATCATCCGTGATCGCCCCGACCGCTTTGAGCAGCGCGTAGAGCAGCGGGCGTGGCGTGACCCTTGGAGAAGATGACCCGGTCGCCCCCGAGGTGGTGCTGGATCCTTTGGATCCCAGCGGAGATGGTTGGCGTAGAGGACCGCCATCAGGTGCGACGCCGACAACGCCGATGTGGGATGACCCGATCCCGCCCGGGTCGAGGCGCGGATCGCATCGACGCTGAGCTGTGCGGCAAGCTCGTCGAGTTCCGCCTTGGTCGGCATTGCGCTCTCCCTGCTGTGCTGCTCCTCCGAGGCTACCGAGGTCGCACGACCTTGGATTCGAGGACCCTCTTCTGGCGCCTCCCCTGGCTGCCGTCCGCCGTCCGCCGTCCGCCGTCCTTGCCCTTCTCTACTCGTACCCCAGCTTCTTCATCTCGTCGCCCAGTTGCTCGACGATGAACTGGGCAACTTCGGGTTCGAGTTCTGTGCGCCAGCGGCCTACGGACGAGATGGCATTGGGGCTGGTCCGGTGGTCGAGGTGTGCCGGCACTCGGGTCGGATCGAGTTCGATGTCGAGCCAGGAACCGAGCCGGGCGGCGGTGGCGGCGATGTCGAGGGCGAGGTCCTCGTATCGGATGACGAGAGTGCGCGGGCCGGGGTTGCTCGCCGCCCGGAGCAGTTGGCGTTGCCGCTCGACGAAGCGCGGGGCATAGGTCTCCGGGGTGTCGTCGGGGCGAAACCCGAAGCTGGGATGTCGGCGGCCGACGAAGGCAGCGATCGAGACCATCTGGTCACGTGGGTCGCGCACCAGGTACCCGGTGCGGACCGGCAGGGCGCGCCGCGCCATCCTCGGAACCCAGATGGGTCCCGTCTCGACGTAGTACCGGGGCGGTGGATCGATTCCTGCCGTAGCTCATCATCCGGTCCGAGAAGACACGCCAACTCGCCCGCAGGATCGGAACCCATAGCGGAGGCTCGCCGATCCCGAGCAACCGGCGGTCCGGCCACGGGATGCCGCCGAAGAGCTTGCCGGCGGAGAGGTGACGGACCTGGTCGATCGAGGCGCGGTGCCAGCGCTCTGCCGAAGCTACGCCCTCCATCGGGAGGCGGGCCCACTGGAGCAGATAGGTGAGGTAGGCCCGCTCATAGGCGTAGACCCGCTCGAAGAGGACATCACGCGACGTGCCGAGCAACTCCATGAGCAGTGTCGATCCGGACCTGCCGGTAGCGACGAACACGACGGGCACCAGGGGTTCCATTCAGTGATTCAAGTCGCGACATCACGGCGCCGATTGCATCATCACAGGGCGCCGACTGCGGTCGGTAGACTCTGGTACCCGCCCGGAGCGGCGCGGTCCCGGCTCGAAGAGAGTCTGGATCGCCCCCGGGCCCGTTTCGCGATTGCTAGGAGCAGATTTCGTGGCTGACCACCTCATCACGCCCCACGGGGGGACCCTCGTCGACCTCATCGTCGACCCGGAGCGAGCCGCCGAGCTCAAGACCGAGTCGGCCGATTGGCCATCGTGGGACCTGACCGAGCGCCAGTTGTGCGATCTCGAACTGCTGCTCAACGGAGGTTTCTCGCCGCTGCGCGGCTTCCTCGGCCGGGACGACTACGAGCGGGTCTGCGCCGAGATGAGGCTGGCCGACGGAACACTCTGGCCGATACCGATCACCCTCGACGTCACCGACGAAGTCGCCCAAGGTCTCGAGACCGGTTCGCGCCTTGCTTTGCGTGATCCCGAGGGTGTCATGCTTGCCGTGCTCACCGTCGAGCGACCTGTGGCAGCCTGACCGGGAGGCCGAGGCAAGCAGTGTCTTCGGCACGACCGACCCCACCCACCCCGGAGTCGGCCATCTGCTCAACCGGAGCAACCCGTGGTACGTCGGGCGGGGCCATCGAGGGCATCCAGATGCCCATCCATTACGACTACACCGAACTCCGGCGCACCCCGGCCCAGGTACGCGACGAGTTCGCCCGTCTGGGGTGGACCGAAGTGGTCGCCTTCCAGACCCGCAACCCGATGCACCGCGCCCACGTCGAGCTGACCATGCGGGCCGCGGCCGAGGTTGGGGCCAACCTCCTCATCCAGCCGGTGGTGGGGATGACCAAGCCGGGCGACGTCGACCACTACACCAGGGTGCGCGCCTACCAGGCTGTCCTGTCCCACTACCCGAAGTTCACCGCCACCCTCTCGCTCTTGCCTCTGGCGATGCGGATGGGCGGACCCCGCGAAGCCGTCTGGCACGCGATCATCCGCAAGAACCACGGGTGCACCCACCTCATCGTGGGTCGCGACCATGCCGGCCCGGGTAGCGACTCCTCGGGGACGCCCTTCTACGGCCCATACGACGCCCAGGATCTGCTTGGCAAGCACGAAGAGGAAATCGGCGTCCACATGGTGGATTTCAAGATGATGGTCTACCTCCCCGACGAGGACCGTTACATCCCGGTGGACGAGATTCCGGAGGGGGCCCACACCCTGTCCATCTCGGGGACCGAACTTCGCCAGCGGCTGGCCGAAGGCCGGGAGATCCCGGAGTGGTTCACCTACCCCGAGGTCGCCCGCGAGCTGCGCAAGACCCACCCACCGCGCTCACAGCAGGGGTTCACGGTGTTCTTCACCGGGCTATCGGGCTCGGGCAAGTCGACCATCGCCAACGCTCTGCTGGTCAAGCTGCTCCAGATCGGGGGTCGCCCCGTCACCCTGCTCGACGGCGACCTGGTGCGGAAGCACCTCAGCTCCGAGCTCGGGTTCTCCAAGGAGCACCGCGACCTCAACATCCGGCGGATCGGATACGTCGCATCGGAGATCACCAAGAACGGTGGCATCGCCATCTGTGCCCCGATCGCGCCGTACGACCAGACCCGCAAGGACGTCCGCGCCATGATCGAGCCGGCCGGCGGGTTCAACCTGGTCCATGTCGCCACGCCGATCGAGATCTGCGAGGACCGCGACCGCAAGGGCCTCTACGCCAAGGCGCGTGCCGGGATCCTCAAGGAGTTCACCGGGATCTCCGATCCATACGAGGAGCCGACCGATGCCGAGGTCGTCATCGACACCACTCAGTTCTCCCCGGAGGAGGCCGCCAACCAGGTGATGCTCCATCTGGAGCGGCTCGGCTACCTCGCCGCCAACGGCGGGGCGGACTGAGCACCGGCGACTCCTGCCGACGAGGACCCAATCGAAGCCCCGTCCCCTCCGCCGGGTGAGCGCCACGGGAGGCTCGCGTTGACCTGGGAGGCCTGGTTCACGCTGACCGTGGTGGTCATCGTGCTCGTCGTCCTTGTGCGCGACGTGGTGGCTCCTGCGGCAGCGATGGTCGGCGGGATGGTGGCGGTACTCGTCGCCGGGATCGTCACTCCCGAGCAGGCCTTCGCCGGCTTTGCCAACCCTGCGCCGATCACGGTCGCCGCCCTGTTCGTCTTGGCGCGCGCCGTGGAGAAGACCGGGGCACTAACTCCGGTGGTGCGCCTCACACTCGGCGCCACGGTCGGTGTCCGTCGATCGCTTGCCAGGCTGGTCTTCCCCACCATGGCCGCCTCCTCCTTCCTCAACAACACGCCGATCGTCGCCATGCTCTTGCCGCAGGTGGAGAAGTGGGCCGAGGATCGGGGCCGGTCACCTTCCACGTACCTGATGCCGCTCTCCTTTGCAGCTCTGCTAGGTGGGGTGGTCACGGTTATCGGGACCTCGACCAACATCGTCGTGTCGGGGCTGTTGGAGAACGCCGGTCAACCCCCAATCGGGTTCTTCGAGATCACACGTGTCGGGCTCCCGATAGCGATCGTGGGTGGTGTCCTGCTCGTCCTGCTCGCCCCGCGGCTGCTGCGGGTACGCCGGTCGGTCAGACAGGAGGCGGAAGACGACACCAAGCGGTTCGTCCTCGACATGGTGGTCAATGAGGCCGGCACCCTCGACGGAAAGGCGGTCGAAGCCGGCGGTCTTCGCCATCTCAAGGGGGTGTTCCTCGCTGCCCTGGATCGCGAGGGTGAGGTGATCGCACCGGTCGCGCCCGACACCATCCTGCACGGTGGTGACGTCCTGCGATTCGTCGGGATGGCCGACGAGGTGCTCGACCTGCAGGGTATCCGAGGACTGTCCTCGGCCGAGGAGACCCACCTGGTCGAACTGGACACAAGCAAGGCGCGCTACTTCGAGGCCGTGATCGGTGCCACGTCGCCCATGGTGGGCACCACGCTCAAGGAGATCGGGTTTCGACAGCGATACCAGGCGGCGGTGGTCGCCATCCACCGCGCCGGCCAGCGGATCGACGCCAAGCTGGGGTCGGTTCCGCTCCGCGTCGGCGACACGCTCCTCCTCATAGCCGACCCGGGTTTCCGCGACAGGTGGCGCGACCGGCGCGACTTCCTGTTGGTGTCCTCAACCGGGGGCACTCCGCCGGTACCCACCGCCAAAGGCGATGGTTGTCGGCGGGATAACCCTGGCGATCGTTCTCGCCGCATCCCTCGAGATCATTCCAATTCTGCAGGCGAGCCTCATCGGGGCGGTCGCCCTCGTCCTGTTCGGCGCGGTGACCCCGGGCGAGGCTCGTGACGCGGTGGACCTCGATGTGATCCTCGTCATCGCCGCAGCCTTCGGTGTGGCGGCTGCGGTCGAAACATCCGGCCTCGCCCAGATCGTGGCCGACGGGATGGTGGAGGCCTTCGACTTCCTCGGACCTCTGGGAATCCTCGCCGGAGTGGTGGTGGCGACAGTGATACTCACCGCGTTGGTCTCGAACAACGCGGCCGCCTTGCTCATGTTCCCGATCGCGGTGGCAGCCGCCACCGGCGCCGGCCTCGAGCCGCGGGGTTTCGCCATCGCAATCGCCGTCGCCAGTTCGGTCGACTTCCTCACCCCGATCGGATACCAGACCAACACGATGGTCTACGGCCCGGGCGGCTACAGGTTCGCCGACTACCCGCGGCTCGGGGCACCCCTCACACTTCTTGTCGTGGTGACGCTGGTGGCCCTTGTCCCGGTGTTTTGGCCATTCTGAACAACAGGAGAGCACTCAATGAACAGATCCGACGACCTGTCCCGCATCGAGCACGGCTTGAAGCTCGCCGCCGGTGTCTTGGAGGACTTCACCCCCGGGGAGGTGGCGGCGAGGACCAAGACTGGTGACGACCCGGTTACCGCGGCCGACCTGGCCATCAACGAGGTGCTTCACCAAGCCCTCCCTCAACCTGGAGAAGGATGGCTGTCCGAAGAGACCGCCGACGACACGTCCCGGCTCGGTTGCAGTCGGGTCTGGGTGGTCGACCCGCTCGATGGCACCCGCGAGTTCGTCAGAGGAATACCGGAGTGGTGTGTCTCGGTGGCGCTCGTGGAGGATGGGGTGCCAGTGGCCGGCGGGATCCTCAGCCCAGGACCGGACCACTTGATCCTGGGAGCCACCGGCCATGGCGTGACTCTGAACGGCGAGCCGGCGGCGTGCACCGACAGGTCCGCTCTGAGCGGCGCCCTGGTGCTCGCCAGTCGGAGCGAGGTGAAGCGCGGTGAGTGGGACCGGTTCTTCGGCACCGACATCTCGGTGCGGAACATGGGATCGGTCGCCTACAAGCTCGGCCTCGTCGGCGCTGGTCTGGCCGACGCCACGTGGACGCTGGTCCCCAAACACGAATGGGACGTCGCCGCAGGAGCCGCCATCGTCCTCGCCGGCGGCGGGATCGCTGCTCACCCTTGAGGGCAAGGAACCCCTCTTCAACCGTGAGAACCCCAAACTGACCGGCTTCGTCGCCACCGCGCCCGGTCTCGCCGCTTCGGTGAGGAAGTTTCTCGAGCTCTAGGCGGAAGACGGAAGCAAATCCATATCCGTCCCCGAGAGGGGAAGCTCCCTCTCTTCTCCGTGCCTCGGAGCGTAAGGGAGCGGCTGCGGAGCAGCGCATAGGGAACTGGCGAACCCAACGGTGATCGCTCCGCTGCCGTCTGCCGTCTGCCGTCTGCCGTCTGCTCTTGCAATCACTCCACCACGTAGAGGCGACGGTCGGATTGGTTGAGCCGTTCGACGCCGTTCGGGGTGACCGTGACGATGTCCTCGATCCTCATTCCCCAGCGTCCATCGGCATACAGACCCGGCTCGACCGAGAAGGTCATCCCCGGCTCGAGAGCCATCTCGTTGCCGGCGACGATATAGGGGTGCTCGTGGACCTCGAGGCCGATCCCGTGGCCGGTGCGGTGGACGAACAAGATCGCCCATCCCGGCGCTGTCGATGACAGCCCGCTGTCGCCGCATCGATCTCGGCGGCGGGCACGCCGGGTCGTACCGCCTCCACGCCGGTTCGCTGTGCCTCCTCCAGCACCCGGTAGGCGTCCTCGACCTCGGTAGACGGCTCACCCACCACAAAGGTCCTGGTGGTGTCGGAGCAGTAGCCACCGATCCGACCTCCGAAATCGACGACCACGGTGTCGCCTCGTTCGATGGTCGCGATCGGAAGGCGAGTGATGGGGCGAGGCCGCGTTGGGACCCGATCCGACGATGGCTAACCCGGCGACATCGTGTCCCTCCTCCAGCGCCCACTCGGCCACCGTCGCGGCGAGTTGACGTTCGGTCCTGCCCGAGAACTTTGTCGCGGCGAGTCGATCGACCACACGATCGGTGGCGGCGGCAGCGGCCCTGAGCAGGCCGATCTCCTCGGCGTCCTTCCGCATCCGAAGCTGCTGCGTGATCGGAGCCGCCGGGGTGAACCTGGTGTCGGGAAGGGCATCCTGCAACCCGAGCAGGAATACCGCCCACGTCTGGTCGCCAACCGCGACCACCTCTGTCCCATCGAGCTCGTTCGACCACCATCGACAATGGGTTCATCGGTCTCGTCCCACGGGCCGAATCCGGAACACCTCGGGTGGGGAGCGACCCGGGGCGCCTCCAGGCGCGGGACCACGAGCACCGCATCACCATCAACCGGGAGCACCAGCATGGTGAGCCGTTCGGTGAGGCAGAGCCTCGTAACCGGTCAGGTAGGGGAGGTCGGCGCCCACCGAGGCAACGAGGGCATCGATCCCAGCTTCGGCGAGGAGGCTCCGGATCCGTTTGGTGCGGGTGGCGTAGTCGTGGCCCATCAATCCAACCTAACGCCCAGTGAGCTGAGCCCGGACCGAGGCTGCCTAGGCCTCCGCCTCCCACGGGATCTGCGGTTCGGGGTATCGGCGGCGGCGCCGCCGGCATCTCGGCGCTGTCGGCGAGAGCCCGGAACAGGAAGCTGGCCATCTGTCCTCTGGTGACCGGGTCCGCAGGACAGAACCGGTCGTTCTCCGGGGGATTGCACCCGGTGGTGACGCCGGCAGTGGCGATGAGCTCGATGCTCTTCTCGTGGGTGGAACCGTCGTCGTCGATGAACTGATCGCGACGACCGTCTTCGGAATAGCCGAGAGCCCTGACCAGGAACGACGCCATTTGCTCGCGTGTCACCGGATCATCGGGGCAGAAGCGACCCGGATCGGTCTCGTCGCAGCCTTCGGTGACACCTGCAGTGACGAGCAGGTCGATGCTCGTCTCGTGGGTGGAGCCGTCGTCGTCCCAGAAGAGGTCGCCGGCGCCGGGATCGTCGTACCCCATGGCTCTGACCAGGAATGAAGCCATCTGCGCCCGGCTCACCGGGTAGCCGGGGCAGAAGGTGGTGCCGTCGGCGGTGCATCCCTTCGTGATCCCCTGTGCAGCCAACCACCTGATCGCTTCGGCGTGCACCGAACCGGCGATGTCGAGGAAGGCCACCGGAGGAGTGGTCTCAGGAGGTGCCTTCTTGGGGCTCCCGCCGATCGGCTCGTCGAGCACCGTGGCCGCCAGGAGATGCTTCTGGGGGTCGATCGCATTGTCGTTGGGACGGTGCAGTTCGAAGTGGAGATGGGGGTCGGTGTCCTCGGCGTTGCCGCTGTCCCCCACCCACCCCACCAACTGACCGGCTTCGACCTCGGCTCCTGGGACGATGCCATCGACCATCCCCCACCCGAGGCCATCGTCGGTGCCCGGCGGTGTCGTTGTTGAGGTGGATGTACCAGGACGACCAGCCGTCATCGTGGAGCAGTTGGAAGGCGCAGCATTCGTCGCTGACCCACCCGACGGTCCCGGTTGCGGCGGCCACGACCTCGGTCATCTTTGGCGCCAGGATGTCGTTCCCCTCGTGGGTGTGGTCGCCGCGCGGATCGCCGAAGTCGTCGTTGGGGACACCACCGCCGACGAGCGGGAAGTACATCTCGTAAGGCTGGCTCTCGGCGAGGGCGGCGCTCGCAGGCAGGGCGGCGACGAGGACACCCACCACAAGCGCCAGCACCACTCGACGCATCGCCTCCGCCTCCCTCCCGGTGCACCGTCAGCGTCCTTGAACGCGACAAGAGCCGACTTCTCAGTCGGCTCTCAAAATGATGCGCGCCCGCGCAACCTACCCCCACCGGCCACTTACCGCAACCGGGACAGCCGTCAACCCTGGGTCGGGCGAGTACCCAGGTGGAGCTGGCAACCCTGGGTTGGCACGGGCGCTGGCGCCGGCTGCGTGTCTCGCTGGGTTCGATCGATTTAGCGGTACTCGTCGCCGCGGTGGAGGAATGCGGCCATCTGGCCGCGGGTCACCGGCAGGTCGGGGCAGAACCAGGTGTCGGCGCAACCCCGGGTGATCCCGGCGGCGGCAAGACGGTTGATCGCGGCACGGTGCACCGAGGTGTCGATGTCGGTGAAGCCGAACGAAGGTGCCGATGGGAGATCGAGGGCGCGATCGAGGAAGGTCGCCATCTGGGCCCTTGTCACCGACTCCAGTGGGCAGAACTGGTCATTGGCCGGAGGGTTGCACCCCAGCGTGATCCCGGCCTGGGCGAGACGATCGATCTCGGACTCGAACAGGCTCCCGTCGTCATCGACGAACCAATCCCCTGGACCGGGGTCGGTGAGACCCAGATAGCGCACAAGGAACGCCGCCATCTGGCCCCTCGTCACGGACTCGGTCGGGCAGAACATCGTCCCCTCGGGGTTGCAGCCCTCGGTGACCCCTTCGGCGAGGAGCCACTCGATGTCCTCGTAGAACACATACCCGACCGGAACATCGGTGAAGCTGGCACCAACCGGCTGCGGTCCGGCCACGATCGTGACCTGGGCGGTGTCGACCCCGCCCCTGCCGTCGGTGACCTTGAGCCTCACACGGTGTGCTCCTGGGTCGTCGAAGGTGCGGCTCGGCTTGCTCGCCGTCGAATCGTCGTAAGCCCCGTCGCCGTCGAGATCCCAGCGGTAGGAAAGGGAGTCGCCGTCGGGGTCGTGCGAAGCCGTTCCGTCGAACTGAACCTTGAACGGCACGATCCCTGACTTTTCGTTGGTCCGGATGACCGCAACCGGCTCCTTGTTGGCCGGGGGCGGGGCCGTGAAGCGGGCGGTGTACGTCTTGTCGGAGCCGGGCACGACCAACTCGTGGACACGAGCCTTGCCGTCCGACCACGAGGCGAACTTGTAGCTGATCCCACCCTTGGCCTGTGGTGTCTCCACGCTCACCGAGATCGTCGAGCCGACGGCGAACTCGAGCGTCTCCGGTGCCGGGTAGGTGGCCGAGCCCACCGTCACCTTCAAGTCCACGGGGCTGGTGGCAAACGTGACGATCAACCAGCTTCGGATTGAGCCGTCGGGTCACCGGATCGGAGGTGGCCCCGTTCGAATCGGTCACGGTGAGTGTCATCTCCACCCACGAGAAGTACTCATGGTCTGGGAAGACGAAGCTGCCGCCGGTCACATCCTCGACCGTCTGCAGCGGATGGACATGGCAGTCACTGGGGTTGATCCGGGCGCAGTGGTGGACATCGAACTTCCACGAAAAGGCGCTGGCCGGGAGCGTCCCGTCCTGGGCGTCGGTGCCGGTTCCGGCGTATGTCACCGTCTGGCCCACGGAGAATTCGGACCCGGTCGCCGGCGACGTGATGGTGGCGGTCGGCGGCGTGTTGCCGACGTCAATGGTGACGCTGTCGAAGTCCTGTGCCTGGGAGGGGTCGCGAACCCGAAGTTGGACGGTGCGGAGCCCGACCGTGTTGTAGGTGAAGGTTGGGCTTACCAGGAACCGGTTGGGACCGTCGCCCGCGTCGAAGAATCCGTCACCGTTGAGGTCCCAGGTGTATGTCAGGGCGTCGCCGTCTGGGTCGGTCGAGCCCGATCCGTCGAATTGGACGGTGAGCGGCGCCGGGCCGAACTCGGGGTCGGCGGTCGCCTCTGCGGTTGGCGGGTTGTTCCCCGGCCCTTCGGTGAACCGGACCCGCTCGACCGTGCCGGCGATTATGTCCACATAGAACAGGTCGCCGTCGGGGCCGATCTCGAGGTTCACCGGAGACAGCGCCGGTGACGAACCGTTCGATGTTGTTAGTGGCGGGTAGGCCGCTGCTTCCAGGGAACATGACGATTATGCAGCCGCGCGAGTAGTCGGAGAAGAAGAGGGCTCCGTCATATTCGTCCGGGTAATCGCCGCCCTCGTAGAAGGCCATCCCGGCGATCGAGCTGGTGTCGTTGCTGCACCCCCCGGCCAGCGGTTGACCGTGCTGGTAGGTGAAATAGGGAGCGGTCACCGCCCCGGGCGAGTCGTACAAACCCTCGCAGATGTTGTTGTTGAGCCCGTCGTAACCGGGCTGACGACCATTGCCCTCGTAGCAAGGCCATCCGAAGTTCCTCACCACGTCGGTCGGGTTCTGGTGGCGGTCGATCTCCTCCCAGGCAGACCAGCCGACGTCGCCGATCCACAGTTCGTTGGTCCCGGGACGCACCGTGAAGCGGAATGGGTTGCGGAGGCCGTAGGCGACGATCCGGTCGTCGCCGGCACCGCCTGGGTTACCGGAGAAGGCAGCACCGGTGTCGGGGTCCACCCGCAGGATCGACCCATCGAAGGTGGCCGGGTCGCCGAGGACGCGGGGGTCCTGGCTGCGGAGGGCTCCACCCTGACTGGTGATGGGCTGCTGGTCGCCCCCCACACCAACCGGCGGGTCGCCACACGGGTTCTCTGGGATTCCACCCCCGGAGCGCTGTCCGTAGTCGGCGACGATGAAGTTGGCTCCATCGCCGGCGCCGACATACAACTCACCGTTGGGGCCGAACTCGATGGTCCCGATCGAATGGGATGTGAACTGCTGGCACCAGTTGCCGGTGAGGAGGGTCTGCTCGGTGCCGGCGACGACAGTGTTGGTCGGTGTGACCTGGAAGCGGAAGAGTCTGCCGTCGGCCGGACACCCGCCGCTGTTCTCAGCGGGGCACTCGTCGTTGAAGGTGTACCCGTCACGAACACGGGTGTGGAGCCCATAGACCCAGGGCTCGGCAGGGAAGTTGGGGTCGAGAGCCAGCCCGAGGAAACCACGGTCGAGGTAGTCATAGGTCGGAGTGGCACCTGGGAGCTGGATGGTCGTTGGCGTGGCGTCGTCGAGGGAGTCGAACACCTTGATCCTCCCCGCCTTCTCGGAGACGAAGACCGCGGCCATCCGAACTGAACCTCACCGCGGTGGGCACATTCAGCCCCGACAGCTCGGTCACGACCTCGAACCCGGTCTGGAACGGATCGCCCAGCGTCTCCACCGGAGCGGCGGCCGTGGAACGAGAGGTCGAAGAGGACGAGGAGGGAAGCCCCATGTCGCCACCCCCCGGGGCCTGCTGCAGAGTAGCCCCTGTTAGGAGCGCAAAAGCGACAAACGCGATGAGCGGCGTCACGAACCGTTTTCTCAACATTCCCCGCACCTCTGAACCGGAAGTTCGATGATCTGGATGCCACGCCCGAGCGAACAGGCATCGGCTGACGGGGCATGAGTCCCCCTCACCCCGATTATCGGCCGAAATGGCGTCCGAATTGAAGCCGATCAGTACCGATATGTCAGCACCGATATGTCAGCACCGATATGTCAGGGGCGCGGGCCGAGCGCCACGGGAACCGGCGGTGGCGAGGCGCCCTGCAATGAGTCCTTGGCGTGGTAGGAGGATCGCACCAATGGGCCCGACTCGACATGCGGGATCCCGATACCTTCCCCAAAGTCCTTATACATGGCGAACTCATCGGGATGGACATAGCGGTGGACCGGCCGATGTCTCGCCGTGGGGCGCAGGTACTGGCCGATGGTGACGATGTCAACGCCCACCGCCCGCAGGTCGGCTAGAGCGCCAAGCACCTCTTCAGCGGTCTCGCCCATCCCCACGATCAGCCCCGACTTGACCCGGGCCGACGGTTCGATCCAGCCGGCCCGAGCCAGCAGCGCAAGCGACCGGCCATAGCTGGCGGCGGTCCTGACGTCGCGCTGCAACCGAAGCACCGTTTCCGTGTTGTGGTTGAGAACCTCAGGGTGCTCCGCCATCACCGTCTCCAGCGCCACCGTGTCGCCTTTGAAGTCGGGAATGAGCACCTCGACGGCACACTCCGGCGAGCGGCGACGGATCTCGCGGATGGTCGTGGCGAATATGGCCGAGCCCCCGTCATCGAGGTCGTCTCGGTTGACCGAGGTGACCACGGCGTGGCTCAGACCCATCTTGCTGACCGCATCCGCGGCTCGGAATGGCTCGAAGACGTCGAGCTCGGTGGGCTTGCCGGTGGTGACGTTGCAGAAACCGCACGCTCGGGTGCACCGATCCCCGAGGATCATGAGGGTGGCGGTCCCCATCCCCCAGCACTCGAAGATGTTGGGGCAGCCGGCTTCTTCGCAAACCGTGTGCAGCTCCAGGCCGCGCATCAGCTTCTTGAGCTGGAGGTATCCGTCGTCCATCCGCGCCTTGACCTTCATCCACTCCGGCCTCGGCGGCTCACCGGGGAGACGGCCCCCGATCAGTACCGGCTCCTCCGACCTCCGCTCCGGTGAGAAGGTGCCGGCAGCGAGAAGTCGATCCACCTCGAATCGGCGATCGCGACCCTGTCCCCGGGTGAAGGCGCCAGCTGGACCTCGCGGCGTTCGTACCCGAACGCCTCGGCGAATCGGGGGACGACCAGATCGATCACCTCCTCGAGCGAGACACGGCGACCGCACAGCGAGCTGAGCGACGTGACGGGACGATCTGAGATCCCGCACGGGTGCATGTGCCCGAAGTAGCCCAGGTCGGGATCGACGTTGAGGGCGAACCCGTGCATCGAGACACCCCTCGAGACCCGGACGCCGATGGCCGCCACCTTGCCGTCGTCGGTCCACACTCCGGTGTACCCCGGCTCCGTCCAAGCGGTACACCAAGGTCGGAGAGCGCAGCGACCAGCGCCTGCTCGATGCGGCGGACGTGGGGGACGATCTGCTTGGGGTCGGTCAGCCCGACGATCGGGTAACCGACGAGCTGGCCCGGACCGTGGTAGGTGACATCCCCTCCACGGTCCACCCGATGCACCTCTGCGCCCAGTGACTGCAGCGACTCCTCGGGAACGAGCAGGTTGGAGCCGTCGCCGTTGCGACCGACCGTATAGACGTGGGGGTGCTCGAGCAGCAGCAGGTAGTCATCCGGGGTGCGCCCCTCCACCCGACCCTCCCACAGACGCCCGCTGCAGGTCCCATGCCTCCAAGTAGGGAAGCCGGCCCAACCAGCGAACCCGCAGAAGAGGCGGCCAGGAATCCGCTCCCCCCGCAGGGGGGAAGGGACCCGCTGCGCAGCAGCGGGTAGGGGGGCTGGCGAACTCCCTCCGCTTGCTCGACTCGTCAAGAGCCTCACCGGGGAGCAAACCATGGCTCTTCATGCGAGCTCTTGGGTCCAGTCCCAGGTCTGGAGGCTCTCCTTGATCCGGCCGAGGAACATCACCGCCGTGCTCCCGTCGAAGGCGCGGTGGTCCCAGCTCAAACCGAGATACCCGATGTGCCGGATAGCGATGCCGTCCTGGCCATGCTCGTCGGTGATCACGACCGGCCGCTTGGCGACCGTGTCGGTGGAGAGAATCCCCACGTTGGGGACATTGATCACCGGCGCCGACATGAATGAGCCGAAGGGTCCGGGGTTGGTGATGGTGAAGCTCGACCCGATCACGTCGTCCGGCTCGAGCTTTCCGTTCCTCGCCTTGTCGGCTAGCTCGCGCACCCGACGGGCGACGGCGACCAGCCGGAGCTCGTCGGCGTCGCGGATGGTGGCGACGATGAGCCCCTTCTGATCGAGGTCTATGGCGATCCCGAGGTTGATCCGGTCGTGGAACACCGCCTTGCGCTGCTCGAGGTAGTAGGAGCTGTTGACCACCGGGAAGGCGCGGAGGGCGTCGATCGTGGCCCTGGCGATGAACGGCAGGTAGGTGAGCGAGAAGCCCTCACGCTGCTTGAACGTCTCGCGGTGCTCCTGACGGACCCGCTCCACCGCCTCGAAGTCGACCTCCACCGAGGTCCACACATGAGCGGCGGTCTGCTTGGCCCGGATCATGTTCTCGCCGATGCGGACACGGAGCCGGTCGAGGTCCTCTACCCGATCGCCGGGACCGCTCGGCACCTCGCCCGTAGCGGCCGCGGGGCCGCAGCGGGTCCGGTGCTGCCGGTGCTGCCGGGGCGGGTGCTGTCGGCGCCTCACCCGGTGCCGGTGCGGTGGTGATCGCCGCCGGCGCTTCGGCCGGTTCCTGCGCCAGATAGGCCTCGACATCCTGTCGGGTGATCCGCCCCCCCTGACCCGTCCCCGGGACCGTCGCCAGGTCGAGACCATGCTCGCGAGCCAGTTTGCGGACAACGGGTGAGAGGACTCGGCGCATCCCGTCGCCCTCGCCACCTCCGTTCCCCCCAACCGGATACGCCGACGAGGTCGGCTCCTCGGTGGGAGGTGCTGTTGTTTCCTTCTCGCCCGCTGTCGCCTCAACATCTGCCGGGACCTCTTCAGGAGCAGATTCCTCGGTGGCCTGGGCTGCAGGCGCTTCCTCGGTGGCTTCGGCGGCGGCGTGCATCCTCGGCGGCACCTCATCCTCGGATCAGACCGCAGCCTCATCGGACACTGCCTCACCGGACGGAGCCTCTTCCGGTGCCGCCTCCGTCCCGGGAGCTTCCTCCTCGGCCGTCGGCTGCTCGGTCGTCTCCTGTCCCGAATCCGTCTCCTCGCCGGCGTCGCCGATCACCACCATGGCGGTGCCGACTGCCACCGTCTCACCTTCGGGAACAAGGATCTCGAGGATGGTGCCCGCCGCAGGCGAAGGCACCTCGGTGTCCACCTTGTCCGTGGATATCTCCACCAGGACCTCGTCGGCGGCGACGGTGTCGCCCACCTGCTTGGCCCAGCGGAGGATGGTGCCCTCGGTGACCGTCTCTCCCAGTTGCGGCATGCTCACGGTGGTCGCCATCTCGCAGGTCTCCTCTACTCCGGGGTGGTGGTCAATGCAAGCCTCGACCGCTCGCCGCCAGCAAGGACTCCCCGACGGCCTCGGACAGCGACGGATGGGCGTGGATGAAGGCTGCAGCCTCTGCGGGCAACGCCTCCCATCCCACGACGTACATCAACTCGTGGATCATCTCACCGGCGTGCGGCCCGACCACCGAAGCGCCGACGATGGGCCCGTCGCGCTGGGCGATGATCTTGACCATGCCCTGGTTCTGGCCGATGATCTGGGCCCGCCCGACACCCACGAAGCTGTGGTTGTGGGTCTCGACCTCGATCCCGGCTTCGGCTGCCTGCGGCTCGGTGAGACCGACCTCGGCCATCTCGGGATGGGTGTAGGTGACCCGAGGGATGGCGCGGTAGTCCACCGGCTTCTCCTCACCGGTGGCGAGATGCGTCACCGCGGCGATCGCCTCGGCGAACCCGGCATGGGCCAACTGAGGCGTGCCCGCCACGATGTCACCCGACGGCGTAGACGCCCGGCGCCGCCAGCATCGTCTGCGGATCGACGGTGATGAAGCCTCGGTCCGGTGTGATACCCACCGTGTCGAGCCCGATGTTCTCGGTGACCGGACCCCTGCCCACCGCCATTAGGGCGGCGTCGGCCTCGACGGATGATCCTCCGGCGGTCACCATCACCGACGACTCGCCAATCTTGGGCGCCTCTACCGAGGCTCCAAGCGAGAACTTGACGCCCCGCCTCGAGAGCAGCTTCTGCAACTCCTTGGCGGCGTCGGGATCGGCGCCGGGGATGATCTGTTCCATCAATTCGAAGACGTGGACCTCGCTGCCGAGGTCGACCAGCAGCGAGGCGAACTCACAACCGATCACCCCGGCTCCGACGATGACAACCCGATCGGGCCTGCTGGGCCAGTCGAGGGCATGGTCCGAGCTGACGATCCGGTCCCCATCGATCTCCCACCCCGGGATCGACCGGGGGACCGAGCCGGTGGCGACGATCACGTGCGATCCCTCGACAACCTGCTCACCGTTCTCGCCGCTCACCACCACCTTGCCGGCACCGTCGAGCCGCCCGGTACCCCGGATGACCTCGACCTTGCGCTGTTTGAGCAACCCGGCGAGGCCTCGGACCAATCGGTCAACGATGGCGTTCTTGCGTTTGAGCCCCGCCTCCCAGTCGAAGCCGGCCTCGCCGGCTGAAGCGTCACCCCGAATTCGGCGGCGCTCTTGACGGTGGTCATGACCTCTGCCGCCTGAAGCCAGGTCTTCGCCGGGATGCACCCACGGAGGAGACAGGTCCCACCGACCCGCTCCTCCTTCTCCACCAGTGCCACGGAGAGCCCGAAGTTGTGGGCGTACAGGGCGGCGCCGTAACCGGCAGGCCCGCCACCGATGATTACGACGTCGTGCAAGATCCCTCCGAATCGGCTGGACGCCGAGCCTAGTGAGACCCTGGATATTGGTCTGATGCCCCCGGCGGCACCCCACCCTTGACTCCCAGGTTTGGCAGCAAGTCCACCGACGTTCGCTAGTCGAGGAAGCCGGCTCATCTCGGATGCTTCAAGACACTTCGATCCGATGCCGATAGACCGACCAAGGCAGGTGGGGTCGAGTCTTCTCAGATTGAAATGGAGCGGGGGAATGACTGTTCGCCGTGTATTGGTCTGTTTCGTCGCGCTCGCGATCGCTGTGGGCGTGCTCCCCGGGACCGCCTGGCGGCTTCGCCCACCGCTCCCTCACCCGTCGCCCCTGCCCAGGACTCCGCTCAACCCCCCGCCGATCCGCTTCGGTTGGCGGACACCGACAGCACCAGCCCGTACGCCGCTCTCGTGAGGCTCCATCGATCGCACCGCTGGCGGTGACGGATCCCGAGTTCGAGGAGCAATCTGCCTTCACCGGGCTCGACCTGCCCACCGTCGTCCGCTTCGCCGCGGACGGCCGTGTCTTCGTCGGGGAGAAGGGCGGGAAGGTCAAGGTGTTCGATTCGATGTCCGACACCACGGCCACCACCGTCATCGACATTTCCGCCGAGACCTACGGGTGGTGGGACCGGGGGATGCTCGGGATGGCGCTCGACCCGAACTTCCCAGCCGAGCCATGGGTCTACCTGCTCACCACGACCTACCGCGGCCGCGACTATGCCGACGACTGTCCGTATGCCACCGACCTCGACGCCGGCTGCATGGCCGACGGGCGGGTGGTGCGCTATCAGGTGTCGCCGACCAACGTCGCCAGCAACCGTCAGGTGCTCCTCGAGGGCAACTGGTGCCAGCAGTACCCCAGCCACTCGATCGGGACCGTCGAGTTCGGTACCGCCGGCGAGCTCTACGTCGGCGCAGGCGACGGGGCCAGCTTCAACTTCAGCGACTACGGCCAGGGCGGGGGACGCAACACCGACACCCCAAAGAACCCGTGCGGTGATCCTCCGGTCCCGGTCGGTGGCACGCAGCAGCCGACCACCGGTCAGGGTGGCGCTCTGCGCAGCCAGGACCTACGCACCTCGGGCGATCCGGTCACCTGGAACGGCGCCATCCTGCGGGTCGACCCGGACACCGGCCAGCCCCTGCCAACAACCCACTCGTCGGGCAGGGAAGCGCCGATGACGACAGGATCGTGGCCTACGGGTTGCGCAACCCATTCCGTTTCACCGTCCAGCCGGGCACCGGCGAGCTCTGGATCGGGGACGTCGGTTGGGGCACCTGGGAGGAGATAAACCGCCACCAGAACCCCACGCAGACGGTCCGCAACTTCGGCTGGCCCTGCTACGAGGGAAACGCCCGCCAGAGCGGGTATGACTCACTCAACAACAACGTGTGCGAGACCATGTACGGCGACGCCACCGCCCACACCCCGCCGGTTCTCCCGTGGAACCACTCGAGCTCGTTGGCGGGATGTGGCGGCGGCTCGAGCTCGGTTGCCGGGCTCGCCTTCTACGAGGGCGGCAGCTACCCGACGCCTACGACGGGGCGCTGTTCTTCTCCGACTTCTCCCGGCAGTGCATCTGGGTGATGTACCCCGGTAGCGGCGGAGTGCCCAATCCGGCGACCGTCGAGCTTTTCGCCAGCCAGGTGGGCACCGTCGGGCTCGAGATCGGGCCCGGCGGTGACCTCTTCGCAGTTGACCACTTCGGCGGCCGGATCATCCGATACCGCTACACGGTCGACCCTGAGAACACCGCGCCGGTCGCCGCAGCGATCGGCCAATCCCACCTCGGGCGCCTCCCCGCTCACCGTCAACTTCAGCGGCACAGGCTCCACCGACGCCGATGGCGATCCGCTCACCTACGACTGGGACCTCGACGGCGACGGCGCCTTCGACGACGCCTCGGGAGCGACTCCGCAGTTCACCTATGTCACGCCGGGAATCCACACCGCGACCCTTCGGGTGAGCGATGGGCGCGGCGGGACCGACACCGCACAGACGGCCGATCACCGTCACCCCGGCCAGCGGGTCCGGCGACGGCTACCTGACTCTCCCCGGGACCGCCGGAGTCGACATCTCCTCAGCGCCCTCGCCCACATTCGACATCACCGGTGATCTCGACCTGCGGGCCGATGTCGCCCTGAACGACTGGGACTCGCCGTCGGGCAAGTTCGTCTCCAACCTGATCACCGGCACCGGCGCCCAGGGCTACGAGCTGATGCTCAACGGCACCACCAAGGGCCTCCGACTCGCCTGGGTGGACGGGGGCGGCACGGTCCGCGTGGCCAACTCGACCGTCGCCCTTCCCGTCACCGACGGGCAGCGGCTCCAGATCCGCGGCGTGCTCGACGTCAACAACGGAGCGGGCGGCCACACCGTCACCTTCTTCTACCGCACCGATACCACGCCCGACCTGGAGGCCGATACCGGTTGGACCCAGCTCGGCGGTGCGGTCAACACCGGAACCGGTACCACCTCGGTCAACCCAGGGGACCAGGAGATGGTGCTCGGCGGGCGAGTCCTCCACGACGTCGAGTTCTGGTCGGGCCGCTACTACGCGGCCTCGATCATCAGCGGTACGACCGGCGGCGGCCAGGTGCGGGCCGACCTCGACTTCGGCACCACCGGCCAACTCACCTCGACCCCACCCGACTACTCGGAGTGGACCGACACCCCCGGCAACGTCTGGAATGTCAACGGGACCGGTTGGGGATACGTGCTCGGCGCCAACCAACCGCCGACCGCGGTGCTCGGGGCCAATCCCCTTCCGGCCCGACCCCGCTCCAGGTGAGCTTCACCGCATCGTCTTCCACCGACCCGGATGGCGATCCGCTCAGCTACGCATGGGACCTCGATGGCGACGGGCAGCTCGACGACTCCACGCTGGCGGCGCCGGAGTTCACCTACGCCACACCCGGTAGCTACCCGGTGACGCTTCGGGTCAGCGACGGCCGCGGCGGGGTCGACACCGACACGGTCACCATCGACGCCACCGACGGAAACACCGCCCCCACCGCCACCATCAACACCCCCGACGGAAGCGCCCTCTGGAAGGTGGGCGACACCATCAGCTTCACCGGCACGCGCCTCCGATCCGAACGAGACGCTCGGTGCGTCCTCGATGAGCTGGCGGCTGGTGATCCACCATTGCGCCCACAACGAGCCGACCGATTGTCACCAGCACGGCATCAACGACTGGAACGGCATCGCCGGCGGCTCCTTCGTGGCTCCCGACCACGAGTACCCGTCGCTATCTCGAGCTGTCGCTCACGGTGACGGACTCGGGTGGCAAGACCGGGACCGACTCGGTCCGCCTCGACCCTCGCACCGTCGAGCTCACCTTCGAGAGCGCCCCGGTCGCCGGGCTCGCCCTTTCGGTGGGGGCCTTCGCCGAACGGACGCCTTTCACCCGAGAGGTGATCGTCGGGTCGGCCAACTCGGTGACCGCAGTGAATCCCACAGGCAAAGGACGGCGTGGTCTACGGCTTCGACTCCTGGGCCGACGGTGGGTGCCGAGAGCCGATTGATAGTCGCCCCGTCCGTCGACACCACATACCGTGCCGTGTTCCAGGGAGCGCCGCAGGAGCAGGACGGATATCTCACCCTCCCCGGAGACGGCGGGACCGACATCACCGCTCCGGCGGGTCCCAACTTCGACGCCATCACCGGGACCCTCGACATCAGGGCCGATGTTGCCCTCGACAACTGGTCCACCTCCAACGCCAAGTTGATCTCGAACCTGCGGACCTCGAGCCTCGGATCGGCCGAGGGCTATGAGCTGATCCTCGACGGGACCACCCGCAGGCTCCGACTCGCCTGGGTCAACTCGGCGGGCACGCTCCAGACGCGCACCTCGACCGTCGCCATCCCGGTGGCCGACGGCCAGCGGATCCAATTGCGCGCCACGCTCGAAGCCGACAACGGTGCTGGTGGCCACACCGTGACCTTCTTCACCAGGAGCGACGTGGAGAACGAGCTGTTCAACCACTCCGGCTGGACCGAGTTGGGCACCGTGGTCACGACCTCGGGGCTAACCACCGTCCGGCCCGGCGACAGGAACATGGTGCTCGGCTCCCGGTTCGACCATGTTGCCGGGTTCTGGTCGGGGCGGTACTACGCGGCGATGCTGATCAACGGGATCGGCTTCTTCGGCCAGGTGGTGGCCAACCCCGACTTCAGGACGACCGCCCAGCTGGGCACGATCCCGCCGGACTATTCCGGGTGGACCGACGGGGTCGGCAACCCCTGGACGGTGGCTGGCGACGGCTGGAGCTACACGATCGGCGGGCCAAACCGCAGCCCGGTCGCCACGCTCACCGCCAATCCCAACCAGGGTGAGGCACCGCTGACGGTCTCGCTCGATGCAACGGCTTCCACCGATCCCGACGGGCACCTCCCTCACTTATGACTGGGACCTCAACGGCGACGGACAATTCGACGACGGCGAGCAGGGCGACGATCCAGACCACCTACCCCGCAGGTACCCACAACGCCCACGGTGCAGGTAAACGACGGACATGGTGGCACCGACATCGCATCGGTCACGGTCACCGTCACCGAGGCGCCGCCCGGAGGCGTCGGCCACATCCAACTGCCTGGCCTCGCCGGCACCAGGGTGCAGACGCCCGACACCGCCGCCCTCGACATCACCGGCGACATCGATCTGCGCGCCGATGTCGCCCTCGACAACTGGGCCACTTCCAACGCCAAGCTGGTGTCGAAGTTCCCGGGCGCCTACGAGGTCATGCTCAACGGGACCACCCGACAGCTCCGGGTCGGGTTCGCCCGTGCCGTAGGGGCGCACAGACGGTGAACTCGACCGTTGCCCTCCCCGTCGTCAACGGCGACCGGCTCCAGGTGCGCGCCACCATCGACATTGACACGCGCGGCCAAGAACACCAAGGTCACCTTCTGGTACCGGACCGATGTCACGCGCCAACCTGACCAACTCCGACCGGCTGGACTCAGCTTGGAGCGGTCGTCACCAGGAACGGTGCGGTCGCCATCGCCAACGGGGCCAACCCCCTTTCGCTGGGCGTCGGGACCCGATGGGGCTGGTCCCTGGGCGGGAGACTTGTACCAGGCCGCGGTCCTCTCCGGGATCGGGGGCACCCCAGCCGCCGCCCTCGACCTGCGGACACCGGCACAGGCGACCGCGCCCGACTTCTCGGAATGGACAGATGGTGCCGGCCGCGCCTGGGACGTGCTCGGCACGGGCTGGGTCTACGACCCGGGGACCCCGAACACGGCGCCCAACGCCGTCCTCAGTGCCAACCCTCAGTCGGGCACGGCGCCGCTCACGGTGAGCTTCAACGCCTCCACCTCGACCGATCCCGATGGCGACGCGCTCACCTTCGCCTGGGACCTCGATGGCGACGGGCAGAGGGACGACTCGACAATCGCCGCCCCGACGTTCACCTACACGGCCGAGGGGACATCATCAGGTGTCGGTGGAGGTGTCCGACGGACGGGGTGGGAGCGACACCGACACCGTCACCATCGTGGTCAACGCACCGACCGGGCCGGGTGGCGTGCGGTTCAACGGCGGTGCCGGGGCCGTCATCACGACCCCGACCGGGCCCTGCTCGACATCGCCGGCGACCTCGACATCCGCGCCGACGTGGCGCTGGACGATTGGAACGACGACGGGGCGCGTCTCGTCTCGAAGGGGAACGCCTATGAGCTGTCTCTCAACGGCACCACCGGTGGGCTGCGTTTCGCCTGGACGCGACGCAACGGGTCGCCGTCGGCGGTCACCTCCACGGTCCCGCTACCCGTCGCCGACGGGACCCGGATACAGGTACGGGTCACCTTCGACGGGGTCACTCCCCCGCCGAGGTTGAGCGCGGTCACCTTCTGGTACCGGACGGCAACCTCCACCGAGCTCTCCTCGAACAGCGGGTGGACTCAGCTCGGTTCGGTGGTCACCGCCGCCCAAACCGGACAGTTGCGGTCAACGCCACTCGCCCTGGCCCTCGGAGCGACACCCGACGGCACCTCCGGCAACTGGGCGGGTGAGTACCACGCCGCCCTGGTCCTCTCCGGGATCGCCGGGACCGCCGTGGCCTCACCCGACTTCCGCGACCTCGACCAGCTGACCAGCACCCCACCCGACTACTCGCGCTGGACCGACCCCAACGCCAACGCCTGGACCATCACCGGTTCCGGCTGGGGGTACGTGGCGGGATAACAACCGATCTCTCTCCCCGCAGGGGGAGTACCCGGCGCCGGAGGCGTCGGGGGAGGGGGGCTGGCTCACTCTCTAGATGCGAAGCGCGTGCTATCACCATTGGGAGCTCGGCAGCCCCCTACCCGCTGCTCCGCAGCGGGGCCCTTCCCCCCGCGGGGGGACATAGAGAACCTCAAAGACCGGAATCGCAGCCGAGACGATCTTCCTGAAGTCGTCGTGGGAGCGGCGGGTGGTCTCGAGGACGCGGTCGAGGGCGATGGGGGCGGCGATCCCGGCAGACATCGTCGAGACGAAGGTGAAGGCGACGATCGCCATCCCGGCGTGATATCCAGCCATCACCTCGGGGAGGAAGCTGTTCGACGACACCGAGCAACCGGCGGACTGCGCCAGCTCTGATCTCGGCGGGGGTCTCGAAGCTGGGTCCCATCCAGTAGCCGGCCACTCCGGTTCCGAGCGGGACCCCGGCGTCGGTGGAGGCGGCACATACCGCGGCGGTGCGCTCGGCGTCGTACAACTCGGCCATCGAAAGGTAGGGCGTCGGCCACCCGTCACCCTCGCGCTCTGTCGACAATGGGTTGAACCCGGAGAAGTTGATGTGGTCGCTGAAGGCGAGGAACTCGCCGGGACCGAGGTCGCCCCGCATCGATCCCGAGTTCGCCGAGTAGAGAAGGGCTCGGCACCCGGTCCGGGCCAGGGTGCGGGCAGGGATTCCCGCCTGTTCCCAGGATGCGCCGTCGCAAGGGAGGACCTTTGCCTTGACCGCCGCCACCACCCGGTCACCGAGCCGGCCGACCTCGATTTCGTTGACGTGGCCCGGGGATCGCGCTCGGTCGAAAACCGGGCAATTCCTCGAAGGGGATGGTCACCCTGTCGGCAAGCACGTCTGTGCACGGGGCGAACCCTGTGCCACAGATCAGCCCCACATCCGGCCGGAAGCCCGCTCGCTCCACGATTACCCGGGCGGCGCGCTCGGCCGTCTCCAGGGTGTCCATGAGGGCCGGAGTGTATCGTGGCCGCCTTCGTCGATCCGGGGAGTAGGGACCATGCGCAGGATCGGTTGGGCGTTGGCGTTGATGCTGGTAGCGGCTGCATGCACCGGCTCGGGCACCGGCGAGACAACCGTTTCGGAGAGCACCGTCGCCCCGCCGTCCGAGACCACACCGCAGCCACCGAGACCACTCCCGGTGCCTCCGAGACCACGATCGGCGCCACGGAGACCACCGTGGCAGCCACGCCGACGACTGCCGCCGCAGGCGAGGCGCAACAGGGCGGCAGCCTCCAGTTCGTCGCACTCAACGACCTCGCCTCGCTCGACAACAGCCAGGCGGTGTCGACCATCGACTACGACATGACGGCGGGCGCCCTCTACGAGGGTCTGTACCACTTCACCTCCGCAGGCGAGCTCGAACCGGGGCTGGCCACCGGACCCCCGGAGATGTCCGACGATGGGCTCGTCTACACCTTCACCATCGAGGAAGGCGCCATGTTCGCCGGTCCTGACTTCGAGCCACGGGCGGTGATCGCCGACGACGTCGCCTACGGGATGATCCGGGCGCTCGACCCGAACACCGTTCCAGCCAATCATGGGGCGCCGGATACCTGTTCCCCATCGAGGGCGCAGAGGCGTTCGCCAACGGCGAAGCCGATGAGGTGTCGGGGATCGAGGTGATCGACGACCAGACGCTCCAGGTGACCCTCGCCGCCCCAACCACCACGTTCATCTTCGGTCTCACCATTGCCACCAGCTGGCCGGTGCCCCAGGAGGCGGTCGAGGATCGGGGCGAGGACTTTGCCAGCAGTCCGGTGGGAGCCGGTCCCTTCTACCTCCAGGAATGGAACCGGGGCTCGGACGTCACCATCGTGCGCAACCCGGGTTACGTCGATCCCGATCTCCCCTACCTGGACGAGATCCGGATCGACCTGGGGGTGGACGAGAACACCCAGGTTCTCCGTCTCGAAACCGGTGAGGCTGACGGCGTGTTCGAGCAGTTCTCGCTGTCGCCCCAGGCCATCAGGCAACTCGAGCAGAGCGACGCCATCACCATCTCCGAGTCGGTCGGACCGCGCATCTTCTATCTGGCTCTCAACAACGACGGCATATTCGGCTCCAAGGAACTGCGGATGGCGGTGGCGCATGCGCTCAACAAGGACTTCATCGCCCAGTTCGGCGACCTGGCCCAGCCGTGGAACCAGCTGATGTCATCGACCACCGCCCAGTCCGATCCGGAGGGGACGACGGTGTACGAGCACGACCCGGCGGAGGCTGCCCGTCTGGTGGAGGAGTCCGACTACGACGGGACTCCGGTCAAGATCGTCTACGACGTCTCCGACCCGTATACCTCGGCCAACTCGACGTCGCTGGCGCAGGACCTCGAGGCGGCAGGCTTCGCGGTGGACCTCCAGGGGTTGCAGCAGACCGAGTTCTTCACCGCTATCTACGACCCGGCGCTTTACGACATCTCGTCGACCTACTGGAGCGCCGACTACCCCGACGCCCAGGACTACATCTCGACCAACTTCATCTGCGGCACCATCGACATCCTCAACATTTCCCGCTTCTGCGACGAGTCGATCGACGAGGATTTCTTCGCCACAGAATCGATGGAGTTCGGCGCGGAGCGTGATGCCGCCCTGCTCGACGTGCAGCAGCGGCTCATCGACGAGGTCGCCGGGGTCCCGGTGATGGAGGTGACGCCCCGGGTGCTCCAGGGTGCGGGGGTTGGCGAGATCCCCACGTTGGCCACCTATGCACCTTTCGACTGGAAGCGTGCCTGGGTCCAAGCCGAAGGCTGAGCCGGCGCCGCTCCTCGAGATCGATGGGCTAAGGGTCGCCACCTCGTCGGGCGAGGTTCTCAGGGGGGTGGACCTCGCCCTCAATGGGGGTGAGATAGTCGGGGTCGTCGGGGAATCAGGATCCGGGAAGACGACCCTCGGGTTGGCAGTCATGGGGCTGCTCGGGTCGGACCGGCAAGTGGTTGGGGGTGAGATCCGGTTCGATGGTGAGGTCGTGGTCGCCCCCGGGGTGGACCGCACCGAGCCCCTCCGCGGGACCCGCATCGGTTACGTGCCCCAGGACCCGTTCACGTCCTTTGACCCTTTGCAGCGTGTGGGGGCCCAGATCGGCCGGAGCCTGCAACTCCACCGTGGGATGACCCGGGCTGAGGCGACGGCGCGGGCGGTGGAGATGCTGGGTGCGCTTGGCATCCGCCGCCCCGACGAGGTCGCAGCCGGTTACCCCCACCAGCTATCCGGGGGGATGCTGCAACGGGCGGTGGTGGTGGCCGCGGTCCTCACCGAGCCCGAGCTGCTCATCGCCGACGAGCCGACCACCGCGCTCGACACGATCGTACGGGTCCGGGTGGCGGCGGAGCTGGTCAGGCTCGTCCGCCAGTTGGGGATTGCCATGGTGGTGGTCACCCACGAACTCGCTCTGCTGCGACGCGCCGCCGACCGGATGGCGGTCATGTACGCGGGGAGCGTCGTCGAGTTCGGGCCGATCGGGTCGCTGCTCGATCAGCCACACCACCATTATCTGGCGGGACTGCTTCGAGCGAGCACGACGCTCCACGGGCCGTTGGGGCGACTGACCGCTATCGAGGGCCACCCCCCAGCCCTCCCCGGGCCGCTGCTCCCCTGCGCGTTCGCCCCACGATGCCCGCGGGCAGACCACGTCTGTCTGGAGGAGCGTCCCGGCTACGTCTGGCCGGCTGAGGAGGGGTATCGCCTGCCACCACCCGCTGGGCGAGGCAACGTGATCCCGCAGCCGCTCTCCCTCGACAGGCCCTCTCGTCGCCCTGCCCTGGTGGCGGGATGCCTCATCGTCGGTCTGGTGGCCGTGGTGACGATCGCGGCGCCGCTGCTCACCCCCTACGACCCGACCTTCGAGACCATCGAGGGCCTCGCCCCCGACGGAGGGCCGTTGGATGCCGGGGCACCCGGCCACATCCTCGGCACCGACCCAAAGGGCCGCGACCTCTTCTCACGCATCATCTATGGGGGCCGGGTCACCTTCGTGGCCGCACTGGCCGCGGTGGGAATCGCCACAGTTGTTGGTCTCGCCATAGGTCTTACCGCGTCGGCTGCGCCCAACAGGTTCGGCGGAGCGCTGATGCGGGTGACAGACATCGGGCTGGCCATACCTGGGCTGCTGCTCGCCGCGGCGATCGCCGCCGTGCTCGGTCGGGGACTGGTCTCGCTGATCGTGGGACTGGCCGGCGTGTTCTGGGCCCCACTGGCGCGGGTCACATATGGCCAGGCGGTCGTCACCCGGAACCTCCCCTTCATCGACGCCTCCAAGGTTCTCGGTGCAACGCCGCGATTCACCCTGGTTCGCCACGTGCTGCCTCACGTTCTCCCGGTGGTGGCCGCCTACGCCGCCCTTTCGGTGGGGTGGGCGGTCCTCTTCGAGAGCTCGCTCGGGTTCTTGGGAGCCGGGGTACAGGAGCCCACGCCGAGCATCGGCAACCTCCTCGGCTGCTGCCTGGTCTACTACCGGGACCACCCCGGGCTGATCCTGTTCCCGGCGATCTACCTGGGGTTGATGGTCGCCGGAGCCAACCTGCTCGGTGAGGCGCTCCGCCTCCCACCCGAGGCAGATTGATGGGAAGGTATCTGCTCCGCAGGCTGGGATCGACCCTGATCACATTGGCGCTGATCATCACGGCCGGTTTCCTATTGGTCGAGTTGATCCCCGGAGACCCGGCACCGAGCCTCGCCGGCCCGGGTGCATCCGAGCAGACGCTGGACCAGATCCGCCAGGCCTATGAATTCGACCAGCCCTTCCTGACCCGGTTCACCACCACCTTCACCCGGCTCGCCCAGGGTGATCTGGGGTTCAGCTTCTCCCGCGGCGAGCCGGTGACCGAGGTACTAGTCCGGTCGCTGCCGCCCACGCTGCTCTTGACCACGCTCGCCTTTCTGGTGGAGGTCGCCATCGGCATCCCGCTCGCCTTGTGGGTGATCAGCAGGCGGGGCCGTTGGGCCGACCGGATGCTGGTTGCGGCTGCCGGTGCGACCAGCGCGATCCCCGCCTTCCTCGTCGGGCTGATCTTCATCTATCTGTTCGCCTTCGTCCTCGGATGGTTCCCCCTCGGCGGGGGCGGTTCCATCTCCGGGTACGTCCTCCCGGTGTTTGCGGTTGGGATCCCATTCGGTCTGGTGCTCGCCAGACTGCTTCGCAACACCTTGCTGCAGGAGGCCGACGAGGCCTATGTCGTCTTCGCCGCCGGCGGGGCGAGCGCCGCCGGTCGATCAGGGTGCGCCACCTGCTGCCAAACGCCCTGCTCCCCCTCTTCTCGGTGCTGGCGCTCGACTTCGCCGGCCTCTTCTCCAGCGTGGCCGTGGTCGAGGCAGTGTTCTCGATGCCTGGACTCGGTGCCGACCTCCTCACCTCGCTTCGCCGACTCGACACCGCCCTCATCATCGGCATCGGGCTCGCCAGTGGACTCGTCGTCGCCGTGGTCAATCTCATCGCCGACGTGGCCGTGGTGGTGGTGGATCCCCGAGCCCGGGAGCGCGTGTAGTCGGTGCCTACCCGGTGAGTGGGAGGCGCGAGCAAAGCGAGCGGAGGGGTGACTCGTCTGGCTGCCGTCTGCCGTCTCGCCGTCTATCCAGGAAGAAGACACGCCACCGGGTGACCTTGGCCACGCTCGACCAGCGCCGGGCGCTCGGTGGCACAGATGTCGGCGGCGCGGGGCACCGGTCCCGGTACAGGCAGGCGTCGTCGTTGGGAAGCTCCCCCTCCTCGACGCCGGGGACCGCAGGCTCCGCCGATTCGAGTGGATCGATGGCGGCAGCCGCAGCCAGCAGCGCTTCGGTGTAGGGGTGCGCCGGGTGGTCGAAGATCTGGTCACGGGTTCCGGTCTCGACCACCCTCCCCCGGTGCATCACCGAGACCCGGTTGGCGACGTGGCGGACCATCGCCAGGTCGTGGGCGACGAGCACATAGCTCAACCCCAACTCCTCCTGGAGATCGAGGAGGAGGTTGAGTATCTGGGCCTGGACCGATAGGTCGAGCGAGGAGACCGGCTCGTCGCACACGATCAGTGACGGCTCCAGCGCCAGGGCACGGGCGATCCCGATCCGCTGCCGCTGACCCCCGGAGAACTTCGCCGGGAGCCGCCCTCCCAGCGCCGGGTCGACCCCGACCTTGGCCAGCAACTCCTCGGCCCGTGCCCGGCGGTCCTCGGGTCGATGGACACGGTGGACGTCCCACGGCTCGGCGACGCTCCGCCACACCGGTTGTCGGGGATCGAGCGACGAGTAGGGATCCTGGAAGATCATCTGGAGGTGGCGCCGCGTCCGGCGCATCTCGCTCGGCCCAGCGAGTTCAGGTCTTGGCCGCGGAACCTGGTGGACCCGCATCGGGCTCGAGCAGCCGAACCAGAAGTCTCCCAGTGGTGGTCTTCCCCGACCCGGACTCACCCACAAGAGCGTGGGTCTCCGCCTCCTCCACCACGAGATCCACCTCGTCCACCGCGAGCACCGACGTGCCGTTCGGCCCCGCGAACCGCTTCACCAACCCGGTCGCTTCGAGGAGCGGTTCGCTCATCGCCGCAGGATGGCAGAAGCCGATGAGCAGCAATCGCCAGCGGCGCTCTCCCCAACGATTCCCTTCCTCCGAACGGGGGGAGCACCCGACGCTGGAGTGCGTCGGGGAGGGGGCTGGTTCACTCCCAGAGGTACGAAAGCCGCGTGTCGGGCACCGTTGGCGAGTTCGGCAGTCCCCCTACCCGCTGCTGCGCACCGGGTCCCTTGCCCCCTGCGGGGGACAGCCCGAAGAGCTCGGCTCTGCTCGCGGCGGAGTTGGTCGACGAGACGATCCGGTGGCAGTTCGACGTCGTCGATCGTGAGCATGGTGTCGGCGGCGACGGGGCGGGTGATCCGGGCGCCGGCGGTGAGGCCCATGGCGAGGGCGTTCTCCGGCTGGGCGACTTCGATGTTGTCGATCATCCCGTAGACGGTGAACCCGCCGATCCCGTCCAACTCGTCGCCCGGTTCGAGGTCGCGCTTGGCCACCGTCACCACCTCGCAGGTGGGTGCGCCGGCGGGGGCGATGGTGGCGTCGTCGAAGAGCACCGCCCTGGCCACCGAGAGCGGCGCCTCGAGGTGGGTGAGGTGGAAGGGTCGGTAGAAGAGGTAGAGCGGCCCGTCGCCCATCTTGAAATAGGACATGTAGGGAGACAGGATCGGGTCGTCGTTGTACCCGATCACGAAGGCGCCCGACCCGGGCTCGGCGCCGAGGACGAACTCGACGATCCCCTGGTCGAGCAGCTCCTTCGGCTCGAGCATGCGGCAGCAGGTCGCGTACGTGGTCGAGCTTGGGTCCTTCCATCCCCCGTTGCTTGACCTTGAACCCGGTGGCGTTGGCCAGGACGGCCGCCTCCAGCGACAGCTTGGTCCCGTCGGCGAACGAAGTGACCATGATCGGGCGCTGGCCGTGGGCGTCGGCGAAACCGCGCTGCGTGTCTGGGGTGCGGTGGTGGTCGAGGAAGCCCTTGACGTTCCCGGCGAGCACCGGGCGGTAGCCGATGGCGTCGACGAACCGGAACAGGTTCATCGCCACGCCCGGCTCGTCGCCATCGGAGTTGGTGATGACAACGCCGGCCCGGTCGGCCTGCACCTTGAGGATCGGACCCACGGTGGCGTCGAGCTCGGCGTTGACCAGCAGCACGTGCTTGCCCCGGTCGATCGCCTCGACGACGACCCGCGCCGCCGCCTCGACCTCACCGGTGCACTCGATGATCGCCTCGATGCCGGCCGCTCTGGCGACGAGCATCGGGTCGCCGGTGATCGCCCGTCCCACCGGCGGCGATCGGTCCGGTCCATCGTCGTCCTGGTCGGAAGCGAGCACCGCCGAGTCGATCCCCGGCGTCGGCGAAAGGCCTGGTCGGCGTTCTCCACCGTCCGGTTGGCGATGGCGACGAGATCGATGCCGGTCATTGCTCTCCATCGCCCGAGCCATACCTCGGCCCATGTAGCCGGCGCCCACCATCCCCACCTTGATGGGGCGTCCCTCCTGTTGGCGCCGCTCCAGCGCTCTATCGACGATCTGCATCATGCCTCCTTGGGAGCCGGCTCCCACAATGGCCAGCTCCGATCCTGATAACTGATGACCGAGACCGGCAGCGGCCAGGTGATCCCGAAGGCGGGGTCATCGGTGCCTGCCCCGGTGGCGGCCTCCTTGACGAAGGGGGTCGAGGTGAAATAGGTGATCTCGCTCTCGTCCACCAGTGTCTGGTACCCGTGGGCGCATCCCTCCGGGATCCACAGCGCGGAACGGTTCTCGGCGGTCAGCTCCGCTCCGACCGACCGCAGGTAGGTGGGCGACTCAGGGCGCAGGTCGAGAGCCACGTCCCACACCGCTCCCATGGTGCACCGCACCAGCTTCACCTCGGCGTGCGGTGCTCGCTGATAGTGCATGCCACGGAGAGTCCCGGCCTTGATGCTGAACCCGACGTTGGCCTGCACCCACGCAGCCTCGAGCCCCTCGGCGGCGAATTCGGCCCCGTCCCAGCTGCGGGCGAAGAAGCCCCTGTCGTCGCTGATCCGGTCGACCTCGACCAGGACCACGCCCTCGACCTCGGTCGGGGTGAACCTCACCGACCGATCCCTCGATAGCGGGCAACCGAATCTGCGGTCCAGCATCCGTCGCCCGTCGACCACCAGCGGCGGCAGGCTCGCCCACCAGGCCGGGGAGGTCGAGGTAGTCGTTCCACCGGGTCACGATCACGACGGCATCGGCCCCCTTGACCGCCGTCTCCAGGTCGTGCGTGTGCTCCACGCCGGGAAAGTCGGCGATCGCCGCCGGACCGACCACCGGGTCGTGGACGGTGACCTCGGCCCCGGCTTCGAGCAGCAAGCGCAGGACGGGGAACGCCGGCGACTCCCTGATGTCGTCGGTGTCGGGTTTGAAGGCGAGGCCGAGCACGGTGACCTTCCGCCCCTCCAGCCCATCGAGCTCGTCGGACACCATGTCGACCAACCGGTCGGCTCGCTGCCGGTTGACCTCGGCGACCGCGGTCAACAGCGGCACGGCGAAGACCCGCCGACCTGCCGCGCGAGGTCAGAGCGGCAACGTCCTTGGGAAGACAGCTACCCCCGTACCCGCAACCGGCCTCGAGGTAGGGAGCGAGACCGGCGCGGACCCGTTCGCCGTTGGGAAGAGAGGTGGTCAGATAGCGCGACGCGTGCACCCCCGCCATCACCTCGGCCACGTCGACATCCCCGATGGCCGAGCCCAGGTCGGCGATCTCGTTGGCGAAGGAGATGGCGGTGGCGAGCAGGGCGTTCGAGGCGTACTTGATCATCTCGGCGTTGCGCGTCGAGGTGGCGATGACGGGCACCCCGGAGAACGGGGCGTAGAGACGGCGGAGCACCTCGACCGTGCCGGCGTCACCTCCGATGACGATGCGATCGGGTCGGAGGAAGTCGTCCACCGCCTGTCCCTCGGTGAGGAACTCGGGGTTGACACCCACCCCGATGTCCACCCCGACCGACCTCCCCGAGGCCTCTTCCACCGCCGGAAGGACAACCGTCGTCGGTGCTGCCGGGCACGACCGTGCTCTTCACCACCACGGCGTGGAACCGGGTCTCCCCAGCCAGGGCCTCGCCCACTTGGCGAGCGGCGCGCTCCACAAAGGAGAGGTCGATGCTCCCGTCGGGGCGCGATGGGGTGCCGACGCAGATCAGAGTCAGATCGGCGGCGCCGACCGCCGACGGCGAGATCGGTGGTGGCGTGGATCCTCTCGGAGTTGGCGGTGAGGAGCTCATCCAACCCCGGTTCGTGGATGGGCGCTTCGCCGCGTTCCACCATGGCGACCCGCTCCGGGTCGATGTCGACGCAGGTCACGTCGTGACCCATGTTCGGCAAGGCCGGCGGCGCTCACCAGCCCGACGTATCCCGTCCCGATGACGGCGACCTTGACCGCGGACGCCTCTTCCGTCTTCCGTCTTCCGTCTTCCGTCTTGTTCATGCTTCCTCTCCACCGGAGTTGCCGCCGTACCAGAGCAGGGTCCGTCGCAGCCCCTCCTCGAGGTCGACCTTGGGGTCGAACCCGAGCTGGGTGCGGGCCTTGGTGATGTCGGGGCTGCGTCGATTGGGGTTGTCGATCAGGTATTCCTTCTCGGGGCTCTCCCCGAGGACGACCTTCCCCTGGTATCCGAACAGCTCGCGGCCCAGCCTGGCCACGTTGTCTCGGCGAGATCGGCCATCGAGGTCTCAGGTCCGTCGATGCCGACGTTGTATGGCTCGCCCGGCGCCGCCCTTCCCGAGTGCCAGGAAGTAGCCGGTGACGGCGTCGGCCACGTAGCAGAAGGTCCTGGTCGGCGATCCGTCGGAGTAGAGGACCAGGTCATGCCCGGCGATCATGTTGCGCGCCAGGTCGGCGATCACCCTGCCGTCGGTGATCTTCATCCCCGGCCCGTAGTTGTTGAAGGGCCGTGCCACCGTCACCGGGAGTCCCGTGCTGCTGGGCGAAGTTGACGCACAGCGTCTCGCCGTAGCGCTTCGACTCGTCGTAACAGGCGCGGGGACCGGTACAGGAGACGTTGCCCCGATAAGTCTCCGGAGTGGGGATGGCCTCAGCCACCGGGTCGCCGTAGATCTCGCAGGATGAGAAGAAGAGGAACCCCCGCACCGGGGTCCCCGCCTCAGTCTGCGCCACCGCCTTGTCGAGCAGGTTGCGCAGCCCGTTGATGTTGGCATCCATCGTTTCGATCGGATGTGCCCGGTAGTAGGTGGGCGAGGCGACGCCGGCGGCGTGGATGACCCACTCGAAGTCCCCCATGTCCTCGGGGAGCGGAAGACGCATGTCGTGGGTGCGCAACTCCAACCCGTTCACGACCCTCGAGCTTCGCCAAGCCAGCCGGGGACACCCCGGAAGTAGTTGTCGAACACCGTCACCGAGATGGGGGCCTTGTCGGGGTTGGCGGCGTTCCAGGCGAGCGGCGCCTGGACCAGGTAGTAGCCGAGGAAACCGGCGCCCCCGGTGATGAGGAGCCGCTCCCCAGACATCGCCGAGAAGACTTCGTCGAGGTCGGCACCCATCATCGCCAGATCGGCGGAGACGACTTCGGATGCCATATCGGTGGCAGCAAGGGTCACAACAACACCATCTTCATGCAGTGGAAGGCTTCTGCCATCCCGGAGGGAGCGCGGCTCTCGATCCCACGCAACCGGAGCAGCGCCCTGAAGGTTTCCTCGGTGAACCACTCGCGCCGCTTCTGGCTGGGGAACCCGTCGATGATCCCCGCCAACTTCCCCTCGGCATGCCGCTCCTCGAGATGGACATAATACAGAAGGTCGGCCGAGGTCGCCGTCGAACTTGGGGATCTCGTACTCGAGCACCAATTGGTCGCGGAACGTGTTGCCAACGAGTTCGGAGACGGTGCGATGGTCCTGGTGGGCGTCGCCACGCCAGGGGCACATCACCAGATCGGGCTCGATCTCCCGGCCGAGTTCGTCGAACCACTCCTTGAGCTCCGGCTGGTGGGGGAAGTAGCGCTCGCGGAAGTTCTCCACCCGGACCCGGGTGACACCGGCACCTGCCGAGAAACCGCTCGGCGCTGGCCGTGCCTCGTCGGACCGTTCGCCGGGGGCGGTGAGGACCACCCAGTCGACCTCGATGCCGGGGCACGACTCGACGAGTTGCAGCACCGTTCCACCGCACCCGATCTCGATGTCGTCACTGTGCGCTCCTAAGACAGAGCACCCGCCGGATCTGGGCGCCGAGCGACGCCGCCCCAACCTTCAACACCTGGAGCTCAACTCGGCTCGGGAGGACGGTTGTTTCCAGACCTCCCAGGGGGCATCCCCCGCTCCGTAGCCCTCTTCGAGCGCCTGGCGGTCCTTGAAGGTGTCCATCGCCGTCCAGAAGCCGCGATAGCGGTGCGCCCACAGCTTGCGCTCAGCGATGAGTCGCTGGAACGGTTCGAACACGAGATCCTCGCCCTCGTGGAGATGCTTGAAGATCTCCTTACGGAAGATGAAGTAACCGCCATTGACCCAGAGGTCGGACTTGCTCAGCGGATCGATCGACCTCACCTCGCCGTTCTCTGCGACGTCGGTCACATGGAACGACTGGGTGGAATGGACGGCGAGGAACCCGGCAACCTTGTCGGGTTGGGCGAGGAAGGTGTCGACGTAAGCGCTCAGGTCGAGGTCGGTCAGTCCGTCGGAGTAGTTGGCCAGGAAGACCTCCTCGTCGTCGAGGTAGGGCTCCACCGCCTTGAGCCGCTCGCCGATGCTCGAACTGATCCCGGTCTCGGCGAATGTGATCTTCCACTCGTCGATGTCACGGCTGAGCAACTGGATGTCGCTGTCCCCCTTCAGACAAGACGAAGTCGTTGGAGACCCACTCGCGGTAGTCGAGGAAGTACTCCTTGATCACCTGGCTCTTGTAGCCGAGGCACAGAATGAACTCGGTGTGCCCGAAGTGGGCGTAATACCTCATCAGATGCCACAGGATCGGCCGTGGGCCGATCGGCACCATCGGCTTCGGGATCGCATCGGAGTAGTCGCGCAGGCGAGTGCCCAAACCCGCCGCAGAAAAGGACAACCTTCATCCCGTCCTCCTTGGGACGCTCCCCGCCATCGCGCGCGCACTTCACCCTGGCAGGCCGAGGCGCGCCGATCCACCTCATCGGTCGAGTTCTCCATCTGAGCGAAACGACCACACCCGTTGGACTACCGATCCGGGTTCGAACGGCCCCCACACCATCGAACCCAGGGTTGGCAGCTACCGCCCCGGTACTCCCCAGCCCTGGGTTGGCGATCATGCGGAACCGAGCACGAATGCGAACCACACGGCGCCGGCGGCGAGGATCACCAGCGCCGCCAGCGAGGGCGATGACGATCAGGACCCGGGTCGGCATTCCGACAAGACCACGCACATCGATCAGCGCTCGGCATCCGCTTCGAGCAGGTGATGGAACGCCTGCAGTTTCCGGGGCGTACAGGTCATCGAGCGCTCGACGATGCTCGTCGGGGATGGCGTCGGGACGCTGCCGCCCAACCACATCGGCCCCTCCGCCGACACCGCGGTCGATGACCGAACCAGCGGGGTAACTGCTCCAGTCATGGGGGACCGAGACGCCGAGGTGGGCGAATACCCGGGTCAACAGCTCGAGGGGGCGATCCCGCACCTCGTCGTTGGAGACCACGAGCAGCCGATCGGACGGGTACTGGTCCGCCACCGCTCGATCATGGCGGTGTAATCCACGTTGCTCCGGGTCGAGGGTCGGCCGAAGAACTCCCGGTACTCGTCGGTGGGGACGTCAGTTCGGCTTCCTCGCCCTGCTCCCTGGCCAGCTTCATCACGGCGTGCGACCACACCGTGTCGACGGGAGTCACGGACGACGAGGATCAGGCGGGCATCGGGCAGGAGTCGCCGCACCGCTGCCACCCGCTTCGGTGGCAGCAACGAGTAGGCAGGGGTGATCTCGCCCCTTGATCTTCCCGGCACCAGCGGCGAAGTGCCCTGCATACCAGTGGGGCGACTTGTGCCAGCGGCCGTCGAAGTAGTGGACCTCCTTCACGTCGGGGAGGTGCAGATCAGGATGCGCCCGCAGGTTGTGGTGGAGCCAGGTGGTTCCGGTCTTGGCTGCACCGATCCCGAGGAAGTCGGGCAAATTGGCCGGGGGCTGCATCCATCCTCTCGCCATGGCCCAGCGGATCGCGTCCGACGACACGATCTCGGTGCGCTGCAAAGAGCGCACCGCCCGTTTGGCCCATGATCCGCCCGGTACCTGCGACCAACGGACCGTGTCCCTTCGGAGGCCGAGCCGCCGCCTCGAGCGACCGCAGAGTCGATTCGAATTCAGGTTCGGTCACCGGCGTTCCTCGACGAGGCGGGCTGATCCCGGCAACATTCTCGAAGTGCGAGAGGTCGACATCGTCGGCGTTGATCTCGACGCCGAACTCCTCTTCGAGGAACCCGATGAGTGTCAGCACCCCCATCGAGTCGATGATCTCGGACGTGATCAGCGACGTGTCGTCGTCGATCATCCGACCCAGGAGCGAGCTCTTCGGAGATGTAAAGGCGGATCGTGTGAGCAGTCGAGGTCATGAGCATTCTTCCGAGGGGGTCTCGGTCGCGGTGTTCCGCGCCGTGGAGGGACGATGGTACCGGCGGGCAGGACCCATCGTTCGCGCTGCAGTATCGACCTGAGTCAGCCGATATTTGACCTGACACCGGGTCACGCCCGGTCATCCGTACACTCCTGCAACCCGTCGCGGCCCACCTGGGCGAGGAGCGCGGCACCCGAGGTCGAATGCATGATGGAGGTGAGGTCGATCGAGACGACCATGCTCGAGGAGGATGGCTCCCGGGCCGAGGCCTGCTTCATCGAGACCGACCGGGGCGCCTTGTTCATGGTCACGCACCTTCCTGCCGAACCGGCGCAGGGCGCCGTGGTGGTGTGTAGCCCGATCCAATCCGAATTGCTCAAGAACAACAGGCGCGAAGTGATGCTGGCGCGCCGCCTCGCCAGCCAGAAGCTGGCAGTGGCTCGCTTCCACTACATCGGCACCGGGAAACAGCGACGGCGATGTTCGGCGACGTGAGCATCGACGGCATGACCGCGGACACTGCCGCGGTCGCAACCGCCCTAGAGATACCTCGGACGCGGACCGGATCGGTTTCCTCGCCACCAGACTCGGCTCGCTTGCTGCAACCGAGGTCGCAGCCGGGCTTACCCGGCTCTCCTCTCGCGTTGTGGGAGCCGGTGGTTTCGGGTCGCGGCTTACCTAAAGGAGTTGATGCGGGTCCGCCTCATGGTCGGGATGCGCCAGGGATCCGAGTGACGAGGCTCCCCCAGTGGTCGAAGAGATCGGAGGAACACCTCGCCCGGCATGGCTCGTTCCCGATCATGGGCTTCTCGATTGGTGGCACTCTCAAGGACGACCTGGAACGGCAGTGATCTCAAGATCGAGCAGCCAGCAGATCACGACGTGCTCCTCGTTCAGTTCGGTCAGCGTGCGGGGATCCGCCGCGAGCTTCGCTCGCTTCGTCGCCGATCTGGAGCAACGAGGAGGCACCCCCACGGTCGAACAGATGCCATTTGACGAGGCCTGGTGGCTCCACGTAGACGTGGATGCCCTCACCCCCGACCGCGAGCTTGCTCTGAACACCGACGTGGTCGGTCGCACCGAGCGGTGGCTGGCCGCCACTTTCGGGGTGGATGCATGACGGGGGCATTGCTCTCCACCGGTGTGCTCGAACGTCCCGTCTTCTTTCCCGCCGATGGGAACAACCTGTTCGGTGTGCTGACCGAGCCCGAGGGACCAGGCAACGGGGTCGGTGTCCTCCTCATACAGGGCGGCGACACCGTCAATGTCTCGCTCCACCGCAATCGGCTCGCTGTCGAGGCTGGCGCGTAGCCTCGCCGCCGATGGCTATACGTGTCTCCGCTTCGACTTCCACGGTCTCGGCGAGAGCTCCGGTGACATTGGGGCACTCTGCACCTCCACAACCCCTTCACCGAGGACGCCGTGGCGGCGGCCGAGGTGATGCACCAGCTCGGGATCGACGACCTGGTGCTTATCGGCGCCTGTTTCAGCGCCCGTACCGCCCTATCGTCAGCGCCACTCATCGGCGGGGTCCGCGCCGTGGTCATGGCCACACCGCCTGTGGCCGGGTACGGGCGGGACGATGCCATGGCCGAGCGGCTCTCGCGTGAGTGGTCGTGGTCGGACTTCGTCAGGAAGGCGGCTCGGCTGGAGACCCTCGCCAACCTGGCACGGCCGTCGCATCGCCAGGCCTACAGCCGATTCGCCCGTTCCAAGCTTCGTGGGGCACGCCGGCCGGTGGGAGGCGACCCAACCCTGCGATGGGTGAGCCCGATGTTCCTCGATCCGCTCGACACCATGGTGCAGAACGACGTTCCCGTGCTCGTCGTGTTCGGCGACAAGGACCCGCTTCTCGGCGAATGGCAACGGGCGTCCGCCGGACGGCTCGGCTCCATCTTGGAGCGGGCAGGTGACCTGATCGAAGTGATCGACGACCTGCCCGGGCGTGGTTCACGGCTTCCTCGGGATCGATGTCCAGGACCGGTTTCTCGCGCTGACGACCGATTGGATCAGGGCAAGAGTGCCCACCGCCGTTACGGATCGACGCTGAAGACCTCGGCCGTGGCGACGAGACCATGGCGACGAGACCCGACAACCGACATCACCGAAGAGGCCGGCTTCGACGATGACCGGTTCTGGTTGGTCCACGTCATCCAGAGCGCCCCCGCTTGGGGTGCTGGTCTGCAGTCCGCTCCACGCCGAGATGCAGCGCAACTATCGCCGCGAGGTGCTGCTGAGCCGCCGGCTGGCAAGCGCCGGCGCCGCAGTCGAGCGATTCCACTACCGCGGCACCGGCAACAGTGCCGGGGAGCCCGGGCGCCTCGCTCTGGACACGATGATCGAAGACGGGATCGCCGCCGTCCACCACCTCCAGCAACGGGTGGGGGGCGTGCCGTTGGTCGTCCTCGGGACCAGGGTCGGAGGACTGGTCGCCGCCGCCGTGGCTGTCGGAGGAGAAGGCAGCCGGTCTCGCCCTGTGGCAACCGCTGGTCAAGGGGTCTGCCTACATGCGTGAGGCGGAGCGCTCCGCCATGGCGAGGGCCATCACCCGAACCGGGGATGAGCGTCCACCACCGCTCCGGGAGGTGCTCGCCTCCCGAGGGATCGGCCGACGTGCTCGGGGAGAGGGTCTACGCCGCGCTGAGCGCCAGCCTGGAGACGGCTCAGCTGAGCACGCTCATCGGCGACGAGCCGCGACCCGTCCTGCTGGCGCAGGCCGGCGGTCCTGATGGACTGCGCGGCGAGCTGGCACGGCTGGCCGATGAGCTCTCCGAGAACGGGTTCACCGTCACCGCCCGTCCCACCGGGGACGCAGAGGTCTGGTGGGCCAACCCCGGTGGCGACCTCTTCCGCGAGGAGGACGACAAGCCCCTCACCGTCGAGCTTCTTCGGATCACTTCCGAATGGTTGGAGACGTTGTCGTGATCGAGCAGCCCTTCTTCGTCGAGTCCGGCGGCGAAGATCTCTTCGGGGTCGTCGCTCTGCCGGTTGAGCCGTGCCACGGACAGTCGCCACCCTGCTACCGGCGGGCGGCTACACGTTCTCGCCGCAACGAAATGGGTGGGGCACCAGGCTCACCCGGAGTCTGGCGGACTCCGGTTTCGCTGCGATCCGCTTCGACTGGCACGGCATCGGGGACAGTTCGGGACGGGCGGGCAACTTTGCCCTCGATCAGCCTTTCGCTGATGACGCTCTGGCGCTGGTGGAGCATGGCCAGGTCGGAAGGCTGGGAGCGACAGGTCCTCGTCGGCCACTGCTTCGGGGCCGCGCACCGCTCTCGCCATCGCACCACGGGTGGAAGGTCTCGTCGGAGTGGCACTCGTTTCCCCGCCGGTCCGGGACCATGCCCGTGGCGAGGGCGGCGCCAACCGGCTCGCCTACGACCTGGAACCGCCGGGTACCTCCGCGCCGCGGCTTGGGCAAGTTCCGCTGGAGCGCCCTCTCCGACCCGGCCGAGCGACGTCGCTATCTGCGACTGGCTCGCTCCTTTGTCAAGATCCGGGTCGGGGCCGCCAAGCGCCGGGTCCAACAGAGACGCGGTGTCACCGTCGATCCCGTGCCGTGGGTGAGCAGGCCGATGCTCGACCAACTGGCGTGGCTGGCCGACCGTGGCATCCCCGTGCTGTTCGTCTACGGGGACGAGGAGAACGACTACGACGAGTTCACCGAAGCGCGCCAGGGCCGTCTGGGTGAGATCCTCGACAGTCACACCGACAAGATCCGGCTAGAAGTCGTCCCCGGCTCTGTCCACGGGATGGACCGCACCGACACCCAGGACCGCGTGCAAGAAGTCGTCACCGCGTGGGCTGCCGAGGTCGCGGATCGCGCTAGCCGTCCCAGCCCTCCTGATTTCCTCTCCCCAGCTGGGGGAGTACCCGACGCCAAAGGCCTCGGAGCGGGGAACGGTTCACTCCCAGAGGTGCGGAAGCCGCTGGTCGAGCACCGTTGGGAGTTCGGCAGCCCCCTACCCACTCGCTCCGCAGCGGGTCCCTTCCCCCCTGCGCGGGGAACGGAAAATCCATAGCGGGACTTACCCATTTCCCGGCGACGTAGGGAATCTGGCTGCCGTCCGCCGTCCGCCGTCTGCCGTCTGCCGTCTTCCGTCTTCCGTCTTCCGTCTTCCCTCCGGAACAACTCGTACGACGAGACGAACCGCTCGAGGAACTCGCCGCCGCCCTCGTCGAGCAGGCTCTCCCAGCGGGGGTCGTCGAGATAGCGGGTCACCTGCGAGACGTGGGCGGCGATCGCCGCTTGCTTCTGCTCGAGTACCTCGGCCACCGGGACCGCCCAGGTGAAGCCCGAGGTGGGACTCGCCAGTGGAGGCGGCGGTGAGGGCGATCTTCATCCGTCGAGCGAGCTTTCGTACCCCACCCCTGCCCCTGACGGGGAGCGGGCCCCAGGGCCAGTGCTGCCACCACCACACCGGGTACTCGACGACCACGGCTTCGGATCCGGTCGAGGCGAGTGCTTGCCTCACGATCCGATAGGCCGCCTCGTGGTCGGGATGACCGTCGTCGGCGGCGGTGACGAACACCTCGGCGGGGCGGACCTCCTCGAGGATCGGGCACCAGTTGGCCGGCGGCCGCCTCTTCCTCGTGTCGCAGGGCGCCATCGCGGAACCCGAGAAACCAAACGCGGTGGGGACCGACCCCCAAGCTCGTCGAGCGAGGCGATCTCCTCCCGTCCCCGGATGGCGGTCAACTCGGCGCGGTCGATCAGTGACCGATTGGCGAATGCCCCGTCGGTGAGCACCGCCACGGCGACATCCACATCCAAGCCTCCGCTTCCGGGCGATGGTGCCGCCGCACCCCAGCACGTCGTCATCCGGGTGGGGCGCTACCACCAATGTCGGGCGGCGGAGTTGGGCATCGTCGGCGACGACCCAGTGGCGGGCGGCACGGCGCCAGCGGCGGTCCCGAACTCGAGCGCGCCAGCCGCGATCAACGTGACGGTCATTTCGGATCCTCGCTCTTGCACCAGTTTCGAGTAGAGGTCGAGGGCTTCACCTGTGACCCTGTCCCAATCGAAGATCTTGGCCTGCTTCCTTGCCTGCCTCGCCCATCAGCCGGGCGCGTTCGGGGTCTCTGCGGACCTGGCGGATGGCATCGGCGAGTTGAGCCGGATCCTCCGACTCGATGAGCAGACCGGTGATCCCGTCGTCCACCAACTCCTCTTGACCACCGACTCTGGTGGCGATCACCGGCAGCCCAGACGCCATACCCTCGACCACGGTCATCCCGAATGACTCGCTCAGAGAGGGATTGACCAGTACAGACGCTTCGGCGTACTTGCCGGGTAGGTCCCGGTAGGGCACGGCACCGGCCCATTCGACCCGGGACTCCAGCGCCATCGGGAATCCTCTGCTCGAGTTGAGAGCGGTAGGGGGACCCTCCGTACCACCTGGCAAGGTCTCGGACCCGGGGGTCGGTCGATCCGCGAACTACCGCCTCGGCAGGCAGAACGCTGTGCGGGCCGACCAACGTCAGCCTCACCCCGTCATCGTCGGATGCAACTTCCACCACCGCATCGATCAACGTGTGCACACCCTTTTCGGGGGAGATCCTCCCCACGAACAGCACGTTGAAACCCTCGCCGACGTGCCCCCCGCCACTGCCGAAAGCGGCGGTGTCGACCCCGTTGGGGATGGTGCGTATTCGCGCCGCATGAGCCGGATGGGCGAGTCGCGCCCTCGCGGTGACATGGTCACTACAGGTCATGACAGCATCGGCCGCCCGCACAGCAGGGGCGGTCTGTGCAGGGTGCAGGTCGGAGAGCCACTCGTTGTGGAGGTGGAGCACGATCGGCACCCGAGGATTGAGCACCCTGACCACTCGGGCGAAGGCGAACTGGCTCTGTATGTGGACCACGTCGGGTCGGCGTCGGCGGATATCGATCGCCGCCTGGACGGCGAACCCGAGATGGGTGAGAACCGAGGTGAGCCGTGGCCGCCGCGGGTTCCTTCTCGACGGCAGGTACCGGAGCATCCGGGACATGACCGTGTCGGGGAGGGTCGCCAGCAAGCGATAGTCGACTCCGTCATGGCTCTGGCGGGTGGTCCCGGTTCGGTCCCCGCTGGCGTAGACGGTGACCTTGTGGCCGGCCCTGACCATGCGGCCGGCCACTTCGGAACTCCAGATCCCGATCGAGACGGTCGGGTTCGGCGGGCGTGACCCGGCGCCAGGCTGATTGACCATGGCGATCCTCAACGGCCTGCCAGGACCGCCCCGGTACCCTCCCCCGCCGTGGGTGAGTTCATCGAAGCTGTCCTTCGTCCCGAGCTCTACGCCGGGTTGGCCTACGGCGGCGCTGCCGCCGTCGCCTGCGCCGTGGCTGCGCTTCTGCTGCGCCGACGCCTGCTCCCTGTGGCCGGCCTGGCGATCGCCACTGCCTTTCTCGCCGTACTGAGGCCACCAAACCCGGTGATGATCGCCGTCGGCCTCCTGGCGCTGATAGGGGTTGTCGGCGACCTCCGGCCCTCTCTCATCCCATTGGTCGGGGTTTTGTCGATTGGACCGGCAACGCTGTTGGTACTTCGCCGGAGATCTCTTCGAGCCGTTGTGGGGTCGGATCGCCGCGGTGGCGGCTATCTCGCTGGGCGGAGCGCTCGCCGCCTGGTCCGAGCAGCGGCGCCCGGCGGGTTGGGCCGGACCGGTGCTCGCCGCCGGAAGTGCTCTGGGGGTGTTCGTCGTGGTCCCAGACACCGAGCGCGCCCTTGTCCTCCTCGGTGCGGCCCTGCCGGTGGCCCTCCTCGGCTGGCCGCTGCGGCTGGCCAGGCTGGGCTCGGGCGGCATCTTCGCCTTTTTCGGCGTTCTGGCGTGGGTCGTATTCCGCGACGGCGCCACCAGAGGCTCGGCGATCGTGGGCGGGCTGGCTGCGCTCGGCGTGTTTGTGGTCGAACCGATCGCCGTTCTGCTCGGCCGCCTGTTCTCCGGATGCTTGGTCCCCACCACCCTCGGAGTGGCTCCTCGTGGCCACTCACGCCGGGGTGGTTCTTCTCGCCGGGAGACTCGCCGGGACCCTCGACTCGGTCGATGACGCCGTTCTCGTCGCCGGGCTCGTGCTGGCGGGAGCGGTGGCCCTCCTGACCGCGATCGGGTTGCGCCGTCCCAAGCCGGAGGAAGCCAGCACTCATGGGCCGCGGTAGCCGCGCACCAGCCGCCTGACCCGGTCCTCCAGCCGCAGGCCCCCGACCATCCGGTGCCTGAAGAAGGCGGTTCCATCGCTGAGTTGCACCGGCACCCGGTTGAGCAGCAGCGGGTCGGTGGCCCCCGTCACCGGCTTTCCGCTCCCCAATGTGGCCGTCTCGTACGCCGATCTGACCACCCGATCCGCCTGAGGCGACCAATAGCCCCAGGGGTAGGTGAAGTGCCGCGGCTCCACCCCGAGTCTCTCCTCGATCAACCGGTTGGAGACGGTGACCTCCTCGGCCACTTCGGCCTCGTCGATCGAACGCAGGTCGGGATGGGTGTGGGTATGGGCACCGATGGTCACCCTGCCGTGCTCGGCCATATCGGCAACCTGGTCCCAGGTGAGCGGCTCGGCGCGCCCGTCGTTGCGCAAAGGCTCCCCCGTCTCGATGGGCGCTGTCGTCAGATAGAGGGTGAAGGCGAGCCCCCTTTCACGCAGCAGCGGGAAGGCGTTGCGGTACACGTCGGCATAGCCGTCGTCGAAGGTCAGGACGAACATCCGCGATGACTCTGGAAGCCCTCGCGAGGCGACGGCGGTGACGAGATCGACGACATCACCGTTCTCGCCGAGCCAGTCGATTTGGTTGCGGAAGTGCTCCGCCGTGACCTCCATCTCCAGCCCGGTCCCCGCTCCCACCTGGTGATAGATGAGGATCCGGGGGCCAGGCAGTGGACCGGCGACCTTGTCGCCCGCGGCCGCCGCCAGCTTGACCGCCTGCTTGGCGGCTCGCGCCGCCGAGCTCATTCGCCGGCGAGCGCGGAGAGCTCGTCCCAGGACAGGACGGGGGCGGCGAGCAGACCCAGTCGCTGCAGCGGAGCCAAATTGGGCCTGATCCCCTCGCTCAACTCTGGTGCCCAGCCCTGGGGCTGATTTCGATCTCCCCGCCACGGATAGCGGATCCGAGCCTCGGGCGTCGTCCCCTCGTAGAGCCACCCGAGGGTGATATCGAAGGTGCGCAGCTCCTTGACCTGGGCGTCGAGTTCGTCCACATCGTCGTTGCGGCCAGTCTGGACGGCGCCTCGCAGCTGGCGGTTGAGCCCGTCTATCTGGGTGTGGAGCATCCCGGTGCGGAGGTCGTCGAGATGGTCACGGGTGCATTGAACGGCCGGGACCAATGCCTCGAAAGTGCCCTCACGGCTGCGGATCTGCCAGACATCGGGGTGCTGATCGGTCTCGGCGACATGGCGGGCGAAGAAGCTTCCGCCTCACCCATTCGTCTACACCCTCGGCGCCATCCTGGGCGCCGAACACGGCGGCGACCTCGCGGTCGAGGGCACGCTTGCTCGCCGGGTCGAGGTCTGCTCCGAGCCGCTGAAGCACCAGTTCGCCAACCGTGGAGTGGTCCTTGATCTCGACCATGGGGATGAACCCCTCGCGGTTCACCTGTGCGGCCGGCTCCCCCGTCTCGGTGCCGGCGCCGGTGAGCAGAGCCAGGACCTGTGCGTAGAGCTCGTCCTCCAGCTTGCCCCGACCGACGTCGACCCCATCGAGCACCTCGGCGAGCATCGGGGAGACCTCGCCATCGACCGGGCCCCGCTCTGGCGGCGAGACGGGAGCTTCGAGCAGTGCCTTGGCCGACGGTCGGCTTGGCGCCGAAGTAGCCAGCGCCCCGACGGGCTCCGGTGCAGGTTCGGGCATCGCAACCGGCGGGGCCACCACAGGAGCCGTCGGTGCGGGCCTGGGAAGGGGTTCCGGCGACGGTTCGATGATGATTTCCGAGACTCTGGAACGTTCGCGGCCCTTGCGACTGAACATGCCGCGCAGCCCGCGATGCTCGGGGTTGATCAGGGTTGCCCCGAGCACGCTCACCCCACGCGACGAGAGGTCGCGGTACATCTCTTCGACCGCCGACTCGGTGCTGGTCCCGGGTCGGATGCACATGACGGTCTGGTCCACGTCGTAGAGCAGGGTTTGGGTCGTCGCGTCGGACACGGCACCGGCAGCGACCACGACAGCGTCGAAGCGCTCCTGGCCGGCATCGATCAACTGCACCGCCCGCCGAGCGGCGACGGCATCGGCCGGATCATCGAGACCGACCCCGACGCTTATGGCGCGCAGGCCCGGACCCGGTCTCGGTCGACTCGGCGATGCGCCCACTCGACGAACCCGGCGACTGCGGTGTTGTCGCGCGCCATCGGGTCGATCACATCGGACAGGCTGGGCCCCTGACCCGCGTACTCTGGTAGATCGGAGGGCTGGGCGAAGTCGCCGTCGATCAAGCAGGACTCGTTGCCCAGCGGTGGCCAGGCTCATCGCATAGTCGGCCGCCAGGGCGTGGGCGTCACGCGAGCTGACGTCCATGCCGGCGAACCCGAGCTGCCAGGTGACGCTGGCGGGCGCGGCCGTCGATGGCGGCGCGCAACGCCTGGACCGCCTGCTTGCGTGGCGAGCGCCGCACCGTCTGGTACCAGGGACGGGGCCCGCTGGAGACTGGCGTCCTCGCAGGCACCTCTCCCAAGGCGGGCACGGCGTCGAGGTCCCCGGTGGTCCACACCGGCCGCCTGATCCGGTCGGCGACGATGAGTACCGCCAACCCCAGCAGCAGCCCGGCAACCGCACCGAGCAACCCGTTGATCAGCAGGTTTGCCGCTTGCGGCGTGACGTCCTCGGTCACCGCGGTCCCGAACGACTGCTCGCCCTCGGGACCGGCGGTGGCCAGAGCGGTGTGCTGATCGAGGACGGCCTGGAACTCCTCCTCGAGCAGTTGCTTCTGCACCTGCTCGGCGGACTCGGGCGCCTCGCCCTCGGCGGGCAGGGCCTCGAGCTGGGCATTGAGCTCCTCCAGCCCGGCCTCGACCTCGTCGATATCGTCGAGCGACATCCTGTTCGGTCCTCTCCTCCTCCGCTTGCGGGTTCTGTGTCGGGCCGAGAATTTCCTCCACCCTGAGATCCGCCAGCCGGTCCTCCAGTGCGGCGATCTGCTCCTGGAGAAGCTCCCGGTCGTCCACGACCTCGGGGTCCTCGGCCAACTGGGCATCGATCCCCTGTATCTCGGACCTGATCTCCTCGAGGCGTTCCTGCAGCGCGTCCAGTTCTTCCTGCTTCTCCTGTGCCGCTTGAGTCTCTTCGTCCCGACCCGCCTGGCGGTAGGCCCGGACGATCCCGTTCAGTTCCTGCCTCGCTGTCTCCTGGTCGCGGGCGAACACCTGGAAGGTGAGCGTGCCCTCCTGGGTGTCACCGGTGATGCTGGCCGCCCCACCGAGCCGGGCCAGCGCCTCCTCGTTGGCATCTTCCGAGTCGATCTGGGCGGCCTCGACCGCCGAGCTGAGTCCGTCGCCCGTGCGGTCCGCCTCGCCCTGGGTGAAGGTGACGGTCCGTGTCGCTTGGAACACCGGTTGGATGGCGTCGTTGCGCCGGGACGTGATGACCACCGCCGGGATGGCGCCGAGCGCCGCCACCAGCACAAGGACCCACCACCGGGCCTTGATCAGTCGTCCGATACGTGTCAGGTCCACTCTTCTTCACCTTCCTCCGGAACGCCCCCTTGTATTACATCTTGCGACCAGGAAGCACCCACTACCTCACCGAGCAGGGCGCGGATCCCGGCCATGTCCCCGTCTCCGGCCAGCTTGGCCAGTTGGGGGACGGCGTCGCCGATGGCGCCACCCAGGGAGGCGCCGGTGCGAGCCACGTTGATCTTCGGGTTCGACGTTGGGAGCAGCGGCTCGAGCGACAATTGCTCGGTCATCTTCTCACCCTCGCGTCTCCCGGTGACCTCGACCTTGATGTCGCGGCCCGGGACCATCCCGGCCAGTCGGATAAGGCGGTGCGCCAGATCGCCGATCCGGACCGGGTCGGCCATGTCGAGCACGAAGATCTCACCGCCCTGGGCGAGGGCGCGGCCTGCAGTACCAACTGCACCGCCTCGTCGACCGTCATGAAGTATCGCCTCATGTCCGGGTCGGTGAGAGTCACCGGTCCGCCCGACTTGATCTGGCGGATGAACGTGGGGACCACACTCCCCCGGCTGCCCAGGACGTTGCCGAACCGGACCGAGGTATAGGTGCAGCCGTCGTCCTCGCAGGCCGCTTCCTGGACCATCAACTCCGCCACCCGCTTGGTGCTGCCCATGACGCTGGTCGGCGCCACTGCCTTGTCGGTGGAGATGAGTACGAACCGGCGCACGCCCGCGGCGCGGGCCGCATCGAGCACGTGCCGTGGTCCCGACGACGTTTGTCGCTACCGCCTCCTCGGGGCAGAACTCCAGGATGGGGACGTGCTTCAGCGCGGCGGCGTGGAAGACGACCTCGGGCTTCGGTCTCGAGAAAGACACGATCGCACACGTTCCCGGTCGCGGATGTCGCACAGGACCTGGACCGGTTCCCGTCCCGTCTTCCTCTTCCAATCCAGGTTCGCCTCGAAGAGATGGGTCTCGTCGTGGTCGACCACCACGATCTCGGCGGGCTCGAACTCGAGCACCTGGCGGACGATCTCCGATCCGATCGACCCGCCGGCACCGGTGACGAGGACCCGGGTCCCCCGGACCAGAGCTGGCTACGGCGTCCAACTCGGTGGACACCGCCGGGCGTGGGCAGGAGGTCGGTGATCTCCAGGTCGCGAATGTCGCCTGTCGGCTGCCCACCTGCGAGCACGGCTCCGAGCTCGGGGACGATCCGGAGGCGGGCATTGTTGTAGAGGCAGGCGTCGAGCACCTTGCGTGCCATGCGCTCGCCGCCTTCGGCGACGATCACCTGGTCGACCTCGTGCTCGTCGACCAACTCGGCGAGATCGTCGACCGAGCCCAGCACCGGTGAGACCGACCAGCCGGCGTGACGCCTCGTAGGCGCTGTCGGTGACGAAAGCCCGCTACATCGCCACCGTGTGTCGACGTGAGGCTGCGCGCCACCTCGGCGGCGGCGCGTCCGGTGCCGACGATGATCGTCCTTTCGACCCGCGACCCGTCGGGGTTGCGCTTGAAGCTGAAGAGACGTGACCGGAATCGCACCAGGCCCATGGCGAACAGAGTCATGAGACCACCGGTGACCACCACCGCCACTGGGATCGGACGCAGCCACGGCTCCGCCACGGCCTCCGCCGGGCGACCGGGGGTCCCTGCCGGGGCGGGGGCGATACCGCGGGGTCGATGAGCGTGTAGACGGCGAGCCCGACGAGGAGGATGCCGATGGCGGTGGCGGCAGCGAGCACCACCCGCTTGGCCTCGGCGACGCTGGCGTACTCCCACACGTGCCCGTATGCCCCGAAGACGACGTTGGTGGAGAGGTGCACGAGAATGATGACCGGCAGCAGGAACGAAGAGGCTCTCGGTGAACTCACCCCGCAACCTTGCGGTTTCGGGGTCGAGCAGCCGAAGCCCGAGGGCCGAGGAGTAGGCCAGTACCACGAGGATGGCGTCGATGACGGCGAACGAAATATCGGCGCGCACGTGTGCGGCCGTTTTCGATACTTTCACCCGCCAGTCAGAGCTCACCAGCTCTCCCTGTCGACATCGTAAACCAACGCTGGCTCCCACCAGAGTGGGCGGTTCCAAAGCCTCGAGGACGCGTGGGCCGAGCGGCTTTTCCGAAACCCCCCGCAGCCTGGAAACCCTAATCACGCTGCGTGTTCAACCAGACACAGATCGGCCCCGCGGCTCGACTTCTTGAGTAGGCACAACGCGCCCTGCGAGGCGGGCATGACCACCTTGCTGGCAGGCTTCAGAAGGCGCCACGGGATGCCGATCTATGCTCGTCCACCTGAGTTCAAGGGGAGTATTCCTTCCATGAAAGCTCTAGTAACAGGCGGCGCCGGGTTCCTCGGTCGCCAGGTCGCCCGCCACCTCACCACCAATGGGTTCGAAGTTTCGATCTTCGACCGGATGGATGCAGCCGATCCCGACATCCCGACCATCGTCGGTGACCTGGTCGATCCCGAGGCGGTGCGTTCCGCCGTCGACGGAAACGACATCGTCTGTCACATCGGCGCCATCGGTGACGTCTACCTGGCCGGCGAGCAGCCGGCGCTGGCGTCATCCGTCAACGTCACCGGCACCGCCCTCGTCGCCGATGCCGCGGTCGCCACCGGCGCCCGGGTTGTCTATGCCTCCACCTGGGAGGTCTACGGGGAGCCCCAGTACGAGCCGGTCGACGAGAACCACCCCACCGAGCCGGACCATCCCTACAGCATCACCAAGCTGGGCGGGGAGAGGATCCTGATCTCCGCCGCCCATCTGCGGGGTTTGTCAACGGTCGCCCTGCGACTGGGGACCGCATACGGGCCTGGGCTGCGTCCCAACTCGGTGTTCCGTATCTTCATCGACCGGGCGCGGCGCGGTGAGCCCATCACCATCCAGGGTGGTGGATCGCAGGGTCGCCAATTCACCCACTCCTCTGACATCGCACGCGCCTTCGAGACGGCGGCGCGGTCCGATGTGAGCGGCCAAGTGTTCAACACGGTCGCCGACGAGACGGTGTCGATCAAGCAGCTTGCAGAGATGGTGGTGGAGCGCATCCCCACCGAGCTCACCTTTGGTGAGCCGCGGCCGGGCGACGTGCCATCCGCCCTGGTCTCGTCGCAGAGGATCGCCGACGTCCTCGGATGGCGCGCCGAGATGCCGTTCGAGGAGGGCCTGCGCCATCTGATCGACGAGGGCTGAGGATGCCGACCCCCCGGGCGGGCCGGAGGGCCCGATGACCGCCCGGGCCCGGGTCCTCGTTCTCATCAAGGGCCTGGGGATTGGTGGCGCCGAGAGACTGATCGCCGAGTCCGCCGGGTTCTGGGACCGCCGGTCCTTTCACTATTCGGTGGCCTACGTGCTCCCGTGGAAGGACCAGTTGGTCCCGGCGCTGCGGGCTCACGACGTCGACGTGACCTGCATCGGTGGGTCGCGGGGAACGTCCCCCACCACTCCGGCTCGGCTGCGCCGGCTGATCAGGGACGGTGGGATCGACCTGGTCCATGCCCACCTTCCCAGCACGGGGATCATGGCGACGAGCGGTGTCTCCGGTCCCCGTCGTGTACACCGAGCACAACGTTGCCCACTCCTACCGTGAGCCCACCCGCACACTCAACCGGCTCACCTACCGGCGCAATCGGGCGACGATCGCCGTCTCCGATGCCGTAGCCGAGAGCCTGGCCGGATACGGGACGGAGGTTCAGGTCATCCCCAACGGTGTGTCGGTGGCCGTGTCGGAGTCGGAAACCGATGCGGTTCGCTCCGAGCTCGGGTTGAGCCGCGCTGACCCGTTGGTCGTCCACGTCGGGAACATCAGACCGCACAAAGGACACCGCAACCTGCTCGCAGCGGCCGGGGCCGGTGCTTCGCCCGCCACCCGAACGCCACGATCGTCTCGGTCGGCGGTGAGAAGTACCCCGGCGACCTGGCTGCCCTCGAGGCGGCCGCCGTCGAGTGCGGACCTTGTCGATCGGGTGCGCTTCCTGGGACGTCGTGGCGATGCGCTCGTCCTTCATCGCGGCCGCAGACGTCGTGGTCAACCCCTCGGATCAAGAGGGTCTCCCAGTCGCAGCTACTCGAGGCGCTCGCCCTCGCTCGGCCGGTGGCTGCCACATACGTTGGCGGGGTTCCCTCCGTGGTCCGGCCCGGCGAGACCGGGTTTGCTGGTGCCCGCCGGCGATCCCGCGGCGCTGGCGGACGCGGTCAGCCAGCTGCTCGATGATCCGCGAGACGGCCGCTTCCATGGGTAAGGCGGGGCGCGCCCTCGTCGAGCGAACCACGGCCTCGCCACCATGGTCAACGAAGTGGAAGACGTCTACCGCCGGGTACTCGGGTGGTGAGCGAGGTGAACGAGACCATCACCATCCGCCCGTTCCAGGACGACGATCTCGACGAGGTCCTCGGATCTGCTTCGCTCGTCTCTCGGCGAGACCTCTCTCCTCCAGACGGACACCCGAGTTGTTTGCCTGGAAGCACATCGACAACCCGTTCGGCCGATCCATCATCCTCGTTGCCGAGGCGGAGGGAACCATCGCCGGGCTTCGTGCCTTCATGCGCTGGGAGCTGACCACGCCGGGAGGGGAGATCGCTCCGCTGTGTTCGGGCGGTGGACACCGCCACCCACCCCGACTTCCAGCGGCGCGGCATCTTCAGCAGGCTCACCGAGGCCGCGGTCGAGGCGGCGAGGGACGATGGCGTTGACCTCGTCTTCAACACCCCAAACGAGAAGTCAGGCGCCGGCTACCTGAAGATGGGTTGGCAGGAGGTCGGGCCGATCGGTGTGATGGTCCGCCCCGGGATCGGGATGCTGCGAACGCCAAGCCGGTGGCATCCCCGAGACCCAAGACCTGGTACCCGGGAGCGAGCCGCTCGAGGAATTCCCACCGGTCACCCTCCGCCCGCCCCGCGGGCTGCGAACCCCGCGCACCGCCGAGTACCTGCGGTGGCGCTTCACCGCCCACCCCACGGCCCGGTATGCCCTCGTGACATCGGCCGGAGGGCTCGCCGGTGGTGCGACCCAACCTGAGACGTGGTCGCCGCGAGCTGGTGCTCTCCGAGTTGATCGGACCCGGATCCGGCGCCGCCGCCCGGGAGACGACCCGCCGATCCCGAGCCGATTACATGGTGGGCTGGTTCTCCAAAGGAAGCCCCGAGCGCTCCGCCGCAATCGCAGCCGGGTTGATCCCGGTGCCCAGGATCACCGCGCTGACGCTTGTCGCCCGCCCGCTGCGCGCCTTGTCCGTGGACGTCACCGCTCCCGCATACCTGGGACCTGGCTATGGGCGACCTGGAGTTACTGTGAGCCACGGGCGATGAAGCAGGAATGGCTCTGGATCGGTTTCGCTGCGGTGCTGGCCGCTGCCGTCGGCGTAGCGCTCGGCTTCGGCGTTGCCGCCGAGGTCCTGATCATCAGCATCCTCTTCCTCCCGCTCTTCGCCTGGATGGGTCAGAAGCTGGCCGACGATGACGATGCCCACGTGCTCCCCCTGCTGCTGCCCGCCGCCTATCTGGCCAAGATCGTCGGTGCCGGGGCCCGCTATCTGGTGCTGCCAGTTGCTCTACGGTGGGGTCGGCGACTCGGTCGGCTACCACAACGCCGGGCTCGACTACGCCGCCACTCTCCGGTCCCTGGCGATCCCGACACCTCGGGTGTCCGGGTCGGTTTCGGGACAATCGTCACCAGGCTGATCACCGCCGGGGTGTACACCATGTACAGCCCCGAGACGCTGCTGGGCGGGTTCATCATCTTCTCGATCATCTGCTTCGCCGGACAGCTGCTCTTCTACTGGCGGTGCGCGACGTGGTCCCCCGCCAGCGACGTTTCTGGCTCGGACTCGGCATCTTCTTCCTTCCCACGATGGTCTTCTGGCCGTCGAGCGTCGGTAAGGACGCCCTCATGGTGTTCGGGATCGGGCTGGCGACCTTCGGTCTGAGCAAGCTCTACCGACGACTGACTCTGGGGCCGATGGTGCTGGCGCTGACCGCCCTCACGATGCTGGCTTTGATCAGGGCGCACGTCGCCGCCCTCATCGTCGGTGCCTTCGTGGTCGGTCTCCTCTTCAACCGACGCTCCGGCAAGAAGCTCTCGCTGGGGAGGGCGACGGTGTCGCTGGTGCTCGCCATCGGGTTGATGGGTGGCGCCGCCTGGGCGCTCACCACGACCCTCCGGCTCGACCTGTCCGAGGAGGGTCTCGAGGAGCTCGCCTCGACCGCCGAGTCCCAGACCGACACCGGAGGCTCCTCGGTCGAGGGTTCTGCGGTGCGTGGGCCTCAAGACCTCCCCGAGGCGACCCTGCGGGTCCTCTTCCGGCCCCTGATCTACGAGGCGTCGGGCGCCCAGCTCGCCAGCGGAGTCGAGGGCACCATCCTGCTGCTGGTGTTCATCTGGCGACTTCCGACGCTGGGGCGCAACCTCTTCCGGATGCGACACAAACCGATCCTGCTCATGTCGGCCGCATACACCTTTGGGTTCATCATCGTGTTCAGCCCGTTCCTCAACCTGGGCATCCTCGCCCGGCAGCGCAGCCAGCTGATGCCGTTCCTCATCGCATGGCTGATCGGCGCCGGCTGGGGCGAGATCACCGCGCCCGGTGAGGAACAAACCGACGTGCCGTAATGCCAGAGTTGCCCGATGTCGGGCGAGCCCGGCCCGAGTCGCTGCCCGCCCCGGTCTGAGAATCCGTTTTCTGCCAGCCGACGAGCCGGGGGCGGACAAAGCCGAGAGCTGCCAGCCCGGCCAGCACACCGACGGCTAGGACGGCGAGCACCGCCACCGCCGACCAGCCCTCCATCGTGGCGTCCACACCGATGACCATCGCCGGCCCACACCACCTGGGCGGCTGCGGCGAGCAGCGCCACCCTGCGGATGGTCATCCCTCGATCGTGGAGTTGGTCGTAGAGGTGGCTGCGGTCGCCGATGAACAACCGTGCTCCCGACAGCCGTCGCCGCAGCAAGGCCACGATGAGGTCGAAGGCGGGGACCCCGAGGAGGAACGCCGCCACCGTCAGCCGAGGTGCGCTCTCGTCACCTGCGGAAACCGTCGCCATCCCGTATACGAGGACGAGGCCAACGACGTAGGCGCCGTTGTCGCCGAAGAAGACACGTGCCGGGTGCCAATTGAGAACGAGCACCCCGGCGCAGGTAGCTGCAAGCAACAGCGGTACGACGGCACCAACCTCCCGCATCGATCCCATGCACGAAGAGCGCCACCCCGGTCACCAATGCGACCGAGCCGAGCAACCCGTCGAGCCCGTCGAACAGGTTGACCGCATTCACCGCCGCCACCACCAGGATCACCACCACCACCCGCTCGACGGGCCCAAAGCCGCCGGGGACGGCGCCGAGCGCCAGCACCACGCCTGCCACCGCCTCCACCAGGAGCCGAACACGTGGGTCGAGCCCGGCCCGGTCGTCGACCAACCCGAGTACCAGCAGGATCGCCATCGCCACCGCCAGCCACGGCGAGATGAACCCTTCCACCACCGAGCCGGCCAGCACCCCTAGAAAGACACCCACTCCGCCGAGAGGCACTGCCGGTGTGCGATGCGTCTTGAGAACGTCGTCCGGCCGGTCTACGAAACCGAGCGCCGGTCCTAGCCAGAGCGAGAGGACGCACCAGGCCAGGGCCACCGCAAAGGCAATGACTACTCCGACCACACCAGTTCCACCGACGGTTCCCCGGCATGGACCGCCACCTCGTCTGCGTCCACGAACCCGGCCGAGCGGAACAGGGCGAGCGACGCCGTGTTGTCGGCACCGACCACGACGCGGACCGATGGGAGCCGGCGGCGGCGGTAGCACGACTCCATCTCGGCGAGCAGCCGGCCGCCGACCCCCCTCCCCCTGACCTCGGCGCTCACCGCCACGGCGAGAAGCTCGGCGGGGACGGTGCTCGAGTCTCCACCCCCATAGCGGAGAGTCTCCAGCGCCCGCCGCATCACCGATGGCCGCACCAGCCGGGGCAGAGCGGCGAACGCGGCGAACAGACCATGACGTCTGAGGAAGTAACCGGTAGAAGGCCGAGCGTGTCACCGTGGCGGCGACGAAACCCACGGGTCCTGCTTGGTCCTCGGCCACGAGCACGTCGGCGCCGGGCCATTCGATCAGCGCCCTGTAGAGGCGGCGCAGGAATCCTCGCCCGAGCGTGGGTAAGGAACCCGGTGGCTATCTCGGCATGGAGACCGGCGACAACCGGAGCGTCCTCGGGCCGTGGCCGGGCGGATCGGCGGAGGTGAACCGGGCGTCGCCTCGGGGAGCAACCGGGCCAGACCCTTGCTTCGCCCGGCGCGCCGGTAGGTGTCGAGGACGATCTGGACGACCCGCCGCTCGTCGAACTCGGCCTCTGCCTTGCGGCGCGCCTCGACACCCATCTCGTCGCCGCCGGTCGCCGCTCTCGCCGATGGCGATGATGGCTGCGCGAAGTGCCTCCGGATCCTCGACCGGAACGAGGAGACCGGTCTCACCGTCGGCCACCACCTGGCGGCACCCTCTGATGTCGGTGGCCACCACGGGGAGCCCGGTCGCCGCCGCCTCCATGGCCGAGCGGGGGAAGCCCTCGCGGTGCGACGGGAGCACGAAGATGTCCATAGCGGCGTAGAGCCGATCGACGTCGTCGCGCATCCCGAGGAAACGGACGCCCGGTCGCCTCGGCGGCGGCAACCATCTCACGGGGGAGCGCATCGGGCTTGTCCGGTTCGTCGGGGCCGATAGCGAGCACCAGGTATCCGTCACCCAAGCCCCTCGGCTGCCTCGAACAGCTCGGGGTAACCCTTCTCTGCCACCAGCCTCCCCACGACACCAACGACGACGTCGTCTGGGACCGGCACCGATCTCGCTCCTGATCCGGGCTCGCTCCTCGGAGTCGAACCTCTCCGGGTTGAACCGCTCCAGATCCACTCCGTTGCCGAGAAGGCCGGTCTTCTTCGGGGCCGAGATGTGCCACTTGGTGAGCAGGGCGAGATCCTCGGGGTTCTGGACCAACTCGGCGTCGGAGCAACGCGAGGCGATGGCTTCCAACAGGTAGACCACGAGCCGCTTGCTGGGCCGGTCCTCCTCGGTGGCGTACAGGCCGTGGACGGTGTTGACCACGAGCGGTACGCCGGCGAGCCGCCCGACGATCCGCCCGTACACCCCCGGTTTTGGATTGTGCGTGTGGAGCACGTCGGGAGCGGATCCTGCGGAGGATGGCCCACAGCGCCCTGGCGGCGCGCAGATCGTCGCCAAGGCTCCACCCCCTCGTCGAGCCCTCCAAAGGGACGAAACGGACACCGGCGGCGACTATCTCGTCGACGAACGGCCCCTCGGCCGAGATCCCGTATGCCTCGCCCCCGAGATCCACGACTGACCGGAGTTGGGGAAGCACCAGGAAGCGGAGGCTCATGTCCACCGTCGTGAGGTGAGCCACCCTCATGCCGGACCATCCTGGTCCGGTGTCAGCAAACGGTTGAAGACGGTGGCGAAGCGATCGACCGCCGCGTCGAGGGTGAACCGGGCGAGTGCAACCCGGCGCGCCTCCTCGCCCATGGACCGGGTCCGGTCCGGTCGGTGGCCATCTCGACCAGGACCGCCGAAAGTGCATCGATGTCGCCCCTGGTAACCAGTCGCCCGGTGCTTCCGTCGATCACGGCCTCGCTCACTCCTCCGACATCGAACCCGACGGTCGGCACCCCGGCGAAGGCCGCCTCGAGTACCGCCCCGGGTAGTCCCTCGGTGGCCGAGGTGAGTATCAGCACGTCGGCCCACTCCAGGTGCGGGAGAACATCGGCAACAACGCCGACCAACTCGACCGTTCCGGCCCCGAGACCGCGCCGCTCCACCTCCTCGCCGAGTATCCTCTCCTGGGCGCCGCCCCCGACCACACGCATCCGGACCGGGACAGAACGACCCGCCCGCTCCACTGTCTCCAGGGCCGCCAGTGGGTCCTTCTCGGTGCGTGAGGCTCCCCAGAAACAGCACCCGAAGCTCGGGGTGGTCATCGTCCTGGCTGACCTCGGGTGGTGATCGGCGTGGCACCGATGGGTGACACCTCGATTCGCTCCGGAGGCACACCGAGTCCCAGCAACTGGTCGCGGGTGGCGGCGGAGACGGCGGTGACGAAATCCGTCATGCGGAGCTGGACGGAGAGGAGACGGCGCGATAGCGGCGTGCGGGCCCAGTGCGCCGGCTCCCCGATGCTCCCGTAGACGAGAAGTGGGCGACGACGGCGCAAACGGGTGGCGGCGATGGCGTAGCGCAACGTGGCGCCGCCGTTGGCGAATACGATGTCGGGTCGGAACTCGATCGATCCGGCGACGCAGCGGCATCACCACGTCTCGGCTGAGTCGACCCAATCGGGCACGCTCCCGGTCGCCCACGACCTCCGCATCCACCGTGGCCCCGTCTCCAGAAGATGCCGGCGCCGATGAAAGCGCCACCAGATCGGTCTCCCAACCCCGCGCCCCGAGACCGCCGGCGAGTTGGCTACCGAAGACCTCGGCCCCGCGCCGCTGATCGGAGGTGATGAGCACCAGCACCCGATGCGGCATGATTCAGCCGAGTTCGTTCAGAGGACGGCGGCCGGCATAGCCCGTGTCGACGTCATGCCACCACTCGATGTCGTCCTCGCCCTACTGCCAGCAGAGGAGCACCACACGATCGCCGGCCCGGTGAGGGAAGTCGATCAGCAAGCGGCTCGAATCCTTTGATCTCGATCCCCTGGCGGCGGAACCACTCGAGATCCGCCCTGACCGAGAGTGTGTCCTCGAGCGTCGCCGGGTCGTGTCCATTTCCCCCGGCCACCTCGGCCAGGAGGTCGTGCCCGCCCGCACCTCGGCCAGGCCGGCGGCTATGCGACCGGCTCTCGCGTACGTGCCTCGGGTAGCAGTGTCCGAGCCTCCTCGACCGAGAACAGCGTGGGCATCGTCTCGGCGCTCCCGCGAGGTGACCGCATCCAATCCGAAGATCCGGGCGGCGTTGTCGTGGAGCACGGCCCGTGTCACATCGTCGGGCATCTCGAGTTGCTCCCAGTCACCCAGCCACTTGTCCGGAGTGAGGAACGGGTAGTCGCTCCCGAACAGCGTCCGATCTGCAAGAGGACCGCGCACCGCCTCGACGAGTTGCGGCGGGAAGAGCCGGGGCGACCACCCTGACAACTCGAGAAAGACGTTTGTCTTGTGACGGGCGACTGCGAGCGCCTCGTCCTGCCAGGGCCACGAGGGATGGGCCATGATGATGGTCAGACCGGGGAATTCGGCGGCGATCTCGTCGAGGTACATCGGATTGGCGTTCCCCAATCTGATTCCCGATCCGCCGGGGACGCCGGCCCCGAGACCCGTGGTCCCGGTGTGGAACAGCACGACGAGCCCGTGGCCCTGCGCCGCCTCCCAAACCGGGAAGAAGCGGCGTTCAGTCGGATTGAAGCGCTGCGCGGGTGGGTGCAGTTTGAGTCCCAGGAGACCGAGCCGGGCCGCTTCGTGCACCGTCGCCAGCGCTGCCGATCCCTTGTGGGGATCGACGCTGCCAAACCCGAGGAACACGTCTGGGTTGGCATCCACCAACTCCGCCACCTCGGTGTTTCTGAAAGGGGGGCGCCGCGTTGCAGTCTGGGCGTCCCATCCGAGCAGGACCGCTCGCCCGTCCCTTTCCCTGTAGTACGCCGCCACCTCGTCGCCGCTCATGACCGGGAAAGGACGACCGAAATAGCCTTCCAATTGGTCGCGAAACGGCGCAAAGGCGCCTTCGAGAAAGGCGGGCACCGGCGGGTGGACGTGGACGTCGATGAACCGGGTCACGTACTGAGCCTAAGCGGGACCGGATAGAGGCTCAGGAGAGGTCGGGTTCGACCGTGGCGGGGCGGGGCGTGGGCCGGAACCCGCGGTTCTCCGCTTCGACCAGCGTGTCGGGGGCGAAGGAGGAGAGCAGACACCGTCCTCAGCAGATCGTCCTCGACCACCCGAGCCTTCGAGGATCGAGGCGTCATCGTCGTCGTCGCAGTCGTAGACCAGCATCGTGTCCCTGGCGCCCACGAACCGATGCTGTTCGAACCTGCGAAGCCTGGCCAAACCGAACTCCGTCCTCAACCAAGTGGTGCCGTCGCCGCCACAGCCGCCGCAACGCCGGCTTCGCCCACCGGGACCGGACGCACCACCAACTCGTCGATGGGGAGGTGACGATACTCCTCGAGCCGTTGCCCCACCGTTTCCGGGTCGCCGGCGATCCCGACGGCGTCTGGGTCCACCGCCGAGGGGTCGAACCCCTGCCTCTCCATATGCGCCCGGTAGTCAGGTAGCCGCAGATAGGAAGCCAGTTCGCCGGCCAGAGCAGATCTCGCCTTGGCGCCGTCGGGATGGCAGGCGACACGTACGTAGGCGGCGATGCGAAAGGACCGCTCGCCCGCCGATGCCCTCAGCTCCCGGGCCGTAGTGGTGAGCCATTCGGGACCCGACCAATTGAGGAGCACACCGTCGGCGGAACGGGCTGCCAAGCCGGCCATCCGAGGACCGAGGGCCGCCAGCACCACGGGGATGGCACCGCTGATTGAAAGGCCCAGCCGGGCGTCTTCGAGGTGGATGTGCTCTCCGTGATGTTCCACCGTCTTCCCCGTCAGAGCAGACTCCCTGACCACGGTGAGGTACTCCTCGACTCCGGCGACACCCATTACCCGATCGTTTCCGAACTGCCGTCCGAGAGCCGAGTGCCCGGCACCGATTCCGAGCACCACCCGCCCTGCCCCGACCGAGTCGGCGAGCGTCGCCGCTGCCATGGCCGCAGTCAGTGGGGGGCGGTTGTAGATCGGGCAAACCCCGGTGCCGAGCCGCGCCCTCGACGTGGCGTGCCCCCACCCCGTCAGAGTGACGAACGCATCCCGCGCGGTCGACTCGTTGGTCCACAGAGAGGTGAAGCCGAGCCTCTCGGCCTCGACAGCGAGCCTGTTCAGCTCGCTCGAGGCCAGCTTCGGGTTCTACCAGCGATACCCCGAGGTCCATCCGGTCAGCGGGCAGTGGCGCCCCGAGATGCGAAATGCAGCGAGCGACACCACGGGATCGCCGACCACGAGCATCAGCGCCGGCGGTGAACGCCGGGTCGAGACGGCCGAATCGGCACCGCTGCTCGGTGCGACCGCCATGAAGGCGGCAAACCCCCAGCGACGGGCGATCACGCGCCATCCGAGTCTCTCCTCGGCTGTATCCGTCCTCACCTGTTCCGGCGCCAGTCGTCACCGAGGTGCCACAGTTGGGGCAGGTCGCCACCTCGATCTGACCGACTATGAAATTGAAGGAGCAGTCGGGACAAACCAGCGCGAGGTGATGGTGGATCCGGCGGTGGGGGCGTGGGACGCTCCGGGACCTCTGGTGGCCCAGGGGCCCCGCCGCCATCCCGGACCTCGTTGACCGATCCGCACCGGGCGCACCGGTAGCGGCCGGGACCTGTCACGTCGAACTCGGTGCGGCAGGCGCCGCATCGCACCCTCAACTCTGCTCACCTCCACTCAGATCTCCGGAGATGGTATCGGGGCCGTCCGGCAAGGGTGACGCGCATCGGTCACCGGAGAGCCCACCGCCCCGATGGCGAGCAGGTACTCCGCTTCGAGATGCAGGACCGCGGCGACATCCTCGCGGCGGTGTTCCACCCGGTTCCGCTCCCGTATTCCCGTCACCACGAAGTCGATGGCTACGTCGGCCCCCCCGGCGACGGTGTCCTGTGGCCCCGCCAGACCCTGTAGGTAGTACACCTCCCACTCGAGAATCCGTTGCACCTTTGCGTCGTCCAGTCGGGCGGCGATTTCATCGGGGAGACGCCGGCGAACGAATGAGACTGCCTCACTGATCACATAGACCCTGGGTTCGCTCCGTGCCCGCCTCTTCGCCTCCTGCCATACCAAAGCCGCCACCATCACCAGGAGGACGGCGGCCAGCAGGGCATGCGACGACCACCTCAGCAGCCATGAACCGCCACGCTAGGGCTCAGGCGGCGGGGCGGCGCACCCGGCCCAGCAGCGCGCCGTGGCCGGCTTCCAACTCCAGACCGGGGTCATCGAGATGGACCCAGGAGAACCGGCGGACACCACCCGCCGCATCGCCGGCGAGGTGGTCCCATGGCTCGGTGGGAGAGTCCAGCGTCGCCTCCATCTGGAAGATGTGGCGTTCTCGAACCTCGGCTGGCCCGTAGTTGCTCATGTCGTACTCGGCAACACCCAGATAGCCGTTGATGCTGGCAAAGAGCCCTGTCTGCTCCGTCACCTCGCGCACCACGGCTTCCCGAATGTCCCCATCCTCTCCGATCGGGCCATACGGGACGTGCAGTCCGCGTATCGGCCCATCCGGCTGCTCCATGACGAGCAGATGCTCGCCACTGAGGACGTATGCGAGCACTTCGGTCGTCCGGATCACAGCGAGCAAACGCTAGACGGTCGGCGCCGTGGCGACGCCACGATCAGAGCCCGAGGCGGCCGGCGAGGATCTCGCGATGGTGGACGGGATCGCCGAAGAGGAGCTCGGAGCTCTTGGCCCGCTTGAAGTAGAGGTGGGCGTCGTGCTCCCACGTGAACCCGATCCCACCGTGGATCTGGATGTTCTCGGCGGCGCAGTGGAAGAAGGCCTCGGTGCAGTACGACTTGGCGAGAGGAGCCACCAGCGCCAGTTCGTCCGGATCCTCCTGGGCGGCCCAACCGGCGTAGGCGGATGCCGACTTGGCGGACTCCACCTCGAGAAGCATGTCGGCGCACTTGTGCTTGATCGCCTGGAACGACCCGATTGGACGGCCGAACTGGACCCGTGTCTTGGCGTACTCCACCGACATCTCCAAACAGCGTTCCGCCCCTCCCACCGCCTCGGCGGCCAGCGCCACCGATGCGAGATCGAGGACCCTGGTGAGCACCGGCCATCCCTCGCCCTCCAGCACCGAGCAGGGAATCACCACCGATCCGCAGCGAGTCGAATGTGATCTCGGCCTGCTTGCGCGTGGTGTCCATCGTGTCGAGAGGACGCCGGGCCACATCCTCGCCGGGCACGACGAACAGGCTGAGGCCACCCGGGCCAGACGAGGTACGGGCGGCGACGATGAGCGTGTCGGCGGTGTGCCCGTCGATCACGAACGACTTGGTGCCCTTCAGCACCCATTCCCCTGAATCGGGCAATGCCTCGAGTTCGATACCCTGATCGTCCCACCGGCCCGCCGGCTCGGTGATGGCGAGTGCCACCCGTTGCTCCCCCGATGCGATCCCGGGGAGCAGCTTCTCCTTGTGTGCTTCGTCACCCGATTCGAGCAATGTGTAGGCACCCAGGATCACCGACGAGAAGAACGGGGACGGGTAGAGCGCCCTCCCCATCTCTTGGAGACAGCACCACCAACTCGATGAATCCGAACCCGGCGCCGCCGTATTGCTCGGGGATGGCCATCGCCTGCCACCCCATGGCGGCGTTCTCCTCCCACAACGATCCGTCGAACCCCTCCTCGGTGTCCATGAGCCGGCGTACGACCTCCGAGGGCGCCTTCTGCTCGAGGAAGCGGCGCGCCGTGGCCCGCAACTCCTCCTGCTCGTCGCTGAAAGCGAAGTTCACGGCTGGATCATCATGGGCGCCGGGATGCTAGGCGACCCGGTGCCCGCGCACCGAGGGGCACAATGTCCTCGGTCCGTCAAATGAGGAGGTGCCAATGGACTGGAAGCTCGAGGTCGTTCCCGTCCCCGTCGCCGACATCGACAGGGCGCTCGACTTCTATCGCGACCAGTTCGGGTTCACCGTGGATCTCGACGACCAGGTGTCCGACGAGGTGCGGTTGGTACAGCTGACCCCACCGGGATCGGGGTGCTCGATCCATCTGACCACGGCCGACATGCCACCAGGTTCGCTCCGCGGGCTGCAGCTCGTGGTTGACGACATCGCCGCCGCCAGAGCCGAATTGGTCGGCCGGGGAGTCGAGGTCAGCCCAATCCGCCATTTCGACGCCGCCGGCTGGGTGGACGGACCCGGCGGCCGCTGGAACTCCTTCGTCTTCCTCACCGATCCCGACGGCAACACGTGGGTGCTTCAGGAACGGGGGTAGTGGGTGATAGGTATGGGTTTCCTACTAAGTACTAAGTACTAAGTACTCAGAAGGCCCCGTCCTCCAACAGCATGAGCGATCCGTCCTCGGACTCAGCGTCGACGCGGCGGGCCGTGACCTGGGGGGCGCTGTGGCGCACGAACCACCTTGCCGCGGCGAGCTTGCCCTCGTAGAACGGCGCTCGTCGGTGGCCGTGGGCAGCGCCGCCATGGCGACTTCGGCATGCCGGAGCAGCTGCCAGGAGATCACGGCCTCGGACATCGAGGCGAGCAGGGCGTTGGTGTGAAGCCCCACCGAGTAGATGCGGGTGGGGTCGCCACCCAGCGAGGCCATGAGGTGGTCCACCATCACTCCAAGCTGTGCTTCGAGATCGTCGAGGATGCCTCCCAGAAGGTCCCGTTCTGCGCTCAGGTCGTCCTCAGGCCCACCCTTTGCGAAGGCTCTGATCTCTCCGAGCAGTTCCTGGATCGCCTTCCCCTGGTCACGGGCGATCTTGCGGAAGAAGAGATCCAGGGCCTGGATCCCCGTCGTGCCCTCGTAAACCGTGTCGATCTTCGAGTCGCGGATGTACTGCTCGAGCGGGTAGTCCTGGGTGTAGCCCGAGCCCCCGAGAACCTGTAGCGAACCGGACAGAACGTCGTAGGCCTTCTCGGAGGCATAGCCCTTGACCAGCGGGAGCAACAGGTCACGCCGGGCCGCGAGCGACAAGTCGTCGGGCGCGGTCTCCACCTCCCCTTGCACCGCAGCGGCGTAGAGCACCAGCGCACGAAGCCCTTCGGCTGTCGCTTTCTGCTCCATGAGCATGCGCCGCACGTCGGGGTGCCGGATGATGGGGACCCGCGCCGCCGACTTGTCGGTCGCTTCTGTGAGATCGGCGCCCTGGATCCGCTCGCCGGCATAAGCGAGGGCGTTGAGATACCCCGTCGACATGGTGGCCGCCGACTTGGTCCCGATGGTCATCCGGGCGTGCTCGACCACCCGGAACATCTGTCTTATCCCGTCGTGGACCCCTCCCACGAGGAAGCCTGCACACGTACGATCGGCGCCGAGGGTGAGCTCACAGGTGGTTGACCCCCTTAGACCCATCTTGTGCTCGAGTCGGGTGGCAACGATCCCGTTGCGCTCCCCCAGCGACTCGTCCGGCTCGACAAGCCACTTCGGGACCATGAACAGCGACAGACCCTTGGTGCCGGGGCCGGCGCCGACCGGGCGAGCGAGCACCAAGTGGATGATGTTCTCAGCCCCGTCGTGTTCGCCCCCGGTGATGAAGCGCTTCACCCCCTCCAGGTGCCACAGGTCACCCCCGACGTGAATGGCGCGGGTTGTCCCGGCGCCGACGTCGGAGCCGGCGTCGGGCTCGGTGAGCAACATGCTCCCCGCCCAGCCCCGCTCCATCATCAGTGCGGCGATCCGACGCTGCTCCGGAGTTCCCTCGTCGTTGAGCAGCCGGGCGAAAAGCGGTCCCGAGGCATAGAAGACGGCGGTGGGGTTGGCGCCGAGCAAGAGCTCCTGGGTGGCCCAGAACACGGCCCGGGGGACCCGGTGGCCGCCAAGTTCCTCGGGGAGCCCGAAGCGGTCCCAACCCCCATCACGCAATGCCGCCAGGCTGGCCTTCATCTCGTCGGGGAGGACGACCTCCCCGTCGTCGAGCACCAACTCGTTCCGGTCGGCCACTTACGAAGCTGGCGGCCCACTCGTTCCGTGCGAGGCGCTCTATCTCGGCAAGAGCGGCACGCACCGTCCCCTCGTCGAGTTCGGTGAACGGGGGGCCGGCCGAGTTGGTCCTGGATCCGGAGGACCTCGAACAGGTTGAACTCGATATCCCGCAGGTTCGATCGATAGTGCCCCATCCGCTCCGTCTCCCTGGCTGAAAGGTTGAGCATAGCGTCAAAGTTTGAGCACTCACTCAAGGGTTACCGATCAGCGAGACGACCCTGCGTCCTCCGTAACCAGGCGCTCGGCATGTACCGCGAAATCGAAGCCTGGGTCGAGCAGTGACTGGAGGGCGTATCCATTGAGTGCGGCTACCACCGCTTCGGCTCGCAGCGTGTTGCCCTCACCAAGCGAGGCACGGTCCATCGCATCGGCGAAACGCGCCACTCGCGCCTGGTGGTGTCGCAGGACCCGTCCGGCCATCGCACCGTCGGTGAGCGCACCGCCGACTGCCATCCGCAGGTACACCCTTGCCAGCGGCTCCTCCTCGGTGATGAAGCGGACGTAGGCGGCGACGAGGTCTGACACGGAATCGGTCCCGGTGCCACTCGGGTCGGGGTCTACCGCGGTTATCGCCTGGCGGACCACGGTGAGGACCACCTCGTCCTTGGAGCCGAAGAGGTTGTAGAAGCTCCCGGGCTGGATACCCGCCCGCTGACAGATCGCCTTCAGCGTCGCCCCCTCGAGCCCGCCCTCGGCCAGCAGGTCACGAGTGGCGGCGAGTATCCGATCCCGGGTCTCGAGACCGACGCGGTACCTGGCCATGAGTGTTCCAAGGTAATGCCGGGCGACCGCACCCGGTGCCCGGGCATTACGGTGCCCGACCATGTCTTCTGTCGTGATACTCGATGAACCGGACAGGTACGTGGTGCGGCTGGCCCTCGGCCCGTACGACAACAGGGTCTACCTGGTGGGCGACCCAGAGACAGGTGACATGGTGATCATCGACGCCGCAGCCGAGGCGCCGGCGATCCTCGAGGCTGCCGCCGGCTGGACGGTGGGCGCCATCCTCACCACGCACGGTCACCTTGACCATGTCGGTGCGGTGGACGAAGTGAGAGAAGCGCTCGGCATCCCTTTCCGGATGCACCCCGCCGACACCGAGATCGCCGAGATGGCGCCCGATGTCCCCCTGACCGACGGCGAGGAGATGACGCGTGGGTCGCCTCCGGTTGCGGGTCGAGCACACCCCGGGCCACACGCCCGGGTCATGCTGCTTTGTGATGCCCCCGCAACTCTTCTCGGGCGACACACTGTTCCCGGGAGGTCCAGGTGCGACCCGGTGGGACTACTCGAGCTTCCCCCAGATCATGGACAGCCTCGATCGGCGGCTGTTCGTCCTCCCCGACGAGACCCTGGTCTTTCCCGGCCATGGAGAAGGCACCAGCATCGGCACCGAGCGCCCCCACATCGAAGAATGGCGCCACCGCGGCTGGTGATTGGGGTCGAACCAATCGGAGCGCCTTGACCGATTCGCCTTTCCTTCCGTCTTCCGCCTTCCGTCTTTGCCGTCCAGGGAATACCCTCCCCACGTAAAACGAGGAGGCCCCCATGGAGCTCGCGCTGATGACCGAGCCGCAGATCGGCGGTAGCTACGAGCAGTTGCTGGCCGCGGTGCGATGGGCGGAAGCGGCTGGAATGCGCTCGTTCGCCCGCTCGGACCACTACGGCAACGCCGACGGGCGGTCGGCACCGACCACCGACGCCTTCGTGTCGCTCGGAGGGCTGGCCCGGGAGACGGACCGGATCAGGCTCGGGATCCTGGTGAGCCCGATCACGTTCCGGCACCCTGCGGTGATCGCCAAGAGCGCGGCGACGATCGATGAGATGTCCGGCGGCCGTGCTCGACCTCGGGATCGGGACCGGATGGCAGGAGCATGAGCACTCCGCGTTCGGGCTCGACTTCCCATCGACCGGCGAACGGTTCGACCGTGCTGGAAGAGGCGCTCGGCTATGTGAGGGCCGCCTTCGATGGCGGGTCGTTCCAAGGCGAGCACTACAGCTTCTCCGGTGATGCCGAGCCCCGGCCAGGTGGCGTCAGGCTCATGGTCGGCGGTGGCGGTCCTCGCCGGACCCCGTCGCTCGCCGGTCGATACGCCGACGAGTTCAACCACGGGCTGGCACCGGCAGACGAGATCGGACCGAAGATCGCCACGATGCGTGCCGCTGCTGAGGAAGCGGGGCGGGATCCCGCGGTCGATCACCGTCTCGGTCATGGGGCCGGTCGTCACCGGTGCCGACCCGGTGCCTACCGGGTGGTGCTCGAGGCGACGGCAAAGGCGGTGGGGAGGCCACCTGAGCGGATCGAGGAGAGATGGAAGGCGGCGGGGCTACCGATCGGAACTCCCGACGAGGTGCGGGAGACGATCTCATCTCTCGAGAGGGTCGGAGTCGAAAAGCTCTACCTGCAGCACCTCGACCTAACCGACCTGGCGCCGCTAGAGGCTGTCGTCGCCGTGCTCGAGAGCTGAGACCTCAAGTCACCGGTGCCCAGATGGCACCGGCCGCCTCGACCAGTACCGTGGGGTCGATCGGGAAGACCGTGTCGGGCGTCCCACCCGCCGCCCACACCATCGTCGTGCCGCTGTAGCCCGAGGTCGGCGACGCACCTGGACCGGCCCCGGGTAACCGAAAGGAGGCGTCCCCCCAGCGGCGTAGCCCGTGGCGGCTCGCGCCTCGTCGAGTGATGCCCTGCGGACGTCGCTCCCCGACACCACCTTGGCCAGGGCGGTCGGGTCGAGCCGCCGGTCGCCGGGGACCAGGGCCACCACCGGTCGGTCGTCCACCATGAACACCAGCGACTTCACGATGGCGCTCACCTCGCAGCCGACGGCGGCAGCGGCGTCGGCAGCCGTACGGGTGCCCTGCGGAAACCGCTCGATTCTCGATCTCGATCCGAGCTCTCGGGCCCGGTCGAGGACGCGGCGGCTGGCGGCAGGTAATGGTTCGGCCACGGCTGGCGAACCTACCGATCGGTCCTACACTCGGGCCTCCCTCCTCCTCCGAGGTCTTCGCATGCGCAAGCTCTTCCTCATGGTCGTTGTCTCGTGGTCGTGGCCGCTTGCGGCGGCTCTGCCGGCGGCGAATCGGCGACCACCATCCCCGCCTCGCTCGGTGAGCTCAGCTACGGCTACGAACCCGGGCTCGACGTACACATACGACGTGATCTCCACCCAGTCGGTGTCACTCTGATGGGACCGTCGCCGGCGACCTCCCGGCCGAGGATTCCCCCATCCCGGAGAACGCTGACGTCACCACCACCCGAGAGGGAACCGTGGTGTACGAGGTGGCGGCGGGCGAGGAGGAGGGGACCATCGAACTCACCATCACCAGCTCGATGGAGACCGTGGATGTCAGCGGGACCCTCGACGGCGAGGACCTCGGCGAGGACATACCCCCGGAACTGCAGATGTCGGAGGGCGAGCTTCCGCCCGTCACCGTGGTCATGGACCTTCAGGGCAACGTGGTCGAGGCTGCGCCGGATGTGGGCGGGTTGGAAGGGACTGGCCAATCCGCTCGCCTCGCTCGAGGGACTCATCCCCGGTGATCCCCTTCGAGGGCCGCTTGGACCCGACCTTCCCCGACACCGAGTTGGCCGTGGGCGACGAGTGGAGCAACGAGCAGACGCTCGACCTCCTCGGTGAGGAGGTGGCGTACACCACCGCCAATCAGATCACGGGGATGGAGGAGACGTTGGTGGTGATCGACTCGACCACCACCGTTTCGGCGTTCGACAGTCTCGCTCACCGACATGCTCGCCGAGCTGTTCGGGGCGGCAGCGGGCAGTGACGCCGAGGCCGAGGAGATGCTCGAGCAACTGGAGTTCACCGTGAGCGGTGACCAGCCGACCTCGGCACCACGAACCGGTTCGACCCCGAACGGGGACTGATCACCGCACTCGGAGAGCGACGGCACCGTGGCGGCCACGATCGTCGTCCGGCTCCCCGACGAGGGCGGAACCGAAATGGTCGGGCTTCGACGCCGATGCGTCGGTCACCAGCGAATACGAGGTGACCCTGGTGGAGCCTGGTGAGTCACCTGCCTCCACCACCGCCGGCAGTTGAATCCGGATTTGCACTACCCTGATGGTGGAAATGGATGCCCCCCTTCTCCGCATCGAAGGCCTGCGCGCCAGAGTCGGCGACCACGAGATCCTCAAGGGAGTTGACCTCACCGTCGAACGTGGCGAGGTCCATGCGCTGATGGGACCGAACGGCTCGGGCAAGTCCACGCTGGCCAACGTGCTGATGGGCCACCCCGGATTCAACGTGACCGACGGCTCGATCACCTTCAAGGGCGAGGACATCACCGCCATGCCGCTCCAACAACAGGGCGACCCGCGGCCTCTTCCTCGCCTTCCAGTACCCCGAGGAGGTCCCAGGGGTCTCGGTCGTCCAGTTCCTCCGCACCGCACTGAAGAACCGCGACGGGGTGGACTACACGGTGCTCGAACTCCGGCTGCGTGTCATGGATGCGATGCGCAGCCTCGGGCATGGACGCCACCTTTGCCGACCGGTACCTCAACGAAGGCTTCTCCGGTGGTGAGAGGAAGCGCAATGAGGTACTTCAACTCGCAGTGCTTCAACCGGAACTGGCGGTGATGGACGAGACCGACTCAGGACTCGACATCGATGCCCTGCGCACCGTTGCCGAAGGGGTGAAAGGGCTCACCGGCCCCGACCGGGCCTTCCTCATCATCACGCACTACCAGCGACTGCTCGAGCACATCACTCCCGACCACGTCCACATCTTCGTACGACGGGGCGTAGTGGAGAGCGGCGGGCCGGATCTGGCCAAGCACCTCGAGGATCGAGGGCTACGAGTCGTTCCGCAATGGGGTGACCGCCACGGCATGAGCGATCTCTCCGCCCGGCGCGCCGACTTCCCGCTTCTGGCGCAGCCGAGCAACGGGCATCGCCTCGTCTACCTCGACTCGGCTGCATCGGCGCAGAAGCCCGCCGTGGTCATCGAGGCGATGGATGAGTTCCTCCGCACCAAATACTCCAACGTGCACCGCGGGGCCTACCGGCTCTCGCTCGGTGCCACCGAGGCCTACGAGCACGCCCGAGACACGGTGGCGGGCTTCATCGGGAGCAGCATCCTCTGGCCAGGTCATCTTCACCCGGGGAACAACGACGGCGCTCAACTCGGTGGCGTTCGGGTGGGGGTTGCGTCGTCTACGGCCTGGCGACCGGGTGCTGCTGACCCTGATGGAGCACCACGCCAACATCGTCCCCTGGCACATGATCGCCGGCCTCACCGGCGCCGAGGTCGTCTGGGCCCCGCTGGACCCGAATGGGCTTCTCGATCTCGGCGCAACCCTCGATCTCATCGACGAGAGGGTGAAGGTGGTAGGAGTGACCGGCATGTCCAACGTGCTGGGGACGATCCCCGACGTTCGAACCATCGCCGATGCGGCTCACACGATCGGCGCCCGGGTCGTCGTCGATGGCGCACAACTGGTCGCCCATCGCCCGGTTTCCGTGGAGTCAATGGGGGCTGACTTCTTCGCCTTCTCGTCGCACAAGATGCTCGGTCCGACCGGCATAGGCGTTCTCTGGGGTCGTCAGGAGGCGCTCGAGGAACTCGAGCCCTTCGAGGGCGGTGGCGAGATGATCAGCGACGTCACCCTCGAAGGAGCGACTTGGGCGCCCATCCCCCACCGCTTCGAGGCGGGCACACCACCGATCACCGAGGCTGTCGGCATGGTGGCGGCGATCGAGTACCTCGACGAGATCGGAATGGACGTCGTCGCCGCCCACGACCGGGACCTCACCGCATACGCCGTGGAACAACTGTGCGCCACCCAGGGCGTGGCGATACAGGGACCAACCGACCCCGACCAGCGCGGAGGAGCGGTGAGCTTCACCATGGGCGACATCCACCCCCACGACCTGGCGACGATCCTCGACGAGCACGGCGTGGCGATCCGCGCCGGACACCACTGCGCCAAACCCCTGATGCGCGCCCTCGGTGTCCCCGCAACCGCCCGCGCCTCCTTCTCGGTCTACAACGGCACCGACGACATCGACGCCCTGATCGCCGGTCTCGGCACCGCCGCCGAGCTTTTCGGAGTTGAGAACCGCACGGATGCAGTCGCCAACCCCGGCGAGGGGGAGGCTGCGTAGCGAAGCCCGAGCGGAGGGGTGACTGGCCCCGACGGCAATCACCCTCCCCCGTACAGCCGTCCCTCACCGGGAGGCGGAGCGGTTCCCAGAGCGAGCGTTAAGCATGCCCCGGTTACCTTGTTGTCCGCATGGCGCTGGACGAGCTCTATCGACAGGTGATCCTGGACCACTACCGCAATCCGAGGCATCGGGGTGAGATAGAGGACCCCGACGCGCACGCCGAAGGGGTGAATCCACTTTGCGGGGACGAGGTTCAGGTGGACCTGCAGATAGCCGACGGGGTGGTGTCCGACGTGTCGGTGCGCAGCCAGGGCTGCTCGATCAGCCAGTCGTCGGCCTCGATGATGGGCGATGCCATCATCGGTAAGTCGGTTGACCAGATCGAATCCCTGGCCGAGCGCTTCCACCAGATGATGTCGATCGACGGACGATGGAGAACCGGACCCCGATCTTGGTGACCTGAGCGCACTCCAGGGAGTACGCAAGTTCCCGGTCCGCATCAAGTGCGCCGGGCTCCCCTGGGCGACGCTCGAACAGGCCCTCTCCTCGGTCAACGGGGGCTGAGACATGACATCACGTTGATTTCTCTCTGATGCGCCCGCAACGGGCCGTATGGGACGGTGGTGGTCCCAGATCAGGAGGACAGCGTGAAGAGAGTTGGATTGATCGCATTGGCGGCAGCCGCCGTGCTTGCGATTCTCGGCGTCGGCATCAGCCAGGCGCTCCAAGACAACGGGAACGCTGCCACCGCGACCGACGCCGCTGAGCGGAGCTTCTCGGTTGCCGAGGCAGGCGCCGTCACCGTCACCGTGCAGAGCGGACGCATCACGGTCGTCTCGATCCAGCGCGTCGAGGGTTGGACGCCGAAGGTCGTCCGCCAATCCGGTCCCAAGGTCCGGGTGGAGTTCGTCAAGGGACCGGCTCGCCGGGTGTTCGTCGCCCAATTCGCCAACGGTGATCTGGTCACCCGGGTACGGCGCATCAACGGATCGACGACGTCATCGTCGGTCTCCTCGGTCACTTCATCCTCGGTGACATCGTCGACAGGGGCCACGTCGTCCACCGTGGACGATGACGCCACCTCGACGACGTTCGATGACAACACGTCGACGACGTTGGACGACAACACATCAACCACCATCGATGACGACGTGACGAGCACGACGTTCGACGACGATGACAACACGTCGACCACCATCGACGATGACGATGCGACCAGCACCACCCTCGACGATGACGTCACTTCGACCACCTCCGACGACGACACCTCGACGACGATCGACGACGACACGACGAGCACGACGGTGCGCGAAGAGACCCCTCCGACCGATCGCTCGGTGACCTATCAGGTCGAGAGCGCCGGGAGTGTCACCGTGAGGATCTCCGATGGTCAGTTCGATGCTGCTCGACGTAAGCGCCAACTCTGGTTGGGATTTCGAAGTCGAGGACGCCGGCGGCGACCGGGTGCGGGTCGAGTTCGAGCGGGGCGACGACGACATCGAGTTCCGGCTCCAGTTCCACGGTTCCGAACTGCGGCTCGAGATCGGATAGCACGCATTGGTTAGGTGGTGGTTGTCGGCTCTCCTTCCGCCCAACCGGCAGCCACCACCGACCACCATCAGCTGAGGGATTCCTTCCCTTCCGACTTCCGACTTCCGACTTCCGACTTCCGTTCTACCGTCACCGGATGACCGATTTCCGCCCCCCAAGGTCCCAGTGGTATCGCCCACAGCACCCCGGTGCGATGGATGCGGCGCCAGGTCAACACCCGACGGGGGCTGCGGCGAAACCCGATCATCGTCCACCAGATGGGGAAGGTTGGGTCGCAGACCGTGCTGCGTTCTCTCGCCGCCGATCCGCGCATCTCGGACGAGCGCTCGGTCATCCACACCCATTTCCTGACCCGCAACCAATTGGAGAGGGAGACGAGGCTGCTGGCAGCCTCCCAGGCTGCCTACCAGGGAACCCCACTCCCCGAGATCTGGTGGCATCCCCCGTTCATCTGGGACGGTCAGATCGTCGGGGCCGCGGTGACCCGAAACCGGAGCAAGCGGTGGGATGTCATCACCCTGGTGCGCGACCCAGTGGCGCGCAATGTCTCGTTGTTCTTCGAGAAGCTGGAAGTGCCGATCGGCTACGACTGGTTCGAGCGACGACAAGCAGCTCTCCGACGACGAGCTACTCGCCGAGTTGGGTCCCCTATTCGAGCAACATGTGCTCGACCCGGGTGGTCTGGCCCGGCTCGATGTCGATCCTCTCCACTGGTTCGACCTGGAGATGGCGCCCGTGTTCGGTGTCGACATCTTCGCCACCCCCTTCTCTCCCGAGCGGGGATGGCAGATCTACGAGGGCGAACGGGCCCGACTCCTGCTGATCCGGACCGCCGACCTCGACCGGGTCGGGCAGGAGGCACTCGAGGAGTTCCTGGGCGCTGCCGGGGATCAAGCTCGTCTCGGGGAACGTCGCCGACCGTAGGGAGCATGCCTCGATCTACGCCCTATTCCGGGAGAAGCTCCATCTTGCCCCCGAGCAACTCGAACGCGGTTTACGGATCGCGCCTGGTGAAGCACCTCTTCACGCCGCTGGAGATCGAGGCGATGCGGTCACGCTGGGAGACGGTGTCGGCAACCGACTGACGAGTCGGACCTCGACCCTGGCCCCGCCGAGGGGCGACCTTCCCACGGCGAGGCTCCCCGTCGCTCTCCTCGGCGAACCGGCGGGCTATGTCCAGGCCGAGACCGGTGGAGCCAGCTCTGCTCTCACCGCGCCCGATCACCGCCTGGTCCGGAAACCCGGGACCGGCGTCATCGATCGAGAGGACGGCCATGTCGTCCTCGTCCCGCACCTCGAGTTCGAAATCGGTCCCCGGAGGGGTGTGGGCAAAGACGTTCCCCACCAAGGCGTCTATTACGGCTGCAACCTCGGACGCATCGGCCTCCACGACCACCGGTGACGCCGGCAGGTCGATGCGGAAGTTGCGACTCTGCTCGTCGGCGAGGACCAGCCAGAAGTCCGACTGATTGCGCGCCACCAGACCCAGATCGACGCCGGTGACGGCTCTGCTGCCGCGCCTGGCCGTGTTGATCAGTTCGTCCACCGCCCACTGCAACCGATCCACCTGGGCGAGCAGGGCAGTGGCTGTCTCCGGGTCGTCGATCGCCTCGGCGCGGAGCCGCAATGCAGTGAGCGGGGTGCGCAACCGGTGTGACAGGTCGGCGACCGACTCCCGCTCGGCGGCGAGCAGCATCTCCACCCTGCCCGCAAGTTGATTGAGAGCCTCGCCCACCTCGACCACCTCGGGTGGACCTTCTGGTCGGACCCGCGCTTCCATCTCGCCGGCGCCGAGCCGTTCGGCGGTGACCGCCAGTTCCCCCACTGGACGGACGAACGAGCGGCCCAACCGGTCGGCCACGACCACTGCCAGTGCGATCATCCCCAAACCGAGGAGCCCGAGGACCAGCCAGGCTCCTCGTACCCCTTGCGTCAGGTCGTCGGGAAGCAGGGCCACCCGCACCACCGCGGTCCCCGCGGCGGTCACCACGGGTACGACCACCTCTCCCGTGTCCGCTCGGAAAGCCAGACCCTGGCGGGCCCGGGCAACGGCGGCCGTGACCGGGACGGGCACTCCGACGACCTCGTCGTCGGGCAAGATCACCGACAACTCCCCTATGCCGTCGGACGAGAGCACCACCTCGTCGATGGCACCGCGATCCAGCTCGGGTCCTGCGGCAACCGCGACGTCGGCCGCCACCGCTTGTGCCCGCCGCTCGGCGGCAACCACAGCCCGATCTTCGGCTTGGCGCTTGTAGAGCAACGCCAACGGCAAGGTGATTGCTACGACGACCAACGAGGTCACGGCGAGACTCACCAACGCCAGCTGCTTGCGCATTCAGCCGCCCGGGTCGACCAGCTTGATGCCCACGCCGTGGACGGTGCGCAGGTAGCGGGGGTCGGCGGCGCTCTCCCCCAACTTCTTGCGAAGCCAGGAGAGATGCACGTCGATGGTGCGATCGGCGCCGCCGTACGGCTCGCGCCACACCTCGGCCAGGATCTCCCGTTTGGTCACCACCTCGCCGGCGCGCTCCGCCAGGAAGAGCAGCAAATCGAACTCCTTCGGAGTGAGCTCGAGTTCCTGGTCATCGAGCCGAGCCTGACGGGAACGAGGATCGATGGTCAGCCCACCAACGATCGTCACCGGCTCGGCATCCTCGCCACGGCGACGGAGTACCGCTCTGACCCGGGCTTCCAGTTGACGGGCGCCGAATGGCTTGACCAGATAGTCGTCGGCACCCGCATCGAGAGTCCGGATGATCTCGTCCTCGACACCACGGGCGGTGGCCACGATCACCGGCACCGCGCTGACCGCACGGATCATCTTGAGCAGCTCGAAACCGTCGAGGTCGGGAAGCCCGAGGTCGAGGATCACCAGGTCGGGAGCACCCTTTACCGCCGCTTCGAGACCCTCCATGGCGGTTGCCGCCGAGACCACGTCGTGGCCATGACCGGCGAGCACGCGGGCCACCAGATTGCGTATCTCCAGGTCGTCCTCGACCAACACCACGGCGGCCATGTCATCAGGTTATAGGTGGGGTTCCGCTTTGCTGGGCCCGGTTGACGAGACCTTGACCGTTCCTTGACGTATGTTGCCACCGCCAGCTGGGACACTGACGCGATGCGCCGCCTCGGTCTCGTCCTGTTGTGGTTGGTCGTGACAGCCGCCGCCACCTTCGTGGCATGGCGCGCCGTGGACGCCGCCGACAACGACGTCTCCGAGCAGCCGGTGTTCCCGGTGGAGGCCGTGGCCGATGACTCGGAGTCGGTGACCAGCAGCTCGACCGAGCGGCCACGCCGCACCAGCACCACCAACACCTCGGCAAACCGGCCACGCCAGACGACCACCACCGATGCAGCTCGGGCTCCTCGTCCTCGACCCCATCGACCTCGGGCTCCTCCTCGACTTCCTCAACCTCGACGACCTCGACGTCGTCCCCCTCGACATCGACCTCGACCACCTCGACATCGACTCCCGATACCACTCCCCCGGCCACAACCGAGCGGCGCACGGTGTCGGTGTCGGGGGGAACCGTGGTCGTCGAGGCGTCGGGAGGCGTCGGTGTCGCTGGTCTCGGCGGTCCCCAACCCCGGCTACGACGGTCGAGGTGGACGACGGCGGGTCCCGACGAGGTGCGGGTCGAATTCGAGAGCGACGACTCCAAGTCCGAGGTGAGGGTCCGCTGGAATGACGGCTGGGACATCGAGGAGCGCGAGGACTGAGGTCCTCTCAGAGAACCCCACCTTCGGTCATTCTTCCTCAGATCGAGAACGGCGTCGAGCTCATCCTCGGACAAGAGACCCTTTTCCAGCACCACCTCGCGGACGCTGCGACCCGTGGCCAGCGCCTCCTTCGCCACCATCGCACCGTTGTCGTATCCGATGTGGGGATTGAGCGCAGTGACGACGATCACGTTCCGCTCGACCAACTCGGTGGCACGGTCCTCGTCGGCTGTGATCCCCGCCACGCACCGTCGACGCAGCCCTGAGGCTGCCGACGGTCAGCAATCCAATCGACTGGAGCAGATTGTGAGCCAGGACCGGCATCATCACGTTCAATTCGAAGTTGCCGTTGGCCGCCGCCCAGGTGACCGTGGCGTCGTTCCCCACCACCTGCGCGGCCACCTGCATCACCATCTCGGGAATCACCGGGTTGACCTTGCCCGGCATGATCGAAGAGCCGGGTTGGAGGTCGGGGATCCGGATCTCGGCCAGACCCGAGGTCGGGCCCGAGCCGAGCCACCGCAGGTCGTTGGCGATCTTGAACATCGACACGGCAACCGTCTTTATGGCTCCGGAAGACATCACCGTGGCGTCCTTCGCCGCTTGCGCCTCGAAGTGGTCTTCTGCCTCGCGGAATGACAACCCGGTTCGCTCCGCCAACAGCTCGATCACTGCTGCGGCGAAGCCATCGGGAGCGTTGATTCCGGTACCCACGGCCGTGCCGCCAAGGGGAAGCTCCTCCAACTCGGGAAGGACCTTGCGGAGACGTTCCGAACCCTTCGCTATCTGAGTTGCGTAGCCGCTGAACTCCTGGCCGAGGGTGACCGGGGTGGCGTCCATCAGGTGTGTCCGCCCCGACTTGACCACGTTGCGGAACTCCTCGGCCTTGGACCGCAGAGCACCGGCCAACGCTTCCAATTCCGGCATGAGATCCTCGGAAACCGCCGCGGCGGCTGCGACATGGATGGCCGTTGGGATGACGTCGTTGGAAGACTGCCCGTAGTTGACGTGGTCGTTGGGGTGAACCCGGCGGCCGTCGATCTCGCCGAGCAGCTCCCGGGCACGTCTGGCGATCACCTCGTTGGCGTTGGTGTTGGTGGACGTGCCAGACCCGGTCTGAAAAACGTCAATGGGGAAGTGGTCGTCGAGCGCCCCCTCCATAACTTCGTCGGCAGCAGCGCGGATCGCCTCGGCCTCTTCGGTGGCGAGAAATGCCATGTTCCGCGGCGACAGTGGCGGCCGATCCCTTGATGAGCCCCAAGCCCAAATGAACCGCCGACCGAAGCGGATCCCGGAGATCGGGGAAGTTGTCCACGGCGCGACGGGTGGACGCCCCGTAGTAGGCACCGGCCGGCACCTCCACCTCGCCCATCGAATCGCGCTCAACCCGGGACTGTTCCATGCTCCTCCTTCTGGCCGTTCCAGGGTACGCGCGGCATGGTTAGCCGAGGAACCGGTAGATCTCGCCCATGAATGCGGCGAACTCATCACGGTGCATCGAGTGACTAGCACCGGGAACCGAGACAAACCGGACGTTCTCGTTCAACCCGGGAAGGCCCTCGCCGAGGGCAGGCGGAACGAGGGCCCCCAACTCGGGATCGGCGCCCAACACGAGCGTGGGGATGGTGAGCGCGGCCAATTCGGCCAAGACATTCCAGTACTCGTTCTGCCGGACGATCGCCTCGCTGACCTGTTGCGATGTCTCGCTCAGTGACTCGACTTTGATCCGGACATCCTCGGGGTGCCAGGTCGGGTTGTGGTGTGCCACCCACTCCGGGGTCACCTCGACGCCGAACGGTTGACTGAGCTGATGGAGAGCCTGGTCGGGGTCGAAGACGGCGAGCGCCGGGTCCTCCAACACCAGCCGGGTGGCAAAACCCGGATCGAGTCGGATCGCAACCAGCGCCAGGGCACCCCCGAGCGAGTGGCCCAGCACGAGATCCCAGCCACTTCCCAACTCGATCAGGTCGGTGGCATGGGAGTCGAAGGTGTGGTCGGCAGGATTGGGGCTGGTGCCGTGACCTCTGAGATCGGGGGCAGTCACCGCAAAGCCCTTTTCCGCCAGTGCGGGGCCGACCCGCCACCATCCGGCCGCATTGGACTGGATCCCGTGGATCAGGAGGGCGCGGCGCGGGCCATCGCCCCAGTGGACGGTCGCCAGTCTCATCGTTCGACCAGCGGTTCCCCGCTCAGAGGCCCCCCCTGGCGAATCGAGCGGAGCACCCTGGTGCGCAGGTCGCTGAAAAGAGGGTCGGCTTTGGTGGTCAACTGGTCGCGGGGGCGCGGCAGGTCCACAACCACCTCTTCGCTCACCCGGCTCGGCGACTTGGAGAGCACCGCCACCCGGTCGCCCAGGTAGACCGACTCGTCCACGTCGTGCGTGACGAAGAGGACGGTGACACCGAACTCACCCCAGATCCGGAGCAGCAGGTCCTCCAACTCTGCCCGGGTCTGGGCGTCAACCGATGCGAACGGTTCATCCATCATCAGGACTTCCGGCTGGTAGGCGAGGGCACGCGCGATCGCCACCCTCTGCTGCATCCCTCCGGACAATTGCCACGGATACCGATCGAGCGAATCCGACAACCCGACTGCGCCGACCATCTCCTCCACCAGACCCCTCCGGTCGGAAGATGACAACGCCTTGGCGCGAAGCGGGATATCCACGTTGGCCCGGACCGTCATCCACGGGAACAAGAGACCGGCCGTACTGCTGGAAGACGAGAGCCATCCGCTCCGGAGGACCGGTGATCCGCTCACCGTCGAGGCTGGCCTCTCCGGAAGTCGGGGCCATCAGTCCGGAGAGGCAGCGCAGCAGGGTGCTCTTGCCGCATCCTGATGGGCCGACGACGCAGACCAACTCCCCTTCGCCCACCGTGAGTGAGAGATCACCGATCGCCTCCACCGCATCGCTGCCCGACCCGTACACGACCCGGAGATGACTCACCTCGAGCATCAGGCCGCCACCTCGGAAACGGCCTCGACCGGCTCGGCGCTCGCATCACTTGCGGCGCGCATCCCGCGGTGCCAAGCGAGGACTCGTCTCTCCGCTGCGACAAAGAGCGCATTGAGGGAGAACCCGACGATGCCGAGCATCAGAATCCCAGCCCACATGTCATCCAACGGAAAGTCCGCTGTGCCTGCAGAACGAAGTAGCCGAGTCCGTTGGTGCTGGCCACCATCTCGCTGATCACCATGAGGATCAACGCGATGGACAGGCTCGCCCTGAGCCCGACGGCGATCTGGGGTGCCGCCGCCGGGATCACCACCCGGCGCAGCCGGGAACGGCTCGTCGAGCCTGTAGACACGGGCCACCTCGTTGAACATGGGATCGGCACCGCGAACCCCGTCCACGGTGTTGAGCAGGATCGGCCACACACATCCGATCGCGATCACGAACACCTTCATCGACAACCCGAACCCGAACACGAGCATGGCAAAGGGGAGGAGTGCCGGCGGCGGGATGGCGCGGAGGAACTCGGTGACGGGTCCGGTGGTGCGGCGTACCACCCAGTTGGACCCGATCAACAACCCGGCGCCGATACCCACCACCGCTGCGATGGTGTATCCCGCAGCCATTCGGCCGATGCTCGGCACCACGTCACTCCAAATGCGCTCGAAGATGAAGCTGTCCGCAAACGCGGTGAAGACCTCCCCGAGCGGCGGAAGGAATGCCGAGTCGAGCGCCAGAGCCACCAACTGCCACAGCAGGAGAAAGACCCCGAACCTCGCCACGTCGGCCAGCACGCTCCTCCACTTCATCGGCGCTGCCCCGGGTGCCAGTGGAGCACGGGGCGCTCCACGATCTTGAAGAGCGTATTGAGCCCAAGCCCCATCAATCCGGCGACGGCGATGTACGCGTACGCCACCGCCACGTCGCCGCCGCTCCTCGCCACCGCGATTGCATTGCCGACACCGGCGGAGCCGATGACCAACTCACCGGTCACCACCAGGATGAGGGCGACCGCCGAGGACACGCGCAGCCCGGTTGCGATGTATGGGGCGGCGCTGGGCAGGGTGACCAACAGAGCCTGACGCACCCGGCCGAGCCGGTAGGCGCGGGCCGTATCACGAGCCACCGGGTCGACGTCCTGGACCCCGTACATCGATTGGAACAGCAGCGGCCAGGTGGCGGCGAACGAGGCGAGGAAAGACCTTCCCGCCGAATCCGGTGCCAAAGAGCAGAACGGCGACCGGGATGAGCGCCACCGATGGTATCGGCCGGAGGAACTCGATCACGACCCGCACCTGGCGGTAGAGGAAGGGAATGGCGCCTATCAGCATCCCCACCGGTATCGCCACCAGATCGCGGCGATGCCGAGACCCATCGCCCAGCCCCGAAGCGTGGCCCACACCGTTGCCCAGAACTCGGCCGTGACCGCCTCGTCGGCCAGTGCCTCGAGTATCTCGGTCGGAGGTGGAAACCAGCGCGGGGGCAGCCACTCCAACCTGGCGGCGACCTCGAACACCACCAAACGACAACCACACCGGCGGTCCCCGAGTGCCCACCCCGGGACCCGCGTCATCGGCCTGTCGGCGGCGATCATCCGATCCGCTCTCCGTGAGTCCCGCGACTCCCACCGCGGTGCCCATTAGGTTGCACCCTGAAACGACCCGAAGAGGGAGGGGGATCATGACGAGCATCCGCACCGGATCCTGGCAGATCAGAGTGATCATGGCCCTGATGGTCGGTCTCGCTCGTTGCCGCATGTGGTGGCGACGGCGGCACAGCGACCAGCGCAGCCGGAACCGAGACCACTGGGGCGGCCAGTGACACCACCGCCGGGGCGCGACACCACCGCCGGGGCCGGTGGTGATCTGACACCTCTCGCCGTCGGCGTCATCCCGATCACCGACGTGGTCCCGCTGTACGTCGCCATCGAGCAGGGCCTGTTCGAAGAGGCCGGCCTCGAGGTCACCCCGACGCTCGCCGAAGGCGGTGCCGCCATCATCCCCGGTGTCGAGGCCGGCGAGTTCCAGATCGGATTCTCCAACGTCGTGTCGCTGGTGAACGCCACCGCTGCCGGCATCCAATTCCAGGCGTCTGACCGGTGGGATGAAGGCCAATGAGGAGGAGCCCGACTGGAGCGCCGTCCTCGTCGGTGCGGACTCCGACATATCGGACGCCTCCGGTCTCGCCGGGCAGACCATCGCGGTCAACACGCTGGCCAACATCGGCGAGGTCACCATCCGCGCCTCGCTCGACGGCCAGGACGTGGACACATCGGGTCTTCAGTTCATCGAACTCGGGTTCCCCGACATGCCCGCTGCCCTCGCCGAAGGACAAGTCGAGGCGATCTGGGTAGTCGAACCATTCGTCACCATCGCCTCCGCCGAGGGTGCACAGGTGGTGGATTACAACTACCTCGGCACCGAGCCGGGGATGGAGATCGCCGCCTACTTCACCACCACCGAGTACGCCGAGGCGAACCCCGACGTGATCGAGGCCTTCGTAGGTGCGATCACCGCAGCCGAGGAGATGATCACCGCCGACGAGCAGGTGGCCGCGCGACGCCGTCACCACCTACACCAGCCTCACACCCGAGCTCGCCGCCGAGATCCTGTTCGGTCCCTTCACCGGCACCCTCGACACCGATTCGATCACCAACACCGCCGACCTCATGGTCCAGTACGAAGTGATCGAGGAAGTCCCCGACCTATCTGGCCTACTGGGAGGCTGAGCCCAGGTAGACGGAAGACGGAAGACGGAAGAAGACGATTGTTCCGCGGGGGAAGGCCCAGCCGCGCATTCTGCAGAGCAGCGGGTAGGGGGCTGCCGAACTCACAACGGTGCCCGACACGCGGGCTTCGCACCTCTGGGAATGGACCAGCCCCCCACCCCGCCGCCTCCGGCGTCGGGTCCTCCCGTTCGGGGGGAGAGAATCGTTGCGGAGGGCCACGCTCCTGTCTGAGTACTAAGTACTAAGTACTCAGATCAAACGGCGTGTCGGTGAGCAGGTCGGCGGGTCTGACCTCGGGTGTGGTCGATGGAGCGGGGATGCCGAGGCGGCGGCGAACGCCCTCGTACCCCTCTTTCTCGAGTTGCTCGGCCAACTCGGGTCCTCCGGATTCGACGATCCGGCCGTCGACCATCACATGGACTCGGTCGGGGGTGATGTAGCGGAGGATCCGGTTGTAGTGGGTGATCATGACTACGCCGAGATCGGGCCCGCGCATCTGCTCGACCGCCGCCGCCACCTCGCGCACCGCATCGATGTCGAGCCCGGAGTCGATCTCGTCGAGCACCGCCACCCGCGGCTCGAGAACGGCTAGCTGGAAGATCTCGGAGCGCTTCTTCTCACCGCCCGAGAGCTCGTCGTTGAGTGCCCGGTTGAGAAAGCGATCCATCTCGAAACGCGTCGCTTCCCGCTCCATGCGTCCGTCCATCTCGGCGGGGTCGATGCCCCGGGCATCGCCTATCTCGTGCAGAAACTCGCTGAGCGAGACCCCGGGCACCTCGACCGGGTATTGGAACGCCTGGAGTAGCCCCAACTCGGCCCGCTCGGGAACCGTCAATCCGAGCAGATCCTCGCCATCGAGCGAGGCGGTCCCCGACACCTCGTAGCCCTCCTTGCCAGTGAGGACGTGGCACAGGGTCGACTTGCCCGATCCGTTGGGGCCCATGATCGCGTGGACCTCGCCGAATGGGATCTCGAGGTCCACCCCGGTGAGTATCTGCCGGTCGTGGACCGCCGGCGGTGAGTTGCTCGACGGCAAGTCCAGCCGTCATACCTCGACCTCCACGGGATGGAGCGAGAGAAGGACGATCCCGCCTTCCACCCTCACCTGGTAGGTCGGGAACCGGCCGGGTGGCGGGCAGGGCAAGCGGGGCGCCGGTTCGCAGATCGAATGCCGAACCATGCCGGGGGCACTCGACCTCGGTGTCGAAGACCTCGCCCTCGGCCAGAGACGCCTCGGCATGGCTGCACCGGTCGCCCACGGCGAACACCTCGCTGCCGACCCGGAACACTGCGATCCGCTGGTCTCCCGCCTCCACGCGGCACTCCCCTCCCATCGGGCAGGTCGTCGAGCGGTCCGATCCGGACCCACTCCTCGCTCATACCCGGCCCTCTTCCTGTGCGGTGACGAACTTTCGGTTGACTGCACTCCGTACCGGGCCGGCCAATTGCGGATGGGGAAGGCGGGCTATTACCTCCTCGAAGAAGCCGCGGACGAGCAGTCGGGCCGCTCGGTCCGACGGCAATCCGCGGCTCTCGAGGTAGTAGATCTGGTCCTCGTCGAGCGGTCCTACGGACGATGCGTGGCCGCAGATCACGTCATTGCACAGGATCTCGAGGTTGGGGACGGAGTTCGCCTTCGCTCCATCGGAGAGCACCAGGTTGCGGTTGGTCTCGAAGGCCGAGGTCTTGGCGGCGTCTGGTTCGATCTTCACCATCCCGGTGAACACCGAGTTGGCGGTGTCCTCCACCGCACCCTTGAGGAAGACCTTGGACGAGGTGCTCGGCCCGAAGTGGTCGATGAGAAGCCGGTAGTCGAGCACCTGCTCATGCTCGCCGTAGTAGATCCCCACCACGTCGGCGGTGCCCCCGCTCCCCAACAGGTCGATCCCGAGATCGAGCCGGCCAAAACGCCCGCCCAAACCGACCTCGCCGAGCAGCGCGGTGGCGTCGCGCCCCAGGTCGAGACGCTGATGGGCGATGGTGGTCGCCGCCTCATCGAGTTGCTGGACGGTGGTGAGCCGCAACCTCGCACCGTCGCGTACCGATGCCTCCACCTGCGGCACCATCGCCAACTCCACCCCCGGGGCGGAGCGGTAGCGGATCACGATGGACGCCTCGGAGTTCCTCTCCGCCACCACGGTCACATGCGGAAAACTCACCGAATCGGTGCTAACGCCCTGGATGTCTATGACGAACGGATCGGCCACGGCGACCCCAGGCGGCAGGTAGACGAAGACCCCGTCCGTGCTGAATGCGGCATGAGCGGCGGCGAACCGGTCTAGACCGGGATCGACCGCCTGCATATACGCACCGCGAAGTTCGGCCTCATTAGCCGTGTATGCCGCGGCAATCGGGGCGAACAGGACGCCGGTGCTCTCATCCGACTCGATGTCCACGGTGGTGCCATCCACCACCTGGGCTCGCCCGGCTACCCGAACGAAGGCTCTATCGACGTCATCGCTCTCCATCGGATCCCCCGCCCGGTCGGCCAACCGGAAGCGATGCCGGGTCCCCGGGAACTTCGACATAGCGCCATTCCTCTTCGGCGCCTGTCGGTACGTCGAGCTTCTCGAGCCACTCGAAACCGGCGCGCCGGAGCTCCCCGACCCAGTCGGGGTCGCGTGCGATCAAGCCGTCGAGAGTGGATCGGTCGAGCGACGCATCAGACGATTCGATGGTATTGGCACTACGGCTGTAGTGCGAATGTCACCTGGACTGGCTCCCCCGTTCGTGCGTGACACAAGTTCCGCATCGGTACCCCAGTCACGGCAGAACGTGAGCGAAAGAGTGGCCGCCCGCAGTGGTAACCGCTACGACCGATTGACTGCATCCTCGAGCGGGTGCACCCCGTCGGCGGTGACATCCTCGGCCGGGCGCTCCGGTCGAGAGGCAACCACAGCGCAGAACGTCGAGCCCGATCGCGGCTGAAGACCTGATCGTGACCAGCCCGCCGTGACCCGCCATCACCTGGCGGACGATGGCCAATCCGAGGCCGGAGCGGCGACGGGTCCGGTCGTGCTGGTCGGCTGCTCCCCAAGAGCGCTCGAAGATCCGCTCGTGGACCTCTTCGGAGATCCCCGGGCCTTGGTCGGTCACCGACATCCACGCCCACGAGCCGGTCGACCCACAGCTGCCACGATCTCCGATTCTTCGGGGGCGAGTCGCACCGCGTTGTCGAGAAGGTTGCCCAGGGCGCGTTTCAGAGACGTCGCGATCACCCTCGACCGTGGTCTCGGCCGCGCTCCCCGTCCGGAGGTCGACACCTCTCGCCGCCGCTGCCACCCGATAGTCCCCGACCGACTCCTCCAGCAGCGGGACCAGCGGGAACGGGAGCCAGCGAGAGGCGCGTTGGTCCTGGCGGGCGAACGTCACCAACTCGTCCACCGTCCGCGAGGTGCGGTCGATGGTGCGGCGGACAACCTCGCCGGCGTGACGGAGCGACTCGACGTCGGCGTCGGGGTCGGATAGGGCGACGTCGAGAGTGGTCGCCATCACCGCCAGCGGGTTGCGCAGCTCGTGGGTGGTGTCCTCGACGAACGCCCGCTGGTCCCGGTTGCCCCTTCTCCAACCGGTCGAGCATGGCGTCGAACGTGTCGGCGAGCCGCTTGAACTCGTCGTCGGTCCCGCCCAGCCGAATTCGTCTGCTGAGGTCGGTCGACTGGATCTCGCGGGCAACCCCGCCGATCCTCTCCACCGGACGGAGTGCTCGGCCGGCCACCAGCCACCCGATCACCACGCTCAGTGGGAAGAGAAACGCCACCGTGTAGAGCGAGTAGCGCCGCAGGTTGTCGAGCGCACGCTCGTTGACCAGCCGTTCCAGATCAACCATGCGCGCCCTGGTGAGCTGCAGCTCGAACCCGCCCAGCGTGCGGCTCAGACTGGGGAACACCACCTCCTGCACCACCGGCTGACCGCTCAACGCCCTGCTCAGACCGAGGTTCACCGCTCCCAGCACAACCAGGGCCAAGGCGAAGACCAACACCGAGTAGGTGATGGCCAATCGGAACCGGACCGAACGCATCCACTCGGGCAGCCTCTCAACCATCCGGAGCCAATCGGTATCCCGCCCCGACCATGGTGTCGATCAACTCGCCCGACCCGGCGGTAGTCAGTTTCCGCCTGAGATTGGAGAGCGTCACCCGCACGGTGTTGGTGAAAGGATCGGCGTGTTCGTCCCAGACGTGCTCGAGCAACTGCTCGGCGGAGATCACCTCGGCGGGGTGGAGGAGGAAGTAGCGGAGGAGGGCGAATTCCTTGGCGGTCAACTCGATGGGAACACGGCCAACGGTGGCGGTGTGCCCGGCTTCGTCGAGCTCGACCGGGCCATGACGGAGAAGGGAACCACGGTGTGGGCGGTCACGCCTGAGGAGCGCCCTAACCCGTGCCTGGAGCTCGGGGAAGTCGAACGGCTTGACCAGGTAGTCGTCAGCCCCATCGTCCAACCCTCCGACACGATCGTCGAGCGCATCACGTGCGGTGAGCATGAGCACCCGTGGCGGGGCGTCGCCGAAGGTGGCGTCAGGATCGGTGCGTATCGCTCTGCAGATCTGGCGACCGTCGATGTCGGGCAGGTTGAGGTCGAGACAAACCAGGTCGTACTCGGCCGAGGCAAGCCGATAAAGAGCGCCATCGCCGTCGCTGGCAGTGTCGACCGCGTACCCGTCGCGCCTCAGCCCCTTGGCGACGGCCGCCGCCAGATCTGGCTCATCCTCCACCACGAGGATCCGCATGTCCGAAACGGTACCGATGGCCCGACCGTACGAGGTCGGCGGTCAACTGGGCGTAAAAGGGACGGCTCGCAACCGACAGGCTGGCTGTTCTGTCTAAGTACCAAGTACCAAGTACTAAGTACTTCGCCTGAGTTCCTCTCTAGCTCGCTTGAAGACCTCATCCAACATCTCCTCCGTCAGCCTGCCGGTGAAGGTGTTCTGCTGGCTGGGGTGGTAGCTGTCGAGGAGAAGAGGGCTCTCCGGCCCGAGGTCGAACCGCGCTCCGTGGGCGAAGCGAGCACGGGGCGACCGCAATTCCACGCCCAACGATGTCAGAGCCGACAGCACGCCGTCGTGGGCCATCTGACCGAGCGCCACCACCACTTGCACCCGGACCAGAAGCCGCCACTCCGCCAGCAGCCAGGACTGGCACGCCTCCTGCTCGGAGCGGTCAGGATGATTCCCGGGAGGGGCACAGCGCACCATCGCCGTGATGTAGACGTCGTTCAGTCGCAACCCGTCGCCACGGTGTGTTGATGTCGGTTGGTTGGCCAGTCCGACGCGATACAGCGACCCGAATAGGAAGTCCCCGGAGCGATCTCCGGTGAAGACCCGGCCGGTGCGGTTACCCCCATGGGCGGCGGGAGCTAGACCAACGATCAGTATGGGCGCCTCCGAGTCGCCGTAGCCTGGAACCGGTCGCCCCCAGTACTCCTCGGTTGCAAAGGCCCGACGGCGATCCCGGGCGACCTGCTCCCTCCAGGCGACGAGCCTCGGGCAGCGGCGACACTCGATCAGTTGATCGTTGAACTCGGTCAGCGCCGATCGATCACTCGTCGAGGCGGAAGGCATCCTCGGTGAACGAACTGGCGGCGTTCCACACCATGTATCCCAGCCCGCGCTCGGTGGCCGCTTCGATCTGGGACTGCACCTGGGTGACCGTCTTGCCCGTCGAACCGCAGGCGTAGCTCCCATCGAAGTCCTGGATCCAGGGCCGAAGCACAGCCGTCGCCGGGAGGCGGGGCAGCCCGTCGTCGAGAGCACCCGCGACCGTGTCATGCGGGTGGTCGTTGGGGCAGTCCTTGTCGAACCATCCCGTCGAGTAATGGCTGGGATAAACCATGGGCGACACCACATCCACCGCATGAGACAGCTCCTCAAGACGCTGGCCGATCCCACCGTCGCTCTCGATCGAGATTATGAAGCCGAAGATGTCGGCGGCGACTGCGCAACCCTTCGGGTTGAGCAGCTGTTCGGCGGTCTCTAGGAAACCGGTGATCGTCTCGACCCTTGCCGATTCGTCGGCCGGCCCGTCGAAGCGGGCAGTTACCGGATAGCCGTCGGGGAAGCGGACATAGTCGAACTGGATCTCGTCAAACCCGCTTTCGCACGCTTCCACCGCCAGGTCCAAGGCGTATTGCCGGGCGCGGGCATCGGTGGGGTCGAGAAACCACTGGCCGTTCTTGTTGAAGGGCTCATGGGTCGAGGTGTCGCGGATGGCCATCGCGGGAATGGCGCGGGCCGAGATCGGGTCCTGGAATACAACGATCCGACCAACGAGATACAAGCCCCTCTCGTGAAGTTCGGCGGCAAGCTCCTCGATGTCGTATTCCGGTTTGAGCGCACCGGCGCTGGTAGCCACCTCCACCTTGCTGTCGTGGAAGATCGAACCCGACTCGTCCTTGATGTCCACCACCATTGCGTTGAGCTCGGTGCGCTCGACGAGACCCAAGAGTTCGGGCCAAACCTCTTCGTTGGCGGGGAGCCATCCAGCCACGTGGAGACCTCGGACCATCAGGGGGTTCATTTCGACGGTGACCCGCCTGCTTCGTCCGTCCCAGGGAACCCGCGCCTGCTCCCACGCAGGCATCCATGCCGTGATCTCACCCTTTGTCGCCCTGCGGAGGGTGAACCTCCCGGAATCGTCGCTCACCGCCTTTTGCTCGCCGAGGGTCACTTCGACCCCGGGTATGGCCTCGCCCGAATTCGTCACCACCCTGCCGTTGAGCACCACCGGCTCGAGAATGACCTGGAGCGGTTCCTCGATCAGCGACTCGATCTGCGCCGAGGCGGGCCGCAGCCCGGGTCCCCTCGCACTCACCTCTATCGGTCGACCCGGCCAATCCGCAGCGGCAAGACCATCACTCCCGGTCACGACAGGAGTCGTCCCGTCGAAGCGAACTGCTGCGTCCGCCACCGGGTTGCCCTCGTCGTCGACCACCATCACCTGCACCTGGGGCAACGGACCGGCCAAACCTGGAGGCGGGGGTCCCGTCTCGCCGAGCACGGCGATTGGCCCGGCGACACAGGCCGGTAGAACGATCAGGCACAACAGCGGTAGTGCCATGGGGAGAGTGCGCCGCGCCGTGCGCTCGAACATGGGCCTGGAAGGGTAGCGGCGCCTCGAATGTTGATTGGTTCTTCGCGTTCTCGGCGATGCGGCCGATTGCATCCCAGCATTTTCCGTGTTACGTTGTGCCTGGTCAGCGGGTCAAAATAAACCGCGAACGTGCGCAGGCGGGCATCAGGGGCAACCCTCACGGTCCCCGCCGGGAAGGTCGCAGGGGGATGTCAAAGAACGGGCGGGAGGCGGTGTCGGTCGCCGACACCGTTGGGATCTACCTCGAAGAGGTCTCCGCCCATCTGCTCCTCACCGCCGAAGACGAGGTCAGGCTCGCCCGCTCGATGGAGTCCGGACGCCGGGCTTCGCACAAGCTGGACACGAGCGAAGAACTGACCCCGACAGACCGGGCCAAGCTCTTCCGCCTCATCCACGAGGGCGATGAGGCCAAGATGAACTTCATTCGGGCCAATCTCCGGCTCGTGATCAGCATCGCCAAGCGATACAACGGCCGTGGTCTCGATCTGCTCGATCTCATCCAGGAGGGCAACCTCGGTTTGATCCGCGCCGTGGAGAAGTTCGACTGGCGCAAGGGATTCAAGTTCTCCACCTACGCAACCTGGTGGATCCGTCAGGCGATCACGCGGGGGCTGGGGAACCAGGCGCGGACCATCCGCCTGCCGGTGCACATGGTGGATGTGGTCCGCACAGTCCAGGACACCGAGCAAGCCCTGATCGAGGATCTGCGCCGGCCACCGACCCTGGAGGAGATCGCCGAGGCCAGCGGGCTAGATCTGGAGCGGGTCCAGGCTGCGCTCGAGGCGCCGGGCGACACCGTCTCCCTCGACCGGCCGGTGGGCGAAGACGGTGACGCTGAGTTGCAGGACTTCGTCGAGGACGAGCGGACCCCCGACCCGTTCATCCACACCGTTGACGTCCTGCGACGCCAGCACCTGGTGCGGGCTCTCTCGGTGCTCGACGAGGACGAGCAGCAGGTGATCCTGCTTCGCTTCGGCCTGGACGGCGGCGAGCCGCGCACGCTGTCCGAGGTTGGAAAGGTCTTCAACCTGACCAGAGAGCGCGTCCGCCAGATCGAGGGCAGAGGACTGGCAAAGCTGCGCCACCCGTCATGCTCCATTGACCTGGAGGCGCTGGTCTGATCAGACAAGTACTTAGTACTCAGTACTTAGTACTTAGAAAGAGAGCGCTGCAAGGCGTTGAGCATCCGTCGGACCTCGTCGATGCTTCGCCCAAGACCCACAGCGGTGTCGTCGTCGATCATGCCCAGATCGCTGGCGAGGATCGTCTCCGCCTCGAGCTCGCTTGCAGATCCGATCGCCATCGACAGGAATCTTGCGAAGTCCTGGTTGGTCGCTCGCCCTGAGCCCTCGGCGAGGTTTGCGCTGACCGAGATCGCAGCTCGACGCATCTGCGCCGTGAGACCGAACAGCTCCGCTCTGGGAAACGTCGCCGTCACTCGATACACGTCCGTGGTTACCGACCGGGCCCGCTGCCACACCTCAAGTCGCTGATAGTCATGCATCGGTGCCGATGTACCACATGCATCCAGCCCCGACCACCCTTCCGGTCTAAGTACTAGGTACTAAGTACTAAGTACTAAGAGGCGCAGCGCCCTAGCCAACGGCACCGGCTTCCACCATATTGAGCTCGATCAATCGGTTCATTTCGACGGCGTACTCCATGGGCAGTTCGCGCACGATCGGCTCGATGAAGCCGGCCACGATCATCGAGGTCGCCTCCTCCTCGGAGAGGCCACGGCTCATCAGATAGAAGAGCTGGTCCTCCCCCACTTTGGAGACGGTCGCCTCGTGGCCGATCTGGGTGTCGTTCTCCTCGATCTCCATGTATGGATAGGTGTCGGAGCGCGACGCCTCATCGAGGATGAGGGCGTCACACCGCACGAACGACCGCGCCTTCTCAGCACCTGGTTCGACACGGACGAGCCCACGGTAGGAGGTGCGTCCGCCACCCTTGGAGATCGACTTGGAGATAATGGTCGAGGTCGTATCCGGCGCCACGTGCACCATCTTGGCCCCGGCGTCGAGAAGCTGCCCCTCGCCGGCGAAGGCGATGGAGAGAACCTCGCCGTGAGCGCCCTCCTCCATCAACCACACCGCGGGGTACTTCATCGTCAGCTTCGACCCCAGGTTGGCGTCCACCCATTCCATGGTGGCGTCGGCGTAGGCGGCCGCCCGCTTGGTCACCAGGTTGTAGACGTCGTTCGACCAGTTCTGGATGGTGGTGTACCGGCAACGACCACCCCGCTTGACCACGATCTCGACCACGGCGGCATGGAGCGAATCGGTCGTGTAGATAGGCGCCGAGCAGCCCTCGATGTAGTGGGCGAAGGCACCCTCGTCGATGATGATGAGGGTTCGCTCGAACTGGCCCATGTTCTCCGAGTTGATCCGGAAGTAGGCCTGGAGCGGCTGGTCCACATGGACCCCGGGCGGCACGTAAATGAAGCTCCCGCCCGACCACACTGCCGAGTTGAGAGCGGCAAACTTGTTGTCGTTCGGCGGGATCACCGTCCCGAAGTACTGCTTGACGATGTCGGGGTACTCGCGGAGCGCGGTGTCCATGTCGCAGAAGAGGACACCCAGCTTCTCTAGGTCCTCTCGATTGCGGTGGTAGACCGTCTCCGAGTCGTACATGGCGCTAACCCCGGCGAGATACTTCCGCTCCGCCTGGGGGATGCCCAACTTCTCGTACGTCTGCTTGATCGACTCGGGAACCATGTCCCAGTCCTTGGCCTGGGCGCCTTCGGGCTTGACGTAGTAGTAGATGTTGTCGAAGTCGATGTCGTCGAGCAGGCCGCCCCCACCCCAGGTTGGAATGGGGCGCCGGAGGAACCGCTGGTAGGCCTTGAGCCGAAAATCGAGCATCCACTGCGGCTCGCCCTTCATCTGGGACATGTCCCGGATCACGTCCTCGCTGAGGCCCTTCTTCGCCTTGAAGGCGTAATTGTCCTCGTCGTGCCATCCCAGCTTGTAGGCGCCGAGATCGATGTCGACGGTCGCCATATCAGACCAACTCCCTCAATGAGATTTTCCACTATCGCCGTAGTGGGATCCTACCAGCGCCCCCCTCCAAGAGAACGGCCGGGGGGCAGTTCCGAAGGGTGGGGAGGGGAAACCTTCGGCCCCCCGGCCGTGTGCTCATTTCAACGCTGGAGGGGGAACGTATGTTCCCTGGGACCGGTCGGAAGACGGAAGGCGGAAGACGGAAGTAGCTGAGGGCAGACGGCGTCCAGCCTTTATGCATTAACCGTCAGTCGCTCCCCTACGGGACGGGAGGGAATATCGGGGTCCTTGGCACGGAGAACCCAGAAGCGGCCGACCTCGCGGGGCCAGTCGTCGAGGATCGATCGGGCCGTGGCGCTGGATGTCTCCATGAGGTGGCGCTCGACCAGGAAGCGCAGCTCGGCGGCCTCCGACTCGAGGAGGCGTCGCATGGCGGGTGCCGTGTCGGCGAGCACCCGGTTGACCTCGAGGTTGGGGTCCCATACATAGGCGACCCCACCGGTCATCCCGGCGGCGAGGTTGCGGCCGACCCTCCCCAGAACGACCACCACACCGCCGGTCATGTACTCGCAACAATGGTCGGATGCGCCCTCGACCACTGCGGTGGCGCCGCTGTTGCGCACCGCAAACCGCTGCCCAGCATGTCCCGCCATGAAGAGCTCGCCGGCGGTTGCCCCATAGAGGACGGCGTTACCGGCCGCCTGGGGAACCCTCCGCCGGAGTTCGGTCCCATCTCCCGCCGCCAGGCGGGGTGCCACCACGATCCGGCCACCGCCCAACCCCTTGCCGACGTAGTCGTTTGCTGGGCCGTCGAGGCGAAGGGTGATCCCCGGGGCGAGCCAGGCGCCGAAGCTCTGGCCGGCGGTTCCCGAGAGCCTCACCGTGATCGTCCCGTCGGGGAGCCCATCGGCGCCGTACCGCTTGGTCACCTCACCGGAGACAGTGGCGCCCACAGTCCGGTCTACGTTGGCTATCGGGTATGAGAGATCTACCGGCTCGCCGCCCTCCAGCGCCGGCTTGACATCCTCGAGGATCCTCTGCACCAGGACCGGACGCTCGATGGGGAGATAGCCGGGATGGCGGCGCCGGCCCTCGGCACGTATCAGCATCGGCTTGAGGGTGGCTGCAACCGGAGGGGCCCCATCGGCCGGTCGGAGGAGGTCGGCCCGGCCGATGACCTCGCCGACGGTGCGGGCGCCGAGAGCCGCCAGGTAGAGCCGCATCTCCTCGGCGAGCAATCGGAAGATGGCTGACCACCTGCTCGGGCGCCCCGGTGAACTTGGCCCTGAGATCCTCCTGCTGGGTTGCGATCCCGACCGGGCAGGTGTTGAGGTGGCACTGCCTCACCATCTTGCAGCCCAGAGCCAGCAGTGGGAGCGTGCCGAAGCCGAACCGCTCGGCGCCGAGCAGGGCGGCGATCACCACGTCACGCCCGGTCCTGAGACCGCCGTCGGTCTCCAGGGCAACCCGGGAGCGGAGGCCGTTGGCCACCAGCACCTGGTGGGCCTCCGCCAGCCCGAACTCCCATGGAGACCCGGCGTGCTTGATCGAGATCAGCGGCGATGCCCCGGTGCCACCCTCGGCCCCCGAGATGAGAATGGCGTCGGCCTGCGCCTTGGCCACACCCGACCGCCACCGTGCCCACGCCAGGCTCCGACACCAGCTTCACCGAGACCCGGGTCATCGGGCTGAATGCCTTGAGGTCGTAGATGAGTTGGGCGAGGTCCTCGATCGAGTAGATGTCGTGATGCGGGCGGCGGGGAGATCAGGGTGATGCCCGGGTCGGTGTGGCGCAATCGGGCGATCTCCAAGCGAGACCTTGTGCCCGGGGAGCTGGCCTCCCTCCCCCGGCTTCGACCCTTGAGCCATCTTGATCTGGAGTTCCTCGGCCGAAGCCAGGTAGACGGGAGTGACCCCGAACCGCCCCGATGCCACCTGCTTGATCCCCGAGTTGCGTGATGAGCCGTACCGCTCCGGCGCCTCGCCGCCCTCCCCGGAGTTGGAGAGGGCGCCGATGACATTCATCGCCTCGGCGAGGCTTCGTGCGCCTCCTTTGGAAGGGCGCCATGAGACATGGCAGCTCCGACGAAGCGGCGCATGATGAACTCGGCAGGCTCCACCTCGTCGACCGGGACCGGTCGCCGGTCGGTGAACTCGAGCAGGTCGCGCACCAGTGATGGGCGGCCGGTCGTTGATCTTGTCGAGGTAGGACTGCCAGTCGGCCGGATCGCCCGAACGCGCCGCCCTCTGCGCGGCGAGGACCACAGCCGGACCGGTGACGTGGAGCACCGCCGCCACCCCGGTGCTTGTAGAACCCGCCGGGGTCCTCCTCGCCGTCAGCGAACCGCTTGTGCCATTCGAGAGCATGAGCGGCTAGCCGGTCGAAGCCAGCCCCGGGCATCCTCCTCGGTGCGAAACGGAATGCCAGTTCCGCCACCTCGTCATCGAGCCCGATGACCTCGAACAACTCGCTCCCGCGATAGGCAGAGACCGTGCAGATCCCCATCTTCGACATGACCTTGAGCAGCCCGCCGTTGAGCGCCGCCCGGTAGTTCTCCTGTGCCACGACCGGGTCGACCGCGATCTCGTCTGCCTCGGCCAGCGCCCGAGCACTGCTCGATGGCGAGATAGGGGTTCACCGCCGAGGCGCCGAACGCGATCAGACAGGCCAGGTCGTGGGAGTCACGGGGTTCCGCCGACACAACGACGATCGAGGCGCTCCATGCGGATGCCCGGTCTCGATCAGTCGGTGATGAACCGCTCCTACCGCCAGCAGCATCGGGATGGGAGCGTTGTCCCCGTCGACCTCGCGGTCGGAGAGCACCACGATGCTGGCCCCGCCCCGGACCGCCTCCTCCGCCTCGTCGCACACCTCGATCACCCGGCGCCGCAGCCCGTCGCCGCCCTCTGCGGCGGGGAACACGGCGCCGATCCAGTAGGAGAAGAAGCGTGGGTCGGCGGCACGCACGATTCGCTCCAACTCGGCATCCGACAAGACCGGCGACGCCAATTCGATGAGATGAGCCTGCTGGGCGGTCTCTTCGAGCAGAGAGCCGCGCCGCTCCGAGGTAGGTGCGCAGCGACATGACCAGTTCCTCGCGGATGTGATCCATCGGCGGGTTGGTCACCTGGGCGAACAACTCGTGGAAGTAGTGGGTGATCCGCCGAGGTGTCGTCGAGAGGACGGCCAGCGGCGTGTCGTTCCCCATCGACCCGGTCGGGGTCTTCCCCTCGGCCATGTCCGTGAGCACCATGCGGCGCTCCTCGGGGGTGTACCCGAAGACCCGGCTGAACCGTGTCGGGTCGAAACGGTCGTCCTGCAGCGGGTCGAATGGGTCCTGCACATAGAGCGTTTCGGCATCGACCCACGACCGGTACGGCGCTAGGGCGGCGAGCTCAGACGCGGATCTCGTCGGCGAAGGCGATGCGCCCCGTCGCCGGCTCGAAGGTGATCGTCTCTCCCGGGCCGAGCTGACCGGTGGCCATGGCCTGAGCCTCCTCCACCGGGCACACCCCGGCCTCAGAAGCGACCAGCACCACGTCGGGGGTGATCGCCCACCGGGCCGGTCGCAGCCCGTTGCGGTCCATGGCGGCCAGCAGGATCTTGCCGTCGGTGGCGGCGATCGCAGCCGGCCCATCCCATGGCTCGGTGAGAAAGGCGTGGTACTCGTAGAAGCCGCGCAGCTCTGGATCGAGATCAGGGAGGTTCTCCCAGGCTGCGGGGAGCAGCATCTCCTTGACGTGGGCCAAGCGATCGACCGGTGCGGAGGAGTAGCTCGAAGGCGTTGTCCAAGCTGCCCGAGTCCGACTGCTCCGACTCGAGGAACGGTCGGAGCTCGCCGATCCGCTCCCCCCAAACCTGCGAGGTGGCGTTCACCTCACGCCCCACCATCCACGCCCGGTTGGAACGGATGGTGTTGATCTCGCCGTTGTGGGCGACGCTGCGGAACGGCTGGGCGATCGACCACGACGGGAACGTGTTGGTCGAGTAACGCTGGTGGAAGATGGCGAACGAGGTCTCGAACGTCGGGTCGCGCAGGTCCCAGTAGAACTGGTCGATCTTGCTGGCGGTGAACAGCCCTTTGTAGACGACGGTGCGGCACGATGCGGACGGGATGGTGAACCCTTCGAGATGGGTCACCCTTGCGCTCCATCGCCTTCCGGGCGAGGAAGAGACGTCGCTCGAAGGTCTCCTCATCCCACCCGGGCGGTGCGGCCACGATCGCCTGCTCGATTCGAGGGAGCGAGGCAGTGGCCCGTTGCGACAGCGCCGCCGGGTCGATGGGCACCACGCGCCACGAGAGCAAACCGATCTCCTCGGTCGCCAAGGGCCTCGTCGACGATCGCTCGCCCGTCCCCTGGTCGATCGGCGGGGAGGAACGCCATGACCAACCCGAGCCGCTCCCGCTCCGGCACCTCGGGAGCGACCACCTCCAAGTGTCGCTCCATGATCTGATAAGGCAGCTCGGTGAGCAGGCCGGCGCCGTCACCGGTGCCGTCGGCTGCCTTGGCGCCGCGGTGGTCGAGCCGGACCAGGCACTCGACCGCCAGCCGCAGCATCCGGAACGAGGACCGCCCGTCGCGGGCGGCTATGAGCCCGACGCCGCACGCATCGTGTTCGAAGCTGGGATCGATCCATGCCGGCAAGGTGGAGTGCATCAACCAACCGGGGAGACGGGGGGCGGGGAGTGTACCTGTCCGGTGGTAGGTGGTAGGTGGTGGCCGGCGAGACGGCAGACGGCAGACGGCAGACAATCCAAACCCCCTACCGTGAGCCGACCATGCCAGTCATCGTCGTCGGGGCCGACACCGAGATCGGCTTGGCGTCGATCGAAGGTCTCCTGGCACGCCAGGGAGAGGTCAGGGCGTTCGTGACCGACCCGGCGGTCGGGGTATCGCTCAAGGAGCGACGGGTCAAGGTGGCGCTCGGCGACGTGTCCGATCCGTCCCATGTCGAGGCGGCGGCGCTCCATTGCTTTTCGGCCGTCCTCGTAGGGGAAGCCGCTCACGACGACCGGGAGAGGTCATTCGCCTCGTCACCAAGGGAGGTCATCGAAGGATGGGCGGCGGCCGTGGCGGCGGCGCGGGTGAGGCGCCGAATATGGGTGGTCGACAACGCCACCGTCGGTCTCGTTCCCGATGCGCCGGAGCGTGGAACAGGCGGTCGTGTTCGTCCGACGACAGGCCGGTCATGGACGTTGCCGCCGAGGTAGCAGCACTGGACGATGCAGTCAGGCTCCGACCTCCGACCTCCGACCTCTGACTTCTGCCTTCAGTCTTCCGCCCGCCGTCTCAGCGGAAAGGCACCGCCCCGACTCGATGAGGATCGCCCAGCGATACCGCTCCCATGCGGCGACCAGGTACGGGTAGGGATTGATCGCACTGTCGTTGATCCGCAGTTCGAAATGCGTGTGGGGCCCGGTCCACTCGGCATTGCCACTATCGCCCGACCAGGCGATCTGCTCGCCGGCCGTCACACGCTGTCCAACATGAAGACCGGCGGCGAAGGTCATCTCGAAAGTGGCGGCACCGTCGTCCGACCCTGGGGTGTCATTGTTGAGGTGCAGGTAGTGGGAGGTGAGGCCGTCGCCATGGTCTAACACCACCGAGTACCCGGCGAGGGGGTGCTGCTCGATGCGTACCTCGACCACGACGCCGTCGGCAACGGCGACCACCGGCGTCATCTTCTCGGTCATGAGGTCGTTGCCCTGGTGCGACCTGCCCCCAGAACGGGCCGCCCCGAAGGTGTCGGTGAATTCGGTTGGTCCCCGGTGTGGGAACAGGATCCTGATCTCATCCGGTTCGTCGGCAACTGCCACCCCCGGCGACAGCAGCGCCGCCGTGATGACCGCACGCGACCACGACGCGCCGCGCCAAGGATCGTCTCATTGGGAACCTCCATCTCCGCTACTTGATTGCGCAACCTGATCGGCCCTACCGCGCAACAGCCCAGGCGAGTCAGCCTGGGCCGGTGGCACCTTAACCGTGTCCTGAAGTTGCGCCAGCTGGCAGATCATTCATCGGCCCAGATCCGGCCCAGATCAATCGCCCAGATCTAACGACCCAGATCAATCGACCCAGATCAATCGGCCCAGCGGATGGCAACCTCGCCTCACGTCCGAGGAGATCCGGCTGGGGACATCCACATCGTCGTTCGGCGCTGGAAAGCGCGGGGGTCATGACTCCTCGGCTCGATGTCCGCAGGTTGACCGCGGTCACCACCGACATGGTGGTGGCCGACGGTTTACGAGACCGGCCCCGGATACCTGGAGATGGCAAAGCGGCGGATCGAGGCGTCGTCGTCGACCTAATCAGCCAGGGTGCCGACAGGTTGCTCAGCCCTCGTTTCGGCCATTGCCTGGCGCAGGCCGTCGAAGAAGACATCGAGGTCGGGAACCGCATCGGGATCGGCGTTGACCGACACGGTCAGGGTCCCTGCGTAGGAGAGCACGCCGATGGCGATGGGGACGTTCCCTGAGATTGGCGCAACCGGCACGATGTCGAACACCTCGGCGCCAAGCATCGAGAGCGGCTCGGACGGGCCGACCATGTTTGTCACGAAGACGTTGATCAGTCGCTGCCTTGCGATGTACCAACGCCCCAGGGACGAGCCGAAAAGGTTGCGCACCGCGGCGAAGAGTCCCACCGCCGCCGGGTCGAGCCGGTAAGCCTTGTGCATCCGTGTGTATCCGGCGATCTGTTTGATGCGGGATGTGAACGTGCCCGGACCCATTCGAAGCGGGACCCGCATCCCCGTCACCCGGTTGCCCAACTCGTTCGCCGAGCCTCTCTGTTGCAACGCCACCGGTATCGAGGCGTAAAGCAACTCCGGCGTCTCACCGCGAGCTGCGTTCAGCCGCTCCAGCCCGGTGGCAACCGCTGCCAGGACGGCGTCGTTGATGGTGCCGCCGGCGCTCCGGGCCATTGCATGAAATTCCTCCAAGTCGACGTTCACCGCCACCAACCGGCGAGAGACACCGTTGGGATGGTTGAGCGATGTCATTGCCGAGGGCCCGCCGGCGAGCAGCACGTCCCACGCCTCCCGCCACGATCGAACAGTGCTCACCGGCCGAGAGAGAAGCCGGAGACCGCGGAGAACCGCCCTCCACCACCCCGTCACCCGGTCCAAGGCGACATCGACCAAGCTGGGCGGCGGTGCCGGCTCCCATGGAAGTGCTGCGGCGGGCCCGGGATCGAGCAACGCCGTCAGCACGGCGATTCCGCCGAGCCCATCAGCGAGAGCGTGGTCGAGCACCACGACCAACCCGCTGTCGCCGCCATCCAATCCGTCGACGAAGACCAGCTTCCACGGGGATGCCGGTAGTCGAAGCGGCACGCCAGCACCTCCTCGGCAACGGCGAGGAGGTGTTCTCTGTCGCCGCCCGCGCCGCTCACGACCTCGACGTGGCGTTCGATGCGGAAGTCGTCGTCATCTACCCAGTACGGCCGGCCAAACCCAAAGGGCGGCCATCGCAGACCCTGTCGGAGCCGCGGCACTCGACGGGACCGCGCCTCGAGTTCGGCCCGGAGGAGATCGAGTTCCATTCCTTCGGCGAGGACGCCGCCGGAGATGCGAAGAACGGCAGCCATGTGCCACGGCCGAGGGAGACTGCCGGCCCCCAGGAAGGTCGCATCGGCTCGGCTCACTCGGTCCACGCAGTGCCTACCCATGCTTCAAGCCTCGTCTTCGATCTGTGGTCGAGCAAGAGGCGAACGTCCCAATCGATCCGGGTGAGCAAGCTCACCCAGATGGTGTCGACCTTCAGCCGCCGAGTACCCGTGCCAGATACTCGATGGTGGCGGTGGCGTGGTGGCGTGCGGTGACAGCCGGAGCCAGCCTCGCCGAACCGAGGCGGTGTACTCGGCCGAGGCCAACCGGGCCAGAGTTGCCTCGGGCGGCTCGTCGGGCATCCGCAGGCTGACCACGCCCGAACGCTCGCTGTCCGATTGCCACGGTGCCAACACCTCGGCGCCCGCTCTCCGTCCCGACTCCTCCACTGCGGCCGAGCGATCGAGCACGGCCTCGGAGATCATGTCGATTCCCGCAAGATCCAGTACCTCGAATGCCGCGAGTGATCCCGGCAGCGGCCGGGAAGGGCGGTGCGCTCATCTGATAACGGAGGGCGGAAGCGTGGACCGGCTGTGGGCACGGGGAGTTCGAAAGTCAAACGGCTCGGCGACCCCGAGCCAACCACTCAGCGTCGGCTCGAGCCGTTCCATCGCCCGACTCGTCACCGCCATCACCGCCACCCCCATGCCCGCTCGCAGCCACTTCTGCCCGCCTGCGACCACGACGTCGGCAGGCTCGAGAGCCAAGGGAACGCTCCGAATCCCTGGATGGCGTCCACCACGAGCAGGGCATCACCAGCGAGTTCCCGCATCGCCTCGAGGTCGGCCCGGAAGCCGGTCAGATAGTCGACCGAACTGAGGGCGAGCGCCGAGGTGTCCGATCGACATACGGCCGGAGGACATCGGCGACCGAGCCGACCGTCAGGGACCGGACCGATCTGACCTCGTCGATGATCCCAGCCTGCTCCGCCCGAAACCAGGGGTAGAGGTTGGCGGGGAACTCTCCCGCCGGTACCACCACGTTGCCCCCGGCAGGCCAAAGGCGACATGGAAGATGCCGACACCCGTGGAACCGATGATCCCCACATTTCGGGGCTGGACACCGAGGAACCGGGCTGCTCCGGCGACTGCCTCTCCGATGGTGCGCTCGAAACGGGAACCGAGCGGTTCGGCGGCCTCGCGGATTGCTCCCGTCTCGGCGTTGAGGGCCTCCTCGACCCGCCGGGAGACCGGCCCGATCCCGGCGAAGTCGAGATACCCGTCGGGTTCGGAGAACTCGGCCAAGTAGGCCCATGGCAAGTTGCTCACCCGAGCGGCACCACCGTGACGTGAATCAGTACGGCGCTGCGGATCTGGCTGAGGTTCGACGATGTCCTTTCCGTACGGCCGCAACTGCCAGCCCGGCCAGCTTGAAATGGGCCACGCCAAATGGGATGCCGATGATCGTGATGCAGAGCAGGACACCGAAGAAGACGTGGCCAAGAGCGAGCAACCATCCAAAGAGGATGAACCAGACGACATTCGCCATCGCCGAGCCCGCACCCGCCCCCGGCTGTCGCACCATTGCCCTACCAAAGGGCCAAAGACAGAATCCAGCCATCCGGAAGGCCGGCACCACCAGCGGGATGGTGACGATCAGGACGATGGAGAAGAACCCGGCGATCACGTACCCGAGGGCCATCTCCAGCCCGCCGAAAATCAACCAGAGGATGTTCCCGATGAGCCTCACGGTGCGGCGACGCTAGCTCGCTCGCTTCGCTCCGTCTCGCCGTCCGCCGGCTGCCGTCAGACGGCAGACGGCAGACGGCAAGCGAGCGAGCCCTACCACCTACTACCCGATCGTTCCTCGGCGAGGGCCCAGACGCCGGCGAGTCGGGCGTACGCGCCTCCCTTGGGCGACCAGTTCGTCGGGGGACCCCTGCTCCACGATCCGGCCGTCATCGACCACTACCACCTGATCGGCTCGCTGCGCCGTCTGCAGACCGGTGGGCGATCACCATCGATGTCCGGCCCTCCAAGCAGTGCTTGGAACGCCCGCTCGACCTGCTCCTCGGTCCCCGGGTCGAGGTTGGAGGTGGCCTCGTCGAGCACGACCAGGACCGGTGCCTCGGCGAGAGCCCTCGCCAGGGCGACGAGTTGACGCTCGCCCGAGGACAGCCGGCTCCCCCGCTCGCGCAACTCGGTATCGAGCCTCTCGGGGAGCCGTCGCACCCATTCGTCGATCCCAAGGGTCTCACAGACCTCCCAGATACGTTCGTCATCGATGTCGGGCCGGGCAAAGGCGATGTTCTCCCGGAGCGACCCGCGGAAGATGAACCCCTCCTGGGGAACAAAGGCGATCCGCCTGCGCAGCGACTCGAAGGTGACCGACCTCAGGTCCGAGCCGTCGAGGCAGACTCGCCCGGCGACCGGGTCGTAGAACCTGATCGCCAGCTTGGCCAGCGTGCTCTTCCCCGCACCGGTCTCCCCCACCACCGCGAGCCGCGTCCCCGCCGGGATGATCAGATCCACGCCGATGGAGCACCGGCACCGCCGGGTCGTAGCCGAAGGTGACCGCTTCGAAGGTGAGTTCACCAGCGCCCGATTCGGGCAGCGGCACCGCCTTCTCCGATTCCGCCACCTCGGGCTGCTCGTCGAGAAGCCCGAACAACTTGGATAGGGCAGCGAGCGCCGCCTGCAACAGGTTGTACACGTTGGAGAGTTGGACCAGTGGCTCGAAGAACCAGTTGAGGTAGAGCAAGAACGCCACCAATGACCCGAAGCTCATCTGGCCGTCGGCAACCCGCAGACCGCCCACCAGGAGCACAAGGGCGATGCCGAGGGTCCTTATGAAGTCGATGGCCGGGAAATAGGTGGAGATCGCCCGGGCGGCGGCGATGTTGGCCTCGTAGTAGCTCCGATTGACCCGCCCGAAGCGGGTCGCCTGCCCCTCCTCCTGGGTGTAGGCCTGAACCACCCTGACACCGGCGATCCCCTCCTGGAGCGTGGCCAGTACTTGGCCGATCTGCTCGCGGACCTGTTGGTAGGCGCGATCTGCGAAGCGGCGGAACACCACCGAGGCCACGCGCCAGAAGCGGGAGCAACCCCATGACGACCAGAGCGAGCGTCGGATCGACGAAGAACATCGCTACGCCCACACCGACCACGGTGAGGACCGAACTGACCACGTTGAATGCACCCTCAGCCGGCGAACTGGGTGAGGGCGTCGATATCCGAGGTCATCCGGGAGACGAGAACACCTGCCTTCGACCGTGAGAAGATAGGGGATGTCGAGCGACATGAGGTGGGTGAAGACCCTGACCCTGAGGCCCGCAGATATCGCTCGGCCACGCTGCCCACCGCCTGAGCGACCATCGTCCGAAGACGTACTGGAAGGCGAGGAGCCCCAGGTAGACGACCGGCGGCGATTGTGAGCGTCGCCGAGGTCACCGGCAACGACGCCGTCGTCCACTCCTCGACGGATCACCAATGGCTCGGCGATCTCTCGCGCCGTGGCCAGCAGGGTGGCGAGCATGGCCAACAGAGCCGGCCGAGCCAGGTCCTTTCCATAGTGGGCGGCTCTCCGCAGGAGCGCCAAAGGCCGCTCCACCTTGTTCTCGGCACCGCCGAAGCGGGCGTACATCACGAGGCCACCCCGCTCTCCTCTTCGAGGGTCGCGGCGAGGACGGCCGCGTAGCGGGGCTCGGTCTCGAGTAGTTCGCGATGGAGTTCCGACGGCGACCACACGCCCCTCGTCCACCAGCGCCACCCGATCGGCCAATGCCAGTGTCGACGTCCGGTGGGCGATGATCAGCGTGGTCCGCCCCGCCATGACCTCCTCGAGCGCCTCTCGAATCTGCCGCTCGGTCACCGCATCGACCGACGAAGTCGCATCGTCGAGGATCAACACTCTCGGGTCGCGCAGCACCGCTCGCGCCAGCGCCACCCGCTGTCTCTGACCTCCGGAGAGCGTGTACCCGCGCTCCCCGACCACCGTGTCGTAGCCATCGGGCAGCGCCACGATGAACTCGTGGGCGCGGGCCAGCCGAGCGGCCAGCCTCACCTGCTCGTCCGTGGCGTCCGGTGCACCGAAGGCGATGTTCTCGCGGATCGACGACGAGAAGAGAAACGGGTCTTCGAAGACGATGGCGACCTCGCGGCGCAGCTCGTCGAGACGCAGATGTCGGACGTCCACGCCATCGATCAGTGTCGCCCCCGAGGTGACGTCGTAGAACCTCGGGATTAGGTAGGCGAGCGAAGTCTTCCCCGAGCCGGCGCCGCCGACCACTGCCAGAGACGCTGCCGGCAGGGATGTGGAGGTCGAGCCCGGTGAGAACCGGTGGACCCTCGGGGTACGAGAAGATCGACGCCGGCAAAGCGGATGTCCCCGTTGCCCTCGGGGAGAGGGCGCGGTTTCTCGGGGTCGGTTATGTCGGGAGCCGTCCCTAGGAGCTGGAGGATCCGGGAGGCGGCTGCCGATGCTCGGGGAAGCTCGGCGAAGAACCATGCCGTCATTCGCAGCGGGAACACCAAGAGGACCAGGTACTGGGTGAATGCCACGAAGTCGCCGGGGGTGATCCTCCCTTCGATGACCATGTATCCCCCCAGCCAGAGGACGGCGAGGGTTCCCGCCGCCGGGACCAGCTCGAAGATGGGTACGTTGGCCGCTCGGATCATGAGCATTTCCATGGTCCGTCCGGAAGATGCCATCGGCGGCCCCATCCACTCTCCGCACGGTCTCCGCCTCTGCCCCGAAGGCCTTCACCACCCGGATCCCGCTGATTCCTTCCTCGACCACGCTGGCCAGGTCGGCCAGTCGCTGTTGGACGTCGAACGAGAGTCGGGTCACACGTCGGGCGTACCGGGCCGCCAGCAGGAACAGCACCGGTATGGCGAGCGAGGAGACGACGCCAAGCAACGGGTCGAGCAGGATCAACACCACGACCGTTATCGCAACCAGGCCGATGTTGGCCACGGTGATGGGGAGCATGGCGAAAACCAGGCGGACCTGGGACAGGTCGGTCGAGGCTCGCGCCATCAGTTCCCCCGTCGCCACCCGGTCGTGGAAACTGAAGGCCAGCCGCTGGACGTGCTCGAACAGCCGGTTGCGGAGATCGGTCTCCGCCCGGTATGACAGGACGAATCCGAAGAACCGCCTCCCACCGATTCCAACGGCCTTGAACAGACCGACCAGCACGACAAGGCCCACCAGCGGAAGCAACAGGCTCGGCTGGTCGGGCAGGATCGCACGATCGATGACCAGCTTCTCCAGGTAAGGGCCGACCACGACCAGGACCATCCAGAGGAGGGCGCTGAGGATCGCCAGGGTGGACTCGCGGCGGTAGGAGAGGAGGGTCCTCCCCAGCAGCCTCATCCCCCGGCGAGAATCCGGGTCGCCGAGCAGCGTCATCCGGGCGCGCTCCGCCGGCTGTCACAGGGCATGAGACGAGGTTAGGGCCGAAGTCGGACGTCCTCAGTGGAGGAGGTTCACCGGGCTGGAGACACCGAGGTCACCACCCAGATGAGCGGGTCGGGGTCCTCTCCGATGCACGTCTCGGGATACGTCAAGCCTCCCGGCGGGAACCCCTCCGCCGCCAACGTCGAGTCGGTCGCCGTCGCTCGCAACCACCCCGCCACCGGGACGGAGCACCGTCAACTCAGGGTCCCACCTGGCGGTGAACCCCGCCGGCCACACCGGCCACATCCGGCCCCCGCCCTCCATCTCCAGCCACACGCACCCCGTTGTCCCATCCCCCCGCAACAGGACATCCCCGGCAACCGTTTCGCTCGGTCCGCCTTCGGGTGCGGAATCCGTGGGGAGGGCTGGGATCGGCTCGGCGCACCCTGCGAGGAGCACGATGAGCGCCCCAACGAGGAGAGCACGACCCAGCGGTAGCCTCGGCGCATGGACCTCCACCCCGACCTCGCCTCCATGCAGTTCCTGGTCGGAAGCTGGGCGGGCGGCGGCGAAGGCTCCTACCCGACGATCGAGCCCTTCGCCTACCACGAGGAGATCACCTTCGGCCATGTGGGCAAGCCGTTCCTCTCCTACGTCCAGCGAACCCGCCATGCCACCACGGGGCTCCCCCTCCATAGCGAGAGCGGATACCTCCGATCCCTCGGCGACGGCAGGGTCGAGTTGGTCATCGCCCAGCCGAGCGGGATCGTCGAAGTCCATTCCGGGCGGATCGAGAAGACGAAGATCGATCTCACCAGCCTGATGGTGGCGACCACTCCATCCGCCAAGCCTGTCGAATCGGTGCGGCGGGTGATCGAACTCGTCGATGAGGAACTGCGCATCCGTCTCTGGATGGCCGCAGTCGGCCAACCGCTCCAACTCCACCTGTCGGCGTCGTTTCAGCGCGATCACTCCTGACCTCCGGGCCGGGCCACATATGGGCAATGCCTGCATCCTTGCTCACAGCAGGCACCCCGGTCCCACAGATAGACGGCGGTGAGCACGAAGAGACCGGTCGCCGGGTCGATGTATCCGGGAGCACCGGCAGCAACCGCAGCGCGGTGGGCAGCGGCGATCGCCTTGAATGAGGGCGCGGTCGGAGCGAGCCGGTCGGGGTGGGGCATGAGCAACTCGGGCGGGAGTGGATCCCGGGACGAGGTGCCAGACGGATCCTCCCCCGCAGTCACTCCAGCGCCCGCTCGGTCCCAGGGTCGAAGAGCCGGATGTGGCGACGCCCAACCACCATCACCTCTATGGCGCTCCCCACCGCCGGTGCCAGACCCGATTCGGCCCTTGCCGTGATGACCCCCACGGGATGGCGTACCCGGATCAGGTCATGTGGTCCGGTCGCTTCCACCAACTCGACCATCCCGTGAAGACAACGATCGAAGGAGGTTCCCGGCAATGCCACGGTCAGGTGCTCCGGTCGTATCCCCACGAGGACCGGCGCCCCGATCGCCGACGGCGCCTGGCGGCCGAGCGACAGGCGGTCGCCGCCCAGCAGCAGATGCGGATCACGCCAATCACCCTCGATGACTGCGGGAAGGATGTTCATCGGCAGCAGACCGAAGAAGCGGCCCACGAAGACATCGGATGGTCGGTTGTAGATATCGAGCGGCGGCCCAACCTGGACGATCGCCCCCCGGTTGAGCACCGCCACCCTGTCGGCCATCGTCATCGCTTCGGCCGGTTCGTTGGTGGCGTAGAGCGTGGCCGGTGAAGCGTCACGCTGGATTCGGAGGAACTCGATGCGGGCAAGCCGCCGTGCCTCAGCGTCGAGATGGGCGAGCGGCTCGTCGGCAAGCAGCACCCTGGGATCGCGCACCAGCGCTCGTCCGGCCGCAACGAGCTGGCGGTGACCGGCCGATAGCTGCGAGGGAAGGCGAGGGAGAGCCGCCCGCCCCAGCCCGACGCGACGACGCTCGCGCTCAACCGCCTCAGACCGTCCTGGTTCGGAAACGCGCCTGACCTCGAGTGGGAAGGAAATGTTGGAAGCAGCGGTCCGTTGCGGTATCAGAGCGATCTCTTGGAAGATCATCGCCACATCGCGCTTGGCGGTCGGCAAGGCGGTGACGTCGAGTCCGTCGATCTCGACAATCCCCGAATCCGGTTTCTCCAGCCCGGCGACCACCCGCAACAGGCTGGTTTTCCCGCTCCCGGATGGGCCTACCAGGGCGAGGATCTCCCCATGCTCCACCGACACGTCAACCCGGTCGAGCGCAATCGTGCCACCACCATGGACCAGGGTGACGGCGCGGAGCCGGACACCGTCCACGACTGGGACGTTACCCGACCTGGAAATCGATCCTGATCAGGTTGATCGGCGCCGTATGGTGCGCCATCGTGCTCGACGAACAGACCTCTGTCGCAATCACCCCCGGTCTTGCCCTCCGCCGCTTCGCCGGCCCCGGCGACTATCCGGCAATAGTCGACATCTACAACTCGGCCTGCCGTGCCGACGGCGTCGAGTCGAGCGAGACCGTCGAGTCCCTCGCCGTCTACTACGCCCACCTGAGCAACACCGACCCGAAACGGGACGTGGTGATCGCCGAGATCGATGGCTCCGCCGTCGGGTATGGCCGGGTCACGTGGTGGGCGCCATACGAGGGACCACCGGTCTATTTCTCGATCTGCTTCATCAAGCCGGAGTGGAGAAACCGTGGGATCGGCGCCGTCATGCTCGCCCACAACGAGAACCGTCTCATCGAGATCGCAGCCGAGCACGACCCCGGACCGAAGAGTCCTCGAGTCCTATGTCCCCGAGACCGACCGTGGTGGCGAGATCCTGTTGACGCAGAACGGGTATGTGCCCTTCACCTACGACGCCGTCATGGTCCGGCCAACCCTCGACGACATCCCCGACCGCCCATTGCCTGATGGGCTCGAAATCCGCCCGGTGAGCGAGGACCAGGTCCGCACCATCTGGGAGGCGGACCAGGAGGCCTACAAGGACCACGCCGGCGCCTCCCCGCCCACCGTCGAAGACTATGAGAGCTTCCTCGCCTTCCCCCACCGGGACCCAACCCTGTGGAAAGTGGCCTGGGACGGCGACGAGGTGGCCGGACAGGTGAAGAGCTACATCGACCCGGACGAGAACACCGAATTCGGTCGGCGCCGCGGCTACACCGAGGAGATCTCGACCGGCAGGGCCTGGCGCAGACGCGGGGTGGCGCGTGCCCTGATCGCAGCGAGCTTGCGAGAGTTGGCCGACCGGGGAATGGAGGAAGCGGCTCTGTCGGTACACACCGAGAACCCCAATGGCGCCTTCCAGTTGTATGAGTCGATGGGCTACGAAGTAGTCCGCATGTTCAAGGACCTCAAGAAGCCGATGGAGCCCGATCCCGCAGCACGCTGACAGGGTCTCGGGAATCCTCGACACCGCTGTTTGGTTGCTGAGCAGGCGACGGCCACCATCGAGCGGCCCTCGCAGCGCCACCCGTTGGAGACCACGTGCAAACGCCCGTCGCCCATCCCGACTACTCGCGCAAGTGGTTCGTCATGGCGGCGGTGGCGATGGGCGTGCTGCTGGCAACCATCGACGGGAGCATCGTCAACGTCGCCCTCCCCACGCTGGAGGACGAACTCAACACCAGCTTTCCGTTGGTGCAATGGGTGGCGCTGGCATATCTCCTGACCATGGCGACCCTCACCCTCGGCGTGGCCAGGCTGGGGGACATCGTCGGGAAGAAGCGGATCTATGCCATTGGCTACGTCGTCTTCACGGTGGGCTCGGTCCTGTGCGGGCTGTCTCCCACCGTCGGCTGGCTGATCGGCTTCCGCGTCGTGCAGGCAGTGGGTGCTGCGATGATCCTCGCCCTGGGTGCCGGCATCTTGACCGAGGCTTTCCCTGTCACCGAGAGAGGTAAGGCACTCGGGGTGATCGGGACGATGGTGTCGGTGGGCATCGTCACCGGGCCGGCGGTCGGCGGGCTCCTGCTGCAGCACCTCTCCTGGCACTGGATCTTCTTCGTCAACCTGCCCATCGGGATCATCGGAACCTTGACGGCTCTTCGCTTCGTCCCGAACACCGTCCCGGCGCGGCGCCAAGGCTTCGACCTCGCCGGTGCGATCCTCTTCTTCGGAAGCCTGCTCGCGTTGATGCTGGCCTTGACCCTCGGTCAGGAACTCGGGTTCCTCTCGCTGCCCATCTCGACACTTTTCGTTGCCTCCGCCGTGCTCTTCGCGGTGTTCGTGATGGTCGAGCTACGTCGGGAGGAGCCGATGATCGAGCTCAGGCTGTTCACCCAGCCCTTGTTGACGGTGAGCGTCGTCACCGGGTTCATCACCTTCGTCTGCGTCTCGGGGGTGTTCTTTCTCGGACCTTTCTATCTCGAGAACGTGCTCGGGCTGGAACAACAGGTCACCGGTCTTCTCCTCGCGGTGTCGCCGATCGCCCTTGGGGTGGTGTCGCCGGTGAGCGGCTGGCTCTCCGACCGTTTCGGGGTTCGTCCGCTGACCATCGCCGGGCTGGCGGTGATCGCCCTCGGATTCGTCGGCCTCTTGACCCTCGACGTAGATACGACCGCGGTCGGATTCGCCGTCGCCATGCTCCCGCTCGGTGTCGGGATGGGGCTCTTCCAGTCGCCCAACAACAGCGCCATCATGGGATCGGTGCCGCCGGAGAACTCGGGGGTGGCTGGTGGCCTCCTCTCGCTCACCCGGGTATTGGGCCAGATCACCGGAATCGCAGTTCTCGGGACGATCTGGGCGGCGCGGGTGGCCGCCATCGGAGGCAGCGAAGTCGCCGCCGGGGAAGCAGATCCCACGGCATCGGTCCAGGTCATCGCCCTCCACCAGGTGCTGATCCTCTCAGGAGCGATCGTGGTCGGGGGGCTGCTCCTGGCCGCCTGGGGGCTGTGGCGGGAGCGTTCCGGATCGAGCACAGGTGCCGAGGAACTGGCGCAGGTTCCCTAGACGGCAGTCCGTTTCCGTTCCCCGAACGGGGGAAGGGGTTGGGGGAGGGTGATGGGCGCCGCTGGCCATTTGAATCTCCCTCTCCGCTCGCCTGTCCCGCTCATCGGGGAAGGCGTTCAATCCAGAATCATCCCGATGCCCAACTGCACAGCGCGGCGCAGCGCTGCATCGGCGGCGGCCACGTCCTGACTGGCGATCCCGACCGACTTGAACACGGTCACGTCCTCGCCGATCTCGGGTGCGCGTCCGGCGAGGATGTCGCCGATAGTGGCGACCGGCTCGCGTCCGGCTCGGAGGAGGTCGCCTGCCTCGGCCGACGCCGCATCGACATCATCCACCACTACATAGGCACGCTCCATGGTTTCCGGTGGGATCTCGGCCATGTCGGGGGTGAAGGCGCCGACCGCGTTGATGTGGGTCCCAGGGGACACCGATCTGTCATCGAAGAGCGGGGTCTCCGACGGAGTGGCGCAGCAAACGACGTCGGCTACGGCTACCGCAGCATCGGCATCGGCTACCGCCTCGCCTCCCACCAGATCCACCAATGCGGCGGCACGTTCGTGAGACCGGCTCCAAACAAGGACCCGCTCGATCGGGCGAACCGACCTGACTGCCGATATCTGGTCGGCGGCCATGGCTCCGGCTCCGAGCATGGCGAGCACCGAAGCTCGAGGAGCCGCCAGCAGCCGGGTGGCGAGGCCGCTGGCTGCTCCGGTGCGGATGGCGGTGAGTGTCGGCCCGTCGACCAGACCCAGGGGGTGGCCGTCTGAGCCGAACACGGCAACCACACCCGCCGGGTCACCGGGGACCGACGACACCACCTTGACTCCGGTGGTCTCCCCCACCCTGCCCGCCATGAACAGCGACACCCCGAGCCCGATCCGGAGCGGGGTCTCCCGGTCGTCGCCGAAGGCGGCTTCCATCGCCATCACCGCCTCCTCCATCGGAAGCGCCGCCCGCAGGTCGGTGGCGCTCAGCCAAAGCACCTGTTGACCTCAGGCAAGGACGTGCTTGTCGGCGAGCACCATCGGTTCGCGGTCCACCGAGAAGAACGACATCGGAACGTCGGTGTCGTATGGGGCATCGGTATCCGTCACCACCTGGGCGATCATCGATCCGATCATCGGAGCCAGCTTGAACCCGTGACCGCTGAAACCGTTGGCCACCCACCAGCCATCCAGTTCGGTGGGACCCAGCACGGGATGGACATCCTGGCGGTTGATCGTGTACAGCCCGGCGATACCCGAAAGCCCGCCGCGGTGGGGCAGTTCAGGGAGCCGATGGTGGAGCCCGTGGATCTTGACATCCCGGAATGCGGCATCGGCGGCGCGCTCGTAGTCATCGGGATCGACCACCTCGGCCTCGTCCTCGGCCAGCACCGAGCCGACCAGTACCTGCTGACCACGGGCCTCGGGGCGGAAGTAGATCCCGGTCGAGCCGTCGGCCGTCACCGGGATCGGCCCCATCCCCTCGGGCAGTTCGCGATAGAGGACCTGGACCCTGGTTGGGTCCAGTGTCCAACGCAGCGAGACGCCCGCCATCTCGTTGAGCTTGTTGCACCACGGACCGGCGGCGTTGATGACCAGGGGAGCGGCGACGGTCTCGCCCGAGTCGGTGGTGACACCCGTGACCCGGTCGCCCTCGCGTCCGCACCGCGGTGACCATCGTCCCGAACCTGATCTCGGCACCCTCCCTTCTCGCCGCGTCGGCCAAGTCCTGGTTGGCGCCGGCCGGGTCGGCATAGCCGCCACCGTCCTCGTACAGGAATGCCTCACCGGGTGCACAGGTGTGGGGGATCTCGCCGGTCAGATCGAAAGGCACCCCGCAGTTGGAGAAATCAGGGAACCGGGCCGTCAGCTCTTCGGCATCGAAAACGGTGACGGCCACGCCCTGGCCGGCGAGCCGACCTGCGTCGTCCTCGACCTTCGCCGCCGGGTCCCCCATCGCCCAGAGCACGCCCGGCTGCTCGAGCCCGGAGCGGGGCGAGTCGAGCCCGGTGAAGATCGCCCAATCGCGATAGGCCTCCTGACCGTTGCGGGCGAGTCGAACCACTTCGGGGTAGGTGTACTTGCAGCGCACGATCGAAGAGGAGGCTCCGGTGGAGCCCTCGGCGACACCTGCCCCCTTCTCCAGTACGACCACTCGCTGCGACGAGCGTCTGGCGATCTGATAGGCGATCGACGACCCGATGATCCCCGCACCGACCACCACGATGTCGGCTGTTCCGGACACCCCGCCAGCCCTCAAACGGTCTTCACGACGTAGTCCTCGGCGTCAGCGTCCCACCCCAGTTCGACCAGCCCACGGGCCTGCGCCGCCTTGACGAATTGGAGAAAGCCGCCGTATCCGAAGGTCTTCTCGCTGAATTCAGGGTCTCGCTTGCGGAGGCGGTTCTTCAATCCCGACAGGATGGGCGCGCCGTTTCGGCTCTCCATCTCGCCTACGACCGTACGCAGCAGCTCGAACGCCTGGTCCTCGCCTCCCGCCGTGCTGGGAAAATTGATCTCGGGGTCCCCCTTGGCACTCCCCTCCGACAGTTCGATGACATCGCGCTGTTCGAGGTTGCGCAGCAACTCCCCGAAGCTGCGGAACCCATGGTCCGCCTCCGAGAAGGTCGGGTCCTTGCGGAGGATGGCCCGCTTGACCGACGAGGACAGGACTGCCCCGCCCGTCGATCGCTGCAGTCCAGAGAGAGTCTGGGTCACCAGTGCGCTCAGATCCGCAGTGGTCGTCACCTCGTGGTCTGCGGCGGTGACGACCTCCTCCACCGGCTGAGCGCGGCGCCGCCGTGGTGTTGCCGACTGGGGATCCCGGATCTCGACGCCCTCGAGCGAGTCGTAGAAGAGGAACTCGTCGCAGGACGGCGGGAGCAGGTCGGAGGTCGAGCCCCGGATCCCGACGCCGATGACCCGCTTGTTGAGCTCGCGCAGCTTGTGCACCAGCGGGGTGAAGTCGCTGTCGCCGGTGCAGAGCACGAATGTCGTGACGTAATCCCGCTCGAACGCCAGCTCGAGAGCGTCGACCGACATCTTTATGTCGGCGGCGTTCTTCCTGTTCGCCCCCATCCGCTGAGGGATCTCGATCAACTCGACGTGACTGCGGGTGAGCATCCTGCGGTCCTCACCCCATGACGACCAGTCCGCGTAGGCGCGTCGCACCACCACTCGACCCCGCTCGGCCAGAGCGTCGGCGATCGGCCTGAAGTCGAAGGCGAAGCCCTTGAGGTGGTCCCTGGCCCCGATTGCCAGGTTCTCGTAGTCCAGGAATAGGGCGATGCGTTCTTCGTCAATGGTCACCGTACGGAGGGTACCGGAGGCGAACGGCGGAGGGCAGACGGCGGACGAGCCAACACCGTCCCCCGCAAGGGAAAGGACCGGCCGCTTGGCGCTGGGTAGGGACGCAATCTCCCACTCCGCCTCGCTCTCCTAACGAGCTTCCTCACGGCGGCGGAGGAGGAGCACCACCAGCAGAGAGAGGCTCGTCGCCAGCGCACCGAGGGCGACGATCCGGACCACGAGGCCGCCCGGTGCCGCCGCCGTGGCCAGCATCACCACACCGGCGGAGACAGCGCCGATCGCACCGAATACCAGCGTTCTCACCCACCGCATCCTCCGCGGGTCGCCAGGTTCCGCCGCCTCGAGCGAGCCATGGGCCAAGTCAATCAACGCCACCGTCACCGCCGCCCTCGCCCAAACCCACGGATCGACAGCCGAGGCGAAGGCGAGCACTGCGGCATAACGGACGAGCAGCAGGAGGAGGCCAACATCGATGGCGGCTCGGTGCCGAGTGACCAAGCCGGCGACAATCGCGCCCAAACCAGACCAGACGAGCAAAGACGCCGCGGGAGGCTCGGCTGGGACAACCGGGAGCGCCATCACTGCGGCTAGTGCAAATGCGGCGAATCCGCGACTCGCCCGGGTGACGGTCGCCGGCGTCACGCCGGCCTCCGCAGCCGTCGCCTGGAGTTTGCATCGGAGACCACCGCGCCGAGCGGTGCGCCCGCTGCCCAGCGGGCGACGATGATTCCGCGCTCCTCGAGGCGGCGACGCAACGCGGCACGCTCCATCGACCAGATGCGCCTGGCGATCTGCTCCGACCGGTTGCGCGCCTCGGGGAGAAACGGCTCGGGGTCGCACTCCACCACCACCAGATCGAATCCACGCCCACGAAGATCGGAGGCGAGGGTGACGGTCACGTCATCGAGCAACGGGGTCAACACCACTACAAGCGCATGACCAGAGACGATGCGGTTCACCAGCAGGCCGGCCATGGGCCCCGCCCACCCATGCAGCAGTTGGGTCTCGAGCAAGGCATCGAGCATCCGGTATCGCTGGATGGTGCCCATCCGCGGGGTCACCCAGCGGACGGTGCCACCGAGGACCACAAGCCCGACCCGGTCGTGCCGGCCGAGATGGGAGGAGGCGAGCGAGGCCACCCCCCGTATCACGCGGTCGACCACATCACGGTTCCCCGGCCCCCGGTCGAACAGCAGATCGGCGAACAGGATCACGTCGGCGTTCCGCTCCGGGTGACGGTCGGCCACCCACGTTCGTCCGGCACGGGCGCTTGCCCGGTAATTGACCCGGCGGCGATCGTCGCCAGGACGGAACGGTCTCAGTTCGGCGAACTCGAGTCCGTCGCCGCGTTTGGCGGACAACAGGTCGCCAAGCCCGGCGCCCACCCTGTCGGGCAGGAAGAGGCGCCGGATCCGTTCTTCGGTGGGGAGGACGCGCACCCTCCCACGCTCAGGCGCGGCACCGAGCCGCTGCTCGAATAGCCCGAACGGGTCGGTGACCGTCAACCCGACCTCGGGGAGCGGATGGATACCCCACCGCTTGTACTTCACCTCGACGTCAATTTGTGCCGGGCCATCGAGGGCGGGGAACTCGGCGGTGAAACCACCATCCGTTGGGACGACCCTCGCCGGGACCGAGGACACCGGAGTGCCGATCTCGACCGGGTCGGCACCACCGGTCGTCACCCACAGCACGACAGAAGTCGTCCGTCTTGCGGTCACAACCCGGATCGTGAGAGCGACGGCGTCACCCTCGACCACCCTTTGCCCTCCCGCCACCACCGATAGGTCCACTTGGGATTCGCCGCCGAGGTGGAGACCGACCAGCAGGACCACCACCGCGCCCGCTCCGATCGCCGCCAGCTCGGGAACGCCGAGCGCCAGCGCGAGCAACAGTGATGCCCCTCCGACCATGGCCAAGGAACGGGCCCTCCCAGTCAGCTTCCGGGTCATTCGCCGGGCGGGAGCGTCGGCGGGACGGGGACCTCTTCGAGCGACTCCAACACCACGTCGTCGCCGGTCAGATCTTGAACCCAAAGCTCGGGACGCAGCACGAGACGGTGACCCAGGGCCGGCACGGCCACCACCTTGACATCGTCGGGAGTGACGAAGTCGCGGCCCCGCAGCAGCGCCAAGCCACGACTCAGCTTGAGAAGGGCCAACGATCCGCGCGGGCTCGCTCCGAGTCGGGCACGGCTCCGATTGCGGGTCTCGTTGACCAAAGCCACCATGTAGCGCCCGACGTCTTCGGACACATGGACCGTCTCCAGCGCCTGTTGTGCATCGAGCAGGTCCTGGCGGTTGATGACCGACACCAAGTCGACCTCGTCACGCTCCCGCTGCTGGCGTCTCGCCAATATCTGCCATTCCTCGTCGGCTGTTGGATATCCCACCCGGAGTCGGACGATGAACCGGTCGAGCTCAGCTTCGGGGAGGGGATAGGTCCCCTCGAACTCGATCGGGTTCTGCGTGGCTATCACCAGGAAGGGCCTCTCCAGTGGGTGGGCGGACCCGTCGGCGGTGACCTGACGCTCCTCCATCGCTTCGAGCAGAGCGGCCTGCGTCTTCGCCGGCGCACGGTTGACCTCGTCTGCGAGCACGAGGTTGGCAAATATCGGACCGGGCCGGAATGCCATCTCACCGCCGGCGATGCCCGGGAAGACCGAGCCGGTGACGTCCATCGGCATCAGGTCGGGTGTGAATTGGACTCTTGAGAACCTGAGCCCCAGCACCTTGGCAAACGAGCGGGCGATCAGCGTCTTTCGCCACACCGGGGACGTCCTCGATCAGAACGTGCCCGTTCGCCAGGATGGCCACCAGGAGCAACTCGAGAACCGGGCGCTTCCCCACCACGGCCCTCTCGACCTCGTCGAGGGCGCGGTGGGCGAGTGCCGTCAGCTCCGAAGTGGCCGGCGCGCGGTTCACAATCGCTCCAACGCCGTCACCGCCCGCTCGATCCGATCCAAGGGGACCGTGGCGCGGCTCTCGTCATCGCCGGGGCCGACCAGAGCCCAGGTCTCGGGACCGAGCAACGTTTCCGCTTTGTCGGGCTGAAGCTCGATATCGACTCCGTGTGCGCTTGCCAGCCGGTCGCGGGCGAGCCGGCGCAGCAGAGGCAAGAGACGGTGCTCGGCTTCGAAGCCCACTGCTGGCGAAGGCCACCACCCGTTCGATGCGAGCCAGCGAGCTGGGGATGGTGCGCTGCGATGTCAGTCTCGGCTTGCGGGACGGGGCCACCGCCGGGGTGGCCGCGGCGACCCGTCTCCACCATGCCACCGCAACCACGATCAGTGCCACCTCGTAGACCAGAACTTCCGCAGGTCCGTCCAGCCAGACCAGGGCCACCGCAGCCGCCACCAGGGCAGCCAGCGAAAGCAGGATGACCCGGGTCATTGGGTCACCCGGGCGCGTACCTCGATGAGTGCTTCTTCGGCCGCGGCGCGATCGGCCTCGGACATGGCACGTTGCCCGAATCGAGCCACCTCGAACACCCGGGTCAGCGTCAGCCCGGCGGTGCTGTCCGAACCGATCCGGGGTGCGACCCGGGCTAGATATTCGCCGGGCGCCTCCCAAGTCCGGCGCTCCCACCCTGCTTCGGCGAGTGCTTGCTCCATGGCGGCATAGGCGCGCAGCACGGCCGAGCGCGGGTCGTCACCCAGCCGCAATTCGGCCAGCGCCTCCCTAGCGGCATCCTCGACGACATCGTCGCTGGCGACTTCCCCGCGATCCTCGATGACTGCCGCCCGCCGCCACATGGCAGCTAATGCCACGACCACCAGTGCCACCGCAACCACGAGCACAGCCACCCACCACGGCGACCCGGTAGGCCCAGGCATACCCACAGGCGTCACCGCCCCACCACCCGAGGCGACGGCATCCGCCCCGGTCGGGATGATTCCGCTGAGCACTTCTCTGATGCGGTCCATCGGCCCGTAGAGGATCAGGGCGGCGATCACGATCAGAGCGGCCACGATGGCTATTGGAGACGTCCGCCGGCGACGTGACCCCCCGCCGGGTCGGCGGGCGGCGGTGAGCACCACATAGAGCAGCAGCACGGCGCCCGCCACGACCAGGACCAGGAAGACCCAAGTGACCACCGTGGCGGGATCCACCTGGAACACGAAAGGAGGCGGCCGCACCTCACCGCCGGGGAGTTGCCGGGCGCCGATCCCTATCAGTCCCGCCAATGCGACGACAGCAACGATCAGCAACGCCACCGCCCAACGCGGGGCGGGTCGCATGGACATGGGCAAAAGCTAGTGGCGCAGAGAACGTCGAAGATTGAAGGCCCACCCTCTTCACCAACTTCGGCTATTGGCCGCCGACTGCTGTACGGCCGATCCCAGGCGGACCGGTCGTACACTCGCCGCATGGCCGTGGTGTGTACCTCCTGCGGCACGGAGAACTCCGACAGTGCGAAGTTCTGCGCCGAGTGCGCTGCACCGATCGTGCTGAAGCCGCGCGGATTGCGTCGGACGGTGACCATCCTGTTCGCCGATGTATCAGGCTCCACGAGTCTGGGTGAGCAGCTCGACGCAGAATCGATGCGCACGCTGATGGGCCGCTACTTCGCCGAGATGCGAACGATTATCGAGCGTCACGGCGGGACGGTCGAGAAGTTCATCGGCGATGCGGTTATGGCGGTCTTCGGCATTCCTCAGCTGCACGAGGATGACGCGCTTCGCGCGGTGCGGGCGGCCACCGAGATCCGCGAGCGCCTGATGCTTCTGAATGTCGAGCTCGACGCAGAACGTGGCATAGCCATCCGCTTCCGAACCGGAGTCAACACCGGGGAGGTGATAGCCGGCGACCCGACCGACGGTCAGACACTGATCACCGGCGACGCGGTCAACACCGCCGCACGCCTGGAGCAGACCGCCGCCCCAGGCGAGATCGTCATCGGGCCGACCACCCATCAACTGGTGCGCGATGCGGTATCGGTGGAACCCTTGGCGCCGCTGGCGCTAAAGGGCAAGGAGCGGCCCGTACACGCCTACCGGCTCCTGTCCGTCATCCCCGGCGCGGCGGGCCATGCTCGTCGCCTGGACGCGCCGCTAGTCGGGCGCGAGTCAGAGCTGGCCGTTCTCCAGCAAGCCTTCGCCGCGGCGCTGGCCGAGCGACGTTGCAGGTTGGTAACCCTTCTCGGCGCGGCCGGTGTCGGTAAGAGCCGGCTGCTGGCCGAGTTCGGCGGTTTGGTGGCGGATCGCGCCACCGTGCTGTCGGGTCGCTGCCTGCCATATGGTGAGGGGATCACCTATTGGCCGCTGGCCGAGGTGGTGCGCATGGCTGCGGCCATCGACGAGGCCGACGACCGCGATGCGGCCATGGCGAAGCTGCGCTTCGTGTCGGCCGGTGTCGCGGACGTCGAGCTAGTGGCGGAGCGGATCGGCTTGGCGATCGGACTGGCCACTGGCTCGGCACCTGCCGAGGAGATCTCCTGGGCGACCCGCCAGCTGCTCGAGACGCAGGCACGCCGACGCCCCCTGGTGATTGAGTTCGACGACATACAGTGGGCCGACGAGGCCTTCCTCGACCTGCTCGAGTACATCGTCAGCCTGACCTTTGACGCCCCCCTCCTACTCGTATGTCCGGCGCGGCCCGACCTGCTCGACCGACGACCAGGCTGGGGCAGCGGACTACCCCAGGCCACCAGCCTGAGGCTCGAGCCGCTGGCAACCGAGTCGGCGGCCCAGCTGATCGAGCACCTACCGGGAGGCAGTGTCCTGCCCGAGCCGCTGCAGGCCCGCATCCTTGACGCCGCCGAGGGCAATCCCCTGTTCGTGGAGGAGATGCTTGGCATGTTGGTCGACGAGAGCCACCTGGCCCTCGCCGACGATGGAGCCTGGCACACGAGCAGCGCGCTGGCCGCGGTGGATGTGCCACCCAGCATCTCGGCCCTGCTGGCCGCACGGCTCGACCAACTGCCTCCCGGTGAGCGCAGCCTGGCAGAGCGGGCGAGCGTTATGGGCAAGTCGTTCGAGCAGGCGGCGCTGGCCGAACTGGTGCCGGCCGGCCAGCGCAACGCGCTGGCACGCGACCTGCTTGCGCTTGTGCGCAAGGACCTGATCCGCCCCGATCGGTCGCTGCTGTCCGCCGGTGATGCCTACCAATTCCGGCACCTGCTCATCCGTGATGCCGCCTATGACGCCTTGCCCAAGGCCGAGCGCGCCGAGTTGCACGCACGCTTCGGCGACTGGCTGGAGCGCGTCAGCGGCGACAGGCTGGAGGAGTACGAAGAGATCATCGGCTACCACCTCGAACAGGCATACAGCTACCGCGCCGAGCTCGGGCTGCCGGACTCCGCCAGCGCAGCGCTGGCGGAGCGTGCCGCCGAGCGGCTCGCCTCAGCCGGTCGCCGCGCGCTCGACATCAATGGATCCGCCGCGGCGATCATGCTCCTGGAGCGTGCGTTGGCGCTCGGAACAGAGCCGAGCGCCGGCAGGGCTGAGACTCTGATCGCGCTCGGGGAGGCCATCGGCCGCGCCGGCCACCTCGCAGACGGGCAGCCCTACATCGAAGAGGCGCTTGGCTGGGCTTCCAACGCCGGGAACGACATCATCGAGGCAGTTGCCACGGTCGCCCTCACGAGCGCCAGCTTCAACTTGGATCCGAGTGGTGTGTCCCGGGACGACAGTGCCGCCGTGGCGGCTGCGGCCGCTGTCCTGGAGACCGTCGGACTGCATCGAGAGGCAGCCAAGGCCCACCGACTCATCGCCGTCACGCACTTCGATGGCAGCCGCCTTGATGAGGCGCTTCGGTTCGCTGAATTGTCCGTCGTCCAGGCCAGGCTCAGCCAGGATCGCCATGTGGTGGCGGCGAGCCTCGCTTTTCGGGCTCAGCTGTGGGCAAGTGGACCCCTGCCTGCAGCAGAGGTGATCGAGGCCATCGAGCCACTCCTGCCTGAGGTCGAGGGCAGCCCTATCTCGCGGTCCTTCATGTTGTTCAACCTTGTCGAGCTGTATGGAATGACTGGGCGCTTCGATGAGGCACGAGAGGCCGCGGCTCTTTCGCGCTCGATCGCGCTCGATCTGGGCCATGTCTTCGAGGCGGCCTCGACCTCTCATGCATCGGGGCCGATGGAACGCCTGGCTGGCAACCTGGAGGTGGCCGAGGCTGAGTTGCGCGCCGATTACGAGACCCTCATGGAAGCGGACGAACGGCGGTTGGGCTCGACTACGGCCGGCTTCCTGGCGCATGTGCTCTGCGATCGCGGTGTGATGGACGAGGCGCTAACGCTGACGGAGCAGGCGGAGCGTATTTCTGCCGAGGACGACTACATTTCTCAGGTCCTCTGGCGGAGCGCCCGCGCCCGTGCCGTCGCCACGCAAGATCCGCGAGCGGCCCTATGGCTGGCCACGGATGCCGTGGCTCGGGCAGGGGCGGCCGGCGATCCCGTGTTCCATGGAGGGGCGCTCCTGAGCCTCGCCGAGGTCCACGAGGTGGCCGCCCGCTGGCATGAAGCCATCAGCTCGATCCACGAAGCGATCACGTTGTTCCAGGCAAAGGGCGCGACGGCCTACGTCAAGCGAGCTGAGGAGCGCGGCGAGAAGGTTCTTGCGAAGCGCAACACCGTAAACGCCGAGCCGGACCCCGCCTCCGCCTGACGGAACGACCGTCGGCTAGCGACTCTCTCTCTCCCAGTCGGATCTTCGTCGTTGTAACGAATCTGTCCCTGTCGGCCCCAAGGGGTAGAACTTCCTGCCTCGTGACCCTCGGTCGATTCGGGAAGTTGAAGTGAAAGATTCAACCGTCACCGCCGATAGCATGGGTCTCCCGTCACGCCGAGGGTGGATTTGGTTCGCTGGGCGACCTTCAAGAAATCTGTAATAGGCCGGCCGCTTGCGTCCGACGAACTCCACGGACAGCTCCTTCCCAAGACGCTGGCGCTTCCAGTTTTCGCTTCGGACCCACTCTCCTCCGTGGCCTACGCCACCGAGGAGGCGATGCTCGTGCTCGCCCTGGCTGGTGCAGCGGCGTTCGTCTACATCACCCCGATCTCGTTTGCAATCGCCGCGCTGCTCCTGATCGTCATCATCTCCTATCGGCAGACGATCCGGGCCTACCCCGACGGCGGTGGCGGATTCATCGTCAGCCTGGACAACCTGGGTATGGGCCCCGCCATGGTGGCGGGTGCCGCCCTGCTCACCGACTACACACTCACAGTCTCGGTCTCGGTCTCGGCAGGTGTGGCCGCCATGACGTCGGCTTTGCCATCCCTTCTCCCATGGAGAGTGTTGATCGCAGTCAGCCTCGTCTTCCTCCTCACCTTGGCGAACCTGCGGGGAGTCAAGGAATCGAGCACCGTTTTCGCCCTGCCGACATACGCCTTCGTGGCAACGGTCTTCGTGACGTTGATCGTCGGGGCCGTGCAGTGCATCGACGGCACCTGCCCCCAGGCCGCCTCGTCGGGGCTTGTCGTGGAGGGTGAGATGGCGGCGATCTCGCTCTTCTTGATCTTGCGTGCCTTCGCCTCCGGATCGACGGCACTCACCGGGGTAGAGGCGATCGCAAATGGCGTCCAGGCCTTCCGCGAACCGAAGGCGCACAACGCGGCAACGACCCTCGGGATCATGGGCGCGATTGCGATAACCATGTTTCTCGGGATCTCCACCCTCGCCCGTCTGTTCAACGTGAGGGTCACCGAGGACACGCTCGATGAGTTCGGTACCGTGCTCTCCCAGATAGGCAGGGCCGCTTTCAACGGCGGTGTTGGCTTCTGGATCCTCCAGGTGGTGACGGCCGGGATCCTGATCTTGGCGGCCAACACCGCCTACCAGGACTTTCCCCGGTTGTCGGCGATCCTGGCCAGGAACAAGCTGATGCCTCGCCAGTTCCGCAACCTCGGCGACAGGCTGGTCTTCTCAAACGGGGTCATCGCCCTGGCGGTGATCGCGTCGCTGCTCATCATCGCCTTCGACGCCGAGGTGACCCGGCTCATCCAGCTTTATGTCGTCGGCGTCTTCATCGACTTCACGCTCAGTCAGTTCGGCATGGTTCGCCGTTGGCTGAGGCTGCGACCGCCGAAGTGGCGCCGCTACGCCGCCATCAGCGGGTTGGGAGCCGTCACCACTGGCTTGGTCCTGGTGGTGATCGCCTCTGTGAAGTTCGCTCGCGGTGCCTGGATCGTGCTCATCGCCATCCCGATGTTGGTGGCGTTGATGGCAGCGACGCGGCGCCATTACCTCAACGTCGCCGCCCAACTCCGGCTCGCCCCGACGACTCCGATCTCACCGAGCCGGAACCGGGTCGTGGTGCTCGTCTCCCACCTCGGAGAGGCCACTCTCAGGGCATTCAATTACGCCGAGATGATCGGAGCCGATTCGGTACGTGCCCTGCACGTAAAGGAGGAGCGCGACGAGGAGTTGGTGGAGACCTGGCCCCACCTCTTCCCGACCCGGCCGCTCACAGTGGTCGCGGCCGATCGGGGCCGCACCTATCGCACGATGCGAAAGGTGATACGCCAGGAGCACGAGGCCAACCCCGACAGCTTCGTGACGGTCGTGATCCCCGAACTGGTGAGGAGCCGTCGGCTGTGGAGCGTCTTCATCCATCCCCACAGCCTGATGATCAAGTTGCTGCTCCTTTTCGAGAGAGGTGTGGTCGTGACCGATCTCACCCAACAGCGCCGGCCTCGCCTTGGCCGAGAAGCCGGCCTGCCACCGCCGTTCGTCCGCCAGGACGCAGTGGTTCTCATCAGCGACGTGACCCAACCGACCCGCAATGCCCTCGCCTACACAAGCCTGATGCAAGGCACCCGCTACCGGGCGGTCCACCTCGACATTGACTCCGAGCAGTTGACCAGGGTGCTCCGCAACTGGGACCTCGACCTCGGTGATCTCGAGGTGGTCGAGAGCCCATATCGCGGGATCGTGCGGCCGATCCTCCGCTACATCCGGCGTCTCAAGCGCGACCTTGGGCCCGACGTGTTGGTCAACGTTGTCATCCCGGAGTTCATAGTGCCCGGGTGGGTTCCCCAGTTCCTCCACAACCAGACTTCCTTCGCCATCAAGGCGACGCTGTTGTTTGAGCCGGGCGTAGCGGTCACCAGCGTGCCATGGCACCTGGTTGGTCCCAACGGCAAGGACGGCCTCGAAACCCACGCCGAAGTCGAACGGCCCACCGACACCGCCGGCTGATTCCCCATCGATTCGGCCGACCGCGGTCTGATGCAAGCTCGGTTTGGCGCGACAAGAATGCATCAGGCGTCGTTGTCGACCCGGAGGTCTCCCTTGTCCTGGCCGAGCGGTATCAGCACCGTGACCTTGTTTGTCGAAGACCTGGCCGCGGCGAGGCACTTCTACACAGATGTGTTCGGGCTTTCCATTGTCTTCGAGGACGAGGAATCCATAGTCTTCGATTTCGGGAACGCCACCGTCAACCTGCTCGAGTCCTCGGCAGCCGGCGAGTTGATCGAACCGGCACCCGTGGCTGGCCCCGAGTCCGGGTCTCGTTCGGTGTTCACCATCGGTGTCGACGACGTCGATGCGATGTGCAAGGAACTGGCTGCCCGAGGGGTGGAGCTATTGAACGGGCCAATGGACCGTCCTTGGGGCGTGCGGACCGCAGCTTTCCGCGACCCGGGCGGTCACATCTGGGAAATCGCCAAGTAGGCGAAGCCGCTCGCTAGGCCGGCTCCACGGCGTAGGCGGCGAGGAGAAGGCTGGAGTCGTCCCACGTCCGGGTGTCGATCAAGCGCAACGAGACGGGCGGGCGCGTTTCGAATGCACGAATACCCTCACCGAGCACCCCCGGCCCGAACATGAGATGCAGTTCGTCGACCAATCCGTGGGCGAGCAGGTCATTCCAAAGTATGTGGCTGCCAAAGGTCAATATGTCCCTGCCGCCACTCGCTTTCAGTTCGGCCACGACGCGATGGGCTTCGTCCCTCCGGACGATCCGGGTGTCGCTCCAAGGTTCGTCCAGGCTCTCGGGCAGGCTGTCGGAGACGACGATTCTCTCGATGGCGTTGTTGAGACGCGAGATCTCCCGCTCCACGGGTTCGGCATCCGGGTCGTCGGCGATCGTGGGCCAATAGCTCCTGAACCCCTCAAAGGACTTCCGGCCGAGCAGAACTGTGTCGGCGCCACGAAGCCGCTCGGCGTTGTACTCACTGAACCCCCGGTCGAAGGGCATGACCATCACGTCGTCGTCCGGTCCCGACACATAGCCGTCTAGCGAAACGATGTTGCACACGATCAGCTTGCGCATCTGCCCCTTCCGACTCTCGCCAGCGTCCGATTCTCCCAGCCCGGCCGGTTTGTGGGCTGGTCGTACTGTCGGGCCATGTGGATGGCGCTCGGCATCGAATTCGTACCAGCTTCACGAGAGGGCGCCCGTAGCCGCCGAATTGAAGTACGAGGACCGGGCGGTCACTGGCCGCCCGGTCCCATATTCCGTTTCAGTCCTCGACGGTTAGTTCGCTGACCATTCCTTGGGTGAAGTGAGGAGGCCCGCCCTCAAAGTCGCCCGACTCGAGTGCAGCGAGATTCTCGGGTGTGGCCCCGACCGGGATGAAGCAGATAAAGGCGTAACGGCCCGCCTCGAGGTTCAACAGTGTCGTGTTCGATTGACCTGGCAAGGCGAAGGTGCCGCCAACATCGGTCACCAGCTCATTTACCCGCCTTTCGGGGAGCTCAAAGAGCTCCTCCGCCGACTGAGGTCACTCCTTCGTTGATGCGGAAGACCACCATCTCGTGGGCCTCTTGACCACCGTTGGAGAACTCGAACACAGTCTGCCCCGCTGAGAGCGTGTCGGGGATCCCCGTGAACTCGTACTCGGTGGCTGACACCGACACCGATTCGAGCCCGCAGTTGGCCACCAAGAAGTCGTTGATCGCGCCGTCCGCGGCGACGTACTCCTCCGATTCGAACAGTGAGTCATCCCCCGACTCGAGCGCTTCGGTCACGGTGTCGGTCACCGTGGTGACGTCGTCAGCGATCTCGGGTGGGGCTGCCGCCTGGATCTCCTCGATGAACGGCGCCAGCAAGGCTCCGAACGCCGCCAATGCCGCGCCAATCTCCTCTCTCGAGGCCGAGTCGAAGTCCACATCGGGCCCGGCAGCCATCGCGGTCTTCAACCCGAGTGCAGGCCCGCAGAACGCGTCCTCCGCTGCAGCGGCCGTCGTCTCGGTGGAAGCCTCGGTCGTTTCGGTCGCCGCTGCCGTTGTCTCGGTCAGGGCTGTGGTGGTATCTGCTGGCGCTGCCGTCGTATCGATTGGCGCGGCCGTGGTTTCAGCGGAGGCCGATGTGGTATCGGCCCCAGTCTGTCCGCAGGCCGCGAGAACAAGCACGGCAGCAGCCGTCAGCATTGTTGAAACTCTCTTCATGAGTCCTCCTGGTCGTGCCGTCGGGCGCACTGGTTGTTTCGCCGATCGTGTTCCTTGGGCGTTACGGCATCATGACGAGGCCGCTCGCGCTGATGCCAGCCCGGCCAGTGCACGACATTCGCCAGTCGTACTGTCCAGCGGATGGATGGTGCTCCGATCGAATTTCTGCCAGCTCACGAACTGGCGCACCTGATGCGGTCGGGTCAGATCTCTGCGCTCGACGTAGTCGGTGCACACCTGGATCGGATTGCCGAGGTCAACCCGATGCTGAACGCCGTGGTGGCCCTGGATGTCGACGCCGCCCTCGCCTCCGCCCGCGACGCGGACTCCCTGAGAGCAAAAGGGGCAGCGCTCGGCCCTCTCCATGGGGTGCCGGTGACGATCAAGGACTGGATCGATGTCGCCGGCCTCCCCTGCACCGGTGGCGACCCGGAGTTCCGTGATCGCATTCCGAGCGAGGACGCCTCCGTCGTCTCCCGCCTCCGCTCGGCCGGCGCCATCGTCCTCGGCAAGACAAACGTCATGGCCGACAACGAGGTATACGGGCCCACATTCAATCCCCACGACCTGACCAGGTCCCCGGGCGGTAGTTCGAGTGGGGAGGCAGCCATTATCGCCGCCGGGGGATCCGCTCTCGGCCTCGGCTCGGACTCGGGTGGAAGTCTCCGCCAGCCGGCGCACCTCTGTGGGGTGGCCACGATCAAACCGACCACTGGGCTCGTCCCACTGACCGGGCACTTCCCGGTGATCGAGCCAATGCTCGACCCACGGACTGTCATCGGTCCCATCGCCCGCACCGTCGAGGACCTGGCGCTGGCGCTCGGGGTCATCGTCGGGGGAGGACGGAATCGACCCGAGTGTGGCGCCGGTCGGCGTTTGAGGAATGGCGCGATGTGGACGTGAGCAGACTGCGGATCGCATGGTGGACAGATCAGTCGGAGGGGCGACCGACACCCCAGACGAAGGAAACAGTGAAGCGGGCAGCGGCGGCACTCGAGGGGGCCGGGGCCGACGTGATCGAGACTCGTCCCGAGGGACTCGACGAAGTGTGGCCGCTCACGCGGATCTACTGGTCGCTCCCCGAATCGGATGACCTCGATGCTTGGCAGCCAAACACCGAAAGCTCTCTCTCGGCGAACGACATTCAGGAGTTCCGTTTCCGATGGGGGCGCTTCCGTCGCGACATCGCCCGATTCATGACCGACTTCGACCTCCTGCTCTTGCCGGCCGCTGACGGCCCTGCCGTCGGGCTCGGAGAGGAAGTCCCATACACCTACACCCTGGCCTTCAGCCTGACCGGCCAGCCGGCGGTAGTCGTCCCCTACGGTCGCGATCCCAACGGTCTACCCATCGGCGTCCAGATCGCTGCCCGGCCATGGAGGGACCACGTAGCGATAGCCGCGGCGCATGCCCTCGAAATCACCGGCGGTTGGGAGCAGCCCAGGGGCGTCTAGAGCTGGGGACGACGTCGGGTCCTCCGCACGAGGGGTGTACCCGTCACAGAGAAGGCGCTCGTCCCCGCCTGGACCGAGTCCCGACCCGTGATCACTGCCTTCTCGACCGCTAGCGTGATAGTTCGTGCGGTTCCGTCTGCTGCCAACCGACGCCCGGTTCTTCGAGCTGTTCAACGACGCCGCCGCCAACGTGGCCGAGTGCGCTCGCCGACTGTCCGCCAATGCCGGGAAGGTAAGCCGAGTGGTCGAGACATCCCCCAGGGCGATTGCCCCGAACTACTGTCGATCCGGATCGGCTCTTCAGAGCGTTTCGGGTCAATCGGCGTAACTTGGACTCTCGACGTCTCTTCGGAAAAGGAGCTCTGAGTGGCTGCAATAGTTCCACGGTGGGAATGGCGCACATTCGGGAGGCGCTTCGGTCCGGCTGAAGCCGCCTTCGCTGCATTGACGCCTGGAGGCATCCAAGAAAGCGAGGAGTTGTACCTCCTTCGCGGAGACGACGCCAGCGCCAAGATTCGTGATGACCTCATGGACATCAAGGTGCTCCAAGAGGTCAATGCCGACGGGTTGGAGCAATGGATTCCGGTGATGAAGGCCGGATTCCCCCTCCCGGCCAGCGAAGTGTCGGACATGTTCGAGGCGCTGGGACTCGACCTCCCGCAACTCGACCGCGAGGAATACACCCTCGACCAACTGCTTGCCGAGGTGATCGAGCCGGATGGTCGCCTCCGCCCGGTTGACGTACAGAAGCGACGGGTCCGCTACACGGTGGGTGGGTGTACGGCGGAGGTCACTGATGTAAAGGTGAACGGCGAACCCATCCGGACCATCGCCATCGAGGCACCGGACCCGTCTGCAGTCATCTCATCGGTCCGCGCCATGGGTCTGGGGGGGCACGTCAACACCAGCTACCCACGCGGACTGGCCGCGGTCGTCGATCAGCACCCCGCCCGCTTCGCCGTGATCGACGTCGGTACGAATTCGGTCAAGTTCCATATCGCAGAGCTGGGCGACGACACGTCGTGGAAGAAGGTCGTCGATCGCGCCGAGGTGACCCGTCTCGGCGAGGGTTTGGATAAACACGGGGAGATCAGCCCCGTGAGCCGCTGGACCGCACCGCGATCGCGATGACGGCTGATGCTCGAAGAGGCCAAGCGACATGACAGCCAAGCGATCGCCGTGGTGGGGACGGCCTGGATGCGTATCGCCCGGAACGCAGCGGAAGTTGTCGAGGCAATTCGCCAACGCACCGGCATCGAGATCGAGATGATTTCCGGGGAGGAGGAGGGCCGTCTCGCTTACCTTGCGGTCCAGGCCGGTCTCGGGCTGGGTGACGGCTCTTTGGTCGTGTTCGACACAGGTGGTGGAAGCACCCAGTTCACCTTCGGTAGAGGTCCTGAGGTCGCCGAACGCTTCAGCGTCGAGGTCGGTGCGGTCCGTTTCACCGAACGCTTCAAACTCGATGGAGTCGTCGCGCCCGAGGTCCTCGACGAGGCCCTCGCTGCCATGTCCAACGACCTGTCCCGCATAGACGACCGCCCATCACCGGATCATCTTGTAGCCATGGGCGGCGCCGTTACCAACATCACCGCCGTCAGCAAATCCCTTGCGACCTACGACCCGGACGCGGTCCAAGGGACGGTCCTCGACCACGCCGAGATCATGAGGCAGATCGAGATGTACCGCTCGATGGACACCGAGGCACGGCGTTCCATCGTCGGTCTTCAGCCGCAGCGTGCCGACATAATCCTGGCAGGAGCCTGCATCGTCTCCACGGTCATGAAGAAGCTGAATCGCGACACGCTGACCGTGAGCGACCGGGCGCTTCGCCACGGCCTACTCGTCGATCGATTCGGCTGAACGCAGGCGCCCGACACCACAGACGTCTAGTGGCGCCACGCGCCGACAACGCGGCCCTGCTGTCAGTCCTTCCAAGTCACGAGGTGGTCCCCGAGGGGGTTGCTGCGGACTTCGCCCGGCCAGGGGTCGCGGGGTAGGGCGATCCCCACTCCCGAGACACCGGGAGGCTTCATTGTGCCGAGACAACGCCTGACGTACCGTGCCATCGTGTCCAGTGCGCCCCCTTCCACGCCCGTAACTACATCGGGTCCGGCTGCCTCTTCGGCTTGGAACTGGAGGCACATCGGCGATTCGTTCCGACGACTGTTCGGGTCCACCGCGCACCTCCTCCTCGATCTTCCCATGGGGATCGTGGGGTTTGTGCTCAGCCTGACCCTGCTCCTCTTGGGAATCCCCCTCCTGATCGTGTACCCGATCGGCCTCCTGGTGCTGTTCTCATGGCTCTGGGTGGTGCGTGGTATGGCGGCGTTCGATCGCGCCCGCGTCGGCGTCCTGCTCCGTTCGGACATCCCTCTTCCGCCACGCCGACGCGGTGGCGGATCGTGGCACCACCGGTTTTGGTCCTCGATGTCGGATCCGGTCACGTGGAGGGAGTTCGCCTACCTTCAGCTGCTTCTCCCGCTTGGGATCTTCACCTTCACCTCTCGCCCTGCTCGCATGGAGCATTCCGCTTTCCCTGCTCGCAACCCCATTTCTGATGGCTCAACTCGGCGCCGACCTCACTGCACCCGGGTTCCTGATGCTCGCGATTGCCTCGCCTCTCGTCGGCCTTGCCGCGCTCGCCTGGCTTCCCTGGATGATCGGTGCCCTTGCCCGCCTCGATATCGCCGTCGCTCACGCGATGCTCGGCCCCACGGAGGGGGACCGCCTCGGGAGGCGCGTTTCCGAGCTCGCCTCGAGCCGGTCACGCATGGTCGACGCCACCGAACAGGAGCGTCGCCGTATCGAACGTGACCTCCACGATGGCGCCGGCCAGCAGTTGGTGTCCTTGGCGATGACGCTCGGCATGGCCAAGGAGAAGTTCGCCACAGACCCCGAGGCCGCACGAGCCCTCGTTGACGAAGGCCACCAGGAGGCGAAGCAAGCCCTCGCCACGCTGCGCAACATCGTGCGGGGGATCAGCCCGGCGATCTTGTCCGACCGGGGGCTGGGCGCTGCACTTTCTTCGGTTGCGGCTCGCTCGACAATTCCCGTGGCGCTCGAGGTCAACTTGCCGCATCGGCTCGACCCCGGGGTCGAGGGCATTGCCTACTACCTGGTATGCGAGGCACTCGCCAATGTCGCCCGTCATTCCGGGGCAACCGGAGCTTCTGTTCGGACGGTTGTGCGCGGCGATGTTCTCGAGATCGAGGTCAGCGACAATGGACGGGGTGGCGCCGATGCGGCGTTGGGCACCGGCCTCGCCGGCCTGGCGGACAGAGTTGCCGCGGTCGACGGGAGATTCCAGATCGAGAGCCCACCGGGCGGACCCACCGTGCTCCGCGCCGAGATTCCCTGCGGTCCAGAAGGGGAATGAGGTGCGGATCGCCATCGCCGAGGACTCGGTGCTGCTGCGCGCCGGCTTGGTCAGGTTGCTCAGCGATGCCGGCGAAGAGGTGGTCGCCGAAGCGGGAGATGGCGATCATCTGATCGAAGCGGTGGCAAGGGAACGACCCGACTTGGCAATTGTCGACGTCCGGATGCCCCCGACCTACCGCGACGAGGGGATCCGCGCTGCCCTCGAACTTCGACAACGCCATCCCGACACGGCCGTGCTGGTCCTCAGCCAATACGTCGAGGAGGAGTACGCCTCGGAACTCCTCGCCGACCATCCCGGAGGTGTGGGATATCTCCTCAAGGATCGAGTGGCCGACGTCTCCGAATTCGTCGAGTCGGCCCGTCGAGTCGCCGCCGGCGGCACCGTCCTCGACCCCGAGGTGGTTTCCCAACTCCTGGTGCGCAGTCGCCGCCGAGACCCTCTCGACCGTCTCACCGACCGGGAACGGACAGTGCTCTCGTTGATGGCCGAGGGATGCTCCAACAACGCGATCGCCGAGGCGCTCACCGTCAGTGCCGGTGCCGTCGAGAAGCACATCGGCAACATCCTCACCAAGCTCGACCTGCCGCCCACCCCCGGCGACCATCGCCGGGTGCTCGCCGTCCTTCGATACCTGGAGTCCTGACATGTCAAACGACGTCCGCATCCCCCCAGTCCCCTCGACCGAAGTCTCTCCACCCAGTGACACGCGACCACCTTCGGTCAGCGTCGCACTGGCCGGGCTGCTGATGCCGATCCTCGCCCTCGTGGCGGCCGCAGCGCTGATCGGCGCCGGCTTCTGGGCATGGAGCCGGTGGATCGAGCCCGAGACCATCGAGACCACGACTGCCGCGTTCACCGAGCCAATCCAGCGAATCGAGGTGACCTCCGATTCGGGATCGATTGAGGTTGCCGCAGGGGAAGAGGATGTTCACCTGGAGCGGGTCAGCCGTTTCCGCGCCAACCGACCGAGCGTGACGGAGGAGGTGGTGAACGGGGTGCTCCACATCGAGGTCCTTTGCCCAAACGAATTGTTCTTCTCGTCGTGCAGTGTCGACTACCAGGTCACTGCCCCCGCGTCGGTCGAGTTGATCGTCGACTCGGGCTCCGGTGACTTGAACGCACGGGGCTTGATCGGGGGCGTCAACCTCGCCACCAGCTCCGGTTCGATCGCGGTCGAGAGCGTCTCGGGTGAGACCTCGCTGGAGACCGGCTCGGGAGACATCCGAGGTCGCGACTTCGACGTGCCCGCACTCACCGCCACCACCAGTTCCGGTTCGATCGAGATCTACGGCGATGCCGGCGAGGCATCGTTGGAGACTGGCTCGGGCGACATCCGAGCTCTGGACCTCACCGCCTCGGCCCTCACCGCCATTGCCAGCTCCGGCTCGATCGAGGTGGAGGGCGTCGTCGGCGAAACCTCCCTGGAGACCGGCTCGGGTGACATCAGGTCGGAGAGCCTGTCCACCTCGGCGCTCACCGCCAGCACCAGTTCGGGCAGCGTGATCCTCGCATCTACAGATGCGCCGAACCTGGGTGGAGGTGTCCATCGGATCGGGTGACGCCCACCTCGTGGTACCCGAGGGGGCCTACGCGATCGACCTCGACTCCTCCTCGGGAGACGAGGAGGTCGTGGGGTTGACCAAGATCCCGCGGCTGACAGCAGCATCGTGGTCCGCACCAGTTCGGGGAGCATCACCGTCGCCGCCGGATGAGGTGACGAGTTCCGGTGGCGACGCCACGCGATCGGGCCATCACCTGAGGTCGACACCGCCCCGCGATACTCACCCTCATGCCCTCGTAGCTCAGGGGATAGAGCACCAACCTCCTAACTCGTTGAGGCTTACCGCTGTGCTCGATCGCGTTCTGCCAGGTAGGCCCCGACGACCGCCCGTCCGTACAGCGTCCAGTTTGGTGCTCGAAGGTTCCACTCCCCCGGAAGTCGGAGCAGCATCGACGGAATTCCCCGTCCTTGAGGGGTGAAACCGGTCCCTCCGTGGGTGATCTGGGACCACCTCTCCCGGGCGTTCCGTGAAACGGCCCACCTCACGAGCTCGAAAGACCTCCGGTGTCAGTCGATCGCATTGACGGGCGTCATCCACGGCCGACCGTGGTCTGGTCCTGGAGTCCAACCGTCGGTCGCACCCCCGGGGTCGCGGGGTGGGGGTCGATGGCGGAGTCCCGTGGCCGGCGTGAGCGCCTCCGCAGGCGTGACTCGGCTGCAGTTTTCGCTTGACGAATAGAGGTGATTCCCAACGCGGACACGAGCGTGGGTGCCGGTGGAATCGGCACTGTGGGATGCCCGTGGCCGTCATGTCTCGCCGTTCGGTCCGACATTCTGTTGGTACCGTCTCGACATGGCGACCCTCAGCGCCCGAGAACGCGCCGCCCTCCCCGACCGCGCATTTGCCTACATCGACTCACGCGGCATGAGGCGGCTGCCGATCCATGACGCCGCGCACGTCCGCAACGCTCTCGCCCGCTTCAACCAGGTCGACTTCGAGGACGAAGCGGCCCGTGACCGGGCACGCAGCCGGCTGCTCCGAGCGGCCAGGCGGTTCCGCATCGTGCCCGTCGGTTTCATCACCAGTCAGCTAGAGGCGGCAAGCCGCCGGGACGGTCCGGTCAGCGTTCCGGCCGGGTTCGTCACGCTGCTCATGACCGACGTCGAAGGCTCGACGAGCCTGGTCAACCAACTCGGCGGCCGCTTCGGCACCCTGATCGATGACGTCGTCGCTGTACTCCGCGGCGCGGTCGACAATGCTGGTGGCTGCGTCGTAGAGGCCCGCGCCGACGAGTTCTTCGCTGCGTTCGAGGCGCCACGCGCCGCCGTGGACGCGGCGATCGCCATGCAGCTGGCGCTGGCTGCGCAGGCGTGGGTCGACAACGTCTCCGTGCGCGTCCGCATCGGTATCCACAGTGGGTACCCGACGCCCACCCCTGGGAACTATGTCGGCATCGACGTCAACACCGCGTCACGGGTGTGCGCCGCCGGGCACGGCGGCCAGATCGTGGTGACGGCCAACACTAGGGAGGCGGTCAGGGCAACGTCAGCGGCGGGCGTGCGCTTCGTCGACCTCGGGTCGCACCGCCTGAAAGGGCTGCACGCAGAGGTGGCGCTATTTCAGATCGCCAGCAAGGGCCTACCGATGAGGTTCCCTCCGCTACGGCTGTGAGCTCCGGGCGTCCGTGCCATGTGGTTGGCAGCTTCGGCTTCGACGCGGACTTGTCCCACCACGTCGACGAGGGGCCCCCGCGGCCGAGGTGGCAGAGCTCGTCGTGGAGGCGCCCGATCCATGGGCGGCGCTCCAGGTCGACCCATTCGGCGGCCGTCGTCGTTTGGGGTTCGCCACGCGGACCGGTCGCGACGCCTTCGTCGCGGCCGTTCTCACAAGCGCTGGCAGATAGCGAGTCGTCGCCAGCATCTGCAGCGCCCCCGCTGAGGTTGGCTGTCGACCGCTTTTAGGTCCTAACCGGGTACCACCTCGGGTACGGTCAATGCCTTCGTAACTCCGAATGCGGGATCGATCCGGCCACTTCGGAGGCGAGCCAGGTGGTGATGGGCACGGCCGCCACAAGCCCGATCGACCCGACGAGGGTACGGATGATCTCGGTGGCGACGATCTCGCTGTTGGCAACGGTGCCGAGACCAAGATCAGACAGGCTGAAAAGGATGAGCAGCGGTATCGCCGCTCCGGCGTAGGCGAGCAGCAGGGTGTTCACCGAGGACACCACGTGGTCGCGCCCAACCCTAAGAGCCGCCCGAAGCAGAGGGCCGCCGCTCAGCGCCGGGTTGGCAAGCCGAAGCTCCCACACGGTCGAGGTCTGGGTGACGGTGACATCGTCGAGAGCGCCCACCGCCCCGAGCACGATCCCGGCGAGGATCAGCCCGCTCACGTCGACGGTCGCACCGAGTTGCGACACCAAAAGCGCCTCCTCTGATGCGAATCCGCTCAGTTGAGCGAGGGCGGTGACCAGCGCCGACAACGCCACGGTGAGAGCGAGCGCGCCCAGCGTGCCGAGCAGGGCGACATGAGTGTGCGGGTTGAACCCGTGGGAGAGATACAAGGCCGTATAGGCGATGGCGGCGGCGCCGACCACAGCGACCAACGTTGCCGGGCGACCCGAGAGGATTGACGGGATGATGAAAACGGTGAGCACAACGACGCTGATGGCCAATCCGGCGAGAGACGCCAACCCTCGCCACCGGCCCAGGGCGACTACGGCCAAGGCGAACGCCAACGTGACGAAGAGGAGGACGGGGCGGCGTTCCCTGTCGGCGAACTGGTAGCGGCGGTCCAGTCGGGCGTTGCCACCCTGGTCATAGAGCACCACCCTGTCCCCCTCGGCGAACTCGGGCGTCGATTCGGCTTCCCCGAAGCCGAGAACCACGGTCTCGCCGCTGTCCCTTCCCTCGAGGAGGCGAAAACCGACCAGGGTGCACTCGATGTCATCGGCCCGGCGCGTCCCCGGACATGGCCCCGGCTCCACGGTGGTGACCTCGGCCCGGATTGCGGTCTGAGCCAAACCCAGCCCTGTCGGGTCGGGAAGCCTGTCGCTCCGCGGCCAGAGCAGGATCATTCCGATCACAACGAGCGCGGCGCCGGCCATGGCTGCAAGCGGCAACCATCCGTATCCACGGTCCTGTGGCAGGTCCGGCTCTTCGGGGGCTTCGAAGAAGGAATCCGAGGCCACGCAGCCAGGTTACGACCGCACAGGGTCGATGGACTACGAGGTGGCCGAGCTGGTGATCGACAAACCTCGAGTTGCTCGCATGACCGCGCCTGAGGTCTGACAAACCGCCCCCTACGAATCGTCAGGACGGATGATCTGCCCAGTTGGCATCGCCCCGCAGATGGTGGCGTCCCGACCCAAAGAGCTCCAGGCGGTCGACCCCGAACAGGTGCCGGCGCCAAGAGCGGGCCTATCACCTTGGGGTCGCAGGCGCCGCTGCGATGTTGGTGTGGATTGTTTAGTTTGGTGCTCGCGTCCCCGACGAGTTTGGTGCTCTCCACCGTTGTGCTAGTTCTTGTGAGGTAGCCACTGAAACGAAACCCCAGATCAGACCACTTTTTCAGGCCCTCGTAGCTCAGGGGATAGAGCACCAACCTCCTAAGTTGGGTGTCGTAGGTTCGAGTCCTACCGAGGGCGCCAAGCGATCGGATGACAATGCCCAGATACGGGTTACACGGGAAGATGGTGGCCAATCCGGGGAGGGGTGATGCCCTCGCCGAGATCCTATTGAGTGCCGCCGAGGTGCTCGGAGACGATCCTGGCTGCGAGCTCTACGTGATCCACCGCTCCGAAGACGAACCCGATGCCGTTTGGGTCAGCGAGGTCTGGGTGAACAAAGAGGCGCACCGCGCCTCGCTCAACGTGTCAGAGACCCTGGCGCTGATCGAAGAGGCGATGCCTCTGATCGCAGATATCCCAGGTGGCACCGAGACCGTTCCCGTTGGTGGCAAGGGACTCCCCAAGCGCTGAGCGGAGAGCTCGCCACCTACCATCGCTCCGGTGGCACCGACAGTCGGCCCCGACAGCTACGACGCCGTCCTCTTCGACCTCGACGGTGTGATCACCGCCACCGCCCACGTCCACGCCTCTGCCTGGAAGCGCATGTTCGACGAGTACCTGGAGGCACGGGCGGCTTCGTTGGATGAGCCGTTCCGGCCGTTCACCGAAGACGATTACTTGAACTACATCGACGGCAGGCCGCGCTACGACGGGGTGCGGACGTTTCTCACCTCGCGCAGAATCGACCTTCCAGAAGGCAAACCCTCTGATTCGCCCGATCGGGAAACGGTGTGTGGGCTGGGAAATCGGAAGGACGAGCTGTTCAACCAGGTGCTGGATTCCGATGGGGTCGAGGTCTACGACGGCTCAGTCCGGTTCCTGAAGTGGGTCCGCGAGCAGGGAATGAAGACGGCGGTCGTCACCTCGAGCAAAAACCGTGCGGCAGTGGTGGCCAAGGCCGAGTTGGAGGACATGTTCGATACCAGCGTCGACGGGATCACAATCTCGAATGACGGACTCCCCGGCAAACCCGCTCCCGACTGCTTCCTCGAGGCTGCGCGCCGACTGGCAGTCAAACCAGACCGATGCGTGGTGGTCGAAGACGCCATCTCGGGGGTCGCCGCCGGAAAGGCGGGTGGTTTCGGTCTGGTGATCGGGGTTGATCGGCTCGATGTCGCCGACGAGTTGCGCCGGGCCGGCGCCGATGTCGTCGTGACCGATCTCGGTTCTCTGGTGCCCGACAGCTGAGACCACCCTGACTCAGCTGTCAATCAGGACCGAGAACTGTCGCGGAATCTCGGGCAGGTGGTCGAGTGCCGTGACGTAGATTCGGTTCTTGGCAAAGGCAACCATGTGAACACCGCCACCTATTACGAGCGCCTCTCGCCCCTCGACGCCTCGTTCCTGGCTCTGGAGACAGGTCGAGCACACTTCCATGTCGCCAGCGTTGCCATCCTCGACGCGGGGCCCCTGCGCACATCTGACGGCGGGATCGACATCGATCGAATCCGGGCCTTCATCGCCTCTCGACTGAAGTACGTCCCCCGTTACCGCCAACGGCTCGCCTGGACACCACTGGGGCGATCCCCCATTTGGGTTGACGCCGACCACTTCGATATCGAGTACCACGTCCGCCACACGAGCCTGCCTCGCCCGGGAACGGAAGCACAACTGAAACGACTCGCCGGGCGCGTCCTCTCCCAGCAACTCGATCACGCCCAGCCGCTCTGGGAGTTTTGGGTCGCCGAGGGCCTCGATGACGACCGATTCGCGCTGATCGCCAAGGTCCACCATTGCATGATCGATGGCATTGCCGGGGTCGACCTGATGGCAGTGCTATTTGGCCTATCACCGGACGTGAAGATCGAGCCACTCGACGAGTGGCAACCGAGACCCGCCCCTGAGGGCACCCAGCTCATGGTCGCCGAGGCTGCCCGCCGCACCCGCCGGGTGACCGACGCAGTACGCAGCTTCGGTCGGCTCGATGCTCCTGCCTCCACGCTTTGGTCATCGAGCCGACGACGAGCGCGTGCCACCGCCGCCTCGCTTGCCTCGGGTTGGTTGCGGGCGACGTCGATGACCCCACTCAACGGCGACATCGGGCCCAATAGGCGTTTCGACTGGTTCGAGGTTCCGCTTGCCGAGGTGAAGGAGGTGAAGCAACAATTCGGAGGGAGCGTCAACGACGTCATCTTGGCAATCGTGGCCGGGGGCATCCGCCGCTTTCTCACCGAGAGGCGCTCGTTCTCACTCGCTGACCTCGATTTCAGGGTGATGGCGCCGGTGAGCGTTCGGCCGGGTCCATCACATGGCGAGTTGGGAAATCAGATCGCAATGTGGCTGGTCAAGATGCCGCTGGCTGAAGGCGATCCCGTCCGGCGCCTGCGGGCGATCACCGCCGAGACGTCCAAGCTGAAAGAGACCGATCAGGCCTTGGGTGCCGCCACCATCGTCCAAATGTCAGCCGGCGCCCCGACCACGCTGGTCGGATTGGGGGCCCGGCTCGCCGGACAGGTGCTGCGCCCGTTCAACCTCACCGTGACAAATGTGCCCGGCCCGCAGTTCCCGATGTACTTGATGGAGTCGAAAATCCTCGCCCTCTATGCGGCGGTGCCGCTATGGGAGCACCACGGAGCGGGGATAGCTCTCTTCAGCTACGACGGCCGGATGGGTTGGGGGGTGCAGGCCGACTGGGACATCGTCCCCGACCTGCCAGATTTGATTGCCTCACTGCGCGACTCTCACGAACAACTGTTGGCTGCGGCACGAAGGGCGGCCTCGCCACCATCCGATCGCCGCCGGGCCTCGAAGAAGGCAGCGCCAGAAGACCTGTAACGGATGTCCCCGCACGCTGGTAGCCCTTCCGCTTGGACTGGACCGGCTGTCTTCTGCCGTCTGCCGTCTCACCCACTGACGATCTCGTCGAGGCGTCGGAAGAAGACAGAACGGGGCAGAGATTCCGTGGCACCGGCAGCGGCTGCTGCTTCGAGTGCCGAGGTGTCTACGTGTGGGCCAAAGGCGATCACTTCCACACCTGCAGCGGCCAGTTGCTCTATCTGCTGGATGGCACCGGGTGCCTCCAGATCGACCAACGCCCTGGCTAATGATCTCGGGTCCGAGTCCGACGCAGCCAGACCGAGGCCACTGCCATGGACCGCCGACTCGATCCGGCTTCTGTCGAGCAGATTGGCAGAAACGACCAGCACGGCACGCTTCGCCGGGGAAGTGATCGCAGCCGCTTTGGCGGCACCCCACGCGAGGTGGGCTCGCCATGCCTCCTCCCCCAGAGACTGCGAGGAAGCAGGCGCCAGGTCGAAGAGATCGCCGGGGAGCGCCGAAGCCGCCACCGGGTCGCGGTTCCCAGGTGATAGGCCCGCCTCGAGCAACACCTCGGTCGGATGGCTCATCGCCTCCTGTAACACCTCGAGCGGTCCTCGTCGCTGATCGGGATAGGGCTTGGCAAGCAGTTCCTCGAGCGCTTGGCGCAACCATTGCTCTCCATCATCGAGCGACTCGGACATGCGGTCCGGCGGGTCGATCCCAAGCTCCTCCAGCCGCCCGAGCACATATGGCCGGTACGCGCCGACAAAGACATCGATCAATCTCGGGCTGTCCACTGCCATCACCACCGCTAATCGGAGAAGACCTCCACCACCATCAGTCCCAGGGGTCCGTCTACGACACCGACACCCACCGTCGTCCACGATGTCGCCAGCAGGTTCCTCCTGTGCCCATCGCTCTCCATCAAACCCTGGTGGGCGGCAACCGGCGTTGCCGCCAATGCCAGGTTCTCGCCGACACGACCGATGACGATCCCGGCGTCGAGCACACGGTCGAGCGGCGATCCCGTAACCGGAGAGCGGTGAGAGAAGTAACCGCGCCTGTACATCTCGCCGGCGTGGGCACGGGCCACCTTGGCCAGCGAAGGCGACCAGGCGAGGGGATCCCTGCCTGCATCGAGCCTCGCCCGGTTGACCAGGTCGTACACGTCACGGCTCTCCTGAAAGGACGCCGTCAGCTCGGAGGGTTCGGCGGCGGGGATCGATGCACGTTCCCCCTCCTCGAGAACGACGCGGCGCTCTCCCACCTCGCGCTCGAGGTTGGTGACGGCTTCGACCACCCGATCACCTGCCAAGGCATGGAACCAGCGGCTTGTTACCGACTCGGGTGCCGCCACCGCCCCTACCACCCGAGAGTCGTCGATCACCCCCTCCACCTGATCGGGCAGCGACGCAACCCGTGCCAGCGAGACCAGTAGGAGCAGGAGGAACACCCCCGATGCGAGCGCTATCCCGACCCCTAGCACCCGATTGCCCAGTGACAACCCGGGGAGGGTGAGCGCCTTTGAGAGGAAGTGGGCGCCCACCGCCGCCGCGGCGCCCACGAGGAGAAAGATGACGACCGCGGCGACTATCCGGCCCGCTTCCGGCGCTATCCCGAACCGGGCTACGAGCTCGTCGCCGAGTGGAGCGCCGAGCCGGAAGGCGAGGAGCAGCCCTGCGACCACGCCAACCAGATCCATCGCCTCGCGTGCGAACCCGCGGGACCACCCCCGCACGGCAAGGCCGGCGAGTGTCAGGCCGAGCACGAAGTCGATCATCGGTGTCGCGTCATGGGGTCATATGTAGAACGACCCCCAGTCTCCCGGGTTCCCCGCTCGAGGTCGAGCATCCGGCGCCATCTAGCCTGCAGCCGTGCGACGTTGTGCTCCTCTATTGCTGGCGTTGCTTCTCGCCGGATGCGGGACCGCCGATCCGCTGACCGTCACCACCAACCGGGAGGACGTCCATGCCGCCACAGGTCACGACCCGCTCGATGGCGACTGCGCCGATCGGAGAGAGGATTCGGTCGAGTTGGTGGTGACGGACGGAGGATTCGAACCCGCCTGCCTCATCGTTACCACCGACTCGATCTTGAGCGTCAGCAACCGATCCTCCGTGGATCACACCTTCAATGTCGTCGACCCACCCGGGCCCAACCCACGCCACACGCTGATCGAGTTGAGCATCCCGTCGGGCGCGACAGTGACGGTGGGCCGGATTGGCGACACGCTCGGAGTCGGCTCCTGGCCGTTTTACAGCGTCACTGGCGACGAGGGCCGCCCTCAGGGAACTCTGACAGTCAGATCGCGCGACGACTGACATTCTGTCTCTGAGAGGCGCGGGACGCCCTTCCGTCGGTATGCTTCCGCGCCATTCGTGAATCCACGCCCTGATCGGCTGGTTCCCGGGTGTTCCAACTAGGAAGGAAGGTAGGAATGAGGAATCCGAGACGGAGAGGCCTCATTGGTCTCTCGCTCGCTCTCTTGTTGGTACTCGCCGCCTGTGGCGGTACCACCACCGACACCACCGGCGGCGCCGACACCACAGCAGCGGGCGGGACGGACACCACCGCAGCCGGCACGGACACTACCGCAGCCGGCACGGACACCACGGCGGCGGGCACAGACACGACTACAGCGGGGACGGACACGACTGCGACCGCCACCGGTGGTTCTGCGGCCGACGCTTGCGCTGCCGACGAGTTCGGCTGCGTCGAGTACGCCGAGGGTGAGCCAATCACCATCGGCAGCCTGCTCGTGATCTCCGGAACCAACGCAAGCCTCGGGACCGATAGCCAGTACGGTGTCGAGCTCGCGGCCGACTACATCGATGGCAGCTTTGACGGTGAAGCTGGCCAGTTCATGGGCCGCGATGTCGCCTTCAACCACCAGGACGACGGTTGCTCCGCCGAGGGCGGACAGGCCGGCGCCCAGGCTCTCGCCTCCGACGAGAAGGTGGTTGCGGTGATCGGCACCAGCTGCTCGAGCGCAGCGCTCGGGGTGGCGGACACGATCCTCAGCGATAATGGCATCTCCATCATCTCCCCGTCGAACACGGGCCCGGCGCTGACCGACCCGGCAGAGCACCAGCCCTTCTACCTGCGCACGGCGCACAACGACCTGATCCAGGGTGCAGCCGTCGCCAACTTCGCGATCGAGCAGGAAATCACCTCTGCGGCGACCATCCACGACGGGAGCCCATACGCCGACGGTCTGCAGCAGGCCTTCGCCGATGTGTTCTCGACGGGAGGGACCATCACCAAGCAAGAGGCGATCCAGGTGGGTGACACCGACTTCACCTCGGTGCTTACCGACATCGCTGCCGACTCGCCCGAGATGCTCTACTTCCCCATCTTCGTGGCGGAGGGCGGGCTGATCACCCAGCAGGCTCGGGCGCTCCCCGAAATGGCCGACACCGTGCTCGCCGGCTCCGACGGGATGTTCACCACCGACTGGATCGAAGCAGCCGGCGCCGCGAATGCCGACGGCGTCTACATCTCGGGCCCGGACCTGACGGCGCTGGCCAATCCGGAGTTCTACAGCGAACAGTTCCTTCCGGCCTACGAGGAGCGGTTCGGCAGCGAGCCGAATTCGGTGTTCCACGCCCACGCCTTCGACGCGACCAACCTGGTGTTCCAGGCTATCGAGGAAGTCGCCATCGAAGAGGACGGCACCCTCTACGTCCCGCGCACCGCGCTCAAGGACGCCCTCTACGACGTCGAGGACTACCAAGGCGTCACCGGCACCCTGACCTGCGACGACAACGGCGACTGCCAGAGCACGGCCACCATGGCCATTGTGGTGGTCGAGAACGGCGAGTTCAGCACCGAGCCGGTCTTCAGCCAGACGATCAATCTGGCCGACGTCCAGGGCGGAGGCTGATACCGAGTCGATCGTCGGGGCGGGCCTAGCGCTCGCCCCGGCATCGAATCCGCCCACCTCGACAGGCCGGGAGGCAAATGACCGACATCACGCCGGCGGATACCAGCCCTTGGCGGGTCCGGCTGGAACGCTTCCCGGTCCGCCGGGCCATCCAATGGGTGCTGGGCATCATCATCATCTGGTTCGTCGTCGCCGGGTCGGTGGCGACCCTGCAGACCGGCCGCTTCTCCGCAGAAGACTGGGCGGGTCTAATCGTAAACGGTGTGGCCAGGGGAAGCGTCTATGCCCTGATCGCACTCGGCTACACCCTCGTGTACGGAATTCTCTTCCTTATCAACTTCGCCCACGGCGAGGTTTTCATGTTTGGTGCGTTCGCCGCCTTCTTCGCTGCGACCGCCCTCGGCACCAACGGAATACTCGAATCCCAACCCGTCCTCGGGATCGTCGTCATCCTTGCCGTCTCGATGCTGGTCTCTATGACGGTCGCCGTGCTGTTGGAGCGGATCGCCTACCGACCCCTGCGCAGCGCTCCGCGCCTGGTCCCGCTGATCACTGCCATCGGGGCCACGCTCTTCCTCCAATACACGGCGCGCGGCTTATTCGGCGCCAATGTCCGCGCTTACCCGCCAATCCCTTCGCTCCAAGGCTCGTGGTCGGTCTTCGGCTACGAGATCCCCCGCGCCCAGGTGATCGTCATCCTGGGAGCGATCCTTCTCTGGCTGGTGCTGTTCATGTTCGTCGCACGGACCAGGACTGGTAGGAGCATGCGGGCGGTTGGCGAGGACCGTGAGATCGCCGCCCTGATGGGGATCAACGTCGATCGCACCATCGTCACCACCTTCGCCATCGGGGGTGCGCTTGCAGGCGCAGCCGGGATTCTCTACATCCTGCTTTTCAACCAGGTCATCTTCACCATGGGATTCTTCCCCGGGATCAAGGCCTTCACCGCGGCGGTGCTCGGTGGGATCGGGAGCATTACGGGCGCAGCCCTGGGGGGGCTCATACTCGGGGTGCTCGAGGCGGTAGGACCGATCCTCTTCCTCACCGGGTTCGGTGTCCCCTCGCCCAACCAGTTGCAACCGGTGATTTCGTTCGGGATCCTGGTGCTGGTCCTCATCTTCCTCCCGGGTGGCCTGCTCGGCGCCCCCGAGGAGAAGCGGGCGTGACCCGGTCGGTGAAGATCGGGCTCATCGGGGGGAGCGTCGTCATCTATCTGGCGATGACCGGGATCCTGGAGAGGTTTGACCAACGTCCCGTCATCACCGGAGTAATTGGGCTGGGCCGGACAATGATCCTCACCGCCTTCTTCCTCACCGGCTATCTCGCCGCTCGGCCGCCAAAGGGCCAACGGCTCGAAGGCAACCGCCTGATTTCCGGAGGTGTCGCCGGGGTGGCCGCAGGCGTGCTTTGCGGTGTTTTCGTCGTGGTCCTCACCCTTCTGCTCGATGCGGGGGTCAATGTCCGCGGAGTCTTCATCGCGGTGACTCCGCGCATGCTGGAGATCGTCGGTTTTGGCAGCACCGGGTTCATGGCGTTGCTGGTGGACGCCGCAGTCGGGTTAGTGGTCGGTCTTGCCGGTGCCAGCGTCCGGGTTCTCTCGGATCAATGGCGGCGACCGGTGCTCTACGGGTTGGCCGCGATGCTTCTGGTCAGCCTGTCCGAGCCACTGCTGACTCCGGTCTTCAACGGGATCGGGTTGCGCTTCGTGGGTGAATTCCTATATCAAAGCGGTGGACTCACTGTCGCCGGAGCCATCGTCATCTTCTTGGTCTCGGCTGGTCTCATCTACTCGCGGGAGCGCTTCCGCAAACCACCTTCTCCCGCGGAGGAGCAAGCCCCAACGCCGATCACCGATCGACCGATCATCACCCGCAACCGGATCGTGCTCGCCATCGTCGGGGTGGTCCTGTTGGTGCTCCCCTGGGTGGTGGGTGACCGCATCGCCGACATCCTCGGGACAGTCGGCCTGTATGTGCTGCTCGGTCTCGGTCTCAACATCGTGGTCGGGTACGCCGGACTGCTCGACCTCGGGTATGTGGCCTTCTTCGCGGTCGGCGCCTACTCGATCGCGATCTTCACCTCGCCGCAGTCGTTCCTCGTCCGGCCCGAGGGCGGTGGACGTCGCCGAGGCGGGGTTGACCAACTTCTGGGTGGCCCTGATCCCGACTGTGATCATCGCCGTGCTGATCGGGGTGTTGATCGGCGCTCCGGTGCTGCGGCTCCGAGGCGACTACCTGGCCATCGTCACCCTCGGGTTCGGCGAGATCATCCGGACTTTGGTGCTCTCCGACTGGCTTGCCCCGTACCTCGGAGGCGCCCAGGGGATCACGCAGGTGCCGGCCCCGCCACCGGAAGGGCTCGACCTGCGTGATCCCCAAATGACCTATTACCTGATCCTGGCATTCGTCATCGTCGCCGCCTTTATCGCCTGGCGGCTGGTAGATGCTCGGGTGGGCCGCGCCTGGGCGGCCATGCGGGAAGACGAATCGGTCGCCGAGGCAATGGGGGTGTCGGTGGTCCGATACAAGATGCTTGCTTTCGCCATCGGTGCCGGGATCGGCTGTCTAGGCGGTGCCTTCTTCGCCGCCAAGATCGGGTCGATCTTCCCCAACAGCTTCGGACTGCTGGTCTCGATCAATGTTCTTGCCGTGATCGTCCTTGGTGGGATGGGAAGCGTCCCGGGAGTGGTCGTCGGTGCTCTGGTGCTGGTTGCCCTGCCCGAGTTGCTCCGCGAATTCGCCGAGTACCGGTTGCTCTTCTATGGGGTGATCCTGGTGGCGATCATGATCTTCCGACCCGAGGGTCTCATCCCCAACCGGCGACGCCGGCGCGAGCTTCACGTCGAAGGCGACCCCTCGATCGCGGAGGACGTCGCCCTCTCCACGGCGTCGGAGAGGATATGACCGGCGTGGCGGAGTCGAAGCGATGAGCCTTCTCGAGGTCCAGGGCGTCTCCAAGAGATTCGGTGGAGTACAGGCCGTCCAGGCAGTGGACATGGTGGTCGACCAGGGTGAGATCGTGGGCGTGATTGGCCCCAACGGCGCCGGCAAGACCACCCTTTTCAACATCGTCACCGGCTTCTATGCGCCCGACAGCGGGCGGATCATCTTCAACGGGTCCGAAATCACCGGGCTGAAGCCCAACCAGATCACGCACCTGGGTATCTCCCGTACCTTCCAGGCGGTGCGTCTGTTCGCCAACATGACCGTCCTCGAGAACGCAATGGTCGGCCAGCACACCAGGAGCAAGGCGGGCTTCAGCGGCGCCCTGTTCCGAGGTCGGCGCACCCATGCCGAGGAGGAGAAGATCCTCGACCGGTCGCGCCAGGCGCTTGCCTTCTTCGGTGACCGCCTCGCCGGCTTCCGTCAGGATCAGCTTGCGTCGGAGTTGGCATACGCCGACCGCCGACGGCTCGAGATCGCCAGGGCGATGGCCACCGAGCCGTTGCTCCTCCTGCTCGACGAGCCTGCCGCCGGTATGAACCCGGCCGAGAAGGAGGGGCTCATCGAGTTGATCGGGAGGCTCCGCGACGAGCACGGTTATGCCATCGTCCTCATCGAGCACGACATGCCGGTGATCCGCGGTGTCTCCGACCGGGTCGTCGCCTTGGACTACGGCCAGAAAATCGCCGAAGGCACCTACGAGGAGGTCGCCTCCAACCAGCGGGTCATCGAGGCCTACCTGGGCAAGTCGGCGGAGGCGGGAGCATGACCACCAACGGTGATCAACCGATCCTCGAACTGCGCAACGTCAGGGCTTCGTACGGCCCGGTCCGGGTGCTGGAGGACATGAGCCTCGAGGTGTTTCCGGGAGAGATCGTCTGCCTCCTCGGCTCGAACGCCGCCGGGAAGACCACGACTTTGCGGACCATCCTGGGGATGGTCCGCCCGAGCGCTGGTGAGATCCTGCTCGAGGGGGAGAGGATCGATGGGCTGACGACACCAGAGATCGTCGCCAAACGCCTCACCATGGTCCCCGAGAACCGACGGCTGTTCGCCAAAATGTCGGTTCTGGAGAACCTCGAGATCGGCGCCAACCTGCGACGTGGTGAAAAGGACGAGGTAGAGGGTGACATCGGGAGGGTGATGACCCTCTTCCCCCGGCTCAAGGAGCGCATCAAGCAGAAGGCGGGAACTCTCTCCGGCGGCGAGCAACAGATGCTCGCCATTGGGCGCGCCCTGCTCGCCGATCCCAAGGTGATCCTCATGGACGAGCCATCGATGGGTCTGGCCCCCATCCTTGTGGAGCAGGTGTTCGAGACCATCCAGGAGATCAACGGTCAGGGAACAACAGTCTTCCTGGTGGAGCAGAACGCCCACGTCGCCCTCAGCATCGCCGATCGGGGCTATGTGCTGCAGACCGGCGGGATCGTGATGTCAGACCGCGCCGACACCCTCCTCGCCGACCCCCGCCTCAGCCAGGCCTACCTTGGCGAATTCAAAGAGGAATAGACGGAAGGCGGAAGGCCTTCCGTCTATCTGTCGGCGCCTACGGTGGGAAGTTCCTCGGTGATCGCTTCGTCGTAGCCGTCGAGCGGCAGGGTCTGCTGCAGTCCGTCGCCCCGTACCCTGATTCGGCGCACCCCTCGGAACCGGGAGAGCAATCTCTCGGGGTGCACCGGTTGGTACTCGTGGAGTTGCGCCTCTGCCACCTCGTCCCAGGTCTCTCCGAGCACCCTGGTGCGCCAGAAGTGACCGATGAGGATCTTGAGCGCAGCCGCTACCGGGATCGCCAGGACCACCCCCACCAATCCCCCTTGTGCTCCGCCGATGAGGAGGGCGAGCACCATCAACCCGGGGTGCAGCTTGACGGTGGCTCTCATCACCGAGGGGGTGATGATGTGGTTGTCGAGTTGCTGAACACCGAGCATGACCAGCGCGGCGAGCACTGCGTCGCCGGCGTCGCCGGTCAGGAGCGCCATCAGCACGGCGAGGACGCCACCCACCCAGGGACCGACGAAGGGGATGATGTTGAGCACCCCGGCGGTCATCCCGATCAGCAGCCAGAAGGGCAGACCGATGATGGCGAGACCGATCGATGAGAGGACCCCCACCACCAGCGCCACCAGCAACTGGCCGCGAACGAACCCGCCGACGGCGGTGCTCAGTTGATGTCCCAGGAAAACACCCTCCTGCCGGAATGTCTCAGGGAGTAGCTGGCGGGCGCGCACCTGTTGGGCAGGGAGGTCGATCAGCAGGTAGAAGGCGAGCACCACACCGACCACCGCCACCACCACGAACTCGAAGACCCCGCGGAAGACCTGGGCCACCACGCCGCCGGCACCGCCGAGGAACTCGCGGATCACCTCCTGGTTGGCTGGGTCGGAAACCCATGCCTGGAGCGCCTCCAGGCTCGTCACAAGCCCGAGGTTTATCCCGAGACTCTCCGATATGCCCTGCAGCCAGACGAGGACGTCTGTCACCAGCGCCGGGAGGGCGTGGGCGAATTGTTCGCCCTGCTCGCGCAACACAGGGGCAAGGAGCACGGCTGCCAGGGTGAGAAGACCGGCCATAACCAGATAGGTGAGCGTCGCCCCCACCATTCGGTGGACTCCGCGCCGGTGCAACCAGGTTATCGCCGGGTTGAGGATATAGACGATGCCAACAGCCAGGGCCAGAGGAAGCAGGACGACCTTGACCTGGACCATGAGCCAGACCAACGCGGCCAGGAGGAGGGCACCGCCGAGGAGACTCCAGGCACCGATCCCCAAGTGCCTCAGCCGCTGCGAGGTCAGCCCGTCTCTCACTCCCGCGCTGAGTTTACCCAGAGAGGGCTCAGGACTCCTCCACCCTGACAACCGCGCCCTCGCCGACGACGATCTCCCAGCCCGCACCCGTGACAGGAGCCGTGGCACCCCGATCGGTTATCTCCCACCCGATCGGTGTCTCGGCTGCACCGATCACCTCGGCGGGGGTTCCCGTCGGGATCTCGACCGTCACCTCGCCGTTCACCTCGATCACGCCGTGACGAGTAGCCGCCGGAAGGAGCACGCTGCCGTCGCCGTCCAAAGTCACACCGGCTACATCCAACTGGCGGAGGTCGGCATCGAAGTTGGGAGATGTGATCGAGACGGTCCAGACCGGATCCGGCGATAGCGATACGTCCCAACCGGCGAATCGGAACCAACCTGCGGACGGGTACTCGAGGACCCTCACCGTCGAGCGTTCCCCAACCACCTGTTCGAGGACGCTGGGTGCGGTGGTGGGGCCGCCGCGCCGTACCGGGACCACTTCGTAGAGCGGCTCCGATCCGCGACCGATCTGCACCGTGCCCTTGCTGACCAGGTTTATCCGAGCAGGTCCGTCGCCCGTTGCCTCGGCGACCACATCGCCCGCCGAGGACGGGAGGGCCGACCATCCGGTGAGGTGGAGACCCACCGAGATGAGAACCCAAGAAGCCAGAGCAAGCGCCACCAAAGGCCCGAGCGACCCCCCGCTGCGGCGCTTGAGCAGACCGACGAGGACCGCCAATGCCACCAGACCAAGCCCGATGGGCCACAGCGCGGCCAGGTCGAGCACCACGGTCGGTGAGAGCAGGCCGGTGATCACGGCAACGACGAAGAGCACCACCACCACACCGAGAACGACCCAGGCCCCTCGCGACCGCTTCTTCGGGGGCGTCGCGGGGGCCGGTGCCGTCGGTGCCGCCTGCACCTCGGTCCCCGTGGTCACAGGCTCCACAATCGGCTTGCTCGGAGGGGCCGGCGGGGCGTCCTCGACCGCGACCTTGGGGCCGGTTGGTGGCGGTGGCGGCGCAGTCGGTGCCGGCGCAGACTGGGTTCTCGCCCCGGAGTCGCTCCCGGAACCGCTCTCGACTGGGGTGTCGGCCATGGACGGGCAGGGTACCGGTGGCACGGAGATGGCCGGCGCATTGAGCAGTACCACCCCACCTTCCCAAGCCATCCAGCCAGATGCTCCGAACCGACATGAACCGGCGGAGCATCAGAGGAGGCAGCGGTGGAGGCAGCGCGGGTCACGGGAGGAGTTGCCATGAGCCGTGGCGGGGCACGTTGGCTCACCGTGCTTCTCCTGACGGGCGTCGCAATCGCTCTCGCCTCTCCGGCCCAAGCCCACCCTCTGGGGAACTTCACCACCAACCAGCACCTCGGGATCGAAGTGGCGGGCGACGAACTCCGACTGGCATACGTTGTGGACATGGCCGAGATACCTGCATTCACCGAGACGAAGAAGTTGTCACCTCACCCGGCGCGCTATGCGACGACCACCTGCGAGCAGCTAACGGAAGGACTGGTGACGACGCTCGACGGTGAATTGCTCGGTCTCGATGCGGCGGGCGCCACAGCTTCCACCCCGCCGGGTGATGCCGGGGTTCCCACCCTCCGCATCGAGTGCCGCTACACCACCGGCGTGCGCCCAGGCTCGCTCACCGTCGAGAACCACAACTACCCCGACCGGCTCGGATGGCGCGAGATGACGGTGACCTCCACCGACACCCCGGTGACGAGCGACCTCCCTGCGGCCTCACCGAGCGACGTGCTCACCTCCTACCCGGACGATGGCTCCCTGCTCGACGTACGCACCGCAACGATCGAAGTGGGGAGCGGTGAGATCGTCCGCCAAGCCGCTGCCGTCGGCACAGTCGAACGACTCGGATCGATGATCAGGCTCGACCGGTTCGGGGCCGGACCGGCACTGGCCGCGCTGGCTGCGGCTATCGCCCTCGGCGCCGGTCACGCCCTGGCACCCGGGCACGGGAAGACGATCGTCGCCGCCTATCTGGTCGGGACGAGGGGAACGGCTCGCCAAGCGGTGCTCCTTGCGGCGACAACAGCCTTCTCCCACACGATCGGCGTGGCGGTGCTGGGCATGATCATCGCAACGGCCGCCTCCAGGTTCGACCCCGCTCGGTTGTACCCCTACCTCTCCGTCATCGCCGGAACCGTCGTCCTCGTGATCGGCGGCCGATTGCTCTGGGTGGCGCTTCGGCGAGGACGCCATCACCGCCATGACCACGAACACCACGACCATCGCCACCCGCACCCTCGACCGCTCGGCTGGCGCTCGGTGGCGGCACTGGGTCTCACCGGCGGACTGGTGCCCTCTGCATCAGCGGTAGTGCTGCTGCTCGGGGCGGTGCACGTGGGTCGGGCGTGGTTCGGCGTGCTTCTCGTCAGCGGCTTCGGAGTCGGTATGGCGCTCGCTCTCGTGGGGTCAGGACTGCTCGCCGTCGCCGCGCACCGGTTCGGGTGGAGGATGTTCCAGCATCGGCCACGCACCGGCCATCTGCTCCGTTGGGTGCCCGGTACGGCGGCGGTGATCGTGCTCGCTCTGGGAGCGGTCATGACCGTTGCCGCCGTCGGCAGCATCCCTACGTCGGGCTGACAGTCAGCCTCACTCAGTCCGAGCGGCTCATCCGCCCGGCGTCGGTCCCAACCCCCGCACGTCGAGGCCACCGTCGGACGAGACCACCAATCCGGTTGTCGCCGCCGCGTTGCTGCGTGATGCAAGCTGCACGTAGTGCCCGGTGTAGTCCTCTGGGTTTGGCAAGAACTTCAGAGGGACCACGGAACTGGCGAACTGCTCGAGACCGTCAATCGACGACGGCGTGCGCTCCGCGAGACCAAGTGACCTGGGACCGCGGATGTCGGTCCGCATGAAGCCGGGCGCCACGCCATTGACCCGTACCCCAGGAGCGAGCTCGAAAGCCAACTGGCGGACCAAGCCGACCACGGCATGCTTCGATGCGGTGTATACGACACCGCCAATGCCGGCGTGGGTGGACGACATCGATGCGGTCAGGAGCACGGAGCCTCCGCTCTCCATCAATGCCGGAACTGCCGCCTTGACTCCCAAGAGGTATCCCTTGACATTCACCGCGAAGAGCTCGTCGAATGCTTCGGCGAGCGCCTCGGCTTGGGTGTCGATCACGCCGGCGCCGTAGTCGAACATCCCGGCATTGCCGATGAACGTGTCGAGGCGGCCAAAGGACGACAGGGCGGCGGCGACGGCACGTTCGTTGTCCGCCACCTGGGTGACGTCACCAACCACACCGGTCACCGCCTCGCCATGAACCGCCGCGACCTCACTCAGTCGGTCCTCGAGGCGGTCCATCGCGACCACCCGCGCTCCCTCAGCCACGAAGCGGTCCACGAGGGCTCGTCCCAAACCCGACCCGGCACCGGTGATCAGAGCCGTATCGCCGTCAAGCCAACCCATATGTCACCCTCTCTATTGGTACCTATTCACGGCAAACCCGGCCCGCTCCCGTCCGGTGCCAGATCCAGGGCCAATCCCACTGCGGTCTCCTCGTCGATGCGTGCACCCTCCTCTCCAGCTTGCGCCATCGCCGACCGATCGAGTGCGGCCTCGATCGATGACTCGACATGAGCGACCTCGGCGGCTTCGCGGGGAGTAGCGACCGACCCAGTCCGCCGACGGAGCGAGGTCGCCGCGCCGGTCAGCAACGCCGCCTCCTTGGGCCGACTTGGAGCTACAACCCCTGCCATCGCCACCAACGAGTCGACCACACCAAGCCGATCCTCGATCTCGTCGCGGATCGCCAGTGCCCGTCGGTGCAAGGCAAGCGATCTTGGCGTGTCCCCCCGTGCGGAGCTGACACATGCCAGGCCCCAAGCGCTGGTGGCCTCATGTCGTCGCATCTTCCCTTCCTCGGCCGACTTCAAGTCCGCCCGGAACAGGGTCTCGGACTCGTCGGGGTCTCCCTCGAGAAGGGCGACCACTCCCAGCACCCACCTCAGAGACACCCGACGCATCGAATGGGGCAAGGCGGAGAGCGCCAACCCTCCCTCGGCCCGTTCCCGGGCTTCGTCCAATCGAAGCCTCTCCAAGGACAAGCATGCCCTTGTGCACATCACCCCGGCCACCTCTGCCGGCGCGTCGAGTTCCTGCGCCACGGCGAGGGCGCGCTCGAGCACCTCCTCGGCGCATCTGTTTCGCCTTTCCGGATCAGCGCTTCGCCGATCAGTCGGCAGCGAGTGCGCCAGCACCCGGCGATTTCCCAGGTCCTCGGCCAATTCGGCTGCCTCGACAGCGAGTCGCTCGGCTCGCGGTACAGCTCCACGCAGGAGTGCCACCCACCCCAGCTCGGCCAGCAACAGTGGCCTTGCCGAGAGATCGCCGATCTCGGTGGCAAGCCCGAGGGCGTCGCCGTAGGCATCCTCAGCCTCCTGGTAGCTGCCCAGCCACATGTGCCTTTCGGCAGAAGAGCCGAGAAGCAATCGGAGGAGCTGGTCATCCTCGACCCGCCGAGCCGAGGCGATTGCCTGATCGAGCAACTCCCCCGCTCGGCCCTGCTGGCCGGCGGTCGCTGCCGCGATAGCCAGGCTGCGGAGGACGCCGGCGGCGACTCGCTCGTCGCCCGCCTGCTCGGCCGCCTCGAGCGCCTCCCGCCAGAGGGAGTCAGCCTCCGGTAGCTGGGAACGCCGAAAGGCCACGTACCCGGCGCCGGCGAGGGATCGTGCCAGGAAGACTTCATCGCCCGAAGCGGCGGTTCGCTCTCGACTCTCCTCGAACAGCTTCTCGGCAGCGGCCAGGTCGCCGCGCAACAGCGTCAGGTTGCCGAGTGCGGCCACGGCTCTTCCCCTGAACTGCTCATCGTGGCTGCCCCTAAGGAGCAGGGCGGATCGGAGTCGCTCGGACCCTTCTGTCCAATCGCCGTGTGACGTCCAGAAGGGGGACATCGCCGTACACAACCGAAGGGCGACTACCGCGTCGCCGTCAGTTATGGCGGTGTCGATGGCGCGCCGCACGTTGTCATGATCGAGTGCCAGATCCCGCATCACGTCTGCCCGGCCTGTGCGGCCCAGGAATGGCCCGACCTCCTCGACGTGCAGGAAATACCAGTCGCGATGTTGCTTGGAGAGAACATCGGTCTCGCCCGCGGCCTCGAGCTCGATTGCGGCCAACTCCCGCACCGACTCCAACATCGACCAGCGATCGGGAAGATCTGGGTGGGGGATCAGCAACGACGCACGGGCCAGGCGGTGGAGACCGGACGTCAGATCTTTGTCGGTCCCCGGCAAACCCCGGCACACTCCCACCACAGCCGCGGTGGTCAGACCCGGGGCGAACGCCGCCAGCCGGCCGAAAAGGAGGCGCTCCGGCTCTTCGAGCAGGTCGAGGCTCCACTCCAACGCGGCCCGAAGCGTCTGGTGACGCACGGGTGCGGTCCGCCGACCCCGAGTGAGAAGAGCGAAGCGGTCGTCGAGCCCGGCCAATATGCCCGATAGCGGCTGGTCGCTGAGCGTCGATGCCGCAAGCTCGATGGCCAGAGGGATCCCGTTGAGGTGGCCCACGATTCGAGCGACATCGGCGGCGTTCTCGTCGGACAGCTCGAAGCCGGGGCTGGACAACTGTGCTCGCTCGACGAACAGCCGAACAGAATCCACCGCTACCACATCAGCGGCGCTCGAGACATGTGGGGCGGCTGGCATGGACAACGGCTGGACTCGCCACACCACCTCACCCTCGATGTCGAGCGGCTCCCTGCTGGTTGCCAGGATCACGAGTTGCGGGCAATGGCTGGAGAGCCGCTCGGCGAGAACCGCAACGGCCTCGACGACATGCTCGCAGTTGTCGAGTATCAACAAGGATGACTTGTCCGCCATCGCCTCTACGAGGACTTCCTCGATGGCGCGTCCGGGCACTTCGGGGACACGTGCCGCATCGGCGACGGCCCGCGGCACGAATGCCGGATCCGACAGTGGTGCCAACTCGACCAGCCAGACTCCGTCGGGGAAATCGCCCAGGACGTTCTGTGCAATTTGGAGGGCGAGGCGGGTCTTTCCGACCCCGCCCAACCCGACAAGGGTGAGGATGCCGGTGGTCCGTAGCTGCGCTATCAACGCCGGAATCTCCTCATCTCGGCCGACGAAGCTCGCCCGGAGAAACGGCAAGTTATGAACCACCACGCCAATTGCCCGCAACGGCGGGAAGTTCTCGCGTAGCTGTGGATGGCGAAGTTGGCTCAGTCGGACCGGCTCCGAGAAGCCACGCAAATGGAACGTGCCCAGCGCAACGAGACTCGATGAGGGCGGGAGGCGATCGGCAAGTGCCGAGACCGTCTCCTCCGACATGACCACCTGGCCACCGTGCGCTCCGGCGCAGATACGAGCGACCTGGTGGACCCCGAGATCGACGTAGCGGCGACCGACTGGTCTGGCTTCGCTGGTGTGCAGCCCGATCCGGACCCGTACCTCACCATCGGGCGGCCAGGAATGAGATGCCAGGGCAATTTGTCCCTCCAAACAGCCGGCGACCGCATCGGACGCGTCGGCGAACACCACGAAGAGCGCATCTCCCTCGGTGTCGACCTCGACGCCTCCGTGTGCTGCGAAAGCACCACCGAGAAGAGCCCTGTGCGTTTCCAAGACGTCGAGATAGGAGTCACCGAGCCGTCGGAAGAGTCGTGTCGATCCTTCGATGTCGGTCATCACGAATGTGATCAACCCAGCGGGCAGGGGCCCTCTGGGGGCATCCTCCCGGTGGGGCTGATCCCCGTCCGGCTGGCGGCCGGAGCGACCGGTGGATCCGCCAAGGGATGCGCTCTCCCCCTGATCTACGGGGAGGACGCCTCCCACCGCTACCTCCTCGACGCGGCGTCGCAGCGGGCGACCCGCAAGTCGAGCCTACCCAGGAAGCTCGACTCAGACTTGGTGCGGCCGCAAGTGCCCTCGGCGAGCACGACCTCGACCATGCGAGGAAGAGGCAATTGGAGTCAGCCGCCGGGAACCGGCTTCGGCTCGTCCACCCCGGGTTGAAGCAAGCCCCTTCAACCTCAGGCCCCTCGAAATGGTCGGCGCCCATTGGAGCGTGCGGGCCCCTGATAAGGCTCGCCTCGGGGTTTCGAGGCGGCGGTTGGTGCGAGGTATCTGGAGCCCGAGCTTTGACGGGGCGGCGCCTTCCGAGGTCAGCTCTCGTTTGACGCTTGTTGACGGACCTCGTCTACGCTCCCCTGGGCGGTGTCCCGCACCTGGGAGGCCGCCTGCTGAGCCACGTCCTTGACATCCTGGACAGCCTGCTCGGCGGGCTCTTTCAGTTCCTGTGCAACCGCCGATGCCGCCTGGCGAGCTTCGCCGACAACATCAGAAACCAGTGGCTGGATACCCTCGGCGAGCTTCTGCTCACGCTCGGTCTCGGGTATGAGGCTTGACACCAGCAGGCCGGCACCGAATGCGATCAATCCGGCGGCCAGCGGGTTCCCCTGGGTCTGGCGACGCAACGCCTCTGGCGCCCCGGCCACCGACTCCTTGGCGTCGGAGAACCGGTCACCGAGATTACTGCCGGTCCCTTCGGATCCATATGGGGAACCGGGCCGATAGCCGCTCGAGTAATCGGGCTGGTCATTGCCCATGATTCGGTCCTTCCAGTCGGTGATGCGGTTACGCATCCGATAATTTCCCCGAGCCCACACCCGACCCGGGCTGACCCGGTTCTGAATCTCATCGACCGTGCGAGACATCTCGTCCCGCTGCTCGTCGAGTTCCCGCCTCAGCTCGCCTGTTGTTTCAGCCATTCCTTGTCCTCCTGAATCTCCGCCAGAGTCTCTTTTGGTGGCTCCACCCGGCGAAGCCGGGCCCGCCCGACCACGAACAGCACAGCAGCCACCACCACCCAGATGAGACCCACCACGAGAAATGCCAGCCAAATCGACATCACTTCGGCGAGACCCCACCCAGCGGCAATAGACAAGATGAAGAGCGCGAGGTGGGCTGCGACACCTCCACCGGCGAGCATGCCCGCGCCAGCCGCGGCGTTCTTGATCTCCTCTTTCACTTCGGCTTTGGCCAACTCGATGTGCGTTCGGATCAGATTCCCCGCCTCATTGCTGAGACGGCCCACAAGGTCGCCGAGGGAAGCCTCCGGTTCGTTTAGCTCGAACGGCTCACCATCCACTGCCGGCCTCCGGATCGGTGGAGGTGCCCGAAGTGCCTCTTTGCGGACCATTTCCCGTTTCCATGGATCCTGCGGTGGCTGGATTTGGCGTCTGTCCGGAAGTCGTCAAGCCTGTCGGACCATTCGGGCCTTCGTTTGCGGGTCGGAACCCGTCGTCGCCGCTCGGCTGCTGGCTCAAATCCACGTTGCGGAAGAGACGACCGACAACCACCCCGGCCACGGCTGCTCCTGCCAGGAAAGTCCCGGGGCGGCGGCGGGCCATCGTCTTCAGGTCGTCCACCACGCTGTCGAGGCCCCCTGCCTGGAGGTTGGTGGCGAAATCCTCGAGACGCCTGGCGCCGTCGCCGACGAGGTTGGCCACCGAGCTAGAGGGATCGGGAGCGTTGTCGGCCATGCCACGGAGCTCGTTGGCCAGGTCGGACAAGGTGATCGAGATTCGGTCGGTTTGTTCTTGTGCCTGACTGCGCAACTGGGACCGTGTCTCGTCGAGAAGATTGCGAGCTTGACGCCCTACTTCCCCGGCGACTTGGCCGGCCTGCTCCTTTGCGGTCTCCCCGACCTTCTCTGCTTCCCGACGCGCAGTATCCACGGCATCGGACAGGCCAGAGGCGGACGATTGCTCGGAGTCGACGCCGGTGAGCGGGCCCTCGTCCACTAGCGCCGCAGTGGCATCGGCGCGGCTTTGCGCGGGAAGGGGGTCTATGTCCGGCTCGGTCGCATCCGGCTCCGATTGACTCCACCTGTCTGACATTGCAACTCCCTTGGTAGGCGGGGAACGCTCTGTACCCACCACCAAGCGAGCCAAACCGGGGAATCTCATACAGTTCTGTTGTCGGTCATGGACCTGCCGAGGGATTCCGAAGCAATCTCCGCGAACGTGTCCGGTACCGGAGGTCAGATTCGACGTCTCCGGTGATCGGCGCCAAGAAGGCGCCGGGAGAGGAAGGAGAGACCGTGAAGTACATGATCCTGCTCTACGCCTCGCAACAGGACTACGACCGGATGGCGGGGAAGCCGGCGGATCACGCTTGGTCATCGGACGACGTGGCGGCGATGCACGAGTTCATGGCGACGTGGAACAACGACCTGGTCGAATCGGGCGAGTTCGTCGACGCCCACGGCTTGGCCGCCCCGGTTCACACCAGGCGGATCCAGGGATTGGAGAAGGGTGTACCCGTGGTGACGGACGGGCCTTACCCCGAGACCCAGGAGGTACTCGCCGGGTACACGATCGTCGAATGCGACAGCTTCGACCGGGCGACCGAGATCGCATCGCGTATCACCAAGAGCCCGGGACCGGGTGATGTCGACGGAGCGTATGTCGAGGTGCGTCCGATCATCGACGGAATCGCCGATCTGGAGGCGTGACAATCGCCCCAACCGCCGGAACGATCGAGGACCTGCTGCGAACCTTGGCGCCGCAGGTCCTCGGCGCCTTGACGCGGCGCTACGGCAATTTCGACCTGGCGGAGGACGCCGTCCAGGAGGCGCTCATCGCCGCCTCCCAGCAGTGGCCGGAGCAGGGGACACCTGACAACCCTCGCGCCTGGCTGATCACGGTCGCATCACGCCGCCTCACCGATTTGCTTCGTTCAAGGCAGGCTCGCCAGCGCCGCGAGGACAAAGTCGCCCGGTGGACGGTGCCGGACCATTGGCGGATGCCGGCGGCAGACGAGGATGCCCAATCCGACGACAGTCTGATCCTGCTCTTACTTTGCTGTCATCCGTCGCTCTCTCCGATGTCACAGATTGCGCTGACCATGCGTGCGGTAGGGGGTCTCACCACCGCCGAAATCGCACGAGCGTTCCTGGTTCCCGAACCCACCATGACCCGGCGCATCACCAGGGCGAAACAGCAGATAAGAGATAGCGGAATCCCCTTCGGTCTTCCCCCGGTCGAGAATCGTGGTGAGCGGCTTGGCGCGGTACTCCATACCCTCTATCTGATATTCAACGAGGGTTACGCCGCCACGTCGGGCCCGAGTCTCTATCGGGCGGACCTGTCTGCCGAGGCAATCCGGCTCACCCGAATTGTCCACCATGCTCTACCCGACGACGGCGAGGTGACCGGTCTGCTCGCCTTGATGCTCCTCACCGACGCCAGGCGGCCGGCGCGCCTCGGGAGGGACGGTGCCTTGATACCGATGGCGGATCAGGATCGGACCGCCTGGGACACCGACGCCATCGCCGAGGGAGTCGCCCTGATCACGAAAGCACTTCCTGTGGGACCGACTGGGCCCTACCAACTCCAAGCGGCGATCGCCGCCGTCCACGACGAGGCACGCAGCGCCGAGGAGACCGACTGGCCGCAGATCGTGAAGCTGTATGAGGTGCTCATGGACCTCTCCAACAACCCGATGATGGCGTTGAACCACGCGGTTGCCGTTTCCATGGTCGACGGACCACGGTCCGGGCTTGCCTTGGTCGATGCGTTGGGTGATGACGAGCGCATTTCCCGGGACCATCGCCTCCACGCGGTGCGGGCACATCTGCTGGACATGGCCGGGGAACGGGAAGCGGCTCGGATGTGCTTCGAGGAAGCCGCCGCCGGGGCAATGAGCTTCCCCGTGCGGCGCTATCTGAACTCGATGGCAGCGGCCCTGCGCCCTGGACGATGAGCCAATCTCACGATTGGAGTATGACGTGGACGGGTATCTCGTAATTGACCAAGGAGGCCGTATGTCAGAGCTCAGCGAGAAGAAGCGGGCCAAGCTCCCGGCGAAGGAGTTCGGCCTACCCGAAAGGGCCAGGTCAGACGAGGCGAAGAAGGAAACCGGCAACTACCCCATGCCGGACAAGTCGCATGCTGCCAACGCCAAAGCCCGGTCCACTCAGCAGTATGAAGCAGGGAATCTGACCAAGGCTCAAAAAGAGCGGATCGACCGCAAGGCCGACAAGATCCTCGACTCCGACGACTAGACGCCCATTGAGTCGGATACTGGGTCGGCCAGGCACCTCCACCCATCGAGTTGACACAAGGGTCTCGGTAGGCGATACCGCCTCAGACCACGGGTACGCTCACCCGCTGTCAGGCTATGCCGGAGCCAGGCAGCACGACACGAAGGAGCCTGCGTGCCCCACATCTCTGTCTCGGAAGAGGTGCCCGGAATGGGCGGCCTTTTGCTCTACAAGCCTTCAACTGGTCTCAAGTTCAGCGAGCTGGCCGAACAGATCCTGCGGGGACCGTCACCACTCAGCGAATCGGAGCGAGAGATGGTCGCGGTGCTCGTGTCGTCACGTAACGAGTGCTTCTACTGTGCCCACTCGCACGCCGCGACCGCGGCGCACCTGATGGACGGGGACTACGAGGCGGTGTGGAGTGTGGTTTCCGATCCGGAGTCCTCGCCGGTGACAGACAAGATGAAGGCGCTGCTCAATATCGCCGCCAAAGTGCAGCGCTCCGGTCTCGAGGTAACCCCCGAAGATGTTGCGCAGGCCCGGGCGGCCGGCGCCGGCGACGAGGACATCCATGACGCGGTGCTGGTAGCCGCCTTCTTCTCGATGGCCAATCGGTACGTCGACGGGCTTGCGGCGATCACGCCAACCGAGGACGAGGCCTACGACCAGATCGGAAGGCGCCTCGCCGAACAGGGCTACATGAGTCGTTTCAGGTCGTCAGCCGACTAACCCAACGGGCTCAAGACCAGAAGGCGTCGTGGGCGGCTTGGTCGCCGGAATGGAACCAGATTTCGGTCGCCTTGCCATCACGGACGTGGTACACGACCACGTCGTGGGCGTCGAGCGTCCGATCACCTCTCGTTGCGGAGAGGTGCTGCAAGGCGACGGCGTGCTCGTCGTTGGCGAGTACGTCGTGCAGCTCGAAGCGCATGTTCCCCTCGGTTCGTTGAAAGGCCTCGGCGATGAACGTCATAACCCCTTCGATCCCGTGGTACTCCCCTGCCGTGGGGTTGTTACCGGGAACGTGCCAGACCACGTCCGGATCGAGCAGTTCCTGAAATGGCGTCATGTCACCGCTAGCAAGAGCGTCATAACCGCGGTGAACCAGTTCTTCGTAGGGGTGGCTCATCGTCTACCTCCATAGGTGTCCCGGGTCTCGTTGCGTCTGGAGGGTCAGCTTGGTTGGATCTCGGTCGCCGATGTAACGGGACTACCCGGGGTGAGGCCGCGAGGCGCCAGTACGTATGCCGCTTCCGCTTTCGCAACCGGCACACTCCAATAATCGGAGGGGCCACAGACGGGACCCATCCCCGCGACCCTACACCTCGAGCGCTCGCCAAACCCCGCTAATCGAGCGGGGGCCTATAAGCACCTGGCGTGGGCACGACCAACCGGACCGGGCGCCGACGGCCCGCGCGGGCGACGGGCACCCACCGACCGCCTCCCAACTTGTTGGAATTTTGCGCCACGCTGGCATCGCTGTCGCCGACGGCGCCGTTCCGCCAACGCCCTCTGAGCCAACGACCTAGTGTCAAGCTGACGCGGTCCGCTGACGTTCAGTGGACCGAGGGAGAATGATGATGGCTGTCGCTGGGCTGTTGTCCGGCTGGGGGCTTGCGATCGGGGGGCCATGATGTCGGAGGGTCTCGGCGGCAGCGTGGTCGACGCGTCCGAGATCGAACAGCTGCGACGGGATCTCGTCGATGCTCGAGAGCAGATCGTGGCTACCAACGAGGTGCTCACCGCGATGGGAAGGTCCGCTTCTGACCTCGACCTGGTTCTCGGGACCATCGTCGACAGCGCCCGAAAGCTGTGCCGCGCAGACGGTGTGCAGCTAAATCTGGTCGACGGACCGGTATACCGCCTCGCTCGCTCGTCGGGACTGTCCCCCAGCTTTGTCGAGCACATGACGGATCACCCCGTCCTCCGCGACCGCGGCTCGCTCACCGGCCGCGTCAGTCTCGACCGGCGCACTACGCAGATCCCCGACGTGCTCGCCGACCCCAGCTACGGCCGCCAGGACGACCAGCGGATTGCGGGCTTTCGCACGATCATGGGCGCACCGATGCTGCTCGACGAGGACGTCGTCGGCGTTCTGTTGGTTTGGCGTACCGAGGTCGACCCCTTCGATGAGCGCGCAACCGCGCTCCTTACCGCGTTCGCCGCGGCGGCGGCCATCGCCGTCCGCAACCTGGATCTCATCCGCGCCCTCGAGGGTCGTCGCGCCGAGCTAGCCCGCAAGGTGGGTCAGTTGGAGGCGCTGGGCCAGGTCGGGGAGGCGGTGAGCTCCAGCCTGGACCTCGACACGGTGCTCTCGACGATCGTGATGCACGCAGTGCAGCTGTCCGGCACCGACGGGGGCTCGTTGATGGAGTTCGACGAGGCCCAAGAGAGCTTCTTCGTGCGGACTGCCTACGGGACTAGCGACGCGGTGCTCGAGCAGCTCCGGAACGTGACTATCTCGCTGCACGGCACCTTCGTCGGCCGCGCCACGTTCGAGGCGCGGCCGATTCAGATCGCAGACATGCACGGCTTGAGCCTGGACGTTCATCAGCAGGTTCTCTATGACGCGGGCTGGCGGTCGATGCTGGCGATACCGATGCTCCGCGAGGGACAGATCGTGGGTGTGTTCGTCGTGCGGCGAAAGCGGGCCGGCGACTTCCCTGAAGAGACCGAAGAACTGCTCCAGACGTTCGCCGGCCAGTCGGCGTTGGCGATCCTCAACGCTCGGCTGTTTCGAGAGCTTGAACGCAAGTCCACCGAGTTGGAGGTGGTCAGCCGCCACAAGTCGGAGTTCCTCGCCAGCATGTCGCACGAGCTGCGGACCCCCCTCAACGCCGTGATCGGGTTTTCGGAGGTGCTGCTCGACCGCATGTTCGGTGAGATCAACGATCGCCAAGAGGAGTACCTCCGCGACATCTGGAGCTCTGGAAAGCACCTCCTGGCACTTCTCAGCGAGATCCTGGACCTGTCCAAGGTCGAGGCCGGGCGTATGGAAATGGAGAAAGTCACGTTCTCTGTACCCGATGCGCTCGAGTATGGGCTCTCGATGATCCGTGAACGGGCCGCTGCGCATGGCCTCGCCCTGATCCTCGACGTCGACCCGGAGGTCGGCGCCATAGAGACCGATGAGCTGCGGTTCAAGCAGGTGGTGCTCAATCTGCTCAGCAACGCAGTGAAATTCACGCCCGATGGCGGCGAGATCGTCGTTGCGGCGAAGGTCGAGGGAGACGACTTCGTGATCACTGTCGCCGACACAGGCGTCGGTGTTGCACCGGAGGACTGCGAGCGTATTTTCGAGTCGTTCCAGCAGGGGTCGCGCGGTGCTCTCGCCCAGGAGGGCACGGGCCTGGGACTCACGTTGTCCCGGCGCATCGTCGGGCTGATGGGTGGCCAGATGTGGCTCGACAGCGAGTTGGGCGTCGGTAGCACGTTCGGGTTCACGGTCCCCACGGGACCGCAGCCACTGCCGGACGGTGGCCCGTCGAGAGCACCTGTCGAGTTGGGCTCGGCGACGGTCGTGGTGATCGATGACGATCGTCCATCCACCGACTTGCTGACCGTCTACCTCGAGAGTGCCGGCTTCAAGGTCTCGAGTGCGCAGGATGGGCCAAGCGGGTTGGAAGCCATACGCCGCATGAAGCCGGTGGCAGTCGTCCTCGACATCCTGCTGCCGCTCGTCAACGGCTGGGACGTCCTTGCCACCCTCAAGCGTGACCCCGAGACCGCTTCAATCCCCGTGATCGTCGTGTCGATTGTCGACGAGCGAGCGAAGGGCCTCTCGCTCGGCGCCACCGATTATCTCGTCAAGCCCGTCAGCCGCGATCACCTGTTAGCCGCGCTGGCCCGAGCTCGGGTGATCCCGGAACCGCTTGGCGCGTCGGCGCGGGCGCTCGAGTCGGAGGACCGTCGATGAGCGACTGCCACCGCATCCTCGTAGTCGAGGACAACGAGCTGAACCTCAAGCTCGTCCGCGACGTCCTCGGCTACGCCGGCTACGAGGTGGTCGAGGCACGAACAGGCGAGCAGGGTGTCGAGCTCGCAGCGGAGTGCCTTCCGGACCTCGTCCTCATGGACCTCCAACTGCCGGGCATCGATGGCATCGAAGCATTGCGGCAGTTGCGGGCCAGTCCCCTGACCCAGGACGTTCCCGTGGTCGCGGTCACGGCGTTCGCCATGCGGGAGGATCAAGAGCGAGTGCTTCGGGCCGGCTTCGACGGGTATCTGGTGAAGCCTTTCGGTGTCCGCGAGCTACCAGGGCAGGTGCGCAGCTTCCTGCCTGCAGGATCACCATGACTGACATGCCTGACATGACTGACGAGACGACGATCCTCGTCGTCGACGACCAGCCGCAGAACGTCCGCCTGCTCGACGCGGTACTGAGCCCGCGCGGCTATCGGGTGCTGAGTGCCTCCTCTGGAGAGGAGGCATTGGATCTGCTGCGTGCGGAGCAGCCGCACCTTGTCCTGCTGGACATCCTGATGCCTGGCATGGACGGCTACGAGGTGTGCCGGCGGATCCGCGAGAACCCCGACACCGCCTTTCTGCCGGTGGTGATGGTCACCGCGAGCGAGGCCCAGCAGAAGGTACGCGCCATCGAGGCCGGGGCCGACGACTTCATCACCAAACCCTTCGATCAGGCCGAGTTGCTTGCCAGGGTCAAGTCACTGGTTCGAGTCAAGAACTATCAAGACACGATTCGCCGTCAGTCCGAAGAGTTGGAGACGTGGAATCGTCAGCTGGAAGAACGCGTCCAAGCACAGGTCGCGGAGCTCGAACGGGCCACGCGTCTGCGGCGTTTCCTCCCCCCGCAGATGGCCGAGATGATCCTGGACTCTGGAGATGAGTCGTTCCTGGAGAGTCACCGCCGCGAGATCGTCGTCGTCTTCTGCGACCTCCGGCATTTCACCGCGTTTGCCGAGTCCGCCGAGCCCGAAGAGATCATGGGTGTGCTGGCCGACTATCACGCCGCGCTTGGCGACTTGGTCTTCCGATTCGAGGGCACCCTGGAACGGTTCACCGGTGACGGTCTTATGGTCGTATTCAACGACCCAATACCGTGTGAAGACCCGGGCTTGCGAGCCATCCGCATGGCCGTCTCCATGCGGACCAGAGTGCGTGATCTCGCTGCCACCTGGTCACGTCATGGACACGATCTCGCCTTCGGCGTCGGCATCGCGCAGGGATACGCGACCCTGGGCCGAATCGGGTTCGAGGGCCGCTTCGACTACACCGCCATCGGCAGCGTCGTCAACCTCGCCGCTCGGCTTTGCGCCGTGGCGCAGCCGTGGCAAATCCTCGTCACCCAGCGCGTGCTCACCAGCGCAGAGGAATTCGTCGTCAGCACGCCGGCCGGCGATCTGGAACTGGCCGGCTTCAGCCGGCCGGTGCGGGCGTTCGATGTGAAGGGCGTCGACACCGCTCGAATCACACCATGAGCACGATTGATACGGCTGCGCTCGGGAACCAGACGGTCAACCTGTCCGACCTCAACAATGAGCAGCGATACGAGATCTTCGATCGCCTTCAGCGCAACCTGCCGGCGGTGTGGGACGCGATGCGCCTCAACCTCGAGAACGAGTCGGTGGTGGTCATCCCGTCGGTGACACTCGATCGTCTCAGCGGTGGCAGCGGCAGCATGACACAGGCCTACGAGGAGCGGTTCCTCTTTCTGCTTCTGCTGCTGCGCGAGCCGCGGCTGCGCATGGTGTACGTCACATCGACACCGATCGCGCCGACGATCATCGAGTATTACCTGGCGCTGCTCCCTGGCGTCATTCCCAGCCATGCCCGCGCCCGCCTGACCCTCGTCTCCGTTGGCGACAGCACCCCCCGATCGCTCAGCGAAAAGTTGCTCGAGCGACCGCGACTACTCCGCCGGATCGCCGCACTCATCCCGGACCCATCGCTCTCCCACCTCGTCCCGTACAACACCACCGAGCTCGAGCGCGACATCGCCGTCGCCCTTGGGATACCCATGTACGGTGCAGATCCCCGGTTGGTGCACCTCGGCACGAAGACCGGCTGCCGGCGGCTCTTCGCCGAAGAGGGGGTTCGCCATCCTCTCGGGCAAGAGGATGTGCACAATCTCGATGACGTCGTGGAAGCTGTGGTCTCGATGAGGCGGCAACGGTCCGCCATCACCGACGTGATTGTCAAGCTCAACGAGGGTGTCTCCGGTAAGGGCAATGCGCAGGTGGACTTCCGCGGTCTTCCCGAGTCCGGCGGCCCGCAGGAGCGCGTCGAGATCATGGCGCGCCTGCGCCAAATGCGGTTCGAGAGCCCTGACATTCTGCTCGAGCCATACCTGGCCAAGCTCGCCGAGCGGGGCGGCATCGTCGAGGAACTGATCGCCGGCGTTGAGCTGCGAAGCCCGAGCGTGCAGCTCCGGGTGACGCCGGCGGGCGAGGTCGAGTTGTTGTCGACCCACGACCAGGTGCTCGGAGGACCGAGCGGGCAGAGCTATCTCGGCTGCCGGTTCCCAGCCGATTTCGGTTACGCGGTCGCGATAAGTGACGAGGCGAAGGTCATCGGTGCGCGTCTTGCTCGCGAGGGGGTGATCGGGCGCTTCGCCATTGACTTCGTGTCAGTCCGCAACGCCGCCGGCGAATGGAGTTCGTACGCCATCGAGCTGAACCTCCGCAAGGGCGGCACGACGCATCCTTTCCTGACGCTGCAGTTCCTCACCGACGGCCGGTACGACGGACCGAGCGGACTCTTCATGACCCCTGGGGGTGATGAGAAGCACTTGGTGGCGACGGATCATCTGGAGGCGGAGAGCCTGCGGGCGCTAACCACCGACGATCTCTTCGACATCGTCGCACGGAACCGCCTGCACTTCGACCAGGCGCGCCAGGTGGGAGTCGTGTTCCACATGATGAGCTGCGTCACGGAGCATGGTCGGGTGGGAATGACGGCTGTGGGGAACACGCCTGCCGAGGCCGAGGCGACTTACCAGCGTGCAGAGAAGACGCTGCTCGCCGAAGCGCGGGCCGCACTCGAGGAAGCTCCCGTCCACATCTAGGCCTGCGCCTACAAGTGTGGGGTCACGAACAGTCGCGGAGAACCCGGCGTCGCGCCGCCTGCAGAGATTTGGTTTCTGTGCGGCAAAGAATCTCGCTCTCGTAGGCGTCCATCAAGGGTGTGGCGAGACCATGTGCCTTGACATCGATGAGGTAGGAAATGCCATCGAGACCCTTCTCGCCGACGGCGGCCACGCTCTCAATGGCAAGGTCAGTCAGCCGCTCCGCGCTCCGGGAGGCTGGCGGAATGTTGGCCTTTAGCTCGGCGTATAACACGTGCTCGATCCCCCTGAGGTCCTCGAGATCCCTGATGAAAACGTCGTTGGAGTCAGGGCTTTCCTTGGACGGATAACGCCTATCGGTGGAATCCTGGTGAGTCTCGCGTCTCCACAGCATGTCCTTGGCCTGGTCGAGCGAGACGTTCTCATCCAGTACCAAGAGCACGGCCTCGACGTTGGCTCCCTCACCATCGACGGGGACAGGTGTTGGAGCGCCGCCCCGTCTTCGGCTTCTTCTGGCGAACTCAACCTGGAACGGCGTAGTGACCCTCGGTATCCGTCTTGCCGTCACCGCATCGAGTAGTGGACCTGGATGCCAGATGAGGGACCCGTAAGCAAGGATTCCTAGGTGCGCCATAGCTGTGCTGGCCAACGTAGGGCGACAGTCATCGTCGTGCGAGTCGGCCTCTCTTCGAGCCGGGTGCCGGAATCGAACCGGCGACATCGTCTTTACAAGAGACGTGCTCTACCAACTGAGCTAACCCGGCGCGACGCCATCGTATCGCCCGGGCGAAGTGGTCAACGGACGATTGAACGCGCCCTGCGGATCTCGAAACATGCCAGCGCAGCGGCGATCGATGCGTTGAGGCTCTCCACCCGGGGATCGATCGGGATCGAAGCGACCATGTCGCACCGCTCGGCGACCAACCGGCCGAGTCCCTTGGCTTCTCCGCCGACCACCACCGCCACCGGTTCGGTCAACAGTTCGAGGCCGAAGAGGCTGCGCTCGGCGTGGGCGTCGAGACCCAGCGTCCACACACCCAACCGGCGGAGCATCTCCAGGCCTTCAGCGATCGAGTTCACCGCGGCGACTGGGAGCGATTCGAGCGCACCGGCGGCCGCCTTCATCGCCGCCGGGCCGGGTGGGGCCGCTCGCCGCAATGGGATGACCAGCCCGTCAATCCCTGCTGCCAGCGCCGAACGGGCGGCGGCACCGAGGTTGTGGGGATCCTCGATGTGGTCGAGAACCAGCAGAGCTACGGGTGACGCTCTGGCGACCAGGTCGCCGAGAGAGCTGTACGGGATGGGCGATCCCACGCCGACCACGCCCTGAGGGGCCTCGGTCCCCGCCTCCGGACGGACATCGTCGACCAGATCCACCCGGAGCCCGCGCTGACGGGCCTGGGCGACCAACCCGGCAAGTGGATCCCGATCGGCGCGGCCCCGCTCCGCTATGAGCCGGATGAGCCTCCCGGTGGCGAGGGCGGCGGCGGTGGCGTGGAGCCCCTCGACCCTATCGCCGAACCCAGCGGGTGCCCTCACGCCCGTCCTCGAGCACGATGCCCAACTCGGCGAGATCGTCCCTGATGGCGTCCGCCGTTGCGAAGTCGTTGCCCGACCGCGCCCGCTGTCTCGCTTCCAACAACGCCTCGACGGTGGAGACGCCATCGTCGCCGGGTGTTACTCCGAGCCGTTCGGTCAACGCCAGCAGCCCTGGGAAGATGTCGTCCAAACCCACCCCGGCGGTACCGGCGAGCAGCCCCAGGACCTCGGCTATCTCGACAAAGGCAGCCATATGAGGAGATGCATCCTCGCCGTCGTCCAGAAGACGGTTGCCCAGACGGACCAGATCGAAGAGCACCCCGACCGCCTCGGGTGTGGCGAAGTCGTCATCCATCGCCGCGGTGAACCTCGCCATCGCCTCGGCATCTGAGGCCGTTCCCGGGGCGATGTCGATCCGCTCCTCGAATCGCCGCAGCCGATCCAACGAAGCGGTCGCATCATCGAGGAGGTCGGCGGTGTATTCGAGTTGCGATCGGTAATGCGACCTCAGGAAGAGCAGCCGCAAAGCAGCGGGATCAACCTGGTCGAGCAGAGACCCCAGATCGACCACCAGCCCGGTCGATTTGGCCATCTTCTCCCCGCCCAGGTTCACCATGCCGTTGTGGAGCCAATATCGGACGAAGGGGTTGCCCGATGCCCCCTCCGACTGGGCGATCTCGTTCTCGTGGTGGGGAAAGATGAGATCGGTGCCTCCCCCGTGGATGTCAAAGCCGTCGCCGAGGTAACGGGCCGCCATCGCCGAGCACTCGATGTGCCAGCCGGGTCTCCCCGGTCCCCAGGGCGAGTCCCATGCGGGCTCTCCTGGCTTGGCTGCCTTCCAGAGAGCGAAGTCGAGCGGATCTTCTTTCAGTTCGGAGGGCTCGACACGCGCCCCGGCCAGCAACTCATCGAGGTCGCGGCCCGAGAGGCGCCCATAGGACTCCAGTGTCCTCACCGAGAAGTAGACGTCTCCCTGCGAGGGATAGGCAAGCCCACGGTCGATGAGGGCGCTGATCAGTTCGATCATCTCGGGAATGTGCTCGGTCGCCTTCGGTTCGATGTCGGGTACGAGCGCACCGAGCGCCAGGTAGGCGTCCTGGAACCGCTTGGCATTTGCCTCGGCAAGTTCGGCGACCGGGACCCCTGCCTCGGCGGCGGCCACGATGATCTTGTCTTCGATGTCGGTGATGTTCCTGACGTAAAGCGTCCTGAACCCCCGCCAATCGAGATAACGGCGGATGACGTCGAACGCCACCGCCGACCGTCCGTGTCCCACATGCGGCTCGGACTGCACCGTCGGCCCGCACACGTAGATGGAGACCTCCCCCTCCGTGCGGGGCACGAACTCCTCGTAGCTACGGCCCAGCGTGTTGAAGACGCGCATTCGCCAGGCGATGGTAACGGGGGCCGCGCCGGGCAACCGAAGGCTGTGGCCGACTACCAGTGCCCCTATTACGTCAGGTTGCGTCGACCAACGTCGCCACAGCCACCGCAGCCATACCCTCGTCGCGGCCGATCGAGCCCATGTGGTCGGTGGTGGTCGCCTTGACCGAGACGACGTCCATCGGCAACCCGAGCACGTCGGCAATTGAACGCCGCATCGAATCCCGCTGTGGAGCCACCCGGACCGACTGGGCGATGACAGTCAGGTCAACGTGCGCCACTTCCCACCCTTCTTTGCTGATCAGCCGCACCACCTCGGAGAGCAGCAACATCGAGTCGGCACCCTCCCACCGGGGGTCGCTCGAGGGGAAAAGTGCGCCGATATCCTCGAGAGCCGCCGCTCCCAACAGGGAGTCGGCTACGGCGTGGGCGGCAACGTCGCCGTCCGAGGTTGCCAGCAACCCGCGGTCGGGATCGACCACGATCCCGGCAAGAACGATGGGAGGGTTCCCCCCGAAACGATGGGCATCGAATCCCCAGCCGACCCGGAGAGAGTTCAGCTCTCCTCTACCTTCTCCGCCTTGGGGAGCGCCCTGTCGAGACGCCGGGTCGCCTCCTCCTCGTCCACCTCGAGGGCGAAGCGGAGCTCGCTGATCAGCGTGAGCCGAGCCCTGGAGAGCATCCTTTTCAGCGCCGGCGAGATCCCCTTGGTCTGCTGCGCCCAGCTCAGATCGCGGATCACCTCGGCCACCTGGTAGATGTCGCCGCTGGTCATCTTCTCGTTGAGGACCTTGTACCAGCGGCTCCAGTTGGAACCGGCGTCCTGTGGCTCCTCCTTGAAGATCTGGAAGACCTTGCGGGTCTGGTTCTTCGAGATGACCGAACGGACCGCCTCCTCGATCGAGTCCACCGGGACGAACACGGTGAGCTGGTCGGTAGCGATCTCGAGCACGTAGTAATCACGGCTCGACCCGTCGATGGTCTTCTGCTTCACCTTCTTGGTGATCACGGCGGCGCCATGCTGAGGATGGACCACCCGGTCGCCGACCCCGAAAGCGGGTCCCCTGCGGCGGGTAGGCGGCGGCTTGGGCACCTCTTCGGGCGCGTCGCTGTCTTTTCGGGTGCGCTTGGTGGCAGGCATCGGCCTCAGGAGGTCGGGGAACGAAGCGGAGTGTAGCGGTCCCTCAGACCGCTCCAGGGTCAGGCGATCTCGGGGGCCCACGCCCGGGTGGCGTCGAGAAGCCGGTCGAAGTAGCGCCGGAGTTGGACCGCCCGCGACGTCCCTATCCCCTCGACGTCGTCCAGCTCCGCCACGTCGGCGAGGAGCATCTTCTGAAAGTCCTTGAAATGCCCGGTCAAGGCGTTGCGGACGTTCTCCGGAAGGCGGGGGACCGTGGCGAGCAACCGGTATCCGAGCGGTCGCACGTGGTCGTCGAGGTCGTCGAGGCCAACTGCGGCGGCGACCTTGGACGGGTCGTTCAGGTCGGTAACCGCCAACGAACCCAGCGTCTCCAGGGCGGTGCGAGCCGTGGCCATTCGGCTCGGCCTCACGTAGTCCCGCAAGGTCAGGGATTGCTGCGTCTCCACACCCTGGATGAGGTCGGCCAACTGGAGGCGGATGATCTCTCCGCTCCCGCCAAGGTTGACCGCGTCCCGGTCGATCTCGGCGCCGAGCCGTCGCACCAGCTCGGCTCGCTGAACCACGGTGACGACGGCGCGATTGCTCGCCACGTCGCTCACCTCCATTCGGGTCAGCCTCTCCAAGGCGTCATCGAGTCGCCGCCGGAAACGCTCCAACGTCTGCAGCGACTGATTTGCCTTGGCTACCAGCTCGGTCGGGTTCTCCAACTCGTGCGTCGTCTGCCCGAAGAAGACGGTGGCCGCTCTGCGATCCTCGCTCACCGCAACCACCGGCTTCTCGGTTTGCACCGCAACTCGCTCGGCGGTGCGATGGCGTGAACCGGTCTCATCGGTGCGTATCGACGACGAGGGAACGAGGTGGACATTGGCGCGGATGATGCGCGTGCAGTCGTCGTTGAGAACGACGGCGCCATCCATCTTGGCCAGCTCGGCCAGCCGGGCCGGAGAGAAGTTGGAATCGGCCAACTCGAAGCCACCGGTGCATATGGCGTCTACGGCCCTTCCCCCCCCGAGGACCACCAGAGCCCCGTTCCCCTGCTGAATGATCCTCTCCAAACCGGCGCGCAACGGGGTGCCCGGGGCGAGACGCTCGAAGACCGCTCTCTGCGTGAGCTGCTCAGGGCTCATCCGCGGTTCAGGGTATCAGCCGGACATCATCGACGCCGGGCGATGTCCACTCGGGTCAGATGCGCCCAGCCAACGAACCGATCCCGAGACCGGCAGCCTCGAGCGCCTCGGGCAAGCGAAGCCGCGACCCGTTGGAGGGAGCGAGTACTCGGGCACCGACCCTCTCCGCCTCCTCCATGCGCCGTGCCGCCAGCGGCACCTGACGGACCTCGCCCGTCAACCCGACCTCCCCCCATGCCGCCAACGGCCCAAGCGGGACGTCCTGCAGAGAGCTGACCAGCGCGAGCGCCACCGGAAGGTCGATCCCCGGATCGGAAAGCGTCAGCCCTCCGACCACCCCCACGTAAACGTCCCGCTGTGGGAACCCGACCCCGGCATGTCGGTCGAGCACAGCCAGAAGCTGATGCAGACGGACCGGATCGAGGCCGCGGGCGCTGCGCCGCGATGGGGTGAACTCCCCCGGCGACACGAGCGCCTGCACCTCGACCAGGACGGGCCGTCTCCCGTCGATGGTGGGGAAGACGACGGTGCCCGGGACCGACGACTCCCACTCGGCGAGGAAGGCACGCGACGGGTCCGCCACCTCGACCAACCCGTCCTGGCTCATTTCGAAAAGCCCGGCTACATGCGCCGGACCGAACCGGTTCTTCCACCCCCGTAGAGCCCGCAGCCCGCGGTCGCCCTCCCCCTCCAGGTAGAGGACGACGTCCACCATGTGCTCCAGGGTCTTGGGGCCAGCGATGGAGCCGTCCTTGGTGACATGACCCACGAGCACCGCGGCGATCCCGTGCTCCTTGGCGAATCGGATCACCCGGGCAGCACACTCGCGCACCTGGGTGGTCGCCCCGGGAGCGCTCCCGACCTCGGTCGCCGAAACCGTCTGGATCGAGTCGATGACGATCAGGTCGGGGGCCATCTCGGCGGCAGATTCGAGGATGCGGTCGACATCGTCCTCAGCCAGGAGAAAGAGCGGACCGCGCATCACCCCGAGCCGCTGGGCTCGCAGACCCACCTGGTCCACCGACTCCTCGGCCGAGGCGATGAGCACCCTCCTGCCCGACGCGGTCATAGCGGCGGCGATCTGGAGCACCAGGGTGGACTTCCCGACTCCGGGTTCGCCCCCGAGGAGCAGCACCGCTCCGGGCACCAGGCCGCCGCCGAGAACCCGGTCGACCTCCCCGATGCCCACCGCGGCGCGGGTAGAGGCATTGCCGCCCGCCTCGGCCAGCGGTATCGGGACGGGTGGAGGACCGGACCTGCTCTTCGGCTTGGAGCGTTCCTCGACGAGTGGCTCCTCAAGCCGGCACTGTGGACAGAAGCCCATCCACTTCGGAGCCACGTATCCGCAACCGGAGCACGAGAAGGAGGTCATCACGCCGCGGGATGCTATCGGCGGGCTGAGACACGGATGGCCCACACCAGCCCGGCGATGACGCCGACCAGGAGCAGACCGCCGGCGATCAAGCTCAGCGGGGTCCATGGCTCTGCCTCGATGATCGCCCACACCATTGCGCCGTGGCACAATACCCACCCGGGATCAAGCAACCCCTCGCGGACCTCATGGCTCGTCACACATGCACCAACTGCGGCGCCTCCTTCTCCAACGAGCGCTTCTGCCCGACCTGCGGGGCATGGGTTGACCCGTTGGAAACCGGCGAGGGCAACGACGAGGAGTTCGTCCTTGGGGAGGCACCTGCCGAGGATGCGGCATGGGAGCCGCCGATGGTCACCGCAGCGCAGCAAACGACGCCCTGCCCGTCATGCGGTGCTGCCAACCCTGCCTCCAACCGCCACTGCGAGGAGTGCGGCGCCCGTCTTTCCCGTCAGCAACTTCCGGTCGCTCCCCAGCCACCGGTGGGGACGTCCGCCGGGTTGCGCGCCGTCATCGCCGTCTCTGCGGTACTGATCGTGGTGTTCGTCGGGGCGGCGATCTTCAACGCCCTCCAAGGCGGGCCGTCCCCGGCGAGCGAGACCACGGCGGCGGCTGATGCCACCAGCACCACAGCCGGGCAGACCAGGCTGCGCCGGATCAACCCGATCGGAGTCGACTGCTCCAGCACCGCCGAGGGATTCAGCTGCGACAACCTCATCGCCCGGCGCAACGACCAGGGGTGGAACAACGACTCCAGTAGCGACGAGCCCATCGAGTTCGTCTTCACCTTCGCACCCGAGGTTGCGCTGGAGCAGGTTGTCCTAAAGAACGCCACCGACGAGGAGCGGTTCACCCGGAACGCCCGGGTGCAAGGTTTCGTCATCGAAACCGATGACATGGGTGGTCCTGTCGAGACCAATGTGATCCCCGATGCCAGCGGTCCTCACGTGATCAACGTGGCAACGGTGGGAACCGCCGAGCTCACCTTCAGGGTGACCAGCACCTATCCCGGTGAAGCGCTCGATGCCAACCGCGGGCCCTACGACACGCTCCTCATAATGGGCTTCGAGTTCTACGGCAGGCCGGCCGGCGAGTAGCCGTTCGAATGCCGAGCAATGAGCGCGGTATGACTCCTCGTGTTGTCGTCGTCGGTTCGGTCAACCTGGACCTTGTCGTGCACCTCGATCGCCTCCCGGGCCCCGGCGAGACCGTGACCGGCGGGCAGTTCTCCAGGTGGGGCGGAGGAAAGGGAGCCAACCAGGCGCTGGCAGCGAGGCGAGCCGGAGCCGAAGTCTGGCTCATCGGCCAGGTGGGCGAGGACGAGATGGCGAGGGAAGCGCTCGCCGATCTGGACGCAGCCGGGGTCGATCTCACCGGGATGTCCCGCTCCAAAGCGGCCCCGACCGGGGTAGCGCTGATCGTGGTCGATCAGGGTGGTGAGAACATGATCGCAGTTGCCTCCGGCGCCAATTCTGAGTTGAGCGCACCCGCCGTCGAGGAAGCGATCCATGAGGTCCCCGATGGTGGTGTGCTCGTGGTCAACTTCGAGATACCAGACGAGGCGTTGTTGGCGGCGGCGGGCACGGCGGGGCGGACCGGCCGGCAGCTCGTGGTCAACCCCGCTCCTGCCCGCCCTCTGCCCGCCGCCTTGGAGGCGATGGGACCACTGCTCACCCCCAACCGAGACGAAGCCGCCGCTCTGACCGGCGAGGAAGATCCGAGCGACAGCGCCCGAGTGCTGGGTGGCCGGACCGGGTCCGCGGTGGTGGTGACGCTTGGCGCCGATGGCGCTCTCCTGTTCGACGACAACAATGCCGCCGAGGTGGCGGCACCATTGGTCCGACCGGTGGACAGCACCGGCGCTGGCGATGTCTTCACCGGAGCACTTGCCGCCCGGCTCGCAGCCGGTCAACCATTGGAAGCGGCTGTGCGGTGGGCCGTGGTCTCCGCATCTCTTTCCACGACCAGGGCCGGCGCCAGATCTGCCCCCGATGTCACCGAGGTCGAGCGATGGTTGGGCGAGCGGTGACCGCCTAGGCGTCGTCCTTCCTTCTCGTAAGGAACTCCCACGGAGGCTGGTGGGATGCTCCGGCCCACCACACCGGCGAGGATGATGATGGTGAGGATGTATGGCAGGGCGGCGAAGAAGTTGTTGTAGATGCTCGGGTAGGACTGCTGGAACCCGGCGAGCGTCTCGCCCAGAGCCCCGACCGGTGGGTTGGAGCGGATAGCGACACCGAGCGCCTGCGACCCCATGAAGAGCATCGAGCCGAGGAAAGCTCCGATCGGAGTCCAGCGCCCAAATATCACCGCCGCCAGGGCAATGAACCCCCGTCCGGCCGTCATTCCATTCTGGAAAGAGCCTGTCGCCTCCAGGGTGAGGTACCCACCCGCAAGGCCGGCGAACACGCCCCCCACGATGACGTTGCGGTACCGGACCCTCAGTACGTCGATCCCGACCGTGTCGGCTGCTCGGGGGTGCTCGCCGACGGCACGGGTGCGCAGCCCCCATCGGGATCGGAACAGGAGTATCTGGAGGACGATCACGAACACGATCACCGACATGGCGATCGGGCCCTGATTGAGGAACATGTTGAAGATCCATCCCACCACCGGGATGTCCACTAGCCACTCCGGAGGGTCGAACGAGCGAAAGGTCCCCGCACCACCGGTGGGGCTGATCAACCGGTTTAGATAACCGGTCAACCCGAGGGCGAGGATATTGATGATCGTGCCGCTGATGATCTGGTCTGCCCGGATCGAGATGCTCAGCCAGGCATGGAGCACCGATACCAGGGCACCGGCCAGCATCGCCGCCAACACGCCGATCAGCAACGCCGGAGTGGCGGCAAACAACCCATCGGAGGGCTCCCCTCCGATGGCGTTGTTGACGACGAGAGCCGCCATGAACCCGGCGAAGGCGCTGATCAACATCATCCCCTCGATGCCGATGTTGACCACGCCGGTTCGTTCGTTCATCACACCGCAGAGCGCGCCCAGCGCGATCGGCACCGCTAGCCCAAGGACGATCGGAGCGATGTCGGGGATCACGGAGATCAGGTAGGCGATGAACTGGATGACATACCCGAGTACCGGGATGTTGTAGAGGAAGTCGAGCACTCCCTCCATCAGCCCACCGCCTGCTCACCGTAGGACCGGGTCACCGTCTGCACCTCGTCCACTCCTGCTCGGGCAACACGCAGCCGGAGCAGCTTGCGGACGATCACATCGGCGGCCAGGAAGAACAGGATCACGGCCTGGATCACGTCGATGATCTCTATCGGCACGTCCGCTTGGATCTGCATCAGCCCGG
>CAWGRK010000001.1:0-300360 GCA_963824995.1 uncultured Actinomycetes bacterium | reverse complement strand
TCGACGCGGCGTGTCGGAGTACTCCTATTGGCGATAGCGCTTCTCGCCGTTGCATGTGGCGGCGACTCGGGCGATACCGGGACGACGGCTGCCGGCGGGACCGGCACCGCCGACTACGAGGCGGCCGAGGAGGAATCGGGCGGGGCGGAGATCATCCGCTTCGCGTTCGCCCCCGATCCCGTGTGGGACTACATGAACGACAACGGGATCATCGTGAAGTACGAGGAGGAGCAACAACATCCGGATCGTGACCTCCTCCACCTGGGACGAGTTCGCGTACTTCGCCGGCGGTCACGGCGACATCGTCTCCACCGCGACCTACGAGCTCCCGCTGCTGGAGGAGAAGACCGGCATCGCGACGGTCACCTTCGGCAAGTACAACCTGCCCGGATCACGCCGCTCGCCGCGCCCGGGCAGCTACACGACGCTCGCCGACATCCCCAAGGGCTCGAAGATCGGCGTCCCGAGCGCCGTCTCCTCGACGCTCGTGTGGGGCATGTACGCCGCAAGAACTGCACGACCTCGACTTCCGCGTCGGCGGCGGCGACTTCGAGCTCGTCGTCGAGGACCACTTCGTGATGCCCGAGCACGTCGTCCGCGGCGACATCGAGGCCGCGCTGGCCATCCCCGAGGCCGCGATCCCGCTACCTGCGCAAGGGCGAGCTCGAGGTCATGTACGACGGCAAGCTCGCCGTACGAGGTCTACGGCGACATCTGCTGCCGTGCGAGCCACGCCGGGATCATGGGCAACAACTTCACCGCCACCACGGAGTGGTACGACGCCCACCCGAAGGAGGCCGCGGCCTTCCTCGCCCTCTGGGAGGAGGGCATCAAGGGCTGGCGCGACAACCAGGCCGAGATCATCCGTCACCTACCCGCAGCACTTCGCGGTCGAGGAGGACGAGGACGTCGCCGATCACGAGCGACTACATCGCCGAGCCACGACTGGTTCGTCGACAGCGTCTTCCTCGACGACGAGTGGATCAACAACGAGACGAAGCTCTACGACCTCATGAAGGAGACCGACTGAGTTCATGGAGGTCCGACACCGAGGTGCCGGCCTTCGAGGCGGTCGAGCCGCCGACCGCCAAGACGTGTCGGCGAGCGCAACGGCGCCGGCCCGCGCCCGTCCCGACGGCGGCGGAGCGACGGCCATCAGCCGAGGCGCGCAAGACGGCGCGCCGGCGGACGCGCCGCCTCTGAGCTGCGCGCCGTCGGCTACGTCACCTTCCTCGCCGTCTGGCAGTTCACCTCGACCTCACCTGGTGCAGGACTTCATCCTGCCGCCGCCCGCGGTGATCGCCGAGGAGATGTGGGCGATCATCACCTCCGACCAGCTGGTCACGCACTTCGCGGCCACGCTGACGAACATCGCGATCGGCTTCGCGATCGCGTTCGTGATCGGCACCGTGATCGGCATCGCGATGGGCCGCAGCCGCTGGTGGGAGGCGTTCCTCGGCGACTGGGTGATGGTCACGCTGACCACGCCCGGCCTGGTCTTCGCGCTCGTCTGCGCGATGATCTTCGGGCTCGGCGCGCTCGGCCCGATCGTCTGCGTGATCGTCACGAGCCTCTCCTACGTCGCCGTCAACGTCGTCGAGGGCGTCAAGGCGGCGCCGAAGGACCTCGACGACATGGCGCGCGCGTTCAACGTGCCGCAGCACCGCGTCCTGCGCCACGTCCTGCTGCCGTTCCTGGCGCCGTTCTTCTTCACCGCCGCCCGCTACGGCTTCGGTCAGCTGGAAGATCGCCACGCTGATCGAGGTGATCGTGGGCACCGAGGGCATCGGCTTCATGATGCGGCGGCGAGTTCCAGTCGTTCAACATGGCCGGCTTCCTGGCCTGGGTGCTGCTCTTCTTCGCCTTCGCGCTGTTGCTCGAGCGCGGCGTGCTGCAGCGCCAGATGAACCGCTTCTACCGCTGGCGGCCGGAGGTGGCCAGTGAGCGTCGTCGCCCTCCGCCCGCCCCACGCCCGCGAGCGCACGGAGCGGCCGCATCCGCGTTCTGCGATCCCCCCGCTTCGCGCGCGACTTCGCCTCGGGTCGCCTTCCTGGTCGTCTGGCAGCTCTCGATCCCGCTGCTGCCGACGCTGCTCGTCCCGACCCCGGCCGAGGTCGCCGAGTTCATGTGGGACGAGATCCGCGGCGACACGCTGGCGCCGCAGACGGTCTACGAGGCGTTCGGGACTGAGCCTGCGGCGGCTCAGCCTCGGCCTGGCGATCGCCTTCGCGATCGGGATCCCGATCGGCCTGCTGATGGGGCTGTCGAAGAAGGCGACTGGTTCGGCCACGACTTCGTCGTCGTCGGCCTCGCGATGCCGTCGCTGGTGTGGGCGCTGATCGCCGCGATGTGGTTCGGCTTCGGCGACCATCGCGCCGCTGATCACGGTCGTGCTCGCCGCGTGGACGTTCGTGGTCATCAACGTCGCCGAGGGCGTCCGCAACGTGCCCAAGGACCTGCTCGACATGGCGCACGGGCGTACGGCGTCGCGGCGGCGCGACTCGATCCGCCACGTGATCTTCCCGTCGCTGATGCCGTTCTTCTTCGCGGCGCTGCGCTACGCGCTGGCCAACGCGTGGAAGGGCCTCGTGCTCGCCGAGCTGTTCGCCTCGACCAACGGCGCCGGCTGGACGATCAAGTTCTGGTACGACGCCCACCGCGCGCAGGGGATCGTCGGCTACGCCCTGTTCTTCGTCATCTTCGCGCTGATCGTCGAGCGCCTGATCTTCGGCCGGCTGTCGGCGCGAGTGTTCCGCTGGCGGCCGCGGGACCCGGCGCACCGAGAAGGCCATAGGCGAGTAGCGTGCGCGAATCCTGGCGAGGAGTTCCAGAACCTCCGCAAGGCACGATCGTCTCGACACCGACTCACGGTCGTGGCGCTCGAGGACGCGTCTTCGAGGTGTCCGGGCACGAGTTCGTGAGCGTCGTCGGCCCGTCGGGCTGCGGCAAGTCGACGCTGCTGAACATCCTCAGCGGCATCGAGACGCCGACCTCCGGCGAGGTCGAGGTCACCGCGAGGGCGACCGCGCGCGAGGCTCGGCTACGTCTTCCAGGCCGCCCGGCTGCTGCCGTGGCGCACCGTGATCGACAACCTGCTGTTCGTCCAGAGGGTGCGCGACGACGCGGCCCGGGCGCGCTGCGTGAAGTTCCTCGAGATGGTCGAGCTCGCCGCACGCGCCAAGACCTACCCCGGCCAGCTGTCCGGCGGCATGCAGCAGCGGGTCGGCATCGCCCGCGCCTTCTCGATCGAGCCCGACGTGCTGCTCATGGACGAGCCGTTCAGCCACCTCGACGCGATCACGAGCCGCACGCTGCGGCGCGAGCTGCACGAGCTGTGGCAGGCGACCGGCAAGACGGTCCTGTTCGTCACCCACGACGTGAGCGAGGCGGTCGAGCTCTCGACCCGGATCCTCCTCTTCGCCAAGGGCGGGCGGCTCGAGGACGACATCTCGATCGACCTGCCGTTCCCGCGCGATGCCGCCGCCGACGAGGTCGCGCTCGCCAAGGCCGAGCTGCTGCGCAAGTTCGAGTCGCTCGACCTCGTCGCGACCTGACCGCGCCCGCTCCTCCCTCTGCCCGCTCCGCGGCGATGGAGAGGCTTGCTCAAGGCAACGCCGGCGAGCAGCCGCGGCTCACTGCGAGCGAACTTGTGCGATCGAGATTGCGCCGCGCCATCCTCAACGGAGATCTTCCCCGGCGGGACACCGCTTGCGCTGGCCGAGGTGGCGGGGGCGCTCGGCGTGAGCACCACACCGGTGCGCGAGGCATTCCGCATTCTCGCCTCCGAGGGCTTCATCGAGATGGACCCGTACCGGGGCGGGATAGTCCGCTCGCTCGACAGGGCCGAGATCGACGAGGTCGTGCGGATCAGGCACCTACTGGAACCGGTGGCGGTCGAGGAGGCGATAGCCGGGCTCGACGAGGACATGCTGGAGCGGGCCGGCGCGGTGCTGGCGGAGATGCTGGCCGATCCCGGGTCGGAGCGTTGGGTCGAGTGGAACAGGAGGTTCCACGACACCCTCTACGAGGGAGCCCAGTCGCGCCGGCTGATCGCCGTCCTCCACACGCTCCAGGATCCCGTGATGATGTACGTCAGCGCCGCCCTGGAGCGGCATGCAGGGTTCCGCGCAGAGGCCAACCGCCAGCACGTCGCCCTCTTCGAGGCGATGCGGGCCCGCGATGTCGCCGGCGCCATCGACCTGACACAGCGCCACGTGGCACTCCCCGTAAAGGCACCGAAGAGGTGATGGGCGAAGACGTCATGGGAGAGCCATGACCGTTCGGGTGGTCGACGTTCACGCCCACCGTGAGTGCGCCCCGGCGATGGAGATGATGCGTCAGGAGGCGGAGCGCGCCGGCCGTCTCCCGCTGGCAGTGGGCAACGAACTGACAAAGGAGGTCAATCGCCGGCTCCGCCTCCAACTGGAGCCCCAGATGACATCGATCGATCGCCGACTCGCCGACATGGACCGGATGGGAGTAGACGTCCAGGCGGTCTCGACTGGCGCCGTATCAGATTTACGACTGGGCCGAACCGGAGCTCGCCGACCGGGTGTTCCGGGTGGTCAACGACGAGTTGGCCGAGGCCATCGCCGGGCACCCAGATCGGATCGTCGGGCTGGGGACCGTCCCGCTCAAGGACACCGGCGCCGCGATCGCCGAGCTCGAGCGGTGCGTCGGCGAGCTCGGGTTCCGCGGGGTGCAGATGGCCACCCATGTCGACGGTGAAGAGCTTTCGTCGCAACGGCTCGAGCCGTTCTGGACCCGGGTGGAGCAACTGGGTGCAGTGGTGCTCATCCACTCGAGCGGTCCGGTGGAGCGCTCCAGGCTGGCGGACCACTACTTCGTCAACATTCTCGGGCATCCATGGGAAGCGACCATGGCGATCGCCAACCTGATCTTCGACGGCGTGATGGAGCGTCATCCCGACCTCCACGTGATACTCGCCCACGGTGGCGGGTTCCTCCCCGCATATGCGGGACGGCTCGATCACGCCTATCACGCCAGGGCCGATGTCAGGGAGGGGCTGCCCAAAGCCACCGGGTGAGTACCTGGAGCGCTTCTGGTTCGACACCGTCGTGTTCCGAACCGACCAACTCAGCTATCTGATCGACCGCTTTGGCGCCGGTCGGATCGTCCTCGGGAGCGACTACCCCTACGACATGGGTGAGCCCGACCCGGTAGGTCTGATCGGAAAGGTCGAGCGACTCGACGAGGGCGATGCTGCCGCCATCCTGGGGAACACGGCGGCAGCCCTGCTCGGGCTCGACGGCTAGCGGTCCGACCGGGCGGCCTGGATCGCCTCCCACACCGTCGCCGGGTGGAGCGGCATGTCGAGGTGCGTCACGCCGTATGGCGCCAGTGCGTCGAGGACAGCGTTGACGATGGCGGGCGGCGCCCCGATGCACCCCGCCTCCCCGGCGCCTTTCACCCCGAGCGGGTTGGAGGGGGCGGGATGGACGAGGCGGGCATGGGTCAGCGGGGGCGCATCGGCTGCCCGGGGGAGCTGGTAGTCGACCAGCGTCGATGTGAGCAGTTGCCCCGCTTCGTCGTAGACGACGCGCTCGTACAGCGCCTGCCCTATGCCTTGGAGCAACGATCCCTCGATCTGTCCCTGGACGACCATCGGGTTGAGCACGGTGCCGCAGTCGTCGACGGTCACCATCCTCGACAGGCTCACCTCACCGGTGTCGATGTCCACCTCGACCACCGCGAGGTGCACGCCATATGGGAAGGTCTGGGCGCCCGGGACGTACCACTCCTCGGCCGCAAGCTCGACACCGTGCTCCTCGGCCCTCGCCGCCACCTCGTCCCAGGTGACACCGGCACCGGGCACGCCGGCGACGGTGAACCGGCCGTCGGAGACCTCGATGTCCACGGGGGCGGCCTCCAACAGATCGGCGGCCAGGGCGACAGCCCGTTGGCGGACCACCAGTGCGGTACGCCACGCCGCCGACGCGCCGATCTGGGCAGACCTGCTGGCCGCGGTGCCTGTTCCCCTGGCCACCTTCGCGGTGTCGCCGGCAACGAGGGCCACCCGGTCCGACGGCAGCCCGAGGGCCGAGGCGACCACCTCGGGCCACACGGTCTCGTGTCCCTGTCCCGACGAGGTGGACCCGGTCCGCACCGTGACATCCCCGGTGGGACCGACCTCCACCCTGCCGTACTCGCCGGTGTCCACTCGACCGCCGGCCCGCTCGACGAATGCTCCGATCCCGACACCGATCGGCCGACCTCCCCCGGTGCGGCGCTCCTCTTGGACCCGCCGGACCTCGGTGAGGCCCAACAGGTCCACCGCCTTGCGCAGCGCTGCGGCGTAGTCGCCCGAGTCGTAGATGGCGCCGGTTGCCGTGGTGAAGGGGAGATCCCTGATGAAGTTCGCCAGCCTCACCTCGACTGGATCGAGGCCGGCCTCCCTGGCGTAGGCGTCCATCGCTCTCTCGATGGCGTACGCCGCCTCCGGTCTTCCCGCACCGCGGTAGGAGCCCGTCGGGGCCCGGTTGGTCACGACGGTGGTGGTGCTGATGTGGACCTCCGGGAAGTCGTAGAGACCGGTGGCCACGTAGCGGGAGAAGGCAGGGATCGAGGAGCCGTTGTGCGGATAGGCGCCGACGTCGGCCAGCTCCGCCAGTTCCGCCCGGACGATCCGGCCATCCCTGTACCCGACGAGCCGCACCGTGTGAGTGGAGCCACGCCCGTGGGTCCCTCCTGAGAGATGCTCCCGGCGCCGCTCAGCCCAGATGACCGGTCGTTCCAACCGGATCGCCATGGCGGCGGCAACCGTGTACTCGGGGAACATCATCCCCTTCATCCCAAAGGCGCCGCCGACGTCGGGGACGATCGCCCTGATCGCCGCCGGATCCATACGGAGGAGTCTTGCCAGCCGGTCACGAAGCTCGTGGGGCCGCTGGTGGCCGCACCACACGGTCAATGTCCCGTCCGCTCCAGGCTCGACCAGGATGGCGAGTGGCTCGACAGCCACCGGCGCCAGTCGCTGGTTGTTGACGGTCAACTCGATCGCCAGCCGATCGCCGTCTCTGCCGGCAGTCGACCCCAGTTCCCACTGCTCGACCACGTTGGTCCCCGCCGCAGGGTGGAGGATGACTCCGTCGGTGATGGCGGTCGCCGGATCGGCCACCACGGGCAACGGCTCGTACTCGACCCAGATCGCCTCGGCAGCGTCCATTGCCAGCGCCGCCGTCTCGGCGGCTACCACCGCCATCGGCTCGCCGACGTACCGCACCCGGTCCCTGGCGAGATGGGGACGGGCGAAACCGTCACCGCTCACCGCGAGCGAGCCACCGGGGATGTCGGGCAGGTCGAGATCGGCCGCCGTGGCCACCAGGGCGACTCCCCGGGCCTGCGCCGCCTCGGTGGTGTCCACCTCGAGGATCAGCGCATGGGCCTCGGTGCTACGGACGAAGGCGAGGTGGAGGGTTCCCGCCGGCGCCAGGTCGGCGACGAAGCGGCCGGCGCCGGTGATCAGGCGTTGATCCTCCCGGCGCCGAGGGGCAACCGGCTGATAGAGGGGCCGTTGCTGGTCGGCGGCCATCGACCGCCGACGGTATCACATCCCCAACAATCGATTGCAGAGCAGGGTCAGTTGACCTGGTAGTCGGGCGACTCGCCGGTGAGCACCTTGACCACCTGGGTGGTCGCCTTCCGCTGCGACTCGGCGAGCGCTTCCTCCGAGTAGTAGGCCATGTGGGGAGTAGCGATCAGGTTGGGGACACCGACGATCCGCTCGGGGTCAAGTGGCTCGCGGTCGAAGACGTCGAGGGCGGCGGCCCCGAGCCGTCCGTCGGACAGCGCCGCAGTCACGGCGTCGAGATCCACCAGCGGTCCCCGCGAGGTGTTCACCAGGATGGCGCCGGGGCGCATCCGTCCGATGGCGTCGGCGCCGATCATCCCTTTCGTCTCCGGGGTGAGCGGGGCGTGGACGGAGATGATGTCGGCCCTCTCCAGCAACTCATCGAACCCGACCAGCGGCGGTCCGGCGGGATCGGGGCGCAGGTAGGGGTCGTGGACGATGAGATCGGTGCCCACCGCCTCGAAGAAGGCGCCCAGCCGGCGACCTATCCGCCCGTACCCGAGCAATCCGACGGTGAGCAGGCTCAGCCGCCGGATGGGACGGACCCCGTCGATCCCCCACCCACCCTCGGCCACCATGCCCTGGGCGGTGGGCAGACGTCGCAGCGCCGCCAAGATCAAGGTCAGGGCGTGGACCGCCACCTCCTCGACCGAGTAGTCGGGGACATTGGTGACGACGATGCCGTGTTTCTTCGCCGCCTCGAGGTCGATGTTGTCTACGCCGATCCCATAGCGGGCGATGATCCGGCAGCGCTCCAGCCTCGCCAGCGCCGGTTCATCCCACGGCAGGTAGGTGTTGAGGATGGCGTCGGCATCGGATGCCACCGCCAGAACCTGTTTCATGTCGCCCTCGGCGACCTCGAGTTCGGCGTCGATCTCGCCAAGCATCGAGCGCTCGGTGTCGACGCTGGGGAACACCTGGTCGCTGACAACAACCTTGAAGCGGGCCAAGAGAACGCCTCCGGTGGGGGATCGTGGATCGTATAGCGAGAGACGGCGGACGGCAGACGGCAGCGGGAGACGGCAGACGGCAGACGGCAGAAGCCCTATGAGCTAGATCTTCGGCGCCCCCATGCCGGGCAGGAACTTTCCGCTCCTCCGTTCGTGGCACTTTCCGTTGGCGGCTATCTCCTCGCCGCGGAGGAATGTGGCCACGGCACGGCCGCGGAAGGTGCGGCCTTCGAAGGGGGACCAGCCTGCCCTGGAGACGATCTCGGTTCGTTCGACCGTCCAGGTTGCGGTTGGATCCACCAGAACCAGGTCGGCATCGGCGCCCACACGGATGGCCCCCTTGGCCGGAGCCAGCCCGTAGCGCTCGGCCGGGTAGGTAGCGCAGCGGTGGGCGACTTCCTCGAGTGTGAGCACGCCGCGCAGCGCCGCATCGACCATGAACGGGTAGGTGGTGTCGAGGCCCGGTAGCCCGAACGGTGCATCCCAGATGTCGCCCGCCAGCTTCTGCTCGAGGGTGGAGGGGGCATGATCGGTGGCGACGTGGGTGAGCGATCCGTTGCGCAGCGACCGCCACATATCGTCTCGTTCCTCATCGCTGCGGCTGCGGGCCGGTGGGGTGAACTTGCGGAGTGGACCGTGGTGGATCACCTCTGCTCGTCGAGGGCCAGGTACTGCGGGCAGGCCTCTGCCGCTACGTCCGCACCCCAGCTTCGGGCGGTCTCCACCGCGTCAACCGCCTCACCGCTGCTGACATGGGCGAAGGTGACCGCGGCACCGGTGGCGGCGGCCAGCGCCCCCACCATGGTCAGCGCCGATAGCTCCGCCTCCCGGCTGCGCCATTCGACCAGCAGACCCGGGTCATGCCGACCGGCATCCCGCAGCGCCCTCTCGGCCATCGCTGTCGTCCTCTCGTCCTCGCAATGCACCAGCGCCCGGCCATCCACAGCGGCCAGAGCGGTGAGCGCGCCGAGCACCTCGGCGGCGGAGAGACCGGGCACGCCATGGGTGGTGCAGGTGAAGAGCTTGAAGAAGGCGACACCGGCCTGCCACAGGTCAGGGATACCGCGGATGTCCTCGGGCCAGACATGGGCGGCCAGCCCATAGTCGACGTTCGACCGATCGATCAGGTGTGCCCGTTTGGCGGCCAGGTCCGACGAGCTGCGGACCGGGTGGGCATGGGTGTGCTCGACCACGGTCGTCACCCCCCTGATGGCTGCCGCCCTGGTGCCGGTGGGAAAGTCCTCTCGCTCGGTCGGGCCCGGGTCCATGAGATGGACGTGGGTGTCCACCATCCCGGGGAGGACGATCAGACCGCCGGCGTCCACCACCCTCCCCCGCTCCGCGACCTGGCCGACCCCGGTGATCACGCCATCGGAGGACGCCACATCGGCGGTGGTCACCCCTTGGGCGGTCACCACAGAGCCTCCCTTGATGGTGAGCTTCATCGGGGTCGGAGCAGGACCTTGAGCGAGTCGGGCTCGGCCACCAGAGCGAAGGCGTCTGCAACATCTTCGAGGGCGACCGTGTGGGTGACGATCGGCTCCAGGTCGATCCGGCCCGCCGCTGCCAGCCGCACCGCGGTGGCGTAGTCGTCGAGCAGGGCGGCACGCGGGTTGTAGAGGGTGAGCTCCTTGGCGTACATCTGGTAATAGGGCAGCCCTTTGTCTCCACCGGCGATGGTCCCGAAGACGAGCACCTCGCCGCCAATCCCCGCCAGCTCGATCGACATGGCGAGGGTGGACTCGTACCCGGCCGCCTCGACAACCAGATCGGGTCCCCGCCCCTCGGTGAGTTCGTCGAGGACGGCGGGTGCCTGGTCGGGGTGGGCGGTCACCGTGGCGCCGAGCCGGCCGGCCAGTTCGCGCTTGGAAGATGAGCGGGTGAACCCGGCGACGACCGCTCCCCGCAGCTGGAGCAACTGCGCCATCAGCTGTCCCGCCACGCCAAGGCCCACCACGGCCGCCACCTGACCGGGGAAGACATCGATCGACCGCTGGGCGTGGACGCAGGTCCCCAGTACCTGGAGCAACCCCGCTGCCGTCTCGGTCACCGGGGCCGGGACCTCCACCAGCCGACCCCCCGGCACCGCCACCAGGTCGGCGAAGACCCCCGATGAGTCGCGGCCCATCAACCCGCCGAACCGGCACAACTGCGGCCGCTGACGGCGGCACAGGTCGCACTCGCCGCAGGACACCGCGGGATCGATCAGGATCCTGGTGCCCGGCTGGAACGGGGAGCCGTCGGGCGCCGAAACCACCCTGCCCACCATCTCATGTCCGATCACGATCGGGTACTCCGCCGGCACCCGTCCGGTGAAGATCTTGACGTCGGTGCCGCATATCCCAAGCGTCTCGGGACGCACTGTGACCATGCCATCCGCCTCCGGCGGCGGGACCTCGGCCAAGGTGACCTGCATCGGCTCTGTCAACAGTGCGGCGCGCAGCTTGTTCTCCCCTCCACAGCGAGGTTATAGGATGCACGAAGTCAGCGGGGAGAGGACCAGAGTGACCGATTCCGCGGTCGAGAGACTGCCCGGTTTGGCCGGGCAGAGCTTCTCAGCCACCCGGCAGACCGCCCACGAATACGTGCGCGAGGTGCTGCGGCGGGCCATCCTCTCCGGGGACATCCCCGGGGGCAGCCGGCTGGTCCAGGCGGAACTGGCAACAACGCTCGAGGTGAGCACCACACCGGTGCGCGAAGCGCTGCGTGATCTGGCATCGGAGGGATTGATCCAGTTCGATCCCCACCGCGGCGCCGTGGTCTCGGAGCTGAGCGGTGACGAGCTCCACGAGATCTACGAGATCCGCCGGCTCCTCGAACCTCTCGCCATGCGCCAAGCGGTGCCCAACCTCTCGGAGTCCGTGCTCGAGAGGTTGCGCGACCTCCACCAGCAGATGGAACGTGAGCCCCATTCGGCGCAATGGGTGGACGACAACCGGGCCTTCCACATGGCGGTGTACGAGGAGGCGGCCTCTCCACGGCTGGCGGCGATCATCCGAGGTCTTCAGGATGCTTCGGTCATGTACATCGGCGCATCGATCAAGCACGTCGCCGGTTTGCGGGAGAAAGCCAACCGGGACCATGCCGCCATCCTCGATGCCTTGGAGCGCGGCGACACCGAGGCCGCCATCGATGCGGTGCTCGAGCACCTCCATGTGTCGCTCCGGGCGTTCGAACAGAGAACTCCGACCGAGGACTGAAACCAAGCCGTGCCGGTCATCGATGCCCATTGCCACCTGGCCACGCCAGGCGTGCGCCAGGTTGCCTCCCCTTATTTCCGTCCTGAAATGGAGCCATACGACCACTTCATGGGTGAGGCGTCGCGGGAGCAAAACAAGACGATGTTCCCTTCCATCGCCGGCTCGCTCACCGACCCCGAAGCACGGCTCGAGCACATGGACCGGATGGGGGTGGACATCCAGGGTCTCGCCACCTTCGTCTCGGAGTACTGCTACTGGGTGCCGGGTGAACTCGGTGCAGAGTTGAGCAGGATGCAGAACGACAGGATCGCCGCCGCGGTGGCCGAGCATCCTGACCGCTTCGTCGCCATGGGAGCGACCGTCCCGCTCCAGGACGTGGACCTCGCCATCACCGAGGCGCAGCGGGTAGCCGGGATCGGGTTCAAGGGCTTGCAGATCGGTGGGACGGTGGACGGCCGCAACCTCGACGAACCCCGGTTTCGCCCGTTCTTCGAAGCCGTGGCGGAACTCGGGCTTCCCATCATCATTCACCCCAACGGCTTCCCCGAGAGCCATCGACTCGATGACTACTTCCTGGTGAACTGCATCGGCAACCCGTTGGAGACCATGGTCTGCGCCACCCGACTCATCTTCTCGGGGCTCTTCGAGGAGGTCCCGGCGCTGCGGTTGGTCCTGCTCCACGGCGGCGGCTATCTCCCCTTCTACGCGGCGCGCGCCGACCACACCTGGGAGGTCCGCCCCGAGACGAGGGTGAGGATCCCCGACCACCCGCCGAGTCACTACCTGCGGAGCCTCCACTACGACACGATGGTCTTCGATCCCCTCTACCTGCGACATCTCATCGATGTCGTCGGAGCGGATCGGGTGCTCCTTGGCACCGACTTCCCCTTCGACATGGGCGAGACCGACCCGGTTGGGCTGGTTGCGAAGGTGCCCGGTCTCGACGACGAGGAGCGTGAGGCGATCACCGGCGGCAATGCCCGCCGTTTGTTCGACTTCTGACCCGTCGGTTTCCGCAAACGTTTGTCGGCCTACACTCGGCCCGTGGCCTCGGCAACGGTCGCCATCGTCGGGACCCGGTACCCAGACTTCGGAGTCGAGCGCGAAGCGCTCGGAGACCTCGGGGTGGAGATCGTGTCCGGCGCCGGGCGGACCCGGGAGGAAATCCTCGCCATCGCTGCCGATGCCGACATCATCCTCGCCGGCGCCGCCCCGCAATTCGACTCGGAGACCCTCGCCGGTCTGAGCTGTCGGGGGATCATCCGTTACGGCGTAGGGGTCGATTCGATCGACCTCCATGCCGCCGCCGCAGCAGGCATCTCGGTGGCCAACACCCCCGACTACGGCACCGAAGCCGTGGCCGTGCACACCCTCGCTCTGGTCCTCGCCGGGATCCGGCGGATTCCAATGGCGGAACGCCGGCTGCGCAGCGGCAATTGGGGGTTCGCCGAGCTCCGACCGCTCCGACTGCCCCGCTCGATGACCGCCGGGGTGGTGGGCTTTGGCCGCATCGGCCGCAGGGTCGGGCAGTTGCTCACCGCCGTGGGGTTCGGACGGGTCCTGGTCAACGACCCGATGCTCGACGACGAGAGGATGCAAGCCGGAGTCGTGTCGTTGGAAGCGCTGCTCTCGAGCGCCGATGTGGTGACACTTCATGTGCCCGGCGACGGGGGTGAGCCGCTTCTGGGGGCAGCCGAACTGGATCTGATGCGTCCCGGTTCGGTGCTGGTCAACACGGCGCGCGGATCGTTGATAGATCTCGCTGCCCTGGCCGGCGCCCTGGCCGAGGGACGCCCCGCGGTTGCCGCCCTCGACGTCTACCCCACGGAACCCCCGCCACCGGCGGGGCTCAGCTCCGAGCAACTGATACTCACCCCGCACATGGCCTGGTACACCGAGGAGACCGAGTTCGAGATGCGTCGTCAGGCTGCAGCCGAGGCCCGCCGACTGCTCCAGGGCCAGCCTCTGGCCAACCCGGTGACCCCGATGGGGGTGGAGGCGCGGTGAGCCGCTCCATCGAACGGCTCGCCGCCCCCGAGGTGCGCGCCCTCCTCGATCGGTCGGGGATCGCAGTGCTGTCGTTCGGGAGCATCGAGCAACATGGGCCGCACCTCCCCTGCGGCACCGACACCATGGCCGCCGACCTCATCGGCGCCGACCTCGCCGAGCGGCTCGACGCCCTGTTCGTGCCGGGCGGCCCGTACGGCGTCACCCCGATCCATGCCGGTCATCCCGGCACCATTTCGCTGCGGCGCAGGGTGTTCGAGGAGTACGTGGCCAACATCTGCGAGGAGTTGGCCGCGATGGGTGCATCCGTTCTCGTCCTGGTCAACTGGCACGAGGGGAACATCGCTTCGCTGGACGCGGTCGCCACCGATCTCCAGGACCGCCATGAGGTTCTGGTGATCGCCGCCCAGGCCTGTTACACCGCACAGCGGGTATTCGCCGAGCGCGGTGGGGGCCTCACCCACGGGGGGGCGATCGAGACGATGGCGGTGATGGCAGCCGACCCTGCGCTCGTCCGCTGGGATTCGGTGTCCGAGGCGAGCCGTCCCGATGGTGCCGAAGCCCTGGACGAGATGCGGCGCTCACGCGAGGTCTACGGGTACATCACCGATGTCACCGAGATTGCGGTGGACGGCTGGTACGGGGATCCCTCTTGGGCGACACCCGATCTGGCTGCCGGGTTCGTCGGCGAAGTGGGAGCCGAGTTGGAGAAGGCGGTGCGGGAAGTAATGGTGTCCCGGGGTGGTGCGCGGTGACGGTCGTCCCTGCGGGCAGCTTCGGGTCGGAGGAGCGGCCCGGGAGGAAGAGCGCCGACCCGTTCGCGGCGACGGTCGGCGGAGCGACGAGCGCCCGATTCGTCCACATCGACCCGGGCGCCCGCCGCAACGCCCATCGTCACCCCGAGAGCGAAGAGATCGTGTTCGTGGCCGAGGGCTCGGGGGCGGTCTGGATCGATGGGACGTTTCACCCGCTCTCCTCCGGGTCCTGGGTGCGGATCCCCCGTGGCGTCCCGCACGCCACGGCGACCGCCGATCCGGATGGGATCACGCTCGCCTGCTTCTTCCCCCACCCCGACCTGGAAGCCAACCTCGACGAACTCGACATATCGGTACCCGGATTGGAGGGAACATGACCGACGGATCGAGCGAGCCGGTCAGGCTTGCTCCCATAGGGCTGGGCCGCTGGGCCCGTGTCCTCGCCCGCGGAGCCCAGCGGGGATCGGTGATCGAGCTTGCCAGTTGCTTCTCACGCAGCGAGGAGTCGCGCACCGCCTTCCAGCAGGAGTTCGGTATCCCCCGAGCGGCGGGGTCCCTCGACGAATTGCTCTCCGACCCCGAGATCGAAGGCGTGATCGTCACCACCCCCAACGACGTCCACAAGCCGGTCATCCTCGACTGCCTCGAGGCCGGCAAGGCGGTTTATACCGACAAGCCCATCGCCCACACCATCGGGGACGCCGCCGAGATCGCCGCTGCGGTCGATCGGACCGGGATGGTCTTCGCCGTCGGTCACAGCGCCCGCCGTCTCTCCGGGCACCGGGCGATGAAGAGCTGGATCGACGACGGACGAATCGGTCGGGTCTCCCTGGCCGAGGCCAACTTCTCCAACGAGCGCGGACTCGAGCTGACCCCGTCCACGTGGCGGTTCTTCGCCGACAAGAGCCCGGGGGGTGCCCTCATCCAACTCGGTGTCCACCACGCCGACACGCTCCAATACCTGCTCGGCCCTGTCGCCACGGTGAGCGCCCACGCTCGCCGGCTGTACACCGAGGCCGAGGTTCCCGACGCGGTGATGTGCATCCTCGAGTTCGAGTCGGGACCTCTCGGCTATCTGGGGACTGGGTGGGCCTCACCCGGCGTCTACCAGATGCGGCTGCTCGGGACCGAGGCCAACCTCATCTACGACCTCGATTTCACCCAATGGGACCAGTCGCACCTGGTGGACAGCGCCAGCACTCTGGTGAGCCAGGCATACCGGAGCCCGGAGCGCCCCGAAGTGCCGCTACCGCCCACGGACATGTTCCGCGAGCAACTGGAAGAGTTCGCCCTGGCGATCCGGGGGGAGGCCGAGGTCGAGGTGGGTGCCATCGAGGGGATTCGCGCCCTTGGTGTAGTGGCGGCTGCCCTCCAGTCGTCGCTTGACGGCGGTCGGTCGGTCGAGGTGGCGCCGTTGCTGGCCGGTGTCGGCGTGGGCGTCTGAAGGAGGAGCACCGATGACGGAGACAGCCGACGTAGTAGTGGCCGGTGGAGGCCACAACAGTCTGATCACCGCCGCCTACCTGGCTCGTGCCGGGCTCGAGGTCCTGGTCCTAGATGCCAGACCCGAGGCGGGGGGCGGCGCCGCCACCGAGGAACTGATGCTGCCCGGCTACCACTTCGACAGCTGTTCCACCGGGCACACGCTGATCCAGACCAACCCGGTACTGAGCAGGGACGAACTGGGTCTCATCTCCGAGTACGGGCTGACCTATGTTCATCCGGACCCGGTGGCCCACGTCGTCTTCCCCGACGGCGAACACTTCACCATGTGGCTCGACCTCGATCGCACCATCGACGAGATCGCCCGGTTCTCCAAGGCCGATGCCGACGCATACCGGCAGATGCTGACCGAATGGGACCAGGTAAAGGACGTGTTCGGCCGGTGGCGATTCAACCCGGTCGGCTACGTCCCCAGTCTCGAGGAGACACTCGCCGAGACGCCCGGGGGCGGGCGGTGGCTGCGGCGCAACGCCCAGTCATCGTGGGCGGTCATCTCCCATCTCTTCGAGAGCCGTCATGTCCGGGCCTTTCTCACCTGGATGGCCTTCCAGACGGCGCAACCCATCGACTCCGCCGGATCCGGGGCGCTGGCAGCCTCATCGGTGGGGGGGCGACAGGTCCGCAGCTGGTCGATCCCGCTGGGCGGCTCTGCCGCGCTGCCACGCGCCCTGGTGCGCGCCATCGAGGACCACGGTGGCCGCGTCCTTACCAACCGGTTGATCACCGGCCTCGTCCTCGAGGGGGACCGGTGCGTCGGGGTGGAGACCGAGGACGGTGAGACGTTCATGGCACGCACCGCCGTGGTCTCCTCGATCCATGTCAAGTCTCTGGTCGAGATGGCACCCGCCGCCGTGTGGGGTGACGAGTTCCTCGACGGGGTGGACACCTTCGACGAGGGGATGCCGTCGTTCGCCTCCTACTACGCCACAACCGAGCCGCCCCGCTTCCTGGCAGGCGACGGCGATACCCAGACCGCGGTGTCCGCCGGCTATGTGCCCTGGCCCGAGGACACCATCGAGTTCGGGCGCGGGATCAAGGAGGGACGTCTTCACCACGAGGGTTCCTTCCTGCTCTTCGCCACCCCGACGCTGGTCGACCCGTCACGGGCACCGGAGGATCACCACACGGTGAAGATCCTCAGCATGGCCCCCTACGAGCTTTCCGAGGGAACCTGGGAGACCTACCGCGACGAACTGGCCGCACAACACTTCGCAGTGCTGCAGCGGTGCGCCCCCAACATCACCGACGACAAGGTGCTGGCCCGCCGCGCCAAGAGCCCGGTGGACATCGAGCACTCCAACCCTCACATGTGGCACGGCACCATCCACGGTGGCGATCGCGGCCTGGCCAACAGCGGCATGCTCCGCCCGGTCCCGGGCTGGGCCCAGCACCGGATGCCGATCGCCGGCCTCTACCAAACCGGCGCCACCACCCACCCCGGCGGCTCCATAACCGGCGGCCCCGGCCGCAACGCCGCCATGGTCATCCTCGATGACCTCGGCGTGGGGTTTGGGAGTGTGATCGGATCTCGAAGTACTTAGTACTTGGTACTTAGACCAGAGCGCTCTGCCGTCTGCCGTCTGCCGTGCGCCGACCATCTCCCGGCCCCGAAGCGCCTCCCTCCTCCCGGGGACCGATCCGAGTGGTTCTGTCTGAGTACCAAGTACTGAGTACTAAGTACTCGGTTCTTGGGTATTGACAGGCAAGTAACAGCTTGCCTATTGTCGCTCATCAGTGAGTGACCTGTTCCAGGCGCTGGGGGCACCGGCGAGGAGGGCGATTCTCGACGAGTTGCACGAGCGTGATGGGCAGACGCTGTTCGAGCTCTGCGCCCGGGTGACCATGAAGCACGGCATGTCCAGGCAGGCGATCAGCCAGCACCTCGAGGTGCTCGAGGAAGCCGGGCTGGTGAGCACCAGGCGCGAGGGCAGATACAAGTTCCACTATCTCGACAAAGGCCCGCTTTGGGCGATTGTCGAGCGGTGGCTCGACGTCGAAAGGAAAGACTGATGCGGATTCATCTGACGAGCGTGTTCGTGGACGACCAGGACAAGGCGCTCGACTTCTACACCGACGTCCTCGGGTTCATCAAGAAGACCGAGATCCCGCTCGGAGAGGACAAGTGGCTCACGGTCGTCTCGCCGGAGAACCCGGACGGGACCGAGTTGTTGCTCGAGCCGTCCGGCCATCCCGCCGTCGGGCCGTTCAAAGATGCGCTGGTCGAGGACGGGATCCCCTTCGCCTCGTTCGCCGTCGACGACGTGCGCGCCGAGCACGAGCGTTTGGCCGCTCGTGGCGTCCACTTCACCCAGGATCCGACGGAGATGGGGCCGGTGACGACCGCGGTGTTCGACGACACCTGCGGCAATCTGATTCAGATCGCCAGTCAGGGCTGACGCTCTGTTAACCAAATGGGTAGCGGGCCGCCGGATTCAGGCGAGCTGAGAACCGAGACGAGCGGCCAGCCAGTCGAACGCCTCGGGACCCCATTCGGGGCGGTGCTTGAAGGCGCAGTGCCCGTCGTCCGGGTAGACCCGGGACTCGCGACCGGTGACTGGACCGTGCTCCAGCATCGAATAGATGTTCCCGATAGGGGCCAGGTGGTCGCGCTTGCCATTGATCATCAACACCGGGCAGACGATGGCATCGGCCAGCCCGAGTTCGGTCAGCGACCACTTCCGGTACAGCTCCTCCTCCTTCTCGACGGTCGTCGGCTCGAAGGTGGGCCCGTCCCCCGGCGCCCCGAAGACGTACGTGGAACGCACGTTCCGCATATCGACGAACTCCTGCTCCTCCTCGGGTGACATCCGGTAGCCGAAGTGGTTGCCGGCGATGGCAACCGCTGCCATCACCCGTTCGGGGTAGGTGCCTGCCAGCTGCATCACCGAGTAACCGCCGCGGCTGATGCCGAACGCACCGATCCGGTCTTCGGCGATCTCGGGTCGTTCGGCCAGCCAGTCCACCGCAGCCATCCACGCCTTGACCGATTCCGGCTCGTATGGGAAGGGATTCTCGTTGGTACCAGGGGCATCCATCACCAGCGAGGCGAGACCACTCGCCAGGGCGTGCTCTGCTGCCCAGCCGCGGTCCTCCTTGAACACGTCCGCCCCGCACATGATGAGCACCGCGGCCACGGGCTCGCTCGCTGACGCCCCCTCCGGGACCCGGTAGTGGCAGGGGATGGCCTTGCCGTCGCACACCACCTCCACCTGCTGGAGCGGCGGATCGAGGTAGGCGGCCGCCTTCAGGTAGGCGCGCACGCAGTCGACCGAGACCTCGGCCTTCAGGGGGGTCAGCGCGTCGGGGAACCGTCCGATGCTGTAGTAGGTCTTGGCCAGCAGGTATTCCCTCCTGGCGCCATCGCCCTCGAGGCGATCCCCCTCATCCTCGTGGTGTCTGCCGAGCTCGCGCCAAACCGGGACCCAGACGTCATCGGTGGTTCCGGTGAGTCGGTCCACAGCGGTACGCAACTCGTCGAGGTCCTCGATCATCGACATCCAGCGGCGGTAGAAACCGCCGTGCTCGATGACGAACGGATCCTCGCTGGGGGCGAAGGGGAGGTCGCTCTCTTCAACCGACACAACTGCTCCTGGGGAGGGTGTGCAAACGTTAGTGCCCAGCGCTGATGCGCAATCTGGCTACTGAGATGATGCTTGATCCCGGGTGATCTGGGGACTGCAACAATCGATTGTGCGTGGCTAGATCCAGATCTCAGCAGTACGCCACAGAGCGGCCCGACTCTTGAGCATCCGCGGGGCTCTTGCCGCGCTCGGACGGTTGCGCGCCCATGAGCGCGTATTCGCGGTCTCGGTTTCCACCGCCTTGGTGATGACCGGCCAGGGGATTCTCGGTCCGGTGCTACCGCTCTTCGCCCAGCGAATGGGCCTCAGCGTCGCCGCCGTGGGAGTCGCGGTCGCGTCCTTTGGCCTCGCCCGTCTGATCTTCAATGTCCCGATCGGGATCCTGGCGGACGCCAGGGGACGAAAGCTGCTCCTCGTCGGTGGTCCTCTGGTGGTGTCGGTGGGGATGATTGGTTCCGCCATGTCTGCCAGCCTTGCCCCGCTTGTGGTGTGGCGGTTTGTCGCCGGGGTCGGTTCGGCGATGTACATGACCGGTGCCCTCGTCTATCTGGCCGACGTCTCCGAACCCGCCAACCGGGCGCGGCTCCTCGGGGTCAATCAGGGCGCTCTGCTCATCGGTACTGCCATCGGTCCTGTGATAGGCGGCCTTCTGGCCGACCGGTTCGGGTTCGAGGCGCCTTTCTACGTGGTCGCCGCGGCGACCGCCGCCGCATCGCTCTACGCCCTGTTCCGTTTGGAGGAGACGCGTCCGGCGAAAGCCGCCCACCCGCACCGAGCCGGTCTGGGGCGAGCCCACATCTGGCGGAGGCTGCTCACTTCGCCACCGTTCGTGGCCGTGCTGCTGGTCAACCTGGTCGTCTTCCTCACCAGGGGAACGACCCGGAACACGCTGCTCCCGCTCGCGGGCGCCGACGAGTTTGGGATGTCGCTCGCCGAGATCGGGCTGTTGCTGTCGGGGATGGCCCTGATCAACATCGTCCTCCTCGCTCCGGCCACGATGGCCGCCGACCGCTATGGCCGAAGCAGGGTGATCGTGCCCAGCCTGTTCGGCACGGCGGCAGGCCTCACCGTGCTCGCCCTCGCCGGGGACATCGGCGTCTTTGTCGCCGGCGCAGGTGTGCTTGCCCTGGCGACATCGGTGGCGGGTCCGGCGCCCGCCGCCTTCGCCGCCGACGTCGTCGGCGAGGAGAGCCGGGGGGCCGCGCTCGGTTTGTTCCGGACGGCGGGCGACCTCGGGCTGCTGGCCGGGCCACCGCTGCTCGGTCTGGTCGCCGACAGTTCCGGTTACGGCTGGGCCTTCGGGATCAACGCGATGCTCGTCGCCATCGCAGGTGTGGTGTTTCTGTTCGTGGTGCGAGGCAGAGTGGTGCGGTGACGGACCCGGATCCAGCCAAGAGACAGGCATTCGGACGGCAACTTGTCGTCGACATCACCCCGTTGCGGGTGTCGCCGGAGTTCCGCCGGCTGTTCCTCGGGTACCTGCTCGCCTTCCTCGGCCGGCAGGTCACGGTGGTCGCCGTTCCCTATCAGATCTTCCTGCTCACCGGGTCGTCGCTCGCCGTTGGCGCGCTCGGTCTGGTCCAGGTGGTGCCGCTGCTCATCATGTCGCTGGTGGGTGGGTCGATCGCCGATGCGGTCGATCGCCGCAAGCTGTTGCTCGTCAGCCAGTTGGCTCTGGCACTGACCGCGGTCGGTTTGGCGGTCAACTCGGCGATGGACCGGCCAGAAGTGTGGGTTATCTACGTGCTCAGTGGGGTGAACGCCGGACTCTCGGCAATAGACATCCCCGCCCGGATGGCCGTTCTGCCTTCGCTGCTCCAGCGAGACCTCCTCCCCGCCGGGTTCGCCCTCAACCAGGCGGTGGCTGCAGGTGGGTGGCGCGCTCGGTCCTGCCCTGGCGGGTCTGCTCATCGCCCAGTTCTCGCTCGCCGCCACCTACGGGTTGGAGGCGGGGCTGTTCGTGCTATCGGCGCTGACAATGTTCGGGATCCGGCCGCTCGCGACCCGAGGGCGGTGGCACCGCGGCAGGGTGGTCGTCGATGAAGGAGGGGCTCCGCTATCTCAAGGGGCAGCGGCTCATCCAGTCGTGCTTCCTGATCGACCTCAACGCCATGATCTTCGGGATGCCCCGCGCCCTCTTCCCCGCCATCGGGACGGTGGTCCTCGGCGGCGATGCGACGACGGTGGGTCTGCTCTTCGCCGCCCCTGGTGTCGGCGCCATGATCGCCGCCGCCACCGCCGGCTGGGTCGGTGGGGTCAGCCGCCGGGGCCGGGTGGTGGTCATATCGGTGATCGTCTGGGGCTTCGCCATCGCCGCCTTCGGGCTGACCACATGGCTGCCGCTGGCGCTCGCGTTGTTGGCGGTTGCCGGTGCGGCCGACGTCATATCGGCCGTCTTCAGGAACACGATTCTCCAGTTGACCGTGCCCGACGAGTTGAGGGGACGGCTCTCTGCCATCCATGGCGCAGTCGTGAGCGGCGGACCCAGGCTCGGCGACCTCGAAGCCGGAGCCGTTGCTGCGGTGACCTCCGTCCAGTTCTCGGTGGTGTCCGGTGGTGTGCTCTGCGTCATCGGGGCGGTCGCCATCGCCCGTTTCATGCCCGAGCTCTGGCGTTACCGCGCTGGTCCCGGTCCTGCTCCGCCGCCTCCCGCAGCCGACCCGGCTCCAGCCTGAACTGCGGCCAGAAGGGCTGCGAAGTTCCCCTCGAGGATCGACCGCCTCTCCTCGTCATCGAGGCCGGGCACCGCCTCGACCGTGCTCACCGGGTCGGGATCGCCCATCTCGAAGGGGTAGTCGGACCCGAGGAGGACCCGGTCGGCACCGACGGTGTCGATGAGGAACCTGATCGCCTCGGGGGAGTGGAGCACGGTGTCGTAGTAGAGGCGTCTGGCGACCGCGCGGGGCGAGGTGGAGATGTGCCTGGCGGTGAGGTGGGGCACTGCGGTGTGGCCCCGCTCCATCCTCCCCAACTGGTAGGGAAGGAACCCCCCGCCGTGGACGACACACATGACAAGTCCGGGGTAGCGATCGAGCACGCCGCTGAAGATGAGGTGGGCGACCGCAACCGTCGTCTCCGCGGGCCGGCCCACCATGTTGTCGAGGAAGTTCCTGCTGAGGTCAACCCCGGCGAGCGGGGCATAGGGGTGGAGCAGCACGAGACAGCGAAGCTCCTCGGCCGCCGCCCAGAACGGCTCGAGGTCGGCCTGGTCGAGATCTCTGCCGTCAACGGTGGTGGCGATCTCGACCCCGACCATCCCCAATTCGGAAACGGCGTGGACAAGCTCGTCCGCCGCCGCTCCCGGTGTCTGCAGCGGGACCGTCGCCAAGGCGCGGAACCTGTCGGGGAAACGGCCCGCCTCGTCGGCGAGTATCCGGTTGAACCGCCTGGCATAGGCGGCTCCCGCATCGCCCTCGAGGGCGTAGGCGGTGAGATCGACCCACCCGCTGAGCAGCTGCATCCCGACACCGGTGGCATCCATGTGCGCCAAACGCTCTGCGACATCGCTGAGCACGGGTCGGAGCGGTCCGCTGCGGACCCGGCCGGCGATCAGCACGTCCTCCCCGCGCTCACCGGGCGACCACCTCGATGCCGATCTGCTCCCCCTCGGCGCGGATCCACTCGATGAGTTCGGCGGGGATGCAGTGGGCGTGGACGTCGGTGATCATCTGTTCCTCCCGTTGGTCGGCTGGCGGTCTTCGGGACGAATCTCGCAACCACCAGACTGCAGCCAAGCACCACGGCTGCCGCCACGGCGGCGGCCAACTCCGGAGAGAAGGTATCGGCGACCAGGCCGTCGAGAAAGGCGGCCAGCGGCCGCGATCCGAGGAAGGCGATCCCCCACAACGCCATCATCCGCCCCCGCATCTGCTCGTTGATCCGTAGGTGCATGAGGCTGGTGAGCGCGGTCACCGCGAGGAGGAACCCGAAGCCGCCTATCGCCATGGCTCCCATGGCCCAGGGCGGCGAGGGTGCCAGCGCCACGCAGATCATGCCTGCGGCGAGCACGCATAGCCCGGCGATGGCAGTTCCCCGGTGCCCGATACGATCCCGGGAGGCCGGCACCGCCAGCATCGCCAGCACCGCCCCAACGCCGAACATGCTGACCAGGGCGCCCACCAGCGTCCCCCGCTCGGCGGCGGTCTCGGCGGCCCCGAGCAGCCCGTCAGCCAGCGCAGGGGCGAGGGTGATCACCGGATCGGCACCGAAGCCAAGGGCCGCCACACCGACCAACAGCGCCGCCATCACTGGATCGGTGCGCAGATGGCGGAAACCTCCCCAGGCCGAGGCCCGCTCCGGCCGCGCCACCGGCCGGGAGCGTATGAAGATCAGGGCAACGATCAACGCCAGAAAGCTGGCGGCGTTGACCGAAAAGGCGACACCGGGCCCGAGGGCGACGAGCGTGGCGGCACCGAGTGCAGGGCCCACGGCCCGCGCCAGGTTGAAGGTGACCGAGTTGAGCGCCACCGCCTGGGCCAGATCGGTCTCGGGTACCAGACCGGGGACCAGTGCCTGCATCGCCGGGACCGAGAAGGCCTGGGCGATGCCGATCACGCCGGCGGCGGCGAGCACCGGCCAGGCGTAGGGAAACCCGTCGAGACCGACCGTGAGGGTGATGGCGGCCAGCACCGCCGCCGCCACTGCCGCCGGGGTTTGCGCGATGATCAACAGCCGGCGCCGATCGAAGCGGTCGGCTGCCGCTCCGCTCCATGGCGCCAGGAGCAGCGAGGGTAGGAACTGGAGAACGGCAACCAGGCCCACAACCAGAGCCGATCGAGTGAGTTCGAACACCACCACCGCCGCCGTCACTTGCTGGAACCAGGTCCCGATGTTCGAGGCGAGATTCCCAAAGAAGTAGGGCCCGAACGTCCGATCGGTGAGCAGCGCCAGCGTGCTGCGGGCGACAAGGGGGGAGTCAGTCGTGGTCACGAGCTGTCAAACGCTTTCGGTCCCCCGCAGGGGGTAAGGGACCCGCTGCGCAGCAGCGGGTAGGGGGCTGCCGAACTCCCAACCGTGCCCGACCCGCGGCTTTCGCACCTTTGGGAGTGAACCAGCCCCCCCGACGGGTACTCCCCCGCCGGGGGGAGCGAAGGACTGCCGACGCTCGGGGCTCAGAGATGGCGATCGAGGAAGTCGAGGACTCCGGCGATAGCCTTGGTCTGAACGTCGTTGACCTCATACTCACCATCTGGGCCGCGCTGGGGATAGACGTAGCCGTGCAGGTCGTGATCCCAGCTCACCCACTCGACCGGCTTGCCCTGCTCGGCGAGTAGCTCGTAGGAGGTGCGGAAGATCCCCTGAAGGTGGTCGCTCTCCCGTCCCATGACGAGGATCGGGGTGTCGATGGTGGCGATCCGCTCCTTCGCCTTGGCCAGATCTATGCGGGACCGGACCTTGTCGGTCTCCGCCATCTGCATTTCCTCGATGTTGCGCAACCCGGTCTCGGGGTCGACGAAGGCGGTGTCATCCGGGGAGAGGGCGAGGAACTCATGGGATGCAGGCTCGGAGGCGACGGCGGCGGCCACACCCTGGTATTCCGAGGTGATCTTGAGCACCATCTCTCCGCCGTGGCTCATCCCTATCAAACCGACCCGGTCCGGGTCGAGGCGCGGATCCTTCTTCAACTGCTCGATGATGGCGATCTCGTCCTCGTACTCCAGCGGAGATCGGTTGAACATGTCGTTGCCCTGGCGGGTATCGCGGACGAGACGGCCGCCGTTGTCGTAACCGAGTTCCACTTCGGTGCGGTAACGGATCCAGGCACAGGCGTACCCCGCTCGAGAAGGCGATCCATGATGTATCCCCGGTTGGCCACGGCATCACGGATCCAGGGCATGCCACGACCCCCGTTGCCCGAGGCGAGCAGCACGAGGGGATGTGGGCCGGGTCCTTTGGGAAGTCGGAGACCTATAGGGGCGTACAGCCCGTCCCAGGTCTCGAGGTATATGAGTTCCAGTGGGATGTCGGAGCCATCGACTTCTTCGGTGATCGTGACCCGTTCCGGGTCGATGTCCATTGGGTCGCCTCTCTGCTCAGGTTCCGCGCAAACGTTAGGGCAGATAGGGTAGATGTCATGCGCCCCTTCCCGGCTGAGGTGAGGTGACCGTCTATGAGGGTTGATCCCGCCACCACCCGCACCCTCCACCACCCGGATCCGGTCATCCAGGAGGTTCTCGACATCTGGGCAGCGCGCTTTCTCGCCGGGCATATCGCCCTGGGCGATCTGACGGCGACTCTGGGGAGGATCGGCGACTGGTCGGATTGGGCCCCCGAGTGGATGGCGACGGCCCGGGTCCACGAATCGATGGGCGAGGCGGCATGGGACGAGGGGCGCCGCATCTCGGCGATTGAGCACTTCCTGGCGGCGTCGCGCTGTTATCACCTCTCCTACTTCCTCTCGGTGGACGACCTCCAAACCCACGCCAGCGGTCTGGCCAAGATGGTGGAGTGCCACGACCGGGTCCTGCCCTTCATGGCGCCACCGGTCGAAAAGGTCACCATCCCCTTCCCCGATGCCGACCTGGCGGGGCTGCTCAGCATCCCAGCCAGTATCCCCGGCATCAGGGGACCAGCCCCCCTGGTCATCCTCCTACCCGGGCTCGACTCCACCAAGGAGACCCGTCACGGCGCGCGGACGCAACTGCTGCGTCGTGGTCTTGCCGTGCTCAGCCTCGACGGGCCTGGTCAGGGCGAGATCAGCACCAAGCTGCCGATCCGCTACGACTACGAGGTCGCCGTTGCCGCCGCCATCGACGCCATGGACTCGAGAGACGGCATCGACACCGGGCGGGTGGGAGTAATCGGGGTGAGTCTCGGTGGCTACTACGCCTGCCGGGCGGCCGCCTTCGAGCCGCGTATCACCGCTGCCGTGGCCAACTGCGGGCCGTATGACTGGGCAGCAATATGGGACGAGCTTCCCGGGGTGACAAGGGGCGCCTTCCGTCATTACTCGTGGTCGTCGTCGGACGAGGAGGCGAGGGAGAAGGCCGGTGCCCTCGACCTCCACGGCGTCGCCGAGAAGATCGCCCAGCCTCTCGTCGTCGTCCATGGGATGCTCGACCCGCTGATCGGTGTCGAACACGCCCGCCGGATCGCCGAAGAAGCACCCAACGCCACCCTCATCACCGTCGACGACGCCACTCACGGCATCAGCAACCTGGGTTACAGGTCAGAGCCCTGGGTCAACGACTGGATGGCCGAGCGGCTCGGGGGCACGGTCATCTGAGGGAACCGCCGAGGCGTCACGCCGAGTACCCGCTCAGATCACCATCAGCTCGTGGGGGAACCGGGTGACCTTCTCGTTGCCGTCGTCGGTGAGCACGTAGGTCCGACCGAAGAAGATCCCGAGCAGGCCATCGGGGGTGATGATGGTCGGCTCGAGCATCGCCACCGTCCCCGCCGCCAGCTCGAGCTCGTTCGGCTCGGCATCCACGTGGTCGTACATCACATGGGGCGGGTGGCTGACGAAGTCGATGCAATGGAGGAACAGGGGCCTCGAGTCGTAGCCCTTCTCGGCGAAGAACCGGCTGGCCTTCATCACATCGTCCCAGGTATTGCCTCCCACCAGTTGCTCGGCCATCAGGTCGTATCCGGGGAGGACGATGTCCTCGAAGAACCGGCGGATCCACGAAGGCGGCTCCCCGATGCAGATCGGCGTGCCCAACTGCACCGAGTACCCGCGGTAGCCGCACGCCAGCTCGTTGATAATGATGTCGCCCTTCTCCAGCTTGCGGTCCGACGGCCAGGGGTTTCCGAACACCATGCCCGGGTTGCTGGTGGGGGTCGAGCCGATGATGGTGAAGTCCATCTGCCCGCCACCGTCCATCACGGCGTGCGTGGCGGCGGCGGCCAGTTGGTACTCGGTCACACCGGGGCGGGCCATTGCGAGCATGGCGTGAAACGCCTGGTCCATCAGCTCACCGGCGCGGCGGACACATTCGATCTCCTCTTCGCTCTTGACGTGGACGAGTTCGTGGAAGAAATCGCCGACCCTCTCCAGCGTGGCATCGGGGAGTCCCTGGCGAATCCGCTCCCACTCGTCCACCGGAAGGTGGTGGCCGAAGACGGGGTCGACGCAGGAGATACCGATGGTGGCGTCGGCCAGGCCCCACTCCTTGACCAGATCCACGATCACCTCGCCCGACCGCCCCCACCGCGAGTGGCGCACGTCCTCTAGGGGAGTCGCCCGACGGACCGCCTCCCGATGGGCGCCGCCGGGGCCGCAGATGAGTACCGGCTCGCCGTCGGGAGGCACCACGACGTACGCCGACATGCCATGCCACTCCCAGTGGTTGCTGAGCCATCGCATCCCGCCACCCCAACTCCAGTGGTTGGGACCACCGGAGGCGATGAGAACGTCGAGCCCGAGGCGCTTCATCTTCTCCCGCGTGGCGGCGAAGCGGCGCTGGTATTCCTTGTCGGAGAACCGCGGGTACACCGCGTCGGCGTACCAGGGTGTGTTGGCAACCCGGCCGAAGACCTCGGTGTGCAGCTTCCCGGCGGCTTCCTTGAAATCGACGTCACCAGGTGTCATCGGTTCTCCTTCTGGCGCAACTACGGCCAATCAAGTCGAGATCGAATCGAGCAGCCCGAGACCATCGAGGTCGGCTGCCAGCGCACTCAACCGCTCCTCGCTCAGAGGGATCAGCGGCGTCCGGACCGGCCCCTGCGGCAGGCCCATCAGTCCGAGCCACGCCTTGAGTTCTGCTATCGGTATCGCCCCCTCGCCGCGGGCCAGCCACTGGTCGCGCATCCAGCGCTGGAAGGCATCGCGCTGACCTGCCAGTGACCTCTGCAGTTCCCAGGCACCTTCGGTGTCGCCTGCATCTGCCAGCCGGGTGTAATCGAGGACGGGGCGGTGGGCGGCTGTCTGGTACATGGCCAGCGCCGGGGTGGACATGAGTGCCGGGAACCCGTGATCGAGGTGCAGCGAGAGCCAATCGCCCTCGTCGGCATCACAGACGACGATGCGATCACCCACCAGGTCGTGGACCGCCATCAGGTGGTCCATAGGCTTGGGGTTCTTGATCCCGCACACCGTCTCGAGTTCGCTGAGCTCTCCGATCAGTGAAGGGCTCAAGGCATAGCCCGAGTAGGAGGTGTTGAAGAGGAAGAAGGGCACCGAGGACTCGGAGGTGAGGCGCCGATACCAGTGGCGCACCATGTCCTCGCTCGGCTTGATCGGGTAGTAGGGGTTGATGGCGATGACGAAGTCGGCGCCGACCTGCTCGGCGTGACGGCTGAGTTGCGCCGCCTCGGAGTAGACGTGATGACCGATATGGACCATCACCGGGACCCGCCGTGCGGCGGCACTGAGCACTACCTCGTGGACGCGGGCACGTTCTTCCACCGTCATCGCCCAGAACTCGCCCATCACCCCGCCGCAGAAGATGCCATCCACGCCGAGGCCCTCGATGTAATGGTCCACCGCCTTGCGGAGGGCGCCCTCGTCCACCGCTCCCGATGACGTGAAGGGCGTGGGAATGGCGATCCACAGTCCCTTCACCTTCTCGAATGCCGCCTCCTTGGACGGGCCCAGCGCAGTCATGATCGGTGTCTCCTCTCCAGCGCCGGCATACATTGCTCGCGGCGCGCCCCGCTGCGGAAAGGCCTGCGGGCCTGGTCGGGACGCTAGCAGCGCATACGTTTGTGCGGACCTCCATCACTCTTCCCGCTCACCCGCGGTGACCCGGTCAACCCGCCCTGATCAGCTCGAGCGGGAAGGAGTGCAGCGAGACCGCTCCATCGTCGGTGACCACGCACAGTTCGCCCACCTGGACCCCTGCGGTTTCGTCCTGGGTGATGACGTTGGGCTGTATCACGATCGTCTGGCCGGCCTCGAAGATCCAGTCGTCGTCCCGCCCGTGGGTGGTCTGCCTGGTGCGGATCCAGGGCGGCAACAACCCGATGCCGTATCCGTGCAACAGGTCGTCCCTGATGCTGAATCCGCTTTCGGATATCCCCTCAGACGCCCCCCACACCTCCTCGGCCCCGGCGCCGGGCCGGATGGCGGCGGCGACCTCGTGGTACACGGCCTCGGCAAGGGCATGAAGCTCGGCGATCTGGGGCGTGGGTTCCTGTGACACGGTGTAGGTGCGAAGACCCTGACCGGCATAGCCGGCATAAGAGGCACTGAGCTCGCAGGTCACCACGTCACCCGCCTCGATCTCCCGATTGCTCAGGACCTGTGCCGGAACGCATCGGTCCGGACTGCTCATCGGTGTCGATGCGATGTAATAGAAGGTGGTCAACCCGCCGGCACCGAGGTAGGAGTGCTCGATTGCCTCCGCCAACTCGTACTCCTTGATGCCGGGGGAAAGTGCATCGCGCAGCCCGGCGAGGGCGGCGTCGGTGAAGCCAGCCCCCCGCTTCAGCCACTCCAACTCTTCGTCGCTCTTCTTGAGCCGGATCGTGCGGAACTCACGGGTCACGTCCCTGAAGGAACAGCGGTCGCCGGTCGTCCTCCGCATGGACTCGTACTGCTGATATGGCATCCAGCCGACCACCCCCAGCTCACCGAGACCCCGAGCCAGGAGGTCTTCCCCCACGGTCACCCCATTGTCGGCCCCACCCCACCTGACGTCGTCGAGGAACGAGACCTGCGCCGCGTTGGGCACGTGGTTGTAGCTCTGGGCGAAGAGGGTGGGCTCTCCGTCACGAGGGAATACCACGTAGTTGTCCCTCATGCCCAGGTAGCCGGAGAGGTAGTAGACGTCGGCCTGGGCGGTGCGGTTCTGAGCCGACCAACCAAATATCACCAGTCCGTCGAGACCGGACTCGGCGAGGAACGACCGAACCAGGTCTTGGCGGCGGGCGTTCTCCGCCTCGCTGAATTGGGGGTACCGGCCGGTCGGCTCCACGGTGTCGCTCCTGTGGCAGGGGGGCGGGCGACCATAGTGGCGAGTTGGCGCCATGCGTCTAAGAGGGCGCCCGAGAATCGAACCCCCGAATCGGTTGACACTGGGACGCTCAGCTAGTTACGTTGCTGGTTAGGTTGCAAACGATTGGGCAACCGATCGAGAAACCGTTCGCAAGGATGGAACTGAGGAGGACACCCATGGGACGAGCTTCGATTGCGCGGAGGATCTTGGCCCTGTGCGCCGTTCTTCCGCTGGTCGTGGCAGCGTGCGGGCAAGGCACCACTGCGGACACGACCGCCGCTTCGGGTTCGACCGCTGCAGGCGGGGAGCCGAGCGGTGACGTTCCAAACCCGGATGTGCTCGTCGTGACGGTGAATGACGACGTCTTCGACCTCGACCCGGCTGCGGTGAACGGGAATGACGTCGGCATGAACGTGATCCTCAATGTCTACGACCGGTTGGTGGCCATTCCCCCGGATGGCGGTTCTCCCGTTCCCTCGCTGTCCACTGAGGTTCCCACCATCGAGAACGAGTTGATCTCGGAAGACGGACTCACCTACACCTTCCCTCTCCGCGAGGGTGTCGTCTTCTCTGATGGGACCGACCTCACCGCCGAAGACGTCGAGTACTCGTGGAACCGGGTCATCGAGATGAACCTTCCCGAGGGTCAAGCCCCACTGTTCGAGAACGTGGCATCGTTCCAGGCGGTCGACGACCTCACCTTCGAGGTGACGCTGAAAGCGGTCGACGCCTCTTTCCTTGCCTTTCTGGCTGCCCACCCCGTGGCCAGCGTCGTCAGCATGGACGCAGTCGAGGCCAACGGTGGCGTCGAGGCTGATACACCCAACGAGTACATGGCACAGAACATGGTCGGAAGCGGTCCCTACACCCTCACCTCCTGGGAGCGTGCCGACCGGATGAGTTTTGACATCAACCCCGACTACTGGGGCGAGCCGGCCCACCTGCCGGTGCGCTGGGAGTTGATCGTCGACTCGCCGGCCACGGGTCTGCAGGCTCAGGAGTACGACATCGTCGACATCAGCCCCACCGATGTGCCTTCGATCGAGCCGATCGAGCATGCAGAGGTCGACACCACCACCCTGGACCTCCAGGTGCTCCTCATCGGGATGAACATGAACATCGCCGAGCTTCCCGATGGTGACACCATCCCGCCCGACTTCTTCCAGGACGTGCGGGTGCGGCAGGCCTTCAACTACGCATTCGACTATCAGGGCTACATAGACGGGATCCTCGGTGGTCTGGGTGGCCGCGCCAGCTTCGTCCTCCCGGTCGACATGTACGGACACGACCCTGACGCACCGGTCTATCCCACTGATCCCGCCATGGCCGAGCAGCTCTTCACCGAGGCCGGCTATTGGGAGGAGGGATTCACCGTTTCGATCATCACCGACCAGACCCACGAGGGTTTCACCGGAGCGGCGCTGACTCTCAAGGACAGCATCGAGGCGCTCAACCCCAACTTCCACATAAACGTGGTGCAGCTGCCTGAGGCGCAATTCGACGAGCAGTTGGCGACCGACCCGCTGCCGGTGGGGATGTGGTCCTACACGAGCTCGCAGTACAGCACCCCCGACGCCTACCTGTTCGACGCCGCGCAATCAGATGGCCGGTACGGGGCTGTGAACAGCTTCGCCGACGGATACACCGACGCTCAGCGGGTGGACGACCTGGTCGCAGCCGCTCGAACGACACTCGACGAAGAAGAGCGGCTCGAGATCCTCTCCGAGATCCAGACGGTGCTCTACGAAGAGGCAGCGTGGATCATGCCGGCCAACGAGGGTGCACCATCGGCCCGCGGCGATTGGGTCCAGGGTCACGTGGAGAACCCGATGTGGCCCCGGCCCTCCCAGTACTGGGCGCTGTACGACAAGTGAGGCATCGGTCGAGTTCGGTATCGGGGAGGGTTGCCTAGGCTGGCTCTCAGGAGCTTGAAGGTTGCATAGGTACATCGGTCGAAGGCTGCTGGCACTGCCTCTTGTCATCCTGGCGGTCAGCGTCCTCGTGTTCAGCCTGACCCGGCTCGGTGGGACCACCATCGGCCCCTACCTCGAACCGGGCATGACCGACGAAGAGGTCGCAGCCCTCGAGGAGCGGTTCAACCTCGACGAACCGGTACCCATGCAATACCTGGCATGGCTCGGCGGGGTGTTTCAAGGCGAGTTCGGCTGGTCGGCGGTTGCCGCCGCGCCGGTGATCGACGTCTTCCCCGACAAGATCGGCGCCTCCTTCGAGCTGGGCGCCGCCGCGGCACTCTGGGCAGTCACCCTCGGCGTCGGAATCGGGACCTTCGCCGCACGGCGCCGGAACCGATGGCCCGATCAGGTCTCCAGCATCTTCGCAGTGGGAGGGGCGAGCATGCCCACCTTCTGGCTGGGGATCGTCCTCCTCATCGTCTTCTGGGCCAACCTGGGGTGGTTTCCCCACGGACGGTCGGATCCGGAGATTTGGAACAGCATCGCCCATCCCACCAACTTCTACGTGATCGACTCGATCATCGCCGGGAGCTTCGAGGCACTACGGGACGCCATCTGGCATCTGGTCCTACCGGCGATCACCCTCGGATATGCCGCGGTCGGCATCGTGGCCAGGATGATGCGCTCCTCGCTGCTCGAGGAGATGGGCAAGGACTACGTCGATGCCGCCCGCGCCCGTGGTCTCCCCGAGCGCCTCGTGGTCCGGCGGCACGCCCGGCGGAACGCCTTCATCCCGACGATCACCGTCATCGGGATCTCGGTCGGGATCATGTTCGAGGGCACCGTGGTGGTCGAGACCATCTTTGGGTGGCCGGGGCTTGGCAGCTGGATGGCCAGTTCCGTCCTGAGCGGTGACCAGGCGACGACGCTGGCGTTTGTCATCTTCACCAGCATCCTCTTCTTGACGATCAACATGATCGTCGACGTCCTCTACGGGTACCTCGATCGCCGCGTCGTCTTGAGGAAGGCATAGCCATGTCGATCGAGACGGTCCCCCAGGTCGAGGCCGCACCCCCGCCTGAGGTCGTCCACGAAACGCCTTTCAAGGTCAGAACAAAGCGTTTGTGGTCCACGACGAAGGACGTGTTCAGCAGAGGGAGCACCAGGGTCGGGGCCATCATCATCTTCGTTCTCATCGGCATGGCGATATTCGCCCCGCTCCTCGTCCCCGAGAACCCCCGCGGCGCCTATCAGATGCCGAGAGATCTGAGTTCGGTGGCGGTCCCCCCCGGTACCGAGGGCCATCCACTGGGCACCACCCGCCTCGGGGGTGACGTCCTGTACGGGGTCGTCTGGGGTGCCCGACTGTCCCTCCTGCTGTCGCTCTACGTCGTCGCCGGAGCCGTTTTCATCGGGCTGATCGTGGGGTGCACCGCGGGGATCGTCGGTGGCAAGGTCGATGCCTTCCTTATGCGCGTCGTGGATGTCTTCCTCTCCATCCCGGCGCTGATCTTCCCGCTAGCCATCGCCGCCATCCTCGGCCCCTCTTTCATCAACATCGTCGTGGCGCTGGCATTCATCATGTGGGCGCGCTATGCCCGGATCATCCGAAGCCAGATCCTCCAGGTTCGCGAAGAGGACGATGTCGACGCGGCGCGTGCAATCGGCGACTCCAGGTTCGGGATCATCAGGCGCGACATCCTGCCCAACTCGTTCACACCGGTGGCGGTGCAGGCGACGCTCGACATGGGCCACGCCCTGCTGCTTGGCGCCACGCTGGCGTTCATCGGGCTCTCGGTCGCCGGTCAGGCGGAGTGGGGGACCTTGGTCAGCGAGGGCCAGGCTGACATCGTCGCCGGGCGGTGGTGGACCTCGACCATCCCCGGTCTCATGGTGTTCCTCTGGGCGCTCTCGTTCAACCTGGTCGGTGACGGTCTGCGCGACGTCCTCGACCCCAGAACCGAGTTGCGCTGAACCGAATTGCGCTGATCGAGCTGCACTGACCACCTCGGCGGTCCCGAACCCACCGCCTCGGAGGACGGAGGACGGCGGACGGCGGACGGCCCTGCCCCCAGACGACATACATGGATCACGACGTCATGGTCGAGGCTTGTCGTCCACGTCGATCATGTTGCCGAACGCGTCATGTGTGCGGAGAGTGCCGCGTCGGGCTCGAGGATGTAGACGCCACCGTTGACCCTGTCGGTCACGTACACGGTGTGATCTTCGGCGACAAAGACGTCGTTGATCTGGGCCGCTGCCTGGTTGGGGGGGCAGTCGGGAATCCAGTGGGCAACCTCGACGGGGTGGTCGGGGTCGGCGGTGTCGTACACCCTGAGACCGGCGTTGAAGTAGGTGACGAACAACAGCTCCTGGCTTCGATAGCTGTTGGGGCGGTTCTCGTGGAGGCAGTGCGCCCCGAACCGGAGGCCCCGTTCGCAGAAGTCCCCCTCGGGGACGGGGCAGATCGATCGGACGAAGGGGGCGGTCTCGTCGGTGACATCCACGATCCTCACCATGTGTCTGTCCCCGTCGCAGCCCTCGGTGACCGCCTCGTCTGTGACCACCACCAGATTGCGATCGGGCAGCGGAAGCGCCGTGTGGGTGTGCCCTCCCTCCTCCCATCCGAGGCGTGAGATCGTCCTCGGCCTGGCGAGATCGGATATGTCGATGATGACCATCCCGCCGTCCCAGAAGCCCAGATAGGCGCGCTCGCCATGGACCAGGGCGTGGTGGGCTTGCCACTCCTCGCCGGTCGGCGCCTCCGGGATCTCGCCGCCGCCTTCCCACATACCCGGCCACCACCAGCGTCCCGTCTCGGTCGGATTGGTCGGATCGGATACGTTCACGATCTGCCATATCCGGCCGCGGTAGCCGTCAGGTGTCGCCGAGATGTAGGCGAGGTCGCCGCCCTCGTAGACGATCCGGTGAACGCCCCGCCCGCCGGTGTCGAAGAAGCCGACCTGCGCCGGGCTCTCCGGGTCATCGAGGTCGTACACCGCCATACCCACCGGCGCCGGTCCCTCGCTCCGGAACAGCTCGTGGTTGACCAGCAAGAGGCCATCCGCCACCTGCACCTTGTGGGTGTGCGACCCCGGGGGGGCATCCCACTGCCGGATCATCTGCGGCGCCGTGGGGTCCGAGATGTCGAGGATCGAGGTTCCCTTGCCGCTGGGGCCGAAGTGGCCGACGAAGAGAACATCTCCGTGGGGCATGACCTGCATTCCGTCGCCATAGCCCCCAAGGTCGGAGTGGCCGACGAGTCGGAATCCGGACGTGTCCTCGGGATGCATCTTTCCTGGCCTTCCTAGAGCTGCCCAAGCTAGGAAACCACGGGACGGTCCGTTCCGTATGGGTGGTGAACCACGCTTCGGTACGCTCGCCTCCGTGTCTGAAAACGAGACCAGGGGTACCAAGCCGACGCTGCGTGATGTCGCTCGCGAGGCGGGAGTGCACGTCTCCACCGTCTCCCGTGTTCTCAACGACCGAGCGGCCGCCGGTCGGATCACCCAGGACACCGAGCATCGCATCCGGGACGTCGCCCGGAGGTTGGGCTACCGGCCGAACACCATCGCCCGCGCCCTGCGCACCGGACGGACGCTCGTCGTCGGGATGGTCGTCCCGGATGTGGCCAACCTGTACCAGGCGGGGATCACGCGGGTGCAGGTGATGTCCTCTCCGCCGACGGTTACTCGCTGTTACTCGCCAGTACAGACGACGACCCCGGCCATGCCGAGGTGCAGGTATCGGCCATGCTCGGCGTCCAGGCCGAAGGACTGCTGTACGGCGTGGCAAGGGACGAGGATCGGGTGCTCGCCGGACTGGTCGATGAGGGGATACCGGTGATCCTGTTCAACCGTGCCACCGCCATCTCCTCCATCAGCGCCGTGCTACCCGACGATCATGCCGGGACGAGGATGGCCGTCGAACACCTCCTCTCGCTGGGGCATCGCAACATCGTGCACGTGGGGGGACCGAAGGACGTGTCCTCCACCGTCAACCGCCTCGGCGCCTTCGAGGAGATACTCCGAGAAGCCGGTCTGGCCGGGGGTCGCGGCTTCGCTCACCGTCACACCGAGGAGGAGGGCTACCGGGTGACGGGTGAACTGCTCGATGAAATGCCTGAGACCACCGCCGTGGTCGCAGCCAACGATCGCCTCGCCCTGGGTGCTATCGATGCCATCAGGCAACGAGGCAAGACCTGCCCAGGGGACGTCTCGGTGGTGGGCTTCAACGACATGCCCTACAGCGACCGGTTCTCACCACCGCTGACCACGGTGCGCATCTCGCAGTACGAGCTCGGCTCGATGGCGGCGAGGAGTCTGCTGGCGACGATCTCCGATCCGGCCATGCCGCCCGAGACCCAACTCGTCGAACCCGAGTTGGTGGTCAGGGGGTCGACGGCTCCGCCCCGAACCTGACGGGTTAGTGTCTCTGAACAACCGTTTGTGCAAGGCGATGGGAGCGGAGGGAGATCGGACTTGAGTCACGACGCAGTGCTTCTCGGGAACATGACGCAACCCGAGGCCGAGGAGGCGCTGGCGCGGGGGACGGCGGTTCTGGTGACGGGGAGCATCGAGCAGCACGGCGGTCACCTGCCACTTGGGACCGATGCTTTCGCCGCCCTCACCATCGCCCTGCGGGTCGGTGAGCGCCTGGCGGCACCCGTCCTACCGCTCACGCCGGTCGGGGTGGCTCCGTATCACCTCTCCTGGCCGGGAACGCTCAGTGTCAGGCCCGAGACCCTCGCCGCCCTGATCGTCGACGTGTGCGAGGGACTGGCGCTTGCCGGCGTTGAGCGGGTGGTCATCGTCAACTGGCACGAGGGCAACTCGACGGCGATCCGCTTGGGCGCCGATACCGCTCAGCAGCAACTCCCGTTGCGGGTCCTCGTCGCCGAGTCGCACGTGGTCACCAATTCGCTCTTTCCCGACGAGATGGAATTCACCCACGCCGGATCGATGGAGACGGCGGCGGTTCTCGCCCACGATCCCGGGTTGGTACGTCTCGACCAGCGGATTGGTGGTGATCCGGTGGATGAGGCGTCCGAAGGACACGCCCTGTTCCGGCGGCGCGACGTGTTCCCGATCCTGTTGGACTTCAGGGAGGTGGCGCCGAAGGGCTGGTATGGGACACCGGACTCGGTAGGCGATGCGCGAGCGGGGGAGATCATGGACGCCGTGGCGGATTACATCGTCCGCTCGGTGGAGGAGGTGTGGCAGGCCTTGGAGAAGCGGGTCCCCGAGGAGGATGACTTGTGACCACGATGAGGGCTGCCGTGCTCAGAGCGTGGAACGACCTCACGGTCGAGGACGTCGAGGTGCCCGAGGTCGCCGCTGGTGAGGTCCTGGTCAGGGTGAGGGCGTGCGGCTTGTGCGGCACCGACCTCAAGATGGTGCGCGGTGCGTTCCAGGAGCGGGGGTGGCCGCCCTCTTTGCCATTCGTGATGGGTCACGAGTGGTCGGGGGAGGTGGTCGCCCTCGGCGAGGGCCTCGACGATCTTGGTCTGCGGCCAGGAGACAAGATCGTGGCCGAGAACCACGTCGGCTGTGGTCGTTGCCCCATGTGCCGCCAGGGCCGGTACAACCTCTGCGAGAAGTCGGGGACGCCCGGATACCGGCTCTACGGGCATACCGCTCCGGGTGCGCTTTCCGAGTACGCGGTGAGACCGGCCCAGATGCTCCACAAGCTTCCCGACTCGGTCAGCCCGCTGGAGGGCGCCCTGGTGAACCAGGGATCGTTGACGGTCCACGCGCTTCGCCGTGTCGGCTTCCTCCCGGGATCGACCGTTGCCATCTTCGGCCCTGGTCTCCTCGGGCTGTTGACGGCGGCGGTGGCCGCGGCCTCGGGAGCGTCGCAGTTGATCATGGTCGGGAGGGGCAGCCGGCTCGAACTCGCCACCCGGATGGGATGTGACGATGTGGTGGACTACGAGAAGGAGGACCCAAATGTCGGAGTGCGTCGCATCACCGGGGGACGCGGGGTGGACTACGTGTTCGACTGCACCGGCAATCCTGAGGTGCCCGCCCAGGCGATCGGCGCTGTGCGACGGGGAGGAAAGGTCGCCGTGCTCGGTCTCACCGGCGGCAAGCGCTCGGAGATCGACATCGACCGCATCACGTTGGATGAGGTTGACCTGATGGGGATCCGTTCGAGCCCCAATGCCTACCCGGCGATGATCGCCCTCATGCGCTCGGGGAAGGTGGATCTCGGCCCCCTCGTCACCCACATATACCCGCTCGACTCCGTCGGCGAAGCCCTGGCCGCCTTGGAGTCCCGTGAGGCGGTCCGGCCGATAGTGGAGTTGTGACCGTGGCCCTGGTGGAGCACCCCCACATCTCGATGTTCGGCTCTAACGAGTGCACCTGCACCGAGGAGGAGGCGAGAGCTCTCGCCGTGGTCGCCTCCTACAGGGTTGCCAAGGTCTCGGAGAGGCGCCCCTTCCTCGCAGCGGACTTCAAACGCCACCGGGCGGGGTTCACGCATATCGGCGACCTCTGGGAGGCCGAAGGGCCCAAGGGAATGGACGACGACTCGATGCGTGACCGTCAGAACATCCTCCTCGATCTGACCGCCAAGAACGACAAGGTGTGGGGGATCTTCCGGGTGGTGGGGACCCACACCGGATCGTTGTACGGCATCCCTGCGACCGGGCGTCACATCGACGTGATCGAGGTCGGGTTGTGGCGAGTCGAGGAGGGGGTCATCGTCGAGGCCTGGTACTTCGGGGACGAACTGGGCCTCCTCAGGGCGGTCGGTCTCAACCCCCCCGATCTCTCAGCCGAGTAGTTCGGGCATGGCCGTGGCCCGGTGTCCCGGGCGCGGCCAAGTAGCCCGACGCGTTCGTCAGCGATCGGCCAGCAGTAGGCGTCGGGCTCGCCGCCACCGCCGACCTACCACCCGAACGGGCACCTAGCGGGTAGCGGCGCGGCTGGTGTGGAGGACGCATGCGGTGAGATGACCACCACCGATGTCCTCCAATTCGACCGGTTCGACCGGCGCGAACCGGATGTGGATCTTCCGGTCATCGATCGATAGGTCTTCGAGCGCCGCCTTCATCGCAGGGGGCATGTCGCCGCTTTCGGCGGACGTTGCCACGATCGATGCGGCGGCCTCGTCCTGGAAGACGAGAGTGGCGTCGAAGTTGGACCGCCGCTCGACGTCGGCGAGACCGCTGAGCAGCAGGTCGTTGGCGTGAAGCCAGGCAACGAGGTCGTCAACTTCCCAGCCGCATATCGGCGTGGCTACGGGGCAGCGAGTGTGGAACCGGCAGCCTTCGGGTGGGCTGGCAGGATCAGGGACCGTGCCCCGCAGACCCTTCATCTCGGACTGCTGTGAGTTGATGTCGGGGTTGGCGGCGAGGAGCGCATCTGTATAGGGATGCCTGGGATCCTGGAACAACTCCTCGGCGGTGCCGTATTCGGCCACCTTGCCGAGGTACATGACTGCGACACGATCGCTCATCAAACGCACCACGCCGAGGTCGTGGCTGATGAACAGATAGGTGAGACCGCGTTCGGTCTGCAGGTCGTGCAGCAGGTTGAGTATCTGCGCCTGCACCGACACGTCGAGTGCGCTTGTCGGCTCGTCGAGGACGATGAACTCGGGATCGAGCGCCAGGGCCCTGGCGATGGAGATCCGCTGCCTCTGACCTCCGGAGAACTGGTGTGGGAAGCGGTAGAGATGCTGCCGCCCGAGACCGACGCTCTCCAACAACTCGACCACCCTGTCGGTCAGTTCCTGGCCGGACGCTTCCTTGTAGACCCGGAGGGGTCGCCCCACCAGGTCCTTGACCAGGTGTCTCGGATTGAGCGAACTGAAAGAGTCCTGGAAGACGATCTGGCAGTTGCGGCGATAGGTCCGCCAGGCACGTCTTCCCATTCGGCCGATGCGGTGGTTGGAGTCGATCCTCTCCAACTCCGCCTGCTGTTCCCGGCTGCGCTCGGGCTCGGGTATGGGCTCGACCGAGTCGAGGAAGGCGGCATCCTGGTCGGAGAGCCTGAAGTAGATGCTGCCGCCAGTCGTAGGGACCAGCCCGGTGATGCAGCGGCCGAGCGTGGTCTTCCCGCATCCCGACTCACCCACCAGCCCCACCGTCTCTCCGGGGCGCACCTCGAAGGAGACCCCGTCGACGGCCTTCACGTTGCCCACCACCCGCTGCAGGGTTCCTTCCCTGATGGGAAAGTACTTCTCGGCCTCACGCACCGATATGACCGACCGATCCGACTTCGCCAATTGTGGGGCTCCGGCCCTGGTTGTGACCGAGGTCAAGAGACCCACCTCTCCACGGACGGGAGCAGCACGTTGCCGTCAACCGTGTCGTAGGCAAAGCACGAGACCGAGTGCTCATCCTCCACGGTCACCAGCGAGGGATCGGTCGTCCGGCAGATCTCTACTGCGTAGGGGCATCGGGTGCTGAATCGACACGATGGCGACGGATCCACCAACTCGGGCACGTTCCCATGGATGGCCGCCAGCTCACCCCGTCTGTGGGCGGTCGAAGGAACCGCAGCCATCAGCCCTCTCGTGTATGGGTGCAGAGGGTTGCGGAATACCTCCTCGGTGGTTCCGGTCTCGACGATCCGACCGGCGTACATGACGGCCACCCGATCGCAGATCTCCTTTACCAGAGAAAGGTCGTGACTGATGTAGAGGACGGATGTCTCGAGGCGCTCCTGCAGCTCGGCGAGGAGCTCGAGGATCCTCGCCTGGATGGTCACGTCAAGGGCCGTGGTCGGCTCGTCGGCGATGAGCAGATCGGGGTTGCAGGCCAGGGCCTGGGCGATTAGGACGCGCTGCTTCATGCCCCCGGAGAGCTCGTGGGGATAGCTCTCCATGATCTTTCGTGGATTGGCGATCTGAGTCTCGGCGAGGGCATGGATCACGAGCTCGTCCACCCGCTCGTTCAGCTTGGCTGCCTTCGCTCGCCAGGGTGGGACCCTCATCAGGAGTCTGTCGATGATGCTCGTCTCCTGCCTGGCGGCCTTGCGGATGATGGCGGGCACATCGGGACCCAGAGCCTCGAGGATCTCATCGGACCGGTGCTGGTAGAAGACCTCGGCGATCTGGCTCCGAATCGACAGGGCAGGATTGAGCGCCTTGCCCGGATCCTGGAAGATCATGGCTATGCGATCGCCCCGAATCGAGAGCATCTCTTCGTGAGGAATCGTGAGCAGATCGATCGGATCGTGGTTGTACCTGCGAGCCTCCGATGACAGGAATTCGATCTGGCCACCGGCATACATGCCGGGCGGCGTCGGGATCAGGCGGATGAATGCCCGAGCGGTAACGCTCTTGCCACAACCGGTCTCTCCCACGAGACCGAGGGTCTCGTTGTCTCTGATGTCGAAGGAGACGCCATCCACGGCGTGGACGACACCGGCCTTGGAGTTGAAGTGGACCCGGAGATCCCGCACCGAGGCGACGAGCGGCCTCGTATCCGACCGGGCGTGCGTATTACCGGTGGTAATGCCCCCGATCCAAATCTCGTCACGCATCGCCTCGACCTACCTCCGAAGAGACTGCCGCAACAAGTCCGCAGGCTTGCCGGCCGGCTGCATCCCGCCCCGGTACGCCGATCCCATCGGCCCCGTTAGCCAGTCGCCGGCTCCTCTCCGATCCTCAGCAATCGATTGCGGAGACTGGACCAAACGATATAACGACGGTCCGCAGCCTGCAACCGACCTGGGAACCGCTGGATCCGGTAGCCGGTCCCACCATAGGGAGATGCGGGCGACTTGTACTCAGCCCGGCGTGGTCGTGGCCGGCGGCGTGGTCGTGGCCGGCGGCGGCGTGGTCGTGGCCGGCGGCGGAGTGGTCGTTGCCGGCGTGGTGGTGGTTGCCGGCGGTGTCGTCGACGTGACCGCGCTCTTCGAGCGCGGCGAGTGCCTGCTGGAAGGCGGCCAAGGTGGCGGCGTCTACTTCTCCGGTTGGCTCGACGCCCAATTCCGTCTGGAACGCCACCAGCGCGGCGGTGAGCTCGTCGGTCCACATTCCGTCGATCGGACCGGTCCAGTGACCGGTCAGTGTGAGCACGGTCTGCACCGTCGCGGTGTGCGTCATCTCCGCAGCCGCGGCCTCTTCCCCGAGCTCCGCCAACAGGGCATCGAGTGCCTGGGTGGTTGCCACGTCGACGAATCCCGTCCGGCGTAAGTCGCTGTCGGCCTGCAGTCGCTTCACCGCCTCGACGGTCTGTGGGCCGTATATCCCGTCGATGGCGCCGTCGTAGTAGCCCACCTGCTGTAACTCGGTCTGCAGCGTCGTCGTGTAGGCGGTCACCTGGGTGACGGCCTCGGACTGCTGCTCGTCGCTGAGGCAACCGGCGTCTGAGAGCAGCCTCAGCCAGGCGATTTGGAGGGCGAGGGCCGCCGAGTTGTACTCGGCCGTCGCCTCCGTCAGCGGGGTGGCATCCGTGATACCCCTGGCTGCCTGGGCGAGATCGTCCTCGGCCTGCTGCACCCGCTCGATGGTGGCCGCCGGCACGATTGTCGTCGTGGTCGTCGTCCCCGGAGTTGTCGAGGTGGTGGGCACGCTGGAAGCGGTGGCGACCGCCGCTGCCAGTGCGGCCTGAGCGTCGATGAGCTCCTGCTCGGCGTCGGCGAGAGCGGTCTTGGCCTCTTCGACGCCGTCTGCCGCAGACGCCACCGACTCGCGCGGCTCGACGAGGTCGGTGCCGGCGGTCGTCACATCACCGACCGTGGCTACTTGGTCGGTGAACAGCTTGCCGTAGCGATCGAGTGCTTCGACATAGCCGGTTGCTTCGCTGCAGAATTGCTCGCCGGCCGCGGTCAGGGCGTCCTGGGCCTCGGTGACGCCCGACTCAGCCGCCTCGACCTGCGCCTCGGCTGCCGCTATTGGATCCCTCCGCTCGGTCGTCGCCGGTGCTTCGGTGCCGGTGCCCCCTGTCGTGTTCACTCCGGCACCCTGACTGCACGCCGAGATCATCAGGGCGACAACCGCCAGTACCGCTACGGACCGGTGCCCATAAGCCATCCACCTCATACCCGGGCGCTCCTTCGGCTCGAAAGGGCGGATGTTCGCGCCCGTCGGAGGCAATCACACCACCCTCAAAGGGGTGTCCCATTCAACCAGGTGTACCGACTACGACCCACGACTCGTCTTCATCGGTGCTGGGCGGCGAACCTCTCGAAGAAATCGACCATGGCGATCACCGTCCGTCGGAACTCGTCGATGACAAGCCGCTCGTTGGGAGCATGGAGGTTGCAGAGCATGTCCTCTGCGCCGAAGAGCAAGACCTCTGCCTCCGGTACGGCAGCTTGTAGGCCGCTGACCAGAGGGATCGCCCCTCCACTGCCGATCTCGATGGGTTCCCGACCCCACGCCAAGGCAAGGGCCGCCCGGGCGGCAGCGTATGCCGGTCCGTCCGTGGTGGTCTCGAAGCCATCGCCTGCCTCGACGGGCTCGACGATGAGCTCTATTCCGAATGGCCTGATCCGTCGGAGATGCTCGACGACCGCGGCTTGGGCGTCCTTGGCTTTCTGTAGTGGATGTACACGGATGTTGATGAGTGCCTTGGCATGTGGCACTACGGCCAGCACCGCTCCTTCCGTGGTCGGGGCGTCGAGCCCGACGACCGTCAGCGCCGGGCCGGCCCAGAGTCGGTCGGCAATGGTGCCCTCGCCAAAGAGGGCGCTGTCCGGCGCCAAGCCCGCCATTTGGCGGTATAGCGCCTCGTCGATGGGTTGTGCTCCTTCCCACCTGTCGCGCCGCAGACCCTCCACAGCCGGGCTACCCCGCTCGTCATGCAGGGTGGAAAGAGCATGGATCAGCGTGATGAGGGCATCCGGAGCCGGACCTCCGTATTCGCCGCTGTGCTTGGGCTCGGGAAGCGTGCGGACTTCAACCGTCACCTCGGCGTCGCCGCGTAGGGCAGTGGTGAAGGTCGGGACCCCCGGCCGGATATTGCCCATGTCGGCGATGACCATTGCATCGCATGCGAACCTCTCCGGATCTGTGGGGGGGTAATAGTCGAACGGGCTGCCGTATTCCTCCTGGCCCTCGAAGACGATCTTGAGGTTGACCGGCGGCTTGCCGTCGAAGTAGCGCAATGCCCCGATGTGGGCCATCAGGTTTGACTTGTCGTCAGCGACACCCCGCCCGTAGATGACCCCGTTCTCTTCAACCGGCTCGAACGGCTTATGAGTCCAGAGGGACTCGTCGCCCGGCGGTTGAACGTCGTAATGCGAGTACAGAAGGACCGTTGGCGAGTTCGGAGGACCTTCGACCTCGGCGAAGACGATCGGTGACGTATCGGGAAGGTCGATGGTCTCGATCTTCTCCACTCCGACATCGCGCAGCAGTCCGACCACGAAGTCGTGAGCCTGGACGACCATCTCCGGCGGGTAGCCGGGGAAGGCGATCGAGGGTATCGCCGTCAGGTGCTTGAGGTCACTGATAAGGTCTGGGAGAAGGGTCTCCACCTTGGTCGAAACGTCAGAGACATCCAGCCGATCTACAGCCATGCGCACACCCCCGACTTCCGGAGTCCGCCGAGTAGAAAACTATCAGACGGTGCGTAGTCGATCAGCGGCCTGATGTAGGAGCAGTGATGAGCGAGGGGTCCCCTTCAGCGAGGCTGTCGGTCCGCCAGGCGGCGTTCATCGGCGTGGCGGCCATGGTTGGCGCCGGAATATTCTCCCTACTCGGTGCGGCAGGCGAGGTGGCCGGTGCCGCGGTCTGGCTCTCGTTTCTCATCGCCGGGGCGATTGCTGGCCTCCAGGGATATTCCTTTTCGAAGTTCGGTGCTCGTTATCCCTCGGCCGGTGGGCTCCTCGAATACGTGGTGAGGGGATTCGGTGAGGGCCACGTCACAGGGATCCTCGCGTGGCTGATATTTGCCACCAACGCCATCATCACCGGCATGGTTGCCGTTTCCTTCGGCAGCTACGCCAGCTCGATGTTCACCGACGGAAGCGCCGGATGGATCAAAGGCTTTGCCGTGCTGGTCGTCGTGGTCATGGCGTGGCTCAATCTGGCGGGGTCTCAGGCGGTGGCTCGCGTGCAGAGCCTCGTGGTTTTCGTGGTCATAGGGATCCTGATTCTGTTCGCCGTCGCCACACTGGCGAACCTCGAGCCCGGTCTTCTCGCCGTTTCGGGATACCCAGGCTTGGGTGACATCGTCTCCAGCGTTGCCCTGACCTTCTTCGCATTTCTCGGATTCGGTGTGATCACATTCACCGCCAAGGATCTGTCCGACCCGGCCCGCCAACTCCCCCGAGCGGTGTTCCTGGCGTTGGGCATCGCGACGGTGATCTACGTCGCGGTGGCGCTCGGTGTGTTCGGAACCCTCACGGTTGACGAGGTGATCGAATCGGGTGGCACGGCCCTGGCGGTCGCCGCCGAACCGATCTTGGGTCAGGCGGGCTACTGGTTGATGAGCGTCACCGCCCTGTTCGCCACAGCGGGCGCCACCAACGCCGGGTTGTACCCGGCGGCCGGGCTGTCCGAGCAGATGGCCACCATCGGGCAGTTCCCGCCCTTGATGGGTCGCCGGTTGGGAGGAAGGGCACCAGCCGGATTGGTCATCACGGCCCTGGCGGCCATCGTCTTGGCCGTATGGTTCGATCTGTCGGCGATCGCCTCTATCGGTAGTGCGATCGCCCTACTGGTCTTCACATTGGTCACCGCAGGGCACATACGGGTCCGCGCCGAAACGGGAGCGAGTGCCTGGCTCTTGATCCTGGGGGTCGTCACCACCGCTGGTGTGCTCTTGACCTTCGCATTTACGACTCTGGTAGAGGAGCCCGCTACCGCGGTGGCGATTGTGGTGATATTGGCGTTGAGTGTCGTCCTCGACTGGGCGTGGAAGAGGCGGCGCGACCCGTCAGTGTCGACCGATTGACCTACGGGTTTCCTCGGCTTTTCTGTGTGCGAACTCTGAGCGCTGCCGATCAGACCTCGTCTTCACCCATCTGCGATCCGGCGATGCCCATCCCAACTCCCCGCATGGCGTTTCCGATGGCCGCCACCGTCCGCGGGGTTCCAATTATCGGCATCACGGCTACCAAGACGCTCTGGACGTCGTCGGTGCTGACACCGCTGTTGGCGGCGGCATCCAAATTGAACAGCCACGAAGCGGGATTGGCACCGGTGGCGGCGAGAGCGGCGATCCTCACCATCACGAAGGTCCGATCATCGAGCCCCGATCGCTCGAAGCTGTCAACTGTCATCGAGAGCGCCTCTTGCAGAATCGGCATATCGCGGGCGACATCGCTTATGTCGGACATCGTGACCTCCTAGTTGGTGGGAAACCAGACACTACTCCACCACTATCCGGCGACCTCCGGCGGGTGACCTGGCAGTCAGCGTCGGGGCATGAGGAGTGAGCCAGCGTTTGCAACCTGTCTGCGGCCACCGCAGCCCGGCGGACTGAGCGTCCTGGCGGGCGGTTACCCTCTGTCGGTCGTTCACATGGGACGACGCGTCTGAGAGGAGTGGCTCGTATGCCGTTGTTGGATCTGTTCTGGGCGATGCTGTGGTTCTTCTTGTTCTTCGTGTGGATCTGGCTGCTGATCACCGTCTTCGCCGACATCTTCCGCAGCGACGACCTCTCGGGCTGGGGCAAGGCGCTTTGGGTGCTGTTCGTGATCATCCTCCCCTATCTCGGTGTGCTGGTGTATCTGATCGCCCGCGGGAAGTCGATGCAGGAGCGTGCCATTGCTCAGGCGGCTGAGCAGGAGAAGGCAACACGGCGGTATATCCAGGACGTGAGCGCTACTGGTGGTGCCTCGACTGCCGAGGAACTTACCAAGCTGGCTCAGTTGAGGGACTCGGGGGTCATCACCGCCGACGAGTTCGCCGCTCAGAAGGCCAAGATCCTCGCCTGAAGTCAGAAGATCCTGCGCAGCCCGATCTAGGAGGAGTCATGACCAAGCCCGATGTCCACGGGCCAGTCGACGTGCTCGTCATCGAGTTTCCTGGCGGTGCCGACGGCGCCGATACCGCCAAGGCACTTGGCGATCTCATCGACAGCGCGACTGTGCGGCTGTACGACCTGATGGTCGTCACCACCGATGCCGACGGCACTTGCACCGAAGTCGACCTGTCGTCCGACGGGCCGCTGTCCGCACTCGCCAGGTTCTCGGGAGCCCGATCTGGGCTGCTGACGACGGACGATGTGGTCGAGGCGGCCGGGGTAATCGAATCGGGCAAAGCCGCCGCGGTGTTGCTCTACGAAAACGCATGGGCGATCCCGTTCGTTGCCGCGGCTCGAGGTGAGGATGGCCAGATGGTCGCCAGCGCCCGCCTCTCCGCACAGGACATCATGGACGCGCTGGACGCCGCCGAGGCGGCTGACTGAAAGGAGAAAGCAATGCCAGGACTCATGCGCGGGATAGCGCGCACAGCCGTCGTCGCCGGTACGGCGACCGCAGTCAGTGGCCGGGTTCAGCGCCGCCAGGCCGAGCGCTACGCAGACCGGGATGCACAGATCTACGCAGATCGCCAGCAGGCCTACGACCAGGCGGTCGCTCCGCCCCCGCAGCCAGCACCGCAATATGCCTCGTCCGCCGGCACCGAGGACACCCTGGCCCAGCTGCGCGAACTCGGCGAGCTCAGGGCACAGGGCATCCTCACCGAGGAGGAGTTCGCTATCCAAAAGGCCCGAATTCTCGCCTGATCATCCATCGAGGTTGATTGATCGCTCGAGTCGTCGTGTAGTGGGCCGGTCGGAATGAGAGGCACCAAGGGGCGCTTCATCGAGATCCCGGCGCGCTATTGCAAGCTCGCCAAAGCCTTCGCCGCCGAGACTTCCTCGGGGAGCCCGGGACCGACCTCGAGCAAGAAGACAAAGACGAGACGGGCTCTCGAACTCTTGGCGAATGAACGCGCTAGCCGGATATCGGGATCGCCACCCCGACATATGATGAGGTCGACTTCCCTCAGGGGGATACCGGTGGATAAGACGTCTGTAGTCGAACGGAGGACCGATGAGTAGTGGTGGCCCCGACCTGACACCCACGCAAGTCGAAGGTAGCGCCCTCAGTGGTTCGTCGTTGCCCCATCTGATCGAGGCGGAGGCGGTGGCCGCGACACTCGGTGTTGACGTCAATCGAGGTCTCAGCGCAGGAGAGGTGCAACGCCGGCTGGAGCAGTACGGCCCGAACCAACTGACCGGGGCGAAGAAGGAGTCGGGCTTCCAGGCATTCATCCGGCAGTACCAGGATTTCATGCAGATCGTGCTGCTGGGGGCGGCGGCGATCAACCAGATCGTCACCGGGGATACCGGCACGACGGTGGTGCTGGTAGGTCTCACGCTCTTCAACGCAGTGATGGGCCTGCATCAGGAGTCGAAGGCCGAGGAGAGCGTGAAGGCGCTCGCCCAGATGATGAAGACGATTGCTCGTGTTCGCCGAGACGGCCAGGTGCTCGAGGTCGATGCCGGCGAGCTGGTGCCCGGTGACGTGGTGCTGGTCGAGGCGGGGAACGTGGTTCCCGCCGACAGCCGGATCACGCTTGCCGCCAACCTCGAGATCGAGGAGGCGGCGTTGACCGGGGAGAGCCTGCCGGTCGCCAAAGGCACCGAACCGGTGATCGGGGACGAAGTACCGCTCGGCGACCGGACGTGCGTCGCTTACATGAACACCTCGGTTACCCGTGGCCGGGGCGAGATGATCGTCACCGGGACCGGCATGAACACCGAGATCGGGAAGATTGCAGATCTGCTCGCCAGTACCGAATCGGAGAAGACGCCGCTGCAAAAGCAGCTCGATGGCCTCTCCAAGATCATCGCAACGATCGCCGGCATCGCGCTGGTTCTTGTCGTGGTCCTCGGGTTGGTGCGGGGCGAGTCGTTCGACACGCTGTTCATCACCGGTGTTGCTCTGGCGGTCGCCGCCATACCGACCGGGCTCCCGGCGGTCGTCACCGCGCTGCTCTCGATCGGAACCCAGGAGATCGCACGCCGCAACGCAATCGTCAAGCGGCTTCCGGCCGTCGAGACCCTTGGTTCGACATCGGCGATCTGCTCCGACAAGACAGGCACGCTCACCCTCAACAAGATGACGGCCCGAGAGATGGCCATCCCCGGTCAGAACCGGTTCACCGTCTCCGGCGAGGGATACGGCATCGATGGCGAGATCAAACACGTCGGGGGCGAGCACATCGACCTCGATCCCTACCTCCTCCCGATGGTGCTCTGCGCCGATGCTGTCTTGGACGGAGAGAGTCTGATCGGCGATCCCACCGAAGGCGCTCTCATCGTGCTCGGAGCCAAGGGTGGGCTCGACATAGAGACCACACGCCAGACCTATCCCCGGGTTGCCGAAGTCCCCTTCGACTCGGAATACAAGTTCATGGCGACCTTCCACGAGATGAAGGGAGCGGATGGCACCCCGGTTTTCCGCTGTTATGTCAAGGGAGCGCCCGATGTCCTGATTTCGCGCGGGGGTTCCTTTCGAGCTCCGGACGGGACCATCGTCCCGGTCTCAGACGACAACCGTCACCTGGCGTCCGATGCGAACGATGCCATGGCCGAGACTGGCCATCGTGTGATGGTGGTTGCCCAGAAGGACTTCGATCCATCGTCCTTTGACAGCGGTGGCAGCCTCATAGAACTCGTGGATGACCTCACCCTCCTGGCGATGGTCGGAATCGTCGATCCGCCTCGGTCTGAAGCGAAGGCTGCGATCGCCGAATGCAAACAGGCGGGAATTCGGGTTCGGATGATCACCGGAGACCACGCCACCACGGCGGGAGCCATCGCCAAGGAGCTCGGGATCGAAGGACAAGCGATCACCGGCACCGCGTTTGCCGCGATGAGCGATGACGAGCTGAAGGCAGAGCTCGGGAACATCGGTGTGGTGGCACGTGTGGCTCCCGAGGACAAAATTCGTCTTGTCCGCATGCTCCAGGAGACCGGAAACATCGTGGCCATGACCGGTGATGGCGTCAACGACGCTCCGGCGCTGAAGGCAGCCGATATCGGCGTTGCCATGGGCATCACCGGCACCGAGGTCTCCAAGGAGGCCGCGGTGATGATCCTCACCGACGACAACTTCGCCACGATCGTCAACGCGGTCGAGTACGGCCGGGGCCTGTACGACAACCTGCTCAAGTACCTGCGTTTTCAGATGTCGACCCTGGTCGCCTACATCGCCCTCTTCATCGCCGCCGGAGTCTTCGCCATAGCCGGCGGGATCCCACTCAACCCGCTGCAGATCCTGTGGCTGAATATGGTCGTGGACATCCCGATCGCAATCGCGCTCGGTTTCGATGTGCCCTCCGTCGGGCTGATGGATCGTGCTCCCCGCCCGGTCGGGGCACCGGTCCTCTCCAGTGCCAACTGGGTCCGACTCTGCGTCCAAGGATTCGTGATGACTGTGGGCTCGCTTGTCGCCTACCAGTGGGCCGAGCCGACGTTCGGACCGGCCGTAGCCAATACCATGCTGCTCACCACGCTGTCCGTCTTCCACCTCGCCGCCGGGTACCTGGCGCGAGACCAACGGAACACGATCTTCGACCGACGGCTGCTACCAGGAGCGACGCAACTTCGCCGGTATGGCATCGCCCTCTTGGCGATCATCGCGGTCACGACGATCGGCTTCCTGCAGCGGATATTCGGAACCGTCGACCTCAGCTTCTCCCAATGGTCCGTGTGCGTCGGTTTGGCGGCGACCCTCGTTGTCATCGAGGAGCTGATCAAGTTCGTGATCCGACGAAGGGAGACCGCCCAGGAGGCGCCACGTCATGCAGTCGCCGTGAGTTAGGAGGAGCAATGGCCTTCAATCTGAGGAACCGGAGTTTTGTAAAGGAACTCGATTTCACCCCGCAGGAGATGCGATTTCTGTTGAGCCTCTCGGCAGACCTCAAGGCTGCCAAATACGGTGGCTACGAGCGGCAGCGGCTGGCCGGGAAGAACATCGCGCTGATCTTCGAGAAGACGTCCACCCGGACGAGGACCGCCTTCGAGGTCGCGGCTCACGACCAGGGAGCCCACGTCACCTATCTGGAGCCTTCGGGATCGCAGATCGGTCACAAGGAGTCGATGAAGGACACGGCCCGGGTCCTGGGACGGACGTTCGACGGGATCGAGTACCGCGGCTTCGGCCAGGAGACCGTCGAGACGCTGGCGGAGCATGCCGGTGTACCGGTCTGGAACGGGCTCACCACCGAGTTCCACCCCACGCAGATCCTGGCCGATGTGCTGACGATGACAGAGCACTCCGACAAGCACCTGTCGGAGATCGCCTTCTGCTATCTGGGCGATGCCCGCAACAACATGGGCAACTCGCTCATGGTCGGCGGGTGCAAGTTCGGGATGGATGTCCGGTTATGCGCTCCCGAGCACCTCTGGCCGGAAGAAGGTCTTGTGAAGACATGCCGGGAGATCGCCGAGGAGACCGGGGCGAGGCTCACCCTGACCGAGGATGTCGATGAGGGTGTTCAGGGTGTCGACTACCTCTACACGGACGTCTGGGTGTCGATGGGTGAGGACCCGGGTGTGTGGGCTGAGCGGATCGAACTGCTGAAGCCGTACCAGGTGAACGCCGACGTCGTCGGTAGAACCGAGAACCCAGCGGTCAAGTTCATGCACTGCCTCCCCGCATTCCACAACCGCGAGACGAAGGTCGGCGAGGAGATCTTCGAGAAGTACGGTCTCGAAGGGATGGAAGTCACCGACGATGTCTTCGAGTCGGAGCACTCGATCGTCTTCGACCAGGCCGAGAACCGGATGCACACCATCAAGGCAGTGATGGTGGCCACCCTGGGCGACTGATCGGACCCGCAATGAGAGTGGTGCTCGCGCTTGGAGGAAACGCCCTGTTGAAGCGGGGCGAACCGATGACGGCAGACGTGCAGCGGAGGAACGTGAGGACGGCGGCCCCGGCGCTGGCCGCGGTGGCGACCAAGCACCAGCTGGTCCTATCGCATGGCAACGGTCCCCAGGTGGGCCTGCTGGCCCTTCAAGGTGCCGCATACGAAGAGGTCGAGGCCTACCCGCTCGATGTACTCGGGGCGCAGACCGAGGGCATGATCGGCTATTTCCTCGAGCAGGAACTGGGGAATCGCCTGCCCTTCGAGGTCCCTTTCGCCACGATCCTCACCATGATCGAGGTGGACCCGGCGGATCCGGCATTCGAGGATCCGACCAAGTTCGTGGGACCCGTGTACGAGAAGGAGGAGGCCGACCAGCTCGCCTCCGACAAGGGTTGGATCGTAAAGCAGGACGGTGATCGCTGGCGCCGGGTGGTGCCCTCCCCTGAGCCGAAGCGCATATTCGAGATCCGGCCCATCCGCTGGCTGTTGGAGAGGGGTGTCGTGGTGATCTGTGCCGGCGGTGGCGGCATCCCGACCATGTACGACCCGGATGCCGAGCGCACGCTGGTCGGCGTCGAGGCCGTGATCGACAAGGACCTGGCCAGCGAGCTGCTCGCCAGGGAGGTCGAAGCCGACCTGCTGGTGATGGTGACCGACGTCGACGGCGTCTACGCCGATTGGGGCACCGAGTCGCAAAGGCGCCTCGACCGGATCACGCCGGGCGAGTTGCAGGCCATGGACTTCGCCGCCGGATCGATGGGGCCAAAGGTCGAGGCGGCGAGGCGGTTTGTCGAGCGCACCGGCAAGGGTGCCGCGATCGGGAGCCTGGAGCAGATCGAACAGATCGTGGACGGCGCAGCGGGGACCCAGGTGGTGCCCGAATGAGGAAGGAGTTCGAGAGATGAGCGCATTCGGAGTGCACTCCGAGGTCGGGAAGCTGCGGAGGGTGATGGTCCACCGACCAGAGCTGAGCCTGCAGAGGTTGACACCCACCAACCACGACGAGTTGCTCTTCGACGACGTGCTCTGGGTGGAGCGTGCCCAATACGAGCACGACCAGTTCGTGGCGAAGATGCGCGAGCGGGGTGTCGAGGTATTCATCCTCCGCGAGCTGCTCGCCGAGGCGCTGGCTGCCGACGAAGAGGGGCGCCGCCGCCTGATCGAACTGACGGTGTCGGAGTACACCGTGGGCACCTCGCTGGTCGATGAGGTGCGCGCCGTGCTTTGGGCGCTCAAGCCAGAAGACCTCGCCAGGCACCTCATCGGCGGCATGACGGTCGCCGAAGCCGACCTCGACCTCGACAAGCTGGGAGGCTCGTCGCTCGGTGCGGCGGCGTTGGACGACACCAGTGCGTTCATCCTCCCCCCGCTGCCCAACACGCTGTTCACACGGGATTCGTCATGCTGGATGTATGGGGGGGTGTCGGTCAACCCCATGTATTGGCCGGCGAGACGTCTCGAGGCGTACAACGTCGCCGCCATCTACCGCTACCACCCGATGTTCGCCGACGCCGATTTCGAGTACTGGTATCCGGAACTGGGTGACGATGGGCGTTTCCAGGCGGCCGACTTCGGGCGGTCCTCGCTCGAAGGTGGCGACGTGCAGCCGATCGGCAACGGCACGGTGCTGATCGGGCTCAGCGAGCGGACGCAGGCAAGGATGATCGAACAGATCGCCCGCGCCCTTTTTGCCAAGGGAGCGGCGGAACGGGTCATTGCAGTCGTGATGACCAAGGACCGTGCACACATGCACCTCGACACGGTGTTCACGCTGCTCGACCGGGACAAGGCGACCGTGTACCCGAAGGTGATGGATCAGGTCCGGGCGATCAGCCTGCGCCCGGGAACCGAGCCGGGAAAATTCCATGTCACCGAAGAGGACGGCTTCATCCCTGCAGTCGCCGACGCCCTCGGTGTGAGCGACCTCCAGGTGGTCGAGACCGGGGGCAATGAGTACCAGCAGGAGCGCGAGCAGTGGGACGACGGCAACAACGTCGTCGCCCTCGAGCCCGGCGTGGTCGTCGCCTACGAGCGGAACACCTACACCATCGATGCCATGCGCCGCGCCGGCGTCGAGGTGGTCACCATCGAGGGCTTCGAATTGGGTAAGGGCCGGGGCGGAGGGCACTGCATGACATGTCCGCTGGAGCGCGACCCGCTATAGATGGGGCCCTCTGCTGGAAGGGAGGACACGAGATGAGCGATTCCGTGAGGTGGGTCATCATCATCGTGGCGGTGGTGCTGGTCCTGGGTCTGGTGGCATTCGCCCGGGGCGGTGAGCACCGGCGCGGTGACGACGTGGGGTCGTCCGCTCGGGGCGGCGCCACGGTGGTCGTCTTCGGCGGGGACCTTGGCTGACACCCAGGCGGGGGACGAGGCGGCTGGGCCCGGTCCCGGTTCGCCGCAAAGACCTCGTCCACCAAGCCTGCTCGACGCCCTGGCTCCGATCGTCGTCCTCATCCTCCTCATCGCCCTCACCATCGCCCTCTTCGGAGTCGGCGCTACGGACGGGCCGTTGCAGGTCGCCCTGCTGTTGAGCGCCTCATTTGCCACCCTGGTTGCCTTCAAGAACGGGTACACCGTGGCCGAGGTCACCGAGGCGATCGTCGGCGGGGTCTCTTCGGCGATGAGCGCCATCTTCATCCTTCTCGCGGTTGGGGCGCTCATCGGGACTTGGAACATGGCGGGGACGATCCCGACGGTGGTCACCTATGGGATCAGCATCATGAGCCCGGAGTGGTTCTACCTGGCGACGGCGGTGATCTGTGCGCTGGTCGGCATGGTCACCGGAAGCTCATGGACCACCGCGGGGACGCTCGGGGTCGCCTTCGTCGCCATGGCACGGGTGCTCGGCCTGTCCGAGGCGATCGCCGCCGGGGCTGTCATCTGCGGGGCGTACTTCGGCGACAAGATGACGCCTCTGTCGGAGACGACCATCCTGGTGCCGAAGCTGGTGGGGGGAGGTCTCACCGTCGGCGAACACGTCCGCAACATGTTCTGGACCGCCGGACCGGCAATCGGGATCAGTCTGCATCATCTTCCTCGTACTCGGGACTGACCGCGGTTCCCGGGGGTGAAGCGAGCTCGGAGGCAGCGGTCGAGGCTCTGGAGAGTGCCTTCAACATCTCGCCGGTCGCCCTCTTGCCTTTGCTCCTGCTTGTCCTCTTCTCGGTCAGGAAAGCGCCGCCGTTTCTCGCCATCGTGGGATCGGCTCTATTCGCAGGCATCCTCGCCGTCTTCACGCCAGAGGGAATCGGTCGAGGCATTCGTGGGAGATCCGGCTCTGGGACCGGTCGCAACAGGCATCGAGGCGATCTACGCCGCCATGGCCACTGGCTACGTCGACGCGTCACCAGGGCTTCCTGGCGTTGACGAGTTGTTCTCGCGCGGCGGGATGGCGAGCCTGCTCACGACGGTGTGGCTTGTGCTGGCTGCGCTGGCGTTCGCCTCGATCATGGAGCGCGCCGGGTTTCTCGAGAGACTGTTGTCCCCCATCGTTTCCCGGGCGAGGTCGAGGGGCAGCTTGATCCTTGCGGTCAACGCCAGTGGAATCGGCTTGAACGTGATCGCAGGCGATCAATACGTCGCCGACGTCCTGCCAAGCCGGATGTTCCGTGATGAGTTCCAGCAGCGCGGACTGGCTCCTCAGGTGCTCTCCAGAGCAGTGGAGGACTCGGGAACGGTGACCTCGGTGTTGGTCCCGTGGAACACGTGCGGTGCCTATATCTCGGGAGTCCTCGGTGTTCCCACTGCCGCCTACCTTCCGTACTGCTTCTTCAACATCCTGAGCCCGATCCTCGATGTGATCTATGGGTATGTCGGGTTCAAGGTCCCCCAGCTTCAGCCGTCGTCACCGGAGGGCGAGACCGCTCTCCTTCCCGCGTCGATCGACCCACGAGAGGGAGGCTCCTATGAGTAACGGGACGGCAGTCGAGCCCGAAGCAGAAGCCCCAAAGAAGGGACGCTTCACCCTTCCCTCGGCCTACACCATCCTGTTCGCGTTGATCGTCCTGGCGGCGATCGCCACTTGGATCGTCCCCGCCGGCGACTACGACGTCACCGAGGAGGGCGAGCCGATCCCGGGCACCTATCACGAGGTGGAGTCGAACCCGCAGCGGATCCTCGTCGACTCGATCACCGCTCCGATCAACGGCCTCTACGGGATCGAGGATGAGACCGGGAACATCAACTACTACAACACCGGGACGCTGTTCGGTGCCATCGACGTCGCCCTGTTCATCATCGTGATCGGAGGCTTCCTCGGAGTCACCATGAAGACCGGGGCGATACAGGCGGGTATCGGAAGGCTGGTGGCGAAGCTGCGGGGCCGGGAGAGGTGGATGATCCCGCTCCTGATGACCGTCTTCGCCATCGGGGGTACCACCTTCGGAATGGCGGAGGAGAGCCTCGCCTTCTTCGCGCTGGTGATCACCGTGATGATCGCCGCCGGCTACGACGCCCTCACCGGTGCCGCAATCGTCCTGTTGGGGTGCGGCATCGGGGTTCTGGGTTCCACCATCAACCCGTTCGCCACCGGGATCGCGTCCGGATTCGCCGGCATTCCGATAAGCGACGGACTCATCGGGCGATTGGTGATCCTCATCGTGGGCCTCGCCATCGGGATCTTCTTCGTGATGCGGTACGCCGCCCGAGTCAAGAACGAGCCGGCGCTTTCGATGGTCGCCGACATGAAGGAGGAGAACGAGCGGCGGTTCAGAGCGGCGGACCAGGGAGACGGCCCCACGGAAATGACCAGCACTCAGAAGGTGGTCCTGGTCGTGTTCGGGCTGGCGTTCCTGGTGATGATCTACGGCGTCATCCCCTGGGAGGACCTCGGGATTGGCCTGCCGACGCTGTGGTGGTGGTTTCCCGAGATGACCGCATCGTTCCTGCTCTTCTCGGTCGTGATCGGGCTGATCGGGAGGATGCGGGAGGGCGACTTGACCTCGACCTTCGTCACCGGCGCGGGCGAACTGCTCGGAGTGGCATTGATCATCGGGATCGCCCGGGGAATCACCGTGATCATGAACAATGGCCAGATCACCGACACCGTGCTCCATTGGGCCGAGGTCGCTTTGGAAGGCGTTGGTCAGGCCGCTTTCGCGGTCGTGATGTACGTGTTGTTTCTCCCTCTCTCCTTCCTGATCCCTTCCACCTCGGGGCTGGCGACGGTGGCGATGCCGATCATGGCACCGCTGGCCGGCTTTGTTGATGTGCCTGCAAGCCTGGTCGTAACCGCGTATCAGAGCGCCTCAGGGGTGATGAACTTGTTCATACCGACGTCCGCTGTCGTTATGGGCGGACTCGCCATTGCGCGTGTTCCCTATGGCAGGTATCTGCGTTGGGTCTGGCCGTTGCTGGCAATGTTGGCGGCGCTTTCCATAGTCGTCCTAGGGGTGGGTGCGCTCCTCGCATGACGGACGCCATTGGGCATGAGCCGGCAGGGTGACGCCGCCGTCCGGTGGTTGAATGACCGCCGCTGTCCAACGAAGGAGTCCTAGCATCTCGGGCGTGCCAAGCGCAGGTAGCCAAATATGACCGAAGGAGCGGAAGCCGTCGTTCCTGAGGAAGCGTCCGGCGATCGGCGGCTCGGCCTATTGCTGGCGATGGCGATGTTCGTGCTTGTAGTCGACACGTCGTTGATGAACGTCTCGATCTCGGCGGTGGTGCAGGATCTCGGCACAACGGTCAGCGGCGTCCAGTCGGCGATCGCGCTCGAGGCGCTGGTATCTGCCGCCTTCATCCTGATCGGGAGCAAGGTCGGCGATCTCTTTGGGCGCAAACGCGCATACGTCCTGGGTCTACTCGGCTACGCCGTCGGTGCCCTGGCAATGACGCTGGCTCAGGACCTCACCACGATCATCATCTTCTGGGCAATAGTGGGTGGGCTGGGCGCCTCGCTCCTGCTGCCATCGATGCAGTCCCTCATCCACGGCAACTTCGAGGGCGCCGCTCAGAAGAGGGTCTACGCCCTCGTTGGGGCAGCGGCTGCGATCGCCGCCGCCGTCGGACCGCTGATCGGGGGCTTCATCACCACCTACCTTTCGTACCGTGTCGCCTTTGCGCTCGAGGTAGTGGTGATCGCCATCGTGCTGTCCGGCCTGGGACTCGTTCGTGACGTTCCCTACACCGGACCTCGCCGCGTCGACGCGGTCGGTTCGGTCCTCTCCGTCCTTGGCATGGGCGGCATCGTGCTCAGCATCCTGGTGTGGCAGGAAGGCGGTGAGTCGGTTGCTGCGCTACTGGCGGTTGGTGCCTTTGCACTGGGAGCGCTGGTCTATTGGTTGGTTCGGCGCAAACGTCAAGACAAGGCGACGCTTCTTGACCCGGATCTGTTCAAATCCAAGATGTTCAGGTTCGGGGTTTCCCAGCAGATGCTCCAGCAGATCTCGCTCGGGGGCGCCATGATCGCGCTTCCCATCTACCTACAGATGGTGCTCGAGTACAACGCGATGGGGGCTGGGTTGTCGCTGGCTCCGCTCTCCCTCAGCATGTTCGGAGTTGCCATCCTCGCCGGGAAGAAGGCTGGATCGAGACGTCCGGCGAGCATCATTCGTCTGGGATTCGCCCTGCTCACAATAGGAATGGCGGTCCTGATCCCGATCGTGCCGAGGGCAGACTCTGGCTGGTACCTCGTCATCCCATTGGTGATCGCGGGATCGGGGCTCGGCCTGTTGGTCTCGCAGCTCAACAACTACACCCTGTCCCCGATTTCTGAGGAGCGGGTCAGCGAGGCTGCGGGAGTGAACTCGGCGGCGGGGTCGTTCGGGCTCTCGTTCGGGCTGGCCTTCGCCGGCGCCATCATGCTGGCGACGCTTGCTCTCACTTTCACCGACATGGCGCAAAACAGCACGGTGCTTCCCCCGGACGAGAAGGAGCAGGTGGCGCAGGCGCTGGAAGACGATGCGGAGTTGATGAGCAACACGGCGCTCGACGAGCTGCTGGTGGGCCAGCCCGAGGTGATCCAAGACGAGATGATCCGGATCAACACGGAGGCGAGACCCTTTGCCCTCCAGGTCGCCCTTCTCATCCCGATCCTCGCCGGGCTCGTCGGGCTCTTCAACTCGTTCCGGATGATGAAATTGCCAGACCCGACCGGTTCGGTCGAGGGTATGGCATTGGGTTGAGCCCACCCGGCGCCACCGCCTTGCCAAGCCTTCCTGTGATGATGTCGCTCGAGCTAGGCCATCCGGAAGAGAGTTCGGGCCACCGAACGGCGCGCCGGGGTCAGCCTTAGAATCCGGGCCATGATCCGGGCCGTCACCTTGCGCGATGTGGCGGAGCAGGCCGGGGTCCACGCCTCGACGGCATCTCGCGCCCTCAACAGGTCTACCCGAGCCCTGGTCAGCGAAGTCACGGTCGAACGCGTGATCAAGGCGGCCCGCGATCTCGGGTACCAGCCGAACTCACTCGCCCGCGGGCTTGAAGACCAACAAGACGTACACCGTGGGGATGCTGCTCCCCGACCTCACCAATCCTCTGTTCCCGCCCATCGCCAGGGGCATCGAGGACACCCTCGGGCGGTCCGACTACACGCTCATACTGGCCAATACCGACAACGACCCGGCCAGGGAAAAGCAGATGCTGCAGACGATGCTGACCCGCCGCGTGGACGGACTGATCCTGGCCACAGCCGAGCGAAACGATCCGGGAATCGAGGAGGTCATCGCTTCACGGGTGCCCGTGGTCCTGGTCAACAGGACCATGGACGACGCCTCGGTCCCCTCGGTGGTGGGTGATGATCACGCCGGCATTGGGCTGGCGGTCCGCCATCTCGTATCGCTGGGGCACCGGCGAATCGCCCATGTCTCCGGCCCGCACAGCGTTTCCACCGGCCTGGCCCGGCACGAGAGCTTCACGGCCTGGATGCAGACCGCCGGGTTGGAAGTCGATCCGGACCTCATCGTCGAGGCAGCCTGGTTCTCCGAGGAGCCGGGAGCGGCCGCCTTCCGCACCCTGCTCGACCGTGGTTCCCGGTTCACCTCGGTTGTTGCCGCCAACGACCTGATCGCCATCGGCTGCTACGACGTCCTCAAGGAGCGCGGGCTTCGAGTGGGGAAGGACGTGTCCGTGGTGGGATACAACGACATACCCTTCGCCGACAAGCTCGATCCGGCTCTGACCACGATCCGGATCCCCCACTACCTGATCGGCGTCAAATCGGCCGAGGCGGTCCTCGAGGCGATCGAGTCGGGACCTCGGGATGAAGCGGTCTCGGTGCGGCTGACGCCCTCGCTGGTGATTCGGGACTCAACCGGCCCGGTGGCCGGTTGACGCCTCGACCCTCACCACGATGCCGCCACGTACTTGGTCTCGAGGAACTCGGCCAGCCCTTGGTGCCCGCCCTCACGGCCGATCCCTGACTGCTTGACGCCGCCGAAAGGTGCGGCGGGGTCGGAGATGAGACCCCGGTTGACTCCGACCATCCCTGCCTCCAGTGCCTCTGCTACCCGCAACCCGCGGCTCAGGTCCGACGTGTAGACGTAAGAGGCCAAGCCGTGCTCGGTCTCGTTGGCCATGGTGATCACCTCCGCCTCGTCACCGAACCGGACCAGCGGCGCCACCGGGCCGAAAATCTCCTCGGAGAGGATCGGGTCGGATGGATCGACATCGGTTAGCACCGTGGGCGGGTAGAACCAACCAGGCCGGTCGATAGGAGCTCCACCAAGTGCGACCTCCGATCCTGCATCGGACGATTTCTCCACCATCTCCTTCATGTCGTCGCGGGCCCGTTTGTTGATCACCGGCCCGAGGTCTACACCGGGTTCCAACCCCGGCCCGACCTTCACCGCAGCCATCGCCGCGGTGAAGCGGGAGGCGAAGTCGTCTGCCACCGAAGCCTCGACGTAGATCCGGTTGGCGGCGATGCACGACTGCCCGCCATTCCTCATCTTGGCGACCATGAGACCGGCTACGGCCTCGTCGAGGTCGGCGTCGCCGAAGACGATGAAGGGGGCGTTGCCCCCCAGTTCCATTGAGCAGTTGACCACCCTCTTGGCGGCATGCTCCAGAAGACCCCGGCCCACCTCGGTCGACCCTGTGAAGGAAAGCTTGCGGACCCGGTCGTCGGCGAGCATGGCGGGCACGACCTCCGAGGACCGGTTGGAGGGGATGACGTTGACCACACCCGGGGGGAGACCGGCCTCGTCGAGGAGGCGTGCCATGGCCAGGGCCGTCAGCGGCGTGTCCGAAGCAGGCTTGAGGATGGTCGTGCACCCGGCGGCGATGGCAGGGCCGAGCTTGCGGGTGGCCATGGCGGCGGGGAAGTTCCAGGGTGTCACCAGCAGCGAGACCCCAACCGGTTGGTGGATCGAGATGATCCGCTTGTCACCGGCGGGGGCGGTCATCAGTGAGCCCTCGTTGCGAACCGCCTCCCCCGAGTACCACCTGAAGAACTCGGCGGCGTAGGTCGCCTCGCCCCGCGCTTCGGTCAATGCCTTGCCCATCTCGGCCACGATCAGTTCGGCGAACCCATCAGCTTCACCGGCCATCAACTCGAAGGCGCGGCGCAGGATCTCGGCCCTGTCGCGGGGTGGTGTCGTTGCCCACTCCTCGGCTGCCGCGGCAGCCGCAGACACCGCAGCGTCGGCGTCATCGGCGGATCCGGACGACACTGAGGTGATCGACTCACCGGTGGCGGGATCGAGGACGTCGAAGGCGACCCCGTCGGACGCCTCGCGCCACTCCCCGCCGATCCAGAGGCGGGTGCCGCCGGCCTCGATCAGTTCCTTCAGAAGCTGCATCGTCGACCGTCCTTCATCCCAGCCCGTCACCTACGTCGGCATCTTCGGGTGTGAGCTCTCGGCCCGCCGCCCGGGCCTCCTTGTCCAACAACGAAGCGAAATCCTGATCACCGTACCCGAGGCCTATTGCCTCCATCACCATGGAGTGGACCAGCGCCGAGAGGGGCAGAGGGACGTCGAGTTGGCGTGCGGTATCGAGACCCAGCTCGAAGTCCTTGCGGAGGAGTTCCATGGTGAAGGTGGGCGAGTAGTCGAGCTTGACGAATGCGGGCGTCTTGTAGCGGGTGAAGGTGGAACCCATGACGCTGTCGTTGAGGAACTCGAGGAACGACGCCCGGCTCACCCCGGCCGCCTCGGCGAGCACGGTGATCTCGGCCATGCTCTGAGTGACAACACCCAGCATCAGGTTGTGGCAGATCTTGACCAGCCGCGCCTCGTCTCCCGGTCCCACGTAGGTGACCCGCCGCCCAAAGTGGTCCAGGTAGGGCCGGGCCATCTCGTAGGCATCCTGCGGCCCCGAAACCACCACCGTCAGCCGCCCCGACGCGACGACCTTGGGGTTTCCCGACACGGGTGCGGCCAGAACTGCCGTTCCCCGGGCCGACGCTTCTTCGCGGAGCGTGGCCGAGGTCGCCGGGTCGATGGTGGTCGAATCCACGAGCACAGACGGCCTGACGTCGTCCCGCGACAGGACCCCATTGGGCCCGATGGTGACCTCGAGGACGTCGTCGGGACCGGCCACCATGGTGAACACCACGTCGGCGTCGGCGAGTTCGGCCGGCGAATCGACGAGCTTGGCCCCATTCTCCGTAAGCGGTTCCGCCTTGGACCTGGTTCGGTTCCACACGCGCAGATCGGCACCGGCATCGAGCAGACGGCCGGCGAGGGCGAAACCCATGCGACCTGTCCCGATCCACCCGACAGACCGGCTGAGAACCGGGCTCGACATCGACGGCCTCCCTTCGTCGCCCTCACGGAGACGCCCACTGTGGGGAATCACCTATTGCAGGCGCAATCGTTTGTAGGACCACCATAACCCGAGGTTGCGGGGTCGCAACGGGTGATCGGCAGGGCGGTACGGTGTCACGTGGACAAGACCCGCTTCACCCAGCATTCCGCGCTCACTGACGCCGGAATGGCTGGGCCCGATTTCGACTGCGAGCAGTTCGGCACAGGGTTTCTCGGACAGCCGGTCAACGCGGTCTCCAGCCTGGCCTTCGTCGTCGCCGGTGTGGCCATTCTCGCCCGCAAGCCGAGCCACCCCGTATTCGGGATCCTGGTAGCCCTCAACGGTGCCGGGTCTTTGGCGCTGCACGGTCCATACCCGCCATGGGCCGACCTGGCGCACGACCTTCCCCTGGTGGCGCTGACCGCATATGTGGCCGTGGACGCGGCCTCGGACCTGGCGGGAAGGCCGCTCTCCGCCGCGTGGTGGGTCCTGCCGGTGGCGGCGGTGGCCCCGGTGGTGGCGGTGGCACCGGAGTCGGGAGATCTCGTTCAGGCGGGTTTGGCGATCGCGGCGGTAGCGCTCTCCTTACAGCGCGCCCGGGTGCGACCGGCGCTGCGCCGCTCGATCGTCACCGCGATGGCCGCCCTCGGAGTCGGGGCGTTGATAGGGACGTTGACACGCAGCGGTGCCCCGTTCTGCCGCCCCGACAGCCTGCTCCAGGGACACGCCGTATGGCATGTGCTCGCCGCCGTTGCCCTCTGGTTGCTGGCACCGGCTGTGGGATCGATCGGGGAGCAGATTCAGCCGAGTTGAGCGGCGCGGTGGAGGAATGCCGCCATCTGCCCACGGGTCACTGGATCGTCGGGGCAGTAGAGGGTGCCGCCGGCGTCGCACCCGCCGGTGATCCCGGCGGCGGCCAGACGTTCGATCGCCGCCTCGTGGGTCGAGTTGTCGTCGTCGCTGAACCGGTCGCCGTCTGCCTTGGGTAGGTCGAGCGCTCGGTCGAGGAAGCTGGCCATCTGCGCCCGCGTAACCGGTTCGTCTGGGCAATAGAGTCCGGTGCCGCACCCGGTTGTGATCGCGGCGGCGGCCAGACGTTCGATCGCCGCCTCGTGGGTCGAGTTGTCGTCGTCGCTGAACCGGTCGCCGTCGGCCTTGGGTAGGTCGAGCGCTCGGTCGAGGAAGCTGGCCATCTGCGCCCGGGTGACGGGTTCATCGGGGCAGAAGTGGTCGTTCTCGGGCGGATTGCAACCGGTCGTGATGCCCTCGGCGGCGAGCCACTCGATGTCCGGTTCGAAGGACGACGACTCGTCGTCGACAAAGGTGCCCGGGCCTTCGATGGTGATCCCGAGCGCCCTTTCCAGAAGGTCGGCCATCTGGTTGCGGGTCACCGGTTCGTCGGGGCAGTAGAGGTCTCCAGCCGGCGTGCACCCCTCGGTGATCCCTGCGGCCGCCAGCGCCTCGATCTCACCTTCGAACACGGAGCCGTTGTCGTCGGTGAATGTGTCGCCGGTGGCGTCGGGCAGCCCGAGAGCGCGTACCAGGAACGCCGCCACCGACCCCCGCGTCACCAACCGGTCCGGGCAGAAACGGTCGTTGGCGGGTGGATTGCAGCCTTCGGTTATGCCGGCGGCAGCGAGCGCTTCCACCCCAGCCTCGTACCAGTGGCCGTTGTCATCGACAAAGGTGTCCCCCGCCGATGGCCCGAGCCGGAGCGCATTGGAGAGGAAGTCGGACATGGCCCCGCGGGCAAGTGGTTGGTGGGGGCAGACTCTCAGGTCGTCGAGAGATCCGTCGGTCCCCTCGGCCTGGATGCGGGGCGGGATCCCGATGTTGAGACCCCCACATGCCACCTGGCCGACCCCGACATAGGTGAACTCCCATGGCTCCGGGTTCGGGCCCTGGCAGGCGGCGTCGGGCGGATAGCTGGGGATGAACCCGTGAGCCTGGGCCACCGCGTAGTTGTCCGCGGTGAGCCAGCCGAAGGCGGGGCTGCCGGCGAACCCGGTGCGGTCCCACCCCGATTGGGTGATGTCCACCGCATATCCGGTTTGGTGCTTGGAGTAGCCGGGCGGTGCCACCCAGGCCAGAGCCGCCTCCACCGAGCCGTATCTCCCCACCCGGTCGAGGAAGGTGACGCGTTGGTCGTCCACGCTCCTGTAACCGGAGACGATGAGCAGCGGCACGCCGGCGCCGGCCGAAGCCGACTGGAGCGACTCCCATGCCGCCGCCGCCTCGGCCTGGAGTTGGAACCCATCTGCCCAGGGGAGCGGTTCGACCGGGACGGGACGGAGTTCGTAACCGCGCTCTTCGGCTGCCTCCCTGATGGCGGCGTCGCGGGTTGCGTCGCCGGTGATCGCCGGCAGCGGGTCGAGGGTCTCGAGGTTGGGAAGTTGGGCGGTGTCGAACAGCTCGGCGAACTGGTTGCCGGTGTAGGCAAGACACTCCGAGGGGGTGGAGGGCGCGGCCCCGGCACTGGTTGGGACCGACAGCGCCAAGGACAGCGCAACGGTGAGCGCGAGGGCGCGCCGAATCAGCCGAGATGACCGCATACGGTCGACCATAACTGCGGAGTTTGAGATCGCCCGGGACTCAGGCGGTGGCGGTCCGCCTCCGCAGCGACATCACCAGGATCACGAGGGCTATCACCGCAAACACGGCTGCGACGAGGATCCCGGTGCCGCGCAGGCTGCCGATGAGCTGGTCGAGGATCACCTCGGCGGCTGCCTGACCCTCGGGGTGGGTGAAGGCCTCGAGGACCCTGCTCTCCACCAACCGGATGGAGAGGCCGGTGAGGACCAAGGCGACCACTGCGCCAAGAGCGACCCAGCCGATCATGGGGAGGCGGCGTACCGCCACCAGCACCGCAGCCACCATCAGGAGGATGGTGATGACCACCAGCAGCCAGACGAGCCGGTCGAAGGTCCTTATCACCGCCTGGTACTCGGCAAGGGTGTCGGCGTCCATCACCGTGACCTGACCGAAGTCCGGAGGTAGCTCGAAGCCGAGGGCGGTCGAGAGTTTCTGGAGCGCAGCCCCGTGCTCCTCGCCGGGGTCGATCGTCGGGATGGTGGCGTCGATCCCAAGCAGGTCCAGCCCGCGCTGGGCCACACTCCTCAACGCCTCTGCTATCGGCGGCAGAAGGTTGATGGTGACTTTGCCCTCGGCGACAACAGTGTTTGGAAGCTGGTCGTAATCGCCACGGAGCAGAGCGACGGCGCGTGGTTGCGCCCTTTCGGTCACTTCGACCAGCAGGTTCTCGAATTGATCGGAGCCGACAATCGCATCGATTGCGCTGCGTAGCGCCCCCTCGACTGCGCCGGCGATGCTCGCTCCCAGGTTGTCGAGCGCCGCCGACAGCCGCTGTTCGATGGCGGTTCGCACCACGCCGCCGCTACCGACGTCCTGGCTGATCTCTTCGGCCACTCTCTCCTGGATGCGGTCCAGGGCGTCGTTGACCCGGGTCTCCGGATCGAGTGCAGTCACCACCTGGTCACCGAGTCGGGTGGCGAGTGCTCTGTCTACGGCGGGGTCGCGCAGTACCGGCTCGACAACCGCCATGAACCGATCGGTGTCGAACAACGTCTCGTGCACCCAGAACGACAAGGTCGACGCCACGACCCCCAACGAAGCCAGCACCAGCAAAACCCAGCTGATCGTCGTTCGAACGGGGTGACGCGGGGGACCGGCGGATTTGACCTCCTCCAGCTCCGACGAGAGCTGGGCGATCCTCGCCTCGAGTTCTTGGCGGGTTGGCCCGGTGGCTGCAACCGGCACGGCAATCACCGACTCTGGCACCGACTCAGGCGCTGACCCAGGAGCATCCGTTGCCGGGTCGCTCGGCCCTGGACCTGCTTGCACCTCGAGCTCGATCGGTTCGCTTGGCTCGATCGGTTCGATCGGATCGGCAGGTGGGTCTGCCGGCCAGATTGGCTCGCTCGGATCGGCTGGTACCTCGATCGGCTCGATTGGCTCGCTCGGATCGGCTGTCACCTCTACAGGCTCGCCCGGCTCGGTTGGTTCGACCGGCTCGGCAGCCCGTGGTTCGTCCGATTCGTTAGCGGGTGGCTCCTGCTCCATCAGTCCGACATGTCTACACGAAGAAGGCCGGCAGCATGTGGATTGCTCAGCGGGCTGGCTCCCCGATCTTGATCGGCCGGTCTCTCTTCCACCCGGCCGTCGGCGTGGAGGGCGAACCGACCCGATGTGCGGTGGTGCACCGGCTCCCGGCTCGACCAGGGCCAGCCGCCGAACTCGGTGCTCCGGTAATCGAGCAACGCCTGCTGGATCTCCTCGGCGCTGTTCATCACGAACGGTCCCATCTGGAACACCGGAGCACCTATGGGTCGGCCCTGGAGAAGCAGGAACTCGGCAGGCCCCGCCCGGTTGACGATCGGGATGTCGATCGTGTCGGCGAGCCGGAGCCCGATGCCGGCAGCGGCCGGGGCACCTCCTACGGTGACATCGGAGCCGAGGTAGCAGTGGAGCACCCGATTCACCCCGGCAGGGGCGGCGGGGACGTTCCATGTTGCTCCGGGCGCCACCCTGATCAGCCAGATTGCGAGGTCTGATGTGGAGCGCGATCCCCACGAATCGGGCGGCGGTGGAGGAGCACGGTGCCCGTCGAGAGTGCCGGCGATGACATCCACCGTCACCATGCCCCCCTCGGCGACCACGGTCGGTATCTCCTCTGACCAAAGCATCGAGAAGTGGGCCGGAACCATCTTCGACTCCGGTGGAAGATTGAGCCAGATCTGGAAAAGTTCGAGGTCGTTGGACCCCTCTCCGTTCACCAGCGGGAACATCTCTGAGTGCTGGATCCCCGACCCGGTGGTGAGCCATTGGGTGTCGCCCTCGCCGTAGCGAGCCGTCGCCCCGAGCGAGTCGGAATGGTCGATGTACCCGCGGCGGACCACGGTGACCGTCTCGAAACCGCGGTGGGGGTGTTGGGGGAAGCCGGGAACCCTGATCCCGTGGTACATGCTCCAGCCGTCGCGGTACGAGAAGTCGGCGCTGAGACGCCGCCCGTCGAGGTCGGCCGCCGGACCCTGCCACTCGTTCCCTGCCGGGTAATGATCCACATGGTGGACGGTCATGATGAATGGGTCCACCCCGATCCACGGCATCGAGAGCTCGACCAGCTCCAGCACGGGTTTCACTTCGCCTCCAGCTACGGATTATTGCAGTGTGCAACCTCGTCGCATGCCAGGACCTTCCCGCTCAGTCGAAGCTCTCCATCAGCTGCACCCCAGGGAGTTCCCGCAGTTGAGGCACTTGTAGCAGCTGCCGTTGCGGATGGTGATGTGGCCGCACACGTCACACAACGGTGCGTCGCCCATCATGTCCTCCAACGCCGCCTGCATCGCCCGGGTCCCGGCTTCTGCCGCCAATGCCACCGTCTGGCGGCTTGGAACCGGATGCGCCACGTCGGGCGACCGATCGTCTGGCTCCCGGCCGTCGACGGATGGGTCCGAGGAGTGACCGTTGGACGGCTGGCCATCAACGAAGGACGCCGCCGCCTTGAGGGCATCGACGTCGCGCTCGGCGGCATGGTCGAAGAGCTCGACCTGAAGACCCGCCTCGGCGGCCACGCCCTTGGGTGGTTCGGGCAGGTCGCCGTCACGCTGCGGAGGGACCTGGGCAAGCTCGTCCCTGTGCAGGTACTCGACGGCCAGCGCCCGGAACACGTAGTCCACGATCGAGTTGGCCATCTTGATGTTGGGATGGCCTTCGATCATGCCCCGCGGCTCGAAGGTCTGGAAGGTGAAGGTGTCTACGAACTCGTCGAGTGGCACCCCGTACTGCAGACCCTTGGAGACGGCGATGGCGAAGCAGGAGAGGATCCCACGCAGCGTGGCGCCCTCTTTGGCCAGATCGATGAACAGCTCGCCGAGGGTCCCATCGTCGTACTCGCCGGTGCGTAGGTAGAGCTTGTGCCCGCCAATACGAGCTTCCTGTGTCCAACCGGCACGACGCGCCGGGAGCATGAACCGCGGCGGGTGCATCCCCTGGGCGTACGCCTGGGTGGGGGAGAGACCGACGGGGATCCGTCCCCAGAGGATCTGCTTCTCCACCTGGTGGACCGCCGCCAGCTCGTCGCTCTCCTCGTCTGATTGCCCTTCGTCGGAGCCGGAACTGAGCGGTTGGCTGGCCTTGGAGCCATCGCGGTAGAGCGCCATGCACTTCACCCCGAGTTCCCACGACAGCATGTAGGACTCCTCGATGTCCTCGATCGTGGCTTCGTGGGGGAGGTTGATCGTCTTCGACGTGGCCCCGCTGATCAGCGGCTGCACTGCCGCCATCATCTTGATGTGACCGGTGTGGTGGATATACCGCTCCCCCAGTCGGCCGTTCTTGTTTGCAGTGTCGAAGACGGGGAGATGCTCTGACAGCAGGTGAGGCGCGCCTTCGATCGTCTGCGTTCCGCAGATGTGATCGGTCGCTTTCCTGATCTGCTCGCGGGTGAACCCGAGTTCGCGCAGCAGGTCGAAATCGAACGAGGTGTAGTCGTCCACCTCGAAACCGAGCCGCTGCAATACCGCTTCCCCGAGGACGAAGACGTTGAAGGCGTGGCGCAGCTCGAAGACCCCACCGAGCGTGGCGTCGATCTGGTCCAGTTCGGTCTCGGTGAGACCTTTCTCGCCGAGTATCTGGCGGTTTATGTGCGGGGCACCCTCCAACATCGAGGTGCCGATCACGTAGCGGACCATGTCTTCGATCTGCTGTTCGCCGTACCCGAGCGTTCGGAGTGCGGGCGCCACCGACTGGTTGACGATCTTGAAGTAGCCGCCCCCGGCGAGCTTCTTGAACTTGACCAATGCGAAGTCGGGCTCGACCCCGGTGGTGTCACAATCCATCTGGAGGCCGATGGTTCCGGTTGGCGCGATGCAACTGGATTGGGCATTGCGGTAGCCGTGCTCCTCGCCCAACTCCAACGCGAGGTCCCAACTGCTCTGCGCCGCCTCCAGCAGGTTGGCAGGGGTGTGTGCCGGATCGATCCCCATCACATGGTGCGACAACCCCTCGTACTCCGCCTGCCCGGCGCCGTATGCAGCGCGCCTGTGGTTGCGCATCACCCGGAGCATGGCGTCGCGGTTCTCGGCAAAGCGGGCGAATGGTCCGACCGCCGCCGCCATCTCGGCCGATGTGGCGTAGGCGACACCGGTGAGGGTGGCAGTCAGGGCGCCGGCGATGGCGCGGCCGGCGTCGGAGTCGTATGGGATCCCCGACCGCATCAGGAGGCTGCCCAGGTTGGCGTACCCCAGACCGAGCGTGCGATACCAGTACGACCCCCAGGCGATCTCCTCGGATGGGAAGTGGGCCATGGTCACCGAGATCTCGAGGACGATGGTCCACAGCCGGATGGCGTGCCGGTAGGAATCGACGTCCACCACACCGGTTTCCTCGTCGAGGAACTTCACCAGGTTTATCGAGGCGAGGTTGCAGGCGGTGTCGTCAAGAAAAACATATTCCGCGCACGGGTTAGTTGCGCGGATTCGTCCCCCCGCGGGGCTGGTGTGCCACTCGTTGATGATGGTGTCGAACTGGACACCGGGGTCGGCACACGACCACGCAGCCTCGGCGACTCGACGCCAGAGCTCACGAGCCTTGATCGTCTTGCGTACCTTGCCCGTCGTCCGCTCGACGAGCTCCCAATCGCCGTCCTCGATCACCTTGCGCACGAAGTCATTGGGGACCCGCACCGAGTTGTTCGAGTTCTGCCCGGACACGGTGGCGTACGCCTCACCGTTGAAGTCGGCCGGGTAGCCGCCGTGCTGGATGAGGACCCTGGCCTTGTCTTCCTCGATCTTCTTCCAGTCGATGAACGTTTCGATGTCGGGGTGGTCGAGATCGAGGATCACCATCTTGGCGGCGCGCCTGGTGGTGCCGCCCGACTTGATGGCTCCCGCCGCCCGATCACCGATTTTGAGGAAGGACATGACTCCGGACGATTTCCCACCACCGGATAAGGGCTCGTTCTCGGCTCTGATCGAAGAGAAGTTCGAGCCAGTACCTGAACCGAATTTGAAAAGCCGCGCCTCTCGTAGCCAGAGGTCCATGATCCCGCCGGGGCTGACCAGATCGTCGGTGACGGCATTAATGAAACAAGCGTGCGGGGCGGGGCGGCTGTAGGCGTCGGGGGAGGGGACCGCTTCCTCGGTGTCGGGGTCGATGTACCAGAACCCCTGGGCGGGGCCGGTGAGCCCGTATGCGTCGTGGAGCCCGGTGTTGAACCACTGCGGGCTGTTGGGGGAGGCAATTTGGTTGGCGAGCATGTACTTGATCTCGTCCTCGAAGGCGGCCGCGTCGTCGCCCGAGGCGAAGTACCCGTTCTCCTCACCCCACCGCCGCCAGGTACCGGCGAGTCGGTCGAACACCTGACGCGCCGAGGTCTCCGGCCCGGTGACGGGGTTGCCTTCGGTGTCGAGGACCGGATTCCCCGACTCGTCCACGCGGGGGACGCCGGCCTTGCGGAAGTACTTCGACACCATGATGTCCGCCGCCACCTGCGACCACGAGGCCGGGATCTCGGCGTCCTCCATGGCGAACACCACCGACCCGTCGGGGTTGGTGATGCGCGAATCGCGACGGCGACCACTCGATCGTCGAGTAGGGATCTACACCCGGTTGGGTGAAGCGGCGATCGATCCGAAGACCGGTGGTGGTGCGGCGTGCCATCTCTTCTGCCTCCCGTGCCTCAACGTCTCCGACCGCCCTTCAGGCGACCCGTCCCCACCTATGGACAGCAGGTTGCCGGTGTTTGCCGGGGCTGCCCAAGATGATCCTGCCCGGAGGCTGGACCACAACATGTTGTGGCTCGGGGGAAGCGACCCACAGGATGTGGTGGTTTGGGACCATTACACTACTCCCATTGGTGTAATTACGTCAATGGTATCCAGCCTCGCAATGAACTCAGTTTTCGCGCTCTGACGCGGCTGGCTATACCGTGGGGAAGAGGGACCGGTTGGACCGGCTCGATGAGCGTAGATCGGGCCGACCTGTCCCGGCTGGTATCGGAAAGGGAACCTTTCGCGGCCCAGTCAATCGGCAGCCATGCGCTCCAGTGAGTCCTGGTCTCCCCGCTCGAGGGCGACTTCGGCTTCGAGGGAAAGGCGGTCCCTTCCCACGGTCGCCACCGCCACGATGCTCCCCGCCCGGCGGTAGAAGACGGCGCCATCCGACCTCAGGTCACCTACGATCGTGCGCTCCTCGTGCCCGCCCGCGTAGCCGACGAAGCGGATGCGGACGCCGAAGTGGACGCTCCAGAAGAAGGGAGCGTCGGAGAATGACGAATCGTCGCCGAGGATCACGTCGGCGGCGACCTGTCCCTGGCGCTCGGCAACCACCCAGTGCTCGATCCTGATCCTGTCGTCACCGTAGGGGAACCGGGCGACGTCGCCCGCCGCCAGGATCGCAGGGTCGCTGCTTCGCAGCCGTTCGTCGACCAACACCCCGTCGTCCACCTCGAGTCCGGCATCGGCGGCGAGTGAAGTCCGGGGTTTGACCCCGATCCCGATCACCACCAGGTCAGCGGGGATGCTCGACCCGTCGTCGACGACGACAGCTTCTTCCTCGACCCGCTCGACCGAGGCTTCCATCCGGAAGCGGACGCCATTGGCTTCGTGGTCGGCCCGGATGGCGGCTCCCAACTCGGGTCCCATCACCGCTTCGAGTGGCTCGGTCTCGAGCGCAACCACCGTCACCTCTAGCCCGCGGTTTCTCAGCGATGCAGCCACCTCGAGACCGATGAACCCGGCCCCGACCACCACCGCACTGCTCGCCTCAGAGGCGGCAGCAATGATCCGATCGGCGTCGTCCATGGTGCGGAGCAGGTATCCACGCTCCGCCCCCGGCACCGGGAGCCGGATCGGCTCTGCTCCGGTTGCGAGCAGCAGCGAGTCGTAGCCGATCCGATCACCCCCCTCGAGGACCACCTCCGAGCGTTCCCGGTCGATTGCGGTCACGTGCTCCCCGGTCAGGACCTCGATCTGGCGATCGCTCAGGTCCGAATCGGAAGCGAGCGGCATCCACTCGTCAGGGGCCTCACCTGCGAGATAGTCCTTGGACACATTCGGCCGGTCGTATGCCGGTCTGGTGTCGTCGCTGATCATCACAACCCGGCCTTTGTGCCCTCGCTTGCGGAGTCTGTCGGCGGCGGCGAAAGCGGCGCCACCACCCCCGACGATCACCACGTTGCTCTCCTCCTCGGTCCGGGGGGGAGGGGGGGCCGGACGCTTTCCCTTGACCCGGAGTCGCTGGCCGTCGGCCTCGATGTCGTACACCGCCACCGGGGCGAAGGCCGGCGCGGTCGGCTCACCGGTCACCAGGTCGTACCTGGCGTGGTGGAGCGGACAGCGGAGGCAGGTGCCGTCGAAGACGCCTTGGTCGAGATTGCCGTGGTAATGCGTGCAGGAGGCGCCAATGGCGTGGATCTGGTCCCCGGCGGCTACGACCGCGACTCTGGCATCGTCCACCTGCCCGACCAGAATGCCCCGGTCGTCGAAGTCATCACGGGTGAAGCCATGTCGAAGGTCCATCAACTCGCTCATCGCCTACTCCTCAATAGTCCCGGGACGATCCTGCCAATACCGAGCACATGACCGGTACGTTGCACGCATCCGTCCAGTTCGAGGCTCTCACCAAGCGATTCGGGGAGAAGACCGCGGTGGACGGCATCAGTTTCGACATACCGGCCGGGTCGATGTTCGGGATCCTCGGCCCCAACGGCGCGGGCAAGTCCACCCTCATCCGGATGGCCACCGGCCTGCTCCGGCCCGACGCGGGAAAGGTTCGCATCGAAGGGATCGCCGTCTGGGAGGACCCGATCCACGCCAAGGCGCGCATCGGGGTTGTGCCCGATGACCCGATTCTCTTCGACCGACTGAGCGGCCGGGAACTGATCGAGTTCAACGGGCTGCTGCGTCGCATGGACCCGGCAACCATCTCCCACCGCCGCGATGAGCTGCTCAAAATGGTGGACCTCGAAGACGACGCCGACACCCTCGTTGCCGATTACAGCACGGGGATGCGGCGCAAGATTGCCATCTGTTGCGCCCTGCTCCACAACCCGCGTGTGATCTTCCTCGACGAGCCTTTCTCGGGGCTCGACCCGGTGGCGACGCAGATCATGGAACGGGTCCTGCACCGTCACACCGCCTCCGGGGGCACGGTCGTATTTTCCAGCCACGTGCTCGACCAGGTCGAGCGGGTATGCGACCGATTGGTCATCATCGACCGCGGACGGGTGCTCGTCCACGGCACGATGGACGAGGTGACCGACGGTCGCCGCCTCCAGGGTGTCTTCGTGGAACTGGTGGGCGGGATGATCACCGAGAAAGGTGACTTGGAGTGGTTGGGGTATTCGTCAGACTGAAGCTGCGGCTCCTTCGCCGCGGCGTCACCCGTTCCGGTCTGGTCGGGATCGTCCTCTTCCTGCTGATGTGGATCATGGCGGTGGCGCTCGGTGTCGGTGCTGGGCTCGGTGCCGGTGGACTCATCGCCGCCTCGGCCGATCCGGTTTTGATGACTTCGCTCGTCTTCACGATGGTCTTCGCCCTCTGGCTAGTGGTACCGCTGTTCACCGGCGCGCTCGATGAGACCCTCGATCCCCGCCGGTTTGCCCTGTTTCCCTTGCCGGGCATCAACCTCGCCACCGGCTTGGCCGCGGCCGCCCTCGTCGGCCCCGGAGCACTGACCACGGCACTGACGCTCGGCGGAGCCGTCAGAGGTCTCGGCACCGGCGGCCCGGCGGTGGCGGTGGTGGTAGCGGCGGTCGCCGTGGCGCTGGTCTCGTCCGTGGTGTGGGCCAGGGTGATCGCCACCACGTTCGCAACGGTGCTCTCGTCGCGCCGGGGACGGGAACTCGGTGGGATCCTGGCAGCCCTGCTCGGGACCGCCTTAGCCCTCGGGTCGCAACAGATCGAGACCATGATCTCGGGTTTCGGCGACTGGCAAAGCCCGGCGCTACGGACTGCGCTCGCATGGCTTCCGACCGGCGCCCTTGGCCGAGCTGCCGCCCTGTCCGCCGCGGGCCAACCCGTGGGTGTGCTGTGGCTTTTCTACGGCCTCGTCTGGGTGGTGATTGGGCTATGGGTCTGGTGGAGGGCCCTCAACCGCCTCCTCACCAGGCCCGAGACGGCTCGTGCCGAGCGGGTCCACTCCACCGGCGCCATCCTCGCCCTGCCACCGCGGTTCGTGGTACGGCTGCTCCCTTCGGGCCCAGCGGGCGGAGTCGCCGCCAAGGAACTCCGCTACTTCGCCAGGGACGGGCGGATCCGACAGCAGTTACTCGGGGCGGTGACGGTGGTGGTCGTTCTTCTCTTTGGCTCCGCCTCGGAGCTCTTCGCTTCCGGCTACGGCGGCTACCTCGGTGCGGTGATTGCCATGTCGGCCATGATCACTCTGGCGAGCAACCAGTTCGGCGCCGATGGACGGACCCTGTGGGGATACGCGGTGGCGCCACTCGCCATGGGCTCGGTCCTGCGGGGGAAGAACCTGGCCCTGGCGATCGTGGTGCTTCCCGCTGCTCTGATCGGGTCGCTGGCCGGTGCGGGTCTGGGGAGCGCCTGGGTGACATTTCCTGGCGGGGTCCTGGCATCGGTGGCTGGGTTCCTGCTGTGGCTCGGCGTGGGGAACGTGCTCTCGATCTATGCCGGGTACCCGTTGCCCGAGGGGTCCGCCTTCGGGAAGAGGACCTACAACGGGAGACAGGCGGTCTTCGGACTGCTGGGTCTGCTCGCGGCCGGCGTCTTGTTCATCCCTGCGCTGGCGGCAGTTGTCTTCGCCATCCTCAGGGGAGGGGCCGCTTTCGGGGGGGTCGGCGCACTGGTGGCCGCCCTCTACGGGGCGATGATCTGGCGGTTTGGCTCGGCCTTGGCGGAGCGGAGTTTGCGGCGGAGGCTTCCCGAGTTGGTGGCCGTTTTCGACGCGCCGAGTTGACCTCAGACCGTCGTGACCCAACCGTGGGTGTCATCGGCCGTGCCAAACTGGATGTCGGTCAGCGCCGACCTGAGCCTGAGGGTGTTGGACCCCACTTGACCATCTCCGACGGGGCGCTCCTCGCCGTCCAGTACCAGCGTCCCCACCCCGGAGAGCACCGCAGCGGTGCCCGACAACGCTGCTTCGCCGCGACGTGCCCAATCGAGCACCTCGGCGACGACCAGCTGACGCTCCGCCACTGAGTATCCGAGATCGGCGGCGATGGTCAGGACCGCCGACCTGGTGACGCCGTGGAGGAAGGAAGAGTCGAGCGGCTTTGTGATCACTCTTCTGTCGTCGAGAAGGAGGAAGTTGGTGGCGCCGGTCTCCTGGACGTCGCCGCCGGGGGCAAAGAGCACCTGGTCGGCCTGATGATCGTCCCTGGCCGCCACCACGATGCGCAGGGCCGCCGCGTAGTTGGCTCCCGCCTTTGCCTCACCAAAACCGGGCACTGCCCGCATCGCCTCGGTTTCGATCACCAGACGGAGGGGTCGGATTCCGCCGACGAAGTAGTCCCCCCCCGGGCAGGCGATGACGTAGAGCAGACCGTTGCTGGCGGGCGATGCCGCCGCACCCACGTTAGGAGTGGTCCCGATGAGGGTTGGCCGCAGATATAGCGAGCCTGGTGGTTCCGGGATCTCCTCCCGATTTGCCGTGACCGTGTCGATCACCATGGCCTCGAGCAACTCCGCCGGAGGGACCGGTAGGCAGAGCAACCGGGCGCTCTCCTGCATGCGGGTCACGTGGGCGTCGAGACGGAAGATCCGCGCCGAGCCGTCGGCACCGCGGTAGGCCTTGAGGCCCTCGAAGCACGAACTGCCGTAGTGGAGGACGTGAGCCCCGGGGTGAAGCTCCAAGGGCCCGGTCTTGCGGATCTTCGCCGGTTCGAATCGGTCTCCTTCGAAGGTGGTGAGCGCCATCTGTCCGGCGAACACCGAGCCGAAAGGGGGCGCGGCGGCGGGAGCGGTGGTTGTCATGATGTCCGATTGTATGCCGGGCCATCTCTGCCCGCCGCCGGAGTGGCGATCAGACTATGGGGGGCGGCGGCTCACTCCGAGCGGCATCGGCGAGAGCGGCATCAGCCTTGCGGTGATAGGCCTCGCCCCACTTTCCACCGACGAACCCGCCGAGGAACATCACGACTAGGCCCAGTACCCCACCAATGACAGCGGCGGCGGTGATCTCGTCACCGCTCCAACCGGCCGCCCAATCCGGGAGGTTCATCTGGGCAAAGACATTGTATTCCTGGCCTATCCATGCGCCGAGAGCGGCAAATATCACGATAAGCAAGAGCATCCAGAAGGCGGTCATGGCACCGTTTAGCCCACCGTCGTAACGCGCCATTCGTCCCGCCGCCCAACCTCCTACGAGGAACGCCACGAAGAGACCTACGAGGGCGAGGATGCCCCCAACCAATGAGATCTCTTCTGCGGCACCCTCTACGTCGACCGTGTCTACCTGAAACGCCAGACCGCCAACGCCAGCGGCTCCGAGACCGGCCAAGAACAAGAACACGCCCATAGCGGTGAACATCCCTGCGATCGCCGCTGGGGTATCGACTCCTCCGAATCGCTCGCGCAATTCCTCCCACCGGCTTGTCCCGACGCTGGCTGTTGTCATGGCCCGCCCTCCTCAACGATTGTCCGCATTGATTACCCAGCGCGGGAATAGGACAAACCGGTGTTTCGGCTGGGCGATCGTCGGGAAGGAACGGTGTGAAACAGGTCAGGGAGGCGGCAAATGGAACTGACACAATCCGTAGAACGGGGACGAACCACTCTGCCCAAGGGCAGCGCCCCCCTCGATCATGGCGCGGGGCGGGTGTGCGCCACTCGCGGGTGCAACACGTTGCTGGCGAGGTACAACCCTGGGAGCCTCTGCTACGCCCACGCCTCGCCTCGGTTCCCGAGGATGAGAGGGCGCAACCGCCCGAAGTAGTCCATCTCCGGCATAGAAGAAGCCCGGCGGGTCGCCGGGCTTCTTGCTGTTGAAAGCGGTCGGAATCAGAAGATGAGCAGAAGAATGATCAGGATAAGAATGAGAGCGCCCAATCCGATGTACATGTTCAGTCCTCTCCTTCCGGTCCAGAGGCGCATACCCGCCCCCGGGGAGTGTCAAACCGATGACAGGAAGGTTTGGGGTGCGTGCGCTCCGGGAATCTCATAGATGTCCAACAAGCCAGAGGAGGCACCATGGACGCGCAGCGTTTGCAGCTGGAAGGCAAATGGGACCAGGTCAAGGGAAAGGTGAAGGAAGCCTGGGGCTCGCTCACCGATGACGACCTCGACCGATCCAAGGGTCAGTGGGATCAGCTGGTGGGCACGATCAAGGAGCGCACCGGCGAAACCCAGGCCGACATCGAGAAGCGGCTCGACCAGATGCTCTCGGACGACGACAGCAGCACCATTTGACCCTGAGGTCAAGACAGGGCGCCGTCGAGAGACTCGAAAACAGTGAACAGAGTCCCGATGGCGGTGGTGTCCAGTAAACGGCGCACCATCCCCGGCACGACCACCAGAATCAGCTCGCAGCCCTCGCCGCCCGCATCCCGGGCGGCGAGCAGCGCGCTCAGCCCCGATGAATCCATGAAGGTGACGTCGGACATGTCGATTATGAGCCGGGAAGATCCGCGTCCCATCATCGCAAGCATGGCGGTCTGCAGAGCTGGTGCTGTGGCCAGGTCCACCTCACCACTGACACCCAGGACGGGCACCCCCGACTGGTCGCTGCTGTGGATTTCCATCTCGGCGTGAGTCACCAAACCGGAGGGTATACCAGTGGACGCGACTCCGTCCCTTTTAGCCGGCGAGGCGTACCGCCAACAGCGTGGCGTCGTCGCGAAGTTCCGCCCCGACGTACGCCTTGAGCTCTTCGAGCAGGCTCCGGCAGAAACGGCTCAGCGTGCCCGCCTCGGGGTGGCTGGTGAGCCGTCCGATGAGTCGCTCCAGACCCCATGCGCTCCCTTGGAGGGGGGTGGCATCGACGATGCCATCGGTGTAGAGGAGCAGGACGTCGCCTGGTTCGAGTTCGATCGCCACCTCGGATGGCGTGCCGCCGAGCCCCAGGGGCAGCGTCGGCTTGACGTGGTCTAAGGAGTTCACACTCCCCTTCCGCCAGAGGAGCGGCGGCATGTGGCCGGCGTTCACCACGGTTGCCTCCATCCGGTCGGTGTCGATCACGCATAGCAGGCCGGTGACGAACTCGTGGGAGAATCCCTCGATGGCGACGGCCTCGTCGATGAGCTTGTAGGCCTGCTCGGGGGACTCTTCCCGTCTCCGGGAATATCGGTAGGCGGCGGTGGCCAGCGCCGAGAGAATGGCTGCCCGCAACCCGTGGCCGACCGCATCGAAAATGCCCACCTGGACGGTGTGGTCCACGGCGTAGTCGAAGGAGTCTCCGGCGATGTCGAATGCGGGCTCGATCAAACCGGACAGTTCGAGGCGCTTGTCAACATACTCCGGACTCGGGAGGATGGCCCGTTGCAGGGTGGCGGCAAGTTGCAGCCTTCCTCCGCCTCTCGTTCTTTCGACCATGTCGCTCTGGCGCGTGCTGCTGACCAAGGCGGAGCCGAGGGCGATCCCGATGGCACGCGCCGCTTGTTGCAACTGAGGGTCGGGTTCGGTCAACTCGAGAACCCCGAGTGGCTCTGCCCTGTGCGCCAATGGGACCCACATCGTGTCACCCTCGGTGACCGTTTCGGTTCCCTCGGCCGCCGCGCCGGCAGCCGTGTACTCGATGGGAATCTCCTCTGTTCCCTCAAGTTGGCGGAGGGTTTGTCCTCCGTGGTCCTGGAGGTAAACCGATAGCCCCCCCAGCTTGTGATGACGTTTGAGGACGCGGCGGGTTTGGTCGAGGATTTGATACGAGGGGGCACCATCGAGGGCGACCAGCAACTCGATCACCGCGGGCGACGGGTCTCCGCTCGAAGTCCCTCTGTTCGTCATCGCCGGCTCTTACCCACAACCAACCGATACGGAACCAATCAAATATCCACGCGGCCCTCGAGGTTGTGTGTGAATCTGTGGTAAGCGGGGTACGAGACCGGTCATGAGAGACCAGAACATGAGGGAGGGGCCCACTAGGGGACCCCCGGATGCTGCGCCATCGCCGACTGTTCGCGTTAGCGGCTCCAACGGAGAGCGGGTCACCCCGACGCGGTTGGTCATTCTTCCGACCTTGGCGGCGCCCGCCGAAGTGAGGGCCTTTGTCCGAGAGGTTCTGGTGGGTCACCAGCGGCTCTCCGACCTGTTGCTGGGGGCTAGCGAACTGGTCACCAACGCCGTGCGACACGGCGGTGCCCCCGAGGACAGCCAGCTGGTCGTAGTAATCGAGTCAAACGCCCACAGTGTCCGGCTGGAGGTTTCCTATCCGGGGCCTCTGTTCGTGGCGCCGGCGGGTCTTCCGGCACCAGACGTCGCCGCCGGCCGCGGGCTGGCCATCGTCGACACCATCGCCGACCGGTGGGGGATCACCCAGTCCGAGGGCATGGTCGTCTGGTTCGAGATCGATCACTGAACCGGGGCGGTCCGAAAGACGAACTCGACCCGGGCCTGATCGCCTGTCGTGTCCACCCGTACATCCTCGACCACCGAGTTCAGGACCAAGGCCGAGATCGAGCTCTCCCATTCCTGCACCCATCCCGCAGGCACCTCGGCCGACACCGTGAGCGCCGCATGCAGCGAGTCGGATCGATCGTATACCCGCATCTCAACCTGGTCGGCACCCCGGAGTTTCAGCAGTTCGACCGCGGCCTCGCTCACCGCCAGCGCCAGATCGGAGAGACGATCGACATCGGTCGTGGGCGGGGCCAGTGAAACGGCCGTGGTGCGGAGCAGGTGCACCATCGACGGATGAGCGGGCATTTCGACCCGCACTTCGGACGGCTTTTCGCTCACCTACCAATACTACGATTACGCCCCCAAGTGTGGGATCCGTCTATGGCCGCCACTCTCGACATACAAGCCCGCTTTGACAGCACCTGGTCGATACTGTGCCTCCAGGGCGAGGTGGACATCTCCACCGTCGACGCATTCGAGGAGCAGATCGAACAGTGCTTGAAGCATCGCTCGAGACTGATCATCGACCTGAGCGGGGTGAGTTTCATTGACTCCACCGGGCTTCGTCTCGTGATCGGTACCCGCCAGAGGCTCTCTGAGGATGGCGAGTTGTTGCTCGTCGCCCAGGATGGTCCGGTCACCAGGCTGCTCGAGATCACAGGCCTCGACGGGGCTTTTCCCGTGTTCGACACTGTCGAAGAGGCACTTGCCGACTGAGAGGGTTCGAAAGATGGGGCCAATTCGCATTTCGGTCCCCGGCATCCCCCGATACGTGGGGACGCTCCGTCTGCTGGTCGGCGGTGTGGCGCGTCATGCAGGCTGTGACGACGAGGGTGTGGCCGACCTGAAGCTCGCCATATCCGAACTGGCGACGGCGGCGGTGGAGTCAGGATCCGAGGTCATCGAGGTGACTGCGGAACTCGACGGCGACGGGTTGGTGGTGCGTCTTCCAACCGCCCCGCTTCGCCCCGACCAGCTGTTCGATCCGGTGGACATCGCCAAGGCGCTGGTGGATGGGTGCGAGGTGGACTCGGCAAACGGCGAGGTGGCTCTCACCGTGCTGGCCGCTGCGGGAAGGCGGGACCCTGTCGGCTGATCCGATAGTGGTTTCATTCGAATCCTCGGTGGCGGTCCCCGGCCAGGCGAGGGCCGCTGTGTCGCAACACATCACTGGTTTTCCCGCCGCCCGCCGTACCGACGTGCTGCTGCTCGTTTCCGAACTGGTGAGCAATAGCGTGATCCACGGCCGTCAGTCGGGGCCGGCCGATATCGAAGTGGCCGTGATCAGCCGCCCCGGCAGGGTGCGGGTCGAAGTTTCGGACCTGGGGCCCGGGATCGATCCCGATGTGGCCGAATCGGCAACCGGATGGGGTCTCCGCTTGGTCGAGTTGCTCTCCGATCGTTGGGGGATCGAGGGACCACCCGGCGGGAGGGTCTGGTTCGAGATCGACGCCGGTCCCCTCACACCGGTCTCTGACTGGGAGGAAGCGGAGCTGTTTGGCGCCCTTCCCGACCGAGCGGCGCGGGATGCTCTCTTCGGTCGCTATGCGGGGATCGCCCGCCATCTCGCCCGCCGGTTCGCCGGACGCGGTGAATCGATCGAGGACCTGGAGCAGGTGGCGTCGATCGGCTTGATAAAGGCGATGGAGCGCTTCGACACCGAGCACGGCGCCACCTTTTCCACCTTCGCCTCGGCGACGATCCTCGGGGAGTTGAAGCGGCACCTGCGAGACCGGGTGTGGTCTGTCCGCGTTCCTCGTGGGTTGAAGGAGGCCTCGCTCGAGGTGAGCCGGGCCAGCAGCGAGGTGGGACAGAGGCTCGGCCGCACGCCCACAGTGTCGGACCTCGCCGCAGCCACCGACATGACCGAGGAGGATGTGATCGAGGCACTCCAGGCGGGCGACGCCTTTGGGGCGGTGTCTCTCGACGCGCCCGCCGGAGGTGATGAAGAACGTCCCAGCCTGTTGGATCAACTCGGCGGCGAGGACGCGGATCTGGCGCTGGCAGAGCGCTGGCAGGAGGTGGCTCCGGCACTGTCCGCGCTGACCCGAGAGGGAGCGCCGCATCCTCTATTTCCGGTTCTTTCGCGGTTTCACCCAGTCTGAGATCGCCGCTCAGGTCGGTATCTCACAGATGCACGTCTCCCGGCTGCTGGACAGGTCGCTCGACGCTCTGCGCAACTCCTTGGAGCGTTAGCCCAATACCGCGGCCTTGTCAGCCGCCTCCACCAAGGTTTCGACGCCGGCGGATATCAACTCGCCCGAGGAGTTTTCCAGGTGGGCCCGGACGAACCACTGAAAAAGCTCGAGTTTGCGGAGATGTTCGATGATCAGGTCTTCGGAGACGGGGTCCTGCTCGGACAGCGTCTCTGCGCCTCCCGGTGGCTGGTGATCACGCCGTCGTAGACGAGATTCAGCGCTGCGAGGTGCTCGCTGGTAGCGGCCCTACCCAGTTCGTAGTCGTCCCATCCCCTGTTGCTTGCTATGTACTCCGGGGTTCCCCGCGGCTCGCCCCCGAGAGTGGCGATCCGCTCCGCCACCTTGTCCACCATCTCCTGGACCGCGGCGTGCTGGGGATCGAGCATCTCGTGCACCGCCACGAAGTGCGGTCCCACCACGTTCCAGTGGATGTGCTTGAGCGTCAACGCGAGATCGACCAGAGCGATCATGCGGTCCTTGAGCACCTCGAGTGTCTTGACCGACTCCTCGGTTGTCATCCCTGGAACTAGATACCTGGGTTCGGTGGTCATGGACGATCTCCTCTGCTTGGTCGTCCCATGGTTCCACAGCGGGACGGGTGAGAAATCTGCGATCAAGCTCGCTCTCGAAGCTCGACCCGCCTGATCTTGCCCGAGATGGTCTTTGGCAATTCGGCGACGAACTCGATCTCCCTCGGGTACTTGTAGGGGGCCGTCACCCGGCGGCAATGAGCCTTGATCTCTTCGGCAAGGTCGTCGCTCGCCTCCCAACCGGGGGCGAGGATCAGGAATGCCTTGACGATCTGACCCCTTTCGGCGTCGGGCTTGCCGACCACGGCCGCCTCCATCACGGCGGGGTGCTCGATCAGAGCCGACTCGACTTCGAAGGGCCCGATGCGGTACGCCGCCGAGATGATCACATCATCCGTGCGACCGACGAACCAGATGTACCCGTCGTCGTCGGCAGTGCCCCGGTCGCCGGTGAGGTACCAGCCATTGCGGAAGACCCGGGCGGTCTGCTCGGGGTCCCTCCAGTACTCCTTGAACAGCCCTACCGGCCGGTCCGGCTCCACCCGGACCCCGATGTTGCCCTCCTCTCCACGCGGCAGTTCGTTTCCGTCGTCGTCAACGATGCCCACGTCGAACCCCGGCGCGGGGCGTCCCATCGAACCCGGCTTGACCGGCAGCGCCGGATAGTTGGCCACGATGTTGACCGTCTCGGTCTGCCCGTACCCGTCATAGATCGTCAGCCCGGTCGCCTTCTTCCATATGGCGATCACCTCAGGATTGAGTGGCTCTCCCGCAGAGGTGCAGTGGCGGAGGGCGGACCAGTCGTATGCATCGAGGTCCATCTGGACGAATCCGCGGTACAGGGTCGGCGGGGCGCAGAACCCGGTGACTCCCTGCTCGCCGATGATCCGCAACATCCGATCCAGGTCGGGCTTGCCCTTGATGTCCCAGAGCAGCACGGCGGCCCCGACCCGCCATTGCCCGAAAAGCTTGCCCCACGCCGCCTTGGCCCATCCTGTGTCGGACACCGTCCAGTGGAGATCGTCGGGACCGAGGTCGTGCCAGAAACGTGCAGTGATCTCGTGTCCTATCCCATACGAGGCGTGGGTATGCAGCACCATCTTGGGGTAGGCGACGGTCCCCGACGTGAAGTAGATGAGCAGCGGGTCGTCGGCGCTCGTCTGACCACGGGCGATGACGTCATCCGATGCCTCTTCCATCCCGTCCGAGAACGAGATCCATCCGCCCTTTGACGGCCCGACAACGACGAGCGAGCGGAGCGACGGGCATCGGGAGAGCACACGGTCGACCTTGTCGGCCCCTTCGGGATCAACGACCGCCGTTGTCGCCTCCGCTTGGTTTACGCGGTACTCGATGTCACCCTCGGTGAGCATCGTGGTCCCGGGCAGGGGTACCGCACCGAGCTTGAAGCAGCCCAATAACACCCAGTACCACTCGGGGATTCTCGGCAATTGGACCAGCACCCGGTCGCCCCGACGAACCCCGATCGCTTCGAGGAAGTTCGCCGCCCTGTTGGCCAGCGCCGAAACTGCGGCACAGTCGTACCGCTCGGCGGTCACCCCGTCGGGTGCGAGCGCGACCAGCGCTGGATGCGATGGCGTCTCGACGGCGCGCTTGTCGACGACGTCGATCGTGTAGTTGAAGCGCTCGGGAACCTCGATACGAAACCCTGCACGGACCGTGTCGTAGTCGGTCATGTTGGGCATCTCGGGCGAACCTACAGGCGGATGCTTCCGTTTGGCAGGGGAGTTGAACGGGTACTCAACCCTCGCCAGGTAGTGCCGCTCTCGTTGGCGGCTATCAGTTGGAGGACGACATGGGAATCATCATTTGGCTCATAGTTGGATTGGTGGCCGGACTCATCGCCCGGGCGTTGTTGCCGGGGGACGATTCGATGGGATTCTGGGGAACCATGCTGCTCGGGCTCGGTGGCTCGTTGGTAGGTGGTTTCCTTGGCAACCTGCTCTTCGACGCCCGATTCGACATCGACGCGGCTGGGATCATCGGGTCGGTCATCGGAGCGATAATCGTGCTGCTCATCGTGCGGATGGCCCGGGCTCGGACCACCTGACGATCAGCCGTCCCGCCACTTGATCGAGCAACCCATAGACGGCCTTTGCTCGGTATCGATCGGCCTTCCCTCGAGCAGGGAGTCGATCGCCGAGCGGAGGTCGCTGCCGGTGACCGGTTGATCGTTGCCGGGGCGGCTCGAGTCGAACTGACCCCGGTACACCAATAGGTGGTCGCCATCGAACAGGAAGAAGTCAGGCGTGCAAACCGCCGAATAGGCGCGGGCGACATCCTGGGTCTCGTCGAAGAGGACGGGGAACCTGTACCCGAGCCGTCGTGCTGTCTCGGCCAGCCTCTCGGGGGAGTCGTCGGGGTACATGACGGGGTCGTTGCTGGCGACGGCCACCACGTCGAGGCGACCGTCCTCGTAGTCCCGGCCTAGTTCGACCAAGCCCTGCTGAAGGTGGCGGACATATGGGCAGTGGTTGCAGATGAACATGACCAGCAGTCCGTCACCGGTGCAGTCGGAGAGTGAAACCATCCCTCCGGAAACCACGTCGGGCAAGGTGAAGTCCGGTGCGGGGGTGCGGAGAGCGATCATCGTCGAAGTCACAGCCATCTTTTGAGCCTTTCGTCGTCGGGCACCGTACACAGGGTGAGAGCTATGGAGGCACGATGACCCACGTACAGATCGAGCGCCCCGAAACAGCTGACAATCCCCGATCCTGGCTGGTTCTGGGCGGGTACGCCGTGGCCAGCTTCTCGGCGGCCGCGGTCGGCGCCATCGTCAACGCCCGGGCGATCGATGGTTGGTACCGCACGCTGCAGAAGCCGTCGTGGACCCCGCCCGACGAGGTCTTCGCCCCGGTGTGGACCCTGCTCTACGCAGCGATGGCGGTCGCTGCGTGGTTGGTCTGGCAACGCCGTCAAGCGACGCCCGTCCGCGGGGCCTTGGCGCTGTGGTGGCTGCAACTGGTCCTCAACGTCGGATGGAACGTCGCCTTTTTCGCATTCGAGAGTCCCGTCGCAGGTCTGATCGTGATTGCGCTGCTCTGGCTGGCTCTGGTTGCGACCACGGCCGGCTTCTTTCGGGTGCGGCGGCTCCCCGGTTGGCTGATGGTCCCCTATGTGGGTTGGGTGAGCTTCGCCTCGGCGCTCAACCTGGCCATCTGGCGGCTCAACTAGGCACTTTCGGCTGCCCCGTTCCGGCGTGGCTGGAGTACCTAATCGGTTGCTCAGTCACGCAGGAACGGAGTCAGTCGTCGTCATACGGTGCATCGAGGGCGATGGAGGACGCCGCATTGCGTGAAGGGTCGTAGACCAGATCGGGGTGCGACACCGAGAGCACGGTGAAGGTGACGCTGGCGTCGTCATCGTCGTCGATCTCGATGTCGAAGTCCGCCCTGCCGCTTCCGTTGGTGTCCTCTACCTCTTCCCGTCCCACCGACCAGAAGCCGACCACATCGGCGTGGTTCACCGGCTCGCCGTCCGATGAGACGATTACAACCTCGACCTCGGCGTCCCACTCGTCGCCGCCACCATCGGTCTCCCCGGTGATCGAGGCCACAGCCATGGTGAGGACGGGGGGTTCGGTGGTTGTCGTGGTTGCCGGGGTGGTCGTCGTCGTCGTGCTCGATGTGGTGGTTTCCGGCGTGGTCGTCGTGGTCGTCGTCGAACCGGTGCTCGGGGGCGCCGTCGTACTCGTTGTGAACGGTGTGGTGGTCGTGGTTGTCGACGACCCGGTGCCGGCCGGTGTGGTCGTCGTTGTGACAGCCGTACCGGGGGGTACAGATGTGGTCGTGGAATCCGGTGCCGCGCTGGTCGTGGTGGTGGCGCCCCCGGCCAGCGTGGTCGTGGTCGACGACTCGTCTGCCACCGCGCCCGCTGTCGTGGTGGGAGCAGCTCGTAAGGCCCCGGCGAGGATAGGGGCGGCGCCAGTGCCGCCAGCTACTGCGGCTGACTTCTCGATCTCGGCCGTCGTCGAGGTCTGGTCTTCGGCCGACCTCTCCGAGCCCGGTTCGCCGGCGCTGACAACGGTGCCCTCGGTGCCGCCAGCGATGATCTGCCCCGCGACAAGGGCGAGACCGGTGGCCAATGCTCCCGCCACGGCAATGGCAGCAATTAGTCCGGTCCCGGCGACGCGTGGTTTGCTCACTTGCTCCTCGTCGATTGGTACGCGCCAATATCTTACGGGTGGGGAGACTTTTCGGTTCAAGCCGCGAAGTCGTACCGTCGGGCCGTGACCAGGGGATCCGACTGATGCTCGAACTGCGCGACGTAACCAAGTCGTATGGCGACATCGTGGCTGCGGCCGGAGTCAGTTTTGCCCTGCATCCAGGTGAGATGCTGGGCTTCGTCGGCTCAAACGGCGCGGGCAAGACGACCTGCATGCGGGTCGTTCTCGGGCTGCTCGAGCCCGATCGGGGCGAGGTCGAGTGGAACGGCAGGCCGGTGGATGGGGATAGCAGGCGTCGGTTTGGCTACATGCCGGAGGAGCGCGGCCTCTACCCCAAGATGCGCGTGGCCAACCAGGTCGCCTATTTCGGCAGGCTCCACGGGTTGGGCAAGGACGAGGCGTTCGAAGCCGCCGGCCGTCTGCTCGCCAGACTCGGCATCGATGAGCGTGCCGATGACAGGGTGGAGGCACTGTCTCTCGGCAACCAGCAGAGGGTGCAGTTGGCCACGGCCATGGTCCACGATCCCGAGGTGATGATCCTCGACGAGCCGTTCTCCGGGTTGGACCCGGTCGGTGTGGACGTGCTCACCGAGGTGTTGCGCGAACGTGTCGATGTCGGGGTGCCGGTGGTGTTCTCCAGCCACCAGCTCGAGTTGGTGGAGAGAATTTGCGACTCGGTCGTAATTCTCCACAAGGGTCGGGTTGTCGCTAGCGGTCCGGTCAATGAGGTTCGGGCCGAGCGCAGCGATCGCACCCTGAGGGTGGAGGTCGAAGGGGCGGCGCCCGGTTGGGAGATCCCGATACCGGAGGTGGAAGTCGTGAGCCGCTCCAACGGTTCGCTGCTGCTGCGCCTCGGCCCAGATGTGGACGATCAGACCGTGCTGGCGGCGGCACGGGACGCCGGGCGGGTGAAGTACTTCTCCAGCGCCCGCCCGTCGCTGGCCGACCTCTTCCGGAGCGTCGTCGCCGCAGACGGAGACGACGAGTGATGAGCCCCACGCTCCTCGTCGCCCGCCGTGAGATAACCGAGCGGGTGCGGGATCGATCGTTCATCATCTCGACCATCGTTGGCATCGTCCTCCTCGGCGCCTTCGCCTTCGTCCCCCAGCTGCTCGGTCTCGGAGACCCCGATGAATTGGTGCTCGGGGTCGTCGGTGAGGGCTCGGCGGCGCTGGCTGACACGGTGGAAGCCACTGCGCCCGAGTTCGGCATCGTGGTCACCTCCCAGTCCCTGGAACCGGATCAGATCGAAGCCTCGCTGACAGATGGCGACGTAGACGCCGTGGTGGTGGATGGGGACGAGATCGTGGTGGATCAGGAACTGGATCCAGCCCTCGAAACCGCCCTGCAGGCTGCCTCGGCACAATTGGAGGTCGTTGGGGCTCTAGGGGAGGCAGGGCTCGCGCCCGACGAGGTGACCTCGGCGCTCACACCCGATCCGCTCGACGTGAGGGCGCTTGACCCCCAACCGGGCGAGGCGGAGGGCGCCGGGGCCATCGCCTTCTTCGCTGTGTTCCTGCTCTATGGGCAGATCTTCGGCTACGGGTTCGCCGTTGCCGCCGGTGTGGTCGAGGAGAAGTCGACCCGGGTGGTGGAGGTCATCCTCTCCGCCGTGACCGCCCGCCAGCTGCTTGCGGGAAAGGTCATGGGTATCGGTGTGGTGGCGATGTTCCAGTTGCTGCTCACCGTGGGCACTGCGCTGGCCGCCGTCGTTCTGACAGGATTCGTCGAGTTGCCCCAAGCGGCCTGGCCGGCCATCTGGGCGGTGGTGGGATGGTTCGTGATCGGTTTCACCTTCTACGCAGCCCTCTTCGCCGTGGCAGGCTCGCTCGTCTCCCGCCAGGAGGAACTGCAGAATGTGACCACCCCACTCACCATGGTCGTGTTGGTGGGCTTCTTCCTGGCATTCGCCGCCCTCGAAGATCCGAGTTCTACCCTCGCCCGCGTCGCCTCGTTCATCCCACCGGTGGCCCCGATGGTGATGCCGGCGCGGATCACTCTTGGCGAGGTTGCGCCGTGGGAGGTGGTGGCCTCAGTCGTCGTCTGCCTGGCCAGCATCGCCATCCTGATACCACTGGCGGCACGGCTCTACCGGGGTGCCATCCTGCGCACCGGTGCGAGGGTCCGCATCGCCGATGCCTGGAGGGCGGCCCGTACAGAGGAAGGATGAGGCGCTTGGACTGGGATGCACTTGGAGAGCCGATCGGCGCCGGCCCCTATCTCAATCGGGAGCGCTCGGCCGTGCTGGCGCTCATCTCCAGCTTTCAAGACGACGATTGGACCAAGCAGACCGTCTGTCCGGGGTGGGACGTCCACGCAGTGGTGAGGCATCTGATCCACAACGACCTCAACCGATTGTCGGCGCAGCGCGACGGCCACGTGCTCGACGCGATCCCGGTGGACAAGCCGCTCGAGGAGATCATCACCGAATTGGATCACCGCAACCACACCCAGGTAGAGGCGAGCGAAGTCTGGAGCCACAAGCTGTGCCTCGATCTGCTCACCTGGCTCGGGCCGAAGACCGAGTTGCATCTGCGGATGCTCCCGCCCAACGGTCCGGCGTGGGTGGTGTCGTGGGCGATGGCAGGCACCCCGGCACCTGGTTGGCTCGATGTCGCCCGAGAACTGGTCGAGCGATGGGTCCACCAGCAACAGATCAGGCTGGCGACCGACCGTCCGGCGCTGACCGATCCCCACCTGGCGAGGTTGGTGCTCGACACGATGATGAGGGCCCTACCTGCCACCTTCGATGGAGTTGAGGCCCCGGCCGGCACCGAAGTGCATGTGATCGCCGACGATCCGGTGGATCGCCAATGGGCGGTGGCATCGAACGGGACCGATTGGGAGATGGTCAAGCGGGGCCGGCACCCCGCAGCCGTGGTGCGCGCCGATCCCGAGGTCCTGTGGCGGCGGGCCGTTCGGATGATCGGCCGCAACGAGGCGAGCTCGCATTCGCGGCTCGAAGGTGACACCGCGCTCGCCGAGCGCGTCTTCGGCCTTCGGGGCGCTCTCGTGCCGGGGGACTGATTCATTCCGCCGGGGGCTATGGCGTTGACCCGTATGCCGTGTGGCGCCAGTTCGAGGGCGAGGCTCCGGGTGAACATGAGCACTCCCCCTTTGGAGGAGTCGTAGGCGGCGAGTCCCACCATCGAGGGATGGAGGGCGTCGATCGAGGCGATGTTGATTATGGCGCCACCAGAGCCCTGCTCCACCATGTGACGACCCGCGGCGCGCGAGACAAAGGCGAGCCCGGTCAGGTTCATGACAACCGGCTGCCACCGAGGGAACAGCCGAAAGTCCCTACTTGAACCGGACGTCCCATCACCCCCATAGGCTGATGCCAAACCGAGAGGTGGTGTGATGGCGGAGATGGAGTACAGGAGGCTCGGCAGCGCCGGCGTGCGGCTCAGCGTCTTGTCGTTCGGATCTTGGGTGACCTTTGGCGCTCAGTTGGACACGGGCAAGGCGCTCGCCTGTATGGAGGCCGCCCACGAGGCGGGCGTCAACTTCTTCGACAACGCCGAGGTGTACGCCGGGGGAGAGTCGGAGCGGATCATGGGGTCGGTCCTGGCCGAGTTGGGGTGGCCGAGGCACAGCTACCTGGTCTCCACGAAGTTCTTCTGGGGCCTCGACAAAGATGTCAACACCACCAACACACTCAATCGGAAGTACCTCCGCCAGGCGATCGAGGGATCGATCGAGAGGTTGGGGTTGGAGTTCGTGGACCTGGTGTTCTGTCATCGCCCCGACCCAGAGACGCCGATCGAGGAGACGGTGTGGGCGATGCACGACATGATCGACCGGGGGCTGGTCCTCTATTGGGGGACGTCGGAGTGGCCGGCCGATGCGATCCAGGCTGCCTGGGACGTTGCCCGCCGCCACCACCTCCACCCTCCGCAGATGGAGCAACCGTCGTACAACCTGCTCGACCGGAACAAGGTCGAGGTGGAATTCGCCCGGCTGTATGGCGACATCGGCCTCGGGTTGACCACTTTCAGCCCGCTCGCTTCCGGGCTCCTCACCGGGAAGTACCGCGAGGGGATACCCGAGGGGACGCGGGGAGCGCTACCCGGTTACGAGTGGCTCCAGCATCGCCTCACCGATCAGGAGCGGATTGAGCGAGTGGAGGCGCTACGGGGGATCGCCGACGACCTCGGTTGCACCATGGCTCAACTCGCCATCGCCTGGTGCGCCGCCAACCCGAACGTCTCCTCGGTCATCACCGGCGCCAGCAGGCCCGAGCAGGTGGAAGAGAACATGGCTTCGCTCGAAGTGCTCGAGGCACTCGACGATGAGGTGAAGGAGCGGATCGAAGCCACGATCGGGTGAGGGGGTGATCGGTGAGGTCGCGGCGACTTCTGGTTGCTGTGGGGTGGCTCGGCGCTCTCCAACCTGGGAGACGGGGTGCGGATCACCGCATTTCCCCTCCTCGCCTCCACGTTGACCAGGGACCCGGTGGCCATCGGCGCGGTCACCGCCGCCAGCTTTCTTCCGTGGATCATCTTCTCGCCGGTTGCCGGGGTCATCGCCGACCGATCCGATCGGAGGTGGCTGATCGCGGTGAGCCAACTGGGGCGGGGGCTCGCCGTGGCCGGTTTCGCCTGGCTGGTCGTCGGCGGAAACCAATCGCTGATTTCCATCTACCTGGTGGCGCTTTTGATCGGCGCCGGAGAGGTGCTGGTCGACTCGGCCAGCCAGGCGGCGATCCCGATGGTCGCTCCGAGCGGGCAGTTGGAGCAGGCAAACAGCCGGATGATCGCCGTGGAGATCCTCACCAACGACGTGGTGGGTGCGCCGCTGGGAGGGTGGCTGTTCGCCATGTCGGCCGCCATCCCGTTTGGCCTGGACGCGGTCACCTTCCTCGGCGGCGCCGCCCTGGTGGCCGGGATCAGCCGTCCTTTGCGCGCCGAACAGAGCGGCGAGGCGAGATCGCTATCGGCCGACATCGCTGAAGGCTTCAAGTACCTGTGGGGCCATCCGCTGTTGAGAGGCCTGATGATCACCATCTCGCTGGTGAATCTGGCGGCCACTGCGGCCAGCAGCCTCCTGGTGTTGTTGGCCCTCGAACAACTCGACCTCAGCGAGGTCGGATTCGGGGTGCTCATCGGCGTCGGCGCCCTGGGCGGGATCGCCGGGTCGCTCGCCGCGCAGCGTCTGGTGACCCGCTTCGGTCGGCGGGCGATGCTGATCGCTCCGATGGGGGTGGAGGCCGCGGCGCTGGCAGCGACCGGGTTGGCATCCGGCGTGCTCCTGGCAGGCGTCGGTGTCCTGTTGTCAGGAGCCTCTATCGGGGTCTTCAACGTCGTGGGGCGCTCCATCCGGCAGGCGGTGACTCCGGATCGGCTGCTCGGCCGGGTAGTGGCCACGTTCCGGTTGTTCGGCTACGGCGTCATCCCCATCGGAGCGCTCGTAGGAGGAGCGATCGCCCGCACAGGCGGCGTGCGGGCGACCTACCTGCTGGCGGCGGTCGCCGTGGCGTTGCTCACCGTCGCAATCGCCCGGGTCGTCACTCCCGATCGCCTCAGCGAAGGCGAGGCTGGAGTGAGCCGATGAGCACGCCGCGTTCCGCTCGGGCAGAGTGGACACCCGATTGGGCAGCGGTGATAGTCGGTTACAGGAGGTGAGCAAGTGGTGAAACCCACGTTCGTCAGCAAGGTGGCCGGGGAATGAGCGGCTTCAAGCTCGGCATACTCCCCTGGTCGCAGTCGGCCTCTTGGCCGGAGGTCGAGGCTTTTGCGGTGGACGCCGACCGCCTCGGGTACGACCAAGTTTGGGTTTGGGATCATCTCTACGCCATCTTTGGTGACCCCTACCAGCCGATATTCGAGGGATGGTCCACGCTGGCGGCATGGGCCAAAGTGACCGAGCGTGCCCGGTTGGGATTGCTCGTCGGGGCCAACACCTTCCGCAACCCGGCCCTGGTGGCCAAGCTCGCCGCCACCATCGACCACATAAGCGGGGGCCGCGCCATCCTCGGGATCGGGGGAGCCTGGTTCGAGTTGGAGCACGTCGCCCATGGAATCGACTTCGGCTCGAGCGCCGGTCGCCGTCTCGATTGGCTCGACGAAGCCGTAAGCGTCATGAGGAGGGTCCTCGACGGCGAGGAAGTCACCCACCGGGGCGACCACTACGAGTTCGAGCAGCTCAAGCACCAGCCACTGCCGCTCCAAGAGCGTCTTCCCATCATGATCGGTGGGACCGGGGAGCGGAAGACGCTGCGCACCGTCGCCAAGTACGCCGACCTCTGGAACGGGATGGGGACGCTGGAGACGCTGTCCCACAAGGTGGACGTGTTGCGCCGGCACTGCGAAGAGGTGGGCAGGGACCCATCGGAGATCGAGATGACCGTGGGCTGCAAGCCGGTGATCCGCGACGATCCCGCCGAGGCGAGGAGGGTGTGGGAGTCGCAGATGGAGCACAACCGCACTCCGATGAGCAACGTCGAGGACGACGTCACCTTCTGGGTAGGCACCGCCGAACAGGTCGCCGAGCGGCTCATCTCCTACAAGGAACTCGGCTTTGCCACCGCCATCGCCGAGGTGCCGGCGCCATATGACGCCGAGACGATGGAGCGGTTCGCCGGCGAGGTCAGGGAGATGGTGGACGCCGCCTGAGGGCAGGCGGGCTAGATCTCGAGGTCGCCGTCGTCGGTCTGCTCGCGGTTCCGCCACAGGTACCCCCAAAGGAGGCCATGTGCCGCGATGCCGACGGCGAGGACGATGGTGACCACCCATTGCCCGAAAGCGGCTGCGATGAGTGCGGCGACGGCCGCTCCGACCACGAGAACAGTGCGAACACCGTTCAGAGGCCCAAAAACGCTGTGGCGAGCCTGTTCCTCCACGGTCTCGGATTCTACGGGCGCGTCGGACCTTGCATACAGTGCCCGCTGTGCCCCTAGGAAGCGCGGCACCTCCGGCCATGGATAAACCGATGGATGACATTGGTCCGCTTCTGGCCCAGTGGCCCGTCGACACCGTCGCCGCCGCGGTCACCACCACCACCGAGACCGTCGCCGCGGGGGGACCGCTCGACTGGCAGACCCGCATCGCCTCGGTGAGCAAGCTCCTCGTGGCCCTTGCCTGCCTGGTCGCACTCGAGGAGGGCACTCTCACCCTCGACGAACCCGCCGGGCCGGCGACGGTTCGCCACTTGCTGGCCCACGCCTCGGGTTTGGCGCCCGACCAGGACCGGCTGCTGGCCAAGCCCGGGGAGCGTCGCATCTACTCCAACATCGGGATCGAGAAGCTCGCCGACCACGTGGCACTGCGTGCCGGGATGCCGTTCGAGACCTATCTCGCCGAGGCCGTCATCGAGCCGCTTGGCTTGTCGGATACGGTGTTGCGCGGCTCACCGGCCCACGAGATCTACAGCACTCTCGACGACCTTCTCCGCTTTGGCCGCGAGCTCCTCGCACCGACCCTGATCGGGCAGGGCACGCTGGCTGAAGCCACACGACCCCACTTCCCCGAGTTGAAGGGTGTGCTCCCCGGCATCGGCTCGTTCGACCCGAACCCGTGGGGACTCGGCTTCGAGATCCGCGGTGCGAAGAAACCGCACTGGACGGGGACGACGAACTCCTCGGCCACGTTCGGGCACTTCGGAGGGGCGGGGACGTTCCTCTGGGTCGACCCCGTGGCGGGGTTGGCGTCCATCGCTCTAACCGACCGACCCTTCGACAAGTGGGCGATGGCCACCTGGCCCGGGTTCAACGACGAGATGATCCAGAGGTATGGGTGAGCAGTGGCGGTGGGCGACGGCTCCGCCGCGTTGACCCGCGCAGCGTTGACTGGGCAGCGTTGACCCGTTCGGGGTGCCAGGATTGTCCCCGATGATCGCAGAGATACGGTGAGCGACCGGGAACAGGCGCGGCCGGCGCACAAGGTCCGGTTCGTCACCGCCACCACCTTGTTCGATGGGCACGACGCTTCGATCAACGTCTTCCGGAGGATCCTCCAGGCCTCGGGGGCCGAGGTCATCCATCTCGGGCACAACCGGTCGGGCGAGGAGATAGTCGATGCGGCGGTCGAAGAGGACGCCCAGGCGATCGCGGTGACCTCGTACCAGGGCGGCCACATGGAGTTCTTCCGGTATCTGAGGGACCTGACCGTGGACCGCGGGGCCGAGCACATCCGGATCTTCGGGGGTGGAGGGGGCACCATCCTCCCCGAGGAAGGCGAGGAGCTCGCCCGCTACGGCGTCGCCCGGATCTACTCGCCCGACGACGGGCGCAGCCTCGGTCTCCAGGGGATGGTCGACGACATGATCGCCCGTGCCGACTTCCCGCTCGGGGAGTTGAACGGGGCGGACCTCGCCGAGCTGGGCACATCCAACCCGCAGTTGGTCGGACGGTTGGTATCCGCCGCCGAGAACTACCCCGACAAGTACCCCGAGGTGTTCGAGGAGATCCGGAGACGGGCCGCCGACAGCGGTGCCCCGGTGGTCGGGGTCACAGGCACCGGCGGATCGGGCAAATCCTCGCTGGTGGACGAGGTGGTGCGCCGCTACCTCGCCGAGTACGAAGACCGGACCATCGCCGTGGTGTCGGTCGATCCCTCGCGCCGCCGCTCCGGTGGAGCGCTGCTGGGCGACCGCATCAGGATGAACTCGATCCACCATCCCAGGGCATACATGCGCTCGCTTGCCACTCGTCAGCCCAACCTGGCGCTCTCGCCCCACGTCCAGACGGCGGTGGACGTGGTGCGCGCCGCCGGCTTCGACCTCGTCATCCTGGAGACCTCGGGCATCGGCCAGTCCGACACCGAGATCGTGGACCACTGCGACCTCTCGGTGTACGTGATGACCCCCGAGTACGGGGCGGCCACCCAACTCGAGAAGACCGACATGCTCGACTACGCCGACCTCGTCGCCATCAACAAGGCGGACAAGCAGGGTGCCCTCGACGCCCTCCGCGACGTTCGCAAGCAGGTGCGGCGCAACCGGGTCCAGTTCGACGGCGACGACGCAGACCTGCCGGTGTACCTCACCGTGGCGTCGGACTTCAACGACCCGGCGACGAACCTCTTCTACCGGGCACTCACCGGGGCGCTGGCCACCAAGACCGGGGTTTCGTTCCCGGTGAACTTGAACCTCCCGGTGGACCAGGCGGACAAGCAGCACGTCGTCCCACCGTCCCGCACCCGTTACCTCGCAGAGATCGTCGAGTCGATCCGCCGTTACGACGCCTGGGTGGAGGAGCAGTCCGATGCCGCCGAAGACCTCTACCGCCTCGAGGGCGCCAAATCGGTTTTGGCGTCGCTGGACGCGGCAGGACCGCAACAAGTGACGCCAAAACGGATGGATGAGGCCGTGGCCGCAGCCGAGGAGCGGCTCGATCCGGAGTGCCGCAAGCTATTGGAGCGCTGGGACGGCCTGGTCGCCGAGTATGCCGGAGAGGACTTCGTCTATCTGGTGCGGGGCCGCCAGATCCGTGTTCCGCTCTACCACACCACCCTGTCGGGGACCCGGGTCCCCAAGGTGGCGACCCCACGCTACCGCGGTTGGGGTGACCGCCTGCGCTGGATGCTCCAGGAGAACATCCCCGGAGAGTTTCCCTACACCGCCGGGGTGTTTCCCTTCAAGCGGACAGCAGAGGACCCGACCCGGATGTTCGCCGGTGAAGGCCCGCCGGAGCAGACCAACCGTCGGTTCCACTACCTGGCCCGAGGCATGCCGGCCAAGCGGCTCTCCACAGCATTCGATTCCGTGACCCTCTACGGGGAGGACCCCCACCGCCGCCTCGACATATACGGGAAGGTGGGCAACTCCGGGGTATCGGTGTCCACCGTGGACGACGCCAAGAAGCTCTACTCGGGGTTCGACCTCACCGACCCGGCAACCTCGGTCTCGATGACGATAAACGGCCCCGCCCCGATGATCCTCGCCTTCTTCATGAACGCCGCAATCGACCAGGGCTGCGAGAAATGGATCCTCGAACAGGGTATCGGCGAGGAGATCGAGAACCGCATCGCATCGATATACGGTGATCGGCCCCGTCCCGGCTACCACGGGGTGCTACCGCCCGGTCACAGCGGTCTCGGGCTGATGCTGCTCGGCGTGAGTGGCGACGAGGTGCTCCCTGCCGAGGTCTACCAACGGATCAGGTCCGAGACGCTCTCGGCGGTGCGAGGGACGGTCCAGGCCGACATCCTCAAGGAGGACCAGGCTCAGAACACCTGCATCTTCTCGACCGAGTTCGCCCTGCGGATGATGGGTGACATCCAGCAGAGCTTCGTCGACCGTGACGTCGACAACTTCTACTCGGTTTCGATCTCGGGCTACCACATGGCGGAGGCGGGGGCCAACCCCATCTCGCAACTCGCCTTCACCCTGGCCAACGGGTTCACCTACGTCGAGTACTACCTGACGCGGGGGATGGCCATCGACGACTTCGCCCCCAATCTCTCCTTCTTCTTCTCGATCGGGATGGACGCCGAGTACTCGGTCCTGGGGAGGGTGGCGCGCCGGATATGGGCCAAGGCGATGAGACACCGCTACGGGGGAAGCCCCCGGTCGCAGATGCTCAAGTACCACAACCAGACCTCGGGCCGCTCACTACACGCCCAGGAGATCGGGTTCAACGACATCCGGACGACCCTCCAGGCGCTCTACGCCATCTACGACAACGCCCAGAGCCTGCACACCAACGCCTACGACGAGGCGATCACCACCCCCACCGAGGAGTCGGTGCGCCGCGCCCTGGCGGTCCAACTCATCATCAGCCGCGAGTACGGACTGGCCAAGAACGAGAACCCGACGCAGGGGTCGTTCGTCGTCGAGGAGTTGACCGATCTGGTGGAGGAGGCGGTGCTCGCCGAGTTCGAGCGGATCGATGCCCGCGGCGGGGTCCTCGGGGCAATGGAGCGGCAGTACCAGCGGACAAGGATCCAGGAGGAGAGCCTTCTCTACGAGCGAAAGAAGGAGTCGGGCGAGCTACCGCTGATCGGGGTCAACACCTTCCTCTCGTCGGAGGGCTCGCCATTTGTCGTCCCCGAGGAGTTGGTCCGGTCCACCGACGCCGAGAAGGACCGCCTCATCTCCGACCTGTCCGCCTTTCACCAGCGCAATGCCGACAGGGCCCCGGAAGCACTGCGTACGCTCCAGGAGACGGCGGTGAGCGGCGGCAACCTCTTCGACGCCTTGCTCGAGACTGCCAGGGTGGCCTCGCTGGGCCAGACGACCCATGCCCTGTACGAGGTGGGTGGGCAGTACCGCAGGAACATTTGAGAGAGACGGCGGACGGCAGCAGGCTCCGAGGAGTTCAGCGGCCACTACATGGCGACCCGGCCGCAAGCGACCCGCCGTTTGAGCAACTCCCTACCCGGCTGAATCGGCCACTGCGACGATGTCGCTGCTCGCCGCTGACACCGCAGCGTGGACCGCGGCCGGTGACCACGGTCGGGGAATCGTCCGCAGGACGGACTCGATCTGCCCAATTGCCGCTCGCACCCCTGAGCCGAGTGCATCCACCCGGCGGTCGCCCGCTGCCACGATCACGTCGCGGGCGAAGATCAACTCGCATACCAGGATGTCATCGAGAAGGTTGAGCGCCCGGTGCGTGGCGGCGACCGTGGCCGGGGCGGCGGTGGCATGGTCCTCGTGGTTCAGGTCGAGTGGGGGGACGGCGAGGCTTGCCGGAGCGGCCAGCGGCCGAAGCTCCGAGAACCTCGCCGCCGCCGCGTACCACAACCCCGGTCCGCCCGAGATCGAGGCCAACATCCCCGCGTCGGGTGTGCCTCCGGCGAATACCCGTTCCCACAAATGGCTCATCCGCCGCTCGCTGATCGCACCGACGTGGATCAACCCGGGCCGGAGCGCATCGAACCCGAGCGCCATCAGCATGGGGTGGAAGTTGGCCGACTGAACCACCACACGCTCCTCGACGGCGACCAGGGGGTTGTCGTTGCGACCCCCAAGCTCGGTTTCGACTGCGGTCCGCACCGATTCGAGGATGGCGCGCACCGCGCCGTGGACCTGGGGAACGACCCGGAACGAGAGCGGGTCCTGGAGCGACACCGCATCGCCTCCCAACTCAGTACCGGCCAGGAGCCGGCGGAGCCGGCTCGCCGTCTCGACCTGCCCGGGCACCGGCTTGGCCGAAGCCGCGATCGCATTCGCCAGCTCGGGGTTGGCGGTGTACGCCTCCATCGATGCCGCCGCGGCCAGGTCGGCGAGGCGGAGCGTCGCATCGGCATGGTCGATGGCGAGCGCGCCCGCCCCTATGGACACGGAATTGGCCGACATCAGCGCTAGCCCGTCCTTCGGTCCGAGCTCGGCCGGGTCGATCCCGGCCCTTCTCAGCGCTTCGGCCGCATCCATCTCCTCCCCATCGAGCTCGGCACGGCCGACCCCGATCGCCACCAGCCCGACGGCCGCCAGCTGACCGAGATCGCCGGCCCCCACCGATCCCGCCGAAGGGACCACGGGGTGGACCCCTCGGTCGAGCATCGCAACCAGGGTCTCGACGACACCTGGTGAGACACCGGCACCGCCCACCGCCATCCCGGCGATCCGGGCGAACATCGTGGCACGCACCCAGGGCGGAGGAAGCGGAGGCCCGATCGCCGCGGCATGAATGAAGAGCAGCATCGATTCGGACGCCATGGGGCTGCCTGCCTGGACCGGCGTATCTCGCTCGTGCCCGACGCCACTGGTCACTCCGTAGACCGGCTGTCCGCTGGCCAGCACCTGCTCGAGAACGGCTCGGCTGGCTCGGATTCTCTCCATCGCCTCGGGAGCGATCTCGACGCCGGCACCGGCCGCCACCGCCACGACATCGCCGACGGTCGGTGGCGTGACGGCGACCACGACCCGATCGGGCAACGACCCCATCGGGCAGAAGCTACCCCCGGGCTGGCCGGCGACCGGGCGAAGCTGCCAACCTGATACACCCATGTCCCGGATCTACCTCTCCCCACCCGACGTCGGCCCTGCCGATACCGAGAGGTTGCTCGCCGCGCTCGACAGCGGATGGGTGGCACCGCTCGGTCCCGAGGTGGACGGGTTCGAGCGGGAGTTGGCGGCGGTCACCGGGAGGAGTCACGGGGTGGCGCTCTCCAGCGGCACCGCGGCGCTCCACCTGGCCCTGATCGAGGCCGGGGTTGCTCCCGGGGACAGGGTGCTCGTCTCCGACCTCACCTTCGCCGCCACCGCCAACGCGGTGCGCTACGTCGGCGCCGAACCGGTGTTCGTCGACGCGGAGACCGCCAGTTGGAACATGGACCCCGATCTCCTGGCCGAAGCGCTCGACCCGATGGCCGGGTACTGCCGCTGCCCTGGTCGTCGATCTGTACGGGCAGTGCGCCGACTACGACCGGATCGTCCCCGCTCTGGAGGACGCCGGCGTCACGCTCATCGAGGATGCCGCCGAGGCACTCGGCTCCACCTATCGGGGACGCCCGGCGGGGAGCTTCGGGGCGGCGGCGGCGCTTTCGTTCAACGGCAACAAGATCATCACCACCAGCGGCGGCGGCGCGCTGGTCACCGATCCCGAGGATTGGGCTGACCCACGCCAGATTCCTCGCCACCCAGGCGCGCGACCCGGCGCCGCACTACCAGCACTCGGAGTTGGGGTTCAACTACCGGATGTCGAACCTGCTCGCCGCCCTCGGGCGGTGCCAGTTGGCCGATCTTGATCGTCGCATCGAGGTCCGTCGAGGTCATCGCGCCGCCTACCTGGAGGCCCTCGGCGGTCTCGATGGGGTCGAGTTGATGCCAGAGGCCCCCGGCTGCCGCTCCATCTTCTGGCTGACCTGCATCACCATCGACCCGGCGGTCACCGGCGTCGACCGCGAGAAGGTGCGTCTCCACTTGGAGAGCATGGACATCGAGTCCCGGCCGGTGTGGAAGCCGATGCACCTCCAGCCGTATTACGCGGCGTGCCGGGTGTTCGGTGGGTCGGTTTCCGCTCGCCTCTTCGAACAGGGGCTTTGTCTGCCGAGTGGATCCAACCTCTCTGCGGCCGACAGGGAGCGGGTCATCGGCGGAGTCCTCGAGACGCTCGGCTAGACCTTTGGCGTCACCCAGCGCACCATGACCGCGTTTCCTGACGCCAAAACGGTTCTTCAGACCCGTCGATACCAGATGACCCCATTCTCGGTGAACGACTCGACTCGTCCCACCCGGCAGAGATGCTCCAAGTGCGAGAGCGTCTCGCGCAGAGCCAGGCGCTTCTCGAAGGCGATGAGATGAGGTCGGAACAGCCTCCCCATCACGGTCCATGCCGTCATCGGTCCCGCGGCGAGCAGCTCGGCGGCATCGTCGAGCCTGCGCCGGTGGTGCGCTCTGATCTGAGCGGCGCGGGCGGCGCCGCGGTCGATGGCGACGCCGTGGGCGGGGTAGGTGAGCCCGGCGTCGATTCCGACGAGCCGGTCGAGTCCGTCCAGGTAGTCGCCCAGAGGATCGTCGTCTTCGTCGCGCCACATGATCACCGGGGTGATCCGGGGGAGAAGGTGGTCACCGGCGAAGAGCACGCCGGTGCGTGAGTCGCGTAGACAGATATGTGCCGCCTCGTGGCCCGGGGTGTGGATCACCTCGAGGTAACGGCCGGCGCCTATGGGGATCCTGTCGCCGTCCACCACCGTCTCGGCAGGCGGCTCGGCGGGGAGGAAATAGTCCGGGACGGGGTCCATCGTCGCCAGTTCGGCTACCTCGTCCGGCGGAGCGCCGTGCCTTGCGGCCATCGCCGCCGTCTCACTAACGAACCGGGCCGGGTCGTTGTACCGATCGATCAAAGACGGCACCCTCTGGTGCATCACCAGTCGCCACCCGTCGTCGGCGACGAGACGGGGTGCCACGCCGACGTGGTCGAGGTGGAGATGAGTGCCGACCAGGCGCCCGACCGGGGCGTCGCCCAGGCCGAGAGCCGACAACCCGGCGGAGATGGCGGCTAGACCCACGGGAGTGTCTACGCCGCAATCGATCATCGTGATGTCGTCGTCACCCTCGATGACGTAGGAGTTGACCCAGGGCAGCCCGGGGAAAGGGAGCGGGACCGGGATGACGTTGATGCCGTGGCCGAGCGGCCGAGGGCCGTCGCCGCTCACCCGTGGACGCTCTCCTTGACCACGAAGTTGACGTCGATGCTCACCCGGAAGGCGGCAGGTGCCCCCGACTCGTCAACCGTCCCACCCATCTCCACTACCTGAAAGGACTCGATGGCGTCGATGGTGAGCGCCGCTCTGGCCAGGACAGCCTCGATGGCATCCTCGAAGGAGGTGGGCGATGACCCCGACAATCGGATGGTCTTGGTGATCATCGCTCGGAAGCTAGACCGTCATTTGGCTTCGCCGATCGGGAGTACGTTCTGTGGTGCCATCCAACGAGGAGGAACCATGGCAGAGAACGTCACCGACAGCATCGAGCAGGGGCTCAACAAGATCTTTGGCAAGAGCGGGGACGAGCAGATCGATCTGCCCGACTGGATCGGCCCCACGGCCACGACCATGCTCGGCGTCTTCGCCGGCAAGGCGATGGGAGGAGGACTTGGCGGCGTCCTCGGGGGTTTACTCGGCGGCGCGGCCGGCAGCGGGGCCCTCGGCGGAATGCTCGACAAGTTCAAGGGAGCGGGGGCCGAGGAGCAGGCGGCGTCGTGGGTCTCCACCGGCGAGAATCAACCGATAGACGCCGCCACCGTCGAGAAGGCTCTCGGCACCGAGGCGATCGACGAGATCGCCAGCGAAACAGGGCATTCGCGCCAGGAGGTCGAGGACGGCTTGGCCAAGGTCATCCCCGGGATGGTCGATGCCCTGACGCCGAACGGAGAGTTGCCCGACGACGACACGCTCCGTCAGGTCGATGAGCGGATCGAGGGCGCGGCCAAGCCCGCCGGGGGAGGCACCACACCCGGCTGACATCGGCGGTGGCCGGGCGGCCACCCGTTACCCTCCAACCGATGGCGCGACTCCTGTTGTTCGCCGGTTTGCGCGAGGCCGCTGGGCAGTCGCGGCTCGAAGCCGACGCCGCCACGGTGGGAGAACTGCTCGACCTGGCCTCCGATCGATTCGGTGAGGATTTCAGGAGAGGTGTGGCCAGGTCGGCGGTCTGGGTCAACGGTGACCCCGCCGAGTCCGACCATCCGCTCGCCGACGGTGACGAGGTGGCGGTGATCCCGGCGGTTTCCGGTGGCGCCCAGGCGGTTGTCTCGCTCGGCTCGGCGCAAGCGGTGGTGGCGCTCGTCGGACTCGCCGCACTGGTGGCGGGCAACCTAATCGGTCAGCCCGCATTCGCTGCCGCACTGGTCGGCGTTTCAGCCGTCTGGGTGCTCGATCTCAAACGCGAAGGCGCCATCGCCGGCGTCGGACTGGCGCTCCCGCCGCTACTGGCGAGCATCGTCGCCGGGATCGTGGGTGCACACATGCTCGGGATCGCCGGACTCGGGGTCACCGCGGGATTCGCCGTCATCGCCGTCCTCGCCTGGGCGGTGCTCCGCCCCGGACCCCGCGATCTGGAGTCGGTGACCTCTACCGCCGTGGTCGGTCTCGTCTCCGGTTTGGCCGTGGCTTCGATGTATCTGGTGAGGGCGAGAGGCGATGGATCGGACCTGATCCTCGCCTTCCTGCTCATGGTCACAGCCGGGGCGCTCCTCGCCTGGGCGGTGATGCGGTTCCTCCCCGGGTCGAGATTCGACCCCTTCACCGTGGGGACTGTGGCTGTCCTGCTCGCAGGCGTTGGTGGGTCGTTCATCTGGGACTTCGGGGTGGCGGCGATGCTTCTCGCCTCGGTGGCGGTAGCTGCCGGCACCATCGCCGGGAGGGCGCTCGGATCGATGGTCCGCAACGGCAGTGTCATCCTCACCGAGCGGGCACCCGGCACGCTCACCTCATACGACGGGGCGTTCGTGGCCGCCGCGCTCTACTTCAGCGTGCTCCGCCTCGTTCTCGGTTGAGCCCCGGTCGGCAAGGCATAGGCAATCCGCTTATGGCTACCCTGAAAGGTCATGCGCCTCTCCCGGTGGGTGCGGATCGGGCTGGCGCTCGGTGTCACCGGATGGTTGGTGGCGTCGGCAGTGCCCGCATGGCCGATCACAGAGGAGGACGTAGAGCGCGCCTGCGCACAGCAGGATGCCGCGCTCGACGCGCTCGTCGCAGCTAGGGCGCGCCTCGACGAAGCCACCCGGGAATGGGAAGAGTTGACTGTCGAGTTGGACGCCGTCTCCACCAGAGAGCAGAGCCTCTCCGCAATTCTCGAGGATCAGCAGGGCGAGCTAGCCCAGTTGGAGGAGCAGGTGGCCGAGCAGGCCGTCGAGATGTACATGAACGGCGGCGGCGGCATGAACCAGATGGTCTTCACCGCCGGCTCTGTGGACGAGTTGGTGACCGGCCAGGAGTTCCTCGAGACCGTCACCGAGGTGGACATCTCCTCGCTCGACGACCTGACCGCGCTCCGCGCCGAACTGGAGCGGCTGCGCAGCGAGCTCTCGCTGACCCGGGCGGAGCTCACCGCCAAGACGGAGGCGGCCGCCGACAACGCAGCAGCGCTCGAATCCGCCGCCGCCGATCATCTCGCCAGCTACGAGCAACTGGCCGGCGACTGCAAAGAGCTCTACGCCGCCTATCAGGCGGAAAAGGCCCGCCGCGAGGCCGAGGAGGCCGCCCGCCGCTCGGGCGGTTCGGGGGGATCGGCGAGGCAGGTACGCCGGGATTCATCTGCCCCATGGCACCTGCGGCGGTTTCGTTCATCGACAGCTGGGGGGCACCCAGGTCCGGGGGCCGCAGCCACAAGGGCACCGACGTGATGGCTCCTTATGGACAACCCGTGATGGCGGTCAGCAACGGGACCGCCTATCTCTCGGTCAGCTCGCTGGGTGGGATCTCGATCTGGCTCCAGTCGGACAGCGGCACCGCCTACTACTACGCCCACTTGTCGGGATATGCCGGCGGGGTCGGCAACGGAGGCCGGGTGGGCACCGGACAGGTGATCGGGTACAACGGCAACACCGGGAACGCTGCTGGTGGCGCTCCCCACGTCCATTTCGAGATCCACCCGAGCGGCGTCCGCAATGGCGCGGTCAACCCTTACCCTACGTTGAAGCGAGCCTGTGGATGAGCGACATGGATGAGCGATCACGACGCAGCCTCGACCGGGCTTTGGATGACGAATTCGTCGCCGATCTCGGGTCGGTGGACCTAGAAGAGCTGAGGCAGAGGCGCGAACTCGCCGAGCAGGAGGAGAACCTCCTCAGCTACGAGCGGAGACTGCTCCAAGGGAGGCGAGATCTCCTCGCTTTCGAGCTGGAGCGCCGTGCCGGCCGCGAGGAGAGGACCCTCTTGGAGGCCCTCCCCGACATCCTCGGTGGCGATCGACACAGCGGCCGTCCTGCCCGGCAGGGGATTCAGCCCGACCCCGATATGCCCGAGGAACGACGCAGGCACCTCGACCGGCTATTGGCCGATGATGTGATCGCCCGGCTTGGCGAAGTAGGCGAAAAGGAGCTGACGCCAAACTGTCGCCGAACTCGAAGAGGCGGAGCGGGAGGTGTCAGAACAGCGTCACCGACTCCATGCCGTGATCGACGCCCTCCACGAGGAGCTCGCCGTCCGCTACCGGTCGGGAGCCCAGCTCAGCTGAGCCTCGGCCGGGAATGCTCCAGGCCGGTTCCGAGTTTGCCTGGCTTGAACAGCGGTTTTCCGCTAGTGACGGGCTTCGCTCTAGCGTGAGCGGTGGGGGTCTCCGTCCAACCGCCGAGCGAGGGTCAACCGATGAAGGACGAGACAACACCCTGGGACTGTCCCGGCTTCTCCCTGCCTCCCATAGCCGGCCACGTGGGCCCCTTTCCTCACCGACCTTTCATCGAAGCCGTGTGGCGGAGACGCCAGTCCAGCGACGTCGCCATGCCGGTCCAGGTTGAAGATGCGCTGATCCCACTCCGCTTCGATGAGGGACGGTCCTTGGTGAGCTTCGTCGGTCATCCTGACCTGGTCGATTACCGCAGTCCACTGGGCGAGCAGACGGCTGTCACCACGGCAATGGCGGCGGCGCTAGACGAGCTGCACCCCGGGACAGAGGCTGTGTTCGACTCGCTGCCCGAGGAGGCTGCCGCCCCCCTCTCCAAGGCCATGGCCGAGGTGGGGATGGATTCGGAGCCAGCCATGCACACCGTCGCTGCGGTGCTCTCGCTGCCTGGCGACCCCGACACCTGGCTGGGGCAACTGGGGAAGAAGGAGCGACACGAGTTGCGGCGCAAGGTGCGGAGGTTCGAAGCGGCGTTCGGCCCGGCGACTCTGGAGAGCCACCGCGGCAGGGGCCCGTGGTTTGACTCGTTCGTAGAGCTTCACCGACGCGCTGCGGGGGCCAAGGGCAGTTTTCTGGACGACTCGATGACAGAGTTCTTCGGAGATCTGGCCGATGCCGGTTTCCAGGTGGACCTTCTCAGCGCCACCGATCGGCCGGTGGCGGCCGCCTTCTCCTTCGAGGACGACGACGCTTACTACCTGTACAACTCGGCGTACGAGCCCGACGATGCTGCTGCCTCACCTGGGGTGATGCTGTTGTGGTGTCTCGTCCACCGAGCGATCGAGGACGGCAAGTCGGTGTTCGACTTCCTCAAGGGGAATGAGGCGTACAAGTTCCGGCTGGGAGCCGAGCCCCGTCCTCTCTATGAACTGCGTGCGACCCGATGATCGAACGCGTCGCCTACATGTCGATGCACACCTCGCCGCTGCTCGTCCCCGGTCGCGGCGACGCCGGCGGGATGAACGTCTACATCGACGAGCTTTCGGCAACCATGGTCGGGAGAGGCGTCGGGGTGGACGTGTTCACCAGGCGCACCGATCCGGCGGTGCCCGCGGTCGTCGAGACCGACTCCGGATATCGGGTGATCCACATCGACGCCGGTCCCGCCGAGCCGCTGTCCACCGCCGACCAGTCCGGGCTGGTGGGCGAGTTCGCTGCGGCCGCGGTCTCCTGGGCGGAGGCCGCCGGGGTGAGCTACGACCTGGTCCACTCGCACTACTGGCTTTCCGGCTGGGCCGGCATCCTCGTGAAGCGCGAGCTCGACATCCCGCTGGCCAACTCGTTCCACACTCTCGGGCGGGTCAAGGATGCGGCCAGGCGAGCAGACCAGCCGCCAGAGAGCCTCCTCCGCATCGCCGCCGAGCACGAGGTCATCGCTCTGTCCGATTGCGTCATCGCCTCCACCCCGTTCGAGGCGGAGGACCTGATGCTCCACTACGGCGCCGACCCGGGACGGCTTTGCACATCCCCACCTGGTATCGACCACGACCGCTTCTGTCCAGGTGACCGGACCGCCGCCAGGCAGCGTCTCGGTCTGCCCGACCAGCCGACGGTCCTCTTCGTCGGTCGCATCCAACCGCTCAAGGGACTCGACGTGGCCATCGACGCTTTCGACCGGGTTCGCCGGGCGGTACCCAATGCGCGGATGCTCGTCGTCGGCGGCCCGAGCGGCGAGGAGGGCGCCACCGAGGTGGGACGGCTGCAGAAGAGGGTGGCCGATCTCGGCTTGGACGATGTGGTCGAGTGGTGGGAGCCAGTGCCGCACCACGACCTCGCCGCCGTTTACCAGGCCGCCGATGTTCTCCTTTTCCCGTCGCGCAGCGAGACATTCGGTCTGGTGGCGGCCGAGGCGCAGGCTTGTGGGATACCGGTGGTCGCCTCCGGCGCCGGCGGTCTCGCTTATGCCGTCGAGGACGGCGAGTCCGGTTATCTCGTCGGGGGCTGGGACCCCGACCAGTACGCAGAGCACGTCGTCGAGTTGCTCACCGACCACGAACTGGCCAGCCGGCTCTCCAAGGGTGCGGTCGAGGTGTCCCAGCGGTTCTCCTGGGAGGCGACTGCACAGCGACTTCTCGAGCTGTATGCCGGGATCACAGCCTGAGGTAGTCGCCACTCTCGAAGCGGCATTCGGCCGCTGGCTCGAGGATCCCGAGTCTGACGTGGTCCACGTCGAGCAGGTCAACGGCTCAGCCCCTGGTGACGCGCCCGGCATGCTGCGCTGGGCGGTGCGGATGCGACAGACGGTGCGCGACGCCACCACCGTCTGGTGGGAGGTCGGGCAACGCAGCTTGCGCTGCGAGGCGTATGTGCTCCCGGCTCCGGAGTCGGATCCCAGCGAGGTGCACCGCCAGTGTCTGGTCCGCAACGCCACAACGTGGCGTATCCACTTCGCGGTCGATCGCGAAGGGGCGGTAGTGCTCCGTGGCCGCCTACCCCTCGAGCGGGTCACCCCGGAGGAACTGGACCTCCTGCTCGGTGAGATCTACGAGACGATTGAGGTGTCCTTCCGACCGATGCTTTCGGCATGGCTGTCCGGCGGGCGCGAAATCTCGCCGTAGAAAGGTCTCCACAGCAGGCTGTGAACAACGCCCTGTGGATACCTGTGGATCTGTGGATTACCCCTCGGTCGTTGGCAGAAATGCTCGCAGTTAGCCGCACTTGTGCCCAACAACGTAGAGGAAACCGGCGGTTTGGACCCCACAACGTACCCCTTGACGCTCCTTTGGCCTCTTCGTATGGTCGCCGTGCGACACCCGAGGTGCTGAACCGGACCGCAGCCCGTTAGGGGAAGTGCGGGGAACGATCCGGGGAGGTTCCTCGGGTGATCGTACGGGAGGTGGGTTTCACCCCCTCCCGAGCCTCCCCCTCCCGAGCCTCCCCCTCGCGACCTCGTGGAAGCGCCGTCCGCCGTCCGCCGTCTGACGCCTGCCGTTCGGCTGTTCTCTCCGTCTTCCGTCTTCCGTCTTCCGTCTCGGCTTGCCGCCGTCCGCCGTCCGCCGTCCGCCTCCGCCTCCGTCTTCCGTCTGGCCTCTAGCCCTCGAGCCCTGAGATCATCTCCTGCAGATTGACCTGCTTGCTGGTGAAGTCGGAGAGATGGACACGGAGCGACCCGAGGCGTAGGCCCTGCATCCCACCGCCGACATTGGTGATCACGCGCAGCACGTCCTCGGAGAACTCGAGAACCCCGAGGCCGAGGCACCGGCCTGTCCCGTCCTGAACCCCGACCAGGACGCCATGAAGCCGGGAGAGGTCGAGACCGGCGGGGAGGGTGGGGGCGAACACCGTGGGACGCACCCTCCAGCGCTCGAGCGGTGGGGCGAATGCGTCGGCCAGTCGGACCGTGCGCTGCGCCGCACGTTGGTCGGGGGGGACCGGGAGCACCTCGGGATCGACGCCGGAGACGATCACTTCTGATGAAAAGAACCGGCGGAGCATCCCCACTATCGGCTCCATCTCGGTTCCCCGCTGCAGCGCCACCACCTTGTCGGGTCGGCACAACTCGGTCTTGTAGTACTTGAGTGTCTCGCCGACGACCCCCGAGACGGTCCCTGTGGTGTCGATGACGATCAGGTCGGCGCTCTCCCTGGCCAGCGTCACCAGGGCGGAGGTGGCCACCACGTGGGGGAGGACGAGGCGCTCGGGGGTGGTGGACCCGACGAACTGGAGTTCGTCGGCGCGATCGATGGTGTCGAGGTCGGAGGGCTCTCGCAACCACTTCAATCCGGCGCATGTTGGAGGGCCGACCGTGCTCTGCCCGACGTCGGCGTCGACGTAGGCGACCAACCTGCCCTGCTCCAGCCCTGCGGAGATGATGAGGCGGGACAGGGTGGACTTCCCGGTGTCCATCGCCCCCATCACCATCACCACGCCCCCGGCTTCGGCAAGCCGGCGGGCAAGATCGATGTGGGCCGGGTCGGTCACCTCCAAGCCAGTTTACGGGCGCCCCTTGTGGTACCCCGACCAGCGAAGGTGTGGTTGATGACGGCCTGTAACGTCGTACCCGGTGGTCCGGCCGCTCTCCTTCCTCTCCGACTACGGGCGCGACGACGAGTTCGTCGGAGTCGTCCATGGCGTCATCGCCAAGTTGGCGCCCGAGGTGAAGGTCATCGACATCACGCACGGCGTATCCGCAGGTGACGTGCGGTCGGGAGCGCTCGCCCTGATGAGAGCCATCCAGTACCTGCCCGAGGGCGTGGCGCTCGCCGTCGTGGACCCCGGGGTGGGCACCGCCCGGAGGGCGATCGCCGCCGAGACGTCCTGGGGTCACTTCGTCGGGCCGGACAACGGGTTGTTATCGCCCGCGGTGGCCATCGTCGAGGGGGCACAGCGGGTAGTCGCCATCGAGAACCCCGAACTGGTCATCCCCTCCGCAGGAGCCACCTTCGAGGGGAGGGACCGCTTCGCTCCGGCTGCGGCGCTGCTCGCTTCTGGTGACGCCCGAATGGATGATCTCGGACCCGACATCGAACCGGGAACCCTCGTACCGCTGTTGCTGCCGTTGCCCGAGCATGAGGGGAACACCGTGCGCGGCGAGGCCTGGTGGATCGACACCTTCGGGAACGTCCAGACCAACGTCTCCCCCGAGGACCTGGCTGAGATAGGGCTCCGTCCCGGGTCGCCCGTCAAGGTGAGGTACCACGGAGCCGAGCATGAGGTCCCCTGGGTATCCGCATACGCCGACGTGGAGCCGGGTGACGAACTGCTCCATGTCGATTCCTACGGGATGGTGGCGCTGGCGGTGCGCGGCGGTCGGGCCGACCTCGACCTCGGCTTGGCCGCCTCGACCGTGGTGTCGTTCAGCGGCTGAGAAGCTGGACTGCGATGATCGCTCCGGCGATGGCGATGACCGCCAATAGGGCGAGGATCACGAACGTGGTGGCAGGGCGCAAACGGGACCTGTCGCCCTATGGCGCCGCGGTGGTGGCGGCGCCGCCCCCGGCCAAGGTGGTCTCGGTCGCCCCGCCCTCCCCGGCCACGGTGGTCTCGGTCGCCCCACTCTTCCCCGGCCACGGTGGTCTCGGTCGCTCCCATCTTCCCCGACCACAGTGGTCCCGGTTTCCTCACCGCCTCCACCCTCACCGCCCGCCGGCTCGCCGAGGCCGCAGTCCGCCAGCGCCTCCTCGGGATTGGCCCCGCCGAACCGGACCCGCTCGAAGTAGGTGACCGCCCGGAGTTGCTCGTCGCTGAGAGTGGAGAACCCGGGCATGGTCCCGCCCCCACCCACCGGCTTGCCACTGTCCCCGTATGTTTCCCCGACCTCGGCTGCCCAACCCTGGGTTCCGAGCCGCACCCAGGTGACGTGGTCCTCGCAACTGCCGAAGGTGGTGAGCACCGCCCCCCCCGACAGCGGCGGCCCGACGCCGCCCTGTCCCTGGTCTCCATGGCATCCCTGACAGGCGGCGACCTCGGCGTACACCTGTTCTCCCACGGCGAGGAAGTCACCGCCCGCCCCGCCGCCGGCGCCCGATCCTTCGTATGGGGTTCCATCACAGTTGACCAGTTCACCCGAGATCGGGCTCACCGCAAGCGCGCCGCCCTCGCCGCACTCGACTCCGCCCGCGTTCGAGATGAGGTAGAAGAGAGCGAAGAGCGGGACGGCCACGAACACGCTGGTCAGCCAGCCGGGAACGCCACCCCCGGTCCGCTCCTTTATCCCGGCGGTGGGGACCGAGATCACCTCGGGGTAATCCATGGCCGCCGCCGGCGAGACCGTCTCCGGTGCCGGCGGCAAGTCGGGAATGTCGGCGACAGCCGCTGCGGCGACGGCCGGAACCGCCGGAACCGCGCCTGGTGCCTCCGCTCCTGGTTCTGCTGCCGTCTGCCGTCCGCCGTCTGCCGTCGCGTTCAGTGGCTGCCGTCTGCCGTCCGCCGTCTGCCGTCTCTTCGGCTGCGGGCGGCGGCGCCGCTTCATCTTCCGTCTTCCGACTTCCGTCTTCCGTCTTCGGTGTGCTCTCCCCACCAGCCCACGCCGTCAGCACCTGCTCCACCGGGATCCCGTCGGCCTTGGCCCGCGCCTCGGCGGAGCGCCTGACAATTGCCTCGGGGGCGTTGAGCGCTGCGGCAGCCGCTGCCAGCTGTTCGTCGCTCACGCCTGCATCCTATGGACGATCCTCACTTCGACTCCACCAGGAACTGGGACAGCGCTTCGAGTTCGGCGTCGTCCAGGTAGTCGATCGGCGGCATCAGACTCTCGGGGCGAGCCGCCCGGGGGTTGCGGAGATAGGCCGTGACCGAGGCCAGGTCCACTCCCTCACGGCTCCCGAAGTGGGTGAGGTCAGGCCCGTAACGGACCGAACCGATGGTGTCGCCCGGAAAACCTGCAACGGACCCGGCGTTCGACACCGGACCCAACCCGGCGTCGGTCACGATCGCCCTGACCACCTGCGTGTGACACGACTGGCAACCCTCGCGCAGATAGATCCGGCGGCCCTCGGTCCCGGCTGCGGTGAGGGCGGCCGGCGCTCCGGGGTCGTCGAGCGTGTCGAGAGCGGGGAGCACCCAACCACCGAGAAGGCCAAGAGTCAGCAACCCGACCACTCCGAATATGAGCTTCCAGTGGCTCTCCCTGCGACCCTTCGAGAATCGGAATGACCCGAGGCCGCTCCACCACCGCGGCCGCCACCGCCACGCTGCAGCGGGAACCGCCACAGCTGCCGCCGCTGGTGCGGTGCTTGAGCCGCCTCTTCCGGTGCCGCCTCTTCCTCCGCCGTCCGCCGTCCGCCGTCCGCCGTCTCTTCCGCAGCCGTCTCAGCCTCAGCCGCCGCTGCCGGTTCTGCCCCCTCCGACGCTGCCTCCGACGGGGTCCCCGCAGCCACGGCGCCTCCCCCGGCCCACGCCCGGAGGACCTCGTCGACGTCCACGCCGTTGGCGGTGGCCCTCGCCGCCGCCGAACGCTGCACGATGGGCTCGGGGACACCGAGCGCTGCCGAGGCTTGGGAGAGGAGTTCGGCGTCAGCCATCTTCGGTCCCAGACGCCACCAGCACCTCTTGGGGCACCGTCTCCCCGGAGGTGTACGACCTGAGCACGTTGTACCCGAAGGCTGCCAGCCCTACCGCGACGAGGAGGGCGGCGAGCGGCAGCAGGCTGGTGAAGACGAGGGTCGAGCCCTCCACCTCCGCCCAACCCTCTCCGGCGGCCACGAACGCTCCGGTTCGGGCGGCTCCCACCCAGGTGTAACCGGTGACGGTCCCGGTGACCCAGAGCAGGATCCCGAGGGCGGCGCTTCCCAGTGCCGCCATCCGCAGGTGGAGCCGCCCGGAGAAGGTACTGAACACCTGCCTGCCGGCGATGCGGGGAATGGCGTGATAGGTGAAGGCGGCGGAGAAGAGACCGGCGACACCGAAGACGGTGACGATGAGTACGGCGTCAGCGGTGGGCGTGAAACCGACGACGGTCGACACCGATGGGAACCCCCTCCCCGCCGAGGCGAGCGTGACCAGCACGAGAAACGAGGTGGCAGCCACTGCGAACCTGACCGGTAGCGAGTTGGTGAACGTATCCCACCTGCCGTGGAGCGTCCCGGCGAAGTTGGTGGCAACGGCCAGTGCCGGGATCACCAGTCCGAGCGCCATCACCGCCGCCACGGTCTGTGTCCAGCCGGGAATCGGGGTATGGGTGAGGGCTGATGGCGCCGCCCACAGCGCCGCCAGCACGACCGACCAGAACCCTGCCGCCGCCAGGCCCCGGCTGAAGAGTGGGTTCCCCGTCTCCTTGGGGAGCAGGTAGTAAGCGGTACCGATACCGATCCCAACGACCCAAAGCGTGAGGAACCCCGAGGAGAACATCACCCTCTGGAGGGCAGTGGTCATCCCGCCGAGCCCGGGCAGGTCCCCGATGACGCCGGGGATGTTGCCCACCAGCCAGAGTCCGAATGCGGCGAAAACCCCGGCCACCACATACCAGAGCGAGACGTAGATGCCTTCCTCGGTGCGGCGCCGGAGCGTTTGGACGGTGACTCCGAGTGGAACAGCCAGCGTCGCCAGAACCAGCAGGTCGAGATACCAGGGGACCTCGAGCAGGTCCTGACCCGACGAGAGCCCGAACATCGGTGAGAGCGAGGCGGCCGCATAGATCGGGATGGCCGCCATGAGGTTGAGCCGGGCGATGCGCTCACCCCACATCGGCGTACCGGTCAGCCGGGGAAGCAGGTAGTAGACGGCGCCGATGCCGGCCAGCGTCAACCAACCGAGCACCGCCGTGGTGAGCATCATCGGCTTGAGCCGCCCATAGGTGAGTTGGGGTAGCTGCCCGACGGCGTCCGGGAATCGCAGCGAAAGGAAGAGCGCCACCAGGAGCACACCGGCGGCCACCGCGAACGCAACCGAGGCGAAGAGATGGAGGCGGGCGGCGGAGTCCTGATCTTCGGTCATGCCGATCCCTCCATGGTCGCCGGAGGATAACGAGCCGGGTAGCCGCTGAAGAGGGTCGTCATCTGGGGCTCCATCGAGCGGGGCGCGATTCCCCGCGTTTTACCAGCGTGTGCAAGGATGGGGCCGTACCGGTGCGGCGGCGCCAACCGGCTGCCGTCAGGGAAGGAGCAGGGGACCTGAGGTGATCGCCCGACTGAGCCGGCTGGACGAGTCGCAGCGGTTGAGGCTCGGCTGGGCCGCGTTGCTGCTCGGTATCCCAGCGATCGTGTTGGGCGTCCTGATTGCCCATTTCGCCCTCCTCCCGCCGGAGGTCGATCGCGGTATCTTCGATTTCATTCCCCGGGGCTGGCTGTGGTTCACCGCCGGCCAATTGATCGCCTTCGCCGGCTCGCAGATGATGCTGTTCGGTGCCGCCATGATCTGGGTCGCCAACCAACCCCTCACATGGGCCCGTGCCTCGTTCGGTGCCTTTATCACCTGGATCGAGTTCGTCCTCCTCTTCGGCGTGGTCCCCTCGGAGTGGCTCAACCTCAGCCAGGGCCCGCTCGGCTGGACGAGCCAGAACATCGCTTTCACCATCCCTCCCTGGCTGGTACTCGGTAACGAGGTCGAGATCAGCTCCGGGGTGATCAAGGACGCCATCTCCGGCGGCTATTACGTGGTGGTGTTCGCCGCTTGGATCGTGGTCGCCTACCTCCTCCAGGACTGGGGGAAGATTCCCCCCGGCGGCGATGAGCCAAAGGCCCGCACCTCGCCATATGGCCGGCCGTTGATCCGGATGGACGACTGATGCCACGCGGTGTGGTCGACGAGACCCCTCCCTTCCGTGACGACTACCAGCTTGCACTGGTGGAGACCGACTACTTCAAGGACAAGCTGCGACCCAAGCAGTTCCTACACATCGACCAGTCGGAGTGCATCCTCTGTGAGGGCTGTGTCGACATCTGCCCGTGGAAGTGCATCCACTACCTCTCGCTCGAGGCGATCACCGAGGCGGTGGGGGTGTCCGATCCGAAGGGTGACGGCACCAACTACGGGTTCTTCGTGGTGGACGAAGACGAGTGCACCAGGTGCGCCTTGTGCGTAGACCGCTGCCCGACAAACGTCATCACCCTCGGAAAGTTCGAGGGATCGCTGGCGCAACAGGCGGCGGAGGCCGGTCTTGTGCCATGGGAGGTAGACACCGGCCAGCGAGATTTCAAGAACGGGTACACCTATGGGGTTAGGTGGTGATGGCAAACGGCAACGGCAGCGGCAACGGGAACGGGAACGGTGGGCTGAGACTCCGCGAACGGATGGGCGAGGCGGGCGACAAGATGCGCACCTCGTCGCTCTGGGAGTCGGTGTTCCGCCCCGGGTCGCCCTTCAAGCAGGGCTACACCGACACGCCGCGCAACCGCTCGTACGTGATCATGAACAACGTGCTGTACCACCTGCACCCGGTGAAGGTGAAGCGGCACGGAGTCCGACTCTCCTACACGCTCTGCCTTGGTGGGCTCAGCTTCTTCCTCTTCATCCTGCTGACCATCACCGGCATCTTCCTCATGTTCTATTACACGCCGACCGCCACCCAGGCCTACGCCGATGCCCAGGCGCTCTCCACCAGCGTCGCCTTTGGCTCGCTGGTGCGGAACATGCACCGCTGGGGGGCGCACCTGATGGTGCTCACCGTGTTCCTCCACATGAGCCGGGTCTTCTATCACGGCGCCTACAAGCCACCGCGTGAGTTCAACTGGATAGTCGGGGTCGTACTCCTGCTCCTGACCCTGCTCCTGTCGTTCACCGGGTACCTGCTCCCTTGGGACCAATTGGCGCTGTGGGCTGTGACCGTGGGGACCAACATGGCTGGTTTCGTCCCGGTGTTCGGTGCCCAGGTGAAGTTCGCTCTACTCGGTGGAGCCGAGGTGACTGCCAATACCCTGCTCAGGTGGTACGTGCTCCACGTCCTCTTCCTCCCCTTCATCATCGTCATCTTCATGGCCGTCCACTTCTGGCGGGTCCGGAAGGATGGCGGGATCTCGGGACCGCTGTGAGGAGCTTCTATGCCTGAGATTCCCGAGAGCCTGCTCCGCCGGTCGGCCGAGGCCAAGGCGAAAGCGCTTGGCATCCCGGTCGAGCAAGTGCTCGCCGAGATGCGGGGGGAGGCGACGCCCCAGAGGAGGAGACGGCGGAGGAAGAGACGGCAACTCCGGAAGAGACGGCGGACGGCGGACGGCGGACGGCAGACGATCCCGCGGAAGAGGCTCCAGCAGCCGAAGCCGAACAGGTGGAGCCAGCTGCTGAAGCTGAGCAGGTTGAGCGCGCCGCCGAAGTGGAGCAGCCGGAAGCGGTCGCCGAAGCTGACCAGCCTGAGCCGGCGGCGGAGGCAGAGCAGCCCGAGCCTGCGGCCGAGGTTGAGTCACCGGCGGCGGAGGCAGAGCAGCCCGAGCCGGCGGCGGAGGTTGAGTCACCGGCGGCGGAGCAGCCCCAGCCGGTTGTCGGCGGCGATGGCGCCGGTTCATCCACGCCTCCCCCTGCGGGCAATGGTGCCGGCGCTCCCGACGGGGGAGCGGACGACGAAGAACCCGTCCCCGTTGCCGCAGCCGGTGCTGGGCGGGTGGCCGCGGCGGTCGCTGCCAGGCCGGTGGCGGCGCCGACCGGAGTGCCCGAAGGGGTTCGCACTCAACGGTTGCTCACCGTTGTCAAGGCGAAGGCGATCCAGCAGGTCAAGACCGAGCCGACCGACAAGGTAAACACCTGGCCCCATCTGATGATCGCCGAGTTCGCCAGCCTGCTGGCGATGACCGGCCTGCTGGTCGTCATGTCGGTCGTCCTCCAGGCGCCCCTTCTGGAGGCGGCCAACTTCAACGAGACTCCGAACCCGTCGAAGGCGCCGTGGTACTTCCTCGGGCTTCAGGAGTTGCTCTCCTACTTCGACCCCCAGGTGGCCGGGGTCCTGGTGCCGACCTTCGGGCTCATCGGTCTGATGGCGGTCCCCTATTTCGACCGCAACCCGTCCACCAAGCCATCCGACCGGAAGTTCGCCATCATCATGTTCACCTTCTTCCTCGCCGGGGCGACCACCCTCACCATCATCGGAGTCCTCTTCCGGGGCCAGGGGTTCAACTTCTCCTACCCATGGTCAGACGGGATCTTCTTCGACGATCTGTCGGACTGGATCTCGTTCGAATGACGACTCTCCAGCTGCTGCTGCTCGCTATCGCCGTGGTGTGCATCGCAGCCGCCGTCGGCGCTTTCGCCATCGCAGCCAGGCGCGGGTCCAAGGATGCCCAGCAGGCATGGAGACGTACCGTGAGCAGGGAGACGGTCGCTGCGGACCGCACCGATGGCCCCATGGCTCTGGTCACGGTCGGCGCCCCCGAGGTGGAAGTGGAGGAGGAGGCTCCTGCTCCCGCGCCCGAACCGGAGGCGGGGGTGCTGCAACCCGTGGAGCAAGGTCCGCTCCGGGTGGTCGAGGAGGAGCGGTTCGAAGAGCTTTCTCCTGAGGAGATGGGCGTGACACGCCGTCAGTTCTTCAACCGGGCGTTGACCGCCACCTTTGGTGCTTTCTCGGCGATCCTCGGCGTCTCGATGCTGGCGATGGTGTGGCCCAAGATCTCGGGCGGCTTTGGCAGCGATGTCGTGGCTGGCTCTGTGGAGGACCTGTCGACCGAGTTGGTCCAACCCGATGGGTCGGTCACACCGGTGTTCATCCCGTCGGCGCGCGCTTACATCCTGCCGATCTCCGAAGAGGAGTTGGCGCGGTCGCAGTTCGCCGACACCGACACTTCCGCCGAAGGGCTCATCGCCTTGTATCAGCGGTGTGTCCACCTGGGATGCCGGGTCCCCTGGTGTCAGCCATCGCAGGGATTCGAGTGCCCCTGCCACGGATCGAAGTACGACTCGGTCGGCGAGTACTTCGCCGGTCCGGCACCACGCAACCTCGACCGCTTCGGCGTCGAGGTGATCGAAGGCAACCTGGTCATCAAGACCGGCACCATCGTGGAGACCGCCCGGGCCACCGATCGGGTGGTCGAGTATCCCCAGGGTCCGTCTTGCATCGGCATCGTCACCGAGGAAGTCCCCGCGGAGGAGTAGTGGGCGCCATCCTGATGGAGGTCTGTTGACCGCCACCATCGTCATCGCGGTGGTGGCCGTGCTCGTCGTGGGCTGGCTCGCCTTCCTCGTCGCCTCCAGCATCCGCAACCGGAGCAGCGGGGATGTGCCACGCAATGTCGCCCCCGGGAAGACCGACGACGAGCTCGAGAGCAAGCGGCTCGAGAAGGTGCAGGCGGCGGCCGTGGTGCTCACCGGCTTCCTCGCCTTCTATCTCCCCATCTACTACCTGGGCGAGCAGGACAGGCAGGCTGGCTTCGTCGAGCAGTTCAACGAGGAGTCGCTCGAGCGGGGCGCCGAGGTGGTCGCCTCGGTGGGCTGCACCGACTGTCACGGCGCCGACTGGAGCGGTGGTGGTGCCAGCTACGTCGAACAGAGGAGTGGGATCAACGTCAATTGGGCCGCCCCTGCGCTCAACGACGTGTTCTTCCGCTACAACGACGAAGAGATCCGCTACTGGATCGTCTACGGGCGAGCCAACACCCCGATGCCCGCTTGGGGGACCGAGGGTGGTGGTCCGCTCGACCAGCAGCAGATATCCGATGTGATCAACTATCTGCGGACCCAGCAGATCGACCAGCAGGCGGCATTGGCCAAGATCGACCCTTCTGTGGACCTGCAACTGCAGCGGCTCAACCAGGCCGACCGCAGTGTCGATCAGGCGATCGTCGATCAGGAGCAGTTGCTCGCCGACATCGCGGCGGCGCCCGGTCGGGCGCCGGCGGCGCTCGATGCCGCCACCGCGTGCCGCCGAGTTGGTGGAGGTCGGTGGAGAGGGTGTTGACGCCGACGGCGACGGTCTGTCGGACACAGCCGAGACCGAACTCGTCCAGATCGTTGACGAGACGAGGGCGGCATTGGTCCCCGAGGGCCTCCTCGTCGAGACGCTCGATCCCGAGAGCCCCGAGTCGGTGGAAGGGACCCCGGACGCCGAAACCGCCGAAGCCATGGTGGCGTCGCTCGAGCAGGTGGCCGAAGAGGCTCCCGCACTGCGTCTGGTGGCAGAGGACGCCGCAACTGCCCTCGACGAGGCTGGAGATGGCGAGGATCTCGACGGCGACGGACTCTCGGATGCTGCGGAGGACCGCATCTCGTCTCTGCTCGCACAGGCCCAGCAACTGCTCGAGCCGACCGAGCTTCCCGCCGTCGCGTTGGACCCCCAGAACCCGCAGACCGATGGCTCCCAGCCGGATATCGTCGTGGCCCGCCAAGCGGTGAGCGCCCTCGAATCGCTTGCCACGTCGCTCGGCGTGTCCGCAGCCAACCAAGAACGACTCACCGAACAGACGCAGCAGGGTCTCGACTTCCTTCTCAGCGCGCAGGAGGAGAAGGCCTGGGAGGTTGATGTCGACGCCGTGGCCGAGGCGACCTTCGAAGGCGACGTCGATCAGGCATCGAGGGCAGTAGGCCTCTTCAACGCCTACTGCGCCCGCTGCCACACCTCCGATTGGTCGGCCGGCGTGCCCTTCACGCTGCAGGCGGGCGCCGGCGGACTCGGCCCCGCCCTCTGGAACAACCGGCCAAACGTGCAGTTCACCGACGAGGCCGACATGATCGACTTTCTCATCAATGGGTCAGAGGCCAACATCGGCTACGGCGTCAACGGCATGGGCACCGGCCGGATGCCCGGCTTCGGCCAGGTGCTCCAACAGGAGGACATCGAGTTGATCACCCGCTACCTGCGCGGTCCCACGCTCACCGGGAGGTAGAGATGCGCGAGCTGTTCCGGAGCATCCTCTCGGCCAATCTCACCATTACCGGTGTGCTCTTGGTGTTGGTGGCGATCATCGTTTTCCTGGGCGCCGTATACCTGCTGCTCTACACCAACCTGGGTAGCCGCCTCGCCTTCCTGCTGACGGGCACAGCCACGTTCGGGTGGATCACGATCAACAGCCTCCTCTTCGTCCTCTACGCCCCTCGCGGTCCCCGCCCTGTGGACATCGAGGGCCTCAACGCCTTCGAGATCCGCATCATCCCCATGGCCTACATGCTCGCCTCGGGCATCCTCTTCGCCATGTTCCTCACCGCTCTCGCCCGCTTCGAGCAGAACCAGGAACGGGCCTAAGGGAGCGGTACTGAGTACTGAGTACTGAGTCTGTATTGAACTCACTACTCACCACTCACTACCCCGTTCTTCCTTCACGCCCTGCTCAAGTAGTAGCTCAGTATCTGCAACTCCGTCGACAGGTCCACCGAGCGGACCACCACGGGTGGAGCCACCCGGATCGTGGCTGGGGCGAAGTTGAGGATCGAGCGGACACCGGCGCGTTCCAGACGCTCTGCCACCTCCTGGGCGGCACCACCGGGGGTGGCGATGATTCCTATGGCGGCGCCGAGATGGGAGGCATCCTCCTCCAACTGGTCGATGTGGCGGATTCGAAGACCGTCGACTCGGCGCCCGACCTTCTGGCGGTCGGCGTCGTACAACCCGGCGATGAAGAACCCACGTTCGGCGAAGCCCTTGTAATTGGCGAGGGCCGAACCCAGGTTGCCGACGCCGACGATGAGAACCGGGTAGTCGTGGGTCAGCCCCAACTCGCGCTCGATCCTGCCCCGCAGGTGCTCGACGTCGTACCCGACACCCCGGACCCCCTGCGATCCGAGGTAGGAGAGGTCCTTGCGCACCTTGGCAGCGGTCACGTTGGTGAGTGTCCCCACCCGTTCGGATGAGACCGTGGGCTCATCCGAGCCAATGCTCTCCAGCGCCTGGAGGTAAAGGGGGAACCGGGCCACCGTGGCTCGGGGGATCGGACGGCGCATCGAATCAGGACGTTAGATCGTCCCAGTAGGCGCTCCGCCGGAGTGCACATGGAGCGCCGGACGTGACTGGTACCCTGCCAACGCTGCAACCGTTGGGAGACGGTGTGAGTGTTCGTCGATTGATTGTGGTGCTCTGCGTCGGCGTTACCGCTGCTTGCAGCCAGCCAGTCACCGGCGGATCCGCCATACAGCCTGACGAGAATTCGACGCAAGCGCAGACGTCGCCTGGCGATGACTCGTCGTCGACGACCGGCGATAGGTCATCATCGACCACGGACCGCACCGGTCCGACCAGCACCACCGAGGTCGACGCCGGTGGCGGAACACCGGGGCCCCCTCCCGAGCTCCGTTGGGTTCGCTCCCAAGCCGCCAACCTGACCGCAGGCACCCCCGGTGGTTGGTACGCCGATGTCGCCACCCTCCCAAGCGGTGGCTGGGTGGCCGTCGGGACGACCTTCGGACGCAGCCTCAACCCAAACCCGACGGTGTGGTCGGCCCCCAATGGCACCTCGTGGCGGCGCAAGATGCTCGACTCGCCCAACGGCGGTCGCCTTCTCGGTGTCGCCTCCAGGGGAGACGTTCTCGTCGCTTCCGGACAGTCGGGGTCGGGGGTGGGCGGTGCCGGTCTCCTCTATGTCCGCCGCGACGGCGGTGCACTGAAGAGGGTGACCGCAGCGATCCTCCGGGTGCCGGGCGGGCTTCGACTCTCCGAGGTGGCCGGCGGGCCGGGCGGGTTCATCGTCCTCGGCACGGCAACCAATCCCACCGACGAACCCTGGGTAGTGCTCCGCAGCCGTGATGGCGGCGACTGGCGGCGCGACCGTGGTCTGGAGAGCGCTCTCGCCGCCGCCCCTGCAGCCGACGTCTCCAGCGTCTCCGTGGGCGACGAAGGGATCCTGGTGGCAGGCACCGTCCAGTCAGGAGACCGTCGCCGAGGGACCGTATGGCGCTTGCCAAACGGAGGGAGCTGGCGGACCGAGACTTTCGCCGGCAACGGGCATGTTGTCACCGGCGTGGCCACCGACTCAGGTGAGGCGCTGGCGGTGGGGGGAACGCTCGGATCTGACGGCTACCACCCGACGGTATGGCGTCGGTCTGAGGGCGAATGGGCTGCCGAGTCCCCCGTCGGTCAGCACCACGGGTCGGACCCTGTACAACAGCTACGGCGAGTCCTTCGAATCGCTGAGCGGGGGCGGCGAACCAATGGTGGGCGACCGCCTACATAGACGCCGTCTATGTACTGCTCCGCTCCAACGACGGCGAATCCTGGAACGAGGCGGTCCTGCCGTTCGGGCTCTCCGACCCCGCCGGCCCGGCGGTCGATCTTCTCACCTCCGCCGGGTCGCGAGCGCTGGCGGCGACCTCCGACCCCACCCGACCGGTCCTGGTGGCCGCAGAGGGCGACTCCACCGCCGAGGTGGTCAGCGGGGCGCTGCCCGAGGAAACCCCCACGCGGTATGCCGGGACTGCCGAGGTAGCCCGGGGCCAGTTGGTCATAGCCGGAGGACAGGTGGGTGCCGACCCGGCCGATCTCGGGGCGCTGGTGTGGGTGAGCACCGATGGCAGGCACACCCGTCTGACCAGCGATGCCCAGTTCGGCGACGCCGTCGTCAGCGCCGCTGCCGCCCAGGCGGGGCGTCAGGTCCTTGTCGGCCACGACGTCTTCACCACGCTCTTCATCGCCACCGACCAGGTCAACCCGATCACCTGGTCCCGGTCCGATGGCTCCTGGTCCCCGCCGCAACGATCGGAGGGGACCGCCTCGGTGAACACCACCCGTATGCTCGACGTGGCGGGTGGTAGCACCGCGGTGGCCGTCGGGCACGAGGGAACCGGGGCGGACAGCTTCAACCCGCGCTTCTGGTTCGCCACCAAACCAGGTGCCTGGCAACGCGCCAGTGGTCCCGGCTACCAACAATGGGTGAGCGCCGAGGTGGTATGCCCGTTGGGGGACCGCTGGGTGGCCTTCGGCGCGGTGGTGACCGGAGACGAGACTCAGGCGACCGCCTGGACCAGCCGGGACGGGCGCGCCTGGACGGAGAGCGCCCCGCCGGGGACATTCCATCCCGATGGCTCTGCGATCTACGACTGCACACCAGGCGCTGGCTCGGTCGTGGTGGTGGGCCAGGTCTCGGGGCGACAGTCCAACCCGGCGGTCTGGATCACCAAGGATGGCCGTCGCTACCGCCGCATCGAGGATCCCGATCTGATCATCGGTGCCAACGGGGCGGTGCTCGGAGTCGATTCCGACAAGGAAGGTCGGTTCTACGCGGTGGGCACCGCCGCGGTGGACGGTGCCACCCGGCCGATCCTCTACCGCGCCGGTCCGGCGGCACAGGCATGGCAGGCCACCCAGCTCCCCGATGAGGTCTTCCTCGCCCCCGAAGGACAGCAGTCGGTCAACGACATCGCCGTCTTCCAAGGGAGGATCGTCATCGTCGGCCAATACCTGGGTCAAGCAGGGTTCTGGAGCGCCGCGCTGCCCAGGTGAGAAGCCTCACCGGTGAGTTTGGCGTGATGCGCCGTTAGCCTCACTGTCGTGGCAGACAAACCCGAGGTCCTTGTGGTGGGTGGAGGCCCGGCCGGCAGCGCCGCCGCCTTCTGGCTGGCCAGAGCCGGCCACGAGGTGACGCTGGTGGAGAAGAAGGGCTATCCCCGCGAGAAGACCTGCGGGGACGGGCTCACCCCGAGGGCGATCCTCCAGTTGGAGGACATGGGTTACGACTTCAGCATCGGCGAATTCCACCGGATCGACGGACTGCGCTCCTACGCCGGGGAGCGCTTCGTCGAGTTGACCTGGCCCGACAACTCGAGGTTCCCAAATTGGGGAGGCGTCATCCGGCGCCTCGACCTGGACGCACAGGTGGCGTCGCTGGTGGCGAAGGAGGGGGTCGAGGTGCGCGACCACACCGAGGCCACTCCTGTGATGGTGGACGGGCGCCTCGCCGGGGTGGATCTGGCCGAGAACGGGGACCGGCACAGGGTCGATCCCAAGGTGATCGTCATCGCCGATGGCTCCCTCTCGCGCTTCGGACGGGTGCTCGGCACCGAACGGCGCAGGGACTATCCGATGGGACTCGCCGCCCGCGGCTACTACGCCAGCCCGCGCTCTGACGACCGGTTCATGGAGAGCCAACTCGATCTACGCGACCAATCGGGGGCGACCATGCCCGGGTACGGATGGGTGTTCCCATTGGGTGACGGCACCGTGAACGTCGGGGTGGGCCTGCTGTCCACCTTCACCCGCTGGAAGTCGGTCAACACGACCGACATGATGCGCGACTACGTCGGCTCGGCACCCGGCTATTGGGAACTGAGCGAGGAGAGCAAGCTCAGCGAGCCCCGTGGGGGGAAGCTGTCGATGTCGCTCTCGGTCGGCCCCCGGGTTGGGCGGAACTGGGTGGTGGTGGGCGACGCCGCCGGAGCGATCAACCCATGGAACGGTGAGGGGATCTCGTACGGGTACGAGACAGGACGACTGGCCGCCCGTCACATCTCCCAGGCGCTGCAGCGCGACGACCTCACCCTCCTGCCCCGCTACGAGCGGTCGCTCGACGAGGAGTACGGCCTCTACTTCAAGATGGCGCGCATCTTCGTCAAAGCCATCGGCAACCCATGGGTGATGCGCACCCTGGCCCACGCCGGGCTCAACAGCAAGTCGCTGATGGAGTGGACTCTCAAGGTGATGACCAACCTGCTCGAAGAGGACGAGAAGGGGATAGGCGAGCAGGTCTACTGGACGCTGGCCGGGCTGGTGAAGGCTGCACCGACCGACTAGACGGGTTCAGGGTGCCCACTTGGGGAACGTCGTCGATGCGTCCTCGTAGTACGTGTACCGGAACATGCCGGTCCCGGCGGCCTTCATGATCCAGACGTTGTTTGGGCCGGCGGCCGGCGAGTTGGGGAGATGGGTGGTGAACACGACCTGGTTTCCGTTGGCAGACCACCCCGGGAACGCCGAGCTGAAGCTGGCGTCGGTCAGGTCGACGGATCCACTGCCGTCCGCGGCGACCCGGGTGATCACAAGCCTGGGGCCGATGATCCGCGTCGAGAGGATGCTGTTCCCGTCGGTCGACCAGTCAGGCCCTCCTCCCACACCCTCGACCACGAGTTCGACGGCGCCGCTCACCGCATCGACGGTGAATATTCCCGCTCCGCCGCTCTGCGTGTCGAAGCCATTCACCGCCAGCAGCGTCCCATCAGGAGACCAGTCGGGCATGCTGATGGCGCGTTTCGGGACACCCGCGACGAGCAGCAGATCGTTGCCGCCGTCGGCGTCCACGATGTGGAGGTCCCCGATGTCATCGACGTCTGCGAAGCGGATGAAGGCGATGCGCGCTCCGTCGGGCGACCAGTCGGGGAAGGCCTCGAATCCCGGCTGCGACGTGAGTTGGGTGAGGTTGTCCCCGGTGCGGTCGATAAGCCACAAATCGTCGTCGATGGGGAAAACGAGCCGCTCCCCGTCGGGCGACCAGGACAACCCTCCGAACTGGCAAGAGATCTCCGACAACTCGATCCCATTGACCACCAGGGCACAGCTCCCGTCGCCCCGGTGGAGTTGCCATCCAATCCTGCGCAAGGGCGGCTTCGCCGCAGTAAGACCTTCGGCCCTCCCCAGGAAGCTCGCCATCTGGTCGCGTTCGACAGACGAACGAGGGCAGTAGCTGGTGGCCCCGCAACCTTCGGTGATACCCGAAGCCGCCAGTGCGTTTATGGCGTCCTCGTGAATGTTGCCGTCGTCATCGTCGAAGAAATCGGTGGCGCTCGGAGCGAGCTGATATCCGCGGGTCAGGAAGCTCGCCATCTGGTCCCGGGTGACCGGGTCGGAAGGGCAGAACTTGTCGGAGGCGCACCCTTCGGTGATCCCGGCCGCCGCCAGGGCGTTGATCGCTTCCTCGTGGGTCGACCCGTCGTCGTCTTTGAAGGCGTCAGATCCACCCGAGAGCTCGAGCGCCCGCACCAGGAACGAGGCCATCTGCCCACGGGTGACCAGATCGCTTGGGCAGTAGAGATTGTCGGCGGCAGGGTCGCAACCGAGAGTGATACCGGCGGCGAAGATCGCCTCGATCATCCCCTCGTGATGGTTGCCGTCGTCGTCGACGAATGTGCCGCCGGGCTGTGCGGCCGCCGGGGCGGCGACGGCAATCACCAGCCACCAGACAGCAGTAGCCGTGATACCTAATCGTGCCCTCGCCATCCCGACTGAGCCTACGCCTCTTAGGGTTGGCTGTGGCTAATGATCAGCGCACCCATCGACCAGCGGCTGCTCGATATCGCACATCGCCGGCTGCGCAACGGCGGGCTCTGGGCGAAGCCCTTCGCCGACCCAAAGGCGGTCGTGTCATGGTTCGGGGCGGTGCAAGGGCAGGACTACGAGCCGGCAAAGTGGTCGCTGGCATCGCGTTGCAGGGATGTTCTCGACGCCGATGTCGACAGGCTCATCGACGAAGGGAAGATCCTGCGGACCCATGCGCTCCGCCCGACATGGCATTTCGTGGCTCCAGAGGACATCCGGTGGATCCAGGCGCTGACCGCTCCACGGGTCCACGTCGCCAACGCCACCCCATACCGCAACTTCGGGATCGACGAGTTGCTCCGCTCCAGGACCCAGGACCTTTTGGAGCGATGGCTCGGCGAAGAGGGAGAGCTCACTCGGCCCGAGATAGGCGCCCGTCTCGGGGCCGAGGGGATCGAGGCCGAGGGGCCCCGTCTCGCCTACATCCTGATGCACGCCGAGTTGGAGGCGGTCATCTGCAATGGAGCTCGACGGGGGAAGCAGCACACATACGCCCTGGTGGCCAGGCGTGCACCCCAAGCGGTGACTCTCGATCCAGACGAGGCACTCGCCGAGCTGACCTGGCGCTACTTCAGCAGCCACGGGCCGGCCACCATCGACGACTTCCGCTGGTGGTCGAGCCTCACCGTGGCGGACATCCGGCGCGGACTCGATCTCGTCGGCGATCGGTTGTCGCCCCAGGACGTGGCCGGGATGACGTTCTGGAGCACCGACCGCTCCCCGTTCACCCGATCACGGGGACCGACGGTGCAGTTGCTCCAACTGCTCGACGAGTACGTGGTGGGGTATCGCTCCAGTCGGTATGTGCTGGATCTCGCCGGTTTGTTCAAGGCGATGCCAGAGGGCAGGGCCTTCGCCATGTGGCTGCTCTTCATCGACGGTCAGATTGCCGGTGAATGGCAGCGGAAGATCGGCACCGGCTCCGTCGAAGTGGAGATGATCCTCGGCCGGCCGCTGTCCACTCGAGAACAGGCCGCTGTGGAAGCCGGGATCGCCTCCTACGGGCGCTTCCACCGGCGCGATGTCAGCATCGCCTTTCGTCAAGGTGGGACGAGTCGCCCTTCACGGTGATGCCCCAGGTCGGTCCTCGCCCTCCGATCCTCGGGCAGGCACCCCCCGCAGCAGGACAGCGGCGAGGATCCCCGACCCGAGGGCGATAGCGGCACTCACCGCGGCCGTCACATGCATACCCCGGACGAAGGCCTGGCGCGCCGTTTCGAGCACCACAGTCCCCAGCGCCTCGGGAAGGTCCTGCGAGACGGCGACGGCCGCTCCCAATGTCTCGCGAACGGCGCGCGCCGCTGGGCCTGCAAGATCGGCAGGGAGCGTGTCGAGACCACTGCGGTAGACCACCGCGCCGATGCTTCCGAGTATGGCGATCCCGAGGGCGCCGCCGAGTTCGGCCCCGGTCTCCGATATCCCCGAAGCGGCTCCGGCCTTCTCGGGCGGTGCGCTTCCAACCACCAACTCGGTGGTCAGAGTGAAGACGGGCGAGAGAGCCAGCGATATCAGCACCGAGCCGACGACCACCAGCCCAATGCCTTGCTCGGTCCCTACCTGGGTGAGCACGAGCAGGCCGCCCGAAGCTGCCGCCAGCGAGGTGCCGAGCACCAGGGATGGCCGGAAGCGGTGGACGAAGTGGGGCGAGACGTTCGATCCGATGATGAACCCGGCGGCTGAGGGAAGCGACCACAGACCCGCTTCGAGCGGAGTGAGCCCGAGGACGAGTTGGAGGTACTGCGCTACGAAGAGGAAGTACCCGAAGGCGATGAATATCCCCAACAGGTTGGTGACGAGCGCCGCGTTGAGCCGGCGTATGCGAAACAGCGACATGTCGATGAGAGGGCTCTCGAGTTGCGCCTGGCGCAGCACGAAGCGAATGCCCATGCCCACACCGAAGACGATCGACAGGATGGCGACTGGGTCGAAACCACGTTGCGCCGTCTCCTTCAATCCATAGATGACGGCGAGGATGGCGACCAACGACATCACCGCCGAAGCGATATCGAGTTCCCCCGCCTCGGGATCCCGGTACTCGGGGAGCACACGAGGTCCGAGGACCAGCAGCAGCGCCATCACGGGGAGGGCGAGTAAGAACACCGAGCCCCACCAGAATCGCTCCAACAGCAATCCGCCGGCAACCGGACCGATGGCACCACCGGCGGAGAATGCCGTGATCCAGACCCCTATGGCAACGGCCCTCTGGGCCTGGTTACGGAACATGGTGAAGATGAGCGACAGCGTCCCCGGTGCCAGCGTCGCCCCCGCGATACCCATGAGGGCCCGGCTCACGATGAGCATCTCGGCGCTGACCGAGAAGGCGGCCAGAAGCGACATGGCCCCGAAGCTGGCGGCCCCTATCAACAACAGCCGCCGCCTGCCGATCCGATCGCCCAGTGTCCCCATGGTGAGCAGTGACCCGGCAACCATGAACCCGTAGATATCGATGATCCAGAGCAGCTGGGTGCCGGAGGGGCGGAGGTCGGCGCTCAGCGCCGGGACCGCCAAATGGAGGACCGTCAGGTCCATCGAATAGAGAAGGCAGGCAAGGGCGAGCACGGCGAGCCCGATCCACTCCCGCCTCCCCGCCCGGGTGGCCTGCCCGATCTCCGACGTCTCTCTCATTGGCGTGTCCATCTGCGGTTGTGACGCTGGCACGCCGCTGAAGTCATCGGCGCGGAATATCTGCCTTCACGATCACCCCCGACGAAACGCACGCCACACCTCGGACCGGTAGGGCAGATCGAAGCGCTCTTGCGCCGGCGTCAGAGCGACGACCCTGTCCAGTATCGACTGGAGGTTCTTCTCGTCGAGAGCCATCACATAGCTACGGCTTGCCACCAGATCGACGAGCGCCGAGCGGTCGAGGCTCTGGCGGAAACGCCAGGTTCGCCGAACCGGCCGGTCGAACCATGTCTCGGGCAGCGCCGACAGATCTGCGCCGTGCCCGATGCGGCCGACATTCACCTCGCGGAGAATCGCCACCAACTGGACAACCCACGGGCGCGTTGGATCGATGCGGTTCCAGATCAGCCCGAGCGACCCACCGGGTCGGATCACCCGTGCCATCTCCGGGACCGCCCGGCGCATGTCGAACCAGTGGGCTGCCTGTCCCGCCACCACGGCATCCATCGAGGACCGGGCAAGCGGGATCTCCTCAGCCGACCCGGCAACTGCCGACACCCCCGCCACCGCCTGACGCAACTGGGCCCGCATCAGAGGGTCAGGCTCGACGGCCACTGGCGAGTGGCCCAAGGCCAGCAGCGCCGAGGTCAGCTTCCCGGTCCCGGCACCGAGGTCCACCACCCTCCTACCGCCCGCCGTCGCCCAGCGGACCGCCTCCAGCGGATACTCCGGCCGCCCGGCGTGATAGGTCGACGCCAGTTGGCCGAAGGAGCGCGACCGGATATCTCGGCCCGTTATGTCCGCGAGAGGATGAGCGGGGGTCACGGGAGCGACGGTAAATGATGCGATTGAGCGCGCTTGCCTCGCGGGTCGGAGAACGCAGCCACCCTGGTGGGTACCAGCCGATATCTCACCGTCAGCCCTCCCCCGGTGGGGGGTGGCGCGAGCGGAGCGAGAGGAGGGGTGACTGGTCTCTCATCACCCCCCTTCAGGTATGTGTCCGAGAAGATGCATGACTACCTGCCGTCTGCCGTCTGCCGACTGCCGTCCGCCGTCCTGGGTCTGGTCTTGGAGCTAACCCTGCCCGGTTCCTAGGCTGAGGATCAGAGAGGAGCGAACTTTGGAGCTCGGCGAATACCTCCCGATCGCCTTCATGTTCCTGCTCGCCGCAGGTTTCGTGGCGGTGTCGCTCGGCGCTTCCTACCTGTTGTCGCCCAAGAAGCCCACGCCGGAGAAGCTGGCGCCGTACGAGTGCGGGATCGTCCCCGAGGTCGAGCCGGTGCAGCGCTTCCCGGTCAAGTTCTATCTGGTGGCGATGCTGTTCGTCATCTTCGACGTCGAGATCATCTTCCTGTTCGCCTGGGCATCCCGCTTCACCGAACTCGGTTGGTACGGAGTGGTGGCGATCGGCATCTTCACCCTCCTCGTGCTGGAGACGCTGGTCTACGTATGGCGGCGTGGGGCTCTCGACTGGAACGTCCCTCGCCGTGCCCGTTACCAGGCACAGGTCGAGTCGGGCAAGGAAGCAGCCTGATGGATGCGAGCGCCCTCGTCCCCGTTGTTCCGTGCCCGAGCCGTTCGCGGTCGGGGGGTGCAGGGGGGTCGTCCCCCCGCACCAACAAGGAAGCAGCCTGATGGCGAAGTCCTCGGGGCCACCGAACCTGCTGACCACCACGCTCGGCAAGGCGGTCCATTGGGCCCAGACCAGGTCGATGTTCCCCGCCACGTTCGGGCTCGCCTGCTGTGCCATCGAGATGATGGCCACCGGGACCGCCCGCTACGACCTCGCCCGGTTCGGTATGGAGGTGTTTCGCGCCTCGCCCCGCCAGGCCGACCTAATGATCGTCGCCGGGCGGGTGTCGCAGAAGATGGCCCCGGTGCTCCGCCAGGTCTACGACCAGATGCCCGAGCCGAAGTGGGTGATCTCGATGGGAGCGTGCGCCTCAACCGGCGGCATGTTCAACAACTACGCCCTGGTGCAGGGTGTCGACCAGGTCGTCCCGGTGGACATCTACGTACCAGGGTGCCCGCCGGGGCCGCAGTCGCTCATGCACGGGATCCTCACCCTGCACGAGAAGATCATGTCGGGCGAGTTGGCACGCGAGGGGGTCCTGGTCTGACTACTACGAACGAGACTGCGACCGAGGAAGAGCCACCGGCCCGGGCACTGCCAGAGCATCCCGTTCTGCGCGACCTGCTCGAGCCGTTCGAGGATGTCGAGTGGGCGCCATCGCTCGGTCAGAACGTGGCGGTGGTGCCCCGAGAGACGCTCCAACGGTTGGCCGAGTCGGCGCGTGACACCGGTTTCGAGGTATGCGTCGACGTGACCGCGGTCGACTTCCTTCGCACCAGGCCGATCCGCTTCGAGGTGGTGGCGGGCCTTCTGTCTCACCGTCACAACCTGCGCCTCCGGCTGCGTGTCCCGGTGCCCGCCGACGAGCCGGAGATTCCCTCGCTGACTCCGATCTGGCCCGGTGCCAACTTCTTCGAGCGGGAGGTGTTCGACATGTTCGGGATCGAGTTCACCGACCATCCGGACATGACACGGATCCTGATGCCCGACGAATGGATCGGCCACCCACTGCGCAAGGACTATCAGGTGGGGGCGGTCCCGGTGCAGTTCAAGGGCGCTCCCAAGGTGGTGTGATGTCCAGCGAAGACGACCGAGACGTCACCACCGCGGTCGAAGATCCGCCCGAGACCCGGGTCGCCGACATGTGGGTGGCGGGGAGCGAGGAGAGCGATTGGATGCTCCGCTCCACCGACGAAGGCAGCCAGGAGATGGAGCAGGTGGAGTCCGGCGCCCGGCTCGCCGAGCAGTTGGGCACCGTCGTAGGTGACGACTACATCATCGAGTCCGAATCACCCGACGACGAGCGCATGATCGTCAACATGGGGCCCCAGCACCCCTCGACCCACGGCGTCCTCCGGCTCCAGGTCGAGTTGGAGGGGGAGATCATCAGGCGGACCAAGCCGATCATCGGCTATCTCCACACCGGGATGGAGAAGACGGGAGAGACCCTCACGTACCTCCAGGGACCCACCAACGTCACCCGGATGGACTACCTGGCGCCGCTCCACAACGAGTTGGTCTTCTCGATGGCGGTGGAGCGTCTGCTCGAGATTGAGGTTCCGCCCCGCGCCCAGGCGATACGGATCCTCATGACCGAGCTCAACCGGGTGTCGAGCCATCTCGTCGCCCTTGCCACCAACGGGATGGACATCGGCGCCATCTCGATGATGCTCTACGGATTCCGCGAACGGGAGACGGTCCTCGCCTTCTTCGAGAAGGTCACGGGTTTGCGGATGAACCACAACTACATCCGTCCGGGAGGAGTGGCTGCGGACCTGCCACCCGGGTGGGAAGACGACGTCGAGGACATCATCGAGATCCTCCCCGCCAAGCTGGGCGAGTACGACGACCTGCTCAAGCACAATCCGATCTGGCTGGAGCGAACCCGACACATCGGGGTGATCACCCCCGAGGAGTGCCTCGGCTACGGGATCACTGGGCCGACCCTCCGCTCGGCAGGCGTGGATTGGGACCTCCGCAAGACCCAGCCCTACTCCGGCATCGAGCAGTACGACTTCGATGTGATCACCGGTGAGAACGGCGACGTCTACGACCGCTATCTGATCCGTGTCGAGGAGATCCTTCAGTCGCTTCGGATCGCGCGTCAGGTGGCGGAGCGGATGCCCCTCGGCGACTGGCGTACCGAGGATCGCAAGGTGACGCCACCACCGCGGGCCCGGATCGACGAGTCGATGGAGGCGCTGATCCACCACTTCAAGATCTTCACCGAGGGTTTCAAGGTTCCCGAGGGCGAGGTCTACGAGGCGGTCGAGTCTCCTCGTGGTGAGTTGGGGTGCTACATCGTCTCCGACGGCAGCGCCAAGCCATGGCGGTGCCACATCCGCGCCCCGTCCTTCGCCAACCTCCAAGCCCTCCCCATCATGATGGCCGACTCGCTGGTCGCCGACACCGTGGCCACCATCGCTTCGCTCGACCCGGTGATGGGAGACGTCGACCGCTAGGTATCTCCGCCTCCGAGCGACGGCAGCACTACGTAGATCGTGAAGCCGAGCCAGCTGGTGGTCCCGCTCCACCAGCATGGGGTTGCCACGCTACCGGCCGATATAGCGACCGTGTCCAGATACGCTGCTCGACCGTGACGACTCCCCCGAGCAATCAGCGGTGGCCGGTATCGGCCATCGTGGTATCGATCGTGCTGGTGCTGGCACTGGTAGGCGCCGCCGTCTGGGGCTACGACAGGCAGCAAAGCCTGACAGCCGCCGAAGAGCGGATCGAAGCTCTCGAAGCGCAGGTGGCCGAGCAGGAAGCGCAGATCGCCGACCTGGAGGCCCGCCTCGCCGAGGCGGAAGCGGAGCCACCGGTCGAGGATCTCCTGGGCGGTCTGCTCGGCGGCGGAGAAGAGGGGTCGCTGGAAGATCTTCTCGGGGGCCTGCTCGGTGGCGGCGACGCTGAATCGCTGGAAGATCTCCTCGGGGGCCTGCTCGGTGGCGACGCCGGGTCGATGGAAGATCTGCTCGGGGGCCTGCTCGGCGGTGAAGGAGGCACCTCCGGTCTCGAAGGCCTGCTCGGTGGCCAGGGCGGCATCGACCCGTCATGCCTGCTCGGTGGCGAGACGGAGCTCGAGATCGACGCCAGTTCGCTCGAGGCGCAGGTGGCCTCGATCGCAGATGCGGTCGAGCAGATCCGACAGTTGGAGTTCACTTCCGAAGTCACTCCGACATTCGTGGACTCCGCCGGGATGGAGGACCGCATCGCCGCCATCGTCGCCGAGGACTATCCGGCGGACGTCGCCGATCAGGATGCGCGCATCCTGGCGGCGCTCGGTGCCATTCCCCTTGGGACCGATCTGGTCGAGGCACAGTCCGAGATGCTGGGGAGCGGCGTCGCCGGTTTCTACGACCCCGATACCGGCGAGCTGGTGGTCAGGACGGGCAGCGAAGGCGAGACCCTCGCCGCCATCGACCAGGTCGCGCTCGCCCACGAGCAGACGCACGCGCTCACCGACCAGGTGCTTTCCTTCCCCGCGGCGGTGGAGGACGATGCCGCCGACCCCGACCAGGCACTCGCCGCCCTCTCGCTCGTCGAGGGAGACGCCACGGTGGCGATGCAGCGCTACGCCGGCGGGGCGCTCGACCCCATGGCTCTGATGGGCTCGCTGCTCGACCCGTCCGTCCTCGGTGCCCAGCAGGACCTCGAATCGCTGCCCCCGTACCTTGGCGATGCGGTTCAGTTCCCCTACAACGAGGGCCTCGGGCTGACCTGCGCCTTGATGGCCGACGGCGGTTTGGAAGCGGTGGATGCCGCCTACGACCAACCGCCCCTCACTACGTCCGAGGTGATGTTCCCCGAGCGTTATCTCGCCGCATACGAGGCGAGCACCGCACCCGGGAGCGGACGCCCCGGCGGGACCTGGGAGGAGCAGCGCCGCACCACCTTCGGTGCCGCCGACCTCTACCTGCTCGCCCGATCGCCGGGTGGGGATCGGGAAGCGGCCTTGACCGATGCCAAGGAGCGGGCCGCGGCGTGGGATGGGGGAGAGATAGTCCTCTGGACAGATGGCGACGACAGCGCGGTATCCGTCACCATGGTCGACGGCGGTGAGGGCTCGGCACCGTTGTGCGACACCGTGCTCGCCCTGGAGCGTGCCGCTTTCCCCGACGCCAGCGAGTCCGACACCGAGGGTGAGCGGGAGCGAGCAGCAAGAGAGGACAGCGGCCGCAGCGCCGTCGTCGCCTGCGACGGACCAAACGTCTGGTGGGGAATCGCCCCCGACCTCGCCACGGCGCGCACCTTGACCGACTGACCGGGTCTGCCCCTCCCGGTGAGGCTTTCATTGCCGACTTGTGATTGGGAGACCCCCAGAGCGCTCTCTAGTCTCCACGCAGTGAGCCGCTGGTCGCCCCAGACGCTGGAGCGGGCCGCCGCGCTGATCGCCTCCTACCCGGAGAAGCGCTCGGCGACGATGCCCCTTCTCTATCTGGCCATGCGTCACGACGGCCGGCTCACCCGCGAAGGGATGGCCCAGGTCGCCGAGCTCACCGGGCAGACCCCGGCGCAGGTTCTCGCTGTTGCCAGCTTCTACACCATGTACAAACCCGAGGTCGGCCGCTACCTGGTGTCGGTGTGCACCTCGATCAGCTGCATGCTGCTCGGTGGGGACGACGTCCTCCACGCAGTCGAGGAGGTCACCGGGGTGCCCCACGGCGAGACCAGCGCCGATGGCCGGGTGTCGGTGGAGCACGTCGAGTGCATCGGCGCCTGCGGCGGTGCCCCCGCCGTCCAGATCAACTACGAGTTGGTCGAGGGCCTGACCCCCGAGCGCGCCGAGGCGATGGTCGCCTGGCTACTGGCCGAAGAGCCCGAGGTGATCGTGGCCGAGGATCTGCAGCGTCGGTTCGGTGGGGCCACGTCTTTCGACTGGGCGATCAAGGACCGCCTTGGCGTTTCCGGGCCGGTCCCCGCCTTCCAACCTTTCGGGACGGTGGTTGAAGAGGAGGCGGGAGTGAACAGGCCGCTCGTCGTGACCGCCCGGATGACCGAGTACCCGGCGGACAGCAACACCCTCGACCGCTATCTGGCCACCGAGGGTTACGAGCAGGCCCGGCGAGCCGTTGGGATGTCGAGGGACGAGCTAGTCGAGTTGGCCAAGGCGTCGGGACTACTGGGCCGCGGAGGTGCCGCCTTCCCCGCCGGGATGAAGTGGAGCTTCCTCGGCAAGGACCGGCCCGCCTATCTGGTGGTCAACGCCGACGAGTCCGAGCCGGGCACCTTCAAGGACCGGCAGTTGCTGGAGCGGGATCCCCACCAGTTGGTCGACGGGATGATCATCTGCGCCATCGCCAACGAGGTGCACCACGCCTTCGTCTACATCCGTGGCGAATACCCCAAGCCGGCCCGTCGGCTGCAGCAAGCGGTGGAGGAGGCGTACGCCTCCGGCTATCTCGGAACCGGGGATCTTCGGGAGCGACTTCGACCTCGAACTGACCGTCCATCTCGGCGCCGGTGCCTACATCTGCGGCGAGGAGACCGCGCTGATCAACAGCCTCGAAGGCCAGCGCGGCGAGCCCCGGCTCAAGCCGCCCTACTTCCCGCTGCGATCGGGCTCTACATGAAGCCCACCATCGTCAACAACGTCGAGACCATCTCGAACCTCCCACACGTCCTGGAGATGGGCCCCGACGCTTTTCGGGTACTGGGTGACCCGGTGGACACCGGCACCTTCATGTTCTCGGTGTCGGGGCACGTTCGCCGACCGGGCAACTACGAGCTTCCCCACGGCCCCACGCTGGCGGGAGCTGATCTTCGAAGTGGCGGGGGGGATGCGCGACGACAACGAGCTGAAGGCGTGGATACCTGGAGGCGCCTCCTCCCCCTGGTTCGTCCCCACCGACCATCTCGACCTGCCCATCACCAAGGACGCCTGCGCCCAGGCGGGCTCGATGTTGGGATCGAGCGCGGTGGTGGTGATGGACGACACCACATGCATGGTGCGCGCCGCCGAGCGGCTGGTCCGCTTCTTCGCCCACGAGTCATGCGGCCAATGCACCCCCTGCCGAGAAGGCACCACCTGGATGGAGATGATCCTCACCCGGATCGAGTCCGGCAACGGGCGGGAGATCGACCTCGACGTCCTGCTCGATGTCTCTGACAACATCAGCCCGGGTCTCCGCTGGCCACCCGCCATGACCACGATCTGCGCCCTGGGCCCATCGGCGGTGTCGCCGATCACCTCTCTGATGAGGTACTTCAAAGACGAGGCGCAAGCCCATATCCACGAAGGACGGTGTCCGCTCGCATGACCAGCAGCGGAGGTGCGGACATCCCCGTGGAGGACACGGGCCCGACCACGGTTCCCGATCGAGATCGACGGGCGCCCGGTCGACGCGGCCGAGAACTCACTGGTGATCGAGGCCGCCCAGCAGGTGGGCAACTACATCCCCAGGTTCTGCTGGCACCCGCGGATGAACCCGGTGGGCATGTGCCGGATGTGCCTTGTCGAATTGGAGACCCCCCGCGGGGTCGTGATGACGACCGCCTGCACCACCAAGGTGGCCGAGGGCATGTCGGTGATCACCAACTCGGACACCGTCAAGAAGGCCCAGGAGGGGATCCTCGAGTTCCTCCTCATCAACCATCCGCTCGACTGCCCGGTCTGTGACCGCGGTGGGGAGTGCCCGCTACAGGACCAGACCATGGCGTACGGACCGGGTGAGAGCCGGTTCGTCGAGGAGAAGCGGCACTTCGAGAAGCCGATACCGATCTCCGACCTGGTGCTGCTCGACCGGGAGCGGTGCATCCTCTGCGCCCGCTGCACCCGTTTCTCCGAGGAGATATCCGGTGACCCGCTGATCGAGTTCCAGGACCGCGGGTACGGCACCCAGGTCAACACCTTCCCCGACGAGCCGTTCCGTTCCTACTACTCGGGGAACACGGTCCAGATCTGCCCGGTGGGGGCGCTCACCGCCACCCCGTACCGGTTCCGCGCCCGTCCCTGGGACCTGCGGATGGTGGAGAGTTGCTCGGTGCACGACACCGTGCACTGCACGGATGTCGTCCAGACGAGCCAGAACAGGGTCCTGCGGTGCAACGCCATCGACCACGACGGCACCAACCAGGGATGGCTCACCGACAAGGAGCGTTTCGGTTTCGAGCATGTCCACTCCTCCGACCGTCTCACCGAGCCCTTGATCCGCGGCGAAGACGGTGAACTGGCCGTCGCCGCATGGGGGGATGCGCTCGACCTGGTGGCGCCGTCGGCTGGGTGAGGTGATCGAGCAGCACGATGGATCGGCGGTGGCGGCGCTGGGCGGTGCCCGTGGCACCAACGAGGACGCGTATGCCCTCTCCAAGTTCCTCCGGGTGACGGTCGCGTACCGACAACGTCGATGCCCAAATGGACGACGGTCTCGACCCACGGCTTCTGGTGGGTGTGGAGCGCCGAGCCCGGATCGCCGACGTGGACAGGCGGGCGCCATCCTCCTCTGGGGACCGGACCTCAAGGAGGAGATGGGCAGCCTCTACCTGCGGGTCCGGCGGGCCGCCCAGGAGCGTGGACGTCCCTCTGATCGTGGTCCACCCGCGGCGCACCGGTCTCGACGACCGGGCCACCTGGAAGTTCGACTACCGGCCCGGAGAAGGTCCCGAGACTCTCCGCCGGCTGGCCGAGGGTGAGGGCGATTTCGCCGACGCCCGCCGAGCACTGGAGGGCGGGGCGGTCGCACTGCTGGGCCGCGCCGGGTACACCGACGATCCCCTACTGGCGGAGGCGGTGGCGGCCTTCGTCCTCGGACTGGAAGGGTCGAAGGTGCTGCCCTTGGTGCGACGGGCCAACACCTTCGGCGCTCTCGACATGGGGCTGGCGCCCGGTCTTCTCCCCGGGCGGCTCGAGGCTTCCTCGCCGGCGGCCGCCGAGTTGGCGACGGCCATGGGGGTTCGTACCCGACGGTACCGGGAAAGACTGCGTCGGCATCCTCGATGGACTGCGCGAGCGGACCATGCATGCTCTGCTCCTGGTGGGTGCCGACCCGGTGCGCGATGTGGCCCATGGCCCGCTCGCCGCCGAGGCGCTGGCGGCCGCAGGGTTCGTGGTGGCGCTCGACCAGTTCCTCACCGACTCCTCGCGCCTCGCCGACGTGGTCCTCCCCGTCGAGGGGTTCGCCGAGAAGGACGGGACGGTGACGAACCTCGAAGGCCGGGTGCAACGGGTCAACAGGGTGGTGTCCGGTCCCGGTCAGACCCGTTCCGACTGGTCGGTGCTCGACGACCTCGCAGCGACGGATGGGGGCACCTCTCGGGCTCGGCTCGGCGGAGGGGATCGCCAAGGAGATAGCCGAGGTTGCGCCCGCCTACCGCGGGGTCACCTGGGACCTCCTCGACTTCGAGGGACGCGATGGGGTGATCGTGCCCCACGACGGTGCCGAGCAGCCGCTCACCTACACGCCGGCCGACCCCGGTCTGGTAGCGCGGCCCATCCCCATCGCCCTCCACCTGGCGAGAGTGATGTACGACGACGGCGTGCTGATGCGAATGGGCCCGAGCCTGGCGAAATCTGGCGCCTGGGGCCGTCGCCCATCTCCACCCCGACGACGCGCTGAGGATGCGGGTCCATGACGGCGACCCGGTGGTGGTGCGGGGCGCCGCCGGGGACATCGAGATGCCGGTGCGGATCGACCCCTCGATCCGGCCCGGGGTGGTCTATGTGCCCTTCAACCAGCCGGGGTGCCCCGTGCTGTCGAGCGATCCGCGCATCAGCCTGCAGCGTCCCTGAAGCTCAGCCCTCCTTCGACCGCTCGGTGTGGCGCTCCCTCCCCGCATCGCGCAGCGCCTGAGTCAACAGGAACTCGATCTGGCCGTTGAGACTGCGTAGCTCGTCAGCGGCCCACTTCTCCAGGGCGGCGTGCACCTGGGGATCGATTCGTAGGAGGAAGGCCTTGCGCTCTGCCAATGGTCGTCACTGGTAGAGGGTGCCCGCGTTGAGCACCGGCTGCACCTGGTGCTCGCTGCAGAGCACCACCAGCAGGTTGGAGACCATGGCGGCCTTGCGCTCTTCGTCGAGTTCGACGATTTGCCCTGTTCGCTCAGCATCTCCAGTGCGTGGTCGACCATCCCCACCGCCCCCTCGACGATCCGCTGCCGGGCAGCCACCACCGCCTCGGCCTGCTGGCGGCGCAGCATGTCGGCTGCGATCTCCGGGGCGTATGCCAGCCGGCGCAACTGGGTCCGCATCACCTCGACACCCGAGAGCAGCAACTGGTCCTGCAACTCGTGGTGCAGCGATGCGGTGACCTCGTCGGCGTTGGCCCGGAGCGATGGATCGCCGTCGCGGTAGGCGTCGTACGGGTACTCGCGAGGCCATGTGTCGATCGCGGTCTCGGTCTGGATCTTGACGAACCCCTCGTAGTCCTGCACCTCGAATGCGGCCTTGGCCGTGTCGAGCACCCGCCACACCACCACGGCGGCCACCTCGACCGGGTTTCCGTTGGCATCGTTGACCTTGAGAATCTCGGACTCGAAGTTCTGGATCCGAAGACTCACTCGCTCCCGGCCGTCAGCGGGTAGCTCCACGAGAAGCCGTTTCGTCGCACCGTCCCCACATAGCGGCCGACAAAGGTCAGGACGCGCGACATGTTCGGCGGGTTGACGACGAATCCGCTGACCAGGACCAGCAACAGGACGACCGAGATGCCCGCTCCCCATGCCCACAACACCTCGTCGGCGCCGAGCGAGATCTGGTAGCCACCCCAACCGGCGACCCCGGCCAGGATCACGACCACCAACAACATCAGCCATCCGGACAGCGACGGCGCCGGGCGCTCGTCCATCACATCCTCCTACAACGGTGATATCACGATGATATCACACGTGGGGTGTGTCGTGGTAGGTGGGTCGGTTGTCTTGCCGTCCGCCGTCCGCCGTCCGCCGTCCGCCGTCCGGCGAGCCCAGCGAGCGACTGAGCTTGGCCGCCCTACCAGGCGCTCCCTATGCTCAACCGAGGCGATGACCAGAACCAGCAACGCCTTCTCTGCCATCTGATGGACGGCATCGACGTTCTGATCGCCTCTGGGCAAGACCATCGCAGTCTTCGTCCTGGTGGTGGTCATCGTCGTCTTCCTCATCTGGGGCGAGCGCAAGATCCTCGCCGACATGCAGAACCGGATAGGTCCCAAGCGGGCCGGGCCATTCGGGATGCTGCAGACCATCGCCGACGGGCTCAAGCTCTTCTTCAAGGAGCAGGTGAGCCCGACCAAGGCCCAGATCGGGCTGTTCCTGCTGGCACCCTTCCTTGCCGTCATCCCGGCCTTCTCCACGATGATGGTCGTGCCCTATCGGCGGGACCGTGACCATCGCCGGCCGCGAGGTGGCCCTGGTCGGAGCGGACCTCAATGTCGGTGTCCTCTTCGTCCTCGCCATGTCATCGATCGCCGTCTACAGCACGGTGCTCGCCGGCTGGTCCTCAGGTTCGAAGTACCCGCTGCTCGGTGGGGTGAGGGCATCGGCCCAGGCGATCTCGTACGAAGCAGCCCTTGGTCTGGCGATGGTGGCCGTGGTCATGTTCGCCGCCACCGCCTCTCCCGACGGGGGCACCCTCTCGATGGTCGAGATCGTCGAGCGGCAGCGGGGCACATGGGCCGAGGTCTTCCCCACTCTCGCCCCGGTCCTCCAATTCGTGCCCCGCTGGAACCTCTTTCCACAGATCATCGCCTTCGTCATCTTCTGCATCGCCGCCGTCGCCGAGACCAACCGGGCGCCATTCGACCTGGTAGAAGCCGAACAGGAACTGGTCGGTGGGTTCCACACCGAGTACTCCGGTCTCCGCTTCGGGATGTTCTTCCTCGCCGAGTACACCGCCATGATCTCGATGGCCGCGGTGGCGACCACTCTCTTCCTGGGCGGGTGGGACGGGCCTACCTGGGAGGGGTCGATTCCAGGCTGGATCTCAGCGCTCCTGCCGATCATGTGGTTCCTGATCAAGGTCGTTGCGCTGCTCTTCGTCTACATCTGGATCAGGGCGACGCTGCCGCGCTTCCGTTACGACCAGCTCATGCAGCTCGGGTGGAAGCGGCTGATCCCGGCGGCGCTCGTCTGGCTGATGGTCTCGACCGTGGTGATCTCGGTACGTCAATTCGGCTTCCCGTGGGAGTGACGACGTGGGCATGCTGACCGAGCTGGCGAAGGGTCTGCGGGTGACGCTGTCGCAGATGTTCCGGCCGCGGATCACCACCGAGTACCCCAAGGAGCACCGGGTCAAGCCGCAGCGGTTCCACGGACGCCATGTGCTCAACAGGTATCCCGACGGCATGGAGAAGTGCATCGGGTGCGAGCTGTGCGCCGGTGCCTGCCCGGCTCGCTGCATCTATGTGCGGGGAGCCGACAACCCGCCCGGACTCACCGGTCAGCCCGGGGGAGCGGTACGGGTACATCTACGAGATCAACCTGCTGCGGTGCATCTTCTGCGGGCTCTGCGTCGAGGCCTGCCCCACGGAGGCCATCACCATGAGCCATCTCTTCGAGATGTCCACCACCAACCGGGACGACGCCATCTACACCCGCGACACGCTCCTCATGGACACCGAGGGCACCGTCCCCCACATGTTCCCCTCCGACTCGATGGCCGACCTCGCCGAACTGCAACAACCCGATGGGTGGCTTACGAGCGACCGCACCATCCGGCCGCGCCGCCTACTCCGGAGTCGCCGCCTGGACCCCCGTCGCCGGCATCGGCCTCCCTGACCCCGAACCCGCCCAGACCGCTTCGCCCTCCGCCCGGCTCGACGAAGAGGAGCCGGAGTGACCCCCTCTGGCCGCCGTCCGCCGTCCGCCGTCCGCCGTCCATGACTGTTGAACTCGTCCTCTTCGTGATCTTCGCCATCGTGGCGGTCGCCGGGGCGCTGGCGGTCGTCTTTTCCCGTAACCCGATCTACAGCGCCATCGGGCTGCTGGCGACGATGGTCTCGCTGGCGGTGTTCTACGTCGTCCAGTCCGCCCAGTTCGTTGCCATGGTCCAGATCATCGTCTACGCCGGGGCGGTGCTCACCCTGTTCCTCTTCGTGATCATGTTCATCGGGGTGGACCGGCCGAGGACACCGAGGAGCGCATCCCACGTCAGCGGGCGCTGGTGGCTGCGTTGGTTCTGATCGTGGTGGTGGGCGCCGGGGTGCTCGTGCTGCGGGACCAGTGGACCTGGGTACCGGCGGCTCCGGCCTCGGCCGAGGCCCCCAACGGGACGGTCCAGGCGGTGTCAACCGTGCTCTTCGAGGAATGGGTGCTCGCCTTCGAGGTGACCTCGCTGTTGCTGGTGGTGGCGGCGGCCGGGGCGATCGCCCTCGCCTACTTCAGACCAGTCCGCAAACGCAGGAGCGCCGAGCGATGACCGTCACCCCCGGCTGGTACATGACCCTCGCCGCCATCCTCTTTCTCATCGGCGCCGTCGGTCTGCTGCTGCGGCGGAACGCCCTGATCATGTTCATGTCGATCGAGTTGATGCTCAACGCCGTCGCCCTGACGCTCGTCTCGGCCGGGCGGGCGCTCGGCGACCTCGACGGCCAGGTCGCGGTGTTCTTCGTGCTCGTGGTGGCGGCGGCCGAGGTGGTGGTCGGGTTGGCGATCATCGTCGCCGTGTTCCGACGCCGCGCCTCGGCGTCGGTGGACGATCTCGACGAGTTGCGGGGCTGAGGCGATGGAGTCACCGGGGGGCAAGCGGCGATGAGCCTCGAGTCGCTGGCCGACTGGATCTGGTTGGTCCCGCTCTTCCCGCTTGCCGGTGCGGCCATCCTGCTCTTCTTCGGCAGGCGCATCGGCGAACCGATGGGCGGATGGCTGGCGACGATGCTCCTCGGGTTCTCCTTCCTGGTATCGGCCGTCGCCATCGGTCCCCTTCTTCTCTGGAGACGGCGAGCCCCACCTGGTCACTCTGGCGGAATGGATGCCTGCGGTCGGCGCCGCCTGGGAGTTCTCCTGGGACCCGCTGTCGGCGATGATGACGCTCGTAGTCACCGGCGTCGGCACGCTGATCCACGTCTTCGCCATCGGGTACATGCATGGCGACCCCCGGTTCGGGCGGTTCTTCTGCTACCTGAACCTCTTCGCCGCCTCGATGCTGACCCTGGTTCTCGCCGGCAACTTCGCCGTCCTCTTCCTCGGGTGGGAGTTGGTCGGACTCTGCTCCTACCTGCTGATCTCGTTCTGGTTCGTCAGACCGACGGCAGCCTCGGCTGGGACCAAGGCCTTCGTGGTCAACCGGATCGGTGACTTCGGGTTCATGGTCGCCCTGATGATCGTGTTCGCCACCTTCGGAACGCTGTCGTTCGGCGAGGTGCTCGAGGACCCGGGTGCGCTTCTCTCCGAGGGGGCGGCGACCGCGGTCGGTCTGCTCCTCTTGCTGGCCGCCGCCGGGAAGTCAGCACAGATCCCGCTGTATGTGTGGCTCCCCGACGCCATGGAGGGGCCGACACCGGTATCCGCCCTGATCCACGCCGCAACCATGGTCACCGCCGGGGTCTATCTGGTGGCGAGGACCGCCCCGATCTTTGCGCTCTCGCCGTTCGCCTCCGACACCGTGGCCGTCGTGGGGGCCGCCACGGCCCTGTTCGCCGCCACCATCGCCATCGCCCAGAACGACATAAAGCGGGTGCTCGCCTACTCCACCATCAGCCAACTCGGTTACATGGTGATGGCGGTGGGAGTCACCGCGTACACCGCCGGCCTCTTCCACCTCATGACCCATGCCTTCTTCAAGGCGCTGCTGTTCCTCGCCGCCGGGTCGGTGATACACGCCATGGGCGACGAGCAGGACATGACAAGGATGGGCGGGCTGTTCCGGCCGATGCGGGTCACCGCGGTGACCTCGGCCATCGCCGTCCTCGCCATATCGGGGATCCCACCCATATCCGGGTACTGGTCAAAGGACGACATCCTCGCCGCCACCTTCGAACGCGGTGGGTGGTACTACGTCCTCTGGGCGGTTGGTCTGCTCACGGCGGGGCTGACCGCCTTCTACATGACGAGGTGGTTCATCCTCACCTTCATGGGTGAGCCGAGGTGGGCCGAGGGAGCCCACCCCCACGAGTCGCCCAGGGTGATGACCTTGCCGCTGGTCGGTTTGGCCGTGCTCACCGTGGTCGCCGGGTTCGTCAACACACCCTTCTACCCCGGGTTGGAGCTTTTCCTCGAGCCGTCGTTCGAGGGGATAACCCAGGCTCACCCGCCGGGCAGCCCGCTGGTTTGGATGCTCGCCGCCGTCTCGACCTTCGCCGGGCTGGCCGGCATCGCCATCGCCGCCATGATCTACCTCGGCCCCGCCGGCTTCCGACAGAGGCTCGGAGAGCGTCTCTCCGGCGTGCTCCGCATGTGGGAGACCGGTTACGGGGTGGACCTCGCATACGACCGCGCGCTCGCCGAGCCTGGTCGCCGGCTGGCCGGGATTGCCGCCTTCGACATCGACGCCAAAGGTGATCGACGGGACGGTCAACGGCGTTGGTGGTCTCGTCTCAACGATCGGCCGCTCGCTCCGCCCGGTGCAGAGCGGGATGGTGCGGAGCTACGCCGTCCTCCTCGCCGCCGGCGCCGTCGCCCTCGTCGTCTGGTTCGTGGCGGCCGGAACATGACCGCTCGCTCCGCTCGCGCCCTCGTCTCCGTCCCCCCGTAGGGGGAGGGCCCCGCTGCGGAGCAGCGGGTAGGGGGGCTGCCGAACTCCCAACTGTGCTCGCTGTTCTTCCGTCTGCCGTCTGCCGTCTGCCGTCTGCCCCGGGGCTCATGCTGACCGCGCTCGTCGTCATGCCGGTGGTGGCCGCGATCATCGTCGGACTGATCCCGACGCGGCGCAACGAGGTGCTGCTCCCGGTGGGGGTGGGGCTGTCGCTACTCCCGCTGGCCCTATCCGTCTACCTGTTCTCGGTGTTCGCCGGTGGCGAGCCAGGTTTCCAGTTCGTCGAGCAGGCCGATTGGTACGGGCAGTGGGGCATCTCCTGGCACCTGGGGGTGGACGGGATCTCGCTCCCGCTGGTCGTGCTGACCGCCCTGTTGGTGCCGATCGCCCTTGGTGCCTCCACCGCCATCACCGAGAAGCGGCGGCTCTTCGTGGTGATGATCCTCCTGCTCGAGGCGGGGCTGATCGGGGTCTTCCTGGCGCTCGACCTGTTCGTCTTCTTCGTCTTCTTCGAGGCGATCCTCATCCCGATGTACTTCTTGATCGGGATCTGGGGGAGCGACCGGCGGATCTACGCCGCCATCAAGTTCTTCATCTACACGGCTCTCGGATCGGCCTTCATGCTCGCCGGGATCATCGCCCTGGCGTTCCAATACCAGGCCGAGACCGGCTCGATCTCGTTCGATTACACCGACCTGCTCCAACTCGACCTGGGCGGGACCACCCAGATGTGGCTTTTCGTCGCCTTTGCCCTCGCCTTCGCCATCAAGGTGCCGCTGTTTCCGTTCCACACCTGGCTACCCGACGCCCACGTCGAGGCACCGACCGCTGGTTCGGTGCTCCTTGCCGGCGTCCTGCTGAAGCTGGGGACGTACGGTTTCCTCCGCTTCAACCTGCCGCTCTTCCCCGACGCCTCGGTCGATCTGATCCCGGTTCTGGCCACCCTGGCGGTGATCGGGATCATCTACGGGGCGGTTGTGGCGATAGTCCAGCCCGACCTCAAGAAGCTGGTCGCCTATTCGTCGGTGAGCCATCTCGGGTTCATCGTGCTCGGCACCTTCGCCCTCACCGCAGGTGCGCTCCAGGGCGGCGTGATCCAGATGATCAACCACGGGGTCACCACTGGAGCCTTGTTCCTCCTCGTCGGGATGCTCTACGACCGGAGGCACACCAAGAAGATCGCCGACTTCGGCGGGCTGGCCGGGTCGATGCCCATCTTCGCCGGGCTGTTCCTGTTCACCGCCTTCGCCTCGATCGGGCTCCCCGGGCTGAACGGCTTCGTCGGGGAGTTCATGGTGCTGTTGGGCAGCTACGTGGCGCTCCCCGCCTGGACCGTGGTGGCGGCACTCGGGGTGATCCTCGCCGCCATCTACCTGCTCTGGGCCTACCAGCGGGTTTTCACCGGCCCGCTCGACCGCCCCGAGAACGAGTCGATACCCGACCTGAGCGGGCGCGAGATCGCCCTCATGGTTCCCCTCGTGGTTCTGATGCTCTTCCTCGGGCTGCAGCCGAAGGTCCTGCTCGACCGGATCGAGCCATCCACCAACGCCGTGATCGACCGGGTGGCGGAGGCGACCGGGTACCGGGTGGTGGTCGAGTTGCCCACCACCGGGTTGTTGGCGGAGGCATCCGGTGAGTGAGGCCGCCGGCGTCTCCTTCCTCGCCGTAGGTCCGGAGATCGCCCTCGGCTTGGGGGCGGTCCTCATCCTCCTGATCGACGTGGCTCGCAACCCCGGGCCGCGGGTCCACGCCGGGCTTCTGGCGCTGAGCCTGGCTGCCGCCGCCGGGCTCACCGTCTGGCAGGGGGCTGTGGTGAGAGCGGACGGCGCCTCGACCTGGTTTGCCGGGATGATCCGCTTCGACAACTTCGCCGTCGTGGGGCGCGGCGTGATCATCCTCACCACCGCCCTCGGGATGCTTGCGGCGTGGACCCTGGTGTCTCGGTTGGGCACCAGAGGGGCCGAGGCTCTGGCGCTGGCACTGGTGAGCGCCTCGGGCTTCATGCTGATGGCGACATCGGCGCACTTCTTCGTGCTCTTCCTCGGGCTCGAGATCGGATCGATATCGCTCTACGTGCTTGCCGGCTTCGTCAGGGAGTCACCTCGCTCCGACGAGGCCGCGGTGAAGTACTTCCTGCTCGGGTCTTTCGCTTCGGCACTGTTCATCTACGGGGTGGCGCTCGCCTACGCCGGGACCGGCGCCCTCGCTTTCGACGAGGTGGCGGCGGCGCTCGATGGGACGGTGCCGGCGGTCGCCTACGTTGCTTTGGCGCTCCTAGTCGGCGGGCTCGCCTTCAAGATCACCGCCGCGCCGTTCCATTCGTGGGCACCCGACGTCTATCAGGGGGCGCCAGCCGAGTTCGTCGGGTTCATGGCGGCGATAGCCAAGGTGGGCGGGTTCGCCGGGCTGATGCTGATCCTGCTCGATGCCTTCGAGCCGGTCGAGGAGGTATGGCAGGGCGCCATCGCCGGAGTGGCCGGGGTGTCGGTCCTGGTGGGCACCATCTTCGCCATCGTCCAGGACGACGCCAGGAGGATGCTGGCCTACTCGGGCGTCGCCCACGCCGGGTTCCTGTTGACCGGGCTGGTTGCCGGCGCCACCGCGGTCCCCAACCTGTGGTTCTACCTGGTGGCGTACACGATGGTGCTCGTCGCTGCCTTCGCCGTGGTCGCCGTGGTGGCAGCCACCAGCGGTGGCGACACATCGATGCGGTCGCTGAGCGGATTGAGCACCCGCTCGCCCTTCCTCGCCGCCGTGCTGGCGCTGCTGCTCATCGCTTTGGCCGGGATCCCCATCACCTCAGGGTTCGTGGCCAAGTTCGGGGTATTCGCAGCCGCATGGGGCGCCGGGTTCGAGTGGCTGGTGATCTTGGGCTTGGTCGCATCGGTGGCCGCCTTCTTCTTCTACCTCCGTGTCATCGTGGTGATGTACTTCACCGCTCCGGTCCATGCCGAGGCTCCCGGCACGGCCACGGCTCGGCCCGAGGTGCCGGCGGCGGTCCGCTGGCTGGCGGTGGTCGTGGTCACGGTGACCGTGGTGCTGGGTGTGATCCCCGGCCCCCTGCTCGAACTTCTCGCCGACAGCGCTCCCTAGTCCGCCGACCGGGAGGGCGGGATGCGGACCACCTTCCAGGAGTACGAGGAAAGCGCCCCGGCTCGCCGCTCGCCGGTCTGGCCCTCCTGATTGTCACCGCACAGCCGGTCCCTCCGCCGGCGCCGACTCGTGCTGTGGGTGATCTCGTCCTTCTGACATCGGACACGGTCATCCCCGGCGACCTCTACGCCGTTGGGCAACCAGGTGCGGATGGAGGGCGAAGTGCGTGGCGACATGGTGGCCGCCGTCACCAGGGACGTCCGTGGTGATCGGGACCATCGACGGCGACGCCGTGGTCGTCGGCGGCTCGCTCGTAGTCGAAGGGACGGTCGGCGGTTCGGTCCGGGTGCTGTCGGGTAGCGTCGAGGTGCGTGGCACGCGTCGGTGGCGACGTGCTCGCCGGTTCCGGACGGGTCATCGTCGCTGATGGCGGCTCGGTCGACGGGCGACATCATCACTGCCGCATTCAGCCTCGACGTGGCTGGTCATGTGGGTCGCAGCGTCCTAGGCAGGGTGTGGCGGGCTCGGATCTCCGGCGATGTCGACGACAACATCGAGATCGACGCCCGACGACTCGAACTTGGCAGACGGTGCCCGGGTGGGTGGCGACGTCCGCTACCGATCGCCCTTCGGATCTGGTCGTCGGTGACGACGTCGAGGTGGTGGGCACGGTGGGGCGGAGGAGCAACGTCCCTGCGGTGCGGGCTCGTTCGGTCGTCGTGGTCACCTGGGTGTTGGGAGCCCTCGCCTTTCTGGTCGGCGGGCTGCTCATCCACCTGGCGGCCCCGGGTTGGAGCGGCCGTGCGACCGACTCGGTTCGCCATCGGCCGTTCAGGTCGGTCCTGTTCGGGTTGATCGCCTTGCTCTCCGTTGCGGCGCTGCTCGCCGCGGTGGTGCTGGTGCTGTTTCTCTCCGCACCCGACCTGGCCGTGGCGATCGTCGCCGTGTCTCTCCCATTCACGCTTGGCGCCGTCGGGATCCTCGGTCTCGGCGTTGGCGCTTGGTCCGGTCCCGGTGGCTACCACCGTGGGCGGGATGGTGGCGCGGCGGGCGAGCCCGTATCACCCACTTCCTGGTGGCGGCACCGCTGGTGGTGGCGCTCCCCTTCGTTCCCCTGGTCGGATGGCCGATCCTCGCCGTGGTCGCCATCACCGGGCTCGGTGCCTGGGTCCGGAGCATCCGCCCCCGAGACGGCGTGTCCGACCGCCGGAGATGGCTCAGCCCTGAGCGAAGCTCGAGGGCGAGCGTCTCCGTCACACCGCCATCGGTGACCACGATCGGCTCGAAGCCCGCCCGCGCCGGAGGAGGCCGGCGGCGATCGAGGCACGGAACCCGGTGGCGCACACCACCCATACCGGCCGTGAGCCGTCCAGGTCGGGCATGTCGTCGATCAGATCGGGCACATAGCGATGGATCGATCCGGGGAGGTGCTCGGCATTCCCACTCCGAGGGGTCGCGGACATCGATCACCTGAGCGCCCTCCTCGATGGCCTGTTCCAGCCGATCGGTGGATGCGGTCTCGTGTGACTCGAGGGGGAGCCCCTCGGCCTCCCAGCCCTCGACCCCGCGGAGCACACCAGTGACGGTGTAGCCGATACGAGCGAGGTCGTTGGTCGCGGTGGCCACATCCTGTCCATGGTCGAGCACCAGGACCAGCGGGGTACCGAAGGGGACGAGCCACCCCACCCAAGGGGCGAACCGATCTCCCAACTCGACGCCCAATGCAGCGGTGATGTGCCCCGCAGCGAACTTGGTCGCGGGCCCGCCCATCGATGACAGCGACCGAGGCCATCAGTTCTTGCACCGCTTCCGGGGACAACTCGGGAGGCTCGTCGTACTCGAAGCCCGGGGGTCCATCCCGGTTGATCGGTCGCCATCTGGGCGTAATAGGTCGGGTATGGCAACAGACCCGAAAGCTGGTGGTCGGCGAAAGCCTCCGGGTCGGAAAAGGAAAGGAGCGGGTTGGTTCGCCCGCTCCTCGCCGATGGTGGACTGGTTGCCACCCACGCTCGAGGAGGTACAGAACGACCCGCCACCGTGGGTCGGTCGGACGGCGACGAGTCGGGGAGCCGGGCGAGCCGCTGGAGCGATCCGTGCTGGAGCCGTGCCAGCGATCGGGCGAGCCGTTCGCCCAGCAGGTCGGTTCGCCCCGCCGACCCGATCAGCAAGCTTCCACCGGTGAACACAGCCAGCGGAGTTCGTCGCCGAGCAGCACCAGATAACTGGTGTGCTCGGGGGTGTGGCCGGGGGTGTGCAACGGCCGTACCGTCATCCCGGCGCCGGCGTCGATGTCCTCTGTGTGGAAGGCCGGCCGGCTCGGGTAGGCGACACCCGCCCCGGCGGGGAGCACCAGGTCGGCGTTGGTGAGCCGTGACAGCTCGGGGCCGCCGCTGATGTAGTCGTTGTGGACGTGGGTCTCGAGCACCATCGACACGGTGACCCCGGCCCGCTCGGCAGCATCCGACACCCGGTCGATGTCTCGCTGGACGTCGATGGCCACACCGACCCCGTCATGGTGGACCAGATACGAGGTGTCGCCCAGCGAAGGGGTGTGGATCGGGACGACCTCCACGTCTGCGGATCGTACCCATGTGACCGGTCTCCCGCGGACTCAATCCCGCCGAGGCGGTACCGTTGTGTGTGGCCGTCGCCTCTCTCCCCGTCGTGGACACCATGCAACGTCCGATGCACGACCTCCGTGTGTCGGTGACCGACCGCTGCAACTTCCGCTGCACCTATTGCATGCCGAAGGAGATCTTCAACCGGGAGTGGGAGTTCCTCTCCCGTGACGCCCTGCTCTCCTTCGAGGAGATCGAGCGTCTGGTGAGGGCTTCGGCGGATCTGGGCGTCCGCAAGGTGAGGCTCACCGGTGGCGAACCGCTGCTCCGGCGCGACCTGGAGCGGTTGATCGAGATGCTGGCCGCGGTCCCCGGGATCGAGGATCTCACCCTCACCACCAACGGGTCGCTGCTGGCCCGCAAGGCGCAGTCGCTCGCCGACGCCGGGCTCAACCGGGTCACCGTCAGCCTCGACTCGATGGACGACACCGTCTTCCAGGCGATGAACGACGTCGGGTTTCCCGGTGGAGAAGGTCCTGGAGGGGATCGAGGCCGCCGCCGCCGCCGGCCTCACCCCGGTCAAGGTGAACACGGTGGTGCAGCGCGGGGTCAACGAGGACTCGGTGGTCGACCTGGCCCGCCACTTCAAGGGCACCGGGCACATCCTCCGCTTCATCGAGTTCATGGATGTGGGCACCACCAACGGCTGGCGGATGGACGACGTCTACCCGGCCGATCGGATCAGTCGAGGACATCGACCGGGTGTTTCCGCTCGACCCGGTGCCGCCCAACTACCCGGGAGAAGTGGCCAACCGCTACCGCTACCGCGACGGGTCCGGCGAGATCGGTGTCATCGCATCGGTGACCCACCCCTTCTGCGGTTCCTGCACCAGGGCACGCATCTCGGCCGAAGGGACCCTGTACACCTGTCTCTTCGCCTCGCGCGGGACCGATCTGCGGGCCCTGCTCCGCGATGGTGCCACCGACGACGAACTTCGCGATGCCATGGCCGGCGTCTGGCGCCGCCGCGGCGACCGCTACTCCGAGATCCGCACCGCCGGCACCCCCACCCCGGTCAAGATCGAGATGAGCTACATCGGCGGGTAGCTCGACCGTCATGAGGGTCTTCGTCACCGGCGGCACCGGCGTGATCGGCCGCCACACCATCCCACTGCTCGAAGAGGCGGGGCACGAGGTCGATGCCCCCGGACGCCTCGATCTCGACCTCTTCGACCCCGAAGCGGTTAGCGCCGCCGTTGCTCCGGCGGACGCCGTGCTCCATCTCGCTACCAGAGTCCCTCCCCCCGAAGCACGAGGCGAGCGTGAGAGCTGGATCGAGAACGACCGCCTGCGCGGCGAGGGCACCCCGATCCTGGCGCGTGCCGCCATGGATGGCTCGGCCGGGCTGTTCCTGATGCCCACCGTCGCCTTCGTCTACCCGCCCGGTCCGTCGGACGAGTCGACCCCGATCAGGGACGACCTGCCGTACTACCTCGAGACCGCGTCGCCGCCGAACAGGTGGTGGCCGGTTTCACCGGCCCCGGCCGACGGGGGATCGTCCTTCGGTTCGGGCTGCTCTACGGGCCCGGTACCGGCTCCGATGATCCCGACGACTCCTTCGGCAGCACCCTCGAGATCGACGACGCCGCCCGGGCCATCGTTGCCGCCCTCGACGCTCCCGCCGGCACCTACAACGTGGTCGCCGACGACGAGCCTGTCTCCAACACCCTCTTCCGTCAAACCACCGGCTGGGCGCCTACTTTCTGAGTTGGTCGTTCCACCAATGGTGGAAACTGTCTATTGTTCTTCATCTGATGGCACTCAACATCAAGAACGAGGAAGTGGAGCGTCTCGTCAACGAAGTGGCTCGGCTCGCCGGCGAGACCAAGACAGAAGCCGTCCGACAGGCCCTCTTGGAGCGCCGTCGCCAACTCGTCTACAGGTCCGGCCGAGACCGGCGTGATCGCGTGATGACCCTCTTGGAGCGGGACGTCTGGCCGGCGGTGCCCACCGAGGAGCTCGGTCGTCGGCTCACTGAGGACGAAGAGGCGGAAATCCTCGGCTTCGGGCCGGAGGGCGTGTGATCGTCGACAGCTCGGCTCTCATCGCCGTCATCACCAAAGAGCCCGGTTACGACACACTCATCGAGAAGCTGCTCTCATCCCCATCGGCTGGAATCGGCACGCCCACCCTCACCGAGACGGGCATCGTCTTGACGAGCCGTCTCGGGTTCGATGCTGGGGATCTGCTGGGTCGAGTGGTCGCTGCCTTCGAGATCGTGCCGGTCCCTTTCGGAGAAGACCATTGGCGAGAGGCCGTCAGGGCTTACACCCGCTACGGGCGCGGCCGACACAAGGCACGTCTCAACTTCGGGGATTGCCTCGCTTACGCCATCGCCCGGTTGGCTGGGGAGCCACTTCTCTTCGTCGGAACCGATTTCGGGCTCACTGACCTCGAAGCAGCCTGAGGTCCGCCCTTTCGAGTAGGTCCGCCGACTCATTTCTTGCCGTTTACGTAGTCAGGGTGCGGTTTTTGTCGTACCCGGTCGACACACTCCAGTTGGAAGGCGGGAGTGGAGGATCTCACTGGCCGTGTCACGGATGCTCGTTGACGGCCGCGGGGACGTTGATCTGGCTGTCCCAGCTCGCTCGAAAACCGTGGCCGATGTGGCCGGCAACCACTGAACAGGAAAGGTAGCGGAGTGAAGATAACGAACAATCAACGGAACGAGTTCGAACTGACGACCGGGATGGGCCCACTTCAGCCGACTTTTTACACCGGGAGCAAAGTCGCTGAAGGTCGCGATTGGCCTGAGCGTCCTGTTCGGGCCGCTTGGGTTGTTCTACGTCCTCAGTCCCGGGTTGACTCTCCTGACTCTCGGAGGGGTCGCTGTCATGGCGGCGCTGACCAAGGTCACTTGGTTCCTCGCTGGTTGGGCCTTCACCGTGGTGGCCTGCGCCATCTACTCCTCGATCGCGGTCGGCCAATTCAACGACAAGCTGACCGCGATCAAGGCAGAGGAGACGAACCGAATCCTTCTGAGGGACGGGCTTCGTTAACAGCCAACGCCGTCTGCGGCATCGACTTCCTCGACTCCATATGGTGACCCGGTGAGCGTCGACCCAGCTGACGATCACAAGGGCGATTGCCTGAAGGGCGTGCCACTTGCTGAACGTACCGACCGCTGCAGTCGGTTCCCAGAGTTCGTATGGACGACTAACGGTGGCGCGGTCCATCACGCCTCGGCTGCTGCTCCTGGCTCCAAAATGGTCGGGACTGGGTCTTGAATCGAGGCATGCTGACTTGCACCGCACGGCGGGTGAGTCGAACCCACGCCGAAGCCTGAGTCCCCGGCCAGCATTGATGTCCGCCCGGGACGGGCTGTCAGCGACCCGACACTCGTTGTTCGAACCACTCGTTGCGGAACGCGCCCCGCGGGTCGAGTCGCTGGGCCAGCCGGAGGAAGTCAGGCAGGCGCTCGTAGAGCGGGGCGATCGTGTCGCGGTCGCCAGGAACACCTTTCCCCAGTGGGGGCGCGCCTCGTAAGGTCCCAGTGCGGCCTCGACCTCCGCCAGCACCGGCAGGACGGAGTCGGTGTCGGGCTCCCAGGTGAAGTGGATCGCGGTGGTGTCGACCCCGTATTGCGGGCTCATCCACAGGGTGTCGGCGGCGATCGTGCGGATCTCGCTGACCTGGAGGACCGGCGCGATCCGGTCGCCCAGGGCGCGCACCGCATCGATCGCCGACACAGTGTGGCCCCTCGGGAACAGGAACTCGGACTGCAGCTCCTCGCCGGCGCTCGGCGTGAAGCCCATGCGGAAGTGGGGCAGGCGGTCGGACCAGGGGCCGGGGCGCCCGAGCTGCTTGGTGCAGTTGACCGGGTCGATGCCGAGGATGGGGTGCCGCTTGATCGTCGCCGCGGGCGCGTCATAGAGATCGCCGAGGAGCTCCTCGGGGTCTTCCGTGACCCGGCTCTTGACCCACACCTGGTCTGTGGCGTCCCCCCAGCGTGTGAAGACGCTGACGCTGTAGCCGCTGGCGCTGATCGAGTCGAAGTGCTTCGTACAGACGCGTCATAGGACAGGCCCTCGAACACCCGCTGGCGCACCTCGTACGCGGGCCCGACGTCGAGCGTGATGCGGGTCACGGCGCCAAGTGTCCCGAGTCCGACGACCATCCCGTCGAAATCCTCGTCTCCGCGCCTCGCCGTCACGATGTCGCCTTCCGAGGTCACCATCTCGAGCGCGGCGACCGCGGTGGCCAGGTTGCCGTTGGTGTCACCGGAGCCGTGAGTGGCCGTCGCCACTGCCCCGGCAACCGAGATGTGCGGCAGCGAGGCGAGGTTGTGCAGTGCCAGTCCCTCGTCGGCGAGCACCGCGGCCAGGTCCCCGTAGCGCATCGTGGCGCCGAACGAGATCGTGGCGGCGTCGCGTTCCACGACGATGTCGGCAGGGAGCGCGTCGAGCGACACGAGCTCCGCCGAGTCCGTGATTTCGCTGAACGAATGGCGCGAGCCGAGCACGCGGATGCGCGGCGCGGCGGCGACGATCGAGCGCAACTCGTCGACACTCTCCGGCCGGTGGATCCTCTCGGCGCGGTAGATGTAGTTGCCCGCCCAGTTGGTCTCGATCGTCTCAGTGTGCCATCGCTTGGCGGGGTGGGTCCATGATCAACGTCCACCACAATCGAATCCATTGCATCGACCGTGGGTCGGAAGTCTGAATGGACAGCCGGGACGACTGCATCCATAGGTGGCCCCATATGGCGTATGCCACCATTCGGCCGCCATTCATATCGGGGCTGACGACTCAAGCCACCGAGATGTGGAGACCCGGCCAGGCAGCCGGGTCTCCTGCAGTTGACGACACCCGCCGGGCTCTAGCCGGAGTCGCTCTCGCTGGCGACGAACTCGGCGAGGTGCTCCTCCCAGAGCGCCACCGATTCCGGGCTGAAGACGTGGCTACGCGGCTCTAGCCGAACTGTCGGTGAGCGTCTTGAACAGGTCCAGACGCAGATGCTTTTGTCTCTCACGCGCCGAAGATTGCTTTGATTACGACTATCGCAATAACCACCGTGACCGCGGCTCCAACAAGGATTTGAACCAGACCGAGTCCAACGGCAGCTGCTTTCATGCCGGTGCTTGGCTCGGCTTGCCGGCCGTGCAGAGGTCCACGCTGCGGTTCATCGCGGCCGTTTCGGCTGCTACCGAATCGACCTTCTTGCGGTGCTGCCAGTAGCACGAAGGACACCGTTCGTATCCGTCCGAGCTCATGAACCTCATTGCGGTAAACGTGCCACAGGCCGCGGAGTTTCCATGCAGGCCGGGTGCTAGGACGGGTGGCTCGATGTATTCGGGGTCGTGATTGCCTACCATGCCGCTGATTCCTTTCGTCGAGGGCCGCTCGGCAGAGACTCTCGACTCGACAATCCGACGGCTTTGCATAGTGCTGTGAACCTCGTCTTATCGTCTTTAAGGACCTAAGCGCTTGAACGTGCGATTCTTGTGCGATGCCTCGAGCTCCCGCCGCTCGAGCCTGAGCCGGCGATCGACTCCGACATCGACCACACCAGGGACTTCGCCAAGGGCGGATCGACCGACGTCACCAACCTCGGGCCGCTGTGCCGTCACCATCATCGGTTGAAGCACGAGGGGGAGTGGAAGCTGGAGCAGATCGAACCCGGCGTCTTCCGCTGGACCAGCCGACTCGGACACGTCTACACCGTGGGGCCGGGACCGCCGTGAGTTCGCTAGGCAGGCGGGGCGGCCACGCGGCGTAGCCTCCTCCCCGCGCCAACACTCGGAGGAACGACGTGGAGACCGTGGCAGTTCTGCTCAACGTCGGGACCGACCAGGTTGAGGCGTTCGAGAGTGGTTTTGCCGAGCATGAGTATCCCGTTTGGGCAGATCTGCACGGTCGGGGGACCCTGGTTGCGGCGACGCTCTCCCGACTCGACATTTCGTCGCGGAAGGTCGAAGGAGCGGTGCAATACCTGGTTGTGGCGATCTTCGCCAGCGGTGAGGGGCACCACGAACACGACGCGCATCCTGGGTTCAAAGCATGGGACGAGCGCGCCGATGCCTTTCAGGTCGCCTCGCCCATGGCGTTTGGGGGCGAGACCGTGATCAAGATCGGGTTGTAGGGCCGACCCTGGACGGTTCGCCAAACCGTGACAGCCCCTCGGTGAGCGCTGCCGGCGTGTCCACCGAGAACCACGACCGACCGTCCTCATGCCAACTCTCCCACTCGGACTGCTCGACCGGTCGCCAGGGGAGAAGGTCGAGAAGAGCCTGGGCAGGGCGACCCGCATCGAGTAGCGCCCGCGCTTCCTCCACCCAGACCGCCGGGTAGAGGGCACACGTCACCTGAGGCGTTCCATCGTCCACGGGCACCACGGCTCGCTCAGCGTCGGCCAGTCGAACCATTTCGTCGATCGTTGCCTGGCGAATCCAGGGCTGGTCGACACCGGCAGCCACGACCCACCCATCGCCGGCTTCGTGCATCGCGCCGACGATCCCGGCCAGGGGTCCTCGGTGTGCCTTGCCGACGTCGGGGATGCCCCGCAATCCGAGAGTCGGACCGGATCGGCCCGTAACCACTACCTCGCTGCACACCGAAGTCAAGGCGTCCGCCACCCAGAGGACAGAAGGACGCCCAGCCACCTCGAGCAGCGCTTTGTCCTCGCCCATGCGGGACGAGCGGCCGCCGGCGAGGATCGCACCCAGAACGGGGGGCGACATCAGTGAACGTGGTCGGGGAAGGTGGTCACCGCTCCGATGGTCACCCGGACCCGCACTTGTGGCCGCACCCATGGCGCCGGTCCCAGGCGGGCCCTGATCGTCCCCCCACCGGGGAGAGCCACGGTGACCATCTGGTCATGGCCGAAGAACTCACGGTTGACCACGAATGCCGCAGCTTCATCGTCGGGCACCAGGTCGACCATCTCGGGGCGGACCATCACCTGCACCCGCCCCTCGTGCTCGCTGGCGAAGTTCCCCACCGCGGTCTCGACCTTCCCGCCGCCGGCCACGCCGGGGAGAAAGTCGGCGTCACCGAGGAATGAGGCAACCCAGGGCTCGGCGGGGCGAAGGTAGACGTCGGTCGGTGGGCCGGCCTGCACCACCCGTCCCGACCTCATGACGGCCACGGTGTCGCTCATCGCCAGCGCCTCCTCCTGATCGTGGGTGACGAAGACCGAGGTGATGCGCGCCTCGATCAGGATCGACCGCACCTCGCGCCGTACCCGATCGCGCAGCGCAGCATCCAGGTTGGAGAAGGGCTCGTCGAGCAGGATCACCTCGGGACGGGGGGCCAACGCTCGGGCCAGAGCGACGCGCTGTTGCTGTCCCCCGAGAGCTCGTGGGGGAGACGATCCTCGAGCCCGGCGAGCCCCACCAACTCGAGGACCTCGCCGACCCTCTTGCGCCGCTCGCCCTTGGAGTCGAGGCCGTAGGCGACGTTGGCTGCGGTGGTCATGTGTGGAAAGAGGGCATAGTCCTGGAACACCATCCCCACCCGACGCTGCTCCGGGGCAACATCGACGCCGGGCCCGACGACGGTGCGGTCGCCGACATCGACCGTCCCCTCGTCCGGTTGCTCGAACCCGGCGATCACGCGCAGCGCTGTGGTCTTGCCACAACCGGATGGTCCGAGCAGGCCGAGGAGATCACCCTGCCAGGCATCGACCGAGAACCCGTCGAGAGCGACGGTCTCGCCAAACCGCTTCACCAGACCACGGGCGCGGATAGCCAGCGGTGCCATCTCCGGGCGGGAAGCGAACAGTCCCTCAGGCATTGGTCCGCCGGATCGTCAGCAGGTAGACCGGGACCGCCGAGACCAGGAGCAGCACCAGGGCGGCGGCGCTCGCCCGGGTGTAGAGGCTCTCCGATGCCGCCGCGAAGATTCGGACCGCCAAGGTCTCGAACCCGGTAGGGCGGAGCAGCAGGGTGGCCGGAAGTTCCTTCATGGCGGTGAGAAACACCAAGGCACCACCGGCGATCAGTCCCTTGCCCATGAGCGGCACCGTGATACGACGCAGGGTGGACCACCACGACCGGCCCAAGCTGCGGCTTGCCTCCTCGAGCGAAGGCGGGATCTGTCGGAGCGATGCCTCGCCGGCGCCGAGCGCCTGGGGGAGGAATAGGACGACGTAGGCGACGACCAGCAGGGCGAGGCTCTGGTAGATCGGGGGGCCAAGACGTGCGGCGAGGGTGAGGAAGGCGAGGCCGACGGTGATGTGGGGCAGCGCGTAGACAACCCACGAGGTCCGCTCCACCAGCGCCGATGAGCGGCTCGGGTAGCGGACCGCCAGCACGCACAGCGGAATGGCGGCGAGGACAGCCACGACGCCTGCCGCCCCCGAAGCGAGCAGCGAGCGTGCCGCCTCGACCCAGACCGAGCCGAGCGCCTGCTGTTCGGCGAGTCCCCTCAGCAACCAATAGCCGAGCACCGTCACCGGCACGACCACCCCGAGCCGCGATCACCGTCCCAACCCCGACCCAGGCGGCGACCCGCCATCCGGTTGTGAGATGGATCAGGGCCGGCGGCCGTGTAGACGTGCCGGGCGGTGCCACCCGTCCCCTGGCGGCACGCTCGCCAAGCAGCACGAGCAGGGCGAGAACGATCAGCACCGACGACAGCACCAGGGCGGGAACCCGGTTGGGCCGGCCGGCGAACTGGGCGTAGATGGCACGGGTGAAGGCGTCGTACCGCATCAGCGACACCGCACCGAAGTCGGACAGCGTGTAGAGCGCCACCAGTGTTCCGCTGGCAGCCAGCGCCGGGCGGATCCTGGGAAGGACGATGGTGCGGAAAACACGGGCAGGCGAGGCACCGAGGCTGCGCGCCGCCTCTTCGAGCGAGCGGTCCATCCGTCGCATCGAAGATGCCACCAGCAGGTGCACGTACGGATAGGTGAACACGGTGAGGGCGAGCCAGGCCCCGGGGAAGCCGGCGAGGTCGGGCAGACGGTCGATACCGAGCACCTCGGCGAGCATCCCCCGCGGGCCGAGGGCGGCGACGTAGGCGAGCGCCCCGACGTATGAGGGAATGACTAGGGGGAGGGCGAGCAGCGTGAAAACGAGCCGGCGGCTGCCCAGATCGGTCCGGACCGTGACCCAGGCGGTGGCGGTGCCCAGTGCCGTCGCCGACACCGTGACCGCCACCACGAGCGCAACCGTGGCGACGATGAGCTCCCCGGTGCGGCCCGAGGTGAGTGTCTGCGCCACCTGGTCCGGCTCCGAAGCGATATTGATGCCGAGATAGACCAGCGGCGCCACAACCGGGACGAGAACGAGAAGAGCCGCAGCCCACAGCCCGGCCGGGGCTCGCCGGCCTGTTGCCCGCCGGACACTTCCGGTCGGTTCGGGGGCGGGGGCGAGCGCCAGAGCTTCGGCGGGGAGATCGGCGCCGGCGGTCACACCAGCCCCGACTCGGTCACCAACTCGGCCGCTCTGTCGAGCATGGTCGCCAACTCGGACATGCCGACGTCTGGGGGGTGCAGCTCATCCAGATCGGGCAGAGCGGGGTCCGCCTCGACCTCTTCGATCATCGGGTACTCATAGGTCTCGTCGGCGAAGTAGCTCTGCGCCTCCTCGGAGAGGAGGAACTCGACCAACTGTGTGGCCTCGGTGGATCGGTCGGAGCTGGCGAGCACCCCGGCGCCGGCGGGCATGACCAGCGACCCGGCGGTGCCGTCGTCGAGGAACTCGTTCCTGGCCACGGTGCCGCCCTGTTCGGCGTCGAGGCGCAACAGGTAATAGTGGTTGACCAGGCCGAGCGCGATCTCCCCGCTCTCCACCGCGGCGACGATCGAGTTGTTGTCCGGGTAGGTCACGGGGTCGTTGGCGGCCAGTTTGTCGAGCCAGGCGGCGGTCGCATCCTCGCCCTCGGAGAGGATCATGGCGGCGACGAACGACAGGAACGACCCGTTGGTCGGTGCCACACCGACGTTGCCCGCCCAGCGCGGGTCCACAACCTCGTCGAGGCTCCGGGGCAGGTCCTCGTCTCCGACCTCTTCGCCGTTGTAGACCACGACGCGGCTTCTGCCGGAGACGGGTATCCAATTGCCATCGGCATCGGCGAACCGGCGGTCCACCCGGCCGAGTAGCTCCTCGGGCAGCGGCTGGAACAGGCCTTCGAACGAGACGAGACCCAGCGATCCCGGGTCCTGCGCCAGGAACACATCAGCCGGCGAGCGCTCGCCCTCGGTGAGGATCGTGGCGGCCAACTCGGGGCTCTCCCCGTACCGGACATCCACTTCGATGCCGGTTTCCTCGGTGAACCGTTCCACCAGCGGGCTCACGAGGTCCTCGGTCCGACCCGAATACAACAACAACGGCCCGTCCGCCGAACCCGAGCCACAAGCGACGAGGAGACAGGCCGCGGCGAGCACAAAGAGGATCGCCCTCACTCTCATCAAGGCATCTCCCGAGAATCAGATCGGCCCTAACGGGGAGGCTGTTAGGCAAGCCTGACGGTACTAAACACCATGGTCGTAGTGCAAAAGGCTCGGGATCGAAAACGTCCTCGCAATGCGAATGACGCGCCACTTCGTCAGCGGACCAGCAACGGCACCTCGATCTCTTCGGGGTCCAATCCGCCGTGATAACCCGTCAGGCGCTTGTCGAACCCGGGAGGGAGCAGCACCGCCCCATCGGGGGCCAGGAAGAGCGCATCGGGAGTGCGTTCGGCGAGGTTCGGGTGCGGCGGTCCCGGACCCCACAGGTCGATCAGTTGATCGGTCCCGACTGGTTCGCTCTGCAGCGACCTGCTCAGCCGCTCCAGCGCGGTCGGAGATCCGCTGGTGAGCAGCCCGCGGGGGTCTCCCCAGAAGCGCAGTCCCTCGATGTCGGGACCGCGCAGCAGTCGCTTGGCGTGCTCGGGATAGTCGATGTGGCCATGATCGGCGGTTCCGATCAGGGCGACATCCACGGGCAACCTCTCGGCGAGTTGTTGCCAGATCTGGCCAGCGAGACCCATGGCGGCGTCGTACTCGGCGGAGCGCTGGCCGGTCACGTGGGCGGCGACGTCCAGGTGGGGGAGATAGGTCATCACCAACCTGCCGGGGACCGCTGCGATCTGAAGTGTGGCCTCCACCAATTCGACCATGTCCCACACCGGCTCGAAGCGGCATCCCCGGTAGAGCATCCGGCTCAGCGGCGAGCCGAGGAAGTTCCCGGGCTGGACGGTCACCGGTTCCCGGCCCGCTTCGCGTAACCGTTCCCACAGGTTGGGCGCGGGGAGCATCGCCGCCGTGTCGTAATCCAGGGGACGCCCCTCGATGGTCACCCAGCGGAGCGTGTTGACCACCGAGCCCAACTCGGGGAGCCAGACGAGATGCCCGATGATGCCGTGGGCCGAGGGTGCCATCGCCGTGACCAGGCAAGTGAGGCTCACGGTGGTGGTGGTGGGGAAAGGGGCGTCGATCACCCCCCGCCGGGCTGCCGCCAGCGGCGTCGCAGCGGGGTGGCCGAGTTGGCGGTCGCCAAGGCCATCGACCACCAACAGCACATAGCTCGCCGCCTCCGGGACCGCGGCCGCCAAGCCGTCGTCCAGCCCAGGTGCAGGGGACCGCCCGGTCAGCCTCAGTTCGAGCTCGGCCGCCAGGTTGAGCAGGCCGCGACCGTCGTACGAGGGCAGCCGGCTTGTCACGGGTTGTCAGGGTAGGCCCGGCAGGTCTCGGTAGCTTTCCGGCCGGGAGAGACCCGCTCCCTATACTCGCCGGCGGATGCCAGGCGTAGGAAGCCGAGCTGTAGGAAACAAACCGCGGTGAGCCCCTACTTCGAGCAATACCTGACTGTTGCCGCCTTCGCCGCATTGGGGCTCGTCCTCGTGGTGGCGATACTCGGCGTCTCGTCCCTGGTACGCCCCTCGAATCCGACGGTCAACAAGCTGACCACTTATGAGTGCGGCATCGACCCGGTCGGATCTGGCTGGAGCCAGACCTACGTCCGCTATTACATCTTCGGGCTGCTCTTCGTCATCTTCGACGTCGAGGCGGTGTTCATCTTCCCCTGGGCGGTCCGTCTCGAGGAGCTTGGGATGTTCGGGCTGGTCGAGATGCTGGTCTTCTTGGCCATCCTCATCCTCGGGTTGGCTTATGCGATCCGGAAAGGGGTATTGCGGTGGGAGTGATCGAGCGCTTCGGCGTCCCCAAACCGGTTTCGTGGCTGCTCAATTGGGGCCGGAAGTACTCGCTGTGGTTCTTCCAATTCGGGCTCGCCTGCTGCGCCATCGAGCTGATGGCCGCCTCGGGCCCGCGCTACGACTTCATGCGGTTCGGCATCATCCCGCTCCCCGCCTCGCCCCGCCAGGCAGACCTGATGGTGGTGGCGGGCACGGTCACCGACAAGATGGCGCCCGCCATCAGACGGCTCTACGACCAGATGCCCGACCCCAAGTACGTCATCTCCATGGGCTCGTGCTCCAACTGCGGTGGGCCTTACTGGGACTCCTACTCGGTCACCAAAGGCGTGGACCAGGTGATCCCGGTGGACGTCTACGTCCCTGGATGCCCGCCCCGGCCAGAGGCGCTGATGGAGGGCATCGTTCTACTCCAGCAGATGATCCAGAACGAGGACATGCGCCAGAAGTGGAGCGAGCGTGACTACGAGCCCGTCTGACACCGAAACCACCGCAGAGGGCGCTGCCGACCCGTTGCAGGAGTTGGCCGAGGCGGTGGCGGGAGCGCTCGGAGGCGATGTCGAGTCGGGGGTGGACCACGGCTCGGCGCGCCTACGGGTGCCACCCGAGCGGTGGGTGGAGGCGGTCACAACGGCCCGCGACCACGGTCTCGTTTATCTCTCCTGGCTGTCGGCGATCGACTGGGCCAACGAGGTCGAGGTTGGGGACCCGCCCGCCGAGGAGGTGGAGGAGCGCATCGAGATGCTCTGTGCCGTCTCCGACCTCGTCCGGGGTCACCTTCTGATAATCAGTACCGACCTCCCATCCGACCGGCCGGAGATCGACACCCTGGTCGGCGTCTTCGCCGGGGCGAACTGGCACGAGCGCGAAGCCCACGAGATGTTCGGCATCGACTTCCGAGGCCATCCCAACCAGGCAAAGCTCTACCTTCCCGATCAATTCGAGGGCAACCCTCTCCGCAAGTCGTTCCCCCTGCTCACCCGCGAGGTGAAGCCCTGGCCGGGCAAGGTCGACGTCGAGGGCATGCCAAAAGCCCCCGCCGAGGCTGCGCCCAGCGCCCCCAGCGAGGAGAACCCGGAAGCATGAACTCCGCCGCTCCCCGAGTCCGATGACGATCATCGATCAAGACGTCGCCCACCACCTCTCCGAGGTCGCCGTCTCGGTGGAGCTGGAGACGCCGGACATGACCCTGAACATCGGACCGCAGCACCCATCGACGCACGGCGTGCTCAGATTGATCGCCAAGGTCGACGGGGAGCGGGTGCGCGATATCGATCCGGTCGATCGGTTACATGCACCGCGGCTACGAGAAGCTGTCCGAGGTCCGGACCTACCCCCAGATCACGGCGCTCATCAACCGTATCGACTGGGTGTCGGGTTACGCCAACGAGGTGCCCTTCATCGTCGCCGCCGAGAAGCTCATGGGCCTCGAGGTGCCAGAGCGCGCCCAGTACATCCGTCTCATCCTCACCGAGATGGCGCGCATCTCCTCCCACCTCGTTTTCATGGCCAGCTACCCGCTCGAGTTGGGTGCCGCCACCCCGCTCTTCTTCGCCCTTCGAGACCGGGAGCGGATCCTCGACCTGATCGAGTCGGTGACCGGCGGGCGCTTCCACCCCAACTTCAACCGGATCGGAGGAGTCAAGCCGGCATATGGGGCAGGGCCGACCACCAAGAAGGACATCCCCGACCTGCCCAAGGGCTTCTTCGACGAGACGCGTCAGGCCATCGAAAAGGTGCTCGGCAGCTGCGAGGAGCTCGAGTCGCTGGTGGCCGGGAACGAGATCTTCCTCGCCCGGACCAAGAACGTGGGCGTGATCCCGCCGGACATAGCGGCATCGTTCGGTGTCTCCGGGCCCAACATGAGGGCCTCCGGTGTCCGCTTCGACCTCCGCAAGAACCAGGACTATCTCCCATACGACCGCTTCGACTTCGAGATCCCGATCGGCTCGAACGGTGACTGCTGGGATCGATGGTGGGTTCGGCTGGAGGAGATCCGCCAGTCGGCCAGGATCATCCTGCAGGCGATCGACGGTATTCCCTCCGGTCCGCTCCAGGCGAAGGTGCCGCGGATAATCAAGGTGCCGGCCGGGCAGGCGTACGTCCACGCCGAGAACCCCAAGGGGGAGATGGGCTACCACCTGGTCTCGCTTGGTGGGCTCGGTCCCTACCGGCTCAAGATCCGCTCGGCATCGTTCTCCAACCTATCGATCATCCCCTGGCTGATGGAGGGTGCCCTGGTCCCCGACATCATCGCCATCCTCGGCAGCCTCGACTTCGTCCTCGGGGACGTGGACAGATGAGAAGTCGGAAGGCGGAAGTCGGAAGTCGGAAGTCGGACCGCCCGTTTCTGCCGTCTGCCGTCTCCGTCCGCCGTCCTATCGGCGCCGGAGGCGACCTGATGCCTTTCCCCCTGGAGCTGGCCATCAAGCTGCTCGCGGCCGCGATGATCATTCCGACCTCGGCCCTGGTGTTCGGGTACGCCGAGCTCAAGATCTCGGCCCACATGCAGAGCCGGATCGGGCCCTACTTCGCCGGTGGGAGATGGGGCTGGGCGCAGTTGTTGGCCGATGGGGTCAAGTTCATCCAGAAGGAAGATGTGATCCCGAGCGAGGCCGACCAGACGGTCTTCCGCTGGGCGCCTGCCGTCGTCCTCATCGGGACGGTCCTCCTCTTTGCCATCATCCCGCTCGGTCCCGACCTGGTGGTGGTGGACCTCGACGTCGGCGTGTTCTACGCCCTCGCCGTTTCGTCGCTCGGGACCATCGGGGTGCTGATGGCGGGCTGGTCGTCCGCCAACAAGTACTCGCTGATCGGGGGCCTGCGGGCCGCCGGGCAGCTCATCGCATACGAGCTTCCGCTGGTCCTGGCTGTGGTCGGCGTCGTCATCCAGGCGGGCACCATGTCGCTGGTCGGGATCGTCGATGCCCAGGGGCGAGGCGGGGTTGCCGTTCGTGATCCCGCAGATCGTCGGCTTCGTGATCTTCATGATGGCCTCGCTCGCCGAGTTGAGCCGGATCCCGTTCGACATGCCGGTCGCCGAGTCCGAGTTGGTGATGGGCTATCTCACCGAGTACACCGGGTTCCGGTTCCTCTTCTTCTTCCTCGCCGAGTACGCCAGCATGTTCGCCTTGGCGGTCATCGCCAGCACCCTCTTCCTCGGCGGCTACTGGGTCCCCTTCGACGTCGACCTCAACCTGGTCGGGGCCTCTGGTGGTGGGCGCCAAGGCGGCGGTGCTCATCTTCGTCTTCATCTGGTTCCGCTGGACCTTCCCCCGGCTGCGCGAGGATCAACTCCAGTCGCTGGCCTGGAAGGTGCTCATCCCCATCGCCCTTCTCAACATCGCCATCACCGCAGTGCTCAAGGTCGTGTTCTGATGGCACTCAAAGTCCCGGGCTCCGGGCTCGCCAAGGGGATGTGGGTGACCTTGCGCACCCTCTTCACCAAACCGGTGACGGTCAACTATCCGGTGGTCAAGGAGACCCCGGTCCCGCGGGCGCGGGGCGTCATCGCCCTCGACCAGGAGGCTTGCACCGTCTGCATGCTCTGTGCCCGGTCGTGCCCCGACTGGTGCATCTACATCGAGGGCCACAAAGAGGAGAAGCAGCCGGACAAGCCAGGCGGCCGGGTCAGGGTCCGCTCGACGCTCGACCGGTTCGACATCGACTACGCCCTCTGCATGTACTGCGGGATCTGCGTAGAGGTCTGCCCGTTCGACGCACTCTTCTGGAGTCCCGAGTACGAGTACTCCGAGTACCAGATGGGCGCGATGCTCCACGACATGGAGCAGGCTCCAGGACTGGCTCACCACCGTTCCGCCGTCGCCGGAGCTCGAGAAGTGACGTTTTCTCTGCGCTCCGCGCACTGCCAGCCTGCCGCTGCTCGCAGCGTCCCTGCGGGGGACGGAGGCTGCCGCTCGTCCGCCGTTGGCGACTGGATCTCGGAGCCGGCCAACTGGGCGTTCCTGATTCTGGCGGTGCCGGTCGCCTACGCCGGGTTCCGTGTCGTCACCACCAAGAACGTGATCCACGCCGCCCTCTACCTGGTCATAACTCTGGCGGGGACCGCCGGGCTCTTCCTGTTGCTCTCCGCCGAGTTCGTCGCCTGGGTGCTGGTGCTGGTCTACATCGGAGCGGTGATCGTCCTCTTCCTCTTCGGGATCATGATCACCCGCGCCCCGATGGGGAGCGACATCGCGCTCGACCACAAGCGGAAGGCGCCGGCGGCGCTCGTCTCCGCCGGGCTGTTTGCCGTCCTGGCGTGGGCGACGGTGTCCGCCTTCAAGCTCACCACCATCGCCGCCGCCGGAGAGGTGGTGTCGACCGACCTGTTGGGCGATGCCCTGCTGGGTCGGTTCGTCATTCCCTTCGAAGTGGTCTCGTTCCTCCTCCTCGCCGCCCTGATCGGTGGGATAACCGTCGCCAGGCGCGACCTCACTCCCCTCGAAGAAGAGGAGCGGAGACTGGTATGACCACCATTCAGTTCATCCTGCTGGCGGCGCTGCTCTTCTCGTTCGGGATCTATGGGTTGCTGGTGCGGCGCAACGCGGTGATGGTGCTGCTGGCGGTCGAGCTGATGCTCAACGCGGTCAACATCAACCTGATCGCCTTCGAAGCGACACTGCGTTCGGCGCTGGCGGTTGGCCAGGTGTTCAGCATCTTCGTGATCACCGTGGCGGCGGCCGAGGTGGGCATCGGGCTCGCCATCGTCCTCATGATCTTCCGCAACCGGAAGTCGGCCAACATCGACGAACTGGACCTGCTCAAGTGGTAGGTCCCGGCGTGATCCTCGCCACCGAGGCGGAGCACGCTGCTCGCGAGGTGCTGACCTCGGGACCGTTGCTCGAGTGGGCGTGGTTGATCGTCGCCGTCCCATTCGTCGCCTCGCTTCTCATCGTTCTGGTGGGGAAGCGGCTACCCGGCAAGGGTGCCGAGTTGGCGGTCGGGGCGCTCGGGTTCGTCATGCTCTACGGGGCCGTCCTGCTCTACCTGAACATCACCCAGGGCGTCATCTTCGAGAGCAGCGTCACCGTGGCCGAGGTCGGGTCGCCTTCTCGCTCGAGTGGGGATGGCTGGTCGACGGGCTTGTCGATCATGATGTTCTTCGTCGTCGGTGTGGTCGGTTTCCTCGTCTTCCTCTTCGCCGTCGGGTTACATGCGCGGCGAGATCAGGTACACGTTCTTCTGGGCGGCGTTCACCCTCTTCGCCGGGTCGATGCTGCTGCTGGTCTCGGCGCCCAACCTCATCCAGTTGATCGTCGGGTGGGAAGGCGTCGGGGTGGCCTCGTACCTGCTGATCGGCCACTACTGGGAGGACAAGGCCAACTCCTCGGCGGGCATGAAGGCCTTCTACACCAACCGGGTCGCCGACATCGGGCTGACCATCGGCACGATCATCCTGGGGACCGCCCTCGGAAGCTTCCGCATCGAGGAGATAAACGCCGCCGCCGCCGAGGGCGCCGCCGCCATAACCGGTGTCGCCTTCGTCGGTGCCATCCTCCTCTTCTTCGGGGCCATGGGAAAGAGCGCCCAGTTCCCGCTCCACGTCTGGCTGCCCGACGCCATGGCCGGGCCCACACCTGTCTCGGCGCTGATGCACGCCGCCACCATGGTCACCGCCGGCGTCTATCTGGTGGCGCGGATGTTCCCGCTGTTCGAGTCGCTCGCCGGCCAGCACCGCAACGGGTCCTGATCATCGGGCTCGGCCACCGCCCTGCTCGGGCTGATGGCGCTGGTGCAGAACGACATCAAAGCGGGTACTCGCCTACTCGACCGTCAGCCAGTTGGGCTACATGATGGTGGCGCTCGGGGCCGGGGCCTACACCGCCGGGTTGTTCCATCTGTGGACCCACGCCTTCTTCAAGGCGCTGTTGTTCCTTTGCTCGGGGTCGGTGATCCACGCCGTCCACTCCAACAACATGACCGACATGGGCGGCCTGCGAAAACCGATGCCGGTGACCTTCTGGACCTGGATCATCGGGGCGCTCGCCCTCGTGGCCCTTCCTCCCTTCGCCGGGTTCTTCTCCAAGGACGAGATCCTGGCCCGGCTGGACAATGCCGGCTACGAGGCCGTGATGTGGATCGGGGTGCGGGCGGCCTTCGTCACCGCCCTCTACATGACCCGGGCGACGGCGCTCACCTTCTTCGGCGTCTACAAGGGTCACGGTCATCCCCACGAGTCCGAACGTCTGATGACCATCCCGTTGGTCGTTCTCGCCGTGCTCAGCGTGGTGGCGGGGTGGGTGAACATCCCCGGGGTCTACACCGGTCTCACCGAGTGGCTCGGTACCGCGAGGTTCGTATTCGAGGAGTTCCACCCCGAAGGGTTCGAGGTCCTGCCGTTGGTCGCCGGTCTGGTGGCGACGCTGCTCGGGATCTTCATCGGCTGGTCGATCTACGGCCGCGACGCCGCCACCCAAGAGGCAAGGGACCGGCTCCGGGTGCCCGGTCTCTGGCCCTTCCTCCAGCACCGGCTCTACATCGACGACCTCTACTGGAACGGGATCGTGCAACCGATCAAGGGGCCGCTGGCCAGGGCGGTCAACTGGATCAACGACAACGTGATCGATGCGGTGGTCAACGGGGCCGGTTTCGCCACCGCCTGGCTGGGGCACGTCGTCTACGGGGGGATAGACCAGCGGGGGATCGACTTCGCCTACAACGGTCTGTCGACCGCGACCGATGAGGCCGGTGGGGCGGTCAGCCATCTCCAGACCGGGAAGGTGCAGGAGTACGCGGCTGCATTCGTGGTCGGGGCGTTGGTGCTTGTCGTGTTCGGGTTTCTCGGGTTCTTCGTCTTCGGTTAGGAGGGGTGGTTCCGATGGATTGGTTCGACAGCGGCTGGGGGCTCTCCCTCATCGTGTTCCTACCACTGGTGGGCGTGCTCCTGCTGCTGGTCACCCCCAAGGCGGCGGAGACCGCCCAAAAGGGCATCGCCCTGTTGATCACCGTGGTCTGCTTCGTCCTCTCCGTGGTGGCCATCGCCCGGTTCGACTTCGGCGACTCGCACATGTTCCAGTTGGGGATGGATCTGTCCTGGATCCCGGCGATCGATGCCAGGTACCACATCGGGATCGACGGGATCAGCCTCCCGCTGCTGGTCCTCAGCTGTTTCGTGACCGTGCTGTCGGTCATCTACTCCTGGAACCATTGGGAGGAGCCGCGCAACCCCCGCGCCTTCCTCGCCCTGATGCTCGTCCTGCTCACCGGGATGAACGGCACCTTTGTCGCCCTCGACCTGGTGCTCTTCTTCATCTTCTTCGAGTTGGTGCTGCTCCCGATGTACTTCATGGTGGGGGTGTGGGGTGACCGCACCATCCGAAAGATCCCCGGGTTCAAACGAGAGATGGAGACCAGGCTCTACGCCGCCATCAAGTTCTTCATCTTCACGCTGTTCGGCTCCGCCTTCATGCTGCTGGGCTTCCTCGCCCTCTACTTCAACTCCGACGGCGGCGGCGCGGCTCCCACCTTCCAGATCCCCGAGTTGATCGAGCGGAGCGGTCTCTTCACCGGAAGCGTTGCCTGGTTCATCTTCGCCGCCCTCTTCCTCGGGTTCGCCGTCAAGGTCCCGATGTGGCCGCTCCACACCTGGCTCCCCGACGCCCATACCGCCGCCCCGACCGTCGGCTCGGTGCTGTTGGCTGCGATCCTGCTGAAGCTCGGCTCGTACGGCTTCATCCGAATCTCGCTCCCCATCCTCCCCGAGCAGGCCCGGGTGTGGGCGCCCGCCATCGCCATCCTGGCGGTGATCGGGATCATCTACGGATCGCTGGCGTGTCTCGCCCAGAGCGACATGAAACGGCTCATCGCCTTCTCATCGGTGGGGCACATGGGCTTCGTGATGCTCGGGATCGCCACTCTCACCGAGGAGGGGATCAACGCCTCGCTGATCGGGATGGTGGCCCACGGCGTGATCACCGGTCTGCTCTTCTTCCTGGCCGGGTCGATGAGCCACCGCTATCACACGCGGGAGATGTCGCGTCTCGGTGGGAACCTCAAGCTGATGCCGCTTCTCGGGGGGATATTCGCCTTCACCGCCATGGCATCGCTGGGTCTCCCCGGGCTTGCCGGGTTCTGGGGGGAGTTCATGTCGCTGCTCGGCTCATACCAACCGCTCGGCGGTCTCAATCTCACCGTCTTCCGAACCGCCATGGTCTTCGGCGCCATCGGGACGGTGCTCACCGCCGGCTACCTGCTGTGGATGCTGCAGCGGGTCAACCTGGGCGAGCCCAACTCCGAGTGGCTCGGCCACAACTTCCACGACGCCGACCGCTACGAGCTGGCGGCGTGGGTCCCGCTGATCATTCTCATCGTCGCCATCGGCGTGTTCCCCGACCTGGTCTTCGGGGCCACCGACGGAGCGGTCGCCGCCCTGGTGAGCAACGCCTTCGGAGGGTGATTTGAGCCCAGACCTCGACTACGTCGCCCTGCTCCCCGAGATAGCGCTCTCGGTGACGCTGGTGGCGGTGCTGGCGGCCGACCTGCTGCTACCCCGCACCAGGAAGTACTGGGTGGCCATCGTGGCGCTGGTCGGGGTCAGCCTCACCGCCATCCCGCTGATCTACCTGGCCATCGACGGCGATCTCCCCGCGGTGATGGTCGACGGCGGATATGTGGTCGACGAGTTCGCCCTGGCGCTCAAGGGGCTGTTCGTCGTCGCCGGCTATCTCGTCCTGCTGATGTCGGTCAGCTACATCGAGTCGGAGCGCTACTACCAGGGCGAGTACTACTTCCTATTGGTCGCCTCGATCCTGGGCTCGGTGGTCATGGCCTCCTCGCGCGACCTGATCACGCTGTTCATCGGGTTGGAATTGGTGACCGGACCGCTCTTCCTCCTCGCCGGTTGGCGGAAGGGCGATGTGAAGTCGAACGAGGCATCGCTCAAGTTCTTCCTCATCGGTGTGCTCTCGACCGCTCTCCTGCTGTGGGGGATGTCGTTCCTCTACGGGCTGACCGGGACCGTGGACTTCGCCGGTCTCGCCGCCGCCAGCGGCGATCTGGTCGACAACCCGGCGTTCGTGCTCGCCGTGCTCTTCGTGATGGTGGGTTTCGCCTTCAAGGTGACGGCGGCGCCCTTCCACTGGTGGGCCCCTGACACCTATGAGGGCGCCCCCACCCCGGTGACGGCGTATCTCTCGGTGTCGTCGAAGGCGGCCGGGTTCGTCGGGCTGCTGCTCATCACCTACCTGGCGTTGCCCGACGCTGCCTCCATCTGGGGCCCGGCGACTCTGGCTGCTTGCGGTGATCTCGATGACGCTGGGCAACCTGAGCGCGCTGCGGCAGCGCAACATCGTGCGGCTGCTCGCCTACTCATCGGTGGCGCAGGCCGGGTTCATGATGGTGCCCTTCGCCGGGGCCGCCGTGGACGGGAGCGACCTCGGCGCCGCGGTCACCGCCACCGTGACCTATCTGATGATCTACTCCATCATGAACCTCGGTGCCTTCGCCGTTGTGATCGCCGGGGCTCGGAAGACCGGGACCGGGCAGCTCGACGGGTGGGCCGGGCTCGGGTCCTACGCCCCCGGGCTTGGTCTTGCCGTGGCGCTTTTCTTCTTCTCGCTGGCCGGGATCCCGCCGCTTGCCGGGTGGTTTGCCAAGTTCGTCATGTTCAGCACGGTGATCGGCACCGGGAACCCGTGGACGCTGGCGCTGGCGGTGATCGCCGCCATCAACACGGTGATCGCGCTGGTGTACTACGCCCGGGTGGCCAAGGTGGTGTGGATGGACCCGGCCCCGGAGACAGTGCCCGAGGGCAGGGACCGCCCGGTGGCGGCATCTCTCGGACTGGTCTTGGGGATCGCCGCCGTGATCATCGTGGTGCTCGGGTTCCTCCCCGGGATCGTCGCCGCCTTCGCCGACGCCACCCGGGTCATCGTCGCCGGCGGTTAGCTAGAAGAGGTGGCTCTCGTCGCCTTGAGGTGAGGTTGTCGTCTCCAAGAGACGGCGGGCGCGGCGGCCCAGATCGCCGAGGTCCACCCGGCCGGCGTCCGAAGCAGCCACCAACCGCTCTGCGAGGTCGATGGCATCATCGATGATCGGCGCCGTCGCCGCCGCATCCTGTCCCATCTCATGGAGGATCGTCCGCTCGGTGCGCGAGGCGACAATCGGGTCGGCGACGCCCTCCACCCACACCAGGGTGCGCCGCCCGCCACCCCGGTCATCGCCGACCAGAGGCTCGAGGGCGTATATGCGGTCGGCCCGGGCCCACTTCCCGTAGCCGAGGAACACCATCCGGGGCGATGTGCTCATGTGGCTGATTATCGCGAACGTGGCCGGTTCGTGGTGGGATGTTCGTCCCCTTTGGCCAGGCGCCTTGCTCTAGCGCGCACGGTAGGGTACAGAAGTCGTTCGTCATGCCAATAACGTGCCATCTCAACTCTGTGCGGGCATCATTCGTGACTTGTGGTTGGATGAGTGTCATGACAGGAGAGGGCTAGCCGGCTGGCATGGTCCGGCTACCGGGAGGGGAAGTAGTCCCTGAGTCGTTCACAGCAGTCGTGGTGCTGCCCGAGAAGGGACTTCGATGGGACGTGGGCGTCGCAATGGTCGACGGCCGGCCGCATGCCCAGTGGGTGATGACCCGATCCAAACAGCGCCCCATGTCACCCGAGCTACTCCGGGAGATCGACCTGGTGGCCGTGTTGGACGCCGCCGTCCAACACATGGCCCGGCGGCAAGCTCACGGCAGCGACGTGTCGGTTGCTTTCAGCGAACTCGACCAGGCTGAGGGAGAAGAAGGGTTCGCCAGACTGCTCGATCGGGAAGACGACTCACGCGCTCCGGCTCGCGCTGCACGGCGCCGGAGGAACGTAACCCCCGAGCTGCTGTCCCGCGTCCTCGAGCTCTACGAGAAGGGTGGCATCCACGTCGTCATGGACGAGTTCGACTATTCGGAACGGAACGCCCGCCGGCTGATCGCCCGGGCAAGGAAGGAACTACCCCAGTGAACCCGGAGCCCTCTACCGGTACTGGAAGCGTGTCGCCTACAGAATCCTCGTCGGTGCCGAGCTCAAGCTGCCCGGCCCCTGCCCCGACGCGACGCAGCGGCGCCGAGTGCGGAAGCTTGAGCGGATCCAACCGACACGTCAGCCGAGGTCAACTCCGCGCTTGAAATGTCGCTGTATCGACAAAGCAGTTTCGGCCTCCGCCGGTGGTCGGGCGAGTGGACCAAGACCCAGACGCTGAGGGGTTCTCGCCCGCCGCCTTGGAAGCCATTGGTCTTGTGCGCAGAAGCGAGGGGGCCAGCACAAGCTCCCAGACACACGCCTCGGCCTCGCTTGGCGGTGGTCCGGGTCGTTTCGTCAGGGATCGTCGTTCTCAACGGTGGCTGGCCGAGCCGTCGTCCCTGACGCCGACCGCCGAGGCGTTTACGATCACCCCGCAAGCATTGCGTAAAGGCGACGTCGAGGACCCGCCAATGAACGGAACCCACGGGTTGAAGGTGTGGCCGGTTCGGATCGGACTCCCAACTGCCTGAGACACGTCTATCGGCGGCGGCCCGAGACCGCCGCCCACGTCACGATGTCGGCGCCAGTCCTAGGCGGGGCGGGTCCGGTCAGCTCGTACTCAAACTCCCCAAAATCCTCACCTTGGCGGCTGAGAATTCATCTTCGGTCAACGCACCCGCGAGGTGAAGATCGTCCACTCCTTGAGCCTGAATGGTGAGCGTGGGTCCGGTTGAACTAGAGACGTTCTCCTTCTGGCGGTTCTCCTTCTGCCTGTTGGCCGCGGCGCCGTCGCGGATCGCCTCCGCGATCTCGGCCGCCGCTTGCTTGTTGCGTGGGATCTCGATCGGCATCTGGGTCCCCATGCCCTGGATATCGATGCGATGAGAGAAGAACTCGTGCGTGTACCACGGTGACGTCCTGGACGTTGGCGAGGTTCACGATCTGGTGGCTATTGGACCACGCCGCACGCGTGTGGATGATCACGCGGCGGTCGGTGACGACGACTACGCCCCACTGGACGCTGGATTGGAACGCCTTACCGGCGGCCTGCTTGTCGCTTCCCATCAGGTTCGACGCCTTCGCTGCCCGGCTGATGAGGACGACTCTCTCGTCAGGCTCGAGCGATTCGAGGGCGGCCGCAAGCTTCTTCGCGCTGGGCGCCTGCCCACAACGCGGTAATCACTGCCCGGCGCCGCATCGAGGTTGACGGGATCCTGGGACACGACGCCGTCGTCGGAGACGCTATAGGACGCACGGGCTCCGTCGTGGTAGCGCAACTGGTGCCGTCCGGTGGGGTCCGCGTACCAATCGGCTGGTCCTTGGGTCGGGTCATGTCCTCCGGTCTCCTGTCTCTCTTCTTTTCTCGGTCCATTGCTCGCCGACCTCGATGCGTGCCGAGCGCTCGCCCCATCCAGGCGACTTGTGCGCTTCCAATCCTGCCTTGCCGGCGCTGCTCCTGTCATCGTCAAGATTGATGAGTCGGGTGGCTCGATCGCGAAGACGACGCCGAACTGACTTGCGAGTCGCAGGCTCGATCACTATTTCCGCCAGGCCCGGGTACGAGTCGTGAATCGACGATGACCAGCGGCGCTGCAACCGCTCCTCGTGGTGGCTCGACCAAAGTCGGCGGCGGGGATCGAGGTCCGGCAGCACCCCGTACAGAGCAGCTACATGCTGCTCGAGAACGCGGCGCCTCCCCCTGGTGGTGGATCCGGCACGCCTTTACGGACTTCGCGTCACGGGAGGTGGTACCTGTCGACCACCGGGGCCAGGTAGTCGGTGTCCCAGCTCACGTCGGCAGCCACTCGACGCCTTGCGAGATGCTGCTGGCTCGTGACGTGCACATCACACAAGACGATCAGACGCAGACCGATATCAGTTGTCACTGACGATGACCTTGATTGCCGAGTTTTCCCTGGTCACGGCAATGATTTGACGGATTTCCCTAGTAGGAAGTTGCGTTACCAGTACTCCTCGTAGTGGACGTTCCCTTTGACCCCGCGGCGATCGATGGTGAACCCCATCTCGTGCAGGATCTGGCACATTCCCACCGTCTCGGGGAATCGGGGCTCGTCTCCCTCCCATTCGGGGAGGCCGATCATCGCCGGGTTCCCGCACAGGTAGACATGGGTGGTGGCGGGGTCGAGGTCGGTCCCGAGCGACACGGCCAGTGACCCGTCGGCGGCGAGTTCCTGGAGATAACGCTTGGGGGCACCACCCGGGTCGCGGGTGATGACCGGTACGTAGTGGTAGTTGGGATACCGCTGCTCCAGAGGCGGTGCTCCTCGAGGTAGGCGAGGTCGTCGGGGTACCGCACCGACACGGCGCTGAGGATCGGTCCGTAGTGACCCTTGCGGAGCAGTTCCACCACCATGGCGTTGTGCGGCGCCTCGCCGGTCCCGGTGGAGAGGAAGAGCACGGGGGCGGACGGGTCGTCAACCGCATCGAGGGTGTATCTCCCCGCCATCTTCGGTCCCAGGTAGACCCGGTCGCCGACTCGTTTCAGGGCGAGGCGGGGGGTGAGACCGGGGATGCGATCGCCCTCCGGCGCCACCAGGACGATGTACAACTCGATCTCGTCCTCGTGGACCGGGTCCACCATGTAGCCGCGGGTGTCGAAGAGCGGGCTAGAGATCGAGTAGGAGCGGCGGATCAGCTTCTCCCGGTTCGCCTCGGGGATGCGGTCGTCAACGTCGTCGATTCGCGGCTCCCATGCACCCATCCCGAGAGTGCAGTACTGCCCCACCCGCCACGGTGCCTGGCCGCCGTCGGGACGGCACCCTGAGCCGCCACAGCTCGTTGTGGGCGGTGTCGAAGTGGGTGATGGTGGCGTTGTAGTGCTGGGCCCGCAGGTCCTCGACCCGGTGGGCGTCGATCTGGAAGCCGTGCTGCGGCCCGGCCAGGTCGGGGAGGGTGGGGAAGCACGCCGCCCGGATCGCCTCCCATGCCCGCCCCGACGGGACGACGTGGTCCTGTGCCGGCTCCACACCGGTGCTGTCCTCCAACACGAACAGACCTTCCGGAGCTTGTTCACCGGGTTCCAGTAGCCCCTCGAGTGACGGGTCGGAGGCGACGCCGAGAGCGAAGACGACGTGGTCGAACTGGAGGTCAGGCGTGCGGCGATCCTCGAACACCGCCATCGGGTAACCGCCGACATCGTCGATCGCCGACGGCTCGGAACGCCAGAGGACGGTGACCATCTGCTGGCGCTCCAGGTCGGAGAGGGTGCTGCGGGTCAGCGACGAGAGATCGGCGAACTCCCCGGTGAAGCAGAGCACCACCCGGGCATCCCCCTCCACCAGTTCGAAAGCCGCCGCCGCGGCCCGTTCTCCCGGACCGACCACCAGCACATCCAGGTCCCGGGTGGTCCAACCCCGAGGTCCGGAAGTGGATCCGCTCGTCGAGCGACGCCGGGAGTTCGTACGAGGGCAGAAGGGGCGTCTCGTTGGTCCGCTCGGCAACGGCACACGCCGTCGCCTGGAAGGTGTCGGCCACCGACTCGACGAGGACCGATCCATCGGGACCTCTCCCGATGCGTCGCAGCGGTGATTGGTAGCGGACGGTGAGGCCGTAGCGGCCGACCGCGTCCATGGGCCGGACCGCGTCGCTCCCCTCGAGCACCAGCACCCTCTCCAGTCCGGCGTGCTCCGCCTCGACCGCAAGCGAGAGCGCCGCCGGCGTGCCCCCGGCGACGATCAGGTCATACGACGCCACCACGGAGTTCACGGACCCGGCGACGCCCCCACGGTGGCCAGGTCCTCGAACCGGCACTCGCGGGGGTCCTTGTCGTCGCGCAACCCCTTGAACGACGGAGCGCGCAGCCGCCCCGCATCGGTCAGTTGGCGGTACTCGACCGTCGCCACCAACTCGGGCTCCACCCACCGGACCTGACGCACCTGGGGGACGGCCTTGCGCTCGACAACGTCGAGCACGGGCTCTTTCCGTTCGCGGGTTGCCAACTCGGACAACACCGCAGCGAGCGAATCGCGGTTGAACCCGGTGCCGACGTTGCCGACGTAGCGAAGCCGCTCATCTTCGAAGGCTCCGAGCACCAGCGATCCGATCGTCCCCGACCGGTTGCCGGCACCCGGTCGCCACCCGAGCACAACGACATCGGCGTCGAGCACCGTCTTGATCTTCACCCAGTCGGGCGAGCGGCGTACCCGGGTGGTAGCGCGAATCGACGCGCTTCGCCATCACGCCCTCCAGGCCCTGAGCCTTCGCCGCCTCGTACAGCGCCATCGCCCGAACCGGCCACCACCGGTGACACCTGGAGGGTGGTCGATGCAACCACGATCTCGTCGAGCAAGCCCTGCCTCTCGGCGAGCGGGCGAGCGGTCAGATCCTCGCCGTCGAGATAGAGCAGGTCGAAGGCCATGAAGGTCACAGGAGCTGGATCGAGCCGCCCGCTCGACATCTGCCGGCTTCCTGCGGAGGTGCATGCGGTGCTGGAGCGCCTGGAACGAGGGGACGCCGTGCTCCATGGCGATGACCTCCCCGTCGAGCATGGCACTGGTCGCCACCAACCGGTCGTAGAGTCCGGCCAACTCGGGATAGGCGACGGTGACATCGTGGCGGTTGCGCGAGACCAACCGGGTCTCATGGGTGCACGTCGCGATGACGCGGATCCCGTCCCACTTCGGCTCGAAGCTCCAAGCCGGTCGTCGAAGGCGTCATTGCCGAGAGTGGCCAGCATCGGGCTCCGGTGGCGGGTACGGCGCCGGCGGGGGTCGGAGATCCTCCGAGAGGATGGCGAGCCACTGCTCCTTGCCCTGCTCCGGTGCCGGTTCGGATGAGATGCCAGATGCCGCGCAGCCGATCTCCCTTCAAGCCGGAAAGTGAGCTTCCCCGGTTCTCGGTCGAGCATCTCGTAGCTCGCCCTGGTCGAATATCCGCACCTCCCCGCCGCCGTACTCCCCTTTCGGTATCGATCCGGAGAAGGTGCGGTACTCCCAGGGGTGGTCCTCGACGTGGATGGCGAGAGTGCGTAGCCCTTGCGGAGCGGCAGGCCCTTGGGTACCGCCCAGCTCACCAGCACATGGGTGTCGGCGTTGAACATCTCGAGCCTGACGTCGTGGTGGAGGCGTGTGGCGTAGTGCTGCTGGATGACGAAGTGACTCCCGGGCCGAGCGACGGCCGGGTCGACGTCCCCTCGAAGTAACCAGGCGGCTCCGGTGTGCGATCGAAGCTCCTCTTGCGGTCGTATTCGGACGTCTTGGCCATCAGGCCTCGCGCCGGCCGCCGCCATGACGGTTCATTCCGCTGCCGCCCGGGCCTTGGTCAGCTGTGCCTTCTTCTGGTCCAACCGCCGCCGCGCCGAGTCGACGGCCCGCTGCGCCCGGTCGGCTTGCCGACGCGCTTCCCTGGACTCCTTCTCGAGTGGGACAGCTCTTCCTCGAGATGCGCCACCTCACCGGACAGGGCGGCGATCCGGGCGTCTGCCTTGCTGGTCCGGGCCGGCTTCGAGCTCGGAAGCAGGGGCGGCGGCTATAAGTGCGCCTCTCCAAACCCAGAGGGCTCCAACTCGGTCGTGAGTCGCCCTCGCGGAGGGCCTCCTCTGCGGAGGGGTCGGAGGCGGTGGCGAGCAGCGTTCGGGCCATCCGTTCCCTTGTCGACTCTGTCGCCCCCAGTCCCGCCTCCTCGAGGACATCGGCGGCCCGCTCGACCATCTGACGCCACCACCGAAGGCGCTCGTCCGAAGCCTGCGCTCGTTCGGCGACCGACCCCGCACCCCGAGCGAGTCGTTCGCCTTCCCGAGGGCCTTAACAGGTCGGGAGCATGGCGAGCCAATTGGTCGAGGCCCCAAACCACCGTCGTCGGCTTGCGGAGCCCCGCCACCTCGGCGGCCTCGGTCGTCGTCGCCATCGGCTCGCAATTCCTTGGCGATCCTGTTGCGCGTGGCGACGAACTCGTCCAACGGGGCGCCAAACAACTCCGCAAGGCGGTCGGTCATCACCGACACGCTATCCGGCTCGCTGGCCCTAGTGGGCTGCGCGGTTCGGCGGTGGTCCCGGGCGTCCCGGTTAGCCTCGATCGACGTGCCCAAAGCCACTGCCGATCCGGCTCCGCTCCAACTGACCGACGACGACCTGTTCCTCTTCAACGAGGGGAACCATTTCCGCCTCTACGACAAGTTCGGCGCCCACCTCGGTGCTCGAAAGGGCGTCGATGGAGTCTCTTCACCGTGTGGGCGCCGGACGCCGAGTACGTGTCGGTGATCGGCGAGTTCAACGAATGGGACCGGGCGACAACCCGCTCGCCGTGAAGGGCGACTCCGGGATCTGGACGGGCTTCATGGCCGGGGTTGGCGAGGGCGACTACGTACAAGTATCACGTCGCCTCGCGCCACCGCGGCTACCGGGTGGACAAGGCAGACCCGTTCGCCTTCGACAACGAAGTGCCGCCGGCGACGTCGTCTGTGGGTCCGCGACCTGGCCTACCAGTGGGGCGACCAGAGTTGGATGACCACCCGAGCCCGGGCGAGACCTGCGGAGGGATCCGGTGGCGATCTACGAGATCCACCTCGGCTCGTGGATGCGCGACGTGGACAACCGCCCGTCTGGGTTACCTCGAGGTGGCCGACCGCATGGTCGAGCATCTCGACAACCTCCACTTCACCCATGTCGAGTTCCTCCCCGTCATGGAGCACCCCTACGAGGGCTCCTGGGGGTACCAGTCGCTCGGCTACTTCGCACCGACGGCTCGGTTTGGCACGCCCTCAGGACTTCATGACGCTGGTCGACCGTCTCCATCAGGCCGGTTACGGGGTGATCCTGGACTGGGTGCCGTCGCATTTCGCAGTCGACCTGCACGGCCTGGTCTACTTCGACGGAACCCATCTCTACGAGCACGCTGATCCCCGCCAGGGGTTTCACCCCGATTGGGGCACCTTCATCTTCAACTACGGGCGAAACGAAGTGCGGAGCTTCCTCATCTCGTCGGCGCTCTTCTGGCTGGACCGGTACCACGTGGACGGACTGCGGGTCGACGCCGTCGCCTCGATGCTCTATCTGGACTATTCGCGGCCCGCCGGACAGTGGATGCCCAACCGTTACGGCGGGAACGAGAACCTCGAGTCGATCGCCTTCCTCCGCAAGCTCAACGAGGCGGTCTATGAGTCCTACCCGGGGGTCGAGACCTTCGCCGAGGAGTCGACCGCCTGGCCCGGGGTGTCCCGACCGACGTATCTGGGCGGGCTCGGGTTCGGGTTCAAGTGGGACATGGGATGGATGCACGACACGCTGAACTACCTGAGCCGAGACCCCCTGTTCCGCAGCCATCACCACACCGAACTCACCTTCCGTGGGCTGTACGCCTTTACCGAGAACTACTGCCTGCCGCTGAGTCACGACGAGGTGGTGCACGGCAAGCGGTCGTTGTTGGAGAAGATGCCTGGCGACGACTGGCAGAAATTCGCCAACCTGCGACTCCTCTTCGTGAGCCAGTTCGCTCAGATCGGGGAAGAAGCTGCTCTTCATGGGTGCCGAGATAGCCCAGCGCCGCGAGTGGAACCATTCGATCGGAGTCGACTGGCACCTCCGCCAGTTCGCAGCGCACGCCGGTGTAGAGCGTCTCGTCGCCGACCTTTGCCGGGTGTACCGCGACGAGCCGGCTCTCCACACCCTCGACTGCGACCCGGCCGGCTTCGAGTGGATCGAGGCGAACGACTGGCAGGGGAGCACGCTCGCCTTCCTCCGCAAGGACGATGGCGACGAGATGGTGCTCGTCGTCCTCAACGCCACACCGGTGCCAAGGTACAACTACCGGGTCGGCGTCCCGGAAGGACGGTGCCTGGACCGAGATCCTCAACAGCGATGCCCTGATCTACGGCGGCAGCGGCCACGGCAACCTGGGCGAGGTCGAGGCTGTTGCGAACGGAACACACGGGCGTCCGTTCTCCATCGGGCTCACCCTGCCACCTCTCGCCGGGGTGATGCTTCGCCATCGCTCCGCTCCGTGATCCTGAAGGACCGGTTGGTCGAGCGGATTCGATCCGAGGGCCCCATCGGGTTCGATGCGTTCATGGAGGCTGCCCTCTACGACCCCGAGGGCGGGTACTTCACCTCGGGCCCGCTTGCGATCGGTCAAGGCAGGGGATTTCCTCACCAGCCCCGAGGTGAGTGTCAGCCTTCGGTGAGACGCTGGCGGTCTTCGTCGAGGAGGAGCGCCGCCGGCTGGGCGACCCGCGGGCTTCACCCTGGTCGAAGTCGGGCGCCGGCTCCGGTTCGCTGCTCGGCCCTTTGCTCGCCACCGTCGACCGTCCCCTGGAGACCTGGGCGGTCGAGGCCTCTCCGGCGGCACGCCGAGCTCTCGAAGAGGTGGTGCCGGGGCGGGTGGTGGATTCACTCGGAGCGACTGCCGCCTGGTTTTCGTCGGTGTGGTGATCGCCAATGAGTTGCTCGACAACCTCCCCAGCGCCATGGCGGTGCGGACCGCCGGCCGGTTGGGATGAGAGCATGGTCGGGAGAGGCCGACGGGACCCTGGTGGTGACGAGACGGCACCCGCCCGGGCCGAGGTGGCGTCATGGGCGGACCGTTTCTCCGGCCCGGCTCCGCTCGGTTCGGTCGTCGAGGTGCAACTGGCGGCGGGGGCATGGCTGGGTCGGCGTTGCGAACTGCTCGAAGGCATGGCTCCGTGGTGGTGATCGACTACGGCGACAGCGCCGAGGGCTTGGCGCCGCGCCGTGCCCAGGGGACGATTCGGACCTATCGCGCCCACCACATCGGTCCCGACCCGCTCGATGACCCGGGGGACACGGATATCACCGCGGACGTCAACTTCACGGCCTTGGTCGCCGTTGCCGAGAACGCCGGTGCCGAGGTCGAGGTCCACCGCCAGGACGACTTCCTCGCCGGACTCGGGTTGCGGTGCCGTCTCAGCGAACTGCGCCACCTCGAACTCGAACTGGCCCGTTCCGACGACGCCCTCGAGCGGCTTCGCGTCCGCTCTCTCCGGACCGAGGCGGAGACCCTTCTCCACCCACGCGGACTGGGCGACTTCAGGGTGATGGTCGCCCGCATATGACCACCGACCGACGGGGAACCAGCCGACGGGCCGCGGCGTCCCATGGGCATGAGGTGTTTGGCCATCGTTCTTGCGCTTGGCGCGACGCTCACGGCATGCGGTGGCGGGGACCTCTGCCGGGCCTACGCTCACCGGGGAGGAGACCACCACGACCGACAACTCCGCACAGCCGCCGCCCACCACCGGACGACCCGCACCCAGCCTTCCTCCCAAGACGACCCTTCCCACCCCGGTCACCACCAGCACCCCCGGTGTGACCGGTGAGGTGCCGGCCCGGTTCCTCGATCCGGTGATCGCCGACGCCGCGAAGAGGGCCGAGGTGGACGAGTCCTCTGTCGTGGTGACTCACCGCAGCCGCCATCCAGTGGCCCGACGGGTCGCTGGGCTGTCCTGAGCCGGGCGTCATGTACACCCAAGCGGTCGTCGACGGGTCGCAGATCGTGGTCGAGGCCGGTGGCGAAACCTACGACTACCGACTCGACGGCAACGGCAACTTCAAGCTCTGTGAGTCACCGGTCGCGAAGCTCAGCCGTTGAGTCTCGTGGCGGGGACGAAGATCGCCCCCGCCACGAAACGACCCGGTCAGTTGGCGAGGGTGATCGCCTTCGCCTCGTTGTTGGCCCTCGATCCTCCCCGGTAGAGGAGGAGGATGCCCGTCTCGGTGTTGTTGGTGTCGGACCCGGTGTCGATCACCGTCATCGTGTCGGTCGCACCGGGTTCGAGGACGGTCAGTCCGATCTCCCCGTTGGCGAACTCGGCGATGAACCGCTCCCCGAGTGGAGCGATTGTGATCCCGTCGATCTCGTCCCCAGGCCCACCGAAGTAGAAGTCCTCGGCGATTGCGGTCACGTCCATCGGCTGGCCGAAGTTGGTTGCGTTCAATCCCACCTGCTCGCCGCAGAACAGCAGCACCGTGTTGGCGCTGTTGGTCTGGTGATCGGTGAAGAAGAACGCCTCGGCGTCGCCGGTCTCCAGGTTCACCGTCCACGTGACGTTCCGCCCGTCGCCGAGATCGCTGAACGTGAGATCCCGATTGAGCACGATGTAGTCGTCGGTCCCGTCCTGATCGGTGTCGAGCACGAACCAGAACGACGCCGGTGCATTGGCGTGGGTCTGCCGCTCCCAGGTGTTGACGGCGAACGCCATGACGAACGAATCGACGTCGCTGCAGAACCCGGCCGGGACCGGGAACGTGCTGTAGCCGATACGACGGAAGTCGGGTGTCGGGCTGTTCGTCGCCTCGCCCACCTTCGGGAAGGTCCTCGCTGGTGGCGATCAGCGAGTACGCCTCGACCGTCTGGGTGCCGACCCCGTTGTTGGTCAAGCGAATAGTCGGCCCCTGCCTTCCGGACCGAGACGTCCCCCGACTTGCGGGGCAGCACGTGCCAGGGAAGATGGAGGCTGCCTTTCGAGCTGTCCATGACCAGGTAGCCGTCGTACTCGAGGTCGGTGATCGGCCCGGAGTCGGCGCCACCGGCCCCCGAGTCGGCCGACCAGTCGGGCAGTGCCGACCCGTCGATGGTGATGGTCACGTCGAACGCGTCTGGCCCCGGCCCGGCACCGTCACCGATCCGGGTGCGCTCACCGAGACCGCCCCCGAGGCGGCATCGTTCTCGAACCGGAACTGGGGTGCCACCGAGTAGGTCGTGGCGGAGTCGCTGAAGTTCCTCACCAGCACCCGCCGGGTGAGTGTCCTCGTCGAGGTCACGTCTACCAGGCCGAACGAGAGCGCTCCGCGGGTCTTGGCATCCCAGGCCGCTCCGGCGGCTTCGATGGCGCGGTCCACCCGCACCTCACCACCGCCGATCCGGGCGATCGGTGCCAGGTCGGCGCCGAGCGCGGTCGGGCCGTTGAAGATCTCGGTCTCGGCGGTGTTGACCAGCGAGTTCTTCAGGTCCATCGGCGTCCGTCGGGGGAAGGCGTCGAGCAGCAGGGCAGCAGAGCCGGTCACCATCGGTGTCGCCCCCGAGGTGCCGCCGAACGGCCCTTCCTCGGCAGCCGCTGCCGGCGATGGCCGAGACCGACTCGCCGGGAGCCCCGATCTCCGGCTTGGCGATGATCGAGCGCATCGCCGGGCCCCGTGACGACGAGCCGACCATGGTGCCCACCAGCGGGATCCCCTCGGCGGGGTCGATGAGGATGGTGACCCCCGCCTCGATGCCGCTCTTGAAGGTCTCCGAGGTGTCCTGGCTGACCATGTAGCCGGGGATGTCGATCGGGCGATCGCCGCCGTCAGCCCCGGCGAAGGGCTCACCCGGCGCCATCAGTCCGATGATCCCGGCGATGCCGCCTCCCTGGCTGATGTTCGAGATCTTGAGGGTGAAGTTGCACTCACCCCGATCGACCAGGACGATCAGACCGGTCAGCGATCCGGCTGGGAAGGGGTCGCAACCGAGGAGGTTGCCCCCCGCCCCGTCCCCGTATTGGAGTGGGCCTTCTATCGGAGCCGTGGGCGCCACCGACCACGGCTGGAACACGGCGGTGTAGTCGCCCGCAATCTCCGGCGGGCGTGAGCACCTGGAGGACCGGCAGCACGGCCGACGGCATGTTGGTCTGCGCCACCGCCAGCGCCGACGGCGTTGCGCCGGTGTGTCGAGGACGTACGGCTTGTCGGCGCCGTTGCCTGCGGCGGCGACGGTGAGGATCCCTGCCCGCGTGGTGTTCTCCACGGCGAGCGACAGGTCGTCGTCGAAAGCCTGGCCGTACAGCGAGCCGAGCGACATGTTGACGATGTCGACCCGGTCTCTCGTGTCGCCGTTCCCGTCGGGGTCGAGCGCCCAGTCCATCGCCTGGAGCAGAGCCACGCCCGAGCAGGCGGTCGACTGCGAGGCGCAAACCTTGAGGGCGTAGAGGTCGACGCCGGGGGCCACACCGTTGCTCCCGCCGGCTGATGTGGGCGACGTGGGTCCCGTGTCCCTCGAAGTCGATCGGGTCGGGGTCCGGGGCCAGCGGCGGTGTTTCTTCGCCACCCACCCAGAACTCGCCGACGAAGTCGAAGCCACCCACAACGCGCTCGGTGGGGAACAGACCGTCGGTGGTCGTGTTGAGGGGGTCTTCGGGCGACGTCCCGTACGCCTCCTCGTAGGCCTCGACGGTCCCTGGCCCTCCGAAAGCGGCGTGGGTGTAGTCGACCCCCGAGTCGAGGATGGCGACCTTCACACCGGTGCCGTCGAACCCGAGATCCTGTACAGCAGATGCGCCGATGTAGGGAACGGTCTCGGACAACGCCATCTCGTAGTCGCGCACCCTGGCGATGGAGACCACCCGGTCGTCGGCGGCCAGTGCTTCGAGAGCGGCGGCATCGACCTCGACCAAGACCGCGTTCACCGCGCTTCTCGTGGTGGCGAGCGTTGCGAGCCCCGGGTCGATCGAGCGAGCCGTGCTCAGGAACCCGGTCTGCTCGGCGGTCACACGCCTGCCCTGGGCACGCTGCTGTGCGGCGGTGCCGTCTGCGGCAGCGACGAGCGCCACAGGGCGCGCGGTCAGCCTGATGCTGACTGCCACCTCGCCGCCGGCGCCGAGCAGCGATGGGTCGAGCTTGCCGATCGCAGACCCGTCCACCCGGGACGGTTGGTCCAGTCGAAGTGAGTCGAGCCGGTCGGGCCGAGGGCGCTCGGCGCCCTGCTGTGCCGCCGCCGGGATGGCGAGCCCTACGAGCGCCGCCAGCGCCACGAGAGCTACGAAGAATCGTCGCACCACGATGTCTCCCCTTCTTATCGAGTTGTTCCGATCCCACCCCGACCGGCAGCCCAACCATAAAGCCAGGGCACGACATAAGCACGACGAAGGGGCCGGAATTCTCCGGCCCCTTCGATGGTCAGTTGGCGGTGTGGCTCAACGGATCCTGATCAGATCCGCCTGCCTCGCACCCGAGCGGTTCTCGGCGTACACCACCATCCATCCCTTGACCGGGGTCTCGGCAAGCTGGTCGCCGTCGACCGCTGCGGTCCAGTCGATCGACTCCCCGGCTGCCAGCTCGGCGAACCCGCCCGTCTCCACCGGCTGGGTGAAGGCGTTGAAGCTGGCCACCCCGTTGACGATGATCGTCGCCGAGCTCCTCGAGCGAGAACACACCCGCCTCGTAGCAGAACTCCTCGGCGCCGCCGGCTTCGAGCCCGACGTCCGAGAGCAGGAAGGGCAGCAGCACGACAGAGCTGTTGAGCCCGCCACCCGCCAGGAAGGCGCTGATAGCCTCGCCCGTCGCCAGGTCGATCGTGATCGAGGCCAGGGTCCCGTTGAACTCCCCGACGGTGAAGGCACCCAGGTCGTAACCGATCACCGCGTAGTCGGGGTCACCGTCGCCCGTGGTGTCCAGCAGCACGTCCCACTCGTTCACCGCCGGGTTGGAGACGGCTCCGAAGGTCTGGATGCTGAAGACCCCGAAGTCGAAGTCGGGGAACGACTGGACTCCGACGGCGCGCACGTCGGTGGTCAGGGCGTCGACCCTTGAGGTCGGTCAGACCCCAGGCGTAGACGTCGAGAGTACCCGTCGCACCTGCGGCGTTGGTGCTGGTGAGCTCGACCACGTCGGCCGCGGTCACGACAATCGGTGTCGTCGATATCTTCGACACCCCCTTCACCACCTCGACGAACGGGACCCGCAGAGCCGGGGCGTCGCCCGAGGTCGGAGTGAGCACGATGTTCCCCGCGGCGGTCTGCAACCCGGGTGGGAACCGATGCACGCGTCCACCGAAAGGGTGACCTTCACCGATGCCTTGCCACCGGCCGGCACCGACACCGTTCCCGACGAGAAGCTCGCCGTGGCGTTGCCCGATGCGTCGCTGTTGAACTCGGAGGCGCAGCGAGTAGGTGGCCGTGCTCGTCCCGTTGTTGAACAGGGTGATCGTCCGGGTCGTGTCGACGGTCCCGGTCGCCTGGACCAGGCCGTAGGAGAGCCCGCCACCGTGGGGGTTGCCCATGGCGACGACCTCGGTGTCCACCGCAGTCACCGGCTGGACCACTCCGGAACCGGCCCTCGTGGTCTCGTAGTCGATCATCTTCGACGGGTCGGCGGTGTTGATGATTGCCGCCTTGATCTGGTTGACCCGCCAGCGCGGATGCGCCTGACGCACCAGTGCGCCGATCCCGGCGACGTGCGGTGAGGCCATCGAGGTGCCCGAGATCTGGACCGACCCGGTGCCCGATCCGACCAGGGTGGAGATGATGCTCACCCCCGGTGCGATGACATCGGGCTTCTGGGCGCTGTCACCGTTGCGGGGACCACCGGAGCTGAAGTCGGCGAACCCGGTGTAGTTGGGGTTGGGGACCTCGCCCGCGTCCTCGACGGTGACCGTCTGTCCGGCGGTCGCCAGGACCGCCGCCTCGTCGGAAAGCTGGGCGCCGAGGAACGGGATGGTCACCCCGGCGATCGCGCCCTCGTACGGTGGAAAGCCGTCGGCGTTGTTGATCATCACCACCGCAGCGGCGCCGGCTGCCTGACCGAGGATGGCTCGATCCACCCGGGCGCATACACCGCGGTAGGTGACGGCGATGTCGCCGGGTTGCACCGCGGCGTAATCGCTGGCGGCGCAACCGAGCGACTCGTCGACATCGGTCGTCGCCGGGTCATCCTCGAGCACCACGACGGTGCCGGTCACCGGCAGATCGGTCGATCCGTTCGAGTTCTGCATGTCGATCGTCCCGGCGGGGGCGATGAAGTCGACGTGCGGGGTGCCTTCGATGGTGTCCATGGCTGCCACCGAAAGGGCGCCAGATCCGGTGCCCGGCGAACCGGTGATGTACCGGCCCGGGCCGGCGTTGCCCGCCGAGGTGACCACGACGACACCGGCGATGGCGGCGTTGGTGGCTGCCACTGGCGGTGGGGTCGTTGGAGCGGCCGAAGGCCGATCCGAGGCTCATGTTGATCACGTCGAGGTCGTGCTCCACCGCCCACTCGATGGCGTCGACGGTGACGTCGGTCGACCCGTCGCACCCGAACACCTTGAGGGCGTAGAGGGTCGCCTCGGGGGCGACACCTGGGCCGATCAGGAAGGAGTTGGCGTGGGTCGTCTCGTCGTAGGGTCCGGTGAAGGTGCTGCCGTCGGTGAGCACCCCGGCGCCGGCGGCGGTCCCGGCCACATGCGAGCCGTGGCCGTTGCAGTCGACGGGGTCCGGGTCGGGCTCGGGCGTGTTGATCGCCGGGTCATCGCTCGAGGCGTCGTATTCGTCGCCGACGAAGTCGTATCCGCCCGGCCACCTTGACGGTGGGGAAGGTCCCTGGCTCGATCACCGTCGGGTCGTCGGCCGCAAAGTCGGCCGGGTCGCCCGATCCGCCGAAGTTGGCGTGGTAGTAGTCGATCCCGGTGTCGATGACGGCGATGGTGATGCCCTCGCCGGTGAGGCCGAGGTCCTGCCAAACCGATGGGACCTCGAGGAAGGGGACCGAGTCGGCGTTGGTCGGCGTGTGCCGCTCGATGTGCCTGATGGCCTTGACGTTGGCGAGCGTCTGCAGTTCTCCCACCTTGCCGGCGGCGATGCGGACCCGCATTCCGTTGTAGGCATCCTGCAACTGCGACTGGACGACACCACCGAGGCGGCGGATGGAGGGGGCGATCGCGTCCTGCTTGGCCTTCAAGCTGGAGCGGAAGGCTGCCCGCTGCGCCTTGCTCAACTCGCTGCCCTGGGCGGCTGCCTTGCCTTGTTCTATGGCCACCGGGGCACCGGTCATCTCCACCATCACGGTGACCATCCGGTTGGGGTTGGCGAGGGCCGGGAGCAGTTTGGTGTCGATTCCGGCGAGCGACACCTCTTCAAAACGACGATCGGGTGCCTCTTGGGCCCCGACCGGGAGCGCTGCACCAGCCACGAGGGCTGCAGCTACCAGGAACACAATCAGTCTCCGCACCTGAGACTCCTCCTCCAAAGTTGAAATGTGTTGCACACCGCGCGGCTCCCCTGAACCCAAGCCACCCGGTGCCGGAACCCTAGCAACGGACGCTCTCGTTCGGCCCAAGTGACATTGATCGGCTTCTCGGATCGACAGGTTGAGAGAGCCCCGGACAGGCGGGGCGATACGCGTCGTTCCTGTCGAAGGATCGTGAGTCGTCAAATAGCGGCCGGCATTACCGTCTTCTTCCGTGGCAGAGCTCACCACCAGCACGCTGCTCTTCACGGACCTGGTGGCCTCCACCAACCTTCGGGCCCGGCTCGGGGATGATGCCGCCGACCTGGTCCACGCCGACCATGACCGCGTCCTGCGGGAGGCGCTCGGTGCCACCGGCGGGCGCGAGGTGAAGACCCTCGGCGACGGGCTCATGGCGGCCTTCCCCAGCGCCGATTGGGAGCACGACCGTTGGAGAGCCTGATCGAGCAGCTTGCGTCGAGGCTCCAGGTGGAGCGCTGAAGGTCGAGCGACCGGAATATGCGCCGGTGATCGATACGCTGAGATTGCCATGAACAACCTGAAAACCGTCGCCCTGCTCGGCTTCCTGAGCGCCCTGGTGGTGCTGGTCGCTCAAGTGTTCGGGCTATCGGCTTGGGCCGGTCTCGGGATCGCCGCCGGGCTCAACCTCTTGATGTACTTCTTCTCGGACCGGATAGCCCTCGCAACGAGCGGCGCACGGCCTGTAACCGAGGAGCAGCTCCCAGAGGTCTATGCCATGGTGCGCCGGCTGGCGGCGGCACAGGACATGCCGATGCCGACGATCCACTACATCGGTTCGCCCCAACCAAACGCATTTGCCACCGGCCGCAGCCCGAGCCGTGCGGCCGTTGCCGTCACCGCAGGGATCCTCCAGACGATGACACCGCGAGAGCTCGAGGGTGTGCTCGCCCACGAACTCTCGCACGTGCGAAACCGGGACGTCCTCATCTCCACGATCGCCGCAGTCCTCGCCGCGGCGCTCTCGATATTTGTCCGGTTCGGCTTCTTCTTCGGCGGGGGAAGGCGCGACGACTCGGGGAACCCGGTCGGGGCGATTCTCGCTTTGGCCAGCATCATCCTCGCCCCGATCGCCGCCATGCTGATCCGGCTCGCCATCTCCCGCGCCAGGGAATACGAGGCAGACGCGTCCGGCGCAAGAGTCACTGGCGAGCCGCTGGCTCTGGCCTCCGCCCTGGAGAAGATAGGTGTCGCAACCGCCCGAATACCTATGAACGTGAACCCGGCCTTCGCCGAGCTCTACATCGAGAATCCGGCCAAGGCGATCAACCGTCGTGGATTGACCCGCATGTTCTCCACCCACCCGCCGATCGAGGACAGGATTCGGCGGCTGCGCGAGATGGCCTCCACTTCTGCCAACTGACCGGGAGGCTCAGGATCGGGCTGGTTAACCTGTCGGTCCCTGCCGGGATACCCAAGCGGCCAAAGGGAGCAGACTGTAAATCTGCCGGCTCAGCCTTCGGAGGTTCAAATCCTTCTCCCGGCACTCCTTCTATTGTGGGCCCGGTCGGTCGAAGGCGCGCCCCAGCGTTTTCCGGTAGAGCGGGGCAACCGTGTCCACGATCAGATAGCCGCAGAGGACGCCTACGGCGATTGCGATCATGGCGCCGACAGTGCTCAGGAAGTCCTCGAGTCCGGAAACCGGGTTGTCGCTGAGGTATTCGGTCACGCCAATCACCCCGAGCGCTCCTGGCACGAGCAGCCAGAACCCGGGAAGAAACGAGACCAGAGCCGGGGGCCCGAAATGGGTGTTCTCGACGAGGCGCGCCACCGGTGTCATGGCTAGGGCCCCAAGGAAGCCGCCGACGAATCCACCGGCGAGCTGGTTGCCCACCTGTTGTCCGACAAAGGCGACAAGGAGCACCAGAAACAGCCCTGGCAAAGACCTGCGGGGCGGCGAGTAGTAGCCCGCCACCCCGACTCCGAACACGATCGCACCGAGCCACGGCGCCCACCATCCGAATGTGTTCTGAGGTGTGTCGACAAGCCCAGCTGATGGCAGCCCCACTAACTCGGCCGCAACCAGGATTCCTGCAGCAAGTAGGACGAGTTGCAGAGCTCCGGAGACAAGGCGACTCGCACCAGTGACCAATTGCCCGGACGACAGCTCGATGACAGACATGGTGAGCGCGGCGCCGGGCAGGAACGTCACGAGCGGGGCAATCATCGTCCGCAGGTTCGCACTGCCCCAGCCTTCGTTGGCCAGCGCGAAGGTGAGGGCCGAGACGATGAATGCGGCGGCGATCGGCATGACAGGTTGAGCCCGCGCCCACCTGCCGCCCACCAGCTTGAGGACACCCACGAGGGCCCCGAAGAAGGCGGCCAGAGCAAGGTCCGCACCGGTCGGCTGCAATATGAGGCACAGCCCGACCGTCAACAACACGTGCCCAAATAGCGTCAGAGGCAGGGAATAGCGGGGACGGCTCGACAGAGCCGCTTGGACCTCCCGGATACCCTCGGCGGGCTCGATCTCTGCTCGCCTGGCTCGCTTCAGGATGTCGTAGAGCTTCGAGGTTTGGTCGAGACGGAGTGCCCCCCGTAGCTGAAAGGTCGGCTCGAGCGTGGCCGGTCGGTTTGGATCGAGGGCGACGAAGATGAAGGTGGGGAGAACCGCGAACCTCGCCTCCGGAGCCCCGTAGGCGGAGGCCACGGCCAGGAGGTGATCCTCGATCTCGTTGACAGCCCCACCGGCGACTGTGAGACCGCTCCCGAGGTAGAGCAGGAACTGTTGCAGGGCCTCCTCGTGCGACTGTGAATCGTCCGCCGGGCTTTGATCGGGTGGGCTCGTTCCGGCTCCGACTTGGTCCGGTTCCCTGGTGGAGTCCTTCGCGACCGGACGGAGGCTACCGGCGGTTCGTGCCCCCAGCGTCATCGCGCGCCACGCGCCGGGTGAGGTCGACCCTTCCGAGATCGAGTCGACGATCCTCGCCCAGGCGTCTGCTACTCCAGACCGCGCGGATGCTGCCAAATAGGAGTCATTGGCGCTTGGTACCGCCCTGGTACAGAGCTGTCGGCTTAGCCTGCTGGGGTTCCAGTCCTTCCCGCGGCACCGCCCGGAACAGAGACGCTTGTCCACGACAGATTCCGAGACAGCGAAGGCGCAGCACATGCAGGCGTTTCTATTCACAGACATCGAAGCGAGCACGCGGCTCTGGGAGGAGCACCCCGATCAGATGGCGGCGGCGCTGGCTCGACACGACTCGATCCTCCGCGCACGCGGTGGAGCGGTCCGGAGGGCGAGTGCTGAAGACCACTGGCGACGGCATGATCGCCGTCTTCGACTCGGTGGTCGATGGCCTGGGTGCCGCGACTCAGGCGCAGAAGTCTCTCGGCTCCGAGGCCTGGGGGGCCACGGGACCCCTGCGGGTACGGATGGGGGTCCATGCCGGTGAAACGGACGACCGTGATGGTGACCACTTCGGGCCCGCGATGAACCGGACTGCCCGCATCATGGCCGCCGGTCACGGCGGACAGGTGTTGCTATCTGCGATCGCCGCCAGGATGGCCGAGGATCAGCTGCCACAGGGCACGCAATTGCGTGACCTGGGCGCACATCGTCTCAAGGACCTGACGCTGCCCGAGCACCTCTACCAACTGGTCCAAGACGGTCTCGAGTCCGAGTTCCCGCCACTACTCACCCTCGAGGCAAGGCCCCACAACTTCCCGCAGCAGACCACCGAGTTCCTGGGACGAGCCGACGAACTGGCGGCGATCGAGGTGATGCTGGAGTCCAGGAGCACGAGGTTGTTGACCATCGTCGGACCTGGAGGAGCGGGCAAGACCCGTCTCGGGCTGCAGGTCGCCGCCGAGCAGATGGACCACTTTCGAGACGGAGTCTTCTTCGTCGACTTGTCGGCCGAGACGTGATCCGAATGCCGCCTTCGAGGCGGTGGTCAGGGCGCTCAATCTTCCGCTTTCAGGAGGTGGCGATCCGCTCCAGATCCTGAAATCACGGCTCCGAGACAACCAGATGCTCCTGGTCCTCGACAACTTCGAGCAGGTGACCGCAGCCGCAGTCGGCGTATCCGAGCTGCTTCAGGCGGCGCCCGATCTGAAGATCATCGTGACGAGCCGGGAGACCCTACGGGTGAGGGCCGAGCACGTCTTCCCCGTCCCTGCGTTCGGCCTGCCCCATCCCAAGGACTCGACGGCTTCCATCGCCGAGTCCGAAGCGGTCCAACTCTTCAGCGAGCGAGCCCGGGCGGTGCGTCCCGCGTTCGTCGTCACCGACGAGAACGCCACTGATGTCGCCGAGATCTGTCTTCGTCTCGATGGTCTGCCTCTGGCGATCGAGCTGGCTGCTGCCCGGCTCAACGTGTTCACGCCATCCGACCTGCTCACCCGTCTCCGCGACCGGCTCGATGTTCTGGGCAGCGGGGGACGGGACCTCCCTGACAGGCAGCGCACCCTGTGGGCAGCGATCGGGTGGAGCTATGAGCTGCTCGACGACGGCGAGAGGTCCATTTTCGAACTGATGTCGGTGTTCACGACGGCTGACCTCCCGACTTTGGAGGCGGTGTCCGCCACCGCCTTCGGGGAAATTCCGCTCGTCGACTCAATCGCCTCGCTGGTGGACAAGAGCCTGGTTCGAGCGATTGAGAGAGCGGGTTCGCAGCGCTTCTCCATGTTGCTCACGATCAGGGAGTACGCCGAAGCCCGGCTGGCCGACAACCCCGAACAGGACGAGGCGGTGCGCCGGGCCCACGCCGTCCATTACTCCGTATTCGGCGCGCAGCTGCATGAGCGTCTCCGTGGCGCCGGACGCGAGGCTGCCCTCACCGACCTCGAATTGGAGATCGGCAACGTGAGGACCGCCTGGCGTTACTGGGTCGACCGAGCCGATCTGGAGCAGGTGTTCGAACTCGTCGACGGACTGTGGGCGCTCCATGAGGCCAAGGGTTGGTACCACGCCGCCATGGAGCTCGCCACCGATGCGCTCGACGTGCTGGACAAGGTCGGTCACTCACCGGAGCTCGCCGCCCAGGAGTTGGCCCTGCGCACCAGTCTGGCCCGCGCCTCGATGGCGGTGCATGGCTACGGCGTGGAGGTCGAGGAAGCGTTCAAGTCAGCCCTGGTGCTTTCGCAGGCCGCAGGTACGGCGGCGCAGCAGTATCCGGTGCTACGTGCCCTTGCCACCTACTACATGGGCGTTGCCAACTTCGAGCAAGGCCACCGAGTACGGGCAACGGCTGCTCGATCTGGGGGAAAGCGAGAATGACGACTCGATACGGATCGAGGGCCACTACGTCTATGGAGCAGCCACCAGCTTCAGCGGTGATCTCGAAACAGGTCTACCCCATCTCGACCGTGCGATCGAGCTCCACGATCCTCGGGTACACGGCTCGACTCGATTTCGGCTAGGGCCAAATACAGGCGTATCGGCCCGGGTCGCATCGGGCCTCATCCTTTGGCAGTGCGGTGCTCTGGGGCGATCTGTGACCCGGCTGACCGAGGCGCTCGAGATTGCCCGGGACCTCGACCATCCCTACAGCATCGCCTTCGCCCTCTATCACAATGGCCTCCTCGCCCTGTTCAGGAGCCGTTTCGACGAGTGTGCGCAAAAGGCGCACGAGCTTGCTGTGGTGGCGGAGGACAACGACTACGTGGTGTGGCGGACGCTCGCCACGGTTCTGGAGGGAGTGTCGCTGACCGCTCTCGGCCGGATCGATGAAGGGCTAGCCATGACCGAGACCGCCATCGACCTCTATCAGGGCCTGACTACCCCACCGGTGTTCTGGCCCCAATTGCTCGGGGTCAGAAGTCTGACCCACGCCTTGGCAGGTCGGCCCGAGCAGGCTCTCGTCCTGGTCGATGAAGCAATAGAGATTGGAGCACCTTATGAGACGGCTCCGCCCGATTTCCTCACCTTCAGGGGCGACTTTCTCCTCATGCTGTCACCACCAGACATCGCTGGGGCCGAGACGGCCTACGAAGAGGGGATACGGGCCGCAAGAACCGCAGGGCTTCACCTCCTCGAACTCCAGGCGCTGACCCGGCTGGTCGGTCTCCGCCGGAAGCTGGACCGGCTCCCAGATGGCAGCGCCGAGCTCGCTGAGCTCTTCTCCGGTTTCACGGAGGGATTCGACGAGCACGACTTGATCGTGGCTCGTGACGTGCTGGATTCGAGTTGAACACGCATGTCATGGGGCCGATGTTGGTGCTCGCTGTCCTGGTGACGGCGACATCGCAGCCGGCAGCCGCACCCGATGACGAAACGGTCTACCAGGAAGAGGATCGCGACCTCTTCGGGCCTCCGCCGATGGTTCCCCAGAACTTCCTGCCCGAGAACAGCCGGGTCGCTGTAACCATCGGCTCCAAACCGAACCTGTTTCTGTCGTTCGACGATGGGAACTCGAGCCTGACGCCGGTGCTGCTCGATGTGCTTGCTCAGTATCCGGAGGTTGGGGTCACCTTCTTCGTGAATTGCAAGGAACCGATCTCCGGGGTGATGCAGCGGATCATCGACGAAGGACACGCCATCGGGAATCACACCTGCCACCACTCATTGATGACCGGGATGAGCTCGTCGGAACGAAGGAGCCAGTTCGAACAGCTCAACCAGTTCGTCAACGACCGGCTGGACCCCGATATCAACCTCGGGTGCTACAGACCGCCGTTCGGGGCCACCAACGACTCGGTCCGGGCCGACGGCGCCGCCCTTGGCCTGCGGGAATGGACGTGGAGCATCGACCCATACGACTGGCAACTGCCGGGGGTGGCGTCGATCCTCGCCGATCTCGAGAAAATGGGGGGCGGGGACATCATCATCCTGCACAATTCGGAGGGGAAGTCGCAGACGATCGAGGCGGTCCGGCTCTTCCTCGCCGAGCATCACGACGACTACCTGTTCCGAGTCCTTCCTCAGTGCGGGGTATCGCCGATGCCACCGGGGCCCTTCGCCGACGTCCCCAGCGGCGGCACCTTCACCGAGGACATTGCCTGGGTCAAGGAGCAGGGGATCACCCTCGGCTGCAACCTCGAGGGCACACTGTTCTGTCCCTATGACATTGTCAGCCGGGGCCAGATGGCGAGCTTCCTGAGTCGCGCACTCCATCTCCCTGAAGCCGGCCGCGACTACTTCAAGGACGATGGGCAAAACGCCCACGAGGACAACATCGACCGGTTGGCGGAGGCGGGAATCAGCAACGGCTGTGGCGACGAGATCTTCTGTCCCGACGACACTGTCAGCCGTGGTCAGATGGCGTCGCTTCTCGTCAGAGCGCTCGGGCTCGAGCCGATCCCGGGAGACGTCTTCGGCGACGTTTCGGGACCCCACGAGCCCAACATCAACGCCCTGGCTGCCGCCGGGATCACCAAGGGTTGTGTCGCCGACGGAACGAAGTTTTGCCCGCACGAGCCGGTGACCCGCGAAGAAATGGCCGCCTTCCTGCACCGGGCGTTCGGTTAGAACCTGGTCGGGGTGTCATTCGACGCCATACGCGGCGTGGCACAATGTTCGCTGGCCATCGCCCGCACTGTCGGGGTAGTCCAAGGAGATTCGTTGCAGGCCCAGATCGGGGTGCAGCTCTACACGCTGCGAGATGTGGCGACACGGGATCCGGAGGGGACACTGGCGCGGCTTGGGACGATCGGGTTCGTCGCCGTCGAGTCGGCCGGACTGTTTGGTCGTCAACCCGAAGGCGATGTCCGCGATGTTGGCCGACTCAGGCTTACGCCTGTGCAGCGCTCACGTCGGGCTCAGGGACGACGACACATACGAAGCCGATATCGAGGCACATCAGCGGGCAGGCGCCACCATCTTCATAATCCCGGCGCTGCCCCCAGAAGGCTTCGTCGATCTGGATGCGGTCCGGCGCACAGCCGAGACAATCAATCAGGCAAACCAACGGGTCAGGGCCGTGGGAGGAGAGCTCGGCTACCACAACCACCACTGGGAGATGAAGCCGATCGACGGGCGGCCGGCGCTGCTCCACCTGGTCGAGCACCTCGACCCGAGCGTCCTCTGCGAGGTAGATGTGTACTGGGCCCGTGTCGGGGGTGTCGACCCGGCCCGGCTCGTCGCTGACCTTGGTGACCGGGTCCGCCTGCTCCACGTCAAGGACGGTCCTGCCGACCACCCCGAGAGCGCCATGGTTGCGGTCGGGGAAGGCGCTCTCGACATGCCGTCGATCCTCGCCGCCAATCCGGCGGTGGCATGGCACATCGTCGAACTCGATCGGTGTGACACCGACATGTTCGAAGCTGTGGAGCGCAGCTATCACTTCCTGGTGGACGGGGGCCTGTCTCAGGCACGCCAATGAAACGCGTCGGGATCATCGGATGTGGCGTCATCGCGCCGACATACGCCACGACCCTGAATGAGATCGACTTCATCGATTTGGTGGCCTGTTCGGACAGCGTGCCGGATCGAGCCGCCGAGCTGGCGGCGGGCTATGACATTCCCCGAGTAGCTCCGCTCGACGAGCTCCTTGCGGATGACGAGATCGACGCGGTGATCAACCTCACCCCTCCCAAGGCACATGGCGCCGTTACCGGGGCAGCGTTGCAGGGGGGAAAGGCGGTGTTCAGCGAGAAGCCGCTCGGTGTCGACTTCACCGACGGCAAGACGCTGGTGGATGCCGCCGAGGAGAGGGGGCTCCGGCTCGGCTGCGCCCCGGACACTTTCCTCGGCCCTGGTCTGCAGACCTGCCGCGACATCGTCGAACGGGGTCTGATCGGGGAGCCGGTGGCGGCGAACGGCTTCATCCTCGGGCCGGGTCCCGAGCACTGGCATCCCGACCCAGGGAGCTTCTATCAACTGGGCGCTGGACCCCTGCTGGACATGGGTCCCTACTACCTCACCGCACTCGTCCAGCTGCTCGGACCGGCACGACGGGTTAGCGCTGCGGCGCGGGTCACCCGTACGGAGCGTCTCATCCTCTCGGAACCGCGCCGCGGCGTCATGATCCATGTTGAGGCACCCACCCACGTCAGCACAATCGTCGAGTTCGCATCCGGCGCGATCACCACCCTCGTCAGCAGCTTCGATGTGGCGGCGACCCAATACCGCAATCTCGAGATCTACGGCACCGAGGCGACGCTGGCCGTGCCCGATCCCAACACCTTTGGCGGCCCGGTGCGGATACGGGCAGTCGGGTCGAAGCGGTGGCGGAACCTCCCTCTGCGTACCACGCATCTGCCGTTGCGCCGGGGCATCGGGGCGGCGGACATGCTGTGGGCGATGGGCAGCGGACGAGCACATCGGGCTTCCGATGTGCTGGCGCTGCATGTCCTGGAAATCATGACGGCATCGATCGATTCAGCCGAGACCGGGCAGAGGGTGGACCTCACCACGAGCTGTGCCCCCGCCCCACTCCTGCCTCTCGGTCTCGCTCAGCACACCTTCGACGATTGATCGGCGCACAGACCCAGCAATCGCAAGTAACGGTGACAGACGACCGTGATCGGCTTCCTCGAAGGCGCGCTGGCACACTGAGCGACCGGTCAGGCCGGTTCATCCGAATTGCGCACCGGCTTCATCGGTGTGCTTCAGGGCGCTCTCGATAGCGGAGTTGTGTCCCTCTCCTTCGGATCGAAGTGAGAGCTTCGGAGAATGCGTCGACGAGCCGCCGGTCCTTCGCCAGGTCATCGTCGAACACCGCCCGGAAGTTCGAGAAACCGAGCAGGGGCCGAGATCGATGCCCGAGCGTGTTGGCGTGCCGTCTCGAGATGGGGATCCTCTGCAGGCTCGATCGCCGATCCATCATCTGCGACACCGACCAGGTACTGGCACCAGCCGGCGAGGGCGAGAGCGGTCAGACCGATTGGGCCGCCGCCCTGTAGCTGTTGGCGGAGCGTCGGAAGCACGAACTTGGGGAGCTTGGCGGAGCCGTCGCGGCACAGCCGGGGGATCTGGTCGGCGATCGCTGGGTTCGAGAAGCGTCCGATGATCTTGGTCTTGTAGTCCTCGAGATCGATGCCGGGCACGACCGGAAGTGCCGGAGCCGCCTCACGATCGAGGAAGGCGCGCACATAGCGACGGAGGAGCGGGTCCGACATGGCCGTGTGTACCTGGTCGAATCCGCGCAGCGCCGCCAGGTAGGCGAGCACAGAATGGCTCCCGTTGAGGAGGCGGAGTTTCATCTGCTCGTACGGCTCCACGTCCGAGGTGACCACGACGTCCAAGTCCTCCAGCGGGGGCCGCCCAGCAGCGAAGGTGTCTTCGATCACCCATTGTCGAAACGGCTCGGCCACTACCGGCCACGCATCCACGACACCGGTCTCGTCGAGCAGCCATGTGCGATCAGCGTCGGTCGTAGCCGGGGTGATCCGGTCGACCATGCTGTTTGGGAAGGCGACCTCGCCCTCGACCCACGCCGCCAGATCAGGAGAGATGCTCTCGGCCTCGCCCAGGGTGGCGGTGCGTGCCACGTGACCGTTGGCCACGATGTTGTCGCAGCTGATGACACTGAGCGGACCAGAGTCGCGCGCCCGCCGGAGGGCGAGTCCGGCGACCAGGATGCCGAAGGCAGAAGCCTCTCCCGCCATGGGTGACGCCGGGTCGTACCGGTCCTCCTCGACTGGATAACCGCCCTCGGTCACGGTGAGCGACACGATCTGGGTGTCCGGATCCGAGATCCGTTCCACGAGCCTGGTCGGGTCGGGATGAGCGTGGACGTAATCGACGATGCTCCCGACGATGCGCACCTGAGTCAGATCGGGACCGCGCAATATGAGGCTGTAGAGGCAATGCTGACCGCCGAGCGCCGCCGCCATGGCGGCATCGCCCGGCAGCACGCCGCTGCCGACGATCGACCAGTCCCGGTGGCCGGCCCGGCACAGGTCGTCGACATACGAGCCGAGATGCGAGCGGTGGAATCCGCCTACACCGATGTGGACGATGCTTCGTCGCAGCCGGGAACGGTCGTAGGTCGGGACCTCCACTCGATGCGAGATCTCCTCCAGCCTCTCAGGTCGAAGGAGAACACCAGGCTCCAAGTATGGACCTCAGCCAGACGGGTAGGTGAGCCGAGCCCAGCCGATCCGACTGTCGGCCATGCCATAGAAGACGTCCGCCCGACCCTCGCCCCGGTCGTCGATCCCGGTGGGGAAGACCACATTGGGCACGATCCCCTCCTGTTCCTCGTTGGTCTCCGGCTCGAGGAGCGGCTCGGTCGAGCGGTAGCGAAGCCGGGTCACGTCCTCGATGTCGTGCACCATCACCCCTGCCGCATACTGAAGCCTCTGCTGCTGGTCACTGCCTGGCTCGTAGATGCCGGCAACGCCGTGGTACAGCGTGAGCCAGCCGTCGGGGGTGCGAATCGGTGGGGTACCGCCGCCGATCTTGATCAACTCCCAGGGCTGCTCGCTCGTGGCCACCTGGCGGTGTTGTCCCACCCTGGTCAAGGCGGTTACGTCCTCGGCGACCCGTTCCACCTCGGTGAAGGACACCCAGATGCCGGGCCGGTGGTCAGTCGACCCCGGTGGGCGGGGCCGAGTAGCCGAGGAGGCCGTACTCGGACAGATCCCAGACCGGTCGGTGGATGATGGCGTATGCGGAGGACCCGTCCGGGGCAGTGACCGGTTCCGGGAACCACATGGCGTCCTTGTTCGGGTAGAGGCCGAAATCGGTACGCAATCCAGACTCGTAATCGAACCGCAGCGGCCCGAGACGGTCCCATTGCTCCAGATCGGCCGAGAGCGCCAAGCCGATTCGCGGCCCGAGCGGCCCGTATGCCGTGTACGTCATCACATACCGGTCGAGAGTTGGAATCCAGGTGATCCGGGGATCCTCGACGCCGGCGGTCCGCGAGTTCCTCTCCCATATCTCGGTGGGCTCGAGCACGATGCTCGGCGGGTCGGTTCCCACAGGGTCGCCCGAGACGTCGGATCGGACCCTTGCTCGTCCGATGCGGGAGAAATTCTGCTCGGCGACGAGACGGGGAAACACCCAGAGGTCGCCTTTTCGATCCCGGGCGGCAGCCGGGTTCAGCACGCCCCACTGCTGGACGGGATCGTCGGCCACCGGATGCATCAGCACGCCCCGCCGATCCAACCGGTACCCGGCGTCCGGGCGACCGTCCCCGGTGGCGGCGGTCGTATTCAACCCTTGACGCCTGCTCCCAGGTCAGATGCCTGGAAGTAGCGCTGGAAAACGAGGAAGAGGACGACCACCGGGATGGCCAGCACGGTCGCTCCCGCCAGGATGGCACCAATCGGGTTGGCGGTGCCGCCGGCAACGCTGGAGATGAAGTTCGCCAGCGCCACCGCCAGCGGCTGCAGGTTTGCCTGCTTGGTGATGAGGAACGGCCAGAGGAACTCGTTCCATGGCCCGATGAAGGTGACCAGCACCGCGGTGAGGATCGCCGGTCGGGCGATGGGAACCGCCACCCGGAGCAGGATGCGCAGCTCGCCGGCGCCATCGACCCTTGCCGCGTCGAAGAGGCTCTGGGGGACCGCCAGGAAGAACTGGCGGAAGATGAACACCGCAGTGGCGTTCACCGCGAAGGGGAGGATCATCCCCAGGAAGCTGTCGGCGAGTCCATAGGTCGCGCACGATCATCACGAACAGGGGGATCATGAGGAAGCTGGAATGGGAGTATCAGGCTGAGAAGGACGATCCCGAAGACCGCCCCTCGGCCACGGAAGTTCAGGACGGCGAGGGCATAGCCGGCGAGCAACCCGAGAACGAGAGTGGAAACGATGACACCCAGCGTGAATATCAGCGAGTTCCTCAGTGTGACCAACAGATTGAGGCGTTCGTTTATGGCGATGAAGTTGTCGACGGTGAGAGTGCTCGGGTCGGGAAAGGCACCGGCGACGGTGGGGTCTGGTTGGGCCTGAAATGCACCGACGACCATGTACCAGAAGGGGAATAGAAAGACGAGTGCCCCGATCAGGAGCAAGATGAGGCTGACGACCGGCCGACGGTGAAACGTTTTCCGCCGGGGCGGTCGGCGGTCGTTGTCTCCCGGCCGCTGCTCTCGGCGACCTCGGTCGAGTGTCGGACACGATCGTCATTGGGGATCGGTCATCACTCCCGCCCCTGCACCCTGTAGATGATGGCCGAAACGGTCATGACCAAGGCGGCGAGCATCACACCGATAGCGGCACCGATGCCGGCGTTGCCCTGTTCGATCCCCTTTTGATACATGAGCAGCACCGGCGACATCGATGCGCCGTTCGGTCCACCACCACCGGTGAGCAGGTAGGGCTCGGTGAAGAAGTTGGCCCCCACGATGAACGCCAGCATCACCACCAAGGTCGTCGTCTGCCGGACACCGGGGATTGTCACCGAGCGGAACTTGTGGAGCGTCCCGGCCCCGTCGATCTCGGCCGCCTCGTACAGCTCGTGGGGGATGTTCTGCATCGCCGCCAGGTAGAGGAGGACGTAGAAGCCGAGCTGTTTCCAGGTGGCGAACAGAGCGATGATGGGCATCGCCCAGAACCGGTTGACCAGCCACGATGGATCCGGAGCCAGAGGTCCCAAGACCTGGTTCACGAGCCCGGTCCTCGAGAACATGTACAACCACACCGCGATCAGCGCCACGCTCGCCGCCACGTATGGCACGAAATAGGACGCTCTGAAAAAGGCCCTCAGTGGCAGGGCCTGGTTCAACGCCGCGGCGAGAACCAGGCCCAGGAGCACCGTCAGTGGGACGTTGATCACCACGAAGATCACCACATTGAGGGCGGCTCGCTGCGCCACCGGGTCGGCGAGCACGGTGGTGAAGTTCTCGAAACCGACGAATGGCCGCTCGACCACGGCCCCCGGTGCGGCGAAGAAGTAGTCGTGGAACGAGATGTAGACCGCGAACACCAGCGGGAAGGCGAACAGGGCCAACCAGAAGAGGAAGTAGGGGCCGACGAAGACATACCCGATGGGATGCTCGCCAAAGATTCTCTTCCTCAACGGCTGCCGGTTGGCGATCGCCGCCAACGCCGCAGTCGTGGTCTGTTGGCTCATTCGCTCGCTAGTTGGGTGATCGCTGTCGGCTGCCTGCTGGAAGGCGGTGTCGATCTCTTCCTCACCGAATATCACCGATGACGACCAGGCGTCGCGGAACGTCTGCCATACCTCGACCGAGTTCGGAACCGAGGGGACCTCGACCACACGCTCCACCTGTTCGGCGAAGGGTAGGAATCCGGGGTTCTCCTCGAAGAAGTCGGCATAGAGGTCGGTGATGCCGGGCCGGAAAGGCATCTGCCCGGTGATCTCGAGCAGTTGGCTGTCGGCTTCCTCGCTCATGGTGAACTTGAGGAATTCCCAGGCGGTGCCCCGGTTCTCACAGCTGACGTAGAGCCCGACCGACTTTCCATCGGCGAAGGTGGACAGATCTTCGGCGGCAGTCCCCCCCGACGTCGGCGGCGGGACCACCCCCCAATCCACGTCGGTGTACACCGCCACCGCCCACGGGCCGGCGGAGTTCATCGCAGACACCCCTTCGGCAAAGGCGTCGACCTGGCTCTCCTCCTGTGGGACGAGACCATCTTCATAGAGCTGTCGCCACACCTCGGCGATCGCCTTGCCCTCGTCGGTGTTGAACTGTGCTTCTCCGTCTACCACCAGCGGCTGACCGGTCTCGGCAGCGAACCATGGGTAGAAGTCGAACCACGACTGGAAGAACTGCGAGGTCGGCGACGGGTAGATGGCGGCCTCGGCGGCACCGGAATCGACGAGGGTAGCGGCGGTGGAGGCGAATTCCTCGTACGTGCCGAGCGGCGGGTTCTCCGAGTCGAGCCCCGCCTCCTCGAACAGCGCCTTGTTGAAGAGGATCATCACCGGGTTGGTCTTCCACGGCATCTGGTAGTACATGCCGTCGGGCGACTGATACTGGGCAGCGGCCTCGCCACCGCGTTCCTCGATGAACGACGCCCCGTCTTCGAACTCGTCCAGTGCCACCAGACCCTGCTGTTGCTGGAAGGCGGGCACTGCGGCCGGGGCGGTGTTGTAGATCAGGCACGGGGTGTTGCCGGCGGTGATCGAGGCGGCGATCACCGCCTCCGAAGTCTCACCCGCAGGGATCTCCTGGGCGGTGACCTCTTCCTCGGGGTGCTCGGCGTTCCAGGCTTCGATCTGGGCCGTTGCCCACTCGATCTCCTGGGGGTTGTTCGAATACCAGATGGTGATGGGGCCGGTGGCTGACCACCCTCCCCTCCTGCCGCCGCGGTAGTGGCGGTGTCGCCACTCCCGCCTGCCGCCCGTCGGTAGTGGCGGTGTCCCTCCGCCGTCACCGCAGGCGACGAGGACCATCAAGACGGTGACGATCAACGCGATCGTGCGGGCTCGGGTCATGGCCTTTCCCCTTCTGTTGGGCCCGCTGTCGGGCTTTGTGTCACTGGAACTTGCGCTGACGGGTGTCCTCGATGCAGAACTCTGATCCCTCGTTATGGTCGGTCAACCGGTCGAGTCGCCGAGGAAAAAGGGGTTCCCATGTACCGTACTCGTCGAGCCGTTGCCATAGTCCTCGGCTTCCTCCTGGTGGCGGCGCTGTCGCCGGCCACCGCTCTGGCACAGTCTGACCCACTCACCAATCTCGATCACATCGACTTCCTCGGCGACAGCGTTGTACCCCCGGAGCAGGAGGGTCACACCACCTATCAGTTGGACACCGATCCGTCGATCGGTGTGCTCTGGACATACGCCGAGCCGGGTCCCGATGGTGAGTACCGACGTCTCGGCGGCGGGGTCTACGATCCCGAGACCGACACCTACGGCCAGGGCGCCTACAACGCCGACGACATCTCGCGCGCCGCTGTGGTGTACCTGCGGCATTGGACGCAGTTCGGCGACGACCACAGCCGTGACCAGGCATACCAATTGCTCCGCGGGCTCACCTATCTTGCAGACGGTGAGCGGTGAGAATCAGGGCAACGTGGTGCTCTGGATGCAGCCCGACGGCACGCTGAACCCGAGCGCCGACCCTCCTGAGCTTCCCGACCCCTCCGACTCGGGAGCTTCGTACTGGCTGGCGCGCACCATCTGGGCACTGGGCGAGGGCTACCAGGCCTTCCGGGACGAAGACCCGGAGTTTGCCAGCTTCCTGCGAGCCCGGCTCGAGCTTGCCATCGACGCCGTGGACCGCCAGGTCCTCACCCCGAATTACGGCGAGTTCCAGACGGTCGACGGGTTGCAGTGGCCCTCATGGCTGATCGTCGACGGTGCCGACGCCTCCTCGGAGGCGATCTACGGCCTCTCGGCCTATCAGCAAGCCGGTGGCAGTCCCGCCGGACTTCTCGCCTTGCAGCGACTCGGGAACGGGGTTGCCCTGATGCAACTCGGCTCAGTGGGGCGATGGCCGTATCGGGCGATCATGCCCTGGGCCCAGTCGCGATCGGTGTGGCACGCCTGGGGAGATCAGATGTCAGGAGCGTTGGCCACCGCCGGCGCCACCCTCGAGGAATCCAGGTGGGTCGATGTTGCGCTGCGGGAAGTGGGCAGCTTCACGCCCCACCTTCTGATCCAGGACGGTCCGCAGAACGGCTGGTTGCCGGCGCCGGCCGACCGCACCCAGATCGCCTACGGCGCCGATGCCACGCTGCAAAACCTGGTTCGCACCGGCGAGGCGAGCGGACGAAGCGGCTTCCTCGACCTGGCGGGGATCGCCGCCGCCTGGTACTTCGGCAACAACCCGGCGGGCGAGCCGATGTACGACCCCGAGACCGGCCGCACCTACGACGGCATCAACCCCGACGGTGTGATCAACCGCAACTCGGGCGCCGAATCCACCATCCATGGTCTGCTATCCATGCTGCTTCTGGACGAACATCCCGATATCGCCGCCCGGGCTATGATCGCCGGGCGAACCGACCAAGTCACCTGGGAAATGGTCGAGGCCGAGTCCGGTGAACTCACCGGCGCCGCCGAGGTGGTCACGCCTCCATCCGCCTGGACCGGAGAGAGCCTGTGGTCGGGCGGCGCCTACGTCTCGCTCGCCTCCGGCGGGTCGGTGGACGTGGCGGTAGACCTCGAGACCCGCGATCGCTATTGGGTCTTTGGCGTCTCCGAGCGCCAGCAGATTCCGTTGCGTGCTGTGGAAATTGCTTATGAGTTGGATGGGGTCGCCGCCGGGCGCCAGCCGCAGGGCGGTGCCGGTCCTCGAGGGATCACACCTACCCCGGGGTACCTCGGAGTCGGGCAGTCGCGCGCCAGGACGATCGTGGAGGAAGGGTCAGGCGTGCTTACCGCAACTGCCTTTTCAGGAAGGGTTCGCGAGGCGCGCTTGGACGCGGTGCTCCTCCAGCCTGAGATCGAGTGGCTGATTCTTGGTGGGGATGGCGGGCACCAGGGAGTGCTTCGCAGCTTCAGCGACCGACTACGCCACCAGCGAGTCGAAATGGGGGACGGTGGCCAACCCGAGGCACGCGCCTATAACGACCTCGGTGTCCTGGTGCGTACCGTGCGCGGCCGCAGCGGAGTGGTGGTGGCGCCGGTCCTCCCCGGCGGTTTCACGGTGGTCACCTCCGGTCCCTGAATCCAGCCTCGAAGGCGGGGCCGATGACTTTGGTCCTTGGCGTCCGTCTGATGGGATGCTGGATGACAACACACCGGAGGTGGAATCATGAGGAAGATCAAAGCCGGGCTCTTCATCTCGCTCGACGGGGTGGTGGAGGCACCTGATCAGTGGCATTTCCCGTACTACAACGACGAGATGGGTAAAGCGGTGGATGCCACGCTCGGCAAAGGCGACACGATGTTGTTCGGGCGCAAGACATACGACAGCTTCGCTGGGGCGTGGCCCGAGCGGGAGGCGGCCGGCGGGGAGGACGCCCATTTCGCCAAGGTGCTCGGAGACATCCGCAAGATCGTGGCATCGAACCAGAAACTCGACTTCGCGTGGCGTAACTCGGAGCAGCTCGAAGGCGACCTCGTCGAGTTCGTCACTGCCCTCAAGAACGAACCGGGTGGCGACATCACCATGAGCGGCTCGGTCTCGGTGGTCCGCCAACTGCTCGCCGCCGGTCTCCTCGACGAACTGCATCTGCTGGTTCACCCCATCGCGGTTCGCAAGGGCATGAGACTCTTCGAGGAGGGCGAGGCACCGACCCCTCTGAAGCTGATCTCGTCCGAGACCTTTGGGACCGGCGTACTCAACCTTGTCTACGCGCCTGACGAATCGCCCCCTGAGGGCGGTTACGAGGAAGCCAAGGCACACCTACCCGAGATCGAGGAGTAGGGACCCGCCCTCCAGGGACAAATGGGTCTACCGGCCCATCGTGAGGGTACTTGTCAAGAGTCGATGATCCCTCGTCGGGGGGGCTAGCGCGGCCACGTCTGTCCAGGCTGACGAGCCGCGCTCTCAAGTTCTATCCGCTTTGTGCGAGGGAAGGAATCGAGATGTCGAAATTCCTGCGTCTGTTTGGCGCGGTAATGGTGGCGGTGCTGCTGGTGCCGACCGCCGCTCTGGCCGAGGAGACGCCCGGCGACCTGTGGAGCGGCGAGAGCGACGTAGTCATCGACCTGGTCGAGAACCGGGACAACTCCTCCGCCGGTGGACCCACCGAGGCGGCACAGTACGGGTGGGAGCCGCTCGGCATCGTCGCCGGTGGATCACAGATCCGGCGTCACTCCGTGGGCCGCGATGTCTGGGAGGTGTGGCTGTGCAACACCGGTCCAACCGCCTACACATACGGCGCCAACGGCCTGAAGAAGAAGCTCAACTCCCGCGTCGGGCCCTATTTCGACTGGCTTTCGGAGGGCAAGTACGACATCGCCTTCGTGGAGGGCGGCACCGTCACCGGGACAATGGACGGGGAAGCATACGGCGACATCGGCACCTGCCTCAACAAGGTTGCCAACAACAGCGCCGGCAACCGAAACGGAGCAGTGGTGGTCCTCGACGACATACTGTCGAATGCCGAGGGTTTCGCCGGGCTGGCTGGACCCGGCTATTTCTGCACTGACGGGGGAAGCTGCGGCGTGCCCAGTACTTTCCCGGGCAACGGTCGCTACGCCCTTCTCGGCGCGGAGACGTTCGCCTCGAACACCCCGTGGGGAGAGCCTCTCACCTCGATCGGTGCCCACGAAATGGGTCACGCCATCCACTTTCCCCACTCCTCCTCGGGAACGAGCGATTGGGCTTACGACAACCCGATCGATGTGATGAGCGGCAACAACACCCTGTTCGACGGGCAGCCGAGCACGACCGAAGCCGACCCTTATGCCACCCTTGGCTTCAACCGCTACGCCGCAGGGTGGATACCGGCGAGCGACGTGGTCGTGTTCGACGGTGGAGTGAGGAAGGTCAAGCTGGTCAAGCCCAATCACGCCGGAAACCAGCTGGCGGTGATCCGTTTGGCCAAGGGCCGCTACCTCACGATCGACGCCCGGCTCCGCGCCACGTACGATCCCATTCCCAACTCGATCTCAGGGGCGGCGGTGCACATCGTCGACCAGCGTCCCAACTGTGACGAAGCCGACTCTTGGGGCCTCTCCGCTTGCTTCGGGATCCTCCGATCCCACGTCCAGAAGCCGGCGAATCCCTACGGGGCAAAGCATGTGCTCCACAAGGGACAGGTGCGCAACATCGCCGGACACACGATCAAGGTGCTTGACAAGGGCGCCAACTGGATCACGGTCAAGATCACCGAGAACTGATCGAGTTCACTCGAGGGTCGTCCGAGCCACCGTGCTGCGGTGGCGTGGCGGCCCTCAGCCTTCCTGAGTCCCGATTGGTGGCGCACCTCCAACCAGTCGGGACAACAGGTCACCCCACCACAGACCGAGCACGGCAACCGCTACATCGCTTGGCGTCAGCGCTGTTCTCTGGTGATGGACCGTCACCCGGGTCTCCTCGGCTTCCGGCTCGAAGAGGATCTCGACGGTGTCGCCCGGTTGGGCATGCGGGCCCTGCCAGGCGAGCTCGATCCGGTTGGGTGCGTCGACTGAGGCGATCGTGGCCAGGACCTGAACGCCGTCTCTCGACGCCTCCACCAACCGGTCGGCCTCGAAGCGGATGATCGCATCGTGAGCTCGGTCCCGCACCCACCACCGATCGATGTGCTCGATGAAGAGGGTGAAGGCGCGCTCAGCAGGCAGTCGGACCAGACAGGTGACCGTGACCGCACTATCAGCCATCCGACGCCTCAGCTGCGTGTCTGGCGAACGAGGCAAGCTGATCGCCCCAGAACCGGGTCACCCGTTCCGACCACTCGCTGAGCTGCCGGAGTGGCTCGGGGCGGATGGTGTAGATGTGGCGCCTGGCATCCGCAGGGTCGAGGGCGACCTCGACCAGGCCGGCCCGGCGCAGCGATCGAAGGTGTCCAGTGAGCGCCGCCTTGCTCACCCCGAGTCGGGAGGCCATTTCGCCCGGTGTCAGCGGGCCGCCCGCCAGCGCTTCCATGGCTTCACGTCTCGTGGCGTCGGACAAGGCGTCGAGGGTGGTTTCTATGGCAGAGCTCACGTCTCGGAGGCGAAGTACCAGCGATGGCCCTCGGGGTCGATCGCCCGGTAGGTGCGGTACCCATAGTCTTGATCTACCGGTTCGCCGAGCACGATTGCGCCTGCCTTTCGTGCCTTCTCGCAGTGATCGTCGATGTCGTCCACCTGACACCAAACCTGGCTGTGGACTCCTCCCAACTCGTGGGGCGTAGAAAAGCCGCCGTCACGCCACACCGTCGACAGGGCGATCGTTGCTCCATCGAGCGCCAACTCGCAGTGGGCCACGGTGCCGTCCTCACCGTCCATGCGAAACGTCTCCTCGAAACCGAACGCGTCACGCAGGAAGTCGATCGCTGCGGGAGCATCGGCGTAATCCAACATCGGCATCAACTGGGCCATGGCTCGCTCACTTCCCTCGCTCGCAACTCAGATTCGTGTTGTCGAGTACCTGGGGGCGAGATTAATCAACTTGACGATTGATAGTCAAGCTACCAATTGACTAATGCCAATCGGCCATGTGATCCGCTTGGGTCGGTAGGTAGGCGCCAGGACCGAAGTGCTCGTCGTAGAACTCGAGGTCGAGATGATGGGCCTGGAGATAGGTGAGGCAGAAGAGGCTGGGGACGGTTCCCGGGAACTTGCCATAGCGGTCGAGGATGTACTGCGCCTGGAGGGCGACGCACGCCTTGAACTCGTCGGAGTGGACCTCGGCCGCGCTCCGTACCCGGGCACTCTCCTTCCATGCGCCGGGCGTGCCGGGATCGAAGGGCCCGCCGGGACCGAACTTCCTCCGGGCGAAAGCCTCGACGGCGGCAGCCATGTCGGGGTAATGCGGGGGGCAGTAGGCGGTGAACACCCCGTCCCGCCCAGTGGGGTTGGGGAGCGCCCAGCGCTCGTCGGTGTCATAGCGGAAGCCGAGACCGGGCACTGCCGGCGTCACCACTGGCCCCGAGCACCGTGTGCCGGTCGATGCCATCGAACATCCATCCCCCAAGGCCCATCGCCTGAAGCATGAGCATGCCGGCGTAGCACGAGGTGGTTAGCTCGGCGGTGGCCTCGGTGAGGGCGTATTGCTCGAGGAAGGAGAGCGGGAACGGCTCGTCGATGTCGACCAGACTTCGGAATTGTTCCATCCCAGGGACCCTCTCACCGCTGACGTCGTCGGTCATCGAGTACCCGTTCTGGGTGATGAAGCAGAGGATGGCGATCATCGTCTGGGCGACGTCGGCCACCGGTATCAACAGCAGGCTGCCCGGGCGGTTGACACACCAGGTGTTGTGTCCCTCCATGTACGGCTCCTCGGGCGGGATGTTGAGCCGACCGTCGGCAAGCTTGCGGATCCTCGATCGGTGAGCCTCGATGACCTGCTCGATGTCGACCGGGTCGCCCGGTTCCCGCTCGACCAGTTTGGGAGCGTCGCGGGTCTCGAATAGATAGACGCCTTCGTCGTCGGTGAAGAACACCTCAGATGTGTGGAACCCCGCCGCCGAGGGGAAGGTGCGTCCCCCGGCAGCACCGGAGTAGTTGGCGAGATGCGGGGCGTAGGTGGCGTTTCGTGTGATGGCGTAGTGCCACCCGGTGTTGCCCGCCGCCGAGGTGAGAACGAGCATCTTCTCGAGGTCGGTCAGGGGGAGTGGGGGATGTGCCGACTTGTACGCCAGCGGACCATCGGGGATCTCCGAGCCGAGGGAGAAGCGACGCGCCCGCCGGCCGTGGATCGCCTCGATCAGGGGGAAGGTCATCGCCTTCTCCAGCCCCTTCGGTCCTGACATGGTCCGGTCTCCTTCCGACGAACGGGGAAAAACCTACGCCCGGCCGCCCCAAGGAGGCCGGGTACGATCGAACGATGAGTGATACCCGCATCCGGCCACGACTTGTCGTGTCCGACGCCGCCGGGGCGATCGATTGGTATGTCCAAGCCCTCGCTGCTCGGGAGGTAGCCCGCTTCGAAGGACCGGACGGCAAGGTGGTCCACGCCGAGCTCGAGGTCGGGCCGGCAGGGTTCAGCTTGAAAGATGAGGACGAAGTCGACCGCTCACCCCACTCGGGAGGCGGTGCCGCCATTCTCGACCTCGAGATCGACGACGTCGACGCCCTGGCGGAGCGGATGCTTGCCGGCGGCGCCACCGTGGTGTTCCCGGTGGAGGATCGCGACTACGGGCGGAGCGGGCGGCTGATCGATCCCTTTGGGCACGCCTGGATCATCACCGGGCGCTGAATTTCCCCCGGTTGCTCGAACCAAGCGGCTGGCCGGTTCGTATTCATAGATGCCCGATAAACGGGGGGGTTTGTGATGTGGCGTCGGTGGTTGGCGGTGTCGGTTGTGGTGGGGTTGGTGGTTGGGGGGACGGCGGCGGTGGCTCAGCTCCCGCCGGGGGGGACGTTCACCGATGATGACGGGAACGAGCATGAGGGGTTCATCGAGGCGATCGCCGCCGCGGGGATAACGCTTGGGTGCAACCCGGAGGGGACGTTGTACTGCCCGGCCGAGCCGGTGCGGCGCGATCAGATGGCTTCGTTCATCGCCCGTGGGTTCGAGCTGCCGGCGGCGGGGGAGGACTTCTTCCCCGACGATGAGGGCAACACCCACGAGGACAACATCAACCGGGTGGCGGCGGCGGGGATCACGCTCGGGTTCGATGATGGGACGTTCGGTCCGACGCTTCTGGTGTCGCGGGCGCAGATGGCTTCGTTCCTGGCCCGGGCGATGGAGTTGGATCCGGTGCCGGGCGACCGTTTCGCTGATGTCTCCGGGGTGCACGAGGGGAACATCAACGCCATCGCCGAGGAGGGGGTGACGTTGGGTTGTGACCAGGCGGGGACCCTGTTCTGCCCCGACGAGTCGGTGCGGCGCGACCAGATGGCGTCGTTCCTCGGTCGGGCCCTTGGCCTCGAACCGACGCCGCCACCACCGGGGACCTCGAGCACGAGCTCGTCGAGCACCAGTTCCTCCAGCTCTTCGTCGAGTAGCTCATCGAGCAGCTCGTCGAGCAGCACGTCCTCGAGCAGCACGAGCACCACGATGGCCGACGACGAGGTCGTGATCTCGATCTCTGCGATCGCCGACTTCGGCGACACGACCGTGTCGGTGGGCACCGAGGTCGTCTGGGAAAACAACGACAACGTGAACCACTCGAGCACGTCGGGAACCCCTCCGACCGGCGACGGCACATGGAACTCAGGGATCCTCAACGCCGGTGAGGACTTCTCGCGGGTCTTCAACACGGCGGGGAGCTTCGACTACTTCTGCACGGTCCACGACGACCTGATGGTCGGAACGATCATCGTCGAGCCCTGAGGGGTTTGTGATGTGGCGTCGGTGGTTGGCGGTGTCGGTTGTGGTGGGGTTGGTGGTTGGGGGGACGGCGGCGGTGGCTCAGCTCCCGCCGGGGGGGACGTTCACCGATGATGACGGGAACGAGCATGAGGGGTTCATCGAAGCGATCGCCGCCGCGGGGATAACGCTTGGGTGCAACCCGGAGGGGACGTTGTACTGCCCGGCCGAGCCGGTGCGGCGCGATCAGATGGCTTCGTTCATCGCCCGTGGGTTCGAGCTGCCGGCGGCGGGGGAGGACTTCTTCCCCGACGATGAGGGCAACACCCACGAGGACAACATCAACCGGGTGGCGGCGGCGGGGATCACGCTCGGGTTCGATGATGGGACGTTCGGTCCGACCCTTCTGGTGTCGCGGGCGCAGATGGCTTCGTTCCTGGCCCGGGCGATGGAGTTGGATCCGGTGCCGGGCGACCGTTTCGCTGATGTCTCCGGGGTGCACGAGGGGAACATCAACGCCATCGCCGAGGAGGGGGTGACGTTGGGTTGTGACCAGGCGGGGACCCTGTTCTGCCCCGACGAGTCGGTGCGGCGCGACCAGATGGCGTCGTTCCTCGGTCGGGCCCTCGGCCTCGAACCCACCCCACCACCACCCACCACCACGATCGCGACGACGACGACCTCGACCACCCTCCCGCCGCCACCCGACGACGCCTTCGTATCGATCGAGGACTTCCAGTTCTCGCCGAACGACATCACCGTTCCCGAGGGGACCCAGGTGTGGTGGACCAATGTCGGGGACGCGGACCACACCACCACAGGCAGCTCTTGGGACTCGGGGACCCTCGAAGCAGACGAGTCCTACGCGGTGACCTTCGAAACGCCCGGTACCTACAACTACATCTGCACGATCCACGACTTCATGACCGGGGTGGTGCGGGTCACCGACTGAGGAGGGCGGGGGTGACGCCGAACCGACGTCACCCCCGCTGGCTCCGGTCAGCGAATGATTCGGAGCGTGAGCGTGCTCTCCGTCTCGTCCACGAACCTGAGGATCATCTCGCCATGGGCGGTGCGGTACCGCCTCGTTCCTCCGGTGATCGCCGCCCGGATCTGATCCGTCGTCTCGGTGAACGTCGCCAGGGTCCTCACCATGATCTGGCCGGCTGGCAGGTCGACTGTGCCCAGGCAATGGAAAGTGACTGCTTCGTCCTCACCTATGCCGACCAGTGTGCAGGTCCCGGCAAAGACGCCAACGTTCCGGTCACCGATGAACAGATCGTCGTTGAAGACGAAGTAGTCACCGATGCTGAACCCGGGATCCCCGACGTCGATATCTACGTCCTCGAAGGCGCTTATAGCGGTGACGCGCAGTACCTCGACCCTGCCGGCGCCATCCGTCGACATTGCTGTCTTCGGTGAGGCGGCCGCCGCTGGAAGGCTGGCGACCACGAGCAGGAGCGCCGCCACGGCCCCGAATCTGAGTTTGGTTCTCATGGAACCCCTCTTCTCCCCCCAATTGATCGATTCAGGCTGGTGTCGTTCTCGATAGGGGGGAGCCCGGATGGAAGGCAGCGTGGCGGAAGCGAGGGCGAGGGAAAGAGGACGTCGAGCGCAGCCCCCCGCCCGGCACACCTCGGGAAATTGGACAGGTCCCGGCGCGGCCCCGCCCACAGAGGTCGTCATATGACCCTCCCCCGTGTTACTCCTCCGCGCACCGTAGACCTGCGTCCAGAGGTTTGCACCCGGCGTCCCGGTAGTTCCCCGTAGACGCGCCGAGCTCCAGGTGGACCTCTGCCGAACCGAACGACGAGTTGGACCCGCGACCTAGCGATGCCCCAATTTGCCGGTGGTGGCGATGTGGCTAAATCTGCACGGTCCTGGCGATATGACCGTGAGGGTCACCGACTGATGAATCAAGCGGTCTCCGACCTATGCCGGAGCCAGTGAGCCCTCGGTCACCTCGGCCTTGTGCGCGGCGAAGGCGCCGAGGACTTCCTCTTTCTCTTTGGAAGGGATCCCGAAGCTGTCGAGGGTGCGCCCCAGTTCGGCAGCGACTTCGTCGAATTCCGATGGGGTGATCTGGAATTCGCGGTGAGCCTCCTCCAGCCCCAAGGGCGTGCTTCCCGGCTCGGTTGCGGTGAACTCGAATGGACCTCCGGCGACGTCGCAGACCCATAGGGTTCGCATGAACTTCAAGCCGGGAAGCCTCTCCAGATTGTTGGTGTGCCAATCACGCAGAGCAGGGTTGTCAGACCCCTGACCGACGATCGGGTTCTCGATGAGGGCGTCGCTGAATCTGTCCACCACTGCCGCGATGGCGAACACGCCGCCCAGCCTCTCGTACAGACTCGACTCGGCCATGACTGCCTCCTTCAAGGGCTCGTGGCTTCTATTATCAATCAATATCAATTTTACACCTGGAGCCGGTCGAGTCAAGTGTTGGTTTAGCGACGATCATGGCGCGGGGTTCGCCTGGGTTCACTCGGCTGCGGCAGGCAACCTGACGCGTTACGACGGCGCCGCCATTCCAGCGATGTGCGATACTTGGCGACTCCGAGAATCCGGCGGGGATACTCCACGCTGGTTGCTCTGGCGCAGGATCTCCCGCGCCCCCTTAGCTCAGCTGGCAGAGCGCCTCCATGGTAAGGAGGAGGTCTCCGGTTCAAATCCGGAAGGGGGCTCCGCCCGGCCGGTCCCGGCCGGGTTGACAACTGAAGACGGTGCGGCCGGCGCACCAGCGTGGCGGCGTAGCTCAGTAGGTGAGAGCGCTCGACTCATAATCGAGAGGTCGGCAGTTCGAGTCTGCCCGCCGCTACCGACGGACACGAAGAAGGAGTTGTGATGGGGAAGGCGAAGTTTGAGCGGACCAAGCCTCATGTGAATGTGGGGACCATGGGTCATATCGATCATGGGAAGACGACGTTGACGGCGGCGATCACCAAGGTGTTGCACGAGCGTGATTCTTCTGTGGCGTTCACCTCCTTCGATCAGATCGACAAGGCTCCCGAGGAGCGGGAGCGGGGGATCACCATCCAGATCGCCCACGTGGAGTACGAGACCCCCAACCGTCACTACGCCCACGTCGACATGCCGGGTCACGCCGATTACATCAAGAACATGATCACCGGCGCCGCCCAGGTGGACGGGGCCATCCTGGTGGTGTCGGCGGCCGACGGCCCCATGCCCCAGACCCGGGAGCACGTCCTCTTGGCCCGCCAGGTGGGGGTGCCCTCGATCGTGGTCTTCTTGAACAAGGTGGACATGGTGGACGACCCCGAGCTCTTGGACCTGGTGGAGCTCGAGGTGCGCGACCTGTTGACCGAGTACGAGTACCCCGGGGACGAGGTCCCGGTGGTGCGCGGCTCGGCCCTGCAGGCCCTGGACGGGGAGGGGGAGGGTCCCACCCAGATCGTGGAGTTGATGGAGGCGGTGGACTCCTACGTCCCCGAGCCGGTGCGCGACGTGGAGAAGCCGTTCATGATGGCGATCGAGGACGTCTTCAGCATCACCGGGCGGGGGACGGTGGTCACCGGCCGGGTGGAGCAGGGGGTGTTGAAGGTCAACGAGGAGGTGGAGATCGTCGGGATCCGCCCCACCAGAAAGACCGTGGCCACCGGGGTGGAGATGTTCCGCAAGCTGTTGGACGAGGGCCGGGCGGGGGACAACGTTGGGGTTCTGTTGCGGGGGGTCGGCAAGGAGGAGGTGGAGCGGGGCCAGGTGCTGGCCAAGCCGGGGTCGATCACCCCGCACACCAATTTCGAGGCGGCGGTGTACGTGTTGACCAAGGAGGAGGGCGGGCGGCACAACCCGTTCTTCTCCGGTTACCGCCCCCAGTTCTACTTCCGCACCACCGACGTCACCGGTTCGGTGACCCTCCCCGAGGGGACCGAGATGGTGATGCCCGGTGACCAGACGCAGATGACGGTGGAGCTGATCGCCCCCATCGCCATGGACGAGGGCCTGCGTTTCGCCATCCGCGAGGGTGGCCGCACCGTCGGTGCCGGCCGGGTGACCAAGATCCTCAAGTGAGCGAAGCTCACTTGAGGAGGTACTTAGTACCTAGTACTTGGTACTTAGAAAGAAGAGGACGAGGAGTACGGGACAACAGGAGTCTGAGTACTGAGTACTAAGTACTAAGTACTGCGAACGAGCGAAGCGAGTGAGCGAGCATGCCTTCTGACAAGAGACCGCCGCTGACGTTGGCGTGCGACGTGTGCAAACGTCGCAACTACGTCACCACCAAGAACAAGACCAACACCAGGGACCGCCTCGGGCTACAGAAGTACTGCCGCTGGTGCCGGACCCACACACTCCACCGAGAAACCCGTTGATCCCAGGGGCGTGCGGCGGCCTGCCGGTGGTAGGTTGCCGCGTCCGACCTTGCGGGTGGAGTGAGCAGGTCTGCATCGGGACGGGGAAACGCCGACCACCGGCGGGACCCCGTCCCGATCGCGTCAGGTCGCCGTGGTCGTTGACGGCAGCCGCGACTTGGAACGCCTCGAAGGTTGGCGGATCGGACCTGTACCGCTCGCCGTCACCGCCGAAAGGGCGTCGAATCTCGTGGCGGCCACCGGAGACGATCCCGAGCGATGGACGGCGGCCGCTCCACCCTCGTTTGCCTCGGTCACGCTGTTTGCAGTCGCCGCCAGACTGTTGGCTGCACCGGAGCTTGCCGGTCGTGGAGTGATCCACGCCGAGCAGTCATTCGAGTGGCACCGCCCCTTCAGTCACGGGGAGCGAGGTCGAGGTGGAAGGTGTCGTCGGTCGGGTCCGGTCGAGGGGGGCGACCACGTTCGTCGGGTTCGACGTGACCACCAGCGACGCCTCCGGGCTGGTGCAATCGTCGTCGTCGAGCTTCGTCGTCGTCGAGAGTGTTCCGGCAGAGCCGAGAGACCGGGATCGGAACCCGCCCCCGAAGAGCGAGCCGCCACTGACATCCCCTTGGAGCAGCCGCTGCCCGCAGTCGGATCCCCGCTTCCACCGCTGGAGAAGTCGGCGAGCCGGGGCGACCTCCTCCGTTATGCGGCAGCCACTGGGGACTGGAACCCCATCCATTGGGACCACGCCGCCGCGGTGTCGGCCGGGCTTCCCGGAATCGTTGCGCACGGGTTGTTGATGGCGTCATGGGTGGTCCAAGCCGCCGCCCGGCATTCGAAGGGGGAAACACCGCTCCGTCAGGTTCGGCTGCGCTTCAGGTCGCCCCTGCGCCCGGGGGAGCCGGCCACGGTGGGGGGCGAGGTGCACGGAGAACGGCTCGCTGCGCATGAGCGTCGATTCCGGCGGCGAGGAACTTGTCACCGCTACGGTTGTGCTCGAGCCGGCGGACGGTGGGTAACCCCATGCAAGAGCTGAGGGTCGAATCGAGCGTCGAACTTCTGGTGGATCGAGCCAGACAGGGGGACCGATACGCCTTTGGCGACCTGGTCCGGCTCCACCAGCACGAGGTGTTCACCCTGGCTGTGAGACTGGTTGCCGATAGGACCGTGGCGGCGGATGTGGCCCAGGACGCCTTCATCCGCGCCTGGCGGGCCTTGCCCAACTTCCGAGGTGATGCTGCGTTCGCCACCTGGCTCCACCGGATCACAGTCAACGCCGCTTGGAGCCACCGTCGCCGGACAGCTGCTCGCCCGGTTTCGCAACTCGACGAGGCGCTGGCGGTCCCCGACACCGACCCGCTCCGCCAACCCGAGCGCGTCGGCGAGGTGGCCGATCTGCGGCAAGCGCTGGGAGATGCGATCGGCGCCCTCCCCATCGGGATGAGGGCGGTGGTGGTCCTCAAGGACATCTACGGATGGAGTCACGACGACGTGTCGCAGGCCCTTGGGATATCCGAGACCGCTGCCAAGGTGCGCCTGCATAGGGCACACCTCCGGCTCAGACAGATGCTCGACGGACGGCACCCGTGACGGCGCGCACCCATCTCGTTCGGCGTGCGCTGGCGACAACGACCCTTCCCGGCGCCACCGCTGCCAAGGAGCACACAGACGGCTGTCTCGCCTGTCAGGCCTCCGCGGCGCACGACCGACGGCTGCAGCGACGGCTGGCACTTCTCCGCCACGAATTGATTCCCGCCCCGGCCGGACTGGTCACGCTGGTGCTGGCTCGGATGGAGGCCGCGCCCGGAGGGAGCGTGGACCCGGGGCCCGATCATCGCCGGGGCTTCAGTCTTGGCGGCGGCGGCGGCGGCCGCAGCAATGGTGGCGGCGCGCCGTCGGGGTGTCGCCGCTCCTGGATGAGGCAGCGGGGCATGGGTGTACACTGTCGCCGGCCCACCGGTAGACTTCGCCCAGGCGGGCTCACCGCCCTGTCCCCGCACTTTCGAGCCGAGGGGAACCGGAGGGGTGTAGCTCGAATTGGCAGAGCGCCGGTCTCCAAAACCGGAGGTTGCGGGTTCGAGTCCCGCCGCCCCTGCTCCGCAAGGAAGCGATACATCAGATGAACCGAGAGATGAGGCGCCTCGTCGAGCGCGAGGAGCGACGGCAGAAGCAGACTCAGAAGGCGCGCCCCAAGCGACCCACCGGCAATCCGGCTGAGCAGAAGCCGAGCCTATGGCAACGGTTGGGCATCTTCTTCCGCGAGGTCCGCACCGAGCTACGCCGCGTGCAGTGGCCGACCCGCGAGCAGATGATCGCCTTCACCTCGGTGACCCTGATCACGACCACGGCGGTGACCCTGATCGTCTTCGCCTTCGACGTCGTGCTCAAGGAGGGCATCCTGTGGCTGCTGCAAGGGGCGGGAAGGGTGAGGCGATGACCGACGCCGTCGACATCATCGATGAGACCGAGGTAGTCGAAGAGGAAGAGGTCGCTACCAGTCCGTATGACCTGGAGGGCGACTGGTACGTCATCCACTCATACTCGGGCTACGAGAACAAGGTCAAGGCCAACCTCGAGACCCGCATCCGGTCGATGCACATGGAGGACCGGATCTTCGAGGTCGTCATTCCGCTCGAACCGGTGGTCGAGTTCAAGGGTGGCCGGAAGGTCACCGTGATGAAGAAGGTGTTTCCCGGGTACATCCTGGTCCGGATGGTCCTCGACGACGACTCCTGGTACGCCGTGCGCAACACGCCAGGGGTCACCGGGTTCGTCGGGGGCGGGAGCAAGCCTTCGCCGCTGTCGCGGCGCGAGGTGGAGCGCTTCCTCGGGGTGGAGAAGAAGGAAGTCAAGAAGGAGCTCCGCTACAAGCCGGAGTGGGAGGTCGGGGAGACCGTCCGGGTGGTAACCGGGCCGTTTGCCGATTTCAACGGGGTCATCGAGAGCATCAACATGGACCAGTCCAAGGTCGTGGTGCTGGTCAACATCTTCGGACGCGACACTCCGGTGGAGCTCGGGTTCGAGGACATCACCAAGCAGTAAGTACTCAGTACTTAGTACTTGGTACTCAGAAGGAATCACATGGGTAGGAAGAGACTCGTTACGACATTGAAATTGCAGATCCCCGCCGGGCAGGCGAGCCCGGCGCCGCCGGTGGGCACGGCCCTCGGTCCCCACGGGGTCAACATCATGGACTTCGTCCGGGCCTACAACGATGCCACCGCCAGCCAAACGGGGACGATCGTCCCGGTCGAGGTCTCGATCTACGAGGACCGCAGCTTCACCTTCGTCACCAAGACGCCACCTGCCGCCGTCCTTCTGCGTCAGGCTGCCCAGGTGCCGAAGGGCTTCCTCGACCCGCCGCACCGAAAAGGTGGGACGGGTGACCAAAGCGCAGATCCGCCAGATCGCAGAGACAAAGATGCCCGATCTCAACGCCAACGACGTCGGCCAGGCGATGTTGATGATCGAGGGGACCGCCCGCTCCATGGGTATCGACGTCGTCGACTGACGACATCGCGGGCTGTGGGAGGGCTCGGCAAACCGCCGGCTCGTCTGGACCACGAAAGGAATCGGATCATGCCGAGACACGGCAAGAAGTACTGGAAGCGATGCGTCGCTTCGACCACAATGCCTCGTACACCGCAGATGAGGCCGTAGACCTCGTCAAGGTGCTCGCCCCGGCCAGTTTCGACGAGACCGTCGAGGTCGCATTCCGACTCGGGATCGACCCACGGCGGGCCGACCAGATGGTCAGGGGCACGGTCAGCCTTCCGCACGGCACCGGCAAGGCGGTGCGTGTCGCCGTGTTCGCCCAGGCCGACAAGGCGCGCGAGGCGGAGGCCGCCGGTGCGGATCTGGTCGGTGGTCCCGAACTGGTTGCTCGGATCCAGGATGGCGAACAGCCACTCGACTTCGACATCGCCGTCGCCACTCCCGATCTGATGTCCGAGGTGGGGAAGTTGGGCCGTGTGCTCGGCCCCCGGGGACTGATGCCCAACCCCAAGGCCGGCACCGTCACCGCCGACGTGGGCAAGGCGGTCGAAGAGTTCAAGGCCGGGCGCATCGAGTACCGCAACGACCGCTATGGCAACGTCCACGCCCCCATCGGCAAGGTCTCCTTCGATCGTGACCAGCTGATCGGCAACCTGGCAGCGCTCACCTCCGAAATTGTCCGGACCCGGCCCGCCGCCGCAAAAGGACGCTACATCCGGCACGTCGCCGTTTCGTCGACCATGGGACCCGGCGTCGCCGTAGACGTCGCCAAACTGGACGACCTGACAGCCCTCGTCCACTGAAGGAAGGCCACAGGGGAGCCTCGCCCTGGAGCGGCTGCTCAGCGGTGAGCGGCGGGGCGGCCGCCAGGGTGCCACCCAGAGAACCGATCCTCTGCGGTGGGGCAGGGTAGGGGCTGCTCTCCACCGAGGTCCTCGTTCGCCGTGCCTCTCCCGGGACGGTAGCGGTCAGGTGAGGACGTCCCGCCCGGCGAGGCCCCCCTGTTGCACGCAGTGTCGCGCCGCAAGGTCCCTTTGTCTAGCGCTTATTCGGGCGCGGAAATCGGTCGCAATTCACCTGTTACCATTGTCCGACAACAAGGCCGGAGACCGCAGGCGCATCGCCTAAGGGGTGGCAAGCCACCCGCCTGCGCAGGTCACCTTTGGAATCGGGTCGTTACCGCTTGGCGCGGCCTCCTCGAGGGTCCTGGTGTCCGGCCGGGACCTTTCTCATTGAGGAGGACGCATGCCACGACCTGAAAAGGTCCAGGCAGTTGAAGAAATAAGAAGCCGGATCGAAGCGGCGCAAGCGACATTCTTGACCGAGTACCGCGGTCTCAATGTCGCTCAACAGCAGCAACTGCGGCGAAACCTGCGCGCCAGCGGGACCGAATACAAGATCGTCAAGATGACGCTGGCCCGCCTCGCTGCTGCGGAGTTGGGTATCGAGGATGCCGAGGAATGGCTCACCGGTCCCAACCGCCCTCGCTTTCGCCGGGAACGACCCGGTCGGAGACCGCCAAGGCGCTGCGCGACTTCGCTCGGGAACACGAAGCAGCTCGTGGTCAAGGCCGGATTCCTCGGCGGGAGCATTCTGCTCCCCGAGCAGGTGAGCAGGCTCGCCGACGTCGAGCCTCGCCCGGTCCTCCTGGCCAAGCTGGCTGGAGCCTTCCAGGCACCGCTCGCTCAGGCTGCCGGTCTCTTCTCTGCATTGACCCGCAACACCGCATCGGTGGTGTTGCAGCTGTTGGAGAAGAAGGAGGCGGAAGACGGAAGTCGGAAGACGGAAGAGCCGCTGAAGAAGAGACGGCAGACGGCGGACGGCGGACGGCGGCCGGAGAAGTTGCCGAAGTGGTCGAGGAGGCCGACGCCGCTGAAGCCGGAGGCAGCGACTGCCGAGGCGGCGGAGACGGCTGCCGGAGACGCCGAGGTCGTCGCAGAGCCCGAGGTCGCCGCTGAAGCTGCGGAGGCACGAGGTCGTGCGAGCAGCCTGAAGCCGAGGCTGAGGTCGTGGAGGAGCCCGAGCCCGAGGCAGAGTCGATGAGCGAGGCCGAGGTCGCTGCTGAACCTGAGACCGCTGCGGAGCCGAGGTCGCTGTGGAGCCTGAGGCCGCTGAACCTGAGGAGGCCGCTGCAGAGCCTGAGGCCGCTGTTGAAGCGGCCGCCGAGGTAGTCGAGGAACCGCCGAGGCCGCTGCGGAACCCGAGGTTGAAGCGACCGCCGAGGTGGCGGAGGAGCCTGAAGCTGTCGAAGAGGACACCGACGAGACAAGATGAAACGCCGGCGGAGCCGGCCGAGGAGGCATGAACATGGCAAAGATGACGACCCAGGACCTGCTGTCGGTCTTCGAGGAGATGACCGTTCTCGAACTCAAGGACTTCCTCGATGCTTTCGAGGAGCGCTTCGAAGTGACCGCTGCCGCCCCGATGGCCATGGCCGCCGCTCCGGCGGCCGGTGGTGACGGAGCCGCTGCCGCCGTCGAAGAGGAGAAGGACGAGTTCGACGTCGTCATCTCCGCCATCGGTGACAAGAAGATCCAGGTGATCAAAGAGGTCCGCACTCTGACCAGCCTTGGTCTGCGCGAGGCGAAGGAGCTGGTGGAGAGCGCACCCAAGGCGGTACTCGAAGGCGTCGACAAGGAAGCCGCCGAGAAGGCGAAGGAACTCCTCGAGAGCGCCGGGGCGACTATCGAACTGAAGTGAGTGGAGGGTCCCTTGGGACCCTCCCTCAGTTCTGGGCCGATTCGAGGTAGCTAGCGACCCTCTCGGTCTCCCGCTCTCTCAACCCGACGTTGGCACGGAGCAACTCGATGCGTTGCGGCACCGTCTTGGCTCCTTCTGGGACCTCGGCCTCGGCGAAGAACGACTCGACGTCGCGCGCTACTCTCCGGGTGGGAGAGCGTGGGATTCCATCGAGAATCCGGGCCACGAGCCTCTGCGGGACTCGCAGTCAGGATGTCGTCCCACCTCGAGCGGATCGCCCGCCAGGCGCTCGTTCCCGAATCGCGGCCTCCGAGGATTCGCGCCAGAACCCAGAAGCTCTCCTGGAGACGGATCGTCCCATCGAGCGTGTGCGCCACCGTGCGCTCCGCCAACTCGGAGTCGTCGAAGCGGCAAACGGCCTCCAGGAAGCGCCGTTCCTCTTGGGGGTCCTCGGCGCTCTTGTACCCGAGCAGCATCCGCTCGTAGTCGCCGGCGTCACCGTTGTCGGCAGCGATGAACAGCGCAGCCAGCGCCACGTCGGGGTCGACGCTGGGATCGCGGTCCATCACCTTCTCGGCGATGGCCACGCCCTGCTCGGTGAACCCCTCGTGCCGTCCGAGCCGGCCCCCGAGCGCCAGGAGCATCTGACCACGCAGGCGTCGGGTGAGATCGGACTCGTCGGGCCTGGGCTCCCAACCCAGTTGCTCAGCAGTGGGAGACAAGAGCCGCTGGACCAGCCGATGGAACCGGTCGAGGTGCTCGTCCGGGATGACGTGATGCTCGGTGGAGGCGAGCACACGCAATACCAACTGCCAGATCGCCTGTTCCGTCTCGTCGCCGTACGCCTCCAGCAACCGGAGGACCGAAGGGGCATCGAGCTGGCCGGAGAGGACGAAGGCATTCGCATCGTCGAGAAGAACGTACCTTTCCAGGTCCTTCATCTCCGCGAGTCCGGCGACAAGCGCATCGAAGAGGTCGGGCGCGTAGCTCACCCTGTAAAAACCGTGGCCACCGGCGTTGGCGACCACCCATTCGACCTGGCCGGGAAGATCGATCTGTCGTCTCGACATCGTCGAGAAGCACCTTCCGCTCGAAACCCTCACCGCCGGCCATACCCCTGATCTGCACCGGGACCTTCCACATTGACGTGTCGGAGTCATCGGGAATCGCGAAGAAGCGGCGCTGACGCAGCCTCACCGCCGACTCGGTCGCATCGACTTCGATCTGCGGATAGCCCGGTTGGAGGATCCAGGTGTCCATGATGTCGCCCACCGGCCACTCGCTGGCACCGTCGAGACCCGCCCAGAGGTCCGCGGTCACCGTGTTTCCGTAGGCGTGAGCCCTCAGGTATTCCCCCACGCCACTTTGGAAGGCGTCTTCACCAATGAACTGCTCGATCATCCGCAGCACCGATGAACCCTTGCCGTAGGTCAGGGCATCGAACATCTCGCTCGCTTCGTCCGGTGAGTGCACCTCGAACTCGACGGGACGCGTCGTGGACAATTGATCGATTTCGAGAGCCCAGGGTCGGTCGACCGCGCCGAATGTGAGCCACCGCTTCCAATCCGGCCGCATAGCGTCGGTTGCCTTCATCTCCATGAAGGTGGCGAACGCCTCGTTCAGCCAGATGCCGTCCCACCACTTCATGGTCACCAGATCGCCGAACCACATGTGGGCCAACTCGTGGCCCACGACATCGAGGATGCGGATCTTCTCCGCCTGCGTCGCTCGGTCGGCATCGAGAAGAAGTGCTGCCTCGCGATAGGTGATACAGCCGAGGTTCTCCATCGCCCCGAAGGCGAAGTCCGGTATGGCGATGTGATCGACCTTGTCGCCCGGATACGGGATGTCGTAGTAATCGCGCAGGTAGCGGAGACAGAAGATGGCGCACTCCAGAGCGTATGGCGCCAGGTGGAGCTTTCCCTTCGGAATGACGATCCGCACCGGGCGTTCCGTCGACGTCGATCGGTTCGGTTGCCTCGAAAGGACCGACCACGAACGCCACCAGGTAGGTGGACATGACCATCGTCTCGGCGAACTTCACCTCGACCTTGTCGCCGATTTCCGTGCGGGACTCTTCCAGTCGTGTTCGACACCACGAACAGGTCGTTGGGCACGACCATCGTCACCTGGAACGAAGCCTTGAAGTCGGGCTCGTCCCAGCAGGGAAAGGCGCGGCGGGCGTCGGTCGCCTCGAACTGAGTGGTGGCGACGGTCTGCTCGACACCGTCCACGTCGGTGAAAGTCGAGCGGTAGAAGCCGTGCAACCGATCGTTGAGTACGCCGCAGAACTCGATATCGAGTTCTGCCTTGCCCCGGGGCGATGGTGCGGGGAAACCGCAACGTGGCGCGCTGCGCCTTCTCGTCCAATTCCACTTCGGCGGACACGGTCTCGCTCCCGTACGCAGCGAGACCGATGTGAGCTCGAGGTCAATTGCGTTGATTACGAAGCGATCGACGGCTTCGACGACATCGACCTTGATCGTCTCCGACCCGGCAAAGGTGGCCGTCGCCAGGTCGGGCTCGAGCCGCAACTGGTAGCGGTACGGCACCACGGTGCGCGGCAGTCGGTATTCATCTGTCATTGGTGGTGTCCTCTCCTCAGAGACCCGCGATGGTATCGGGTCTGCGGAGTCGGGCATTGGGCATCGGTCTTCGTCGATACGATCAGAGCAATGGAGCGCGACACCATCCTGGTCAGGGTGAGCGGGACCGATCGTCCCGGCATCACCGCGGCGTCTGCTGCGGGTGCTCGCCGCCGGCGGCGCCGACGTGCTCGACATGGAGCAGGTGGTGGTGCGCGACAGGCTCTCGCTCGGGGTGCTTGGTCGGCGTCCCCGGCGGCCGCGAGGTGCTGAAGGAGCTCCTCTGTTCGGTTGGGAGCAACAGCTCCACCTCGACTTCGAGTTGCTGGCCGACCCTCCTCCACCGCAGCCACGGCAGCGTGTCGTGGTGACGGTTCTCGGTGCCGAGCTGTCGGCAGCCGCCCTCCACGCCGTGGCCGAGTCGATCGCCGCGGCCGGCGGCAACATCGAGCGGATCGACTGCATCGCCCGCTACCCGGTCATCTGCTACGAGATGCTGGTTTCCAGCGCCGACCTCGACTCCCTGCGGGCCGAGCTGATGGAGGCCTCGAGCCAGCACGGCGTGGACGTCGCCGTCCAGCCGAAGGGCTTGCCCGCCGAGCCAAGCGATTGGTGGTGCTCGACGTCGACTCGACCCTGGTCCAGGACGAGGTGATCGAACTGATCGCCGAGGAAGCGGGTGTCGTCTCCGAGGTAGCCGAGATCACGTCTCGGGCGATGGAGGGCGAACTCGACTTCGAGAAGGCGCTACGGAGTAGGGTGGCGCTGCTCTCCGGGACTACCGGTCGAGGCACTGGAGCGGGTGGCGGCGAGGGTGCGGCTCACCCCGGGAGCGCGGACGTTCGTCCGCACCGCCAAGCGACTCGGCTACAAGGTGGCGGCGGTCAGCGGTGGTTTCACCTTCTTCACCGACCGCCTCGCCGACGAACTGGGGCTCGACCACGCGGTGGGCAACGAACTCGAGGTCGATGAACGGCCGGCTGACCGGCAACCTTGTCGGACCGGTGGTCGACCGTGCCGGCAAGGCCGATGTATTGCGCTGCGTGGCGGAGGCCGAGGGCATACCCGTCGAGCAGACAGTGGCGGTGGGCGACGGCGCCAACGATCTCGACATGCTGGCGGCCGCCGGGCTCGGTGTCGCGTTCAACGCACGGCCTGCGGTGCGCCAGGCGGCCGACACCACCGTCTCGGTGCCCTACCTCGACGCCATCCTCTTCCTCCTCGGCATCCGCCGCGACGAGGTCGAATCAGCCGACGAGTGAACTCGCAACCCTGGGTTGCCGGTTTTGGCGGCTTGCTGGTCAGCCTTGGTAGCTGCCGGCGGTGATCTCGCCGCCGTGGCCGGTCCAATTCGTGTGGAAGAACTCGCCCCGGGCGGTGTCGATCCGCTCGTAGGTGTGGGCGCCGAAGTAGTCGCGCTGCGCTTGGATCAGGTTGGCGGCGCCGCGCTCCGCCCGGTAGCCGTCGTAGAAGGCGAGGGCGGTTGCGTAGGCCGGCACCGCGATCCCGGCCGTGACGGCGAACCCGAGCGCGCGGCGCCATCCGTCCTGGGCGGTCGCCAGAGCCTCACTGAAGAAGGGATCGAGCAGGAGATTGGGGAGCTTCGGGTCGCGGTCGAAGGCGGCGGTGATGTCGTCGAGGAACACGGCTCGGATGATGCACCCCTCCCTCCACAGCGATGCGATCCGACCCAGGTCGAGGTCCCATCCGTAGTGGTCCGACGCAGCCCGCAACTGCATGAACCCTTGGGCGTAGGAGACGATCTTCGAGGCGTACAGCGCGTCCTCCAGGGCGTCGAGCATCGGGCCCCTGTCGACCACCGGGACCGATTCGGGGCCGGCGAGGATGGCGGCGGCGGCGGCGCGCTCGGCGTGCAGCGCCGAGACCATCCTGGCGAACACCGCCTCGGCGATGAGAGTGGTCGGGATCGACTGTTCGAGAGCCGAGGCGACCGCCCAGCGTCCCGTGCCTTTCTGGCCGGCGGCATCGAGGATCTGGTCGAGGAGCGGGGTTCCCTCCGGAGTTTCGAAGGCGAGGATGTCGGCGGTGATGTCGATGAGGAACGAGTCGAGCCTGCCATCGCCCCAGGTGCGGAACGCCTCGGACATCTCGGCGGGGCTCATCGCCAGCCCATCACGCATCAGGAGGTACGCCTCGGCGATCACCTGCATGTCGCCGTACTCGATCCCGTTGTGGACCATCTTGACGTAATGCCCCGACCCGCCGGGACCGATCCAGTCACAGCACGGTGTCCCGTCCTCCACCTTGGCGGCGATCGATTGGAACAACTGCCGGATATGGGGCCATGCCTCCGCCGACCCACCCGGCATGATCGACGGACCGTGTCGGGCGCCCTCCTCGCCTCCGGAGATCCCCGCCCCCACAAATGAGATCCCCTGTTCCTCCATCAGAGCGGTGCGCCGCGCCGTGTCGGTATAGAGCGAATTGCCGCCATCGATGACGATGTCCCCCGGCTCCAGCAATGGGCCGAGTTGGGCGAGCACGTCGTCGACGGGCGGTCCTGCCTGGATCATCAGCATCACCCGGCGCGGCCGGCGGAGCGATCCCACCATCTCGACGAGGTCGTGGGTCCCGACGATCGTGGTGCCGGCTGCAGGCCCGGCGAGGAAATCGTCCACCTTCGATGTCGTGCGGTTGAAGACTGCGACGACCGCACCGTGGTCGCTCATGTTGAGGGCCAGGTTCTGACCCATCACCGCCAGCCCGACCACCCCGATGTCGGCGTTCTCGGCCATGTGCTCCTCGATCCTCGACCCGACCGAGGGTACCCAGAAGGTGGTGGGTAGCCTGAGTGGACAGTGGAAGTCCTCGGGATCGACATCGGAGGATCTGGGATCAAGGGAGCGGTCGTCGACGTCGACCAGGGTGCACTCACCACGGAGCGGCGCAAGATCCTCACTCCTCAACCGGCATCGCCCGAGGCGATGGCGGGCGTGGTGGCAGAACTGGTCGACTTCTTCTCATGGGACGGTCCGGTGGGGTGCACCTTCCCTGGTGTGGTGCGGAAGGGGACGGTTCTCTCGGCGGCCAACGTCGACGCCGGTTGGGTCGGTGTGCACGGCGGCGAGCTGTTCGCCGAAGCCATCGGCCGCTCCGTCGTCCTGCTCAACGATGCCGACGCCGCCGGGATCGCCGAGTTCCGTTTCGGAGTCGCCGGGCGCGAGGGTGTGGTGTTCGTCCTCACCTTTGGCACCGGGATCGGGAGCGCCGTGTTCGTCGAGGGCCACCTCATGCCGAACACCGAGTTCGGGCACATCGAGTTCAAGGGGATGGACGCCGAGCACTACTGCGCCGCCCGGGTGCGCGAGGCGGAGGGCACTCACCATGAAACGGTGGGCGCGGCGGGTGGACCGCTTCTTGAGCTATCTCAACGGGCTTTTCGGGCCGGATCTGATCGTCATCGGGGGCGGGGTGAGCCGTCGCTACGACGAGTTCTCCGAGTGGCTCGTCACCGGGGACCGAGGTGGTCGCTGCCGGGTTGCGCAACGAGGCCGGGATAGTGGGTGCAGCGCTGGCTGCCGCGGGGACCGCTTCGTTCAGCTGACCACACCTGATACCGATCGTATTGGGGAGCGATGCTGCGTGGGAGGCGGGCACGGACCTTGGTCCCGTCGCCCTCGTGCTCCTCGACCAGAACCTCGCCCACCCGGTGGACCGAGGCGAGCACGTCGCCGCGATCGTATGGGATGCGCAACTCGACCTCGTCGGAGCGGTCGGCGAGCGCCTTTGTGATCGCCGCCTCGAGTTGGCTCGTGCCCTCGCCGGTAACCGCCGAGATGACCACCGCCTCGGGGTGGAGGCTCCGCATCCGCTGCAACTGGCCCGGTGTGGCGACATCCGCCTTGTTTATCACGATCAACTCGGGGATCTCGCCGGCGCCGATCTCGTCGAGCACCTGACGCACCGTCGCAAGCTCGGTTTCGGCATCGTGATCCGATCCGTCCACCACGTGGAGCAGCAGGTCGGCGCCGCTCACTTCGGCCAGCGTGGAGCGGAACGCCTCGACCAGATCGTGGGGGAGGCGCCGCACGAATCCCACCGTGTCGGCCAGCAGCACGGTCGGCCCATCCTCGAGATCGTGGCGGCGGACCGTCGAGTCGAGGGTGGAGAACAGCCGGTCCTCGGTGAGCACACCTGCATCGGTCAGCCGGTTGAGCAGGGTCGACTTGCCGGCATTGGTGTACCCCACCAGCGCAACCTGTGGAAGGTCGGTGCGTTTGCGCGCCTTGCGCTGGGTGTCTCTGGTCCTGGCCATCGCCGTCAGGTCTTCCCTGAGACGGGCTATCCGGGCGACGATCCGCCGCCGATCGGTCTCCAACTTGGTCTCGCCGGGCCCACGGGCGAGCACGCCGAACCCCTGCTGGCTGAGTTCTTTGCCCCTGCCGCGCAGCCGGGGGAGCAGGTACTGGAGCAGTGCCATCTCGACCTGTGCCATGCCTTCCCGGGTGGTGGCGTGCTGGGCGAATATGTCGAGGATCACCGCTTGGCGGTCGACGACGTCGCAGTCGAAGGCGCGCTGCAGGTTGCGCTGCTGTGCAGGGGAGAGGCTGTTGTCGAAGACGACCACGTCGATGTCGAGCCCCTTGGAGATGGCCGCCAACTCGTCAACCTTTCCCTTGCCGACGAACGTCGCCGGATCGGGAGCATCGCGCTTCACCAGAACGACGTCGACCGGGTCGGAACCCGATGTCTCGGTGAGCCGCGCCAGTTCCTCGAGCGAAGCCTCGGCCTCCTCGGTATCGGCGCTCCCAAGTGCGACGCCGACGAGAAGAGCGCGCTGGTGGACTACCTCGACGTCGGTGACGGTCGCGGTGAGACGGCGGCCCTGGCGGGCGTTGCCTGAAGCCATACGGGAACGGTATCGCCCGGCGGCTCCTAGTGCGGAGACTTTGTTCCGGCCCTCGGTGCCTGGGGTGCTCGTCGGATATCGCCCGACCCTCGACGAGCTGCGCGCCGATCCCGAATTCGAAGTGGTCAGCGAGAACCCTGTCGTGTTGTTGCGCCGGCGTTCCGGGGACTGAGCCCTAAAGGTATTGACCCTCGGCCGATTCGGGCGGCTGCTCCTGGGCGATTATCTGCGATTCGCGCACCGCCACCACCACCCGCCCGTTGGGTGGCCAGAGAAACCGCCAGGCTCCGGTCGGCACCGCCCAGAACCGCTGCCCGGTGTCTACGTCCACCAGCGCCAGGGCGTCGTGCGACGACTCGGTCCCGGCGGGGACCAACAGCCCCGACTTGGTGGGCGACTCCTCGGCGACATGACCCACCCTCCATCCGGGCAGGATCTGATAGCCGTCGGCGTCGATGGGGCGGCGTCCGTTACCGGAGGTCACCCCTCCAGTTTTGCATCCTCCACGTCGTGCGGCGACGAAGCCGGGAATTCGAGGCGGGAAGGCGAGAAGGGCGAGCCCGAGCCCCAGCAGGGCGGCGAAGACGATCGTCCCCGACCAGACCTCCCCTGGCCAGCCAACTCCCCCAATGGCCTCGAAGCCGGCGAAGCGGACCGACCACAGCACCACAGGGGTCATGGCGGCGGTCCAGCGCACTCCTGTCGGATGGGCCGGCCCGGCCCGCGTCACTCGGACGATGACGTCGGCGGCCAGCCCGGCAATCACAGGTGGGATGAGGTCGAGTGGAGCCTCGAAGGCGAAGATCGAAGCCATCAGCCCCCCGACGACGGCGAACATCAGCGTGAAACTGCCAAATGGCGGCCTCCAACGTCGCATGAGGAACACCATCGGCCCCACCAGCAGCAGGGTGGTCCACATGATTTCCAGCACCCCGAGGATGACCCATTCCTCGTTGGAATTGCTCTCCGGGAACCAGCGGATCCCCGGCAGGTCGGTGAGTTGAGGCCGGATGCGTACATGAAGAAGAAGGTGAGCAGCGACGCCGAGAGGGTCACTGCCAGGAGCGGCGCCACGAAGGAGCGCAGCCCTTCCGGCTCGACCGGATCGGCCCAGGCCGAGCGGAGCGGTCCGGAGAAGATGAGGAGCATCCCGGTGAGGAGGATGAGGTGGGTGGGGCTCAGCAGGGCATCGATGCTCACTTCGATCCCGAAGATGGTGTGCCACAACCAGTCACCCACGCCCCCGATGCCGAAGACGATCACCCCGATCACCGCTGCTTCGTAACCGCGCGGGCATCGCGTCGCGCCAGGGGCGCCCCGCAGACCGCTGTCGAGCTACCAGCGTGGCGATCCAGAGCGCGGTGGCGGCGAAACCGGAATAGAAGAGGGCGTGCCACGGTGTGAAGAACGTCTCGAGCTGGTCGAGGTTGTTGTGCGCCCATCCGTCGACGAAGAGCCCGATCATCAGCCACAGCGCCAAGAGGACCGTGATGGTGTCCTGGCGACGGGTGGTGACCGGTCGCAGCGAGGGTCGACTGCGGTCGCTTGGAGGGTGCCGGTGGCCATCGGATCTCCTGTGGGAAGGGCCTCGATAATGCCACGGATCCACCCCCGGTCGGTATGGGGGATATCCCCGAGATGAGCCGCGGCACGGTCTGTCGGGATCCCAGGTCTACTGTTGGCTCCAAGCCGAGTCAGGACAAATGACCCAGGGACGCCGTTTCAGCGAAGCGCTCGACTATCACGAGCGGGGCCGGCCCGGAAAGCTGGAGATCCGGCCCACCAAGCCGACCGCCACCCAGCAGGACCTCAGCCTGGCATACACCCCCGGCGTCGCAGAGCCCTGCCTCGCCATTGCCGCCGACCCCGACGACGCATTCCGCTACACCAACAAGGGCAACCTGGTGGCAGTGGTAACCAACGGATCGGCCGTGCTCGGACTGGGCGACATCGGGCCACTCGCCGGGAAGCCGGTGATGGAAGGGAAGGCCGTCCTCTTCAAGCGGTTCGCCGACATCGACGTCTTCGACCTCGAGGTGGCAAGCCACGATCCCGAGGACATCATCAAGTTCTGCCGCTTGCTGGAGCCGACGGTCGGCGGGATAAACCTGGAGGACATCAAGGCCCCCGACTGTTTCGTGGTCGAGGAGACCCTCCGCCAGAGCCTGCAGATCCCCGTCTTCCACGACGACCAGCACGGCACGGCGATCATCGGTGCCGCCGCCTTCCTCAACGCACTCGAGATCTCGGACAGACGGATCGAGGAGACACGCGTGGTGTTCAGCGGCGCCGGGGCCGCCGGGATCGCCTGCGCCCGCTTCTTCCGTCATCTCGGTGTGCAGCCGGAGAACATGCTGTTGTGCGACTCCCGCGGTGTCATCCACGACGGGCGAGACGACCTGACACCGATCAAGGCCGAGTTCTCCCGCGCCACCGATAGGCGGACACTGGCCGACGCCCTGGTGGACGCAGACGCCTTCGTCGGCGTCTCGGTCGGTGGGACCGTCAGCGGTGAGATGCTGGAAACCATGGCGCCCAACTCCCATCATCTTCGCCCTGGCGAACCCCGACCCCGAGATCGGGTACGACGAGGCGCGCCGGGTCCGGCCCGACGCCTTGGTTGCCACGGGGCGCAGCGACTTCCCCAACCAGGTGAACAACGTGCTCGGGTTCCCGTTCATCTTCCGGGGGGCACTCGATGTCCGGGCCACGGCAGTCACCGAGGGGATGAAGATCGCTGCCGCCAACGCCCTGGCTCTTCTGGCCAAGCAACCCGTTCCCGACGTGGTGCTCAAGGCGTACGACCTCGACTATCTCTCCTTCGGCATCCGACTATCTCATCCCCAAGCCGTTCGACCCCCGGGTGCTGTGGTGGGTGGCTCCGGCGGTGGCCGAGGCGGCAACCGCCGAGGGGGTGGCTCGGCGCCCATTGCAGGACGCCGAGGAGTACGGCGAGCAGTTGCGGCGGCGTTTCCAGGCCTCCTACGGGCTGATCCACAACGTCACCGTCAAGGCACGGGAGAGAGCGATGACCGTCGCCTACTCGGCGGGCGACGACGTGCGGATCATCCGGGCGGCGCGGCGGGTGGTCGACGAGGGTCTCGGTTCGCCGATCCTGGTGGGGGCGGCCGATTCGGTGGAGCGGGCCGCGGTCGGCTACCACATCCCTCTCGACGGCGTCAGGGTTCTCGACCCGTCAGCGGAGACCGATCTGCGGGCCCGTTATGCCGCCACCATGGCCGAGCTGCGGGCGCACAAGGGGATGACGGTGGAACGGGCCGACAAGGACCTGCTCGACCCGAACCTCTTCGCGGTGATGATGGTCCGCCAAGGGTGACGCCGACGCCGTGCTCGGTGGGCTCACCACCCCTTACCCGGACACGGTCCGCCCGGCGCTCCAGTTGATCAAGCTGGAACAGGGCAGGTCGATCGCCGCCGCCATCTACGTGGTCGTCGTCTCGGGACGTCCCTATTTCTTCGCCGACTGCGCGGTCAACATCGAGCCCTCGGCCGAGCAACTGGCGGAAATAGCCGTTTCCACCGCCGCCGTCGCCAGGGACCAATTCGATGTCAACCCGAGGGTGGGCTTCATCAGCTACTCCAACTTCGGCAGCGCCGCCGGCGAGGAGCCCGACCGGGTGCGCCGCGGCCGTCGAACTCTGCGCCGACCTTGACCCTCGACTGGCGGTCGAGGGGGAGATGCACGCCGACACCGCCGTGGTCTCCGAACTGCTGGAGAGGCGCAAACCAGGCAGCCGGTTGGGCGGCAGGTCGGCCAATGTGCTGGTCTTCCCCAACCTCACCGCGGCGAACGCCTCCTACAAGCTGCTCAACCGGCTGGGCGACGCCGAGGTGATCGGGCCGATCCTCACCGGTCTGGCGCGCTCGGTCCACATACTCCAACTCGACGCCGACGTTGGCGACGTGGTCAACCTCACCGCCATCGCAATGATCGACGCCCACCGCAAAGCAGCGGGTGGAGGCTCCCGCCGGATAGTCGTCAGGCAAGGGCGTCAGTCTCTCGGCGAGCCCTTCGTTGCCCGCCTCCCTGGCGTGATCCGCCGCCGAACGTCCCCTGTCGTCGCGGGTCGTCAGGTCGGCCCCGGCGTCGACGAGCAGGTCGACCAGTACTTCATCACCGTGATGCGCTGCCGCCATGAGCGGCGTGCTCCCGTCGGACTGCTGGGCTGCCCGGTTCCGCCCCGGCCTCGAGCAGCATCCGGGCGATGGCGAGCCTTGTCTCCGGGCTCGGACCCGGCGACGGCCGCATGGAGCGGTTGGTTGTGGAACGTGTTGCTGGTCCACGCCCCGACATCGGCGCCGCTGCTCGATCAGGACACCGACGGTCTCGGGGTGACCGAAGAAGGCGGCGAGGTGGAGGGCGGTGAACCCGTCGGGTGACCGGGACTCGACCAGGGCAGGATCGGCGATTGAGCGCCTCGGCGACGCACCGTGATCGCCGGCGATGGCGGCATCCCACAGATCCAGCGGCCCGACTCGGTCGTGTAGCAGCTCGACGAGGTCCTGTCTGCCCCAGTAGGCGGCCACCGCGAGCGGCGAGAGACCCTCGGCGTTGCGCGATCGTCCCAGGTCCGGGTCCTCATCGAGCGCGGCGATGGCCAGCAGCGATCTGATCGCCCTCGATGAGAGCAAAGAACTGATCCGGCGTCACCATGCCTCCAGGTAGAGTATTTAGCATAGCTAAGGAAACTTCCACCGCAACCGGACTGGTCGAGCTGACACTTCGTCTGGGTAGGCGCATCCGCCAGGGCACCGGTGCCCACGGGCTCACCGGTCCGCGGCGTGCCGTACTCCGCCGGCTCGTCGTCGGAGGGTCCGCTCCAGATCGGCGACGCTCGCTTCCAGTGAGGGGGTGGCGGCTCGCCACCATGAGCCGGATGATCGACGGTCTGGTCGACGCCAGGCTGGCAGTCCGCATCCAGGCGCAGGATGATGCGCGGCGTGTCGAGGTCATACCGACTGCCCTGGGCAGGACGCTGCTCGAAGCGGTGGATCGTGCCGAATTGCAGTGGCTCGAGTCGATCATCGATGGGACTTGGAGAGGGGGATCGGGCGTCGGTGCAAAGAGCGGTGGAGGTGCTGCTGGCGGCGCTCGATGAACGCGTCCAGCGGACCTAAGGTCGGAGCAGGCGAGCAAGGAGGACCATCGTGATGGAGCGCGACGGATATCCACCTGGCGTGCCCTGTTGGGTGGACACATCGCAGCCCGATCCCGATGCCGCCGTCGACTTCTACCAGGGGCTGTTCGGTTGGGAGTTCACCGACCGGATGCCGCCCGGGTCGGAGGGCAGTTACTTCGTCGCCAAACTCCACGGCAAGCAGGTCGCCGCGGTCAGTTCCCAAGCCCGCGGGGTCGCCGCCGACGCCCAACTGGGCCACCTACATCTGGGTGGAGAACGCCGACGAGACCGCGGCCAAGGCGAAGGAGGCGGGCGGGACCGTGCTCGGTCGAACCGTTCGACATCTTCGATGCCGGGCGCATGGCGGTGCTCTCCGATCCCACCGGTGCCGTCTTCTGCTTGTGGGAGGCGGGCACCCATCGCGGCGCCGAACTGGTCAATCAGGCGGGTACCTGGAACTGGAGCGACCTCAACACCCGCGACCCAGAGGCGGCCAAGGCCTTCTACGGTGCCGTGTTCGGCTGGGTGGCCGAGAGCGTCGACCTCGGTGAGGCCGGCGAGGCCATCATGTGGCGAGCTCCCGGCTACGGCGATTTCCTCGAGCAATTGGCACCTGGCAACCGCCGCCGTCAGACGGAGGCCGGCGCTCCGCCCGGGTTCGCCGATGCCATCGGCTGGATGTCACCGATGACACCCGACCAGTTCCCCGACGACGTGCCGTCGCATTGGAGCGTCACCTTCGCCGTTGACGATGTCGATGCCATCGCCGCCACTGCCGAACAGCGTGGTGGCCAAGTGCTGACTGCGCCGTTCGACGCAGGAGCCGCCCGGATCGCCGTTCATCGCCGATCCCCAGGGTGCGGTCTTCAACGTCAGCAAGTACCAGGGCTGAGCGGAGTGGCGGCGGACGGGAATCGAACCCGCCTGTACGCCAACCTTCCGACCGATTCTGCCGGCCGGGGAACGCTTCTCGACGTGTAGGCTCGCCGACAAGGTGGTTCCTCCCGACGATCCTGGGTCCGACGAGGTCGGTGCGACCCCGCGAAAGCGAGGCGGGAGCAGGCGAATGCCCGGGTTCTTCGACGACTACCCCGAGTTCTTGAAGACCAGCAAGACGACGCCGTCCCAGAGTCGACTCAACTTTCGCTACCACTTGATCATCGAGTCGAACGTCGAATTGCTGAAGGACAAGCGAGTGGTCGAGATCGCCTCCCACGACGGCCGCTGGGCGTTCGCCGCCATGCGCGGAGGTGGCGCAGCAAGCGTGGTCGGCGTCGAGCCCCGCCAGCATCTGGTGGACAACGCCAACAAGACCTTCGAGGCCTACGGCGTCCCGAGTCGACCTACCGCTTTATCTGTGGCGACGGGTTCGATGAAGCAGAGCGGATGGGCCGGGAGGGAGAGCGGTACGACACCGCGATGGTCCTGGGCTTCCTGTATCACACTGGCCGTCAGTACGAAATCATCCACAAGCTGGCCGCGCTCGACATCAGCGCGATCATCATCGACACCGCGGTGCTGCACAACGTGACCGAGCCGATCGTGCGGCTCCTGCTGGAGAACACCGAGAGCGAAGCCAGGCTCTACTCCGAAGGCAAGACCTTCGACCTGAGTGGGATCCCCAGTATCACCGCGATCCACATGATGCTGAAGGCGGCCGGCTTCCGGCCGTCGCTGATCGTCCCCACGGTGTCGGCCGCGCGCGGCGGGGTCAACGACTACCGCGGGGACGCAGGTTCACCATCGTCGGAACCGCTGACCCAAGATCCGGTCGCGGAGGCGGATCGGAATCGAACCCGCCGGGGGCGTTGCGGTCTCCCTCCGGTTTGAAGAATGGCCCGAGCGCTTCTCATGACCGACCAGCATTGCTTGTCACGCCTCCTCGCGGGCGTAGGCCAGGGCCTCCTCGAGGGTCATGGCCGATCCCTCGGCCCACGCTCGCTCCATGGAGCGCTCGTCAAGAACCTCGGCGGCCGTCTCCCGGGGGTCGGTGAACGGAAAGAAGGCCGCTGGCACTTGCCCGCCCACCTTCTGCCGCCAGGCCTCCGCGGCAGCGGCCAGCCGGACTGCGCGCTCTGGGTAGCCGGCGTCGTTGGCCGCCATCGCCAGGAACCTGAGCTGGCTCGAGAGTACGAGCGCGTTCCCCTGGTCCTCCCAATCATCGATGGCCCGAAGGACCTGGTCCCGGGCCTCAACAGGATCGCCGCGCCTCGCCGCGAGGCCGGCCAGGCCAGCGCGGGCGTTGCCCAGCCCCCATGTGTCGCCTCCCACCTCTTCGAAGATCCGGAGGCTCTCCTCGAGGTCCCCCTGGGACCCGTTCAAATCGCCGCCGAACATACGCGTCGCGCCCCTACCCCATAGTGCCCACGCTTCCCCTCGCCGGTCCCCGAGCTCACGCGCAGTAGCCAGGCTTTCCTGGATGAGCGACTTGGCCGACTCTGGGTCGCCCGTGACCGCTTTGGTGGTGCCCAGATCGAGAAGCGCCTGCACCGTTGCGGACCGGTCGCCAAGCTGCCGGTGGATCTCCAGCGCCTCCTGATACGCGCTCAGAGCTGTCCCGAAGTCGCCCTGCCAATAGGCGATCCCCCCTAGAGCGCTGTGTGCCTGGGCTCGCAGCGTGCTCCGCTCCCGGATCGACGGGAGGGCCAGCGACCGTTCGAGCCAGCGTCGTCCCTCGTCGAGGTGGCCGCGCGCGTACCAGAAACGCCACAGCGCGCTCCCCACTCGAGCAGCGATCCTCCCCCGGTCTCCCCCGATGGCCCAACCCAGGGCCGTCCGAAGATTGTCGTGCTCGAGCCCGAGTAGGTCGAGCCAACGGCCCTGGTCCGGCCCTGTCAGGTACCTCTCCGCCTCTTCTGCCAGCTCGAGGAACCAATCGGCGTGCAGCTGGCGGATCTCCTGGGCCTCCCCGCTCTCCTCCAGTCGTTCCTGCCCGAACTCTCGGATGGTTTCCAGCATGCGCATTCTCCCCTCCCGATCGTCGGGAGACCGTTGCACCAGGCTGTGTTCGAGGAGAATCTCCAACAGTTCGAACGCGTCGCCGAGTTCCTCTCCAGGATCAGCGACTTCTCCACCCGCTTTCAGCGTCCATCCCCCAGCGAAAACGGAGAGGCGTCGGAAGAAGGTCCGGACGCGCTCCTCCAGGAGGTCGTAACTCCAGGCAATCGTGGCCCTGAGGGCGCGCTGTCGTTCCGGCGCATCCCGCGGGCCGCCGACCAGCATCGGAAGCCGTGATTCGAGCTGCTCGAGGAGCGAGCCCACGGGCAGCATCCGAACCCGCGTGGCCGCGAGTTCAATCGCCAGAGGAAGGCCATCGAGTCGAGCGCAGATCTCGGCAACGAGGGGAGCCATTTCCTCCGCGAGGGAGAACGTCGGATCGACCGACGCGGCTCGCTCTACGAACAGCTTCACGGCCTCGTTTCGCCGGAGGACGTCGAGATTGTCGCCCGGGTCGGGGAGCTCTAGAGGGGGGATGGGAAGCTCCTGCTCGCCCGAAAGGCCGAGCGGGGCGCGGCTGGTGACGAGAGCTCGGACCCGGGGAGCGGTTCGGAGGATGGTCGCCACAGCGTCCGCGCCTGAGAGGACCTGCTCGAAGTTGTCGAGTAGCAGGAGCATGGTCAGATCGCGGAGGTTGTCGGTGAGGATCTCGAGCACCGGCCGACCGCTGCTCTCCTGCCGGAACCTGAGCGCCGATCCGATGGTGTCGGGTACGAGCTGGGGATCCGTGACGGGGGATAGATCGACGAAGAACACCCCATCCGGGAACCCGCCGATGAGGCGCCTAGCCGCTTGCACTGCTACCCGGGTCTTGCCCGTGCCTCCAGGGCCGGTCAGTGTGACCAGGCGGCTTTGGTCCACTAGTTCGGTGACTCGCCCCACTTCCCGCTCGCGCCCCACGAACGACGTCAGCTCCGCCGGGAGGTTGCTGGGGATCTCCAGCGTCTTGATCGGGGGAAAGTCCGAGGGAACACCATCGATCACCAGGTCATAGACATGTTCGGGATTGGCCAGGTCCTTGAGGCGGTGATCCCCCAGGTCTCGGAGGGACACGTCCTCAGGTAGATCGTGCTCTATCAGCGACCTGGTGGTGGCCGAGAGCAGAACCTGCCCGCCGTGCCCAGCGGCGGCAATGCGGGCGGCTCGGTTGACGTCGATCCCCAGGTAGTCGTCGCCCCCCCGATGTCCCTCCCCACTGTGTATCCCCATCCGCACCCGTACCGGTTCCCTGTGCGACCAGGGGTGGGCGTGGAAGGCCCGCTGAGCGGCCACGGCCGCCTGCACGGCTCCGCTGGCGGTGGGGAAAACGACGAAGAACGAGTCGCCCTCGGTGCGGATCTCTGCCCCACCGGCGGCAGCGATGGCTTCCCTCATCAGGCGAGAGTGGTCGTCCAGGATCACTCCGTACCGCTCCGGGCCGAGCTCCTGGAGCAACCTGGTGGAGCCCTCGATGTCCGTGAACAGGAAAGTCACGGTCCACGACGGAACGTCGCTCACTGGACTCCAACCCTAGATGGACATTCGGGGTCTGACGGGCAGTAGACGGCGTGGGGCTTCTAGGAGGCCTGGCGGAGGCGGACGGGAATCGAACCCGCCGGGGGCGTTGCGGCCCCCCACCGGTTTTGAAGACCGGGGAGCCCACCAGGCGCTCTTTCGCCTCCGCCGGCGAGGGTAGTGAGCTATCCGCCCGGGGAACGGTGCGCCAGGGCGCTCCGTTCTGCAGCAGTGATCGTCACCAGACCCGGTATCCTGGGTCCAGTCCCGATCCAAGGTTTCATGACCGAACGCGCCACATCGCATCGGATCAATGCTCCGCGATGGGAGGCTGCAGAAAGGGCTCACCGAAGAGGCAGCTTGGGGCCCGAGTCGGGCAGTCGGCCGCGGACGATCAGCCGTTACGAGAGCGGCGAGGTCGGTGCCCGATGCCGAGACCATGGCAGCCCTGACCGCCGAGTTGAAGCTCTCATCGGCGGTCACCGACGCCGAACTACGTCCCGAAGCACTCCGCCGACCCGGCGCCGATGCACCCGAGACACTCGATGCCGAGCCGGCTTGGGAGACGCTCTCCGTTGACGGGGCGGTGCCGGCGCTTCCCCCTGTCGTCGCACCAGCCGACGAGCAAGAGCAGGAGACAGCGTGGCACGCCTGCTGCACCGAATCGGCCCGATGTCCGCTTCGTGGAGTGGCTCCCGGCCATGGGCCGACCCGACGAGGGTGGTGGCGGAGGTCCCGACCGAGGAGTCGATCCTCCCGCTCGATGAGCCTCCATCTCCTGGAGGCTTGAGGGCGGTGGACGGCTTGCGGCCCGCGCCTGGACGGAGAGGTGGTGTCTCGTCGAGCGTCACCGCTATCGCCTTGCCCTCCCTTCCCGAGGACGAGACCAGGCGAAGCCCGGCGGTTGACACCACGATCGCTCACCCCGAGGACAGTGCCCGATCGGCCCCGCTCGTATCTCGATCTCCCCGGAGAGCGAAGCCGCTACCGGGTGCGGGCGATCGTGACGCTTGTCGGGTTGATCGCCCTCATCTACGTGATCAGTTGGGCGATCGGCCGGGCCGGCGACCTGTTCGACGCCATCCTCGACACCATTCGCTCAGTCACCTGAACGGGCTCGGCACACTGAACGGAAAGCCAATCGCGCCTGGTGGCGTACCGTGGCCTGGAGCGAACCGGTGACCCGGACGGGTGCGTACTGGAGGTGAATGGAACGGGCGATGCGCCGCTTCCGCTCCGGCGACCCCGAGGCGGTACGCGACCTGTACCAAGCTTACGGGCGCGCTGTATTCGTCATCGCCCTGCGCGCCCTGGGAGACCGGGTACTAGCTGAGGACGCCGTGCAACAGACTTTTCTACAGGCGTGGCGTGCCGCCGAGCGGTTTGACCCCACCCGGGACCCCGGTCCCTGGCTCTATGCCATCGCCCGCCGGGTCGCGGTTGATGTCTACCGGCGCGAACGACGTCACCGCCTGGTGACACGAGACGAGGAGCCCGAGATCGCGGCGCTGCCCCCCTCGTTCGAGCGGACCTGGGAGGCCTGGGAGGTGCGCTGCGCCGTCGACCAGCTGCCCGAAGACGAGAAGGCCGTGGTGCGGGCGACCCACTTCCAGGGGCTCACACACGAGGAGGCAGCCGAACGGCTCGGGGTGCCGGTGGGGACCGTGAAGTCACGCTCGCACCGCGCCCACCGCCGGCTCGCCGGCTCTGTTGGCGCACGTCAGAGAGGCGACGGCATGAACGGGGTCCGCTGTCAGGACTACCGGGCCGCCTACCTGGAGGGCAACCTCGACGGTGCTGCGCTGTCGCACCGATCCACCTGCAACGCTTGCCGAGCCGCCGAGCCATCGCTGGATGGGCTACGCGGCTGCTCTCGCCGATCCCGTGTTCTGGGAGGAGCCGCTCCCCGAACTCGAAGAGCGGGTGGTCGAGGCCATCGCCGGGGGAGCCGAGGCGTTGCCGAGATCACGCAAGTGGCTCTGGCCGAGCGTTGCCGCCGCCGTGGTGGCTGTTCTGTTCGGTGCCTGGGTGTTTGTCGCCGGCTCGGCGCCGGATTGGCAGGTGGAGCTCATCGGTGTGGGTGACACGCCCAGCGCCACGGCTCGGGTGGACGGATGGGCCACCGAGAACGGCTCGCAGATGGTTGTCGAGGTGTCGGGGCTGGGCCCGGCCGCATCGGGCACCGTCTACGAACTCTGGTTGTCAGCCGACCGGACCTCGGTCTCCGCCGGCAGCTTCCGCGACGACGGGCGCTTCGAGATGACGGTGGGCGTTTCCCGGCGCGACTTCCCCCGGTTGTGGGTGACCGTCGAAGAGCCGGGTGGCGAGGCAGGTCCCACTTCAGACGAAGACCGTGCTCGACGACCCCGAGTTCGTTGACAGCATGAGCAGCCGTCTGGCCGGCGACCGCCGGCTACTGATCGGAGGGTGATCCTCCACGGCCCGCCGCTCGTCCGGCGACGAACCCGGCGAGAAACCCGGCGAGCACTGCCCTTGCCCCCTGTGGGGGGTGACACGACCCTGACCGCCGGGACTGGGACCGCCGGCGGGGCTTGAGCCGGCACGGGCTTGGGCTTCCCTCCGTCGGCGTGAACCTCGGTCAACTCGGCACCGAACAGGACGATCTGGGCCATGTAGTAGATGAAGAAGAGCAGGGCGACGATGGGACCGGCGGCGAAGGCTCCGCCACTGGCGCGCCCCAGGTAGAAGCTGATCGCCACCGCACCGATCAGGAGGAGCGTGGCGGTCACCGCCCCGCCGAAGAGGACCGACCGCCACCGGGTACGTGTGTCGGGCAGGTAGCGGAAGGTGAGTGCCAACAGCCCGGCCACCAGCACCAGGGAGACGAGAGGGGTTCCCCACTCCAACGCCTCCTTCGCCACCCCGGTTAGACGATCGGCGACAAACCTGACCACGGCGTTGGCCCCCACGATTATCAGCAGCATCACGCCGATGATGAGGACGCCGGCGATCCCACGGAGCCGTTTGAAGATCGTCGCCTTGATCCCCTTCTCCTCGTGCTCGTCGTCGAACACCGCGCTGAGAGCCGCTTCGAGTTGCAAAATCAGGGCCGAGGCGCTGATGAGGAGGAGGACCCCGCCGAACACCGTGGCCGCCACGCCGGCGCCACCCTGACCGGCCGAGGCCACCAGCTGTTCGATCAGCGTCGCCACTTCGGGACCGACCGTCTCGCCGACCTGCTCGCTGATCAGCCCGTTCGCCGCGTCCTCCCCGTAGACGATCCCGGCGATACCGGTGGCGATGACCAGCATTGGGCCGAGGGCGAACACCGCGTAGTAGGAGAGGGCCGCCCCGAGCATCGCCGCCCGGTCCTGACCAAACCGGGTGAAGGCCTCTTTGACGAAGTTGAAGGCGCGTCGCCACCAGGGTTCGGGCATCGGGCGACTGTATATCTGCACCCGAAAGTTCCGACTGTCGGGCGGCTAAACCGCGTCGCAGATGCTGGGGTGCAGCTGGTCGTAGCGGTCGAGGTGGGCGCGCCGATCCTGGCGGAGTCGCTCGACGAATGTCTGGTACTCGGTGGCCCTGCCCTGGCGCTCGTAGAGACGCCACGGTTGCAGCAACTCGATGTCGTCGATGCCGGGCACGGCGCTTGCCACCAGCTGTCCCATTTGTCGGGTCGGTGTCCCACTGGATCGACCCGGAGACGATGCCCCTCACCACCGCCGACGTGTGCCCGGGGCGTGACGTTCTTGGAACGGTCGTCGCTCCTCGGGTCCGCCCACCCGGCCGGTGTTGAGCAGGTACACCTCCAATGGGACCTGCTGGAGCAACTCGTAGAAGCGGTTCCCCTGCCAATCGTCCCGGTAGGCGAAGAACGGGTTGGTGCCGGGGATCCTGAGGAACTTGCCCGCCTCGGCGGCACCACCCGCCGAGGTCCCCTGGGACTCGCCCAGCATGAAGGCCGCCGCCGCCTGCTCCTTGTCGAGCTTGCTCACTGCCGGAACCACGTTCTCGTTGCGGGTGAGCAGGAGGACATAGTCGGCCCGCTCGATGTTGGCCGGGGGCAGGAAGCCGGGGAGGTGGCTCCCGGCGATGATCGCCCTCGTGTTCTCGGTGTGCCGCTTGTCAGCCGAAGTCGACCTTGCCGTTGCTGTCGATCGCCACGTTCTCCAGGTAGGTATCGGGGGCGATCGCCCCCGGCCAGATGCCCGGCTCCGATGTCGGGGTGAGCCCGTACACCTTGGCGAATGTTCCCGCCTCGGTCCCGAAGACCCGGCCGTCGGGGAGTAGCGACACGAAATCGTCCTGCGACGGGCGGCTCACCTCGGGCTCGGAGAACGTCGTCGTCGTCTTTCCGGTTCCGGAGAGCCCGACGATGAGGAGCACCCGCGGACCGTCGCCCAGATCCATCACCTTGAGCCCGGCGTGGAAGGCGAGGCCCGCCCCGCCGGTACATCTCGGCGTCCCACATCCGAATGCCACCCATCTTGGAGTCGCCGAAGTAGTCCGAGTTGAGCACCCGGGTGACCCCCGCCTCGAGGTCGACGGTTACCAGCCGTTCGTTCTGGTAGCCGGTGGCGGGGAGGTTGGGTGTGTAGACGACGGTGAGTTCGGGTTCGAACTCGGGCCCCGCAGGGAAGTAGAGGTGCTGTTGCATCCCGGCGAGGTTGGCGTTGCTCTTCTCCACGATGAGCCGGGTCGCCATCGCACCGTCGGGGTGGTCGCCGATGTACCCGTCGAGCACCACGACCTCGGCATCGTCCAGATAGCCGGTCCTGGGCGGCGGCGACATCGGCATACGCCTGGCGGGTGATGGTGGGAGCGAGGTGGTCCTCCGGCCGTCGGAGACGATCACGGTCTCGTTGGTGGACCGGGAGGTCACCGTCGTGAGGATGTCGAGGCTGCCGAACTCGGTCGGATGGGCGTTGGGCTGCTTCTCGGCAAGGGCGCGCAAGTCCTCGACGCTCAGGCCCTCCTCGACCGAGCGGGCACGAATCGTCATCGTTGAAGGCTCCTTCGGGTGGTTTTCGATGCCGACACCCCATGAAGGGAGCGACCGCCCGATGCTAGTGAGCGGCCCGAGCTTCGGCTCACCGGCCGCTCCCGGAAGAATGCTGCTTGTACCACCTCCGCGATGTGCGAGAATGCATCTACCAGAGAAAGGAGGTGGTCCTAGTTGTCAGAGTAGTCAACGGACTCTGGAGGTGGCCGGGCGCTAGCGGCGCCGCCACTCGAGACGCCGCTCCCACTCACGTGGGAAAAGGTGGCGACTCCTACCCGGACCACCGTGACTCTGAGACCCGCGAGCTGTCCGATCGCGGCGCGCGACATAGCGTGTAAATGTGCTCAAGGTCCCGATCGCGAGGCCCCCGTTCTCGCGGGGGCCTCGCCGCGTGCATTTGGGCTGCTCTCTCCGCTACCCCAGCGCCTGGTCGAGGTCCTCGACCAGGTCGTCGACGTGCTCCAGACCGACGGAGAGGCGGATCATGTCGGCGGGGACCTCCAACTCGGTGCCCTGCACCGAGAGGTGGGTCATCATCGCCGGCACCTCGATCAGGCTCTCCACCCCGCCGAGGCTCTCGGCCAGACGGAAGATCCGGGTTGCGGCGACTATGCGATTGGCCTCGTCCTGCCCGCCATCGGGGATGAAGGTGACCATTCCCCCGAAGCCGGACATCTGACGGCGAGCCAGTTCGTGCTGGGGGTGGGACGCCAGACCCGGGTAGTGGACCTCGCTGACGCCGGCATGGTCGGAGAGGTATTCCGCCACCGCGCTGGGCGTTGCTTCCATGGCGATCCATCCGAATCCCCAGGGTCTTGATACCGCGCAGGACCAGCCAGGCGTCGAACGGCCCGGCGACCGGACCAGTGGCATTGGCGAGGAACCGGAGTCGCTCGATCAGGTCGGGGTCGGCGGTGACCACGGCACCCCCCACCACATCGGAGTGGCCTCCCAAGTACTTGGTGGTGGAATGGACCACCAGCGTCGCCCCGAGCTCGAGCGGTCGCTGCAGATAGGGGGTGGCGAAGGTGTTGTCCACGGCCACCATCACCCCGGCGGCCGTTGCCGGTCGCCGAGATCGCGGCCAGATCGACCAAACGGAGGAGCGGGTTGGTCGGGGTCTCCACCCAGACGAGACGGGTGTTGGGCCGGAGCGCCCCCTCGAGGTGTGCCGGGTCGGTGAGGTCGACCGCGCTCCACTCGACTCCGTGCTCCCCGAGCACCATGGCGAAGTAACGGAACGTGCCGCCATAGGCGTCGTTGACCAGGACCACGTGATCGCCCGGCCGGAGCAGCGAACCGACCAGCACCGTCGCCGCCATCCCCGAAGCGGTCGCCACCGTCCCCCCACCCGAATCCGGCAGACACTCCTTCGAGCGAGGACAGCGCCGTCTCCAAGGCGGTCCTGGTGGGGTTGGCGGTCCGGGAGTACTCGTAACCCTTGTGTTCGCCCGGCCCGTGCCTGCGCATAGGTCGATGTGGCGTAGATGGGCACCACCACCGCCCCGGTGGCCGGGTCCGGCTCCTGTCCGGCGTGGATGGCGCGCGTCTCGAACTCCATCAGCTCCTCCACTCCGTGCTCCTCGAGCCAGCGGTCGTTGAAGATCTTGGAGAGATAGCCGCGGCCCGGAGTCGGGGAGGATGACGACGACCAATCTGTCGGGGAAGCGTCTCGGCGACGCCGAGGGCGCCGTGGGCTGCCATCCCGCACGAGCCACCGACCAGCAGTCCCTCGGTGCGGGCGAGGCGGCGGGTCATGGCGATGGCGTCGGCGTCGCTCACCATCACCATCTCATCGACCACCTCCCGGTCGAGGGTCTCCGGCCAGAAGTCCTCGCCGACACCTTCGACCAGGTACTGACGCACGTCGTCTTCGGTCTCGGCGGTGAAGATCGAGCCCTCCGGGTCGACCCCGACCACCCTGACCTCCGGGTTCTTGCTCTTGAGATAGCGCCCCGCCCCACTGATCGTGCCGCCGGTGCCGACCCCGGTCACCAAGACGCCGACCATTCCGTCGGTCTGCTCCCAGATCTCGGGACCGGTGGTCTGCTCGTGCGCCTCGGGGTTGGCCGGGTTGGCGTACTGATCGGGGTGGTAGGCGCCGTCGATCTCGGCGGCGAGCCGTCGAGCCACGCCGTAGTAGGAGTCGGGATGGTCGGGGCCGGAGATCGGTCGGGGTGACGTGGATCTCCACCCCGTAGGCCCGGAGCAGCGACCGCTTCTCCTCGCTCACCTTGTCGGGGATGGTGCAGATCACCCGGTAGCCGCGCACCGCGCCGACGATGGCGAGACCGACCCCGGTGTTCCCGCTGGTTGGCTCGACGATCGTTCCCCCCGGCCCGAGCAGCCCGAGACGCTCGGCGCGGTCGATCATCGATACCGCGATCCGCTCTTTGATCGAACCTCCGATCGAGGTCATCTCCACCTTGGCCACCAGGTTCCCTGGTGGGTGGAGGCGGGAGAGCCTTATCAGCGGGGTCCTGCCGATTGCCTCCTCGGCGCTCTCCCTGATGTCCATGGATTGGTCGATGGTAGGCGGCGTCCTCACGCACCGACCGGCCGCACCTCGGTCGCCGGTACCCTGGCCGGGTGAGTCGGGTGGTCCGCTTTGCCTGGGTGACGCTTGGCATCAACGTCGTCGTGATCCTGCTCGGGGCGCTGGTCAGAGCGACCGGGTCGGGGGCGGGGTGCGGCGAGTCATGGCCCACCTGCGACGGTCAGATCGTCCCCGCCGTGCTCGAGGGCGCCCGCGCCGTCGAGTTCACCCACCGGGTGGCGAGCGGCGTGGCGATCGTTGCAGTGGGGTGCTGGCGGTGTGGGTGTTCCGCGCCTTCGGGCGGGGTCACCTGGCCCGCAAGGCGGCGGTCGTTCTCGGTGGTCGCCATCATCGGCGAGGCGCTCATCGGGGCCTGGTTGGTGCTCGCCGCGCTGGTGGGGAGCGACGACTCGGTGGCACGTTCGGTTTCGGTCCCGCTCCATCTGGTCAACACGCTGCTGCTCCTGGCGGCGTTGACCCTCACCGCCTTCTGGGCGTCCGGCGGAGGCCCGCTCCGTCCCGGAACCGGACCGCAGCTTTGCGGTGTGGGCGGTGGTGATAGCCGCAGGCACCGTCCTGGTCAGCGCCACGGGAGCGGTGACCGCCCTCGCCGACACGCTCTTCCCCAAGGACGCCGTCGGTTTCGCCGTCGGAGACCTGGCCTCCTCGGAGCACCTCCTCACCCGACTGCGGACAATCCACCCGATCGCCGCCACCGCTCTCGGCCTCGGTGTGGTCCTCATGGCCCGCCGGCGCTGGTCGGCAGCAGACAGCACCTCCCGGGTCGCAAGGCTGCTCGTGGCGCTGGTCGTGCTCCAACTGGCGGCCGGTCTGGCCAACGTGCTCCTCTTCACCCCGGTCTGGATGCAGCTCGTCCACCTGCTGCTGGCCGATGCCATCTGGGTGGCTTTCGTCTGGTTCACCGCCGCCGGGCTGCAGGATGCTTCTGGGGGCCGGATCAGCCCAGCTCGGATCGGAGCGCGGTCGGGTCGGAGACGGGGGCCTGACAGACGAACCGCTCGCACACATAGGCGAGCGTTTCGCCGTCGCGCCAGCCGGTCGGCGAGGAGCGGTACTTCGTCGACGCCGTCTCCATCGGTGGACCATGCCAGGAAGACACCGGGGCGGAACCGCTCCCACGCCACCCTGGATAGGGTCTCCGCCTCGGGACCGACGACCGCCACTTCCCTCAGGCCGATCTCGACCGAAGCCGCCACGGCGAGGAGATGCCCCACCGCCGTCGGGTAGCGGGCCGCGATACCCGCCCCCGCCCGGAGGGCAGCATCGGCGGCGACCCGATAGCGGTCGTCGCCGGTGGAGAGAGACAATCCGATCAGGGCCTCAGCCGCCAGCGAGTTCCCCGAGGGGAGCGGGTTGTCAAACAGGTCCTGGGGGTCGGCGACCAACTGTTCGGCGTCTGACCCCACACGACGGAGCGTGCCGCCCTCACCCGAGAAGAGGTCGAGCATGTCATCGACGGTGCGCCGAGCGGCGGCGTGCCACTCGGTCTCTCCGGTAGCCTGGTAGAGAGCCAAGAGTCCCATCGCCAGAGCGGCGTGGTCCTCGAGGAACCCGGGGACGCCGGCGCCGTCGGAGCCGTGGGGCGACCAGGAGCGGAGCAGCCGGCCGTCGTCGCGGCGGAGACGTTCGAGCAGGAACCGGGCGTTGCGGCGCGCCGCCTCCAGATAGCGCGGCTCGTCGAGGACGGCCCCCGCCTCGGCCAAGGCGCGCAGCGCCAACCCGTTCCACGAGGTGACCACCTTGTCGTCCAAACCGGGTCGTACCCGGGTGGACCGGACCTCGGTCAGGCGGTCCCGCGCCCGGGAAAGGGCCGCCTCGACTTCCTCGGCGGTCGCTCCGGTCGCCGTCGTCACCTCTTCGATGGTGCGCGCTTGGTGAAGCACGTTGCTCCCCTCGAAGTTCCCCTCGGCGGTGACTCCGAAGAAGAGCGCGGCGGCTTCGAGATCGGGGTCGCCGACCGCCGTCCGCATCTCGTCTTCGGTGAAAACGTAGAAGCGCCCCTCCTCGCCCTCGCTGTCGGCATCCTCGCCCGACCAGAACCCGCCTTCTGGCTGGCCGAGGTCGCGCAGCATGTACTCGAGAGTGGAGACGGCCACCGCCCGGTAGGCATCCTCCCCCAGTTCGCGCCATGCCCACAAATAGAGCCTGGCGAGTTGGGCGTTGTCGTAGAGCATCTTCTCGAAGTGGGGGACCAGCCATCCGGAGTCGACCGAATAGCGGGCGAAGCCACCGCCAACCTGGTCGTGGATCCCACCCCTCGCCATGGCGTCGAGGGTGGAACCGAGCATGAAGGCGGCCCCACCCGCCCAGGGAAGCCGGAGCACCCGGAGGAGGTACTCGAGGACCGGCTGCTGGGGGAACTTCGGCGCGGCGCCAAACCCACCATATGTTGGGTCGAAGGCAGAGGCGATGGCCTCGTACGCCGCCTGGAGCGTGCCGAGATCGGGACCCTCCTCGGCGGGCGGCACCCGGCTGGCGATGGCGCGGGTGAGCTCTCCGGCCTGATCGACCACCTCCGTGCGGCGTTCCGTCCAGGCTTCCTCGACCGCGGAGAGGACCCGGCGGAACGAGGGCATCCCGTGGCGATCGTCCGGCGGGAAGTAGGTCCCGGCGTGGAACGGCTCCCCCTCCGGGGTGAGGAAGACGGTCATCGGCCAGCCGCCACGCCCGGTCAGTGCCTGGACCGCCTCCATGTACACCGCGTCCACATCGGGCCGTTCCTCGCGATCGACCTTGATGTTGACGAAGGCGCGGTTCATCTCGGCCGCGATCTCCGGGTCCTCGAACGACTCGTGCGCCATGACATGGCACCAGTGGCAGGAGGCGTAGCCCACGCTCAGCAGCACGGGCACCTCCCGGCTACGGGCCTCGGCGAAGGCATCCTCGCCCCACTGGTACCAGTCGACCGGGTTGGAGGCGTGCTGGCGGAGGTATGGCGAGCTCGCCTCGCCCAGTCGGTTGCCCACCTGGGCACCGTAGCCCCACCGGACGTCAACGCCCGAGGGTGCCGACGTTCATGATCCGTTGAGGTTCCGTTGTCGTCGGGTGTCGCATCTTGTCGGCGGTCACGACAAGGAGGAATCGATGAAGGTTTGGATCGACGCCGACCAGTGCATGGGTGCGGGCACCTGCGAGAGCATCGCCCCCGAGGTGTTCGTCCCCAGGTCCGATGGGATCTGGGCGGTACGCGAGCTAGCCGAGGACTTCGGCGAGACCACCGTCTTCGACGGTGGCGCCGGGCCCGGGTCACGGACCGGAGGGAGCCGCCGGGATGGCCCGGGTTCCCGACCGCCTGTTCGATGTTGTCATCGAGGCGGCCCAGGAATGCCCGGGGGAGTGCATCTACCTCGAGGTGTGACGATCAGTCGGGGGCGACGCGGTACACATCGCCACCAAGCGAGACCAGGTACAGCTCGCCCCCGGCATCCACCCCGAACGACGCCAATGCCGGCGACGCTCAGCTTCGGCCGCTCCGTCAGGTTGGACACGACGCCATTGGCGTACCGCAGCGTCCACACCCGGCCGCTGATGAAGTCGCCGAAGAAGTAGAGGCCCTTTCGTCCGGTGAGGTCGGATCCCCGGTAGACGTACCCCCCGGTGACGGCGCCACCGCTGTCACGCCCATAGTCGTGGATGGGGAGCCTGAGCCCGGACTGGTTGCAGCCCGAAGTCGGCTCGTGACAGACCGTCCCCTCCATGATGTCCCAACCGAGGTTGGCGGAAGCCGCACCGAGCCCGATGGCGTCGATCTCCTCGCGGGTGCTCTGCCCGACGTCTCCGATGAACAACCGGCTCGAGGTGGCGTCCACCGAGAACCGCCACGGGTTGCGCAGACCCCAAAGCCACACCTCGGGCGCCCCGCCCTGCCCGTCGGCGAACGGGTTGTCGTCGGGGATGGCATAAGGGTTGCCCCCGTCGACGTCGATCCGCAGCACCTTCCCCAGCAGGCTGTTGGTGTCCTGGGCGTTCTCGTCGGGGTCCCCGCTCCCACCGCCGTCGCCGGTGCCGATGAGCAGAAGACCGTCGGGGGTGAAGGCGAGCATCCCACCGTTGTGGTTGCTCTGCCCAGGGTGCGGTATCGAGATGATCGGGGTGGCCGAGTCCATCGTCGGCGAAGTTGGCGTTGTCGGAGCGGAGGTACTCGTCGACCTTGACGGTCCCGGAGGGGTCGGTGTAGGCGACGAAGAAGCGCCGGTTGCTGGCGTAATTGGGGTGGAAGGCGAGCCCGAGCAGTCCCCGCTCACTATCGGTCGATACCGCAACCTCGAGGAAGGGATCGTCGCGCAGAGCGCCGTTGAGGACCACCCGTATGGCCCCGCCCTTCTCGACGATGAACAGCCTGGTGGAGTCGCCCGGGGCGTGGGTGAGGAACAATGGCTGGCTCAGCCCTTCGGTGACCACCGGCACCAACTTCATGGCCACCTGCCCCCCGGGTGGGGTGGTGGTCGTCGTGGTGCGTCTGATCGTGGTGGTCGTCGTTCGCCTGGTGGTAGTGGTGGGCGCCACCGCGGTGTCGGAGAGGGCGCGGTAGAGGAATGCCGCCATCTGCCCCCTGGTGACCGATTCCTCGGGGCAGAAGCGGTTCCCGGCCTGGTCGCAGCCCTCGGTGATCCCCGCCTTGGCCAGCTTGCCGATCTCGCTGTGGAAGGTGTGGCTGGCCGGAACATCGTCGAACGAGGGGCCCGGGTCGAGGTTTTGCAGGTCGGGGAGCGCCCTCACCAAGAAGGCGGCCATCTGCCCCCTGGTGACCTGCTCCTCGGGGCAGAAGCGGGTCCCCGCCTGGTCGCAGCCCTCGGTGATCCCCGCCTTGGCCAGCTTGCCGATCTCGTTGTAGAAGGTGTGGGTGGCGGGGACGTCGTCGAAGGGTGCCCCCAGATCGAGGGTTTGCAGGTCGGGGAGCGCCCTCACCAGGAACGCCGCCATCTGACCCCTGGTCACCGGGTCGTCGGGGCAGAACCGTGTCGGTTGTGCACCCATTGGTGATGCCCTGTGTCGCCAGCCACCCGATCTCGGTGGCGAAGTAGTGATCGGAAGGGACGTCCTCGAATTGGGTGGCTGCTGTGCTGGCGGTGACCGGGATCAATGCCACCACGATCGCCGCCACCAACGACATGGCTCCGCCGACTCTCAATGACCGCATGAGGGCACCGTATCTACCCCGCGCCGTTTACTCCGAATCGCCCGCCCTGTCGACACGGAGAAATTCGGTGACCCCGATGGTGCTGAGCACCCCACGGACGATCGCCGGCATCAGTGCCATACCCTCGGCGGTGGATATGAGCCGTGGCTCGGTGAGTGGGATCGTGCGGCTGCGGTGGATCATCGCGCCACCACCCGCGGCGATGAGGTTCCGCACCCAGTCGACCTTGCTCCCATAGGTGAGCGCCATGACCCAACCACCGGTGGCTTCGAAGATCATCATCGGAGTCTGGTAGGGCTTTCCCGACCTCCGCCCCCGATGGAGGATCGTCGCCATCCCGGGGGCCCATTTCGACAGCCGCCCTAGGACTGGATTGGTGACGCGGCGGTTGAAACGTGCCACGGCCATCGGTATGGGCATGGCCGGAGAGAGTAGATGTTAGAGATTGGGCGAGATCGGGAATCTCTATCAGGGCGTTATGCGTTCTGTCGATAACCCTGTGGACACCCTATGGATGGCCTGGTCAGGGACCCTCATCCGTACTGGAGGCAGTGTGGAGAAGTTGGGGGTTCACAAGGTGAACAGAGTGTGTCATAGTGTTGACGAGTCGGGACTGGAAGCGGTTCCATTCCGGCGTTCCCCACCCTTCGGAGGCACCGCAGATGGCATCAGCCGACACGTCGCGTCCTGACGCCGCGCTCAAAGCACGGCGCGATCGGGACCGCGAGCGTGAGCGCAGCAAGCTGACCGATGAGCGTGGTCGTCTGACCACTGACCTGGTCAGCCAGTACCTCACCGCCATCGGCGAATACGACCTGCTCACAGCAGAGCAGGAGGTCGAGCTTGCGCAGAAAATCGAAGGCGGCGAGGAGGCCGCGGCGCGCGTCTCGAACGCGGTGATTACAAGGGCAAGAAGGAGGAGCTCGAGCTCCGCCGCAAGTCCCGTCACGGCAAGGATGCGAAGGACGCCTTCCTCACCGCCAACCTGCGTCTGGTGGTGGCAAACGCCCGCCGGTACGCCAACACCTCGGGTATCGACTTCCTCGACCTCATCCAGGAGGGCAACCTCGGTCTGATCCGGGCTGTCGAGAAGTTTGACTGGCGCAAGGGATTCAAGTTCTCCACCTACGCAACCTGGTGGATCCGCCAGGCCATCACCCGAGCCATCGCCGACAAGTCGCGCACGGTGCGCATCCCGGTGCACCTCCACGACACCCTCGCCGCGGTGCGGGCCGCCCAGGCCAGCCTCAAGGCCGAGTTGGGGCGCGATCCCCGCCCCGACGAGATCGCCGAGGAGGCGGGTGTCACCGTCGACAAGGTCGAGCTCGCCCTGGGGGTGGCCGACACGGTCTCGCTCGAGCAGCCCGTCGGTGAGGACGGCGCCCAGCTCGGTGACTTCATCGAGGACGAGGACGCCGCCGACCCGGTGCAGCTCACCGAGGAGATGGACGTGGCCAACAGCCTGCGCGTCTCCATCGAGCGGCTGCCCAACCGCGAGGGCCGCATCCTGGCTCTGCGCTACGGGTTCTACGACGGGGTGCCCCGCACCCTCGAGGAGATCGGCGAGGAGTTCAACCTGACCCGGGAGCGGATCCGTCAACTGGAGAAGCTTGCCCTGTGCCGGTTGCGGCACCCCTCCTTCGGGATCCGGGAGCAGGACCTGATCTGAGCCGGCCGGACGGCCGGTGAGAGCAACGGGCGGGCCGAAGGGCCCGCCCGTCCGCGTCGGAATCAAGTACTCAGTACCCAGTACTTAGTAACTTAGACAGAACAAGACGCGTCCGCCGTCCGCCGTCCGCCGTCTCGTCTCTTCCGCACCTGTACCCTCCGGTGGATCACGCGAGGGGAGAGGGTGTGAGGCTGAGCGGTCTGATCGGTGGCAGGGCCGAGTTGTGCGGTCCCGAAGCCACGCTCGCCGAGGCTGCTCAGGCGATGATCAACGCCTCCACCGGCTCGCTCGGTGTGATCCAGGGCCGTGACCTGGTGGGGCTGATCACCGAGCGCGACCTGCTGCGCGCTGTGGCCGAGGGCACGGATGTGTCAACCGCCTCGGTGGGCCAGTGGATGTCGACCGACCCGGACACGGTGTCGCCGGATGTCGACGTCGAGGAGGCGGCACTCTGGCTGCTCGAGACGGGGTACCGCCACCTCCCCGTGATGGAAGACGACCAACTGCTCGGGATCGTCAGCATCCGCGACCTGTTGTGGGCGATTCTCGCCCCGGAGACGGCGCCCCCCGAGCTCCACTGATCAGCTGGGCACCCAGACCAGAACGAGATCGTCCACCGATACGTCGGTCTTCTCCAGGCCGATCTCCATCTCCTCGACCTGGCTCGGCGGCTTCGCTCCACTTGGCGGTGATGGCCTCGAGGTCGTCCGCCAGGTCCGCCTCCAACTGCTCCACCTCGGCTGCCTTTGCCCCCATGGCTTCCTGCGCCGTCTGGAGACGGGCCCCGGCGGCGGCCGCCTGACGGCCTTGCGAGGCCATCTTGGAGAGCGAGGTCGACCGCATCTTGCCGCCGAGCAGCGCCCCGAGAAGCTCACCGGCACCTTCCACCAGCGACTGCTGGTTGCGGGCGCTCGCCGCCGACTCCAGTTCGCGCACCCTCGACTCGGCCTTGCTCAGCTGTGCTTGGACCGACCGGATCCGGGTGCGGTACTTCTCCTCCAACTTGGCCGTGTCGGCGTCGGCCGCGGTCTCGGCTGCCTCGCGGCAGCGCGCCTCGAACTCCTCCCTCGACTCCCCGACCCGGGAGAAGAGCTTGAGCTCCTTGTTGCGGAACACGGTCACGGTGCGGCTGCGATAGAGGTGGTCGGCGAGCCGCCGGGAGAGATCGGTGAAGTAAGAGGCCTTGTCGAGGGGGACATCGGTGAGGGCGAACCCCGCACCGGGCGGGGCCTCCTCGCGGAAGTCGCGAGGGTCGTGGTCGACGGCATGCACCGTCTCGGGGTCGAAGGTGGCGCCCAGCGGGAAGAGCATCGCCTCGTAGGTCTCCTGATGATCGACCCCGGCCGTTGTGTCGTCGTAGCGGAGATGGACGGTCGCCGCCACCCCCGGTCGGAGCGTCGTCGACCCTGGAGTCGCACCCACCGTCAGCGGCCCAGGTCGCCGCCGGGTCCAAGAAGGCGGATCGGACCGAGGGCGCCGACTCGGGGGCGACGGGGAGCGTCTCATCGGTGGCCGGAGTCCCATCTCTGTCCGGAGCCGCCGCCGGTGCCTGCTCCGCCAGAGCAGGCTCGGAGGCCGTGCAGCTGGCGCTGTCTCGGGATGCGGCGGGAGGCGGCTTTCGTCCCGCCATGAGCTCCACCACCGAGTCGCGGGTCAGCGGGCCGGCCAGAAAGCACATCGCCCAGCGGGTGGTGAACGTGATCGGTGGCTTGCCCCCCGTTTTGTGCATCACGAACTGGCGCTTGCCCAGGCCGGAGATCAGTGGGTCGATCGCGCCGATGTCCACGGTTCCCCCGCCGCCGAGGTCATCCCTTCGAGGATGCGTGCCTTGTCGCGCTCGGTCTGCAGCCGTCCGATCATCCAGGTTCCGGCGTTGGACATCGCCTTGTAGTCGAGGTCGACCGGGTTCTGGGTCGAGGCGACGAATCCGACGCCGAAAGGCCCGCGCCTGCTTGAGCAGGGTGAGGATCGGCTTCTTCGATGGGGGTTCTGCCGTCGGCGGGACAGAAGCCGAACATCTCGTCCATGTAGACCAGGGCACGCAGGTTCGAGTAGTCCCCGACTGGCGCCGCATCCAGGTGACCAGCTTGGAGAGAAAGAGAGTCACGGCGAACTGACGCTCGTTGTCGGAGAGGTGGGCGAGATAGAGGATGGCGGCTGCCGGCTTTCCCTCGGGAAAGAGCATGGCGCCGATGTCGAGCGGCGTCCCCTCGAGCCAGGCGGCGAAGGAAGGCGAGGCGACCAGCCCGTTGAGCTTCATGGCGAGGGCTGTCCGGTCCTTCTCCGGGAAGAACGCATCGACCTCGAATACCCCCAGCTTGCGGAACGGCGGCTGGGCGATCTGACCGAGCAGACCCGCCAGGTCGATGGCGCGTCCCTCCCGCCACGACGCCTCGATGATGTTGGCCAGCAGGACATGCTCCCGGCCCGACACCGGGTCGGACTCGACCCCGGCCAGGGTGAGCAGCGAGGAAACGTATGCCTCGATCTCGTCGCGCAGCACCTCGGCCTCGGTGTCCCAGTTCAGGTCGGGTGGGTCGAGCGAGCCGAGCACGTTGACGGCGACACCGGCCGTCGAGCCGGGCGTGTAGATGGTCATCGGGGCGGCGTCGCGCAGCTTGGCGATGCGGTCCGGGGTGATATCCCAGCCGGCCAGTCCCTCCCTCCAACTCTCGGCGGTCCTGGCGGCAAGGTCTTCTGGGGTGGTGCCCCTCGCGTCTCGCCGCGGCTTCGTCGATCCAGGGGCGGAAATCCTCGGGGCGTAGCTCGGGAAACAAGAGGAGCAGGTTCCCCATGTCCCCCTTGGGGTCGATCATCAGAGTGGCGACCCCGTTGAGCAGCGCCTCCTCCATCATCCCGAGACCGAGGCCGGTCTTGCCCGATCCAGTCATTCCCACGATCACGCCGTGGGTGGTCAGGTCGGGGGCGTCGTAGAGGAGCACCTGCTCGGTTCTTTCCCCGGTCTTGGGATCGATCTCGCCGCCGAGATAGAAGGTGCCGGGTGCAACGTCCATCGCGATTTCCTTCCTCGACCGATCTCCGACCCTATCGGCCGTCTGGGTGTGTTCTGACGCAGGACGGCCCGCCGGAATTCGGCGGGCCGTCATCTCTGAGGTTTGGTTTCGACTAAGGAATTTCGACGACGACGTCGTCCCAGTTGATGGTCCAGGTCTTGTTGGCGGAGTCGCCGATCTGGACCCGGCCGATGGGTGTCGTGCCGGTGTTGGCCACCCAGTTATCGCGCACCAGGGTCCCGTCGACCACGAGGTCCCAGGTCCCGGCGGTGCCCACCGTGCCGCAGAGCTCCACGGTGTGCCACCCAGTGGCCAGCGTCGCCGTGGTCTGCACCTGCTGGCCGCTTGCGTCGGAGCGGATGAAGACCCTGCCGTTGGTCGCGACGTACACCTTGACGATCGCCCCGCCGGTGGAAGTCCGCAGGCGGAACAGGTCGGTGTTTCCGGAGAGCGACTGCACATTCACCGCGGTGCTCATGCAGAGCGAGCCGTAGGTGGAAGGCAGCGTCACCGTCGCCTGGGCCCTGGCGTTGGCCACCGCTCCCCGGGCGCTGGGCGCCGCAGCCCCGAACGTTGTCGAGTCGACCGTCATCACACCGTTGAGCGTCCATCGACCAAGGCCGGCGGAGAAGTCATCGCTGAAGACTCCGGTCGTTGCCGTCTGCACCGTGATCGATGCCGACGGGTCGGAGAGCTCGCTGATGTTGCCCTCGGCGTCCTCGGCCTCCACCGTGTAGGTGTGGGTCGAGCCCGCCACCAGACCGGTGTCGGTGAACGATCAGACCGGTGGTCTCGGTCACCTCGGTCCCACCATCCCGGTACACCCGGTAGGTGATCGTCCCCGGGCTGTTGTCGGTTGACGCCGCCCAGGTCAGGTCGATGGTGCCGGCGCTGTTGCTCGACCCGGTGGGCTGTCCCGGCTGGGACGGCGCCTCGGTGTCGGGCGGTAGCGGTGTGGTGATCGGGTTGGAAGCCACCGACAGAGCGCTCTCGTTGTCGAAGGCGTCGATCGGCCTCCACCCGGTAGGTGTGGGTCGAGCCCGCCACCAGGTCGGTGTCGGTCCAGCTGGTGCCGGCGGTCTCACCGATCGGGGTGGTTCCGTTATCGCGGTACACCCGGTAGGTGATGGCCGAGGCGTCGCTGGACGGGCTCCAGTCTGATGCTGATGGTGTCGCTCGCCGTGGCCTGTCCCGCCGGCTTGCCGGGCACCGTCGGCGCCTGGTTGTCGGCGAACTGGTGGTAGACGAACATGCCCCGCGATGCCCAGTTGTACCCGGCGGTCGCCGGGCTCACCAGCACCTCGGTGCCGGCCACCGGGGCGGCGTTGGCGAAGTTGACCGAGTAGAGGTTGCCGTTGGTCCGGGCGAAGTAGATCTTGCCATCGGCCATGGTCATCCCGGCCACGTCGCTCCAGCTGCCCGCGATGGTGAAGTCGAGGGCACCCACCAGCCGGCTCTCCGGCAGGAAGTAGCGCCAGTGCATCCGGGTGTCACCGCTCACCGTGTAGAAGAGGCGGGTCCCGTCGAAGAACATCCCGCTGATGCTCGACACCGAGAAGTTGAACGTGTTGAGCCCGCGCAGGTCCACCTCGACACCCTGGCCGACTGTCTGGCCGTCGAAGCTGTGGGCGAACATCCGTCCGTCCTGACGTCCCACGTAGAGGACGTCGTTGTTGACGAAGGCTCCCCGTGCCTCACTCCAGTCGAACCCGGGGGTGGAGACGGTGCTCGATGCCTGGGGCCCGCCGGTGTTGAACACCCGGCGTCCCAGGAAGTCGACGTCTGGCTGGGGGCCCGATCTAGGCAGGTTGTAGAGGGCATTGGGTAGGCCGATCTGCTCGTTCTCGGGAACGACCGCGCCGCCGGCGAGTGGGAACAGGGCCAGCTTGCGATGGGTCTCCCAGGCCACGCCGTCGGTGTCACTACCCAGCCAGAGCCCCTGCTCGGTGGGGTAGAGCACGAAGGCGCCGACACCACGGTCCCTTCCCGGGTTCCACGAGAGGGCCAGCCCGTTGCCGGGTCGAGGGCGACGATCCCCTCGCGCTCAACCGAGCCGGGGCCGGCCCGGTCTCCGGCGAAGGGGTTGTTCGACCAGCGCTGGTGGCCGCCGACGTAGACGGCGGTGCCGGTGATGGCGACGCTGTAGAGCGTGTCGCCGCCCGTGTAGTCCACCCAGGTGGGCTGCAGATTGCTTCCCGTGGCGTTGGACTCCCAACGGGTTGCGGTGTCGCAGAGCTGGCCGGCGCGATAGGCGCCGGTGGTGACGATGGCGAAGTAGCTCCCGTCGGGGGAGAAGGCCACGTCGCGCATGTAGGTGTCGAACACCCCTGCGCAGGGCGCCGATGTGCCGTACCGCTCGGTCTGCCAGTTGGCCACGCTTGCCGGTGTCGTGGTGAGGTTGATCATGGCAGCCTGCCAGCGGGATTGACCGCCAACATTGGTGAAGTTGCCGATGATCATCAGCTTGGTCCCCGCCGGATCGGCTGCCATGGCGTAGACGCTCGGATTCGAGACCCCGTCCCGTGACTGGGTGACCGGGATGTTGAAGCTGGTGTCCAAGACCCCAGTTGTGGCGTCCACCGCGGCGAGCCGGTTGCGCACGATGTTGTTGACATGGCTGAAACCGCCGGCGATGTAGAGCTTGCCGTTGCGGAGGACCATGTCCTTGACCCGGCCGTCGGCGCGGGCGGTGAAGGCGGTGATCCGCTGCCCATTGGACAAGTTGAGCTTCGCCACCTTTTGCCAGGGGGCTCCGTTTATGTTGTTGAATGTGCCGCCGGCGATGACATGCCCATCGGGCGTTTCCACCAACGAGAAGACGTCGCCATCCATGTTGGGGGCGAAGTTGGGGTCGATCGCCCCGGTGGTGGCGTCGAAGGCAAAGATCCGGTTGCGGGCGATGTTGGGTCCGTCGGCGGTCTGCCGCACCTGGGTGAACGAACCGCCGGCGATCATCTTGTTGCCGACCTGGACGATGGCGTAGACCCGCCCATCCACGGCGTGCGGGGTGAAGTTCACCGGGTTGGGGTTGACCACCACCGAGTGCTCGGGGTTGGCCGCGCTTGCGGGCAGCGCAAAGCTGCCCACCAGTAAGCCGCCGATGATCAATGCCAAAACAAACGAGCGCGCACGTCGAGCCACGCTTTCCTCCTAGGGTCCATGGCTGACCGCCCCCAGTCGGGCCAGCACATTCCATGGCAAGGGGATGGTGGCGCTCGCTCGTGCGGGCACCGTGAACCGCCCTACCCACTCCTTATATGGGGAAGCATCGTCGGCTCGGAGGCCCGCCCTTGAGGGACTTTCCGGGAATGAGTCGACAGGCCCATGTTCGGGCTTGCCTTGCGGGCGGACCATGCCGCCGCCGGAGGCGCAACTTTTTGTTGGCCCTGCCCGCCTTGGTTCCGGACCAGGCCTTGCCGGGTCAACGCAACCAAGACGGGGTGCACCTAGTGGCAGTTGCCGGTGCCGGAGTCAGTGAAGGTCCGGCCCGCCTCGGGGTGGAACTCCCAGGCGTACCCGCCAGAGCTCAGGCTGAGCTCGATGACCCCGGACGTGTCGTGGTTCTCCACTACCAGGTTCGGGTTGGAGCCGACTCGGGTGGGGGTGGTGTGGCCTGCTCCTCCCGTGCCAACCAGGAACTGGGGGATGCCCCTCTGCGGATCGAGGTTGCCATCGGGGTCTTGGGGAGCGAACCGCTGGTAGTTGTGATCGTGCCCGTTCAGCCAGAGGTCTACTCCCTGGTCGTAGGCCAGCTCCCAGAAGTCACGCAGCACCATGGACCGGTCATGGGGTCCGGCGGTGTAGTAGGGATGGTGCCCGTATACCAGGGTGCACGAATCGGCGTTGGCTGCGAGGTCAGCCGCCAGCCACTGGTGCTGGGGAGATCCCTCGTCGCAACCGCCGATCGAGGCGCAGTTGGAGTTGATCACGGCCACATGCCACGCACCCAGGTCGTAGCTGTACCAGCCCTCGGCCGGGTCGCCGCCTCGGCCGTTCCAGTATCCGAAGTACCCGGCGGCACCCGGTGTGTGGTACTCGTGGTTGCCCACCGCCGGCTTGGTCCGGTTGTAGTGCCGGCCCCAGGTGGGGTGGTAGCCGCAGGCGAACTGCTGGGGTGTGCCATCAGGGTATGCCAGGTCTCCGAGGGCGATCACCGTGGCGAGGGGATGGTCGGCCACCACCGAGTCGAGCACTTCGGCAGTCGCCACCGGGCCCGGAGCCGGCTGGTTGCCGACGCACGGGGCGATGTCGCCCGCTCCGGTGATGGTGACGACCTCGGGCACCGGGACCGTGACCGTCTCGGTGTGGGTGTCGGTGGCGTCGTCGTCATCGGTGACTGTGAGGGTCACCTGGTAGCTGTCCGCCGACCCGAAAGTGTGGGTGGGGCTGGCCTCGGTGGCGCTGTCGCCGTCGCCGAAGTTCCACGCCCAGGTGTCGATGGTCCCGTCGGGATCGTCCGAGCCGGTGCCGTCGAAGTCGCACTCCAGCCCGGTGCAGGACACGTCGAAGTCGGCGGTGGGTGGCTGGTTCCCGACCGGTTGGGCCGGCGCCAGCAGCACGGTCCACATCGTTGCCTTGTCCGAGGCGGTGTTGGCGGTTGCGGTGATCCCCCCGTGGCTCCCCGCGGTCCCCGGCGACCCGGAGTCGGTGAGCAGCGCCGAGATCCGGCCCCCACCGCTCCCGAAGGAGGTGTGCCGCACCGTCTGGCCCGCCGGGGCCGTCCAGGAGGTGGTCCCCGAGGACTTGTCCGACCAGTACGAGACCGCCAGGGTCCCCGCCTCGGTGGCGGTGACCATCGGGGTGGTGTGCCCGGAGCGGCTGGTCGTCTCCCCCGCTGAGGCGAAGGCATGGATCGGGTCTTCCGGGTCGGTCCCGGAGTAGGCGGCCACCACCAGGTTCGTCTTCTGCTGCTGAGAGAGGCTCACCGTCACCCGCGACCCGGCATCGGCAGCAGTTGCCACCTTGGAGAAAAGCACCGTCCGCATGGAAGAGGCCAGCCGGGTGCCCTCGGCGGTCCACCCTGTCGGGGTCGACACCGATCCCGTCCCGTCCACCGATACGAACAGCACCAGACCATCACCGGGCATCACCGAGGAAGGCACCGTCACCGAGCCAGATGTCCAGTTCGCCGCGCCTTGACCCACCGCACGGATGGCAATCGGGATCGAGGCGGAGACATCGACCGTGACCGTCTCGGTGTGGGTGTCGGTGGCGTCGTCGTCATCGGTGACTGTGAGGGTCACCTGGTAGCTGTCCGCCGACCCGAAAGTGTGGGTGGGGCTGGCCTCGGTGGCGCTGTCGCCGTCGCCGAAGTCCCACGCCCAGGTGTCGATGGTCCCGTCGGGATCGTCCGAGCCGGTGCCGTCGAAGTCGCACTCCAGCCCGGTGCAGGACACGTCGAAGTCGGCGGTGGGTGGCTGGTTCCCGACCGGTTGGGCCGGCGCCAGCAGCACGGTCCACATCGTTGCCTTGTCCGAGGCGGTGTTGGCGGTTGCGGTGATCCCCCCGTGGCTCCCCGCCGTCCCCGTGCGACCCGGAGTCGGTGAGCAGCGCCGAGATCCGGCCCCCACCGCTCCCGAAGGAGGTGTGCCGCACCGTCTGCCCCGCCGGGGCCGTCCAGGAGGTGGTCCCAGAGGACTTGTCCGACCAGTACGAGACCGCCAGGGTCCCCGCCTCGGTGGCGGTGACCATGGGGGTGGTGTGCCCGGAGCGGCTGGTCGTCTCCCCCGCTGAGGCGAAGGCGTGGATCGGGTCTTCCGGGTCGGTCCCGGAGTAGGCGGCCACCACCAGGTTCATCTTCTGCTGCTGAGAGAGGCTCACCGTCACCCGCGCCCCGGCATCGGCCGCAGTTGCCACCTTGGAGAAAAGCGCCGTCCGCATGGAAGAGGCCAGCCGGGTGCCCTCGGCGGTCCACCCTGTCGGGGTCGACACCGATCCCGTCCCGCCCATCGATACGAACAGCACCAGACCATCACCGGGCATCACCGATGAAGGCACCGTCACCGAGCCAGATGTCCAGTTCGCCGCGCCTTGACCCACCGCACGGATGGCAATCGGGATCGAGGCGGCGCCTGCGGGGCCGGACGGCAGCGCCGTCAAGAGAAGGGCGAAAAGCGCTGTCAGGGCGAGAAATCGGATGGTACGGGGGCGATGAAGGTTCATGACTTCCTCGGTTGCTGCGTCACATTGATTGGGATGTGCGACGGCCCGCCGGGTGGCGGGCCGTCATCACTAGGTGTGGATCCGACCTATGGAAGGTCGACCACGACGTTGTCGTAGTTGATGGTCCAGGTCTTGTTGACCGAGTCGCCGATCTGGACCCGCCCGATGGGCGTGGTGCCGGTGTTGGCCACCCAGTCGTGCGAACCACGGTCCCGTTGACCCGGAGGGTCCAAGTTGCCGGCTGGCACCGACCGTCCCGCACAGCTCCACAGTGGCCCAGCCGTTGAGCGGCAGGGTGTCGCCGAGGATCTGCACCTGCTGGCCGCTCACGTCGGAACGGATCCAGAGCCTGCGGTTGGCGGCGACGTACACCTTGGCAACCGCTCCATTTGCGGCGGTGCGCATCCGGAACAGGTCGGTGTTGGTCCCCAGCGACTGCACGTTGACCGCCGTGCTCATGCAGAGCGAGCCGTAGGTCGAGGGGAGAACCCTGGAACCCATGGCCTTGGCGTTGGTCACCGCCCCGCGGGCGCTGGCAGCCGGCTGACCCCTGGTCGGTGTCGATGACGAGGCTGCCCGTCACCGTCCACTTCGAGAGGTTGCCGGTCGAGAAGTCGTCGGTGAAGATCTCCGCAGGCAGCACCTGCACGGTGATCTGCGCCGACGAGTCGGACAGCTCACTGACGTTGCCCGCCACGTCCTCGGCCTCCACCTTGTAGGTGTGGACCGAGCCGGCGGCGAGACCGGTGTCGGTGAACGTCAGACCCGTGCCCTCGAACACCGGGGTGGTTCCACCGTCCCGGTACAACCGGTAGGTGACCGCCCGCCGACGGTCGTCCGTGGTCGCCGTCCAGGTCACGTCGATCGAGTCGGTCGTGTTGCTGATCCCGGTCGGGGCGGCCGGCTTGGCCGGCGCCGTCGTGTCGGGGGTCTGCACGGTGATCTGCGCCGACGAGTCGGACAGCTCACTGACGTTGCTCCGCCACGTCCTCGGCCTCCACCTTGTAGGTGTGGACCGAGCCGGCGGTGAGACCGGTGTCGGTGTACGTCAGACCCGTGCCCTCGAACACCGGGGTGGTTCCACCGTCCCGGTACAACCGGTAGGTGATCGTCCCCGGACGGTTGTCCGTGGTCGCTGTCCAGGTCACGTCGATCGAGTCGGTCGTGTTGCTGGTCCCGGTCGGGGCGGCCGGCTTGACCGGCGCCGTCGTGTCCGGCTCCTGCAGCGTCGTTATCGGGTCGGAGGCCACCGAAAGGGCGCTCTCGTTGCCGAAGGCGTCGACGGCGTCTCACCCGGTAGGTGTGGGTCGACTCGGCAGCCAGACCGCTGTCGGTCCAACTGGTGCCCGAGGTCTCACCGATCGGGGTCGGTTCCACCGTCCCGGTAGACCCGGTAGGTGATGGCCGAGACATCGCTGGAGGGGCTCCAGCTGATGTTGATCGTGTCGGTCGCCGTCGCCTGTCCGGCCGGCTTGCCGGGCACCGTCGGCGCCTGGTTGTCGGCGAACTGGTGGTAGACGAACATGGCACGCGAGGCCCAGTCGTATCCGGCGCTCGCCGGGCTCACCAGCACCTCGGTGCCGGGCACCGGAGCGGCGTTGGCGAAGTCCACCGAGTAGAGGTTGCCGTTGGTCCGGGCAAAGTAGATCTTGCCGTCGGCCATGGTCATCCCGGCCACGTCGCTCCAGTTGCCATGCGATGGTGAAGTCGAGGGCACCCACCAGCTGGCTCGCCGGGAGGAAGTAGCGCCAGTGCATCCGGCCGTCACCGCCACCGTGTAGAAGAGGCGGGTCCCGTCGAAGAACATCCCGGTGATGCTCGACACGTTGAAGTTGTACGTGTTGAGCCCGTGCAGGTCCACCTCGGTTCCGGCACCGACGGTCTGTCCGTCGAAGCTGTGGGCCGTCATCGTCCCGTCCTGGCGTCCCACGTAGAGGACGTCGTTGTTGACGAAGGCGCCCCTCGCCTCGCCCCAGTCGAAACCGGGGGTGGAGACGGTGCTCGATGTCTGAGGACCGCCGCCGTTGAACAAGCCGACGTCCGAGGAAGTCGATGTCACCCGGCTGGGGGCCCGGCGGCAGGTCGGTGCGCACGATCTCGATGGCGTTGATCAGCGGGTTCTCCGCCACGTGCTCGAACAGGATGTTGATGGTCCCGTCGCTGGTGGCGTTGAACCGCTTCACCGTGCCGCCCGCTGGGTGCCACCGGTGTCGGCCACGATGTCGTAGTTGTCGAGCACCTTGTTGCCCTCGACGGAGACGTCGAAGACACGGCCACCCACGTTGGCGGTCCCGTCGTACTGGTTGGCGAAGTAGAGCCGCACCTCGACGGGGGTGTCCCGCGGCGACCGGGAAGCTCCACTCCATCTCGGGGGAGCCGCCGTCGTCCCACCGCTCCGACTGGAAGACCTGCGGTGGCGTGGTGGCGGGAAAGTCGCCGGGAAGAGTGACTCCGGTCCCCCAGCCGGCGCCGTTGCCGGTGTTGCGGTACTGGGCGCCCTCAGCGTCGTCGCTGACCCAGTCGGGTCCGCAGTCGAGCGACTGCAGGGTGGGACCGCCACCGTTGACCCGGTAGAGGATCGTGGTGTCGGGTGCCGGGCAGGACTCGACCGGCATGTTGTAGAGGTCGTTGGGGAGCCCGATCTGCTCGTTCTCCGGAACGACGGTGCCACCGGCGAGCGGGAACAGGGCCAGCTTGCGGTGCGTCTCCCGGCCACCCGATCGGTGTCGCTTCCCAGCCAGAGGCCTTGCTCGGTGGGGTAGAGCACGAACACACCCACGCCGCGGTCCCGGCCCGGGTCCCACGAGAGGGCCAGTCCGGTGTCGGGGTCGAGGGCTGACGATCCCGTCGCGTTCGACCGCGCCGGGGCCGGCCCGGTCGCCGGCGAAGGCGTTGTTCGACCAGCGCTGGTGACCGCCGACATAGATGGCGGTGCCGGTGATGGCCACGCTGTAGAGCGTGTCGCCGCCGGTGGAGTCCACCCAGGTCGGCTGGAGGTTGCTGTGCCGGTGGCGTTGGACTCCCAGCGGGATGTGGCGTCGCACAGGGTCCCGGCGCCGTAGGCGCCGGTGGTGACGATGGCGAAGTAGCTCCCGTCGGGGGAGAAGGCCACGTCGCGCATGTAGGTGTCGAAAACCGAGGCGCAGGTGCCGATGGGTGATACCGTTCGGTGTCCCAGTTGGCCACCGTCTCCGGCGATGAGGTGAGGTCGATCATCGCCGCCTGGTAGCGTGCTGACCGCCGACGTTGGTGAAGTTGCCGATGATCATCAGCTTGGTCCCCGCCGGGATCAGCCTCCATGGCGTAGACGCTGGGAACCGAAACCCCGTCGCGGGACTGCGTGACCGGCATGATGAAGTTCGGGTCCAGCGCTCCCGTGTTCGGGTTGACCGCAGCGAGGCGGTCGCGCACGATGTTGTTGACCCGGCTGAAGCCGCCGGCGATGTAGAGCTTGCCGTTGCGCAGGACCATGTCCTTGACCCGGCCGTCCGTCCGCGCCGTGAATGCGTGACCCGCTGGCCGTCGCTGAGATTCAGCTTGGTCAACTTCTGCGAGGCGACGCCGTTGACGTTGCTGAACGTGCCTCCGGCGATGATGTGACCGTCGGGGGTCGCCACCAACGAGTAGACGTCACCGTCGATGTTGGGTTTGAAGTTGGGGTCGATGACACCGGTGGTGGCGTCAAAGGCGAAGATCCGGTTGCGGGCGATGTTGGCGCCGTTGGCGGTCTGCTGCACTTGGGTGAACGAGCCACCGGCGATCATCTTGTTGCCTACCTGGATGATGGCGTAGACGCGCCCGTCGACCACGTGTGGTGTGAAGTCAGCGGGGTTGTCGTTGACCACTACCGAGTGCTCGGGGTTGGCCGCGCTTGCAGGCAGCGCAAAGCTGCCCACCAACAGACCGCCGATGACGAATGCCAAAACAAACGAGCGCGCACGTCGAGCCACGCTATTCCTCCTAGGGTTATGGCTGACCGCCCCCATTCGGGCCAGCACATTCCAAACGGCTAGGGGATGTGGCGCTCGCTCGTGCGGGCACCGTGAACCGCCCTACCCACTCCTTATGGGAGAAGCATCGTCGGCTGTGGGTCCGCCCTTGAGGGCTCTACCGGGAATGGGTCGCTAGGCCCACATCCGAGCTTGCCGAGTGGGCCGACCACTATCAAGATCCACGCGATAACACTTTCTCCAGCCGGCGGCGATACTGAACCGAGATGCGCTGGGTGATCACAATCGTCGTCGTGTGGGTGATTCTGGTAGGCGTGGCGCTGATCCTCCTCCGTGCTGCCCGGCGTGGTGACGTGGCGATGAAGCACGCACATAGTGAGCAGCCAGTCGCATCGACCGAGGCCGAGTCGGACGAATCCGACTCGTGAAGTTCACATCAATCGGGGCGCGCCACGAGGGTGATAGGTATCAAGGCGTGAGTGGCACCGGCCGATAGATCGCCATGCCTTCCGATGCCAATGTGATTCGCAACGTCCTTAGGGCCGGTCTTTGGACGGTTCGCAGCAGGAGCTTCCTCGACCTGTCGGAGAGCTTGGAGGGCACAGTGTTGCTCGCCGGATCAGGCCGCAGCGGGACTACATGGGTTCAGGAATTGATCGACCGACGCCATGACTACCGGATCATCTTCGAGCCGCTGAACCCAAAGCGTGTACCGGCGGTGGCGCATTTCAGTTCCCTCCAGTACCTCCGCACCGATGATGCCAATCCGGTCTATCTGGAACCTATTGAGAGGATTCTGCGCGGCCAACTGCGGAACCCCTGGGCCGATCATCACAACCGAGCGAGAATTGCAAGGCGCCGGCTCGTCAAAGAGATACGGGCCAACCTCTTGATGGGGAACCTTGCCACTCGGTTTCCAGAGGTTCGCATCGTATGGCTTGTCCGCCATCCGTTCGCAGTCGCCGAATCGGCTCTGCGCATGGGCTGGAAGGACCATCTCGACGATCTTCTCAGCCAGCCCGAGCTGGTTGCCGACCATCTCCGACTCGTCGAGGGTCAGTTTGCCGTCCTTCGGGATCCCTTTCAGCGTCGCATCGCCCAGTGGTCGATCGAGCAGCTCATTCCCTTCCGACAGGTCGACCGGGACCAAGTCCATCTTGTTTTCTACGAGGACCTGGTGCGGGATCCAAAGACCGAGGGCGGGAAGCTTCTTGAATTCCTCGGTGAGGGATGGGACCGAGAAGCAGAACAAGCCATCAACAGGCCCAGTCGCCTGGCACGCCCCGACGGTGTCTCCGGTAGCGCCGATCCGGCGATCGGCTGGAAGTCTCGGGTGCCACAGGATGCCCGCAGAGCGGCGCTCGAAGTCCTCGAAGTCATGGGTCTTGGGCACCTCTATGACGATGACGGCATCCCCAACCACGATGTCGTGAGCACTCTTTGGACCGGGGTGGAGCCACCGCCGGCTTCGCTGCCCGTCCTGCTACCTCGCACCTAACTACTGGCCGGCCCTACCTACCGGCCTGCCCTACCTACTGGTCGGCCCTAACTACTGGTCGGCGCTGGCCGCCCTGGGCGAAGTGCTTTGAATGCCTCGGGAAGCTCAACCTCTTGCCGGAACCGGACCAAGTAGGCGACGTAGAAGATCAGGCTCAGGCAAGCCGCTACGAGCAGGCCCAGTGGTGACGTGCCGAGCGCGGTTCGAATCGCCAACGCCATCAGTCCAAACGTGAGCAGCGACCCCGCCGCGGCGTACCGGAGCTCCCGGCCAAAGGGATGAAACCCGAGAGAACGGCCGACTTGGAACAAGGGGAGAAGATTGGCGACAACCCGCGCTATCGCCCAAGCGAGCGCCGCCCCGACGATTCCGAAGCGTGGGATCAACAAGAGGTTGAGGCCGATATTCATGGCGAGGGCAAGCCCCGCATTGCCTAGGCTCCACGTGCTCTTGCCAGCCATGAGCAGCACGACATCGACCGGTCCTGCTGCCGCTCCAACCATCGCCGACAGGGCGAGGATGGCTACTACTGGCGCTCCCTCGGCGAATTCTGTCCCGAAGAGCGCCCGCAACAGCACGGTGGCAAACAGTGCCACTATGAGGTATTGAGGCCAGGTCAGGGCTACCTGCCATCCGGTGGCTACCTGATACAAGGATCGTGCCCGTTTTCCTTCGCCCTGCGCGAGCAGGCGGCTGAACCGGGGACGAACCACCTGAGCTACTGAGCTCGCCACGAACACCCCCAGCTGTATCAGCTTGGTGCTGACGGCATAAATACCGGCTGCGCGGAGATCGAGCATGGCGCCGACAAGGACAACATCGAGCCACTGGACGGCGACTCGGAAGATGGAAGCCAGCGAGCGGGGGAGTGTGAAAGACCAGAACTCCTTCGCCAGAGACTTCCATCCGGACCGCGGCGCGACGTTTGCTTGTTTCCGCCTAGCGCGCCTGAAGAAGCGCGACAAAGCACAGGCCGGCTGCTGCCAACCCAACTACGAAGGGAAGACCCCATGCCAGCGCCAGTATCGCCGAGCCGGAAGCCGCCACCACTGCCAGCCAGACAAAAGCAAGTTGTGCGAGCGGTCTACCCAGGCGATCGATCAGCACCGTGGGAAGCATCGTCTCGTATGCCTGGCCGGCACCGATGAATGCCCAATACACGGATGCCACTGGTAGCAGCGGAGCGAGATCCTTGAGGAGTGCGGAGACACCCTGGTCCCCGTCGGCAAAGATGTCGGCGATTTGGCCGGCGCCGAGATACATAGCCAGCGCAAGCAGTCCCGACACGAGGACCACGGGAGTGATGGCCACGACAAGCAAAGTGGGAATTTCTCCGCTTCGATCTGTTACCCGCATAGCGGCAATGGTGCGTACCAGCCCGGTGTCGATCCCCAGCAACCCGACTACCGAGAGGATGTTGAAGATGGCTATTGCCTCGAGTATTCGGCCAGAACCCTCGGCGCCAAGATTGCGACTGAGCACTACGACGAGTGCAAAATTCAATCCGGCGAAGGCGACAGCGCCGAGTAGGTTCACGCTGCCGCCGCGGGCGAGGCTGCCGACATCGGATGAGGACCGCACCTCTGTCGCGGTGTCCGTGGTCTTACCGCGGAGCTGCATTTAGCGCCCTTTCATCATCCCGAACGTTGGCCATTCCCAGCGCCGCCACGATGCACAGCAGCGATATCTGTGCCGGAAAGAAGGTGTAGATGGGAAGTTGCACCAACGCGATGAGAAAGGTGACATTTGCGGCGAAAGCGATGCTGCGGGGTGGTCCGCGTCGCGTCGCCACCATCGCATAGACGAGAAAGCCGACGAAGGCGATTGCTGCCGGTATGCCGTGGGAGAATGTCACCATCCAGATCTGACCGTGGGTGCCGACCGGTGCCCGGTCCGGTTTCTCCGGATCCTCGATCGGTCCCCCGTACCCGACGAGCGGGGAGGCGGCGATCCCCTCGATGCTTTGCCCGTAGAGGTTGAGCCGCCGGTCGTCGGAGTGCCCTTCCTCCACCCGACCTGCTGCCAGTTCGGTGAGCGAGGTTCCGAGCACCAAGCCACCTATCACGGCGCCCACCGCCACCAGGAAGACGAGGGTCCGGACCCGGCCCTGGAGAGCGCCTCGCAGAGCTACGTAAATGAAGCCGGCCCCCAAGCTGATCCAGAGGCCACGGTTGAGTGATTGGACGATCGGGATAAGCGCTGACAGCCCAATTCCGATGGCAATTACTCGCTTGACACCACGAGTCGACGCCGCCCAGACCAATGCAATGGGGGCGAGCAGAGCAACCGCCGATCCCCAGTTGTTCGTATAGCCAAAAGGAGCAGCGGGTCGGGAGACCTCGTACCCAAGAAAGTCATGTATCTGCGCGAGTGAAGGCCTCGAAAGCTGGCGGACGAGATCGGTACTCGCCAGACCCTTGGGCAGAATCTGTTCGAAAGGGCTCACAAATTCAAAGTCGGGCACCACCAAGGTAACCAATCCGAATCCAATCGCCATCGCCCAGAACGCGGCCAAGGCAGTGACGACCTTCTTTCGAGTTCCCGCGGTGAGGTTGTACACATAGAGCAACAGGATGCCCGAGGCAATGTATAGAGCAGCGCGGTACCCGAAGACGAGTATCGAGGGTCCCGGCTCGACCTGTGTGCCGGACAAGAGCATCCACCCGAGGAATAGAGCCCATAGGCCCGCCCCTTTCGGAATGGAGACCTTGGGCTGACCCCAGAGCCAGATCGCTGCGGGTATGGCGGCCAGGATCCATGTGTAGGACGCGACACCAAGTGCCCACCACAGTGGGTAGGCCCAGAGGACGGCGAGCACTGGCCACCCCTCAGGCAAATATGCCCTCTGTGAATAGCCCCTGAGATCTCGGGCCAGGGTCGTCACTCTTCCCCCGATCGTTGCTTCAGACCCCACGGCCTCGCGAATGCGCGGCTCGCAGGACCCAATCGGCAGGCAGAACACCCATGGATACCAAGACGGCCAGATAGGCCCGTGTCTCTTTCCAATTGTGCGAAATGGCACCCCACGCGACGCGTCGCGCCTCGGGCCCTTCGCCGAGGGCAGCGAGGGCGAATGCCTTGCGGCCCCCGAGCCAAGCCATCCCGGCCGGCTGGGACTCGAACTCGGGGTAGCGTCCGAGCATGTAGTCGATCGATTCGATGATCAGCCGCCACCGGTCAGCGAAGTAGGACCCGGTATGCCACCTCACGATCACCAAGGGCTGGCGGACCAGAGCAACGGAACCCGTTTTTGCGGCACGGAGCAGCCACTCGTGATCTTCGCCATAGCTGCCCGGGGTCTGCTCGTCGACCAGCCCGATCCGTTCCAACATCGCCCTTCGCCTCACGAGAACCGTCGAGGGATGCGCGGCAAACACTCGAGACTGCAGAAGGTCCTCGAAGAGGAGCATCTCGCTGTCGGGAATCCGATCAAACGTACGACCCTCGTAAAGAACCGTGACTCCACCAAGACATACATCGCCGCCGGCGTCGTCGAGACGCGCGAACTGCTTGGCGAGCTTCTCCGGGAGCCAGGTGTCGTCGTCGTCGCAGAAGGCAATCCATGGTTCGGACGCCGCCATAACACCGGTATTACGTGCCCCGGCCAGTCCGGGGGTGCGTGTATTGCGGACCAAACGGATTCGCTGGCCTTCGTACTCCTGCAGTAGACCCAGATCGGGATCGGACTGATCGAAGACGATTATCACCTCCAGAGGGTGGTTCTGGCTGAAGACCCCATCGAGAGCGAGTCTCAGCAGTTCAGGACGGTTGTGCGTGGCGATCACCACCGAGACGCCCCGATCGGAGCCGGTTGTCATGTTCATGCTTTCCCTCCGAGATATCCATATGCGGCGAGTAGGGGCCAGGTGATAGCGGTCACAGTGACCCGCGATCGAATCGCAAGCCGGCTTCGCCACGCGTCGTCAACCCGAAGCACAAGTGGACCTCTCTCGAATCGAAAGGGGTTGCCGGCGATCTGGTGGTCGGCAGGCAGGTCGTGCGTGCCTTCGAGAAGACCCTCCGGAAGCGCATACTCCTTATCGACCAGCGAAAGAACACGCCGGAGGTTGGTCATCGGATCCGCGATGAGGTCCTCATACCGAAGCCGAACCGTTGGTGTCCCGGTGCGCGCCATGCCTTGAAGCACGAGGTTGTAAGCGATGTAACGCGTCGCCGTGTGCGCGGGACGCCACATCGGCATTGGGGCACCGTCGCTCCGCTCGGGACGTGACACGACGCTTGGTCCAGGAATAGGCGACACCTCGGCTGTCGCGAATGAGGTGCACCAGCCGCAGATCGATACCCTCGATTCGACGGAGGACCATGGCGGCAGAGGCGTGTTTGCCTGTGTCCACGATCACGTCGGCGCCGGTGACGTCCTTTATTGCCCGATACAGGGGGACGAGGTACTCGGCGTATCGCGTAAGTCGGTGCGCGGTCTCTCCGCTTCTGGTCAGCGCCATCGCGGGCAGAAATCGGTCCCTCTCGATCGCCTCCTGGGCACGAATTACGTCATCGATCGAGATCTGGTCCCATCCTCCAAAGGCTTTCCGACCCACCTCGGTCCAGAACTCGCATTCTCCGAAGGCGGCGCCACAGGCGCAAAGATCGCCATCGCGCGGTCCCCGCTTCCAAAGGTGAACCAGCTCGCCGACTGAGACCATGCCAGGGATCGTCCCCAGCATGCGGGCCAGCAAGGTGCTCCCGGAGCGTCCCAGGCCGCCTACAAAAAGCACAGGCACAGCGTTTTCGCTCATTTAGATATTCCTCTCTGCCATTAACTCGGTAACCAGGACCTCGAAGCGATGAGCCGCCATGCGTGCGTTCTCTTCATCCCGCTCGAGCCTGTACTTCATTGGATCGACTAGGGCATGGTCGAGATGCGACCTCAATGCCGCCTCATCTTCGACCAAGACGAGCTGACCGCGGTCGGCGAGCCGCTTGGCGAAACGGACTTGATGATCATCGACATGCTCGCCCAACTCGGGGCGCCTGGGGACCACGATCGGCAGGCGTCCAATGCGACGCGCCTCCAGGACGGTGGCGGTACCTCCATGGCTGACCACAACATGCGCAGCCCCAAAAGCCTCCGTCATGCTCGGGTGCGGGAGGTAGTCGTAACCTGCGGCGTTCGTCGGCAGCCTCGAGGTTCCACTTTGCACCAGGGCGTGGCGACCCTCTCCATCCGTCGTCCAACTATCTACCCAGTCGACCAGGCGATCGAAGGGATGATGGTCGGTACCCACCGTGGCAAACGTGAAGGGCAATCGCGGCATTTCGAGCATGGCCGTCATAGCAGTCTCCCGATGACCTTCGCTTCTGGATAGAGCAGCGCCTGCTCGGGCCATTGCACCAAGAAGAGATCGGTGAGTGGTCGACACAGTTGTCCCGTGAGACTGCGCGTGTCGACACGCTCGTAGGCCTCCACGAAGACAGTCGGTATCCCGAACAGCTTGCCGAGCACATAGAAGGGCACTGCAACCCCTGCGCCCGTTGAGACAATGATGTCGGGCCGAAACGATGCCAAGACGCGGCGAGCCAACACCAGATTTCGGAATAGATTCTTGAGATTTCGAGTCACGGGGTGATGCGCCCACGCGACCTGCTCATGTGCAAGAAGGGACACGGCATCCAGCGTGTCGAATGTGACCCAGAGGCGCTCGTGCTTGCTCCACCACGGCTCGAGTGCGAGGAGCTGAGCCAAGTGGCCTCCCGAAGAGCAAACGAGTAGAACACGCCGAGGTTGCCCATCCGGGACGAGGTCGCCCAGGGCGCGGCTGACTGGCAATGACATCAATGTTCCTTTCCCCTACAGAAATCGGAAGGCCCCCAGGGCCGATTTCGCTTATCGACGCCCAGGCAATCGAGTGAATAGGCCGAGCGACCCATTTCCTGAGTGCAGGCCCTCTACCAGGCAGTTCACCTTGGCTGGAACGAGAATCGCCGACGAATCGCACTTGAGAGGCGGGCCGTTTCTGCCGATTAGAAGATCAAGGCCCAACCCCTATCTCAGGGCTGATTCAGCGATGAGCGCACAAAGACTCACAAATGATCCTGCCGCGCCGCGGCCCCGCCAGCTCCACCAAGAGCCGGCAACCGCCCGCGCCCCTCAGCCACAGCAGTCGCTGCAGCTGAGCGACTACATAGCCGTTCTTCGCCGCCGTCGCTGGCTCGTCCTCGGTATCGCGCTGATCTGTTCGCTGCTCGGCGTCGCCTACGGGTTCCGGCAGGTGGCGACCTATCAGACTGAAGCGGTCGTACTCATCAGGCCCACGAAAGTGGACCTCGGGCGTACTTCGCTCCGCCCCGACCAGCTGGTGAACCTGCTGACCGAGCGGGAGGTCATCCTGTCCGAGGCCACGGCTGCCGACGTCGCCGAGAAGACTGGCGTTCATGACCGAGATCTGACCAAGAACCTCAGCATCATCGTTGTCGAGGGCACCCAGGTCGTCGAGATCCAATATGTGGACACCGACCCGGCGCGGGCCCAAGCCGTCACCCAGGGCTTTGCCGAGGCCTACCTCGAGCAGCGTGCCGCCGTCGCCGAGGCGGATGTCGCCCGCAAGGTGGCCGACATCCGGGCGCGTCGTGACGCTGCCGAACAGGAGCTGGCCACGGTCAACGCAGAGATCGGCCGGAGCGACCCCAACTCGCCCGCTTTCGCCACCGCCCAGAGCAGGCGTGACCTGCTCATCAGCGAGATCCAACAGGTGCAAACGGAACTGGCCAACGTGCTCGCCTTGAGCACCGACCCGGGTGAAATCCTCACGCCGGCCCAGTTGCCACAGAACCCGAGCAGCCCAAGCCCGTTCATGGCGGTCGCCGTCGCACTCGGGGCTGGACTTCTGCTCGGGGTACCGATCGCCTTCATGCGTGACCGCCTTGACGGCAGGATCAGGACCGTCACCGACCTCGAAGGCCGGCTCGGTTTTCCGGTTCTCGCTGCGCTTCCGCGGAAGGTCAGCGGTATCGGCTCGCTATCCAGAGCCAAACTGGCAGCTGCTCTCGACCCAGCAGGGCCGACCGCCGAGGGGTTCCGCAGGCTGCGCGCCGCACTCGCCGGGATCCTCCAGCGCGACAAGCCGGTGAAACTGGTCGTGACCAGCGTGGGCAGAGGCGAGGACGCCAGCTTTGTCGCCGCCGGAATGGCGGTCACGCTCGCCCGCGGTGGGACCGACGTGCTGTTGGTCTCCGCAGAGACGCAGAACTCGGAACTGCACCAGGTGCTCGGGCTGCCCAACGAATCGGGTCTGACCGAGATGCTGATGGACGGACTGTCGATGGACAACGTGGCGCAGCGGCTTCCTGGCGTCCCCCGACTCAAGGTCATCACGTCGGGGAATCCGGTGGGGCCGGTCGAGGAGTGGGTCCGACTGGACGTGCTCGAAAAGCTCATGGACGAGCCGGGCGACGCCTCACTGGTGATCGTGGTGGCGCCGCCCCTGCTCGACTCGGCGGATGCTCTCGGGATCTCCGAACTTGCCGACGGCCTGGTGTTCAGCAGCCGGGCGAACGTGGCACGGATCTCATCCTCCCGCCAGACTCTTCACGAGCTCGAGGTCCTCGGGATCAACGTCCTCGGCGCCGTGCTCACCAACACCGCCACCCGCCACCGCCGGCGTTGAGGAAACGGGCCCTCTAGGGCTCGTCCGCCCGGTGGAGGAATGCCGCCATCTGACCCCTGGTCACTTCCGACCGTGGGCAGAAGTGGTCGTTAGCCGGAGGATTGCACCCCTCGGTGATCCCGGCGGCGGCGAGAGCGTCGATCTCTTTCTCGAAATAGGCACCGTCGTCGTCGTTGAAGGCATCGGCACCTCCAAGGTCCAGGCGATAAGCCCTGACCAGGAAGGCGGCCATGTGAGCCCGGCTCATGGTCTGGGTTGGGCGGAAGGTCCCGTCCTCGTAGCCCTTGGTGATGCCTGCGTCGGCGAGGGCATTGATGTTCGCCTCGTGGACCGAGCCCTCGTCATCGCCGAACACATCGCCCCCACCGTGCGACAGGTCTAGAGCCCGGGCCACGAAGGAAGCCATCTGCCCGCGGCTCACCGGCTCCGTGGGACAGAATCGGTCATTGTCCGGTGGGTTGCATCCCATGGTGATGCCCTGCTCCCTCAGCCAGAGGATGTCGGCCTCGAAGACGGATCCGTCGATATCGGTGAAGACGTCGTCCGGGTCGCCGCCACCGCCCCCTCCGCCGCCCCCGGGTTCCGCATCGAACCACGGGTCCTGGGACATGTCGGCGAAAGCATCGAGCGACTCCGATGTCGTGTCGATCCACCAGTCGTAGATGGTGTCCGAGTCGAAGTAGACGACTGCCTTGACCTCGGGCAGTGTGTTCTGAGTTGATCGGGAATATCGAGAATCCATGCTGGTTTCTCTCCCGGGTCGCGCTCCTGGACACCGAACTCCCCGATCATCATCGGGATGTCCTTGTCATCGCCCCAATCGTGAAACCAGTTCTCGAAGATCTCGCCGAGTGACCCCCATTCCGCACCGTCCTGACCGGGCGCCCAGTTGTAGCCGTCCGCGCACAGCCAGTCGACCCATCCGTCGCCCGGGTACCAGCCGGCTCCCTCGTCACTGTCGAAGGCCGACGCATTCGGACACCAGACGAACTCGACATTGTCGGCGTTCTCCTCACGGAAAATCGAGACGATGTGTCGCCAAGCGGCGATCCAGGTGTCAGGATCCTGTGCCCATTCCTCCTTCTTCGAGCCGTCCATCTCCCAGAACCATCGCACCAAGACCGGCGACCCAAAGTCCTCGTAGCGATCGGGCCTGGGCTCTGATCAGATCGTCTTCGTCTCCGGCCACGATGTCCGAGCTGTAGACACCACTTCCGTCACCTCTGAAATTGGCCCACGAGATCATGGGAATGCGCCCCTGTTCGACATGCCACTCCTCCCGCCAGGTCGGGAAGCTGGTGTCCCACTTGTGGAAGTAGTGGCCGATGTCGAAGGATCGCCCCATGGCACTCTCCAGTTGGCTGTAGCGCCGTTTCTGACCCTCGACTGTCCAGTCGCCATCCTTGGGTTTCGGGTATACGCCGAGCAACGCACCCTCATCGGGAACCACTATGTCGGCCTGGACAGGTGCGGCACAAGCCACAAACACACCCATTACGAGCGCGACCGCCACGCCCCTCGTTCGTGAAGTCACCGGCAATCCCTTCCTCCGGCGGAGGCCGACGCTAAACGGCAGAGGCGCGACTGTTCAACTCAGAGCGGAAGATTGGTTCTGCAGCCCTTCACGCGGCAGGACGCAAGACCACCGTCCACATTGTCGCCTTGGCGGCAGGGGCGTCGGCGGTGGCGGTTCGTCCGCCTTGACGTACCTGGGCCGTGAGCCGTGGCATCGTCGGACAGCAGCGTGGTGACACGACCTGATCCGATGTTGAGACCCATCCGTCGCACCACGTCGCCGGCCGGCGCCGTCCAGTTGGTAGTAGCCGACGTTCTTGTCAGCCCAGTAGGAGACGACCCAGGCTCCGTCGATGGTCGACTCGACCGTGGGTGTGGTGTGGTCGGGGCGGGATTGAGGTCTCGCCCCTTCGACTGCCAGGCTGCGATCGGCGCGACGGGGTCGGTACCGTCATAGGCCACCAGGGTCAGGTCGGCCTTGGCGATGGCGGAAAGGCCCACCGATACCGATCGGTTGGCGTCACCCGTCTGCAGCCGTTCTTCCACCACACGAACGTCCGCATCCCGTTGACATCGATCTGCCCGAGCGTCTGCCAGCCGCTCAGACCGGCCGGCTGACCGACCATCGCGGTCGAGTTGCTCAAGCTGGCGAACAGCACCATGGCGTCGCCCTGCTGGACCGAGGACGGCACCGTGACCGTGAACGAGGTCCTGTTCCCGGACGTGCCTATGGCCGTGCGGTGGGCGATAGGCTCCGGCTCAGAGGCAACCACGACCGTGCGGTAGGCGGCGTCGGTGCCGCCACTGCCGTCGGTTGCACGCAGACGCACGGTGTAGCGCCCGCCCTGAGGGAAAGAGTGCTGGACCACGGGCCCGGTACCGTACGCTTCCGTCGCCGAAGTCCCAGGCGTAGGACGTCACCGAGCCGTCGGGATCGGAGGAGCCCGAGCCGTCGAACGTGCAGCTCAGCCAGGTGCACGACGCGGTGAACGCGGCCTAGAGGCGTGGCGTTGGGGGCAGGTGCCTCGAAGAAGGCGAACCGTCCGTGCGGCTCGCCGCCAACCGTATCCCCGTCGCTTCCGAGGAGCAGACCGCGTGAGGTCACCTTGAGCTCGACGACGCCGTGGAATCCATCCGCCGAAGGGTCCCAGGCGAGAGCGCGCCCGTCGGACGGGCTCAGGGCCGCAACCTGGAAACGGCTGACGGCACCGTTGTCGGCCCAGCGGAAGTGTCCGCCGACATAGACCGCGCTGTCGGAGATGGCCACCGCCTCGAGAGTGTCACGCATCTTGTTGACCCAGAGGGGCTGCACCGGACCGGACGCTGCCACCGGGAACGCCACCGCTGTGTCGCAACCCGGTGGGAAGTTGTCACCGCTGGTCACCACGACGGCGTACGAGTCGTCCGGTGAGATGGCCAGGTCGCGCATGAGGGGGCGGGGGACCGTGGTCTTGCACTGGTAGTCGTAGAGGCTCGTCGACCACGGGCTGACCGATACCGGGCTGGTGGTCAGGTCGACCTGAGCGACGCCCTGGCGGTGTACACCGCCGATCGTGGCGGCGTTGTAGAGGAGCATCAGCCGGCTCCCGTCGGATGTCGCCGCCATCGCCCGGATACCGCCGTCTTCCGAGCGACCGGTGGGATCGGTGATGGGGAGGTCCACGTTGGGGTCGAGTGCACCGGACGTGGCGTCGACCGCACCGAAGTTGGATCGCGTCGAGCCGTTGATGGCATTGAAGGATCCACCCACGAAGACCCGGTCCCCGACCGGCACCAGGCTTCGCACCTTGGAGTCGGCCGAGGTTGAGAAGCCTGCCACTGGCTGCCCGGTGTCGATGTCGAGCTTTGCCACCCGTGTGGCAGCAGTGGAGCCGATGTGGGTGAACTCGCCGCCGACAAACACCGCCCCGCCATCGCTCGATCCGGCGACGGCCAGCACAGGGTCGTCGGGGGCGGGCGCGAAGCTCCGATCGAGTGCCCCGGTATTGGCATCCATTGCCACGAGATACGGCCTGGCCACCACCCCGTAGTCGCTGAAGTCGCCACCGACGGCGAGACGGCCACCGGCCAATGTCAACTCCACACGCCGGATGTGGAGCTTGCCGGGCGGGTCAAGGAACGCGGGAGTAGCTGGCGCGGGCACCAGGGCGGAGATCGCGCCGGAGGACGTGGCAACCGTCGCCAACCGTTGCGGCCTGTCCTTCTTGGGGACGATATGGAACGTGCCTCCAATTGCGATGCGGCCGGCATCCAACACGGCCACCGCATCGACGGATCCGAAGATACCGGCGATGCTCAGCGACGTTGGGGCCAGGGTCGAGGCGGAAAGCGCCGCAACCAGGCTGCGAGCCTGCCCGCCGACGGTGCCGAAGGCACCCACTGCAAAGAGGGTCGAACCGTCTCCTGAAATGGCGAGGTCCTTCACCCGGCCGTTGACCGCCGGATCGGTCGCCCGCAGGCCTCCAGTTGCAGAATCCATGGTGGCCAGCCTGCGGCGCTGAATCCCGGCAATCGACGTGAAGTCGCCGCCGACATAAAGCGTCCCGTTCCGCTCCACCATGGCGCGAACCGGGAGATTGACGACGCCGGGAAGGAAGCCGGCATCGAGTGCACCGGTGGAGGTGCTTACCGCCGCCAGTCGCTTGCGGGCGGTCCCGTCGACGGTGAGGAAGCTTCCACCGATGTAGAGCCGGTTGCCGTCTCCGGAGAGCGCTGCCTCCAAGACGGATCCGCTGACCACCGGGTCCCACTCGGCCACCGCCGCCCCACTCGTAGGATCCACCAACGCCAGGTTGGACCGGCTGACGCCACCGGCGGCGGTGAAGCTGCCGCCCATGACGATGCCACCGGGTGAGACCGACAAGGTCTCCACCCGCCCGTTGGGTGCCGGGTTCCAGCCGGTGACGGCTCCTGATGCATCGACGTGTGCCGCGTTGGCACGAGCCTCACCGCCTGCCGAACTGAACTGCCCTCCGAGGTACCAACCGCCGGCACCATCGGCAACAACCGCGACCACGACGCCGTCCACATCCGGGAAGCCATCGCCGAAAGTCGAGGTGGCGAGGTCCACGACACCAGCCGCTCCGAGCATCGCCGGACCAACATGGGTGAAGTCGCCGCCGACGATCACCTTGTCGCCGACCTCGGCCAGCGCCAAAACCTCGCCGTCGAGGAACGAGATGGTGTCGTCGTTCGGATCGACGTTGACCACGCCTCCGTGATCGACCGCGAAAGCATCGATCGGCACCGCCGTGATGGCGAGAGCGACGATCGAGATCAGGAGGAAAGCCCTCCTCGTTGTGATATGTGTACGGCTCATTTCTCCTTGGTTCCTTAGGTCTCAGTTGATGGGAATACGGCGAACCCTCGATGGCTGGCGTGGTCGGTGCCGACCTCGTCGAAGTCGCCTCCGATCGCCAGTCCGAAGTCACCCGCGGCCACCGCGTATACGCCCGGAATGCTGTTTGCTCTGGGGTCCCAACCGGTCACCTCGCCGGTTGCGAGGTTTACGGAAGCGAGGTGCTTGCGCTCCTCTCCGGTCGGGGTCGGGTTGATCTTGGGGTCGGCGTTCGGCCCGCCGACCAGTTCGAAGTGGCCGCCGAGATAGATATGGCCGCCGGCGATATCGCATGAGTTCACGCCACCATCCGTGGTGACCTCCCACTCCTCGCGCCGGAGGCCCTCGGAATCCACCGCAACGAGATTGGGGGTGAAGACCCCGTCTGTCAGGTGGTAGTCACCACACAGGTAGACGTGCTCACCATCGATGGCGATGTCGTAGACCTGCGTCTCCAGATCTTCGGCCCGGCTGAGGAGTCGCGGGTTCCAACTCTCGAGGCTGCCGTCGGCCACCGCCAACGCGGCGGCGGCATTTCGGCTCTGGTCATCCACCGTCCGGAAGGTGCCCCCGACGTAGAGCGTCTCCCCGCTCAACGACATGGTGATCACGTTGGCGATTTCGGGGTGGGTGGGGTACTCGATCAGCGGCGCCCAACCGGCACCGGCTCTCCGGTCGATGGCTCGAGCGCAGCGATCAGTGACCGTTGCTCACCGTTGACCTCGTTGAAAGTGCCTCCGATGTAGAGCGATCCGAGGAGGTCAGCACCGATCTGACCTTGCCGCCACGTCGGGCCGGAAGTCGTCACGGAGTGTGCCGGTTGCCGCGTCAACCGCGGCCACCGTCGGACCGTTGCTGTCCACCCACCTCGCGTGAATTCCCGCCGACTAGAACAGGCGTCTCTCCGTCGGGGCCAGGTCCAGTCCCCGCACCCGACCGTTCACCTCCGGGTCCCAGGGGAGCGGCTCGCCGCTCGTCGACGTCGAAGGCGGCAACGTGCGGGCTGGGTGACCCATTCGTCGGACCCCGGCGGAGCAATGGCGGTGAACTGGCCGGCGAGGTAAACGACTTCGTCGGAGAAGACAATCGACTCGACCCGCCCGTTCGTCTGCCAGGTGGGCCGTACGGTGTCTGCATAGGCCGCGGGTTGTCCGGTCTGGGCGGAAGTGGTCGTCTGATCTTCGGTGTCCTCGGCGAGGAGCGACCCGGTGGTGGCGCAGCCGGCGATGAGACCGACCAGGGCGATGGAGAGGATGGCGCGCCTCATGCCGTGACCAGCGCAGGTACCGGTGGTACATCGACCGGACCGGTATCCGAGTGCTCGGAGAGGCTCTCGGCGTACCTCAGGTGCAGTTCCAACGGATAGACCGCCGCCAGAAGCCCGCTGCGCACCGCCCCGGCCATGCCGAGTGCCGTGAGTGTCTCGCTGCACCTCCGGATCGCTTCGGACACGATCGACTGGTCGATCGGACGGCCAACAGCGATGCGTTGCGCCTCGAAGTGGATCGCATCGAGCCCGACCGGTCGGTGAGGAGCGGTCCGCTCCCAGTCCCACACCCGGAGCCGGCCGCCCTCGGAAGCCATGTTCCACGGCGCCCAGTCGCCATGCCACCGGCCCAGGGCAAGGTCTGCGCCCCCGTGCCGCAGCGCCAACAGGTCGATGGCCGACCTGGCGCGGGCGGCTGCTGTGCGATCCGACAGCGACTTGGTTCGCTCGAGCAGCGAACCCCAGTAGGGCCCACCCGCCAGCGGGACCGAGATGTGATCGCCGAGCGAGGCAACCTCAGAGATGGCGGCAGCCAGCGGCGCCCGGGCCACACGTCCGCCGATCGGCCGCGGTCGGACGAGTGAGGAGAGGACGGCCACCTGGTGGCCGTGCCACGAACCATGGTGAAGCACCTTGGGTAACTCGATGTGCTCCAGTCGGCTCCGATCGACCGACGCCAGAAAGTCCGCTTCGTGGGCGACCAGGCTGTCGGTGACCGTGTTCCAACCGACCTTGGCATACCCGACGACGCAGCCAGAGGAGTCGAAGATCTGCAGCACCGGCTTGCGGTTGGGGCGAGGCGGTCCCAGGGCGACTGCCAAGGTCACCGCGTCGAGGCCGAGCGCCGCCGCGAGGTGCTCGTGGATCGATTGATTTTCGTGGTTCAAAGCCACCGACACAGACCGCATCGAACGCTGTGCCAGCCCAGCCCTGAGCCCGAGCCAACCCGCGACCCGTCTCAGCCCGGCGCCGGCACCGGCCATCCCGCCAGGTCGAACGGCTGCCGACGCCGCCGCTCTGCGGCTTCCGGCAGGGAGCAGCAGGCGTAGATGGCCGTCTTCCACGAGACGGAACACGGTCGTCCGGCCCGCCTTCTCGGGCGCGGGGAAGAGAAGCTCTGTCACCCAGCGGAGATCGGTAGACAACCTGTCCACGGTGGCGATCATCTCGCCCAGTCGAAGGACTCGCCGAGCAGTTCGAAGAGCCGTTCGTTGGGCTCGTGGAACTTGTCTACGAGCAGGCCTCGCACATCTTCGGGCAACGGCCGCAGGTAGGTGTTTGCGTTCAAGTTGTCGAACCCGTTCGGAGCCCACTCGCTGATGCCGAGATGGCGGCATGCCTCCAGGTAGCCCTTCCGTGGCTCGGCAAAGAAGGCCTCTGACTGGAGGACGAGGATTTGCTCGCGGTCGAAGTGCTCCAGGTAGCGGACAAGCTGCTCGTGGTACCGGCCCCGCGCCACGTACGAGTGGTGCTGGTGTGAGAAGCTCGAGTAATTCCTGTCGCTGTGCAGCCTTTCTTCCTCCCCGGCGAGGCGCTCCGGTTCGGTGCTCAACGCCTCCTCCAGAGGCAATGTCTCGAAGCCGCGGCGCTGTTCGTGCAGGTAGTGGGAGTAGGCCCTGGCCACCGGGTCACGAAGCAGCATCACGATCCGCGCCTGAGGGATAAGAGCGGCGATCCGACCGGGAACCTCGGGGTGGAACAGGTAGTAGGGACTGGCTTCACCGGTGACAACAGGACCACCCGACCGCTGCTCGGCCCGGTTGCGGGTCGCGCTCGTCGGGAAGTGTGCGCGATACCAGGAGGCGCTTTCGTGATAGTTGGTGTCGAAGTAGTGCGCTCCCTTGACCCACCCCGGTTGGATCACGTCGGGGTGCATGAACAGGTGCTTCTGGAGAGTCGTGGTACCTGCCCGCTGGGCACCGACGATTAGATAGTCGGGAAGCGGCCGGAGACCGGCGGTCGGGGCGGTCACTATCCGCCGCGCCTGGACCGCTCCACGCCAGAACCGTCGTCGTGTCGAGGAAGGCGAAGTCATAGGTAAACCCTTTCGGAACTCGTGGTGAAACGCTTCTCAGTACGCCCCACGCCCGGTGAGGACGGCGGGGACGGTTCGGACGAGGAGGCTGAGGTCGCCGACAAGGCTCCAGTTCTGGATGTAGTCCAGATCCATCGAAACCCAGGTCGGCCAGTCGATGTCGGAGCGACCGCTCACCTGCCAGATGCAGGTCATTCCGGGTTTGACCAGGAGCCGCTGCACCTCCCAGTCGTCGTACTCGACCACCTCGGTGGCCAAGGGGGGCCGGGGGCCGACGAGGCTCATTTTTCCCGAGAGCACGTGGAAGAGCTGGGGCGCCTCGTCGATGCTGAGCTTTCGGAGAATCCTGCCGACGGAGGTGATCCTCGGATCGTCTACGACCTTGAATATCGGACCCTCGTGCTGGTTGCGCGACTCGAGCTGCGCGCGAACCTGGTCGGCGTCCTCCCGCATGGTGCGGAACTTCCAGAAAGAGAAGGGAACCCCGTCCCGGCCCACCCGGGGCTGTCGGTAGAACACCGGGCCGGGTGAGGACAGCTTCACGGCGATAGCCGTCAGCAGTAGCAGCGGGATCAGAGCTAGGAGGAGCAACGAGGTGGCCATGATGTCGAAGGCGCGCTTCACCACCAGTTGCCACGGTTGGGCGGCGAGGAGTCCCCGCGAGGTATCGATGGTGGTGGCCGCGACCCGTACGGGCCATGGGCCGTCGTCGTCCGTTTCCGTGACCTCGTGTAAGGGCAGGCTCGCGCCAACGTCCTCAGTCGAATCGATTCGCTCAGCGCCACGACTGGCCTCCGCCTTTCCCTATCCGTCCGCTATCAGAGTGGAGTGCCAGATGTGGCGAGACGCGCAACTTGCGGCCAGCAGCTCCCCCCGGAGCCACAGGTCACTTCCACCTCGAAAATGGTGATTCGGCGCATTGACCGACGGAGTTAACGGGTCGATCGACCCATTTTCGGAAACGGTGCCGCGCTCTTCCCGTCGCGATAGGCGTGCCGGAGCAGTGAGCGTGCGGTGCGGCTGTTTGGACCTCGTCACCGCCCTTTTGCCGAACAACTCTCCCTAGGAGAGGAGGTCGGTCAACGCGGTGCGGAACTGCTCCAGGTCTTCCCTGGTGGTGTAGAAGTGCGGACCCACCCTGACCCCGGCGCCCGGTCGGCTGTCGACGATGACCCGCCGCTCGATCAGCCGTTGCGCCACCTTGTCCTCGTCCTCGACGCCGAGGATGACCGTGCCTCCCCTCCACTCCGGACGGCGCTCCGAACGCAGCGGTATCTCCAACTCATCGGCGAGGTCGATGAGCCACTGCGTGGCCCACAGCGAATGGCGGCGAATCTGTCTCGATGCCCACCTCGGCGATGACGCCGAAAGCCGCCTCGGCGGCCGCCAGCGCCGGAACGTTTGGCGTCCCGGACAGGAACCGCCACATCCCCGACGCCGGTTGCAACGGGCCGGGGCGGAAGGAGAAGGGTTCGCGGTCGGCCTGCCATCCGGCGAACCGGGGCACCAGCGAGTCCTGCAGGTCGGGTCTGACATAGAGCCATCCCGCTCCCGGCCCACCGCACAGCCACTTCACCGACCCGCCGACGGCGGCGTCAACCCCGAGTTCGGTGAGCGAGAAGGGGATGGTCCCCGCCGACTGGTAGCAGTCGAGCACCACCATGGCGCCCGCCTCGTGGGCGGCGCGGACAATGGCGTCCGACATCGAGCAGGACGCCGCTGCGGAAGAGGACGTGGCTGAGCAGCACAACCGCCACCCGGCTGTCGATCGCCTGGAGCACGGTCTCGGTGGGGAGGGTGATCCCATCCCAACTCCGCACCGTGCGCACCTCGGCACCGGGCACCGAATGCCACACGTACCCGACGGTGGGGAAGTCGAGGTCGGCGATCACCACCCTGGCCTTTGGCGACCGCAGGTCGAGGCAGGAAGCGATCACCGCCTCGGCGATGGTGACATTGGGGACCATGGCGATCGATCCGGATGGGGCGCCGACCAACGGCGCCAGTCGATCTCCCACCCGGAGCGGTGCCTCCCACCATCCGTCTTCCCAGGCGAGGACTCCCGCGGGTCGCCCACTGCTCGGCGTATTGCTCCAGACCGGTCCTGGCCTCGCTCGGCATCGCCCCCAGCGAGTGGCTCACCAGGTAGCTGCAGGTTCCAAGGATGGGAAAGCGATGGCGGTGGACGGCTGCCGGATCGTTCACGTGGTCAGTCTACGGAGGGACTGTGTTGCGCACCCCGACGATCGCCATAGGATCAGGTCGTGACCGAAACGCACTCTCTCAGCGGAAAGCAGGTTCTGGCGGTGGTCGAAGAATCCGGCGTCGATGAAGCGCTGGCGCGCGCTCTCGGCCTCCGGCCACGACCGGGTGGAGGTGCTGCGCGGGCGAATCCGGGATCGATCACCTCGACCGCTCCGAGGAGCGACCTCCGGTGGTGGGGGCGATCGCCAAGGCGGTGTCGGTCTTCGGTGGCGAGCAACTCGAACTCGAGGTCTACGAGCGAGAGCTGGCCGCCGGAAAGGCGGTCCTCGTCGTCGGAGTCGACGCCGAAGAGGAGCGGGTCGAGGTGGCCGACGCCCTCCGCCAACTGGGCGCCACCAACCTCCTCTACCACGGCGACTGGACCTTCGAGTCCCTGGGGGACTGAACGAATTTTCCGTCCCCCGCGCGGGGAGACAATGCTTGCTCCGTCGCCCCGCAAGGGGAAGCGCCCCGCTGCGGAGCAGCCCCCGCTGGGCTGGAGCGAGAAGGGGTTTCGTCTGCCGTCTTCCGCCTTCCGTCTCCCGTCTACGAGCGCAGCGAGTACCCAGGGCTACGATTGACCGACAGGCGATCCATGGCCGACACCCGCACCTTCGAAGCCGAGAGCTTCGGTCCCAACATCTGGCTGATCGACGAGATGTACCGCCGGTTCGCCGAGGACCCGGGGTCGGTTTCGCCCGCCTGGCAGGAGTTCTTCGCCGACTACGGCGGTCCCACCGGCGAGTCGACCGGGTGTCGAAGACACGGGCGTGGAACCTCCGGACGGCGAAGCTCAGGCACGCCGCGGCATCGGCTCCCGAAGCGGCGCAACGAGACCCGAACTCGACGGAGCAGACAGCGTCCGATGCGGAGCCGGTGGCCGTCCCCGCTCGAACCGAAACCGGCTCCCGAGCCCAAACCGGCCGCTCCCGCCGAGCCAAAGCCTGCTGCCACGACCCCGCCGCCGGCACCCGACGCCGAGCCACCGTCCACCGAAGGAGGAGAAGGACGCCGAGGTCGAGCTCCAGCCGCTGATCGGGATCTCGGCAACGATCGCCAAGCGGATGGACGAGAGCCTCGAGGTCCCCACCGCCACCTCGGTGCGGACCGTCCCCGCCAAGCTGCTCGAGGTCAACCGGCGGATGATCAACAACCAACTGGGCCGGCTGACCCAGGGCGGGAAGGTCAGCTTCACCCACATGATCGGGTTCGCCGTGGCCCGCGCCCTGGCCGACATGCCGGAGATGAACGTCTCCTACACCGAGGTCGACGGCAAGCCGCACATCGCCAGGCACGCCTCGGTCAACCTCGGACTTGGCGGTCGACCAGGTGCGCCCCGATGGGACCAGGGTGCTGATCGTCCCCAACATCAAGGGCGCCGAGAAGATGGACTTCCAGGGCGTTCTGGCTCGCCTACGAGGAGCTGATCCATCGGGTGCGGCAGAACCGGCTCACCCCCGACGACTTCGCCGGGACCACCGCCACCCTCACCAACCCGGGGATGATCGGGACGGCGCAGTCGGTGCCCCGTCTCATGCCCGACCAGGGGGTGATCGTCGGCGTGGGCGCCATCACCTACCCGCCGGAGTACCTCGGTGCCGACGAGAAGTTCCTCGCCCGGCAGGGGATCGGCCGGGTGGTCACCCTCACCAGCACCTACGACCACCGGGTCATCCAGGGGGCGCTGTCGGGGGAGTTCCTCGGGCGGATGCAAGCGCTGCTGCTCGGGGAGTCCGGCTTCTACGACGAGATCTTCAGCGCCATGAAGATCCCCTACACCCCGGCCCGCTGGGCGATCGACGACAACCCGGCGATCGGGAGCCCGGACTGGGCGGAGAAGCAGGGTCGGGTCTTCCAGATCATCAACATGTACCGGGTACGGGGCCACCTCATCGCCGACCTCGACCCGCTCCGCCAGAAGCCGCCCCAACTCCACGCCGAGCTCGACCCGCTCACCTACGGGCTCACCATCTGGGACCTCGATCGCGAGTTCGCCACCGGTGGCCTCGGCGGGCACGAGGTGATGAAGCTGGGCGACGCCCTCTCCCACCTGCGCGACGCCTACTGCCGCACCGCCGGGATCGAGTACATGCACATCCAGGAGCCGGCGCAGAAGGCGTGGATCCAGGATCGGGTGGAGGCGCCCCGGTCGGAGCTGCCCCGGGAGGAGCGGCTCCGGACGCTGCGCAAGCTCAACCAGGCCGAGGCCTTCGAGCGGTTCCTCCACACCAAGTTCGTCGGGCACAAGCGGTTCGGGCTGGAGGGTGCGGAGAGCCTCATCCCGCTGCTCGACACGGTGCTCAACGCCGCCGCCGCCGATGGGATGGAGGAGGTCGTCATCGGGATGGCCCACCGCGGGCGGCTCAACGTCCTCGCCAACACCATCGGGAAGAGCTACAGCCGGATCTTCGGCGAGTTCGAGGGGTTGAGCCCCGAGACCATCCAGGGCTCGGGCGACGTCAAGTACCACCTCGGCGCCAAGGGAACCCACACCGACCCCGAGGGGCGCGAGCTCTCGGTGCAGGTGGTGGCCAACCCGAGCCACCTCGAGGCGGTGGACCCGGTGCTCGAGGGCCAGGTCAGGGCCAAGCAGGAGCTGCGCGGTCCCAACGGGCACGACGAGGTCCTCCCGATCCTGATCCACGGTGACGCCGCCTTCGCCGGCCAGGGAGTGGTGGTGGAGACGCTCAACCTCTCCCAGCTCCCCGGGTACCGCACCGGGGGGACGGTGCACATCGTGGTCAACAACCAGGTGGGGTTCACCACCTCGGTGGGCGACGCCCGCTCCAGCCACTACGCCACCGACGTGGCCAAGACGGTGCAGGCCCCGATCCTCCACGTCAACGGCGACGACCCCGAGGCAGTGGTGCGGGTCGCCCAGTTCGCCTTCGACTACCGCCAGGCGTTCAACCGCGACGTGGTGATCGACATGGTCTGCTACCGGCGGCGGGGGCACAACGAGGGCGACGAGCCGTCGTACACCCAGCCGGTGATGTACCGGCTGATCGAGCAGCGGCGCTCGGTGCGCAAGCTCTACATGGAGCGGCTGGTCAACACCAGGGAGCTGTCGGTCGAGGAGGGGGAGGCGCTGCTCGAGGAGTACCGCGGGCTCCTCGAGGAGGCGTTCGCCGAGACCAAGGACATGGTCCCCGCCGCCTTCGAGCCGGTCCAAGAGCCCTCGCCAGCGAGGTGGTGCCCACTCCGGTATCGGTCGAGCAACTCCAGCGAGATCGCCGAGCGGGTCTCCACCCCGCCGGAGGGTTTCACCGTCCACCCCAAGCTGACCAAGCTGCTCGACGAGCGGCGCAAGATGGTCGAGTCGGGGACGATCGACTGGGCGATGGCCGAGGCGTTCGCCATCGGTTCGCTGTCCGCCGAGGGCCACTGGGTGCGGCTCACCGGAGAGGACTCGCAGCGGGGGACCTTCAGTCACCGCCATGCCGCCATCACCGACTACCAGACCGGGGTCGACTGGGTCCCGCTGCAGAGCAAGCCCGGCGAGTTCCCCCGGGTGCGGATCGTCGACTCGCTGCTGTCAGAGTTCGCTGCCGTCGGGTTCGAGTACGGCTACTCGGTGGAGGTGCCCGACGCCCTGGTGATGTGGGAGGCGCAGTTCGGCGACTTCGGCAACGGCGCCCAGGTGGTGATCGACCAGTTCATCTCCGCCGGTGGCGACAAGTGGGGGCAGCGCAGCGCCCTGGTGATGCTCCTCCCGCACGGGTACGAGGGGCAGGGACCGGAGCACTCCAGCGGCCGGATCGAGCGCTACCTGCAGATGTGCGCCGGGAACAACCTGCGGATCGTGATTCCCTCCACCTCGGGCTCGTATTTCCACACCCTGCGCCGCCAGGTGTCGGGGACGCTGCGCCGCCCGATGGTGATGTTCACCCCCAAGTCGCTGCTTGCGGACCAAGGAGACCTTCAGCACGGTGCGAAGAGTTGACCGGGGGAGGGTTCCGCAAGGTGCTGGGCGACCCCCATGCCGCCGAGACACCGGGGGTGCGTCGTCTCGTGCTGTGCAGCGGGAAGGTCTACTACGACCTGGAGCGGCGCCGCCGCGAGTTGCAGGAAGAGGGGGTGGCGCTGATCCGGATGGAGCAGCTCTACCCGTTCCCCGAGAAGGAGCTCAACGAGACGCTGGGGATGTTCCCCGGTGACACCGATCTGGTGTGGGCGCAGGAGGAGCCGGCCAACATGGGCGCCTGGAGCTTCCTCCGCCACCGCCTCGCCGCTTTGACCGGGCGAGAGCCCTTCTACGCCGGCCGACCCGAGAGCGCCAGCCCCGCCACCGGCAACGCCGCCCAGCACCAAGCCGAACAGGCCGCCCTGGTCGACGCCGCCATCAAGGGGTAGTTGCCCGCATCGGCTGGGGAACCCCACGTGCCCGCGCCAGGGCAGGGCGTGACTGGAATCGACAGATGGCGATCGCTGGCTTCCTACGATCCAAAAGTGCCGTCGGCCGTGCCACACATTGGGACCCTCAGGGAGAAGCCACTCCACGCCTCCTTGAAACGGTTCTATGCCCTCCCCGACGATCGAGCCGAGGTTCCAGTTGATGGTTTTGTCATCGATCTGGTTCGAGGGAATCTCTTGGTCGAGATCCAGACAAGCGGCTTCTCTTCGCTGAAGCGGAAGGTCACATCGCTTCTCGAGCTCGGGCATCGAGTCCGAGTCGTACGCCCGATCCCCATCGACAAGTGGATCGTCAAGATCGACCCCCACGGCACCGTGTTGAGTCGACGCCGTTCTCCCAGGCACGGCAAGCCGACGGATATCTTCTCAGACCTGGCGAGCCTCCCCGACCTCGTGGTTCATCCCCGCTTCGAAGTCGAAGTTCTGCTGACGATCGAGGAGGAGCTCCGGGAGCACATGCCCGGCCGGGCATGGCGCCGCAAGGGATGGGTCGTCGTCGAGTGCCGGCTTGTCGAGGTGGTGAGCTCGTTACTCCTCGAGAATGTCGATGACCTGGCCGGACTCTTGCCCGAAGGCTCTGCCGGAGACGTTCACGACCGCCGATCTGGCCGAGAGGCTGGGCAGCCCCCGGCGCGCCGCCCAGCAGATGGCGTACTGCCTGCGGAGGATTGGGGTGCTGGTCGTGGTCGGCAAGCGCGGCACGAGTGTCGAGTACCGGTTGGGATAACAGTCGGGACCTATCGAGCCAGGTCGCCGACTCGCAGGGTCAGTGTCGCAGGCCCGATGTCGAGTTCCGGGTGGTCTTCCTCCCCGAACCGCCCTGTCTCCCCCAGTTCCCCAGATGCCGTTCGTTCGTACACCACCAGCTCGGGCTGCTCGGGGTCGATGATCCAATAGCGGGACAAACCCACCTCGGCGTATTTGCGGAGCTTGCGGACCACGTCTCGCCAGGGGTCGGTGGAGAGCACCTCGACCACGAGATGGGGAACACCGGTGTATCGCACGTTCTCTTCGGTGTCGTCGAAGACCATGAGGTCGGGGCCGAACTCGTCGGCCATCGGTTTCCACCCCCACGACTCACGCACCCGCACTCCGGCGGGCAGGGCCGCCTCGATGAGATTGGCCAGCCGTTCGGCACACGTCCTGGTGGAGACCGGTGGGGAAGGGGCTCATCACCAGTTCGCCGTCGATGTACTCGCCCCGTACGGCGTCGGGTGAGAGCGTCTGGTACTCGTCCCAGGACATCGCCACCCGGTCGCCGGCGCGTAGCGACTCCAGGATCCGGGTTTCCATGATTCGGGCACTCACGGTACTCCCTCCTCCTCCCGACCAACCGCCCGCGACTGAACGTATCGGCTCGGTGTGACAAACCGTGTCGCACCGAGCCACGAACCTGGCACTTTCACGCTATATAGCGTTGTGTTACGTTTGACACCGTGGCATCACGGCTACTCGATCCGGTGGCTCTGGAGGGGATGGTCACCAACCTCGAGCGGCTCAGTGAAAACCTGGCCGCCCGCCACCGATGCAGTGACCGCTGCGCTGGCGCTCGCTGACCGACCCACTGGAGCGGTCGACCTTCTGCTTGGCACCGCCGACGAGGCGGAGTGGTGGGCTCGGATGCTTCGTGACCGGATCGAGTGGGCCGAGGGTCACGACCCATTCGCCGACTCCGGTGCGATGGTCGACGGCTTGGCCGTTCCCCGCGCCGTCGTCGGCGATGTCGGTGGCAACGGTTCCGCCTCCGGCTGGGAACTCTCCGATGTGTCCACCTTGTGGCAACCGTGGCGCAGCTTCGGTCAGCACGCCCGCCAAGCGGCGGCTCAACGCGACTTGGAGTGGCCCGACCACCGCCCCGAGCTGACCACCGTCCTTGCCCCGGTGGGGAGCCTCCTCGCCGAGGTGTCCGGCGTCGCCGACGCCAAACGCTGCCTGCAGGGTTCCTTCAGCGCCTGCGGCTGGTTCATGGCCGGGACTAGTTCCGTGGGGCCGCCTCGCCCGTTTGGCACACCTCGCCCGTTACGCCGACGAAGTAGTCGAAGCCGGAACGGATCTGACTCGGGCGCAATCCTCCACTGACGCGGTGCGGCTCGGCCGCAGCCTTGCCGCGCAAGAGATCGGATCAGGACACGCCTATCGGAAGCACGTGGCGGAGCGCGACGAGTTCCCTTGGATCAAGTCTCAAGAGGAGTTTGCCCGACACGTCGAACGGGTCATGGAGGTTGGAGAGAGTCGAGGCTTGACTGGAGGCCGAACCGCATTCTGGGATGGCCGGACGGGGACGGTGGTCATTCGTGACCCGATGAGAGTCGATGGCGGAACGGCTTTCGTCCCGTGTCGCGGTCGTCCATTCTTCACAGAACTGAGATGAGGCACATGGAGATCATCACGACCGATGTGGAAGAGATCACGGTGCGGCTGGCTGCTGCAGAGGTGGCGGCACTGGCAAACGCGCTCAACGAGGTATGTCATGGACCAGATGCGATCGAGGAGTGGGAGTTCCATGCTCGAATCGGCCTTGAGTACTCCAAAGCGCAACGGCTCCTCGGGCAGTTTCGAACTGTGAATCAGTCCTTTGGCGATTAGACGAACCGTTTCGCGCAACACGAAGAGCAAGCTGGGCCCGGTCGACTCCGCGATAGAAGGGGCCAAGGGTTACTTCGCAATCCGCGGGCCGTAGCTGCATCCGGCACACGGCGAGCCGCACCTCGAAGACCATACGAAGCTGAGCGAGCGTGTCAGTCGGGGGCGGGCCTGATGCTGTACTTCTCGTAGGTCGGCCTGTAGCCGAGGGCGCGCCCAATCGGTGCCAGGATGCCGACCACGACGTTCTGCACGATCGGGGGCGGCTTGGCGGGCCGGAAGACGTCGCTGAACTCGTGGGCGATGACTGCAAACTGGAGGAAGCTGGGGGCTCCCTTCTCATTCGTCTTCCCGTCGCGTGCCAGTCCCCACATGGTCTCGATCGCCATCTCGCCGCGAGCGACGCCCGGGCCCCGGACCTCCACCAGCACGTGAGCCTCGCTGTCTCCGTCGTTCCACCAATCGTGCACGGTGCCCGTGGGCACGATGACCTTCTCGCCGCGTTCGGCCGTCAGGCGACGGTCGCCCACGATGACGCCGAGCCGTCCCTCGAGCACCTCGAATGTCTCGGTCACGCCGGGGTGCACGTGCGGCAGGGCCACCCGGGCCCCGGGACGCGCGAACATGTCGGCGAGCATGTACTCCCCACCGGTGTCCTCGCTCCCACGGCGGACGACCGATCGCTCGCCCGTCACGGGATTCTCGAGCTCATCGCCTGCTCGCCACATCGAACCCTCCCCCTGGCGTTTCTGACCCTGGCTTCGTGTTTCCAAGGCTGACTCTCGATGAGGGCAGTGTCAAGGCTCCGAGAGCGATCGCTTCCTTGTCCCGGCCGGTTGAGCCCGAGCTCGGGCTCCCACCACCAGTTCGCCATCGATGTACTCGCCCCTTACGGCGTCGGGTGAGAGCGTCGCGTACTCGTCCCACGCCATCGCAACTCGCTCGCGTAGGCGCAGCATCCTCGAGTGTCGAGCGCTGATCGACGCAATCAACCGAGCGCTCTACCGGCTCGGACTCGACGCCGACGGAAGGCAGGTCGTGGAGTGACTACCCCTTGCCCTCTGGTCTGGCGCGCCGATCCTCTGGCCTCCTCGTAGTAGGCGATGTACTGGTCGAGGGGCGCCTTGGCGATGAGGTCGCCGACCACATCGAGGGGGACGTCGTCGAGCTTCTTGAGGTAGACGCACGACTTGCCCATGTTGAGCTTCTTGCCCGCCTCCGCCCAGCGCTTCTTGAACCACTCCTCGATCTCCCGGTTGCCGTAGACCGAGTTCAGGTAGAGGGTCACGTACTGCTTGCGGTTGGCGATCCCGGCCAGCCCGAGCGGCTGCTTGTTGTAGGTGTCGGGGAACCGCTCCAGCGGGATGTACCAGCCGACTATCCCGTACTGGATCCCCTCCTCGTAGCCCTCGGGGAGGTTCTCGTTGATGACGTCCCGGACCGCCTCCACGATCTCCCGCCGCCCCGGCGGGACCGATTCGAGGTACTCCTCTGGGGTGGTGGGTGCGGGCATGGCACGATGGTACGCGTAGTCACCAAGGAGAGAGCATGACCGTCCTTGCCGATCTGACCGCGGCCCTGTCATCGGGATCCGTGCAGGTGGTCGACCTGACGGCGCCACTGTCGAGCGACACGCCGCTTCTCGAGCTGCCGCCCGAGTTTGGTCAGACGGCCCGGTTCGAGCTGGAGGAGATCAGCAGGTACGACGACCGCGGCCCGGCTTGGTACTGGAACAACTTCCACACAGGCGAGCACACCGGGACGCACTTCGACGCACCGATCCACTGGGTGACCGGGAAGGACCAGCCGGACGTCGCCTCGGTGCCCGTCTCCGCCTTCGTCGCCCCGGCGGTGGTGATCGACGTGGCCGAGCAGGTCGCCGCGGACCCCAACTTCCTGATCGAGAAGCAGCACCTCGACGACTTCCAGGCCGAGCACGGCCCATTCCCGGAGGGCGGTTGGCTGCTCTGTCGCACCGGCTGGTCGTCACGCGCCACCCAGGAGGAGATGGTCAACAACACCGAGACCGGGCCGACCAGCCCGGGCATGTCGGTGGAGTGCGCCCGTTGGCTGGCCGAGGAGTCGCCGCTGCAGGGGATCGGGGTGGAGACGATCGGCACCGATGCCGGCGCCGCCCACTCCTTCGACCCGCCGTTTCCCTGCCATGCCTTCTTCCTCGGGGCCGGCAAATACGGGCTGGCCCAGCTGCAGAACCTGGACCGGCTACCGCCCACGGGTGCGGTGGTGATCGCCGCTCCGTTGAAGATCGTCACCGGGTCGGGGTCGCCGGTGCGGGTGCTCGCTCTCGTCGCCGCCTGATGAAGGTCGCCGAGGCAGTTGGCCGGACCCTCGTCGGGAGCGGTGTGCGGCAGGTCTTCGGGGTGGTCGGCTCGGGCAACTTCCACGTGACCAACGCCATGGTCGACGCCGGGGCCGTCTTCGTCGCCGCCCGTCATGAGGGTGGCGCCGCCACCATGGCCGACGCCTACGGCCGGATGAGCGGTGAGGTGGCGGCGTTGAGTGTCCATCAGGGGTGTGGCCTCACCAACGCCATGACCGGCATCACCGAGGCGGCGAAGAGCCGGACCCCGATGGTGGTGGTCGCCGCCGAGGTCACCCAGCCGAGGTCCAACTTCTATGTGGACCAGGAGATGCTGGCCAGGTCGGTTGGCGCGGTGCCGATGAGGATCGGCTCGGCGGCCACCGCGGTCTCCGACGCCGCGGCGGCGGTCGGCCTGGCGAGAGGCGAGCGGCGGACCGTCCTCCTCAACCTGCCGCTCGACATCCAGGCTCACGACGTCGGCGATTTGGCCGACAGTGGCGACCGCGGTGGTCGTCGCTGCTCCCCGAGTCCCGGATGCCGATGGTCTGTCGATGCTGGTCGAGGCGCTCGACCAGGCCCGGCGCCCGGTGTTCGTGGCGGGGCGGGGAGCCCGGGGGCCGGGATGCCGCCGGGCTCTGGAAGCCCTGGCCGACGCCACCGGTGCGCTGCTGGCGACCTCGGCGGTGGCCAAGGGGCTGTTCAACGGGAGCGACTGGTCGCTCGACGTGTCGGGCGGGTTCTCCTCGCCGCTGGCCGCCGAGCTGATCAGGGGCGCCGACCTGATCGTCGGGTGGGGCTGCGCCCTCAACATGTGGACCATGAGCCACGGACGGCTCATCGGCGACGGAGCGACCGTGATCCAGGTGGATGACGATCCTGACGCCATCGGGGCGCATCGGGAGGGGGCCAAGGGGGTGGTGGGAGACGTGAGGCTCACCGCAGAGGCCGCGCTGAGCAGGGTCGATGGGTCGCCCGGGTACAGGTCGGAGCAGCTCAAGCGGCGGATCGGCCAGTCGATCCGTTGGCGGGACGTCCCCTACGAGGACAACGGCACCGGGGAGCGGATCGACCCTCGCACCCTGACCATCGCTCTCGACGACCTGCTCCCCGCCGAGCGGATCGTGAGCGTCGACTCGGGCAACTTCATGGGATACCCCAGCATGTACCTCTCGGTGCCCGACGAGTGGGGGTTCTGTTTCACCCAGGCGTTCCAGTCGATCGGGCTCGGGCTGGCGACGGCCATCGGCGCAGCCCTCGCCCGGCCCGACCGGCTCCCGGTGGCGGCGCTGGGTGACGGCGGCGGGTTGATGGCGGCGGCGGAGTTGGAGACGGTGGTCCGCCTCGGACTCCCCATGGTGGTGGTGGTCTACAACGACGAGGCGTACGGCGCCGAGGTCCACCACTTCGGTCCCCACGGCCACGATCTCGACATCGTCAAGTTCCCCCCGACCGACATCGCCTCGATCGCCCGGGGGTTCGGCTTCGAGGCGTTGACCGTTCGCGACGTCACCGACCTCGATCCGGTGGGGCGGTGGGTGAATGGGCCCCGAGACAAACCCCTGTTGATCGACGCCAAGGTGACCAGCGAGGCCTCCTGGTGGCTGGAGGAGGCCTTCGCCGGGCACTAGCCCGTGTGCCTGAACGCCCGATCCCGGCTATTCGCCGCCTGGGGCCAGTTCCACTTCGGTGGGCTCGAACCCCTCGCCACGGACGTCGAGTCCCTCCTCTTCGAGGGCGGCCACCGCCGCTTCGGCGAGGTCGACCTGGAAGGTGTCCTCGGCTGGCGGCTCTTGGATCACCGACTGCGAGGTCGCCACCTCGACGGTCTGGTCCCACAGGGCCTGATCCATCACGCCGATGCCGTCCGGCGACGGCCAGATCAGCTTGTTGATCTCGTTGAGCTGCCACGACTGGTGCGAGGCGCCGAGGGCGGGTCCGGCGGCGAGCACGATGTCGACGCACGGCTGGAAGTTGTCCCGGCAGTAGACCCATCCCCGGAAGGAAGCGCGCAGGAATCGCGCCGCGATGTCCTGGTTGGCCGGATCGTCGAGCCACGACCGTTGCACCCAGACCGCGTCCTGGAGCATGGCGGTCCCCACGTCGGGGTTGTTGAAGTCGATGACCGAGAGATCCTCGGGCGTGTACAGCTCGCCGGTCTCGGGGTTCTCCGTCTCCAGCACCTGGGCGTACTCGTTGTAGGTCATCGCCTGTGCGGCGTCGAGCTCGTCGTTGAGCAGCAGCGACATGTCGAAGGGCTGCTGCACCAACTCGCCGTCCACGTTCACGTCGAACTTCTCGAGGGCGGCGGTGAGCTCGAACTCGTTCCCGAATCCCCAGGTGCCGACCCGCTTTCCGTCCCAGTCCGCCGGCGTGGTGATCCCGGAGTCCGCCCACGACACCTCGAGCGTGCCGCTGCGCTGGAAGACCTGGGCGATGTTGACCAGGTCGGCCTCCTCCTCGTTGGACACCAGAGCCTTGGGCACCCACGCCAGCCCGAACTCCGCCTCGCCCGAGGCCACGACCTGTTGGGGCACGATGTCCACCGCCCCCTCGGCGATCTCGACCTCGAGCCCTTCCGCTTCGTAGAAGCCCTGATCGACCGCGGCGAAGTAGCCGGCGAACTGCGCCTGGGTCACCCATTGCAGCTGGAGCGTGACCGGGGTGAGCTCACCGGCTGCTGCGGCCGTGGTAGCTGTACCCCCGGCGGCGGTGGTGGCGGCCCCATCACCGGCGGTGGTCTCTGCCCCGTCACCGGTTCCTCCACCGCAGGCAGCGACAAACAGCAACACCACCAAGCACGAGATCGGCCACGTCGTCTTTCGCATCATCCTCACCCCTCCTGCCAAGCCGGTTCGCCCTTACCAATTGGTCGA